>CAVQWJ010000001.1:0-75954 GCA_963717565.1 uncultured Alphaproteobacteria bacterium
TGCGCTGGCCGCCTGGGCGAAAACGAAGGCGCCGGCGATCAAACCAAAAATCAGTCCAAGCTTGTTGATGCTCATGTCATGTACCTCTTTCAGCGACAAAACCGTTAGGCGGCGGCAACATAGCCTCAATTCCACGCCAAGCCAATGCTTAACCCCGTGACAGGAAAGCGGATTCAAGTCCTGTCAGGGTTTGGGAAGCGTCAGCAGGCCGGCGTCGCCGTTCTCCGCGCCGAAAAGCAGCCGCGCGCCTTTCACGTCCCAGGCGAGGGCGGAAATCCGCGCGTTTTTTGGGTCCTCGGTCGGCCGGCGCACCAGTAACTCGGAGGCGTCCGTGATCCGCGAGATCATCACGAGGCCGTCGTCGAAGCCGATGGCGACAACGAGCGCGGCCGGATGGAAGGCTACGCGCGTCACCGGCACATTGGCCCGCACGCCACATTCGCGCGGAGCTCTGACCCATCGGACCGTCCTTCCCCGAGAAAGGCCAGATGATGCAGGCGTCGGCGCCCGAGGTGGCGAGCCATTTGCCGTCGTTGGACCAGGAGAAACTGCGCGTCTTGCCGGGATAGCCGGCCATGCGCATGTTTTTGGCGTCGGCGATCCGCCAGCCGTGCAGCGTGTTCTCCTGCATGGAGGTAATCAGAAAGCGCCCATCGGGCGACACAGTTGCATCGAGATGCGAACCCGACCAGTTCAGCAATTCCGGCTTGCCGGCGTTGGGAAACCAGATGGTCGCGCCATTGTAGTGGGACGCTGCCAGACGGTATCCCTTCGGGAAGAAGGCGAGGCCCCGGCAGGTCGAAGGCAGATCGACCGATTTTACTTCGCCTTTCGCCGAGCGGGCATGAGCGCTGCGCCCCGCCGACCAGGCGATCGCGCCCTCGTGGATGGCGACGGCGTCGATCCATTTGCCCTTCTCTTCGGCAATCGTCTCGATTGCGCCATCTGCGTCGGTCCCCACGACCCGGCCGTCGTCGCCGCCGGTGATGAGACGGCGCCCGTCGCTGGCGGCGACGAGGATGGCGGCGTCGGGATGCGCCTGGACGCGGCGCTCCTCATGCGCTTCGCCGAGGCGGATCGCGCCGTCGGCCAGCGCGAAGGCGGGCGTGTCGCCGAGCCATGCAGCGGCGACCACGGGCTCGCCGAGCGCGAGCGGCTCGACTGCGGAAGTCAGACTGGGATATTCGGCCAAGGGACTCTCTCGTCAGGCGGCGTCTTCCGCCGAGGCGCCGAGCCCGATGGGCAAAACGGGCCGGCGTTTGCGAAACTGGCCGCGCATTACCAGAGCGAAGGCGATGGCGTCGAGCCCCGCGAGCGTCAGCCACCAGAGCTGTTCGGCCGCGGGACCCAGCAGACAGATGACGAAAGCCGCTCCGAGCCCGCCCAGAAGAAAGGGCGCCAGGGCAGGGCGCGCCGCCCCCACCTCGAGGCTGGCGCGGGCCAGCACCAGCGCCAGCGCGGCGGCGCCGACGACGCCGAGATCGAACCAGATCTGGAAGACGAGGCTTCGCGGCGTGGCCGCAGGCAGATAGCCGCCGAGCACGCCCCATGTCGCGGCGCCGAATCCGTGTCCCAGAAGGGTTCGCATCCCGTCAAAGGCGATCACATGACCCCATAGCGCGAGATATTTGAAGAAATCAGGCGCGTCCCCGGACCAGACCGTATGGGCGGCGAGGGCCGCGAGCGGCGCAAGCAGCACGATCGCGGCCATCACAATGGCAAGCCAGATCGAGACCACATGCGGACGCCCGAAGGCGGCGGCGAAGACCAGCGCGCCGCCGAACAGCGCGGGCAGGGCGTTGGGCGCATTGGCCAGGCCGCAGGCGACGATCGTCGCGGCGCCCAGCGACGCCGCCCAAATCCAGCGCCCGCGCACGGCAAGCGCCCCCATCGCGGGCCAGACGAGCAGGGCGAGACCAAGCCCGGCGCGACCGAGCGGACCCACGTCGAGGACGTCCTCGGCCGTATAGGTCGGCGACAGGAACTGCGTGACCGCGACAAGCGCCACCACCGCGACGCCGACTCCGATTGGCAGCAGATTGAGATTGGAGGTCTTCGTGCGCGGCGGCATCAGCGCCGCGGCCGCCGCGACGAGCGCCATTGTCCCGGCAGCTTTGGCGAAACGCTCGGCGGGACCCTCGAAAGGCGTCCAGATCAGCGACACGCCCGTCCAGACCAGGAGCAGCAGCGCCGCCCAGACGGCCGAGGACTGCAGCATCGTACGGAACGAGCCGCCATTACTGGAGAGGGCGGCCGCGGCGAGGAGCAAAGCCGCGCCGATCGGCAACAGAATATAGACCGTCTGGCGCACGACAATCGGCGCAGACAGCGCAATCACGAAGAGCATGAAGACGCCGATCCTGAGCAGGAGGCGGGCGGCTTCTTCAGATGGCGTTTCGGCGGGGCGTCTCGAGAAGGTGATCATGCCAATCGGTCCGGAGGACCTCAAAAAGAGGCCCTGATAATCAGATTAGCCCGATTCCCGAAACGGCAAGACGTGTTGCGGCGCACTAACAGGTCAAACCGCTAAATTTTCAGGGAGTGTGTCTCTTTTGCCCATTCCTCGCGAACGCTTTCATCGACCTCCGCAACGCTTTCACCTTGCAATGCAACGAGGCGTTTCGGGGCGACGCGCGCGAGCGCCCAGACGGCTGCGCCCCGGACAAGCGAATCGGGATCGCGCAGCAGCCGCTCGGCTTCGGCGGCGAGGGCGGGGTCGCCGCTGTTGCCAATCGCGATCAGCACGTTGCGAAGGAAGCGGGCGCGGCCGATGCGCTTGATCGGCGAGCCGGCGAACAATGCGCGAAACGCGGCGTCGTCCAGGCGGGCCAGTTGAGCGAGCTTGGGACTTTCGAGATCGGGGCGGGCTGCGAGTTTCGCCTCGCGGGAGACTTGCGCGAATTTGTTCCAGGGGCAGACGGCGAGGCAATCGTCGCATCCGTAAATGCGATTGCCGATCGCCGCCCGGAATTCGCGCGGGATCGGGCCCTTGCATTCGATGGTGAGGTAGGAAACGCACCGCCGGGCGTCGATCTGATAAGGGCCGAGGAAGGCCGCCGTCGGGCAGGCGTCGAGGCAGTTTCGGCAGGAGCCGCAATGGTCAACTTCGGCGGGGTCCGGCGCCAGCGCCGCTGTCGTGAAGACGGCGCCGAGAAAGAGCCAGGAGCCAAACTCGCGCGAAACGAGATTTGTGTGCTTGCCCTGCCAGCCGAGGCCCGCCCGCTCGGCGAGGGGTTTCTCCATGACGGGCGCGGTGTCGACAAAGACTTTTACATCGCCGCCCGCGCGTTTCACGATGAAGGCGGCAAGCTGCTTCAGCCGTCGCTTGACGATGTCGTGATAGTCACGATGGCGCGCATAGACCGAAATCGCGCCACAGTCCTTTCTCGCCGTGGCGTCCAGCGGGTCGGCGGCGGGGCCGTAATTGAGGCCGAGCATGACGACGCTTCTCGCCTCGGGCCAGAGCGCCGTCGGCGCGACGCGGCGGTCGGCGGTTTCCGCCATCCAGCCCATGTCGCCATGCGCGCCCATGTCGAGCCACGCCCGCAGCCGCTCGGCCAGTTCCGGCGCGGCGTCGGCGGTGGTGAAGCGGCAGGCGTCGAAGCCCAAGGAACGGGCGTGATCGCGTATCGTGCTTTCGAGGGACATCCGCCGCCTAATATAATGCGGCTCCTGCCCCGGTCAGAAATCGAGCATCGCGTAGACGGGACCAGGCGCCATGCCCGGCGCGCGGTCCGCGAGCAACGGCCGGAAAGCTGGACGCGACTTCACGCGCTGATACCAGTGCTTGGTCGCCTCGTCCTCCTCCCACGGCACGTCGCCCAGATAGTCTGCACAGGAGAGATGCGCGGCCGCGGCGAAATCGGCGTAGGTGAGCTTATCGCCCGCGAGCCAGTTCCGGTGGCTCGTCAGATAGCCGATGTAGCGCATGTGATGTCGGATGTTCGCCCGCGCCACGCGCACGAGATCCATGTCCGGCGCGCCGCCTTGCGGCGAAAAGCGTTTGTAGACCTTCTCGGTGACGAGCCAGCCGGTGACCTCCTCGAAAAACTTGACGTTGAACCAGTCGACCAGGCGCCGCGTCTCGATCCGGGCCAGCGTTTCGGTCGGCAGCAGCCTCTGCGGGCCGCGCGTGGCGCCGTAGGTCTCGTCGAGATATTCCGCGATGACCGCGGCGGGCACGACGGTTCCATCGTCATCGATGAAAACGGGGGTCCGGCCGGCCGGGTCGAGATCGAGGAATTCGGGGCGGCGGTCGAACGCGCGCTCCTCGATCAGCTCGGCGTCGACGCCATATTCGGCAAGGACAAGCCGCACGAAGCGAGAGTGAGGGCAGAGCGGGTAATGGTATAGAAGGGGCATGAGGCCTGTTCTTGGGGCGCGGGACAATCCTGCGCGCTTCCTGTAAAGTTTAGCTGGACTAGCGCGCTTTCCCGCCAGATGGAACCATGAGAATGGCGGAATTCGCGCGAAGATCGCCCGGACGGAATCCAATCGAAAAACTTTGCCAAGTTTTCCTTAAAATCGGGCTCTAGAACCTCAAGCCGGCTCTTTTGCGGCTGAAGCGCCGCTGTTCAGGGACATGCCATGATTCGGATGATCTTCGCCATTTCGCTTTTCCTCTGCGGCTATGCTCAGGCCGAGGCCCTCAAGGACTCGGTCCCCAATGTCGCCGTCGTCGGCGAGGCCTCGGAAGACGTGGCGCCCGATCGGGCGACGCTGCGCTTCGGCGTCGTGACCGAGCGGCCGACGGCCGCGGCCGCAGCCGCCGACAACGCCGCCGCAATCAAGACGATCCTCGACGAACTCAAGACCATGGGCGTCGCCGACGCCGACATGCAGACGGAGCAGGTCTCCCTCGCGCCGATGCAGACTGAGGAGCGCGACGCCAAGGGCAAGACGAAAACAACCACCACCTACCGCGCGAGCAACAGGCTGGCCGTTCAGATCAAGCCCGTCGAGAAAGCCAGCGATATCGTCGGACGCGTCCTCGAAAAGGGCGCCAACACTCTGGACGGGGTGGAATATGACAACGGCGGTCTCGAGGAAAAGCGGGACGAATTGCGCGCGAAGGCGGTAAAGGACGCCGAGCGTCGCGCGCGGATCTATGCCGAAGCCGCAGGTCTTCGACTCGCGCGCGTCATCGAAATCCGGCCGCTCGATTACCGCATGCCGGTCGCGCGGACCTACGACGCGGAAGTCGCCGCGGCCCCGAACGCGAAGATGTCCGTACCGCTGCGGCCCGGCATGCAGAACGTGACCGAGCGCGTTTCCATCATCTGGGCGCTGTCACGCTAAAAGAACGCGTCGACTTTTCCTGAGGCAGACTGCGCGAAAATACAGCGAGGCGCCTAGCGCCTTGCTTTGCATTCGGGCGCCGCATCGCAGCAATACTCCAGTATGATGACGCTGCGGTAAAAACCGTGGGGCGATAGGGAAAAGTCATATCGTCCGTTCAGGAGAGGCTGCCCATGGCGAACGTCATCTTCTACGAAAAGCCCGGTTGCGCCAGCAACGCCAAACAGAAAGCCTTGCTGATCTCTTCCGGCCACCAGGTCGACGCCCGCGATCTTCTCCACGAAGCGTGGAGCGCGTCGAGCCTGCGTCCCTATTTCGCCGCCAAGCCGGTGCGGGAATGGTTCAACGCCGCATCGCCACGCGTGAAATCCGGTGAAATCAATCCCGACAGCGTCAACCCGCAGGAGGCCATCGTCATGATGATCCTCGATCCCGGGCTGATCCGCCGGCCGTTGATGCGCGTGGGCGATCACTGCGAGTTCGGGCTTCGACCCGGAGGCGGTGAGCCGCTGGATCGGGCTGAAGCCCGACTCAGAGGCTGTTTCGGACCGCTGCGCCATGGATGCGGCCTGAGGTCGCAGCGGAACAGGACGGCGTCTCGCGCATTTCTTCCGTAGCCGGAAGCAGGGGCAAGGCGCCGATGCCGCTCGAACATATTGATTCCGAAGTCATTCGGGAAGAGAACGGATTTTCATTCTCGATGCGCGTGGCCGGCGCATTGCAGACCGTGCGCGTTTTCGTTTCGGACGACGCGCTTGAGGCTGACTTCAACCTTACTGACGAAGACGACCTTCGGGCGCAATTTGATTCGGAACGACCGGAGCTCGAGGCCGTCGCCAGCGAAAAATATTGCCTTGGCCGCGTAGCGGCCGACGGCGTCGTCGCCATCACCCTCTCGGACGTGACCAAATTTATCGAATAAGCGCCTGACTGGCGGCATGCTCCGGCCAGACGCAAAAGAGCTCTTGCAAGCTAGTCTATTTCGACTATAGACTTTATGATACTGATACATGGAGTGGACGATATGCAGAGTGGTAGGGGGAAGCCCGGGGCGCTTCTTCGCGTTTCGACGATTGCGGGTTTGGTTTTGGGGCTCCTGGGGGGCGCGGCGCGGGCGGACCAGTCGCTACTCAACGTTTCCTATGATCCGACGCGCGAACTCTACAAGCAGATCAATCCTGCCTTCGCGGCGGATTGGAAGGCGCGCACCGGCGAGAGTCTCGATATCCAGACTTCTCACGGCGGCTCGGGCGCGCAGGCGCGCGCCGTGATCGACGGACTTGCCGCCGATGTCGTTACGCTCGCGCTCGCGGCGGATATAGACGCGATCGCGACCAAGACGGGAAAGATTCCGGCCGATTGGCAAAAGCGCCATCCGAACAATTCCTCGCCCTATACGTCGACCATCGTCTTCCTGGTCCGCAAGGGTAATCCAAAGGCGATCAAGGATTGGGACGATCTGGCCAAGCCAGGCGTGGCCGTCATCACGCCCAACCCCAAAACCTCTGGCGGCGCGCGCTGGAATTTCCTCGGCGCCTGGGGCTACGGCTTGAAGAAATTCGGCGGCGACGAGGCCAAGACGAAAGAGTTCGTCAAGGCGATCTACAAGAATGCGCCGGTTCTCGACACCGGCGCGCGCGGGTCCACGATCACTTTTGCGCAGCGCGGTCTTGGAGACGTGCTGATTGCCTGGGAAAACGAGGCTTTCCTGGCGCTCAAGGAGTTCGGGGCCGATAAATTCGAGATCGTTGCGCCGAAACTCTCGATACTCGCGGAGCCGCCTGTCGCGGTGGTCGACGGCAATGTCGACGCGAAGGGCACGAGGAAGTTTGCAGAAGCTTTCATCGATTATCTCTACACGCCGGCCGCGCAGGCGATCATCACGAAGAACTTCTATCGTCCCGCGCATCCGGAAGCCGCCGCGAAGGAAGATCTGAAAAAATTCCCCAAAATCGAATTCATCACCGTCGATAAATCCTTCGGCGGCTGGGGGAACGCGCAGAAGAAATTCTTCGCCGACGGCGGCGTCTTCGACGATATCCAGAAACAAGAGCCCGCGAAGTGACCTTCTCCCCGAGCTTCGCGGGACGCAACGCTCGGCGCTTCAAAGCGCCGAGCGTTATTCCCGGTTTTGGCCTGACGTTCGGCTACACGCTCCTCTATCTGGGGCTGATCGTCCTTTTCCCTCTGGCGACGCTGGTCTGGCGTTCCTCGGAACTGGGCTTCTCCGGTCTTTATCGGGTGGCCGCCGAGCCCCGCGTCGCGGCGGCCCTGCATACGACCTTCCTCATCTCCTTTGCCGCCGCGGTCATCGACCTCTTCTTCGGCCTGATCGTCGCCTGGGTGCTGACGCGTTACAACTTCCCGGGTCGCCGTGTCCTCGACGCCTTCGTCGATCTTCCCTTCGCGCTGCCAACGGCGGTCGCGGGCATTTCGCTCGCCGCGCTTTACGCGCCGAACGGCTGGTTCGGCGACCCGCTCGCAGACATCGACGTGAAGATCGCATTCACGCGCTGGGGCATTCTGGTTGCGCTGATCTTCATCGGCCTGCCATTCGTGGTGCGCACGGTCCAGCCCATCATCACCGAGCTCGAAGTCGAACTGGAGGAAGCCTCCGCGACTCTGGGCGCGACACGCGTTCAGACTGTTGCGCGCGTTCTGCTGCCGCCGCTCGTTCCCGCGCTACTGACGGGCTTCGCGCTCGCCTTCGCGCGCGGCGTCGGCGAATATGGGTCTGTCATCTTCATCGCCGGCAACATTGCTTATGTCTCGGAAATCGCGCCGCTGCTGATCGTCGTGAAACTCGAACAGTATGATTATGCCGGCGCCACCGGCATCGCGACCATCATGCTGGCGATCTCCTTCTTCGCGCTCCTTCTTATCAATCTTGTCCAGGCCTGGAGCCGGAAGAGGTTCGGTCATGTCTGAGAGCGTCATTTTATCCTCGCAGCTCAACGGCCGCCGCGCCAGGACGCGTCCTGTCACTGAGGATTCGACCTTCGCGCGCTATGCGCTGATTGCAACCGCCCTGTTGTTCCTGCTGGTGTTCCTCTTTGCGCCGCTGGCGATCGTTTTCGCCGAGGCGACGAGCAAGGGGTACGCCGCCTTCATGGAAGTGTTCAGCGAGCCCGACGCCATCGCGGCGATAAAGCTGACGCTGCTGGTCGCGGCGATCGTCGTTCCCACGAATCTGGTCTTCGGCCTCGCGGCGGCCTGGTCGATCGCCAAGTTTTCCTTTCCGGGAAAAAGCCTGCTCATCACGCTTATCGATCTGCCCTTCTCCGTGTCGCCGGTGGTGGCGGGCCTGATCTACATGCTGGTGTTTGGCGCGCAGGGTCTTTTCGGCAAATGGCTGGCGGCGCATGGCGTGCAGATCGTCTTCGCCGTGCCGGGAATCGTGCTCGCCACGGCCTTCGTCACCTTCCCGTTCATCGCGCGCGAACTCATTCCGTTGATGCAGGAGCAGGGAACAGTCGAGGAAGAGGCGGCGTTGACGCTTGGGGCCTCCGGCTTCCGGACTTTCCTCACCGTGACGCTGCCCAATATCAAATGGGGCCTGCTCTATGGCGTGCTGCTGTGCAACGCGCGCGCCATGGGCGAATTCGGCGCCGTCTCCGTCGTTTCCGGCCACATACGCGGCCTGACCAACACGATCCCACTGCAAGTGGAGATACTTTACAATGAGTATAACAATGTCGCCGCATTCGCTCTCTCGGTCCTTCTTGCGAGCCTTGCGCTTGTCACCCTTGGGCTCAAAACCTTCCTCGAATGGCGTCACGCTGACGCGCTCGCCGCGCGAGGAAAACGGCGCTGACGCGCAGAAGCGCGGTTCCGCGATCCGCGTCGAGGGCGTCGAACAGGACTTCGGCGCCTTTGCTGCTTTGCGCGACGTCACGCTCGACATTCGGCCGGGCGAACTGGTGGCGCTGCTCGGACCGTCGGGCTCGGGAAAGACGACGCTTCTTCGTGTCATCGCCGGTCTGAACGCGCCCGATCGCGGTCACGTCTATTTCGACGACAGGGACGCCACCAATCTGCCCGTGCAGGATCGGCGGGTCGGCTTTGTTTTCCAGAATTACGCGCTGTTCAAGCATATGAGCGTCGCGGACAATATCGCCTATGGGCTCAAGGTGCGGCCGAGACGCCTGCGTCCCACCCGCGGCGACATCACGGCGCGTGTGCACGAGCTTCTGCGTTTCGTTCAGCTCGAGGGGCTCGGCGCGCGCTATCCGGCGCAGCTGTCGGGCGGCCAGCGTCAGCGCGTAGCCCTGGCGCGCGCGCTCGCCATCGAGCCGCGCGTGCTGTTGCTCGACGAGCCCTTCGGCGCGCTCGACGCGCGTGTGCGCAAGGATCTGCGCCGCTGGCTGCGGGAGGTGCACAAGGAAACAGGATTGACGACCGTGTTCGTCACCCATGATCAGGACGAAGCGATGGAGCTTGCCGATCGCGTCGTCGTGCTGAACGAGGGCCGTATCGAACAGGTCGGCACGCCGGCGGAACTATACGATCAGCCTGCGTCGCCTTTCGTCATTTCATTCGTTGGCGAGGCGGTGGCGCTTCCCGTCACCATCGGCGATGGTCACGTGCGGTTCGGCAACCGCGAATTGCATATCGATACGCATGGGTTGCGCAGCGGCCCGGCCCGAGTCTTCTTCCGTCCGGCGGATATCGCCGTCGCGGCGGATGGAACAGGCGAACTGGAAGGCCGCGTGGAGAGTTTGCGCCGCACGCCCGCGGGCGTTCGCGCCACCATCGCCATCGATGGCTACGACCAGACGCTCGAAATCGATTCGCCGCTGGATGCGGCGGCCGCGCTCGGCGACCGCGTGCCGCTGTCGCTCGCCAAGGCGCGCATTTTCCCGGCGTCGGATGAATATCTCGATGTAGGGGAGGGTATTTGAGCGAGACGCCCTGCGAGGAAGCGCACGTCTCTGCGCGCGACTGGAACTCGGATCTCTATCTGAAATTCGAGGAGGAGCGCACACGCGCGGCGCGTGATCTCCTCGCGCGCATTCCATTGTGCGAAACGCGGCTCGTTTTCGATCTCGGCTGCGGACCCGGCAACAGCACGGAGCTTCTTGCCCGCAACTTCCCGGGCGCGGAGGTGGTGGGCGTCGACAAGTCCGACAATATGCTCGCCGTGGCCCGCGCGCGACTGCCCACCGCGCGCTTCATCAAGGACGATATCGCCCACTGGCGGCCGCCCGCGCCGGCGGATATCATTTTCGCGAATGCGACGCTGCATTTCCTGCCGGATCACAGAAAGCTGATCCATGCGCTCCTCGACTCCCTTCGGCCAGGCGGCCGACTGGCCGTGCAGATGCCGAACAACACGCACGAACTTTCCCATGCGGCAATGCGCATGGTGGCGGCGGATGGGCCCTGGGCCGATCGTCTGGTGCCCGTCGCGAAATCGCTGACGGTCATCGGTCAAGCGGACGAATATTACGACCTCTTCGCGCCGCACTGCCGGTCCGTCGACATCTGGCAAACGATTTATATCCATCCGCTCGACGGTCCCGAGGGCGTCGTCGAATGGTTCGAAGGCTCAGGCCTGCGCCCGTTTCTCGATCTGCTGAGCCCCGAAGAGAGTCGCGATTTCCTGGCTCGCTACAGAGAGCGACTCGTGCAGGCCTATCCGCGCCAACCTGACGGCAAGGTGCTGCTGCGTTACCCGCGTCTCTTCTTCGTCCTGCAGAAATAGGCCCTGTCAGCTCGCAAATCCGCGCTGGCGCAGGAGCGGCTCGACAGTCGGCATGCGGCCGCGGAAGGCGAGATAGGCCTCGCCGGCGTCCTGTCGGCCGCCGGCCGAATAAATGAAGTTCTTGAGCTTCTCCGCGACTTCCGGGTGGAACGGATCGCCCGTCTCCTTGAAGGCTTCGAAGGCGTCGGCGTCGAGCACTTCTGCCCAGAGATAGCTGTAGTAGCCAGCCGAATAGCCGTCGCCCGAGAATATGTGCCCGAAGTGCGGGAGCCGATGACGCATGATGATTTCCGCGGGCATGGAAATCTTCTCGAGGCTCTCGCGCTCGAAGGCGCCGATGTCGACGTCGGCGGGCAGGCTCTGCTCATGCACATCCATGTCGACATAGGCCGACGCGCAGAACTCCACCGTGCCGAAGCCCTGGTTGAAATGGCGCGAGGCGACGATCCGCTCCAGCAGATCGTCCGGCATGGGCGCGCCGGTTTCCGCGTGCAGGGCGAACTGCTTCAAGACGGCGGGCTCCAGCAGCCAGTGTTCGTAGAGCTGCGACGGCAGCTCGACGAAATCGCGCGCGACGCTCGTTCCTGAAACGAGCGGATATGTCACGTCCGACAGCATGCCGTGCAGGGCGTGGCCGAACTCATGGAACAGCGTGCGCGCGTCGTCGAGACTGAGAAGGCTCGGTTCGCCCTCCGCGCCCTTCGTGAAATTCATCACATTGACGATGATGGGGCGCACCTCGCCATCCAGTCTGTGCTGCGAGCGAAAGTCCGACATCCAGGCGCCGCTGCGCTTCGACGGCCGGGCGAAGTAATCGGCGAGGAACAGCGCGACATGCTTGCCCTCGCGGTCCAGCACCTCGAAGGCGCGGACGTCGGGATGATAGAGATCGAGCCCCTTCTGCTCGACGAAACGCAGGCCGAAGAGCTTTTCTGCGACGTGAAAGGCCGCCGCGATCATGCGGTCGAGCTGGAAGTAAGGGCGCAGCGTGGTCTGATCGAGATCGTAGCGATCCTTGCGCACGCGCTCTGCGTAATAGCGCCAGTCATGGCCGGCGACGGAAAAATTGGCGCCCTCCGAGTCGACGAGCGCCTGAATATGCGCGCGCTCCTCCGCCGCGCGCGAGAGCGCCGGCGTCCAGACGCGGTCGAGCAGGTCGCGCACCGCGGCCGGCGTTTTCGCCATTGTGTCGTCGAGCTTGTAATCTGCGAAGCTCTGGAATCCGAGAAGCTTCGCGCGCGCGTCGCGCAGCGCGAGAATGTCGCGGATGATTTCCGAATTATCCGTTTCGCCGCCGCTTTCGCCACGGCGCGCCCAGGCGCGATAGACTGTCTCGCGCAGATCGCGGCGCGTCGAACTTTGCAGGAAGGTTTCGGCGCTCGAGCGCGCGAGGCTCACGGCATATTTCCCCGGGGCGCCGCGATCGGCCGCGAGCCGCGCCGCCGCCGCACGGAAATCCGTCGAGAGGCCGTCTAGGTCGCTTTCATCGAGCAGCAGCAGCCAGGAGGATTCGTCGGCCAGCACATTTTGCGAGAAGCGCGTCGCCAGCGTGGCGAGCTGTTCCATGATCGTCGCGAGGCGTTCTTTCTCCTCAGCATTGAGTTGCGCGCCCGCGCGCACGAAATTCTTGTGCGTGAGTTCGAGAACGCGACGCTGTTCCGCCGTCAGGCCGAGGCCGCCGCGCTTCTCGTAAAGCGAGTCGACCCGGCGGAAGAGCTCCGGGTTCATGGAGATTTCGCTTGCATGACGCGAGAGCGCGCTCGCCATGTCGCGCTCGATTTCCTGCAATTGCGGATTGGTGTCCGTTCCGGTGAGATTCCAGAAGACCGAGCCCACGTCGGTCAGAAGCTTTCCAGCGCGCTCCAGCGCCTCGATCGTGTTCGCGAATGTCGGCTCGTCGGGATTTTGCGCGATCTCAGCGATTTCCGCCTTATGGCTCGCGAGCGCCGTCTCGAAGGCCGGCCGGAAATCTTCGCTGCGGATAGCCCCGAAGGGCGGCAGTCCGAAAGGCGTGGTCCATGTGTTCAGCAGCGGGTTCGCGGAGTCCATGTGTTTCCTCGAAGGAGGGCGATGCGGGGAAGACCGTGCTTTAATTAAACCAGTCTTCGAAAGAAAAAGGCTCGAATCCTTCGAGCTCCATTTCTATCGCGAAGGAGACGCCCCTGGCGACAAGCTGGTTGGCGGGACTGACGCCGGAGACCTGCGTCGAGTGCGCATGGGCGATTTCTGCGACCGGCGCGCCTTCGACGACCGCCTGTTCGCGTCGTGCGATTCCGAGCAGACGCCCGCTGATCGGCGAGAGGACCGGGGTGTCGCCAATGAAGCCAAGCGTCGCGCCCGCTTGAACGGCGGCGCCGATCGAGACCTCCGCCCGGAAAAGGCCCGAGACGGGGGCATGAACATGCTGGCCGTCAGATCCCGTCTCGCGCGCACGTCTTTGCGGCAAAGTCCCCTTGCGATAGATCGCGCCTGGATCGGGGCCGTCGGTGTCGATGGCGAAGTCGCATTCAATGCCGGGACGGAAACTCGGGCCAAGGCCGATGGTGAGTTCGGCGTCATCGGGCGACGTGAGCGAGGCGGGCTCGCGATCTTCGTGCGCAGCGACGATCACGTCCCAGGGCCAGCGCTCCAGCAACTCGGTATAACGTCCCCTGAGCAGGGGAATGAAGGCCCGGGTGCGCAGACCGAGCTGGAATTCGGCGTTGACGTCGGCGCGGCGCGCCTCGATGCCTTCGAGAAGCGCATAGCCGTCATGCCAGGCGTCGGCGAAGCTCATCCGGCGACGTAGCAATAGCGGCGCGGTCGCGCGATAGAGACAGACAGCGTAGCCGTCGACAAACAGACGTCGCGCGACCGCAGACGCGGTCTCGCCGATGCCGCAGATTAATATGCTCTTGTCGTTCGACATTGACGGCTCCGGCGACGCATCCCAAGCGCGCGATTGCTTGCGCGCACATGCTACGCCATCAGCGAGAAAAAGCTACCGGCGCAGGGATACGCGCGGGCGACGCGCGCGGAGCAAGGAGGGCGCCAAACGAAAAACGCCCCGCCGTTACATCCACGGTCGGAGCGTTCCCGTGCCGACGTTTCCGTCGACCTGATTAAAGAATAGGCGGGCTTTGTAGCAGAAAAATGACGTGGAATTATTTCTTCTCCGTGCGACTGATCGCCCAGACATAGGCGGCGACGGCGTCGATGTCTGCGTCGGAAAGCGAGGAGCCGCCCCTTGGCGGCATGGGGCTTCGGAACTGCTTCGGTTGCGACACGCCCTCGTCAATGACCTTGCGGATGGCGCCGAGACTGCCGTCGCCCCACAGCCAATGCCCGCTGGCGAGGTTTGGCGCGAGGGATGAACCCTTGCCGTTTTCGCCATGGCAGCCCGCGCAGGCGCCGCCCGCCTCATGGCCGTTGAAAATCCGCTCGCCTCGCGCAACCTCCGCGTCGGTGACGCCGGGAGGCGTCGGCAGCTTGCGTCCCTCCATTTGGCCGGCCTCTGGATTCGTCCCCTCCGGCGGCCTGGCTTCCGCTGCGCGCCCATAGGTCTGCCCGACCATCGGCGCCGGCTCCACGCCCGCGCTGGCGATATCGCCATGGAAGGTGATCCGCCAGATGCGGCCACTGACGTCGTCGGAAACATAAAGCGCGCCGTCGGGCCCGATCGCCAGGCCGGAAGGCCGATGACGGGCGCCGCCGGGCTCCTTGTTCTTGCCGGTGAAACCGTCGGCAAAAACGACGAAGTCGCCTTTCGGCCTGCCGTTCGCCATTGGCTGGAAAACGACATTGTAGCCGCCCTGCGGGAAGGGGGCCCTGTTCCAGGAGCCGTGAAAGGCGAGGAAGAAGCCGCCGTCATAAGCTGATGGAAAACGACCGCCCCGATAGATTGCGAGATCATTGGGCGCCCAATGCGCCGGGAAGGCGACGAGCGGTCCCTGCTTCTGCGCGCAAACCCCGATTGTCTTGCCCCCGTCGCCGCCATATTCCGGGGCGAGGACAAGCGCGCCGACGAAGCTGTCGTAATAGCAGTAGGGCCAGCCGTAATCAGCGCCCTGCTGCAACTCCACCAGCTCTTCGGCCGGCAATTCGGGGCCCTGTTCGCGGGTGTAAAGTTTAGGCCAGTTCTCGGAAAGCTGGTCGCGGCCATGCTGGGTCACATAGACCCGCTCGCCGTCGATAGCGATGCCCTCGCCATTACGGATGCCTGTGGCGAAGCGTTCGGCTGGAGAGAACTTCTGTCCCGTGGCTTTTGCTTCGTAGCGCCAGACGCCGGCGCGCGTTTCCAGTTCGCGGCAGGGATCGAGCCCGGGCAACTCGCGGATGCGGTTCTGGACCTGACAGGAATTCGTCGCGGAGGCGGAATTCAAATAGAGATTGCCCCGTGCGTCGATCGCAAAGGGGTGCATCGGATGGTCGCCCGTCAGCGGCATGCCGGAGACGACCGTCTGGGGCTTTTCCGACGGAACAATGTCGTTTTCGGACAGGCTGTAGCGGAGAATTTTGTCGCTCTCTTCCACATAGAGCCCGCCGTCGTAGAGCGCGATGCCCGTTCCGCCGGCGCCGCCGCCGACAGGGGTCGCGCCGAAGCGCTTGACGGTCTCCGCGCGGCCGTCGCCATTGTCGTCGCGCAAGGCGACGATGAAGCCGCCGGCGGGCGGTCGGTCGGTCCCATAGTAACGCCCGCTCCATGTATTGACATAGACGACGCCGTTCGGGCCGATCGCCATGTGCCGCGCATGACCGATCTCGTCCGCAAAAATTGTGGCGCAGAAGCCCCGCGGCAGGCTGAGACCGGCGTCGCCGCCGGGACAAGCAGCCGACCCCGCGCCGTCTTGTGACAGCGCAGGGTAAGACGCAAGCGCGAGGACGGCGAGCGAAACCGCGTGCAAGGATACGTGTCGCATATCGTCACCCCTTTCCGCGCGGCTGCGCGGGAGAAACAGAGCGTCTGGCCGGGCAGGAAACCAGCGCGCCTAGTGGGGGTTGCTCGAATATTGATCGAAATATTCACGCACGGCGACGGCGATGGAGCCGAATTGCGTGAGAAACTCCGGCTCGCCCCACAGGCTGCACTCGATATTCATCAGATAGCGCAGCTTTTCGATGAACTCTGCGTCGTTGACGCAGGGGCGCATGGTCACGTCATAGCGCGCCAGATCTTCCGTGCGGCTGGCCGAGAGAAACGCGTCGTCGTTTTCGTCGGTTGCTTCGAATTTCTGGTACGCCGCGCGATGCGCGTCGATGAGACGGGACAGCTCGGGCGAAAGAGAACCCATCGGCGCGCTCCTCTTGCTGATCTGTCGTAATTGGGGCGCTGAGAGCCTCGCGCACGGGTCGGACCTCAATTATCTGCCTGCGGCGCGGAAAGGTCGCGCCACAGCGACACGAGCGCCGCCATGATGGCGGGGCCGAGGAAAAGCCCAAGAAGCTCGAAATCTTTCGACGCCGCCGAGAATGCCGAGGAGCACCCAGATGAACGGCATATTGGTGGCGCTGCCGATAAGTTTTGGTCTGACGAAATGATCCGCCAGAAACACGACGACCGCGCCCACGACGACGATTATCGCGGCCGCTGCGGCGCCAACGCTGACGGCCGCGACGACAGCGGCGAGGCCGATCGCGAAAGCGGCGGCGAAGGGGATCATCGCGGCGAAGGTCGTCAGAGCGCCGAGAAGGATCGGATGCGGCGTGTGGGTCACAAGATAGGTGGCGGTCATCACGAGACCTTCACCGACGGCGACGAGCACAAGTCCATTGAGCGTGCCGCGAACCGACGCAATCATCTGCCTCGCGACGGCTTCGCCGCGCGCGCCGAACAGCCTGCGGGACACGATGCGCGACTGCGCCACAACGCTCTCGCCATAGAGGAACAGGAAAAAAAGCGACAACAGGCACATGATGAAAAGCAGAGTCCGGCGCACGGCGTTGGCTCCGACCATCGCGCCGAGCTCGCGCGTCGAAGCTGTGTTGAACTGCTTCAAAAGGTCTCGCGCCCAGCCGGCATGGGAGAGGTTTTCCGTCCACCACTGCGCGATCCACGGGCCGGCGTAAGGAAGATGCGTGACAGCGTCAGGCACGGGCAGGCCGGATTCCCCCGCCATTCGCGCATAATCGACGAGCTGGCGCAGCTCCATAAGCGCATCGGCCGCCAGCAGAGCGAGAGGCGTCAGAATGACGAGGCCGACGAAGGCGGTGAAAAGCGCGGAGGCAAGTTCGCCCGACGCATGGTAGCGGCGCCGGAAGCGCTGATGGAGCGGCCAGAGCGCCACGGCGAACACCAGCGCCCAGGCCAGGGCGTGCAGATAGCCCGACAGAATGTAGGCGCCGGCGGCGAGCAGCAGAATGCAGACCAGCGCGGAGGCGATGAGCTGACGCCAGCTCAGGTCCTGCGGCGGCTCCATGGTCTGGGCGGGGACTGTCTCGGCCACGGCTTCGCGCGTCGTGTCCTGCGCCGTCTCTGTCATACCCCCTCCTGAAAATGCGGCGCCTTATGCGCGGGTTCGATCTCCCTTCCACTGACGTTGGAGCCGTCGCCGGCGCGCAGCGTCCAGAAGGAGACGGATGACAGAATAGTCAAACCGCCAAGCGTCAGATAGGCCTGATGCAGGGCGGACACGACGGCGAGCCGGTCGGTCTGCGGCGCGTCGCCCAGAAACCAGCCGGCGACGAGCGAGCCCACGGCCAGTCCGAAGCTCATCGAGATTTGCTGGAAGGAACTCGCGATCGTCGCGGCCATGCTGGAATCCTGCGACTCTATGTCGGCATAGGCCATGCTGTTCATGCTGGTGAATTGCAGCGAGTTGAAAAAGCCCATCGCCAGCCCCGTCGCCACGACGAAGACAAGGGGCGTCTCGGCCGTCACGAGCGCATAAAGGCAGATGGTCGCGCCGATCATCACCGTATTGGCGACCAGCACCGCCTTGTAGCCCAAGCGCGCGAGGATCGGCGCCGAGATGAACTTCATGCCCATGGCGGCGGCGGCGGTGGGCATCATGAGGAGGCCGGACTGCCAGGCCGGCAGGCCCAGGCCGACCTGAAACAGAAGCGGCGTCAGAAAAGGCAGGCCGCCGACGCCGAGCCGGGTGACGAAGCCGCCGATCACCGAGACGCGAAACGTGCGCGTCCCAAACAGCGACAGCCTCAGAAGCGGGAAGGGGACGACGCGGGCGTGCAGCCAATAGGCCGCGAGCAGCGTGAGGGAGACGGCGAGAAGTCCGGCGGCGGCGGCCGGCTCGATCTGGTGCTCGCCGAAGATTTCCAGAAGCCAGGACAAAAGCGCCGTGCCGGAGCCAAAGAGCATCAGCCCGGCCCAGTCGAGCGGATGGCGCGTTTCCTCGCGATAGTCGGGCATGTAGCGATGAACGAGCCATAGCGCGACGAGACCCATCGGCACGTTGACGAAGAAGATCACGCGCCATGACAGCCAGTTGACGATCAGGCCGCCGACCGTCGGACCGAGCAGCGGCCCGATCAGCGCCGGAATGATGACGAAATTCATGGCTTGCAGCAGCTCGGACTTGTCGAAGGTGCGCAGGATGGTCATGCGGCCGACCGGGGTCATGAGCGCCGCGCCCGCGCCCTGTAGAATGCGCGCCGCGACCATCTGCCCGGCGTTCTGCGCCAGCCCGCAACAGACCGAGGCGAGGGTGAAGACCGCAATCGCGATCGCGAAGACGCGACGCGAGCCATAGCGGTCCGCGACCCAGCCGCTCACCGGAATGCCCACGGCGAGGCTGAGGATATAGCTCGCCGCGACGGCCTTCAGGCTCAGCGGCGCGACGTGAAGGCTCGCCGCCATCGCCGGAACGGCCGTGTTGACGATGGTCGCGTCGAGCTGCTCCATGAACAGCGCCGCCGCGACGACCCAGGGCAACGACCGCTTGATCGTCCGCTCATCCATCGGCGCCTCGCTTTCGCAACTCGAAACGCGCAGCCCCGAAGGGCGTTCAAATCATCGCGCCGTCGGGCTAAAGTCCCTCGCGTCATGGACGAGAAGGGCCACGCTCCGCCGCCGCGCAAGATCATTCACATCGACATGGACGCTTTTTACGCTTCCGTGGAGCAGCGCGACAATCCGGAGCTGCGCGGCAAGCCCGTGGCGGTCGGCGGCGCGCGGGAGCGCGGCGTGGTCGCGGCGGCGAGTTACGAGGCGCGCAAATTCGGCGTGCGCTCGGCCATGCCCTCGGTCACGGCGCGGCGCAAATGTCCCGATCTCATTTTCGTGCGGCCGAGATTCGACGTCTATCGCGACGTCTCGATGCAGATTCGCGCGGTCTTTGCCGAATATACGCCGCTCATCGAGCCGCTCGCGCTGGACGAAGCCTATCTGGATGTCACCGAGAATTTCAAAGGCTTGAGTTCCGCGACGCAGATCGCCGAGGACATACGCGCGAAAATCAGGAAGGCGACCGGGCTCACGGCCTCAGCCGGCGTTTCCTACAACAAGTTTCTGGCCAAGATCGCCTCGGACTATCGCAAGCCCGACGGACTCTTCGTCATCACACCAAAGATGGGCCCGGCCTTCGTCGAAACGCTGGAGGTCGGCCGGTTCCACGGCGTCGGCCCCGCAACGCGCGAGAGGATGAACAGGCTCGGCATCGAGACGGGCGCGGACCTCAAGGCGCAGTCGCTTGCTTTCCTCGAGCAGCACTTCGGCAAGGCCGGCGCCTATTATTACTGGATCGCCCGTGGGGTCGATGAGCGGCCCGTGCGCGCCAATCGCATTCGCAAATCCATCGGCGCCGAGAACACATTTTTTCAGGATGTCTTCACGCTGCCGCAGGCGCGGGACGCGCTGGCGCCGATCGTCGACAAGGTCTGGGGCGCCTGCGAGAAGAATAATATGCGCGGCCGCACCGCGACCCTCAAAGTGAAATACGCCGACTTTCGTATCATCACCCGCTCGCGTACGATTGACGCGCCGATCGGATCGCGGGAGGAGCTGGCGCAGATCGCATTGGAGCTTGTGGGCCCGGTGTTTCCGGCGCCCATTGGCGTTCGCCTGCTCGGCGTGAGCCTGTCGTCGCTGGAGAGCGCGGGCGCCGGGCCGCGGCAGCTCAGACTCGATCTGATTTCATGAAAGGCGGCGACGCGCAGAGCGCCGCCGCTGGAAACGTCAGTCCTCGAACACGCCTTCGAGCGCGTAGTGAGAAATGGTCTTGCGATTGGCGATGAGTTCATCGACCGTCGGCTGCCCCGTCAGCGCGCGCGAGATCGCGAGCTTCGTCGCCTCGTAATTGGTGCGGTAGAGATCCTTCTTGTCGAGGTTCTCGTCCGTGGCGCAGCGCGGATCGAGCCAGACCATGATGATCATGCACAGTTCATTGGCCTGCGCCTTCGGGATGATCCCTTCCGCCACGCAATCGACGATGGCGTCGGCGGTCGCCGCCTGCAGCACGCCGCCGAGAAGCTCGACATAGGCTTCCGACTTCACCGTCATCTTGGTGGTCATCATGGTGGCCGGACGGACCTGCTGATTGAGGTCGCGAATGACGAACATGCGCGGATGGCCGGCGACCTGTCCGGTCATGGAGGCGAAAGCGTGGCCGACCGGGCCCTTCACATTGCCGATCAGCACTTCCGGCATCGCATCCGTATATTGCCCGTCCGCCGCGAGAACCGTCGCCTCGCCCGTCGCCAGCCAGATTTGTTCGCTCATGATGTTTCCTCACTCGAGTTGGGTGCGCGCGCAAAGCGCGAGTCCGCGATGGGGGAGCCATACCTCCCCTTTACGGGGAGGTCGGCGGCCGAAGGCCGCCGGGTGGGGTTCTCGCCGCTATGCGGTGGCTGGCCCGGACCCCACCCGACCCCGCCTGACGGCGGGGCCACCCTCCCCGTGAAGGGGAGGGATGAGCTCACGATCAGCGTGGGGTCGCTCTAGCATTGCCCGCAGGCCCCTGTCACCCGCGTGCGCTCTCGGCCGCCTTGCGGCCTGTCAGCGCGGCAAGCGTGATGTTTTCGCGCTCGAGCGCAGCCAGAAGGCCCCGCTTGATGCGCCCGACGAGGCCCGGCCCTTCATAGACGAGGGCCGAGTAGAGCTGCACCAGCGTCGCGCCCGCCTCGAACTTGCGCAGCGCGGTTTCGGCGCTGTCCACGCCGCCGACGCCAATGAGTGGGAACTGGCCCTCGACGCGCAGGAAAGTCTGCGCGAGCATCCGGGTGGAGAGCGTGAAAAGGGGCTTGCCGGAGAGGCCGCCCAATTCCTTCGCAAGCGGCGAGCGCAGTCTGTCGGGGCGCGAGATGGTGGTGTTGGAGACGATCATGCCGTCGATGCGACTGTCGCGCGCCACCCGCACGACGCCGTCGAGCTGATCAAGCGTCAGGTCCGGCGCGATCTTCAGCAAGACGGGGCGGCGCGTCACGGCGGCGTCGCGCGCCTCGATCACCCGAGCAAGGAGATCGGAGAGCGCCTGCGGCTCCTGAAGGTCGCGCAGGCCCGGCGTGTTGGGGGAGCTGACGTTGATGGTGAAATAGCTCGCCACATCCGCGAAGGTTTTCACGCCGGCGACATAATCGGCGACGCGGTCGCCGGCGTCCTTGTTGGCGCCGACGTTGACGCCGATGACTCCCCCGCCGTCGCTACGCTCGCAATGACGGGCTTCAAGTCGCGCAAGCGCGGGCGCATGCCCCTCATTGTTGAAGCCATATCGATTGATGACGCCGCGATCTTCCAGAAGGCGAAAGGCGCGCGGGCGCGGATTGCCGGGCTGGGCGCGCGGGGTCAGCGTTCCGACCTCCACGAAGCCGAAGCCGAAACCCAGCATGGCGTCGGGAACTTCGGCGTCCTTGTCGAAGCCTGCGGCGAGGCCGATCGGATTGGGGAAGTCGAGACCGAAGGCGGAAACCGCGAGGCGCGGGTCGTCCTTCTCGGGCGTGCGGCGCGGGAGGAGCTTCAGGCCGGCGATCGTCGCGCGATGGGCGTTCTCGGCGTCGAGCAGGCGCAGAAAGGGCAAGGCGACGCTGAAAGGATCCATCAAAGAAGTCCCGTGAAATCGTGGCGGCCGTCGCGCAGCACAAGCGGCGCGACGCGCGCGACGTCGTCGAGGGAGAGCGGCGCGTAAAGATGCGGGAACAGGGCGCCGCCGCGCGAGACCTCCCATTTCAGCGCGTCGCCAAGTCTCGATGCGTCAATGGCGACGAGCAGGAGGTCGTTCTGGCCGGCGAAATGTTTCGCCGCCGTTTCTTCGACCTGATCCGCAGTCGAGAAATGGATGAAGCCGTCCGTAAGGTCGATGGCGGCGCCGTGGAAGACGCCCGCCGCTTCAGCCCGGCGCCACTCCGGCGCGGAGACGATTTTGTAAATGAGCGTCATTGCGGCTGGACTCACTCCGCCGCCCGCGCCTCGGCCTGTTTCTCGCCCTTGCGCGGCAGGCGCGCGATCATGCCGATCAGCGCGCGGTCGGAGAGCGCCACGAGCCGCTCGCCGCGATTGAGCCAGCTGACCGCCTCCTCGATCGTCTCTGCGTCGGCGATCTTGGCTTCGGCCACGGCGCGGTCGGCGGTGACGGCGCCGCGCTGGCGCGTCTTGCGGGTCGGCAGCCAGGCCTCGTGCAGCGCGCGCAGTTCCGGATCGGCGTGGATCGCCGCAATGCCGTTGATCTCGTCATCCTCCACACGCGCGAGCGCTTTGGAGAGCGCCTTGCCGCGCTTGGCGATCGGCGGCGTCGTGGTTTCCTCCGGCGTCACCAGCACGCCGGCGCGACGGAACACGAGACCGAGCCAGCGCTGGCTCGTGAGCCAGGAAATCGGAATGGCGAGGATGAGGCCGGCGATCGTCGGCGACATCCAGGCGACGAGCGAGGGCGAAATCAGCAGGCCCGCGACAAGGCTCAGCGCGCCCAGCGCCATATGCGAGCGGTGGCGGCGTACGATGTCGATCAGGGGCACCGAGCCGTCGTCGCGCCGCTGCGGGTCCCAGCCCGTATCGAAGCCGAAGACGATGTGAACGACATGCCCTGTCTGGATCAGCATCATGATCGGCGCGAGCAACGCCGACAGCACGATCTCGAACAGGGTCGAGATCAGCAGCATGATCACGCCGCCCGAACCCCGGCGCGTTTCGGGTTCGTAGATTGCGACCAGCAGGCCGAAGAATTTCGGCGCGAGCAGGATGCTCATGGTCAGCGCGAAGAGTTCCAGAGAGCGCTCGGCGTCAAATCGCGGGAAGGTCGGGAACAGCGCGAACTCGCTCGTAAAATATTCCGGCTTGAAATAGCTCGCCTGGAACACGATCACGATGCCGACGAGGAGCTGCATGAGCCACAGCGGCGAGGTCAGATAGCCGAAAATGCCGGTGAGAAAATGCTGGCGCGACGCCCAGCTCAGCCCGCGCGCGAAGAGCACGCGCGAATGCTGGAGATTGCCCTGGCACCAGCGCCTGTCGCGGATCGAGAGATCAATCAGCGAGGGCGGGCTTTCCTCATAGGAGCCGCCAAGCGTCGGCATCATATAGACGGCGTAGCCGGCGCGGCGGATCAGCGCCGCCTCGACGAAATCATGCGACAGAATATGCCCGCCAAAGGGCGGCTTGCCGCGCAGGTCGGGCAGGCCGCAGTGACGCGCGAAGGCCTCCGTCCGGATGATGGCGTTATGGCCCCAGTAATTGCCGTCGCGGCCCATCCAGCAGGAGAGTCCCACGGCGATGACCGGGCCATAGATGCGCGCGGCGAACTGCTGCACGCGGGCGAACAGCGTGTTGCGGTTGATGATCAGCGGCAGCGTCTGGATGATGCCGGAGTCCGGGTCCGCCTCCATCGCCGCTGCAAGCCTCACGATGGTCGGGCCGGTCACAAGGCTGTCGGCGTCGAGCACGACCATATGCGTATAGGCGCCGCCCCAGCGTGTGACGAAATCCTCGATGTTGCCGGCCTTGCGGCCGACGTTCTTCTCGCGGCGGCGGTAGTAGATGCGCGCCTTCGGGCCGAGGCGGCGGCGGATGCCGATGAAGGCGCGCTCCTCCGCGACCCAGACGTCGGGATTGGTCGTGTCGGAGAGGAAGAACCAGTCGAAATGTTCGCCGAGGCCGGTCGCCTGCACGTCTTCGTAGATCGTCTGCAGAGCCGCGAAGACACGGCTCGGCGCCTCATTGTAGATCGGCATGACGACGGCGGTCTTCTCGCGCAGCGTCTGGGGCAGGGGAGGGACCTTGCGTTTCGACAGAAGCGCGACGAAGCCGACGACAGCGCTGGCGAAGCTCAGCGCGATCCATGAGAAGTTGAGGACGAAGAGCGCGAGCAGCGTCCATTTCAGGGTCGTGACGCCGCCGACGTCGATGACCATGTACATCTGCCAGCCGCCATAGACGGTCAGCGCGAGGCCGCCGCCGAAAGTGACGAGGCGCGCGAGCCAGGGCGTTTGCCAGAGCTGCGGCGCGAGCGGCTTGCGGAACTGCTGCCGGGCGTCGAATTTGAACAGATTTTGCGCAGGCATGGAAAGCCGGCGCTCGATGGGAGTCGGCGGCACGGCGGCGGGATCTTTCGGCGCCGGCGCCGACAGTGTGGAGTCGACAGGCGCGATCGTCACGGAGTCCATCGATAAAGCCAGGTTTCGCTCAGCGGTTCCTCGTCCGCGCGCAGGACAAGGCGGATTTCGCAGTAGTTTTCGCCGGCGGGATCGACGTCGAAAACGACGCGGCACGTCTTCGCCTGCGGATCAGGGAACGTGCGGACGTTGGTGGCTGATCCCGGAGAAGTGGTCAAGGCGGCGGAAAGACGCGCTGCTTTTTGTTGATCGGCCAGAACATCGCCCGAAAAAACGACAACAAAACGGCGAAGCTTCACCCCGGGTCCATGGCCAGCGCGCGCGTGGATGGCGGTCGCAAGCGGCGGGCGGCTCGGCGGCTCCCAGCACCAGAACTGACGATAGGCGAAGGTCGCCTGTCCGCCGCCGACGATCTGCGCCTTTGGCCGCCAATAGGCGACGATGTTCTCGTTGTTTTCGGATTCCGAGGGGATTTCGACGAGTTGCATGGCGCCCTCGCCCCAGTCGCCGAGCGGTTCGACCCAGAGCGACGGCCGACGCTCCCAATGCTGATCGTCATCCTGATAATCGGCGATGTTCCGGTTCCGCACCAGCGCCCCGAAGCCCTTGGGGTTCATGTCCACAAAGGAGGAAAACTGCAGCTCCTCGCGATTGGAGACCGGCCGCCACAGCCATTCGCCAGCGCCAGTGAGCATCTGCATGCCGTTGATCGCCGCGGCCATGGGCCGCAGATCGTCATTGCGCCGCCGCGAGTCGAGCGGCGTGTGCAGAGAGGCCGCGGCGAAGCCCGCGAGCCCGTAATGATCGACATTGGTGCGGGCGAAAAGGGTCAGCTCCGTGTCGATCAGCGTCGCCTCGCCCGGACGCACGGTGAAGCGATAAACGCCCGCGACGCTCGGAGAATCGAGCAGCGCATGAATCACCAGCGCATTGTCGCCCGGCGCCGGTTTCTCGATCCAGAAACTGCGGAAGGCCGGGAATTCCTCGCCGCGCGGATCGGCGGTGCGGATCGAGAGGCCGCGCGCGGTAACGCCCAGATTCTGGCCGGTCGCGACCGCGCGATAGAAGCTCGCGCCCTGGAAGATGGCGACCTCCGCGTCGCCGCCGGCGGGCTGGACGTGCAGAACCCGAAAGCCGGAGTAGCCGATGTCCGGGAGGCTTTCCGGAACCTTCAGTCCGCCATAGTCGAAGCGGCTGGAATCGTAGGCTAATTTTGTCGCCGCGCCATTTTCGATGACGTAGAGGTCGACGAGGGCGGTGAAGATATTGCCGCGATGCAGGGGCTCGATCGAAAAGCCGTTTTTCTCGCCCGACCAGAGGGCGGAGCCGGGCTTCGTCTTGATGCCGACGAACTGCTCGTAGGAGAGGCTTGCGAAGGGCTCGCGCAGATCGGTCGGCGGCGCGGCATAGGGCTTGGCGGCGAGCGCGCGCGCGAGGTTCACGACCATTTCGCGGGAAAAAGGGCTGGGCGTCGGCGCCGGCGGCTGAGGTCCCTGCGCCTGCGCGGCAGAAGGCGCGAGGCCCGAGGCGATGGCGCCGAAGGCCGCTTTCAAAACATCTCTTCGTTCGAACATCGAGGAACCGGGCAGGAGCTCAAAGGGGTCTTTTGACGCTTCGTTTCTCTATAGAAGAAATTGGGCGAACAAAAAGCGATTAATTGAAGCAGGCGGGGCCCTGCGCCCGCCCTTGCCCTCGGCGGCGCGAATTTGCAAGAAACGGCCGGAAGGCCCGCGCAAATCCGTCGGGCGCCCCTGAACCAAAGGCCCTCATGTCGAGCACACGCAAGGCGCTCGCCGTCGTCCTCGCCGCCGGCGAGGGCACCAGAATGAAATCCGACCTCCCGAAGGTGCTGCATCAGGTGGCCGGGCGCTCCATGCTCGCCCATGTGCTCGCCGCCGTCGCCGAGGCGGGCGTCGGCTCGGTCGCCGTGGTGGTGGGACCCGGCCGGGACGAGGTTCGCGAGGAAGCCCTGCGCCTCGCGCCGGGCGCGGCGACTTTCGTGCAGACGGAGCGGCTCGGCACGGCGCACGCGGTCCTGGCGGCGCGCGAGGCGATCGCCGAAGGCTATGACGATCTGCTCGTCCTTTTCGCGGATACTCCGCTCGTGACCGGCGCCACGATAAGCGCCTTGCGGGGCACGCTGGCGGAGGGGGCGGGCGTCGCCGCGCTGGGATTTCTCGCAGCCAATCCCTTCGGCTACGGCCGGCTAATCCAGGACGCGGCGGGACGCCTCGTCGCGATCCGCGAGGAAAAAGACGCCAGTGACGCCGAACGGGCGATCAGGCTGAGCAACGCCGGTCTGATGGCGATCGATGGCCGCCGCGCGCTGGGCTGGCTGGAGCGCGTGGGCAACGCCAACGCCAAAGGCGAATATTATCTAACCGATGTGA
This sequence comes from uncultured Alphaproteobacteria bacterium, assembly GCA_963717565.1. GTDB lineage: Bacteria > Pseudomonadota > Alphaproteobacteria > Rhizobiales > Beijerinckiaceae > Methylocystis. The sequence continues at coordinate 26,866 of CAVQWJ010000001.1, forward strand.
TCGAGCTCGCCCGCGCCGACGGGGAGGACGCGCGGGTCGTGCTGGCCGAGGAGACGGAAGTGCTCGGCGTCAACGACCGTATCCAGCTTGCGCAGGCCGAGGCGGTCGCCCAGGCCCGACTGCGCCGCAGCGCCATGGCCGGGGGCGTAACCATGGTCGCGCCGGAGACGGTGTTTCTCTGCGCTGACACGAGCCTGGGGCGCGACGTGATGATCGAGCCGCATGTGGTCTTCGGTCCCGGCGTCTCAATCGGCGACGGAGCGGTGATCCACGCCTTCTCGCATCTGGAAGGCGCGCGCGTCGGCCCGGGCGCGACGATCGGCCCCTTCGCGCGGCTTCGGCCCGGCGCCGTGCTGGCGGAAAAGTCCAAGGTCGGCAATTTCGTCGAGATCAAGAACGCCAATGTCGCGGCCGGCGCCAAGGTCAATCATCTGACCTACATCGGAGACGCCGACATCGGCGCGAACGCCAATATCGGCGCCGGGACCATCACCTGCAATTACGACGGCTTCTTCAAATACCGCACGCAGATCGGCGAGAACGCCTTCGTCGGGTCGAATTCGTCGCTGGTCGCGCCGGTAAAGATCGGCGCGGGGGCCTATGTCGGCTCCGGCTCGGTGGTGACCAGGGACGTCGCTCCCGACGCGCTTGCCGTGGCGCGCGGACGTCAGATGGAGAAGGCCGGCTGGGCCGCCGCCTTCAGGGCCGCGCAGGCTGCGAGGAAAGCAAAGAAGTAAGAAAGCGGCCGCAATCTTGCCGTAGGAAAACATCGTCAAGTCCACGCCCTGACGTCGGGCTGCTCTTATTTGAACTGTTCGCCGGAGGCTGCCATGTGCGGGATTGTGGGCATTTTGGGCAAAGGCCCGGTGGCGGGACAACTCGTCGAGGCCCTGAGACGGCTCGAATATCGCGGCTATGATTCCGCCGGCGTCGCGACGCTCGAACGCGGCCGACTGACTCGGATAAGGGCGAGCGGCAAGCTGAAAAATCTCGAGGAAAAGCTCGCCGCGTCTCCGCTCCAGGGCGAGATCGGAATCGGCCACACCCGCTGGGCGACACATGGCAAGCCGACCGAAAGCAACGCCCATCCTCATGCGGCCGAGCGGGTGGCGGTGGTTCACAACGGCATCATCGAGAATTTTCGCGAGCTGCGCGAGGAGCTGATGGCGCGCGGCCATGTCTTCGCCTCCGAGACCGACTCGGAAGTGGTCGCCCATCTCGTGGCCGAGGGGCTGAAGGCGGGCGCCGATCCGGCGTCGGCGGTCGCGGCCGCGCTCAAGCGCCTGAAAGGCGCGTTTGCGCTGGCTTTCCTCTTCGACGACCAGCCAGACCTCCTGATCGGCGCCCGGCGCGGCTCGCCGCTCGCCGTGGGCTGGAGCGACGAGGGCTCCTATCTGGGCTCGGACGCGCTGGCGCTGGCGCCTTTCGCGACCTCCATCGCCTATCTCGACGAAGGCGACTGGGTCGTCCTGCGCCGGGACGGCGCGCAGTTTTTCGACGCCTCCGATGCGCCGGTCGAGCGGCGGCGCCTGCCGCTGACTCCCGGGTCCTTTCTCGTCGACAAGGGCAATTATCGGCACTTCATGGCCAAGGAGATCAATGAGCAGCCGGAGGTCGTGGGCCGCACGCTGGCGCATTATCTGGATCTCGCGGAAGGCGTGACGCGGCTTCCCTTCGAGCTGAATTTCGACCCCAAAGCTCTGTCGCGGGTGACGATTTCGGCCTGCGGCACGGCCTATTACGCCGGGCTCGTGGCGCGCTACTGGCTGGAGCGCTTCGCGCGGCTTTCGGTCGAGATCGACATCGCTTCCGAGTTCCGCTACCGCGACCCGCCGCTTCCCGAGAAGGGGCTGATGATCGTCGTCTCCCAGTCGGGCGAGACGGCCGACACGCTGGCCGCGCTGCGCTACGCGAAGGAGCATGGGCAGCACATCCTCTCCATCGTCAATGTCGAGACCTCGACCATCGCCCGCGAGAGCGACACGGTCGCCAAGACCCTCGCCGGGCCCGAAATCGGCGTCGCCTCCACCAAGGCCTTCACCTGCCAGCTCGCGGTTTTCGCCTGTCTCGCGCTGGCGCTCGGCCGGGCCCGGGGTGTGCTGACGAAAGAGCAGGAACGGACGCTCGTCGCCGAACTGGTTGCGGCGCCGGGACAGATGGCGGAGGCGCTCAACCGGGAGGCCCAGATCGAGCCGGTCGCCCGCGACGTCGCCCGCGCCACCAGCGTGCTCTATCTCGGACGCGGGCCATCCTTCCCGCTCTCGATGGAAGGGGCGCTCAAGCTCAAGGAGCTCTCCTATATCCACGCCGAGGGCTATGCGGCTGGGGAGCTGAAGCACGGCCCTATCGCGCTCATCGACTACGCGATGCCGGTGATCGTGCTGGCGCCGCCGGACGCGAGCCTGGAGAAGACCGTCTCGAACCTTCAGGAGGTCGCGGCGCGTGGCGGGCATCTGATTCTGATCGGCTCGCCCAGGGCGAGGCAGGAGGCGGCGGCGGAACTCGCCGGCTATATCGAGATGCCGGAAACCGTGGCCGGGGCTTTCGCCCCTCTGGTCTACGCCGTGCCGGTTCAGTTGCTCGCCTATCACGTCGCGACATTCATGGGCAAAGACGTCGATCAGCCGCGCAATCTGGCCAAGAGCGTCACCGTGGAGTGACCGGCCCCGGCATTGACAGCGGGCGCCCCGAACTGGTCTATGCGGAGCTCAGAGCCTTTTTCCGGCCACGCCTCAGCAAAGGATATTTCACCGTTGCTCGCAACCATCCCGCCCGCCTATCTCGCCCCCTTCGAGCGGGCCTGGCGTAACCGGGAGCTGATCCGCGCCGTGGTGCGGCGCGAATTCATCTCGCGTTTTCGGGGTTCGCTGCTCGGGCCCCTCTGGGCCGTGATCTCGCCGCTGATCATCCTCATGACCTATACGGTGCTTTTCTCGATCACCGTCCCCCAACTCTCGGCCGGCCTGTCGCTGGTGGATTATTCGAGCGGGATCTTCATCGGGCTCATCCTGTTCAACCTGTTCAGCGAACTCGCCTATCGGGCGCCCATGCTGCTGCATGAACACGTGAACTTCGTGAAGCGCTCGATTTTCCCCAGCGAAACGATCGCCTGGACGGCGACCATCCGCGCCCTGATCTACGCCGGCGTGGCCTTCGGCGTTTTCATCTGCTTCCGGCTTTTCACGGCTGGGACCCTGCCTCTCACCATCCTGCTGACGCCGCTGCTGATCGCGCCCTTCGTGCTCTTCCTTCTCGGCGTCGTCTGGTTCCTGATGGCGCTCGGGGCCTTCACCCGCGACGTCTCCCACATCATGGCGTCGATCGTCCCGGTGCTGATGTTCGCGACGCCGATCTTCTATCGCCTCGAACAGATCGACCAGATTTCACCCTCCACCGCCATCTGGCTGCGGCTCAACATCGTGGGGGATTATATCGAGATGATGCGCGCCGTAGCTCTCGACGGCAGGATTCCGAACATCTTCGCCTACGCCGCGGTCGTGATCGTCTCCTGCGCGGTCTTTATCGGCGGCTTCCAGTTCTTCATGCGCTACAAATCGGTCATCGTCGATGTCATCTAAGCCTTCCATCCGCTGCGAGGGCATCGGGAAAGCCTTTCAGCTCTACGCTCATCAGAACGACCAGCTGAAACAGGTTCTGTTCGGCCTGTGGAAGAAATTCTACACGGACAAATGGGTCCTCAACGATGTGAATTTCACGGTCGAGAAGGGCGAGCATGTCGGCGTGATCGGGCGCAACGGCGCCGGCAAGACGACGCTGCTGCAGATCCTCTGCGGCATCACCATGCCCACGAAGGGCACGTTCGAGGTGAACGGCCGGGTGGCGCCGATTCTCGCGCTGGGGTCCGCCTTCGACGGGTTGCTGACAGGCCGCGAGAACGCCCGTATCGGCGCTGCGATCCTGGGTCTTTCCCGCAAGGAGGTCGACGCCCGGATCGACAGCATCGCGGCCTTTGCGGACATCGGGCAGTTTTTCGAGCAGCCGATGCGCACCTATTCCATGGGCATGGTGTCGCGCGTCGCTTTCGCGATCTGCGCTCATGCCGACGCCGACATCATGATCGTCGACGAGGCGCTTTCCGTCGGCGACCAGCTGTTTCAGCAGAAGTGCGAGAGATACATCAAGGAGTTCAGCCGCAACGGCACGATCCTGATGGTTTCCCACGACCTCAATTTCGTGGGAGATATCTGTGACCGCGTGCTCTGGCTCGAAAAAGGCGTGGTCCGCGATATCGGCGAACCGCGCCGCGTCATCGACGCCTATCGGGCGGCCATGCGCGCCGAAGGGGAAAGTCAGGCCGCAGGCGCGGCGTAGCCCGGCGTGACTGGCGCCGACTCGTAGCGTCTCGGCCTCGGGCTGTAATTCAGCCGGGCGATCATCCACAGGGAGGCGCCGATCTCGATGAGGACAAAGGCGCCCAGAAGCAGCGCGAACCAGGCGTTCACGCGCAGCAGCGATTCCAGCGCAACCAGATAGACGATATGCGCCGCCGGAATCGCGATGATCGGCAGGCTTCCGGAGGCGCCGCGCCTGCCGGTGATATTGCCGAAAGTGAGCGTCAGCGCCATGGCGAGCAGCGTATGCGCGATCGCCAGCGACGGCACGCCGAAACGCTTCGCGGCTTCCGCCATCCACTCGCCATACTGGCGCGGATCGCCTTTGGCGGATGGAAGATTGGCGATAAAATCGCCCGCCGACAGTTCGTAGACGCCGCGCCAGCCGCGCTCGGGCATTGAGCCGGCGCCCTGAAGCGGCAGCGCCATGGCGTATTCGTCGAAATTGGAAATCCGCACTTCATTGCTGGTGATGGAGCGCGTCTGGATGCTGCCGTTCGACAGGGCGACGATGACGCCCGAGTCGTTGCGGCGGAATTCCGCCCGCGCCGCGGTGATGGTCTGTTCCTCCATCTTTTCAGCCGAGAGCTGGCGAAGGAACAGATTGGCGGCGATGTCGGGCGTGATCCAGCGCTCGATATAGAGCGTCTTTCCGCCCGCCGAGAATGTATAGAAATGCGCGGCGTCGAGCATGCGGTGGTTGAGCGAATTGCGCACGACGTTCAGCACGTCCTGCATATTGCTCGAATAATGCGGCGCGAGGAAATTGGAGAGGACGTAGCCCAGAAGAACGATTCCCGCGGCAAGGCTCAGCGCCGGCCGGCAGATCGACCAGGCCGAGAGGCGCAGCGCATAGAGCACGGCGATCATGCCCTCGCTGGCCATGCGTGAAAACTCCAGCGCCGTGGCGACGCCGACCGCCATCGGCAAAGTCACGAAGGCGACTGTGGGCGTGACGCCGACAAGAGCGGGAATCACCAGACCGCCGCGGACCGCCGCCGGCGGCAGCTGGTAGAGGAGATAGGACAGAACGACCGGGACCGACAGCGCGAGCTGCACGACGAGGACCGAAAAGCCCACGCGCTTGAAGAGGAAGGAAAACAGCAGGCGCGGCATGGTCTATGGCTGTTTCGACGTCATGGCGCGGCGCCTCACTTCTTGAACCGCGCCCAGGCGGCCTTGGAATATTCCGTCCAGGCGGGGTCGAAGACGCCGCGCGAGGGCAGGGCGGTTGCGCCCGCCCAATGGCAGAAATAAATTTCCTTGCCCTCGGAGTCGAGCGGCTTGCCGTCGCGGAACGTCACGCCCGGCGCCTTGTAGAAGCTTTCGTGCGAAGCGCCCGGCACGACTTTCGGCAGCAGCGCGATTTTCAGGCCCCGCCGATGCGTGACGAAATTGACGAGCGGCTGCGCGAAGAGCTGGCCGCGCTTGCGCACGTCGTGAAAGATCTCCGCATCCGTCTTCATCGTCTCGATGAAGTCCGAGAGCTTGAGATATTTGTTCGAGGTGACCCAGAAGCCGTCGTTGAAAAGCAGCACGTCCTTCAGGAACGGATAGGCGCTGCGACGGTCGTTGTAGACATATTCGAAGCTGGGCGAGGCGACGATGAATTCGCGCTTTCCAGCCTCCAGCCTGCCGAAGGCCGGCGTGAAGTCGCGAAACAGAATGACGTCCACGTCCACATAGGCGACTTCGTCGAGCGGCAGGGCGAGGGCCTGCAGCTTGCGCAGGCGGCGGCGGTTACTGTTGAAAAACCCCGGATAGAGTTCCTGCGAAAGCCGGTCGATTTCCACCGGCTCCTCATGGACATAGTTCGCGCCGTAGATCTCCGCCGCGCGGCGGGTCATTTCGACATTGTCGTCGTAGGGGATGAGATAGATGGGCAGCGACGAATTGGTGTCGCGATAGCTTTCGAGGAAGGGCAGCAGCCAGTCGATGATCTTGTCGTTGCCGACGATGGCGATGCCGTAGCGCTTGGCGGGGGCGGCCGAACCGGTCTCGGCGTCGGGGGCCCGCAGGGGTGGATTCGGGAGACGAAGGCTCATATAGGGGGGTGTACTTGTAAAATTCGGGCAAAAGCAAGGGGGCGATCGGTTGGACGATATTTCCGGGACTCCCGGCCAGCCGCTGGCGGGGAAAACGGTCGCCGTCGTGCACGCCGCCTGGCACAGTTGCGGCAGTTATCAGGTCAATGTGAGCCAGATCGCCGCCTATCGGGCGCTCGGCGCCCGGGTCCTCTCGATCGCCATGATGGACGACATCGTCGGCGGCCCCATCAACGCCGGCCGTTGGCCCGCCTATATTGCGGCGACGAAGGGCATTGGCGCGGACCGCCGCTTTTATTCCGGCGCGCCGATTTCCGCGCTCGCCGGCAGCCTGCTCGTCGACGGCTGGTGGCGGCTGATCCATGGCGATCAGGCGAGCTGGCTGATCGAACTCGCGAGGCGCGCGCCTCTGCCGGAAGGCCTCGAAGAGGAATCGATCGACCTCATCCACACCAATCATTATTTCACGCTCCCCTTCGTCGAGACGCTGAAGCGCGGGCGGCCTGTCCGGGTGCTGCTGGAGACGCAGGATATTCAGGCCCGGCAGTATGTTCTGCGCAACAAGGGCGGCTTCTTCATTCCGCCCTATGCGACCTATGACGACATGCTGCAAATCGAACTCGACTGGATGCGCCGCGCCGACATCTGCGTCCATCTCAACGAGGAAGAGCATCGCGACTTCCAGCGGCTGCTCCCGGAGAGGCGCCATGAACTCATCTACCCGGCCGTTCCGGAGACCCCGCGCGCGGGTGGGCGCGAGATCATCATCGTCGCCAGCGACAATTACGCCAACTATCTGAGTCTACGCTGGTTTCTAACCGAGGTCGTCCCGCTGGCGCAGGGGGCGCGGGTGGGGATTTACGGCAACATCGACAGCGGCGTGAAAAGCCGCGATCCGGAGCTTTACGAGGCGCATCGGGCGCTGTTCAAGGGCCGGGTCGAGGATATTGGCGCGGTCTACGCCAACGCCGGCTGCGTGCTGCTGCCGACCGTCGAAGGCCACGGCCTGTCGATCAAGGCGGTCGAGGCGCTTTCCTGCGGCGCGCCATTGGTCGCGACGCCGCTCGCCTTCCGGGGCATGCGGGTCGATCCGACGGCGCTCTCCAACGTGGCGCTGGCGCAGGGGGCCGAGCAATTCGCCGCGCTCTGGCGCGCCGCGCAGGATCGGGCCGACCGGGGCGAGACGCCGCCACGGGACAGCGCGACCCGCCGTCTCTATGAGGAGGCCTTCAGCCCGCAAGCCTATGCGCGCACGCTTGGCGAAGCGTTGGAAACGCTCCCGGCATGAGCAGGCCGTCGCTCGCCGGCCGGCGCGTCGCGCTGCTCTTTCCGGCCTGGCACTCCTGCGGCACCTATCGGGTCGTGCTCGGTCAGATCGAAGCCTACCGCGCGCTCGGCGCCGACCTTTCCCCCATCGCCGTCAGCATCGACCCGGGCTTCGTCCCCTCGCGTGACTGGCTCTGGAAGTCCTTCGTTTCCGCCACGCCGGAACTCGACGCCAGCCCCCGCCATTTCGGCGGGGCGCCGCTGCATGTGCTGTTCGAGCCGGGCTTTTTCTCCCGCGTTGTCTGGCCCTACCTTCATGGCGATCAGGCCGCGATACGGCTGGGGCTGGCCGAGCGGGCGGCTCTGTCGCCCGGCGTGCAGGAGCGAGACTACGACCTCGTCCATTGCAATCATTTCTTCCTGATGCCCGTCGCCCGCCGGCTCGCGCGCGGGCGCGCGCCGATCCTGCTCGATTCACATGATCTGCAGGCCCGGCAATTCGACCTGATCAACAAGCGCATGCCCTGGCTGCCGCCGCGCGTGACCTACGAAGCCATGCTGGCGCAGGAACGGGCGGCCATGCGCGACGCCGATCTGCTGCTGCATCTCAATGCGCAGGAGGCCGAGGAATTCGCCCGTCTCCTGCCGGAGAAGCGCCATGCGCTGCTCTATCCGCCCACGCCGCCCGCGCCGACAGGGCCCGGGGGAGCGGATATCGTCATCGTGTCGAGCAACAACACCGGCAATGTCGAAAGCCTGATCTGGTTCCTGCGCGAGGTCGCGCCGAAGGCGCCGGGGCTGACGGTCAAAATCGCGGGGAATGTGGACGTTGGCGTGAAAGCGCGGGCGAGCGCGGAATATGCCGCCTATCGGGACTGGTTCCTGGGCCGCGTCGACGATCCGGGAGCGATCTACGCCGGCGCGCGACTCGTGCTGCTGCCGACGATCAGCGGCACCGGCCTCTCGATCAAGACGGTCGAAGCCCTGTCGAGCGGGCTGCCGATCATTGCCACTCCACAGGCGTTGCGCGGCATGGACGCGGAAGCCTTCTCCTTGTCAAATGTAACAGTCGCCGAGTCGGCGGAGGCCTTCGCCGCCGCCCTGCGCGCCGCAGCGCCGGGAGATTCGCGTCCGGGGAGCAGTCCGAGCCGCGAATATTATGAAAAGCGCTTCTCGCTCGCCGCGTATCAGGATGAAATAGAGAGGCTGGCGGCGCCTTTGCTCCGTTGACTAAAAGCAAAGTCTATCAGGAACAGCGCCTTGTGTGGCACTGTGACCCAATCGCAACGCGCCCCCTAAATTAGCCGGACAGCGCCCCTGCCCAATTTCACCGCGCGGGTCGAGATGTTACCTTGTCTCAACTTGCCTTTGTGACGCTGCGCCGACGAACGGGCGGCCTTGCTGTTGGAGCTAATCATATGACTTTCAAGGCTACGGTGCTCGGCGCGACGGCGTCTCTTCTGGCGTTCGGAACCGCTCTCGCCGCCGATCTGCCGAGCTACAAGGCTCCGCCCCCGCCCCCGCCTCCGCCGGCGGTGTTCGACTGGTCCGGCTATCATATCGGCGTCAGCGGCGGATATGCGGGCGGCTCGGCGAGCTATCAATCGAATATTTACAGCCTCGTCGGCGGCTCGATCGGCTTCGCTAACCTTCCGTCGTCCTATGGCACCAGCGGCTATATCGTCGGCGTCCAGAGCGGCGTGAACTGGCAGCTGCCGAACAATATCGTTCTCGGCTACGAGTTCGACTACAACTATACCGGCGTCAATTCGAACAATAGCGGCAACTATGCCGGACTCGCGCTCAACAGCGACCTGCGCTGGTTCGGCGCCGAGCGCCTGCGCTTCGGTTACGCTTTCGGCCGCCTGCTTCCCTATATCACCGGCGGTCTGGCCTATGGCCAGATGCACACCAACGGCGTTTATGACGCCGGCGGTGTCCTGTTCCCGACCTCGACTTCGCATTGGCAGGCGGGATGGACTGTCGGAGCCGGCCTTGAATACGGCCTCTTCAACAACGTCTCGGTGAAGGCCGAATATCTCTACACGAGCCTGCAGGGCACCAGCGGCTCGAGCGTCGGCATCAGCTCCGTGACCTTCGCGCCGGTCGCCTATCGCACTTTCGTCGGAACCGGCTTCGACACGCATATCGCGCGCGTCGGCATCAATTACCATTTCAAGAGCCTCGGTGGTCTGCTCGGCATGCCGCAGCTGGGTATCTGATTTTTTCGAACTTCGGTTCCTCGAAGGCCCGGCTCTCGCAGCCGGGCCTTTTTTGCTGGCGGGGGCGCTCTCGACGCCGCGCGCCGATGCGTTATTCTTTCGCTCATGATCAGAACAAACCCGATCGTTCCGGCCGCCGCCAATCTGTCGCTGCTCACAGATCGCTCGCGCGAAATATTTCGTCAGCTCGTCGACAGCTATCTGGCGACCGGCGAGCCGGTTGGCTCCCGACAGTTGTCACGCCTGCTGCCGATGACCCTGTCGCCGGCTTCGGTGCGCAACGTCATGCAGGACCTGGAGGAGCTGGGACTCATTTATTCGCCGCACACCAGCGCGGGGCGTCTTGCCGACCGAACTTGGACTTCGCTTTTTTGTCGATTCGATGCTTCAGATCGGCGATCTTGAAGATGCGGAGCGCGCCAGTATTGCGGCCGGCGTCAAGGCCGCGTCCCAGGCGCATGATTTCGAGGGCGTGCTCGCCGAGGCCACGAGTCTGCTCTCCGGCCTGACCCGCGTCGCCGGCGTCGTCGTCGCCACGAAAGAGAATGTGCGTCTCAAGCAGATCGATTTCGTGAGACTGGAGCCGGAGCGCGCGCTCGCTATTCTCGTCGCCGACGACGGGACTGTGGAGAACCGCGTCATTCCCGTCTCGCGCGACCTGCCGGCTTCGGCGCTGATCGAAGCCGCCAATTACCTCAACGCCCGGATAACCGGCCGAACACTCGCGGAAGCGCGTGACGGGATAGAGGCGTCGCGGCGGGCTGCGCAAACAGAACTCGACGAACTCACCGCGCGGCTGGTCGAGGCCGGATTTGCGAGCTGGGCTGGCGCCTCGAGCGACAATCGCCAGCTGATCGTGCGCGGGCAGGCGCATCTGCTGGAGGATTTGACCGCGGCCGCCGATCTGGAGCGGGTTCGTCTGCTCTTTGCCGATCTCGAAACCAAGACGGGCGTCATCGACCTTCTCGAACGCGCGGAACAGGGCGAGGGCGTCCGCATCTTCATCGGATCGGAGAACAAGCTGTTCTCCCTGTCGGGTTCTTCGCTGATCGCGGCGCCCTTGCGCGACAGCGAGCGGCGGATCATCGGCGCCCTCGGCGTCATCGGCCCGACGCGGCTGAATTACGCGCGCATCGTGCCGGTGGTGGATTACACGGCGAAAGTCGTCGCGCGCGTCCTTGGCGGCGCCTGAGGGCGCGTATGCGGCTGAGGCTCGGGCGTGCCGCAACCCCGTGATCCTGCGGGCGCCGGGCAGGAATTCGATTCGAAAAGCGTCGAAAATGCTCTCGCGAGCGAGGTCGCGCCTCGAAAATGAACTGTGTCCGAAAGAAGCCGGTTGTCCACAATTTACAATAAGAAGCTGAAAGCAGGTGATAATAACCTTTGGCTTCACAATAACGTAAATTATATAAGCTATTTTCTTTGTTGAGATTTTGCCGCAATCTTCCCCAATAAGGTTAGTTGACAGACGCTCGACCAGCCCGGTTAGTGTGATCACGGGAGGCATTAATGGACTCGCTCGATCTCGATCAGGTCATAGATGAGATCATTCCGAGGGATCAGAATTCGAAATCGCGGCCCGTCGATCTGACTCTTCGCCCGACCTTGAACGGACATGGAGCCGAAGACGCCGACGCCGCGCTTGCGCTCGTCTCCGAAGCGGCGGAAGCGATCCGTAAACTCGAGGAGCAGTCTGCGCAGGCTGTTGCGCGTGCGCACAGCGCCGCCAATGCCGTCATGGAGAAGCTGGAGCGCACCGTCGAGCGCGCCGAGCGCGCCGAGTCCGCATTGCGTCAGGCTGAGATCGAGATCAACGAGCTCACCGCCAACGCCATGCAGGCCCATGAAGATCTCGAAATGCTGAGATCGGTTCTGGCGGCCAGGGAAAACGATCTCGCGTCGATGGAAAATCGCGCCGAGGCCGCCGAAAAGCGCGCGGAGGAGGCAAACGCCGCCATTCAGCGTATCGTCGGCGCGATCCGTACCCAGCTTCCCGTGTCCGCAGACGCCGACGCGGATAGCGACCAGCACTAAGCGCTTTCCCGGGGCGCGTGGGGGCTCAGGTTCCGCGAAGCCCGAAAAGCGAGAATTGGCGCATGAGTCTGGAAGAATCCTTGGGTGACGACAGGGAGCGCGAGCGTGCGTTCCACAATCTACGTATTGCGTCGTGCCGGAGCATCCAGACAATCATCGACAGCGTCCTGCACGACATGGGCGTGCTGGACGCGAAGAGCGCGGCGCTATTGCAATTTATTTCAGTCGTCCTGGCGGCGCTGACCTTCGCCCTGGGGCTTCTCAATGAAGCCGCGCCACACGCGCATTTCATCCGGGGCGGAATTTTTCTTTTCATGGGCGTTTTCGGCCTCGCAGCCTGGATCGACCTCCGGTGCTTGAGGTCGTTGGGACCTTCCTCAGCCGTTCATCATCAGTCGAACGCCGATTTCGAGAACGAGATGCTGAGTGAGATTTCGAGGCGCCGCAAAAGCTATCGCCTCGCACTTCGCATCACCGGAATCACTTTCACGATGCTCGCGCTTCTCATTATCGTCCGGCTCGCCCTCACGAGCGCGCGCGCGTTTATCTGAGGCCGCCAGGCATCCAGCTCATCCGAACGCCTGCTCGATATCCGCAAGCAGGTCGTCTGGGTGCTCGATGCCGATCGACATGCGAATGAGCGATGGCGTGATACCGATTTCGCGCCGCGCCTCCTGGCTCAGACCGGAATGCACGGTCGTCTCGGGATGGCAAATGAGCGATTCCGTGCCGCCCAGACTGACCGCGAGTTTGAAGACTTGCAGGCGATTGAGAAAGGCGAAGGCCTCCGCTTGGCCGCCCTTGACGTCGAAGGAAAATGTCGAGCCCGCAGACGTCGACTGCCGCGACATGAGCTGGCGCGCAGGATGATCGTCCGGAAGCAGGGGCGGGTAATGCACGCGCGCCACTTTTGGGTGCTTCGCCAGAAAGCGCGCCACAATGTCGGCATTACTGGCGGCGCGGGTCATTCGTAACGACAGCGTCTCCAACGAGCGCGTGAGCATCCAGCAGGAATGCGGATCGAGCTGCGTGCCGATGGCGCTGCGCATGGCGCGTATCGGTTTCAGGGCCGCAGCCGGGCCGATGACGGCGCCTCCAATGAGATCGCTGTGGCCGCCGACATATTTGGTCAGCGAATAGAGCGACAGGTCCGCCCCATGGGCGAGCGGCGACTGAAACACGGGCCCCAGCAGCGTATTGTCACAGCAGACAATCGGACGTTCCCCCTGACGCGCGCCAATTTCCTCCGCAATCTGTCTCACAAGCGCGATGTCGACCAGGCTGTTCATCGGATTGGAGGGCGTCTCGATGAAAATCATCGCGACGCGCCCTTCTGCGCAAGCCTGCGCGGCGGCGGCGCGGATGTTATTGGCGTCCAGCCCATCTGTGAACCCCACGCCTTTGACTCCAAGCGGCGCAAGCGTGCGATCGATGAGGACCTCGGTTCCGCCGTACAGGGGGCGGCTGTGCAACACAGTCTCGCCGGGACGCACATAGCTCAGCATGGTTGTCGCGATGGCGGCCATGCCCGAGGAAAAGACAAGGCCCGCCTCGGCCTTCTCGTGAATGGCGAGACGGTCCTCGACGATTTCCAGATTCGGATGATTGAAACGCGAATAGACAAGCCCCGGGGGCCCATCCGGGGGAAGCGGCTGGCGCCCCGCCATATAGTCGAAAAAGTCGCGGCCCTGCTCGGCGGTCTTGAAGACGAAGGTTGAGGTGAGGAAAATCGGCGGCTTTACCGAGCCTTCGGAAAGCGCGGGATCGTAGCCATAGCCAAGCATCAACGTTTCCGGCGCCAGCGCCCGCTCGCCGATTTTTGCCTTGTGATAGCGTATGGTCGTCATGTCCGGCTCGCTCCGGCTGAAAGTCTAAGGATTCATTGGAAATCAAATAGCGTCGCATCCGGAGGAATCATTGCCGGCGCAGCGGGCTTGTTAATCAGCGCCCAAGCTTGTCCTCGGCAGGAATTTGAGGCAGTTTCGCCCGGAATTTTCCTCTTTCCCGCAGCTGAAGCGACCGACGCCGAATTCCAAAGAGAGTCTGAATGCAGAAAACCGGGGCGTCCCGCAGCGTAAAAATTGCAGCCTTCCTGTTCAGCGCAGCCTTGTTCATCGGCGCCGCGGTCGCGCTCGACATGATGATTGCAAGGCTCGCCCCAACGGGCGTGAATGAAGCCGATCCCAAGCTCGGCTGGCGGATGAAGAAGAATATCACCTACACCCGCGAGAAAACGACTTTTGCAGGCCGCAAATATCAGGTGACGCTTGCCACCGACGAGCACGGGACCCGCACCTACGGCGCAAACCGCAATGCGCCGGTGAAAATATTGGTGTTCGGCGATTCCTTCACCGGTGAACCCTACGCCTCCAACGACCAGATGTGGTATGCGGCCTTGGTAAGACAACTGGCCGCGTTGACGGGGCGTCCCGCCGATGACTTCTACGTGGTCGCGGCGGGTTCCGGCGGCTACGGCACTTTGCAGAACCTGCTTCTCGCCGAGGAAGTGAAAACATTCTACCAGCCGACGATTCTCATCCATCAGTTTTGTGACAACGACTTCAGCAACAATAGTTTCGAAATGGAGCAGAAGTCCGTTGTTCTGAACCAGTGGATGCAAAGGCCCTATCTCGCCAGGGATCGCGAAACGATCATATGGCACGAGGGCGCACTCGCCCGGCTCTATCGCGCCATGCTGTTTCGCTCGGCGCTGTTCGGCGTGTTCGACAGGGCCCTGCAGGTCTCGCTGTCAAATCACTATGGCGGCTACCTCATGATTTCCAACAGAGACGGGGACGCTTATCTGAAAGCGTTGAGGGCCGCGACTTATGATCCCGAGGCGATTGATCTGACAGGTTTCCTGCTCGGCAAATTGCGGCAGGCTTTCGACTCCGTACCCGCGGTGCTCGTCGACTGCCCGATCGAGCCGACGTCGAGTAACAGGATTTGGGTGGATATCGCCAGACGCGCCGGATTCACGCCAGCAACCACGCCGTCCGACATGCTCCTGGAGGCGAAGCGCCGAGGCGAACTCGATCTCTTTGCGACAGATGGCGCACATTTGTCGGAAACGGGCAATGAGTTGATGGGAGCGCTTCTCGCGAAAGAGATTCTATCGCTCGGGATAATCAGCAACGGCGCCATTCGATGACGAGGCAACCGATGTCATCCGCCTGTTCGACGCCCTGAGCGAATGTGTCCACCGCACCGAAGACCGCTGCAAGAATCTCGGATGGGGGCAGTTTTCCAGCTTGAGCCACGGCGTCGATGAATGGGGCTTCGCCAAACAGCTCTTTTGCCGCATCCATCGCTTCGGTCACGCCATCGGTTATCAAAATGAGCTTGTCGCCCGGTTCAAGCTGGCAAGTGGCGGTCCGCGCGCTCAAGTCGGCGTCGATCGCCATCGGCAGGCCGGTCGGCGCAAGGCGACGAATTTCGCCGTGCTTTGACAAATGCACCGGCGGGACATGGCCGCAATTTGCATATTGCAACTCGCCATTACGCAAATCCAGCACGCCGAAAAACACCGTGGCGAACATCGCCGCTTCGTTATCCGCGCAAAGCAGCCGGTTCGCGCGGTCGATTACCTCCGAAACATTCTGCCGATCGCGACCGATCGTGCGGAGCAGCGTAATCACGATCGACGTGAAGAGACTGGCCGGCGTGCCCTTGCCGCAAACGTCCCCGATTGCAAAGGCAAGGCGGTCGTTGTCGATGATGTAAAAATCATAGAAATCGCCGCCGACCTCCCGGGTCGGACGAATTTTTCCGGCAATCCGGATATCCTCCCGCGCTTCATTGATCGTGGCCTCCTTCGGGAGGAAGGATTGCTGAATCAAAGCGGCGCTCGCCATTTCATCCTGCCGACGCCGCTTGACCACGATCTCATTCGCAAACCGGCGGAAAGCTGCGGCGAAGGCTGCGAGCGCGGGCGGCGGATCGTCGAGCTGCTTTAGAATCCCGCTGTCGAATTCCCGTCTCTCGAGCGCGGCGAGCGCATCTGAGTAAATGGCCAGCGCGTCGTTTACGGAGGCAATCTCGCGGCCGAGTTGCTCGACCGTCGAGAGGAGCAAGCCCGGCGACTTCAGACCGAGTTCCAATAGCCGCGGCCGACCGATCTTGAAGAGTTTCGCGGGCGTTGCAGCTTTGATGCTGGCTGTGCGCGGCAAAGCCGCGAAGGCGCCAATCTCACCGATCAGCCGCGGCGCGGACAAAGTTGCGAGCGGCGTCACGCCAAAGGCGGTCTCGGTATAAACAAGGACGGCGCCTTCTTCGAGAAAGAAGGCTGCGTCTCCTGTCTCTCCTTTACGGACGAGAACCTCGTCAGCCGCCAGTTCGATTATTTGCGCGCTGGGAAGAAGCTCGCGGATGGCGGCGTAAAGAGCTTGCGTCAAGAGAGATCTCCGGCCTCCGCCTCTTTGCCGATGAGAAGCGCCATGGTGAGCGAAAGGGCGCCCGCGGCCATGAGATAGAACGCTGGCGCCAACGGATAGCCGGTGATCTTGATGAGGAAGACGGCGACCATCGGCACAGTGCCGCCAAAGACGGATTGCGCGAGATTATAGCCGATCGACAGGCCCGAGCACCGCACATGTTTCGGGAAGGCTTCGACCAGAAAGGCGGGACTTGCGCCGTAGCATGACATGAAAAGCGCAAAGACGCATTGCCCGACGAGGATCGTGGCAAGGTGCGGCGTGTTGACAAACCAGAAAAGCGGCCAGGCGAGAAGCGCAAATCCCCCCGCGCCAAGGATGAGGACCGGCCTGCGACCGATGCGGTCCGACAAGGCGCCGAAGAGAGGCGTAAGGATCAGCATCAAGGCGATGGCGATGCTGTTGAGCGTCAACGCCATCGAGGAAGGGATATGGTGCTGTTCCTTCAGCCATGTCGAAAGATAGACGAAGCAGAGATAGAAGCCGACGCCATTGCCGACCGAAAATCCGACAACCTTGAGAATTGTGCGCCACTGCGTGCGGAAGGCTTCGCCAATCGGAGATTTACGCTCTTCTTCGGTCTTGATGATTTTTTCGTCGGGCGGCAGCCGGCGCCGGATGAGGAAGACCACGAGGCCGATCATCAGTCCGCTGAAGAAAGCAAGCCGCCAACCCCATGACGCCGCCACGTCCTCTGGTAGCAGGGCGAGCAGGGTCGCTCCGACGACAGAGCCGAGAAGAAGGCCGCCGAGCGCGCCAAAGGGAGCAAAACTGCCGACGAGGCCACGCCGGCTCGGCTGCGCCTCCTCGACAAGAAGAACCATCGATGTCGTATATTCGCCACCGACGGCGAGACCCTGAGCGAGGCGCAAGACCACGAGCAGGATCGGCGCGGCCATGCCGATCTGCTGATAGGTAGGCAGAATTGACATCAGAAGCGTCGGAATGATCATCAGCACGACCGAGGCGACAACCGCCGCGCGCCGGCCAAGGCGATCGCCGATATGGCCAAAGACCATTCCGCCGAGCGGTCGTGCGATAAAGCCCACCGCGAAGACGCCGAAGGAGGCAAGGAGCGAGGTCGAGGGATCGTCGGCCGGAAAGAATTGCGAACCGATCGCGGCGGCGAAAAATCCGTAAACGCCGAAATCGTACCATTCCATGACATTGCCTGCGAGACCTGCGATGACAGTGCGTCTCTCGGCCGCGCGGGTTTCGAGGTTTATCTGATGCGCGGTGCGCGCGATTTCGGCGCCGATAAGGTCCATGCGCGCGATTTGTTCGATGCGCGGTTTGACGCGTCGCAGCTCTTTCGGCGTCAGAATTCGCTCGAAGACGAAACAGGCGTTCGCGAGCGATGTGAGCGCGACATCGACAGGCGAGGGGATGTCGTCATTATAAAGCAAGGCAAGAATACGCCTCTTGGCCTCCGGCCGCTCTTGTCCCTCGTTGATCGGATAACGACGTTCTTTGAGAACCCAGAGGAAATCATGATCGCTTTGGCGCAGAACGCCGCGGGCGCAGAGCGTGTCGAGCGCCGCTTTGCGCATTCCGGGCGCATGACGCGATAGCCGGGCAATCCATTCTTGCGCGCTGAGGCGGCGCGGTTCCGCCACAACATCTGCGAGGGCGCGGTCGAGGGCCGCATCCCCGGTGGGGGAAGCGTCAACCGCAAAGACGCCGGCAAGGTCCGAGTCGATGCGATTGCGAAGCGCGAGGTCCATGAGGGCAGCGCCGGCGACGCCGCAACTGAGATAGATCTCGGGCACGCTGTCGAACTCGCCGCCGCTGTCCTCTAATGTGAGAAGCAGAAACTCTTCGATCAGGCTGATTTGCGGAAGCGAACCGCTATGAGTGGGGCGATCCAAGGCTACGCTCATGCTGTTCCCTTAGAGGCGTTCCCCACTGGACGATCACTGGGGACAAAGGCTAAAGCTACGGTTGCGGGTCACTATAAGTGTCGAGTTGACGGCCGTCACCGGGAAAGGGACAATGGAGCTGACTTACGAGGTTTCAGATGGCTTGTTGGTCATAAAGCCCGGGAGCCGCGTCGACAGCGGCACGGCCGCTTCATTCGAGGCTCAATGTTCGTCACTGATCGATGAGGGGCCGACGAAAGTGGTCGTCGATTTCTCAGAAGTGGATTACGTCAGCTCTGCGGGCCTGCGGGCGCTGCTGATTATTGCGAAAAAGGCGAAATCCGTGGGCGGCGCGCTGACGCTTTGTGGCCTTGCTGGCGGTGTCCAGGAAGTGATGTCGGTGAGTGGTTTCGACACGATCCTTGGGGCGCATGCCGGTGTTTCCGAAGCGCGCGCGGCGCTTGGCGTCGATTAGTACGATTGTCAGCGCAACGCGCAGCTTGTCTTGGATAGCGGCGCGATTTCTGTTCGTGCGGCGCGTTTCCGTCGACCCATTCGTTCAAGTGCGTTTGAGTTTCGCGTCCGAAAATCTCCTGCGTCTCCAGGCGAGACCGTTGGTGGAATTAAGTCGTCCGGTTCTTGGCCGGCGTCTTCACTGAATGGGTCTTGATAATATCCGACATCTCCGTAGTTCCGGCTGTTATGACGCAGGCAACTCACGCTTATCTGCCCGGATCTCTTCCTGTGGTCCCATCCAGCTATTAAAAAGCTCGTAAATTCAGGCGCCTATAAAAACGGAGCAAACCTCCAGCCGAATTGCAATTTTTACAGCGATGAATTAGCAGTCCAGCGCGGTTTACAGACGGCCTCGCCCAGCCAGGGGAAGGCCGCGATTCAGGTTCGATGCTCAATGCCGGATTTCAAAAGCCACCTCAAAGTCGCAGGAGCGGTTGTAACCGCCGCTGTCTTCGCCTGGTTGGGGTACGAGTATATTCAGGCAAGTCGCCATCTTGTTCTATACGAAATCTCGCTCGTCTTTTTTCTTCTGGCGTATTTTGTCGTCGTGCTGCGTGGCGGCTGGCGGGATGTTGCGCTTGTTTGCGCATCCCTGGCGCTGGGGCTGGTGGGCATAGAGGTCGTGCTCTGGCGTTTCAATAATTCACCCACGACATTCCGGGAGAAGGGAATGTGGGGGATCAAGGGAGAACTGGGGTTGAGCCCTATTCGCCCGGGCCTGATCCATGAGAAGAAGGTCGCTGCCAATGGCGACGTTATTTTCGACGTCACCTACACGATCGAGAACGACCTGTCGCGCAAGGTCACGTCTCCCCGGAGCGCGCCGCTCGTCGCCTTTTTCGGTGATTCGTTCACTTACGGCGCGGGCGTCAACGACAATGACACGCTGCCGCAGATCTTTGCGGAGGTCACGAATGGCGCCTATCACGTCGTCAACCTGGGCGTATCAGGCTATGGGCCGCAGCAGATGCTGCGTGCGCTGGAGACGGATCTCTATCCGGTCCTGAAGGAGAATCCGCGTCTGTTCGTCATCCTGTCCGCACCCTGGCACGCGTTCCGCACGTCCTGCAAGGCGGACAACGCCTGGTTCGGTCCGAGCTATGAGCTCGAGAGCGGCGTTCCGGTCTACAAGGGCTCGTGCGCGTCCCGGCAGACGACTTTCAGACAGGCGCTCACGACGCTATTACGTTGGACCGAAGCCTACGACTATTTCATCGGTCGTCGCGAGAAGCCCGTCGGACCGGCCGATATGGATCTCTATATGTCCATTCTCGCGAGATCCGCCGAAATCGCCAAGCAAAAATACGGTGTTCCAACGCTCGTGCTCTACCTTCCGGACGATCTTGCAAACCCCCGCTATCAGCTCGGTCCCGGCGTCGACAACGCCAAACTCATGAGCCGCCTGCGCGACAACGGTCTCTATGTCATGGACCTTTCCGTGGATCTGAATGGCTATCCCGGTCATCAGCTCATTATTCAAGGCGATGGTCATCCGACGGGGTTTCTCAATCGCATCTGGGGCGAACGCCTGCGTGATTTCGTTGCGGATAATTTTGGCGCCGCCGCGAAAGCGGTTGGGTCGAAGTAGGTTTCGCTGCGACGCTTCCAAGCCAGGTTTTTGAACATGACACGGTCAATCCCAATCAAAATACTCTCGGCTGTCGCCATTGCCGGCGCCGCGATTTACGCTGTTCTCAATTTTGTGCAGCCGTCGCGTTATATTGTGCTGCTGATCGTCGCGATTGTTTTCGTGACGTTCGTTTATTTCATAGCGATTCTGCGCGGGCGTTGGCGTGATTTCGCGCTGCTCTGCGCCACGCTCAGCCTTGGTTTCGGGATTATCGAAACTTTGTCGCTGCACCTCGGCGGCTTTGCGACGACTTATAAGGACCGTGGCAGCTGGGCGCGTGTCGGAGAACTCGGCTGGCGGCCGGCGCGTCCCGGTCCCATCCATGAGAAGAAGATCGCGACGAATGGCGACGTGGTTTACGACGTTGTGAACACGATTGACGACAATCTCACGCGCAAGGTCGAGTCAGCGCCTGACGGGCCGACTGTCGCCTTTTTCGGCGACTCCATAACCTTTGGCGCTGGCCTCAACGACAATGAGACGCTCCCCCAAGCCTTCGCCGATCTGACGGACCGTCGTTTCCGCGTTCTGAATCTCGCTGTCACCGCCTATGGCCCACAGCAGTTCCTGCGAGCATTGGAGATTGGCGAACATGATGCTCTGCTGAAGAAGGACCCGCGCCTCTTCATCATGCTGACGGCGCCCTGGCATGCCGGCCGCACCTCCTGCAAGGAGCGCAATCAGTGGTATGCGCCGCGCTATGTCATCGAGGATGGCGCGCCTGTCTATCGCGGCGCCTGCTCGGAGGCGGCGTCCGGTCTCTTCGGCGCAGCCCGCGCGTTGCTCCGTTCTACGGAGATGTTCCATTATTTCTTCGAATCCCGCGAGCCGCCGATCGATGAAAAGGATGTCGATCTTTATGTCGCGGTGCTGGGCAAGGCCGGTGAGGTCGCTCGCCAAAAATATGGCGTGCCGACACTGATCATGTATCTGCCCGATAATTTTGCGACAGACCGGTACCAGCTCGGTCCCGCCTATGGCAATGCGCAGATCATGCAGAAGCTGCGCGCAACAGGACTGCATGTGGCCGAAGCGCGTCTCGTCAATGCGGCGGATTATCCTGGTCAGCCGCTGTTCATCCCCGGCGATGGTCATCCGACGGGGTTGATGGATCGTATTTGGGCGGGTCAGATCAGAGATGTCGTCATGCAGGACTTTGATGCGGCGTCCTGGCGGTAAGTGAGTCCAATAGCTAACGTTTCGGGTCGAGCGTGTCGGCCACCGCTTCCTTCCTGCGTTGGGGAAGCTGTTTCATCACCAGAATAAAGCTGGCGAGGACAAGACAGATTGCGTTGGGCAAGATCAGCGCCCAGTCGCTGCGCAACCATCCGTAGCAGAGCCAGAGCAGGAAGGCCGCAACCGTCAGGGCGTACATTTTTCCTGAAATCGAGGAGGTGTCACGGCTCCTGATGATCTTCCAGGCCTGCGGCGCGAAGCTCGCGGTGGAACAGATCGCGGCGGCGGCGCCGATATAGCCCGAAACCTCCATGCCGTCTCCTTCAGACGCGAGATCGAACTGAACAACAGTTTCGTTGGACTGTTCCCTCACGAAAGTCCCGGAACCAAGCGGGTCGCCGTCGGTTTTGCTGGGGGGGAAGGCAGGTGGCATATGGAACGTCGCGCCATTCAGGAGCTTGCCCGCAAGGCTCGCGTTTATGGTCCCGAATATGCGGAATGGGCCTTGCGTCGTCGTCGTCTTGAGCGGCTTGCGACGCTGCTCGAGTCAACCGACGGACCAGTCCGGTTGTTCTCGACGATGGAATGCTATTCCAAACGAGAACGCCTCGCGCTCCGCCTCGAGCGCTCCCCACTGGCGCTTGCTTACGGCGACAGTCAATTCCGCCGGGATGGTTTGCGCAGCGACAGCGTCGGCGACGGCATGGCCTATTTCAATCTCTCCATGCGGGAGGCGCATGCCCTGCTGTGCGATTGCGGCTATGGCGGCATGGCGTTGTTCCGCACGCCGATGGCAAAGCTTGTCGCGCAGCGTGCGCGAAGGCTTGCCGCCAAGCGTTGCATGACGGAGTGGCGGCATCTGTTCGCGGATTGGATCGAGGCGGCTGCGGCCAGGCTTCATATCGGCGCGTCAGCCTAGCAGCGCTTGATCTAAGTCATCGAAAAGCCCTCGGGGATTTCTCCGGGGGCTTTTTTGTGGAGCGCTCTCAATCGCGCAGATCGACAGCGCAGCGTCCGGGTGTTTGTCGGCTCTGGTTTTCCCACGCAAAGTAGCTTAAAGAATGCCGCGGTTCCGTAGCGGCCACAAACAAAAACCCCATCTTCGGGAGGGAAAGCTTATGCGAAAGCTGTTGCTGTCGGCTTCAGTGGGTATCCTTGCGTTGGCGACGTCGAATGCGGCCTATGCCCAAAAGTGGCAGCTCTCGCCTGAAGAGGCCCAGAAATGGAGCGCCGCTCCCGCCGCGCCTGCGGCTCCGGCAGCGCCTTCGGCTCCGGCCGCCGCGCCGGCCGCGTCTGCGTCCAGCGACGAACTTCTCACGCTCCAGAAGGACCCCAAGCAGTGGGTCACGCCGACCGGCGATTACTGGAACCTGCGCCATTCGGGGCTGAAACAGATCACGACGGACAACGTCGGCAAGCTTCAGGCCGCCTGGCAGTTCTCCACCGGCGTTCTGCGCGGCCACGAGGGCGCGCCGCTGGTCGTGGGCGACGTGATGTATCTGCACACGCCGTTCCCCAACATCGTCTATGCGCTCGACCTGAAGGATCCGGCGCATCAGATCCTCTGGAAATACGAGCCCAAGCAGGACCCGTCGGTCGTTCCGGTGATGTGCTGCGACACGGTCAACCGCGGCCTCGCCTATGGCGACGGCAAGATCTTCCTGGCGCAGGCCGACACGACGCTGGTCGCGCTCGACGCCAAGACCGGCAAGCTGGTCTGGTCGGTGAAGAACGGCGATCCGTCGAAGGGCCAGACCTCGACCGCGGCGCCGCATGTGTTCAAGGACAAGGTGTTCGTGGGCATCGCCGGCGGCGAGTTCGGCGTGCGCGGCCATATCACCGCCTATTCGGTGAAGGACGGCAAGCAGGTGTGGCGCGGCTATTCGATGGGCCCGGACGCCGACACGCTGATCGAGCCGGGCAAGACCACCCATCTCGGCCAGCCGGTGGAGAAGGATTCGGGCATCTCGACCTGGCAGGGCGACCAGTGGCAGACCGGCGGCGGCACCACCTGGGGCTGGTATAGCTATGATCCCGAGCTGAACCTCGTCTATTACGGCTCGGGCAACCCCTCGACCTGGAACCCGGTGCAGCGTCCGGGCGACAATCGCTGGTCGATGACCATCTGGGCGCGCGACCTCGACACCGGCAAGGCGAAGTGGCTCTACCAGATGACCCCCCACGACGAGTGGGACTATGACGGCATCAACGAGATGATTCTCGCCGACCAGGACATTGGCGGCAAGAAGGTCAAGACGCTGGTGCATTTCGACCGCAACGGCTTCGCCTATACGCTGGACCGCACCAACGGCGATCTGCTGGTCGCCGAGAAATATGATCCGGCGGTGAACTGGGCGACCAAGGTCGACATGGACAAGTCGTCGAAGACCTATGGCCGTCCGCTGGTCGTCGACAAGTTCTCGACGCAGCACAATGGCGAGGACACCAACACGCAGGGCGTCTGCCCGGCGGCGCTTGGCTCGAAGGACG
Organism: uncultured Alphaproteobacteria bacterium; assembly: GCA_963717565.1. GTDB lineage: Bacteria > Pseudomonadota > Alphaproteobacteria > Rhizobiales > Beijerinckiaceae > Methylocystis. The sequence goes on from CAVQWJ010000001.1 coordinate 50,889, forward strand.
AGCAGCCGGCGAGCTTCGATCCGGCGACGCAGCTGTTCCTTGTGCCGACGAACCACGTCTGCATGGACTATGAGCCGTTCCGCGTGTCCTACACGGCGGGCCAGCCCTATGTCGGCGCGACGCTGGAAATGTTCCCGGCGGGCAAGGTCCTGGGCGACGGCACGAACCACACCGGCAACTTCATTGCGTGGGACGCGAAGACCGGCAAGATCGTGTGGTCGAACAAGGAGCAGTTCTCGGCGTGGGGCGGCGCGGTGTCGACCGACGGCGGCGTGACCTTCTATGGGACGCTGGAGGGCTATCTGAAGGCGGTCGACACGAAGACCGGCAAGGAGCTCTACAAGTACAAGACCCCGTCGGGCATCATCGGCAATGTGATCACCTATGAGTTCAGGCGGCAAGCAGTATGTTGCGGTGCTGTCGGGCGTCGGCGGCTGGGCGGGCATCGGCCTTGCGGCGGGTCTGTCCAAGTCGAACGAGGGCCTCGGCGCGGTCGGCAACTATGCCTCGCTGGCCAATTACACGGCGCTCGGCGGCGTGTTGACGGTCTTCGGCCTGCCGAACTAAGCAGCGCGCAGGCCTTTCAGCCAGAAACGAAAGGCGCCCGGCGGACCCTTTATGGCGTCGCCGGGCGCCGTCTTTTCATCGGGTAGAAGAAACTGATCAGGGAGAGTGAGATGAGATCGTCGCTTTTCGGGGCGCTGGCCCTGGGCGTCATGAGCTTTGTGGGAACCTCCGCCATGGCCGAGGCGCCCGGAGACCCCAAGGCCGTGAAATCGGTCGACGGCAAATATTTCGACGCGAAGGGCGATCCCACCTATAACGTCAACGCTGACGGCGCGGTGGACTGGTACACCTTCTCCGGCTATCGCCGCTATCACGCGGAATGCCACGTCTGCCACGGCCCGAACGGCGGCGGCTCGACCTATGCGCCGGCGCTGAAGGAGTCGGTGAAGCGCTTCAATTACGCCGAGTTCGCCGGCATCGTGATCGGCGGCCGTCAGAACGGCAACAGCGTGATGCCGGCCTTCGCCGACAACAAGAACGCCGTCTGCTACATCGACGACCTCTACGTCTATCTCCGCGCGCTGTCGACCGGCGCCGTGCAGCCCGGCCGCCCGGAGAAGAAGGAAGCCGCTCCCGAGGCCTTCAAGAAGGCCGAAGCCGAGTGCATGGCCGCGAAGTAAGCCGCCAGCTCGCGAATTTGAGAACCCCGGCTTCCTGCTTTTGGCGAGCGGCGAGCCGGGGTTCTCTTTTCATGAACTATTCGACTCTATCGCCGCTCCTGATGATCCGCGTTTTGCATGATCATGTGCCGAAGCATAAAACCCACGGCATAAGAGAACACGGCGCCGAAGAGGCCGAGGAAAGCCGAGTTCACATATTGCGGCTGCAGGCCTTCTGAAAACATCCTCATGATCGATGCGCCAATCAGAAGGATGAAGGGCAGCGCCATTATGATTCCGATCCAGTAAAACACGATCCCGATTTGCTTTGGCATGTCGCCCCCCCGATTGTGAACCACACTATTATTTTGGTTTTCGCGACGCAGAAACCAGTGTGGCTTCCGGCCATTTTACACCCTTCGGCCGCCACGACAGAAGCGACAAGCTGAACGTTGTTACTTAGAAATCAATGACTTGTCCTATTCCGGCCGCATGCCGGTCATATTCATGATGTGTCATGACGCCCCATCCAACGACCGCAAAAAAGAAGGGCTCTCATGAACAGGTTTCTCATTCTCGCCGGCTGCGTCGCCCTGGTCTCGATCTCGGTTCCGGCCGCAGCTAAACCGTCTCCGGTTGCGGCCGTCAGCGCAGTGCTTTCGCGCGGCACGCCGGCCGCTCGCAAGGCGGAGATCGGACGTCAGGTCGCGATGATGTGCAATGTTTCCCTTTCCGGCGGCGATCTGGACAAGGCGTCGGAGTTTATTGAAGCGAACCGTGCGAGGGGCGTGCGTTGGGTGGCGGAGCAGATCAGCAGGAGCGAGCTTAGCTACGCCTGCGATTGATACGCGAAGGGTAACCCTCGCTTTCGGCGATCTGACACGCATCGGGCTCCGAGGCCGAGTTGGCGGAGCCGATGCATGGTGGCGCTGCGCTTCACGTAAACTTGTCGGGTTCTTCGCGGCCGCCGCCATCCCGCAATCGCCCGATGATTGTCCCGGCTCGCAGCAATTCTTTCGACGCCTTGTCGAGAATCCCGGCGATTTCTTCGCCCTTATAAGTCCCGGCGGTCAGCAGTCGCCGGACGACGCCGAGATAGGTCAGCGCCGCAGTGAGCGGCTGATTGATCTCATGAGTGAAAGCCGACGTCATCTCAGCGAGCGCATTCTCGGCACAGCCTCCCTCGCTCAAACGCACGAGCGTGATGACGATGCAGTCGACGCGATTTTCGTCGACAAGATATGGGCGGATGCAAACGATCCAGTCCCCATTCCTGTTACGCAACTGACGCTCGCGCATCTTCAGAGTGCGGAGCGCTTCAAGCGCGTCATCTGCAAGTTCGGCGTAATCGAAGTCATGGCCAATGCTACTGATCGGCCTACCTTCATCGCCGGGAGCAAGGCCGAAGAGTTCCGCTAGTTTCGGGGTGAAGCGCTTTATGCAAAGGTGCTGATCGAGCGACAAAATTCCGACCTCGGAAGCGGCCACGAGATGTTCCATGTCGGTATACGCTCGACGGAAGCCTTCCAATTCGGCTCTCAGTTTGAGATTCTCGTCGCGAAGCGCGTCGTCGGTCGATTGCATTTCACTATCCCGGCTTCGGCAGTACGGCGTCAGGTAGAAGGATCAGCCGATCAGTTTACATAAGCGGTCCTATTCCGAAGACGCGCTCGGACCTCATGCGGATCTCACGCAACGCTATATGCGGCTCTTGCGCTCGCAAGGGCCGCCAACCGGACCAAGCTCTAACACCGAGAGGATCACAAAAACAAAGGATTGCAAATAATTCGCAACGCTGCAGCCGACCGGGAGCTCAGCAGTTCTCTTGGGCGCCGTTTGCCAACCGAGACCTTTTTGGAGCAGAATTTAAGGAGTTGGGCGTCTTTTTTGGGGTGGGGGAGTGTCGATGAGAGATTTCCTCTTGGGTGTCGCCGGGGTCACTCTTTTTGGCTTTCTGGTCTTATGGTCGCTGACTCCGCTCCCGCACGCTCCCGAAAAGACCGCCGACGTGAGGACCAGCCTTCCTGCGCCGGTGGCGACTTCGCCGCCTTCGCCGCCTCCGTCTTTGCGGCCTTCGCCGCCTCCGTCTTCGCGGCCTTCGCCGCCTTTGCCTGCGCCTCCACCGGTTGCTGAAAAGGAACCAGCGCCCGCTTCAATCCCCTTACCCTCTCCAGCGCCAGTCGCGCCCGCCACTGTTACATCGGAAATATCAGAGGCGCGCCCGCCGGTCGCGGATGAGCCAGTGCAGACTCCTGCCGCCGCCCCGGCGCCGCCCCACGCAACGCGTGCGGCGCACGTTCCATCCGGTTCGCCAAGGGTTAGAAAGACGACTGGGGCCCAGAACCTCAAACCAGCGCGCGGCGCCGCGACAAAGCCTGTGATCGCTCGCCCTGCCCAGAAGCCTGCGCCATGCGCGCCCCGCGAGCCGTGGGAAGAAACCGAAAGCGCAATAATTGCGCTCTCCGTCGAAGCGCCTCTGTTCCCCTGTTAGATCCCGCAAAACGCAAAACGCCCCGCCGATACATCCACGGTCGGGGCATTTCCACGCATAAAAAAACGGCCCCTACTCGATACATTAGGGAGCCGGCTGGCGATGCTCATATCGGGTTGGCGCCCGACCAGAGGACCGTAGCGTTCGAGTGTGTCACCTTGCCAACGGAACTCAAGAAACAAAAATGAAAAGCGCCCCGCGCGTATATCCGTCGGCGGGGCGTGATGGCGTTCAAACCGCTACGATCCGCAAGGCAGTGAAAATCATAAGCAGAAAGGCTTCCAGCGTGACGGCAAGGGCTATGGCTTGGTGCGACATGGTCATCTCTCAGGCAAGCGAGGCTCCCCCTGAGGGCAAATGCGAGTAACAGCGTTCCGTTCCAGGCAACTGATCGAATTCAGAAACAAAAACGCACCGGCGATACATTCACGGTCGGAATGTTTCTATGTGCTGTCCCTGGCCGGGCGCCGCACCGCCGTTGGATAGCGCTTGGACAAGGCGCCAATGCCGGTCCGCAAATCCTACGCCTTCGGTCGGATATGTGCGGCGCAGCAAGGGTCACGTAGTTTCCACAGCCTGCGTTCAGAGCAAGCGCGAGCTATTGTCGTCGGGCAATCGAGAGCCGGTAGAAGCTACGAGCGCGCCAGTGGAGGCATTCGTATGAGCGAACTCATCTCTGACGGAAGGAAGCTCATTCGGCTGGCTTCAAAGCGGCCCGATCAAATGATGGTCGCTTATCGGGCGAACCTGAAGCGCGGGGGGCAGAACGTCCGGGACATGATCCTTGAAGATATAAGACGATTTTCGGAGTTGGGCGCGCTAGCCTATGTCGATGATCTAAAGGAGGTCCTGTTGAGGTTCGACGAATTGGCGCCTTTTCATCCATTGGCAGCGAGGAGCGCCGTTACGGTCGCGTATTGAAAAAGAATAACGCTCCGTCGTCCCGTTGTTGAGAGCGGCGCGTATAGTTGTTGCCGACTTCGTCTGCGTCCGTATTTTGCTCGACGCCCCCGTCGCGCCATCCCAACGGCTCAGCCCTGCGCGGCGCCATGCGGATGCGCTCGTTCTCCCCGAAGCCCTGCGCCCCGCCAACTATCGACGGGTATTGGTAGGCCGGGAGGGACTCGAACCCCCAACCAGTCCGTTATGAGCGGACGGCTCTAACCATTGAGCTACCGGCCCCCTTCTACGTCCTATACAGAAATTGGCCGGGCGGGCAATATCGCGCCGCGAAGGGATCAGAAATGACGGAAGCCGCGAGGCGAGGGGAGATTGTGACCGGCGCTCTGGAACTGGAGCGAACTCGGGCTCAATCATGGCTCGGCAGGCAATCTCTCCCTGCGGTTCGGAGAGGCGGTTCTGGTCACGCCGAGCGGCGTGCCGGCGCGTGAGCTGCGCCCCGAAATGGTGGCCCTCATGCCGCTCGCCGATGAAACCGGCGCCTTCGAGGGGCCGCTGCCGCCCTCCAGCGAATGGCGGTTTCATCTCGACGTCTATCGCGCGCGGCCGGACGTCAACGCCGTCGTGCATATGCATTCGACCTACGCCACGACGCTGGCGACGCTCCGGCGGCCCATCCCGGCGGTCCATTACATGATCGCGGCCTTCGGCGGGCCGAGCGTGCCCTGCGTGGGCTACGCCTCCTACGGGACGCCGGAACTGTCGCGGCTCGTCGTCGAGGGGCTCAAGGACCGCGATGGCGTTCTGCTCGCAAATCACGGCGCCATCGTCGTGGGGGCGGACATGCGCCGGGCGCTGTGGCGCGCCGTGGAGCTGGAGGCGCTGGCGCAGGTCTACTATCTCGGCTCCATGGCGGGCGCGCCCGTCGTTCTGCCGGATGACGAGATCTGGCGGACGGTCGAACGCTTCAGGAGCTATGGACCCCGCGACAAGGCGCAGGGTTAGGCGAGATCGGAAAACAACCCGCTCAGGCCGCTTTCGCTCGCCGCGCACACCCCGCGTTCGGTGACGAGCCCTGTGACATAGCGGGCAGGGGTGACGTCGAAGGCCCAGTTGCGGGCCGGCGAGCCCTCGGGGGTGACCTGCACCTCCGCGACGCCGCCGTCGGTTGTGCGGCCGCTGATGTGGGTCACTTCTCGGGCGCCTCGTTCCTCGATGGGGATCTGGCTCACGCCGTCGGAAAGGCTCCAGTCGATGGTCGAGGAGGGCAGGGCGACATAGAAGGGCACGCCATTGTCATGCGCCGCCAGCGCCTTGAGATAGGTCCCGATCTTGTTGCAGACGTCGCCGGTGCGCGTGGTGCGGTCGGTGCCGACGATGGCCAGATCGACCAGCCCGTGCTGCATGAGATGGCCGCCGGCGTTGTCGGCGATCACCGTATGCGGCACCCCTTCGCTCAGCAGTTCGAAAGCGGTGAGGCTCGCGCCCTGATTGCGCGGGCGCGTCTCATCAACCCAGACATGGACCGGGATTCCGGCGCGCGCCGCCTTGTAAATCGGCGCCAGCGCCGTCCCCCAGTCGACGGTCGCGAGCCAGCCCGCGTTGCAATGGGTGAGGATGTTCACAGGGCGACCGGGATTCCTGTCTGCCGCTGCGCGAATCAGCCGCGCGCCGTGATCGCCGATGGCGGCGCAGCAGGCGACGTCCTCCTCGGCGATCCGCGCCGCCTCGGCATAGGCCAGCGCCGCGCGCTCCGACGCGGGGGCGGCAAGCAGCAGCGCCCGCACGCGGTCCAGCGCCCAGCGCAGGTTGACGGCGGTGGGGCGCGTCGCCAGCAGCGTCTCATAGGCCGCCGCGACGGCCGCGTCGCTGGCGTCCGCCGCGGCGGCGAGGGCGAGGCCATAGGCGCCGGTTACGCCGATGAGCGGCGCGCCGCGCACGACCATGTCCCGGATAGCGCGGGCCGCGGCGTCGAGGTCTTCGAGAGTGACCGTGTCAAAGCGATGCGGCAGGCGGGTCTGGTCGATGACATGGACTCGCCGGCTGTCGGCGTCGAGCCATATCGTCCTGTAATCGCGGCCCTGAATGCGCATGCTCGGTCTCTTGCGGGAAAAGCGATGACGCCCTTGTGCCTTTTGGTCCGGAACTTGTAAACCGGGGCGGACGCGGCGTCTGGGAGGCGCGGCGCGGCTGGGGAGGTTTCATGACCTATTGCTGCGGCATTCTGGTGCGGGACGGGCTCGTTCTCATCGCGGACACGCGCACCAACGCCGGCCTCGACAATATCTCGACCTTCCGCAAGCTGCATGTGTTCGAGAAGCCGGGCGAGCGGGTGCTCATGCTGGCGACGGCGGGGAATCTCTCCGTCTCCCAGGGCGTGGTGAATTTCCTTGCCGAGGGCTTCGAGAACCCCGAGACCGGCGAGGTCGAGAACGCCATGACCGCGCCCACCATGCTGCACGCGGCGCAGCTCGTGGGGCGCGCGGTGCGCCGCTCCCGCAAGGAGGCCGATATTTCGGCCGATGAGTCCAAAGGCGTTAGTTTCGAGGTCTCGCTGCTGCTCGGCGGCCAGATCGCCGGCGGCGCGCCCCGGCTCTTCATGGTCTACACGGCGGGCAATTTCATCGAATGCACGCCGGACACGAACTACCTTCAGATCGGCGAGCATAAGTATGGCAAGCCGATTCTCGACCGCGCCGTGCATTACGAGAGCGATATTTTCGACGCGCTGAAGATCGGTCTGATCTCCATGGACTCGACCATCCGCTCCAATCTTTCGGTCGGCCTGCCGATCGACGTCGCGGTGCTGCGCCGCGACGCGTTTCAACTCGAGGTTTCGACGCGGATCGACTCGAGCGACGACTATTTTCGCGATTTGCGCGACCGTTGGTCGAAGGCGCTGCGCGCCGCCCACATGGGGATTCCGGCGCCGCCCTATCGTGGTCGTGTCTCGTGACCGAGGTCGCGACGGCCGACCCGGCGTCCATCGCCCGGGCGGTTGATATTTTGCGGGCTGGCGGGCTCGTCGCCTTTCCCACCGAGACGGTCTATGGCCTCGGCGCCGACGCGACGAGCGGCTGGGCCGTTGCGCGCATCTACGACGCGAAGGGCCGCCCGTCCTTCAATCCGCTGATCGCCCATGTCGCCAATATCGACGCCGCCCGGCGCGAGGCGCTTTTGCCCGAGGCGGCGGTGCGGCTCGCGGAAGCCTTTTGGCCCGGTCCGTTGACCATCGTCGCCCCCGCCGCGCCAGACGGGACGGTTAGTGAACTGGCGCGCGCGGGACTGCCGAGCGTCGCCCTGCGTATCCCGGATCATCCGGTGGCGCAGGCCCTGATCGAGGCGCTCGGTCGGCCGGTGGCGGCGCCTTCGGCCAACCGCTCCGGCCATGTCAGCCCGGTGACCGCGGCCCATGTCGCCGAAGACCTCGCTGGACGTGTGGATATGATCCTCGACGGCGGCCGCACGACCGCAGGTCTCGAGTCGACGATCGTCTCCTTTTGCGAAGCGACGCCGGTTCTGTTGCGGCCGGGCGCCATCGCGCGAGAGAAGATAGAGAAGCTTCTCGGCCTTAAACTTGCCGCCCCGGCCCACGCCGAGGTGCTCGCCCCCGGCATGATCGCCTCTCATTACGCACCCAACGCCCGGCTGCGGCTGGAGGCCCATGAGCTTCTGGAAGGCGAGGCGGCGCTGGACTTCGGCGGCCGGCTCGGCGCGCTGGCGCCGCCAGGCGCGACGGTCCTCGATCTGTCGCCGAGGGGCGACCTTGTCGAGGCGGCGGCCAACCTCTTCGCGGCTCTGCGAGAACTCGACTCTCGCGGGGTAGAGCGGATCGCCGTCGCGCATATTCCCGAGCGCGGGCTCGGCGAGGCGATCAACGACCGCCTGCGCCGGGCTGCGTCGCCGAGGTTGTGATCAGGCCGCGAGCGGCATCGGCTCCGACGCGCGGAGATGGAAATCCTGCGTGACGGCGCGCGGTTCACCCCAGACGAGCGACGGGCTTTCATAGCCTCGCGCCACAAAATCCCCCGCTCCCGCCGAAGACATTTCCACGGCGAGGCGGGTCAGGCGGTTCAGCACCGGCTCGCTCACCCAGGAGAAGAGCGGCGCGTCGGGCGCGACAAGCTGCATGGCTGCGACGCGCGCGCGGTTGTTGGCTTCGTTCATGCGAGCCTGCCAGCCGTTTTGCGGCTCCTGCCAGTCGTTGGCGACGATCACGGGCCCGCGATAGATGCGCGCCTCCCTGTCCGTTCGTTCGATCAGCGCCATTTCTCCGGGCCGGACGCCGGCGAAGGTGAAGAGCGTCGGCCGCGCGAGCGGCGCCTCGGCGATCAGTCGCACCGCTTCGTCGAAGGTCTCGCAGGTTTCGAAGGCGTAACGCAGCAGATGATCCGGCGGCCAGCCGTCGGCCGCGAAAGCTTCCCGCAGATTCAACGCGGCGTCATAGGCGAAGCCCAGCCTGCCGCGCGTGCGCCTTTTCATCGGCGCCTGATTGATGACGGCGCAGAAGCGGCCCGGAGCCATGGCGGTCAGCACGCCGACCGCGCCCGGCCAGGTGGCGTTGTAGAAATCGCCCGCCGGCCCTGACTGCCAGGCCATCTCCACGGCCTGGCCGAGCCCCTGAAAGGGCCAGTCGAGCGTGCGGCGGATGCGCGGCAGGCCATCCGGTCCCGCATAGGCCTGCGTGGTGCAGGCGAAGAGATAGGCCATGTTGAGCGTCACCGCGCCGACGCCCAGGATCTCGGCGATAAATTCCAGTTCCGCCTGATATTTCGAGGCGGAGCGGCGCAGCCAGTTCGAGGCAAGACGGTCGACCGGCGAAAGGCAATTGCCGAGCGGCGCCAGCCTGCCCAGACAGGCGTCGCGCAGCGCCGCCGCCGCGTGAGTTCTGCTCATGGCGTGCGCGACGGGACCGCCTTCGCGCAGGTCGAGGAAAGGGATGGAAATCATCGTGGTTCGGTTTCCTGTCACGCAAGCGTCATCTGAGCGAAATGATTTTCACATCCCGCTGTCATAATACAGTCAAAAATAAGATAGGTTTCGCGGCGGTGCGGAAAATGGCCCGTTGGGCTAAAAGTCCGCTTCCGGAGTCCGGCCGATTCGGCGGCTCTTCAAAGCATTGTCGAGATACTCATGTCGCACGCCGTCGCCGCCGCTTTTCTCGCGCTCGAATTCCCACGCCCTGACGCTCGAATATACGCGGACGCTCGATCTTTTCGCGGTCGATCCTTTGCGTTTCGAGAATTTCAGCGTGGCGATGGAAGATTTCCTTCTGGATTTCTCCAAGCACAAGGTGACGCGCGAGACCGTCGATCTTCTGATTGCGCTGGCCAGGGCGCGCAAGCTCGAGGAGCGTCGCGCCGCGCTGTTTGCCGGCGAGGCGGTCAACAATACGGAACATCGCGCCGCCATGCATATGGCGCTGCGCGATCTGTCGACGCGTCCGGTCACTGTCGACGGCGTGGATGTGCGTCCGCTGATCGAGTCCGAGCGCGAAAAAGTCTTCGCTTTCGCCCGCGCCATTCGCAGCGGCGACGCGAAAGGCGCAACAGGCGAGGCCTTCACCGACGTTGTGAACATCGGCATCGGCGGCTCCGATCTCGGCCCCGCCATGGCGGCGCGGGCGCTCTCGCCTTTCGCGGACGGCGGCCCGCGCACGCATTTCGTCTCCAATGTCGACGGCGCCGATCTCGCCGACACGCTCAGCCGTCTCGATCTTGCGCGCACGCTTTTCATCGTCTCGTCCAAGACCTTCACCACGCAGGAAACGATGGCCAACGCAGCGAGCGCCCGTGCGCGGCTCGTTGCGGCGCTCGGCGAGGCCGCAGTTGCGAAACATTTCGCCGCCGTCTCCACGAAGCTCGACAAGGTCGCTGCCTTCGGGATCGCGTCGGATCGCGTCTTCGGTTTCTGGGACTGGGTAGGCGGGCGCTATTCGCTCTGGTCGTCGATCGGCCTCGCGCTCGCAATCGCGATCGGCCCCGAGCATTTCGTGCAGTTCCTGCGCGGCGGCTTCGACATCGACGAACATTTCCGCTCGGCGCCGCTCGATAAAAACATCCCCGTGCTGATGGGCCTGCTCGGCGTTTGGCATCGCAATATCATGAAGCGCTGCGCCCATGCGGTCATTCCCTACGACCAGCGCCTCGCGCGCTTCCCCGCCTATCTTCAGCAGCTCGACATGGAGTCGAACGGCAAGTCCGTCACGCGCGACGGCGGGCTCGTGACTCACGCCACCGGTCCGGTCATCTTCGGGGAGCCCGGCACCAATGGGCAGCACGCCTTTTTCCAGCTTTTGCATCAGGGCACGGACGTCACGCCCATCGACTTCCTCGTCGCCGCAGAACCCACCGCCGCCGACGCGCATCACCATGCATTGCTGTTCGCCAACTGTCTGGCGCAGGCCGAGGCTTTCATGCGCGGGCGCACGCTCGACGAGGCCAAAGCGCAATTGCGCGGGCAGGGGCTGAGCGTCGAAGAGGTCGACACGCTGGCGCCGCATAAGGTGTTTTCCGGCGATCGGCCGTCCAGCGTGATCCTGTACCGCCGCCTCGATCCGCGCACGCTCGGCAGGCTCGTCGCGCTTTATGAGCACAAGGTTTTCGTGCAGTCGGTGATCTGGGACATCAACCCCTTCGACCAATGGGGCGTCGAACTCGGCAAGGAACTCGCGAACCGGCTTGCGCCGATCGTCGAGAATCCTGTCGCCTCTACGGATGGGCTCGATGGCTCCACTGCCGGTTTGATCGCGTGGCGGCGGGAGCGCGCTTAATCGGTCTACACCGCCTTCGCCACAAGAATGCTCGTCAGCGTCGGCAGCGCATTGCGCAGCAGCTTGAAGCCGCCAAAGCCCGACTGTTGCAACAGCGTCTCTATCTCCTCGACGCGACGCGGCTCGCCGCGTCCCATCGCGAGCGTGTAAAAGCCGTAATAGGCGTCGAGCGGTTCCGCGCCTTTCACGCCCGACATGGCTTCGATGATGAGTAGCGTCGCACCCGGCTCCAGCGCCGCGCGGACATTGCGCAGGAGCGCGCGCGCGCGGTCGTCGTCCTGATCATGCACAATGCGGATGAGCGTGACGACATCGGCGCCTTTCGGCAGGGGATCGCGCAGGAAATCGCCCCCGCAGATTTGCGCCCGCGCCATAACTCCGGCCTCCTCGAAACGCGCCCTGGCGCGTTCGGCGACGGCGGGGAGATCGACGAGGGTCAGCTGCAACTCTGGCGCGCGCGCCGCCGCCGCGCATAGAAACACGCCTTCGCCGCCGCCCACGTCCATGAGCCGCTTGTGCCGGGTGATGTCATAGGCGTCGAGCGCCTCCTGGGCGACCATGGGCTGAGACGCCGCCATCAGCGCGCTGTAGGGCGCGACCTGCGCGGCGTTGAGCGCCTTGGGCTGGTCGAGATCGGAATAGGGCCAGTAATCCGCGAGTGCCGCGCGCCTTTCGCCGCGCAGCAGCGCGACCGGGTCCGCAAGGTCGGCGTAGAGCAGGGGCTGGTGCTCGACCAGCGACAGCGCCGCGGGATTGCCGGCGAAGGCCGCCCCGAGCTGCCCGAGCCCATAGCGCCCGCCGCCGCGCCGCTCGGCGAGATCGAGGGAGGCGGCAGCGTCGAGCAGGCGGCGCGTGGAGTCCGCCGACAGGCCGAGGCGCTCGGCGAGTTCCGGGACCGTGAGCGGGCCGTCGATCAATATCTTGAAGAGCTTGAGGCGCGCGCAGGCGAAGAGCACCTGCGAATAGACGAAGCCGGCGGTCAGATCGAGCGCCGCTCGGGCGCGCCTGCGGGCCACGATCCGGGCAAGCGGATTGGCGAGGGACCAGCGCTGGAAGCGGGGGTCGGCGATAAGCCGGTCGCGCCGCGCCCGCAGCCGCTCCAGCCAGCCGTCGATGAGGGGTCCCGGAAATTTCGCCAAGGGGGCCTCCAATTTGTGAGAGGTCGCCGATAGCATGAGCTGGTCAACCGAGAATAGGGTCTCGGCGTTGCGGCCGGACGCCGGTTCCTGTAGAAGAATATCGCCGACTCGCGGCAGGCGCCCGTAGCTCAGCTGGATAGAGTGCTGCCCTCCGAAGGCAGAGGTCGCACGTTCGAATCGTGCCGGGCGCGCCAATAAATTCAGATACTTACACAGAGACCTAGTGTTCTGCGAGTTACTCTAGCTACCGCATAGCTACCAGTGAGCAGCAGCACCAGCCATCGAAGCGCCCGCCATCGATCTACGACCTTGGGCGTCTAAATTAGCAAGGATTCAAATGTGATCCGCGCCCCGATTGCAGATTCCGTGCTTGGCTCTATCCTCATCGCCGTGATCCTCGGCGCGGTGATGCTGGTGCTAATCTATTTATAAGCCGCCATGGGCGGAGCCGGGCCCCAAGTTGCCACGCCTTGTCCGAGCCCGTTCGATGTCAATATTTGCTCGATGAGCAAAAAAGCCATCGTCATCGCCGTGGGCCTCACCATCTTGCTCCTCTTTGTGCTCGCCAGCTTCGTCACGCCATCCATCGGGACTGGCTGAATCGCGGCGGGCCGAATTTGACTTGATCACGTTCGCCCCCTCCCACTCACCTTGTATTGCGACCAATCCGCCCGAGCGTGTTCAGGGCGTGATCCGCACGCTGAGCATCGGAGACGGCTCTTCAATGACGTCGTCGAGACAGATTTGGGAAGGCCCGACATATCAACGCTAGCTCGGCGACCGCGGGAGCAGGCGACATCTACCGCGCGAATGCCCAAGCTGCGCATGTACGCGAGGTCCTAACGAAGAACCTCTAGGCTCATGAGCAGTCGAACGGACCCGACGGTCAGAGTCGTCGCTATTGCGAGCAGGGCGATGTAGACCAAGGCGCGTTCGGTTCGAACTGACAAGGCTGCTTCTCCACACGGCTTAACGGTCCTTTCTGCAGAACGCGTAGAACACGATGCCGTTTCCTGGTGGCCTCGCTTTGTAGAAACGTCACTGCTCTGGCCCATTCCCCCGGCCGCCCTAAGTTACCGCCTGCGGCGTCACGAGGAGGGGTTCGACATGACGCATATCAATCAAAACAACCCAAAATCCCAGCCGCCAAAGAAGGAAGCTGACAAATATGGCGGCGTTGTCGAGTTCGACATGTCCTTGACGCCCAGCGTGATTATATGCGGCGCAGCGGGCGCGGTCCTCGGGGCTATCCTCGCTATGTGGGGAACGACGGAGATTCCGATTATTATCGCGACAGTCATTGTCTTTGCCGTGCTGTCGGGAATTTTTGGTTTCTTTGTTCCTTGGTACAAGCCCCAGGATCGGAAAAAATAGTCACTCTTGGCGATGCCTCCGTTGCCGGAACACAGCGCTGCCTTACCTCTTCTCTCGGGCGACCTATCCCAGGGATTCCCTTATTCAGCCCGGTGGCCCAACCGGGCTTTCTTTTGGTCGTAGCCACCAAATGCGCAAACAAATGCTTGCAAGGGCAATTTTGCTTACCCTGATCGCGACCGCGCTTGTCGTCACTGTGTTTTCGGTAATCTGGGCTTTCGTCAATCCACTCAGGTAGGATCTGTCAGTTCAGACGTTGCAGATGTAAACAACAAATTGTCGCACGCATACCAACGCGCTTTTGCAGCCCGCTGCGCCGGACGCCATATCAGGGATGCAACTCCAAGTCTAATCGTCTTCCGAAGTCGTAGTCGTGGCCGACCCAAACTCAGGGTTGCGGTAAAAATAGGTGAACATCAGCCCGAGCATTGCTACGCTCGCGAATAAACCGGAAAAACCTCCGATCCACAGGCCCGACAACTCGCCAATCTCGCGACTGACATCGTGGCCAGCCATTCCTCCCAATAAGGAAACGACGAGAGCGTTGATGTGTACGATGCGCGGAAACTTATCAGAGAGTTCGTCTGGAACCGTGCCGCTAGGAAAAAACTTAATCACCAGAGCGCGCGCTTGTCCAACGACGATGACCGACAGCACCGCTGCCACCAAACCAATCAAGAGCCCATTACTCATAAAGTTACCCAAAACGCTTCCCGCAACAGCCCCTACGCACAAGCCGAACCCAAGCAGAAGCATGACGTAAATCGAGGTAAGCCCTCCGCTCCGATCGATGGCCATTAGATTCATTCCCGTGCTTAGCCAGCGTTCCCCGAAGTCACTCGTAAGTGAGAACGATCAGCCCCTGAAAGAACCTTGTCAAGGTGGCAAGCGGAGGCGCCGCAGGGCGCAAACAGCACGGGCTGACGTTGGTGGTCTGCTTTGCCTCGTCACACAGGCCAGCAACCATCGCGGTCGGTCGGTTCTGCGGCGGCGGGCCCAATGCGTCGGCGCACAGACAAGGCGCGCCTGTCTTTAGATATTGGAATGGCCCGGGTTGGCGGGGGGCGTCCCGCGCAACGGGTCGAGAAGCCGCCGAAGCTCCGCAAGCCTCCGGTGGCTTCTCGCTTGGAACCCAATCCGCCCTGCCCGTCATCGCGGGGGGTAGGGATGCGAGAATCGAGCAGCCGACTCCTATGCAGACGCGGCGCGAGGGGGAGGCGGCGAAAGTCCTCCGCATGATCCGCGCCCCCGTCGCAAACTCCGTGATCGGGTCTATCCTCATCGCCGTGATCTTGGGCGGCGCAATGCTGCTGTTGCTTCACCGTTGAGCCAGCTACAGCGCCGGGAGTTTGACTGAGCCGGGATAACCCGAGACGGCCACGTTCGCCCGCCGACAGCCGTTCGCGCAGAGTTCGGCGCTGGCTTAGCAATGCTCTACTGTTCAAATAGACTTTCTCCGGCCTTGCGTTATCGTTCAGCATTCGTGACCGACAGAAGTCACGAGCGATCGGGAGGGCATTTTAATGAACCAAAGAATTTTTGCGCTCACCCCCGCTTTAGGCGTCATCGTGCTGTTCGCCGTGATGTTTGCAACCATCCCCGCGAAGGCCTTCTGTTGGTTGAATTGTGAGCCAGGGGCGGAGCAAGCACGCAAGGTCTTCGAAAATTTAGTGAAGACGAAATTTGATCCGGACGCCAAAGTCGTCAAATTCGAGGTGTCGCGCTTCTGGCGGCTAGACGTCGAGGGTGCCGGACACAAGGCGGTCGAATTCTATTTCGACGCGAGCGTGGAATTCCCCAAGGGCGCGAATCTCGACTGTAAGCCCGAGCCCGATGGCAAGGTGAAAGAGGGCTGCTCGGCGAGCACTTATTATTCGACGACCATCCGGAACCAGATGATCAAGGAGCGGCAATATATCGAACCGGGAAAGACAATCGAATTCAAAGATGAAACCCGCCTCGATCAGGGCGATAAAGGGTGGAAGGGCCAGGACGGTAATTTTTATTAAGTC
The DNA here is from genome assembly GCA_963717565.1 of uncultured Alphaproteobacteria bacterium. Taxonomy (GTDB): domain Bacteria; phylum Pseudomonadota; class Alphaproteobacteria; order Rhizobiales; family Beijerinckiaceae; genus Methylocystis. The sequence continues at coordinate 66,743 of CAVQWJ010000001.1, forward strand.
TGTTCGAGATCTACGCGCGAGCGAGGTAAGCGTGGCATTCTATTATCGCGATGGGGAAAGCGTTCATTTAGACCGCAAAAAAGCCCCGCCGATACATCCACGGTCGGGGCATTTCCACGCATAAAAAACGGCCCCATACTCAATACATAGGGGCCGGTAGGCGAGGCTTAGATCGGGTTGGTGCCCGATTAGAAAACCGTATTTTTCGAGTGTGTCGCCCGTCTAACGGCCTCAAGAAAGAAAAATGAAAAACTCCCGCGCCAGTTCATCCGAGGCCAGCGCCTTTTCTTTAAACAGCCTCCCCATGCCGCTCGCCCTGTATTACGACCAATCCGCGTGCCCATTGCCACGCGGCCTCGCTCCTGCGCGCCGGGCAGAACTCGCTACAGCGTCTTGTCGAAGGGGCAAATCCTTTCGGTGATTCCGGACATCATGTGTAGCAAGACAAAGGTGTTGATATTCGTCCGGTCGGGCGAGCCTTTCGCGACCTCATCGAGAAGTTCGGGAAGCTTGTTAATCGCGTCTTGCTGAACCTCCCGGAGGCCTTCGTCCATTGATAGCGAAAACCCCATGGGGCCCGGCAATCGCCAGCCCGGGTGAGGGTCGTAAACTATCGCGCTAACGGCAGCTACGATGATTTGTTTCGCTTGTTCTGGAATGCGGGCGGATCTCTCCTTCTGCCAGATTTGCAGCTGATGGTCGATTTGCTCGGCGATGTCACGCATTGGGGGTCCTTAGTTCGATCGGGCTGCACGCCGAGGCTGCGCATATTCGCGAGGTCCATGGCGGGTCCGGTGTAGCGGAAAGGTAGGGCAGCAAAGCCGACGCATAGAGGCTGCGGCCAAAGGCCACCCTTGAGGCCTTGGAATGCTGCAACCATATCGGGACTCAAGCCGAGGGATTCTGCCGCATCACCCGAGGCGAAGGGACGGCCCGCTATGAATATCGGCGGGCCGTTTTCATTTTCCCAAGAGCGAGAGCGGCGATAATCACCAAAAAAGCCCGGCCATTTCTGACCGGGCAATTCGCATTGCACCCCTGGGAGAGGTGCGTTAGCGCGGGTTGCGCTAACTCTAGTGCAGGAAGAACCAGCGAAGCCGGCTAAAGGTTCCAATCCACCCAGAACACAAAAACGCCCCGCCGGTTCATCCGCGGTCGGGGCGTTTCCTATTGGGGCGTGCGTCAAGGCTCTAAATTAGCAGGTCCAAACCCAGTTGTAGCCGTTCCACACGTAGCAAGAGTTGCCGCCATAGGCCCCAGCCGCCGCCGCGCCCGCAGCGGCCGCGCCTAACCCTAATGCAGCACCAGCCGCAGCCGCTCCAACGCCGTAGCCGGGCCGATAATACCCGCCGCGATAGCCGTAGCCGCCGCGATGAGCGTAACCACCGTGATAACCACCGTGATAACCACCGTGGTAGCTGCCTGCTCTCCACGCCAAGGCTTCTGTTGAAGGTAGGGCAACAGCCGCGAGGATTGCGGCCGTCATTGCGATTTTATGAAACATTATTTCACTCCCTTGGCCCCACTCTTCATATGGGTCTATCGCCACGAACCTTCCAGTCAAGCTGGGACTCAATCTAGGCTATCAAACAAAAACGCCCCGCCCGTTTATCCACGGTCGGGGCGTCTTACTGCCGCTCATGCCGGGCCTGCTGTCTGCTCAGCGCCGCGCTCGAAGCTGCGCGGCGGAAGTTATGAACCTCCCCGAGCGCGAATACCCACTCCTCGTCTCCAGGGCTTCTCTCGCGGTTGTCAGGGACGAGCCTCGGCGCTTGCCATGAAACCCGACAGGTGCGGCATCGCGTCTGTTATCTTCGCGACGCCGTCCTTGCCGATCAATGATTCGGCGTAAGCAAAAACTTCTTTTAAAAGCGCCCGCGTCTGCTTTTCACTGAGACCAAGGTTGCCCAATTTGCCGCCGAGAATATTCATATCCATGTGACCGAAACCGAATAAACCCTTCACCGCCCCAATCGCGGCGGTCACGCCAGCATCCGATGTCGCGGCGGCGGCGGCCATCGCTTGATTTGCGTCGGGTATTTTGTCGACAAGCTTGGCCACATCACTTGCGGGCGCGTGGTCACGCATGAACTGGAGCACATGCCCGATTGCCGGGAGGGCGGCTGCCTCCGCCAACCCCGTCGCTTCGCATACGCGCGTTAACAGTTCTCTCATGGCGCTTCTCCTGCTGGCCGCGTCACAGTTGAACTGTAGCGCGTTTGCGCAAATACAAGCTGAGCGGATTACTCGCGATAGGGTGGCCATCAGGCCTCAGCAGGTTCACTTGTCCCTAAACCCTCCTGGCTATCCAGAGCAGGAACCGGGCGAGCCTTAGACGCCATAGGAGAACGATCAGGCTCGGCAGGGATTGGCGGCGCGGGGTTGTCACTTGTCGCCCGGCGTCAGCGCGGCAAGCGTTTTCTGTAGCTTGCTTAGCTGCCGAGCGACATCCTGGGCCTGCTGGCAGATTGCGTCCCGGTAGACGCCTTCCCCGCCTTCGTTCGTGTGGAGCAGCGCCAGTTCTAGAAGATGCGCCCGCGCGGTGATGTTGGCCAGTTCGTCCCGGCAATCCAGAAGCGCTTTCATTGCTTTGCCTCCAATAGTTCGCAGCCCACCAGCGTCATGGCAAATTTTGCGAGCAAACCCGATTCACCCCCGCTCTCAACTTGCGATAGATATTCGACCGCCGCTTTGACCCCGGCCGCCGTCTTAGGCTTCGTCTCGACCAGAGCTTGCAAAGCGTCCTGTTCGATTCCGATCGGCAAATTTCCATTCTGACCGGTCCTCGTCTGTGACGACGCGGCCCTCCTGCTCTGCGACCGCCTCGTCGGTCCTGCGGCAGATGTCTTCAAAGCGCTGATGCAACATCTTGTGCCGCTCGATCGCGGGGAAGATCGGGTCGTGTAGATAGCCGGAAGCAATCAGGTCCTCTCGCCGGATGGTCTCGTGAAGTTCGGTGGCAGCGGCGGATACGTCCGCAAAAAGCTGTGCAATCCCCATACCCTTGTCCATTGAGGGAAAAGAGCAATTCTCTGAGGCAACTTCAATCAAGAAACGCGAGCCCCTCGCAGCGGCGGCGCATCTTCAGCGAAAGCTCATAGGGCGAGCGCAGGTCTGATGTTTCTTCGTTGGTCGTCATGTTCTCTCTCTCCTTTGATCGATGGTTAGACAGCCGCGCCCATTGCGCGGAGTAGAGTGGCCTGCGCCTGCGCCAGTTCCTGCGCATACGCCTCGCGGGCGACGCCATCGGACAGGATCGCGTCAACGAGGGCGTCGAGGGCGAAGAACAGGTCCTCGGCATTCATGGCGAGCCGGGTGGCAGGAGTGATCTCGACAATCGGGCAAGCGGCGGCGGGCATGGCTTGAGCCTCCTATGGCATTAGCCGGCGAAGGCGCGGGCGACGAAGCCAGAGGCGCGCATGTAAGAGACGGGGCGGGGGGCGAAGTCGGCGCGGCAGGATGCGAGCGGGAGCCCGTTGAGGTTCTGGTCCTCGCGCAGCTTGGCCTGATGCATCTTGCGGTATTCGCTGCGCAGAGCCTCAGCGAACCATTCGCGATAGGGCTTCACAGCCTTGCCGACCGACATGACGCGCCAGCGGGCGATCTCATGAGCGCGGCGGAACATCGCGGCTTTATTGATCTTGGCGGACATGGCGGCGACTCCATCAGGCAAGCCGGGAGCATTCGCCGGAAAGGACCTCCCATTCCCGCGACACCAGCTTATGAATTTCTCTAGCTGACTTGATATTATCTCAACTTAAGTCAATGTCAAGAGCAATTGATAATTTCTCAAGCCTGATGTAAGAATTGATCATGCTGACGCCTCAACAGATACGTGGTGCTCGAGCTATGCTCGGCTTAACCCAATCCGAACTTGCGAAGCTTGCAGGGATTTCCACAACCGGCCTCAACAACATCGAGTCCGGCGCGGCGGATCCAAAGGCTTCAACGCTTTCCGCCATCCGTGCCGCCCTCGAGGCGGCGGGGGTCGAGTTCATCCCACCGAACGGGAGTGGAGCGGGCGTGAGGCTGAGGAAGGAGCCCTTGGAGTGAATTCGACGGAGAAGGGGCAGTGCATCCGGTTAACTGAGGCGGCCAAGCTCATTGGCGTCTCAGTCGGCGCGCTCCGCACGGAAAGGGACCGCGGGCGGCTTGTCATCTGGCGTGTAGCAGGACGGGATTGGGTTTCCCTTGAAGAGGTCGACCGGTTGCTTCGAGAAATGCTCAGGCGGCCGTGAAGGCTCAGGAGCAGCTGACGGCCCCGCGTGCGATGGAGGCCGCCAGCGCGCCTGCGAAAACTCAGGCGACGCGGCGTAGGCAGGAAGCTTCGGCGCGCGAAAGCAATTCAGCCACGCGCTTTCCTGCTTCGCAAGCTGTGGAAAATACGGGCGGCATGGTGGCCGGGTGCCGGCGAGGAAAGCGAAAGCAGAATGAGCGATACAGCCGACATCGTCCGCGAGCAGGATCAGTTCCCCAGGCCCGGCATTACGTTTGCTGAGCTTCGCAAGGGCAGCTGCAAATTCCCACTCGGCACGATCGATGATCCGCCTGAATGGTTTTGCGGAGAAGCCGCGCCGATCGGGAAAGTCTACTGCGAACGGTGTCAGGCGAAAGCCTATAATCGCCAGTACAAGCGCAGATAGACATAGCCAGCCCGGGGGGCAATGGCGATGAAGCTCAAAGTCGAAATGACACTTACAGCCGAATCAGCCAAGCGGCTCCAGGAGACCGGCGAGCGCCTTGCGGCGATGAATCTCGGCGACGATGGCTTGCTTGCCGCCGCCATCCTAATGCGCATAGCTGCGAATTATGACCGGGTGCGACAGGCGAAGGCGGCCGGAACTATCCCTCTCGAAAACCTCAACGCCGAAAATGACGAATAGACAGCCAGGAGAGCGCGAATGGTCCGGATCGTCGAACACCGCAGCGCCCTTCCGAACGGACCGATCCTTGCGGTCCACGTGCGCCATGGCGGCAATGCGGAGCCGGCAATATTCGCCCACCTAGCGGTCGAAGTTTTCGGCCAGAGTGCGCATCCTGCCGCCTTCCCCGAACGCATGCCCGTCGAAGAGGCATTCCTGCAGGCGCTCGCCTATGCCAAACGAGCCGGGCTCACCGTGATCTGGATAGACGACCCTGGCGGGTTCTTCCCGCCGAAAAAGCGGCCGGTGAGGGATGTGCAGGAATGACAACATGCTTGGCTCGGGTGATCCGCGAAGGAGACGGTCTGGTGCGTTGTTTGGAATTAATTCTTGCTGACCCACTTGGGTTTTGGCCACTAAATTGCAAAGATTATGCAGATGCTCCTCAGCTATAACCTCGAAAGTGACTATGAAAGTTGGCCCGTCGCGCATTGCCTCCGAAATCCAGCATACAATTCATAAGTCACTGATTTGGTTGGTGCTGCTATCCTATGTCACCGCGGCTTTTCTGCCTGAGTTCGGGTTGTCGATTCGAAGCATCGAGCTTGGGAGCGTAGAGGTGGCGCAATCGAAGATCACATTCTCGTTGCCCCCTGCGATGCTGGCGTTCCTACTTTTCAACGCCGGCTTGGGGACGAAGACGACCGATTTGGCTGACCTAGCTCGGCATCCTCGGCTTCTCATCACAGGAGTAGCCGGAAATTTAATCGCGCCCCTAGCTTTCATCCTCGCGGTTAGCATCACAATGCGGCTTTGGCATAATCCCGACGAAGTCCAGCAAATTCTCACTGGCCTCGCACTCATTGCCGCGATGCCGATCGCGGGAGCTTCTACTGCGTGGGCTCAGAACGCGAACGGCAACCTCGCGTTAAGTCTCGGTCTCATTCTACTGACGACACTCCTCAGTCCAGTTTTGACGCCGTTAGTTCTGCATTTGGTTGGCTTCATCGCAGCAGGAGACTACTCAGAGGATCTCCATGAACTTGCGAGCAACGGGGCGGGAGCCTTCTTGGGAACTTGGGTTATCGTTCCTTCCCTGCTCGGCATTTCAGGACACCGGCTTCTGGGCGAGAAGCGAGCAGCTTCGATTTCACCTTACTTAAAGCTTGCCAATTCGTTCGTTTTAATTCTGCTCAATTATTCGAACGCGTCGCTCAGCCTTCCTGGCGTCTTATCGCGGCCCGACATGGATTTCCTCGCGGCCATTCTGCTCATCGTAGGCTTGCTATGTTTGACAATGTTCAGGGTCGGATACCTTATCGCGCGCGGCTTACGGGCTGATAGAGGATCAGCATCCTCGTTGATGTTCGGGTTAGGAATGAACAACAACGGTGCCGGTCTCGTATTGGCTTCGCTTGTGCTATCGGATCATCCGGTCGTCATGGTACCCGTCATCATCTACAATCTGGTTCAACACCTAGTGGCTTCATTCGTTGACAAGGCGCTGTCGGGTCGATTTCAATTGTGAGTGCTTACTACGCGTAAACGGTCTGTTTTTCGGCTTGCCAGCACTTTGCGAGAACGCGGTGAGCGCCAATTGTCGCAACCCAGGGCTCCGGAAAAAAGGCGACGCCGCCGTTACACGTCGATTGCTTCTCTTAGGCCGCGACCCGCTCTAGTTCTGAACGCCACGACACGACCAGAAGCTGATCACTGTCCCTCATCCCCTTTTCGCGCGTCAGCCTCTCCCGCTTAGCTTCGACATCGCCCCCCTCTTCCCAGACGACAAACGTTCAGCGCGTCCAATTGGACGCTTCGAGCTTATCAAGCCTGCTTGCCCGCCCTCTATTCATCATCACGACCGAAGATCCGAGTTATACGCGGCCCCGCCGCTGCAACAGCTTCCGCCTCGATCCGCTCATCGAACTGTCCGAACGTCTCACCCGGCTCGCGCGTCCAGTGATTGCCGTGCACATCGCGATACGCTTTCAACGCCTGCCGGGATTACTGCCTACGATCCTTCCTGTTCGAACTCTGCGCGAGAGCAACAAGGCGCGTCGCGGCTGCGATAGCCTTCGAGCTACCAGAAGGCGCATTCGCCAGCGCACGGAACGGGCCAACGGCTTCAGGATCAGTCAAGAGCCTCGCAACCTGATCGACGTTGCGTCCGAGGTTCCAAGCCTGATAGGCGTCACGAAGCCTCTGGGGTAGTTTCACGCCGCCCGTCGCCGCCGTCTCCCCGACAACCGATCCAGTCTTCAACTGCGCCTGAAGCTCATTGTTGAATGATGTCTGAGAGCCAATGCGTTGACGCCGACCCGTCGCCGCCATCATCTCAAGCATATTGTCGAAGCCCGCGAGGATTTGGCTCCCATTCGGCAAGGCGCTGATCGCAGCGGAAAGGTTCGCCGCCTGCTGTTGATTGCCGACGAGTTTCGCCCGGAACGTCGCGCCGCCGAATTGCGTAGGACCGTTCTGCATGTCCCGCGTCGCCTGATTGAAGACGCTCTCGACATGGGCCCGCACCAATTGCCGCGCCGCCATCGGATTGCGCGCCGACAGAGCGGAAACTGCCGTCTGGACCTCCTGGGCGCTGTTGGGGATAGGGTTCTGAGGAAACAGCGCATCGATGGCGTTGCGCGTGTCCATGTCCTTCTGCGCGAGCTTCCCAATCGGTCCCGCCATCAGCGGTTCAAGATATTGCCTGCGGGCAGATTCCTGAAATCCGCGCGCCTGCTCGTAAGCGCCTATTGTCGCAGGCTGGCCCGGCATAGCGGAAACCGAACCAGTGGCGGTGTTCGCGGCCTGTATCGGTTCCTTGCGCGAGCCCTCAAGCACTGCGGATCGAAGATTTGATGTTGTCGCCTGACCCGGAGTAGCAGCAACGTCTGCGCGCTCCCGCATCCGGCGCTGCACAAGATCAATGACGCCGACGCTATCATCGGGAAGATTGGCAATCGGCTTGTTTAGGGCTGGATCGCTTCTGACTTCCTGCAAAACGTCCATATACAGCGGGTCGCTTTGAAGCTTGGCGAAGTCGGCGGGATCAATCCTTGCCGGTTCTGCGGCCTGATACAGTGGGCGCGAGCGCCGATTAATGGCGTCGGTAACGTCCTGAACCGTCCCCTGCGCCGCTTCTCCGATCTGCGGCCCGATCATGCTCGGCGCATTCGTGGTCGGCGCAATCGTGTCAATCGCTGCGCGCCCCGCCGCTTGAACCTGCCCCGGCCGCTGCGCCATGAAATCCGACAACCCGCCTTGGCCCTCGACCACGCGCTGAAGGTTGAGCATACGCTCATTGCCGGCGGCTTCGGCCAGAGTGAGCGGGACCGGATTCGCGCCCTGCCTCGATTGCTCAAATAGGCTCACAGCGGCGTCAACTTGCGCCGGGGTCATTCCCCTAGCGGCAGAGGCGACAGCCCTCTCAGCGACGCTCGGACGGGTCGCCAGAGCCGATAGACCCCCGCCCGCGACAGCGCCGCCAAATCGGGCGTATGGCTCCAGTTCCGGCGCAACCGCATGCGCTGCCTGTCCGGCCGTCTCGCTGGCAATGGCGGGAGCCACACCAAACTTGAGAATGCTCTTCGCCACCCCTCCCGGCCCCAGCGTCGCGCCCGGAATGAACTCGCCGATGGTGCGCGCATATTCGCCGGCCGTGGTCTGCGGCTGATAGTGAAGGCCGGGAACGCCAGCATCGGACGCGGCGTTGATCACGTCCTCGCTTGTCGGGAGCTTGCCGCCCGCAAGGCGATCCAGAATGGACCGACTCGGCGGGGTGAATCCGGCGAGGCGTCCAGCGCCTCTGGAAAACTCCTGAAGGTTTCCCAACATGCCAGGAAGGCCGATTGCGCCACGCGCGAGACCGGACGCGCCAGACTTGGCGACATCCGCCATCGTGGATTGCTCTCCGGCGAGAATGTCGTCATAGATTCCAGGTGCGACGCCGCTCGGCGCTGCTTCGGAAGATTGCAGGATGTCGTCATAAATGCCCATGCGCCCGCTCCGGCTATTGTTTCAGACTTGCATCGCATTCGCGGCCTGGCGGTTTTCGTCTGCGGCCTTCGAACACACGAATGAACCTGTCTCGCCTGGCAATGCGATTTTCATTCAATCGTGGTTCTGCTTCTTCGCCGTCGCCATCGCCACATGGCTCTTGGACAAGCTGGCCTTGCTTTGGAAATGGTTCACGACCTCAAAGCCCCAGCCCATTCGTGTTGAACCGCATTTCGGTCCCGCGTTGCCGAAACCGCTGGAGGATGGCGTCACGCATCTGCGGGGTTTTGGCCTGACCCAGCGCCTCCCTGACCGCTGATAGTTCAGCATCCGGGGGAGCCGTGAGTTTCGACGCCG
>CAVQWJ010000002.1:0-119362 GCA_963717565.1 uncultured Alphaproteobacteria bacterium
TAAGCTTTACCCATTCGGAAGCCATCACCATCCCCCTGCTTTGCGGTAAGCATAACAGAGAGGTTGGACGTGGGCGACAAATCGTCAATGCCATAAAATTTCAGATTGAGACACATCCCGACCGTTCGGGCAATCGAAGCGAGAAGCCGCCGAGGGCTAGGGGCAATTTAGGGGCGGCTTCTCGACCCGTTGTGCGGGACGCCCCCCGCCAACCCGGGCCGTTCCAATATCTAAAGACAGGAGCGCCTTGTCTGTGCGCCGACGCATTGCGCTCGCCGCCGCAGAACCGACCGACCGCGATGGTTGCTGGCCTGTGTGACGAGGCAAAGCAGACCACCAACGTCAGCCCGTGCTGTTTGCGCGGCTGCGGGGCCTCCGCTTGCCACCTTGACAAGGTTCGTTCAGGGGCTGATCGTTCTCACTTACGAGTGACTTCGGGGAACGCTGGCTAAGCACGGGAGATGAATCTAATGGCCATCGATCGGAGCGGAGGGCTCACCTCGATTTACGTCATGCTTCTACTTGGGTTCGGCTTGTGCGTAGGGGCTGTTGCGGGAAGCGTTTTGGGTAACTTTATGAGTAACGGGCTCTTGATTGGTTCGGTGGCAGCGGTGCTGTCGGTCATCGTCGTTGGACAAGCGCGCGCTCTGGTGATTAAGTTTTTTCCTAGCGGCACGGTTCCAGACGAACTCTCTGATAAGTTTCCGCGCATCGTGACACATCAATGCTCTCGTCGTTTCCTTATTCGGAGGAATGGCTGGCCACGATGTCAGTCGCGAAATTCGGCAAGTCGTCGGGCCTGTGGATCGGAGGTTTTTCCGGTTTATTCGCGAGCGTAGCGATGCTCGGGCTGATGTTCACCTATTTTTACCGCAACCCTGAGTTTGGGTCGGCCACGACTACGACTTCGGAAGACGATTAGACTTGGGGTTGCATCCCTGATACGGCGTCCGGCGCAGCGGGCGCGAAAAGCTGGTTGGCAGTTGGGTACGACAATTTGTTGTTTGCATCTGCAACGTCTGAACTTACAGATCCTACCTGAGTGGATTGACGAAAGCCCAGATTTACCGAAAACACAGTGACGACAAACGCGGTCGCGATCAGGGTAAGCAAAATCGCCCTGGCAGACGTTTGTTTGTGCATTTGATGGCTACGACTAAAAGAAAGCCCGGTTGGGCCACCGGGCTGGATGAGGGAATCCCTGGGATAGGTTACCCGAGAGAAGAGGTAGGGCAGCGCTGTGTTCCGGCAACGGAGGGCATCACCAAGAGTGACTTATTTCTTCTGATCCTGGGGCTTGTACCATGGAACAAAGAAACCAAAAATTCCCGACAGCACGGCAAAGACTATGACGGTTGCGATGACGATCGGAATCTCAGTGGTTACCCACATTGCGAGGATTGCCCCCAGAACTGCCCCAGCTGCCCCGCATATGATCACGCTGGGCGTCAAGGACATGTCAAATTCGACCACGCCGCCGTATTTGTCCGTCTCTTTTCTTGAAGGCTGGGACTTCAGTTTGTCTGGATCGTTGTGCGTCATGCCGACCCAGTGTACTAACCCCCGCCGCAGGAAGTCACTTAGTGCGACGGCTGCAATGCGCTAGGCTCACACGCAGAGGAGCATCATCATCACCCCGCCGAGGATAACGGCGACGAGGATAGACCCGATCACGAAGTCTGCGACCGGGGGGCGGCGAAGGTTACCAATGCCGCACGCTGTTTACGGCCGCCGAAGCCGTGGGAAACACCCGGCCTTCTCGAAGATTTTGTAAAGCCGATGACGCTCGCCTACGCTCAGAAACAAAGTGGCCCCATACCGGCGAAGTCGGACCATTACAGGTCTGGCGCCCCTCCAACTCATGGTGCGTCAAGTATGCGTATTTTGCGGCAGACTAATCCTCTCACGGAGTAGGGAAATCTCCGTATCCGACAGCTCGTCGCCTGGCATCTTGGCCGCCTCCTGATTCCCCCGAAAAGAGTAGGCGATCCAACCGTGGCGATTACGCGGCTCTGATTCAATCGGCTCAGGTCGCCGCCAGTTCCTCGTCGACCCATGCTGACCTGTTAGTTCGAGACAAAAAACCCGGCGACGCGCGCCGGGTTAGTTTTGACAGAAGGAACCAGTTGCTGACGCTGGTAGGAATAAAACCGGCGGTCTGGGTTGTTCCGTCAAAGCTCATGAAAAAAGGCCCGACACGCGGCCGGGCCAAGGAGAAGAGTCCCCTGAGAGGAGGGATGCACGATAAACCCGCGAGCGGAAACAGTGTTCCTCGGTGCGGCGCATGGCGCGCGCCTTGTGAGGCTGAGCGGCGCGGGTTGCCCCGCATCCACCGACGCTGCACGCGCCAGACTATCTTCCTCATTGAGAAAAAGCCTCGCGGCTGTCTTACTGAGCCATGGCTCCCAAATACACCGGCCCGGCCATGGACCTCGCGAACATGCGAAGCCTTGGCATTCGCGCGGTAGATGTCGCTTGTTCCTGCGGTCGCCGAGCGAGTGTCGGCATGTCGGGCTTGCCCAAGTCTGTGCCGGTCCCGGCTCTCAAGCGCCGCCTGCTCTGCTCAGCCTGTGGCTCGCGCCCCGAAGACGTCCGGCCGGATTGGTCGCAATACAGGGCGAGCGGGATGGGGCGAGAGTGATCAAGTCACATCCGGCCCGCCGCGGATTCAGCCAGTCCCGATGGATGGCGTGACGAAGCTGGCGAGCACAAAGAGGAGCAAGATGGTGAGGCCCACGGCGATGACGATGGCTTTTTTGCTCATCGAGTAGACATTGACCTCGAACGGGCTCGGACAAGGCGTGGCAACTTGGGGGCCCGGCTCCGCCCATGGCTTGGCCGTCAAAATCCGCCAGTGTCCGAACACGGGTTTTCCGTAAATTTTCCGTATGAGCCAGAATTTCAGTCGACAGATTGTCTAAACTATTGATTTTATTGGCGCGCCCAAGGGGAATTCGAACCCCTGTTTTCGCCGTGAAAGGGCGACGTCCTAGGCCTCTAGACGATGGGCGCGGGGCTGTCGCCGCTCGAAGCGGCGCAGCGAGGGGCTGTATAGAGGCGGGCGGCGCGCAAGACAAGCCTCAAGACAGGCGTCAACGGCAACTTTGTCCGCGCCTGACCGCCGCGCTTCGGGGGCTCAGACGCCCCATTTCATGGTTTCATAGGCCCAAAACGCGATGCGCGTCGCGTAAATCCCCACAAGCGCACATCCAAACGCCTTCACCGTGATCCAGAGGTAGGTTTCCATGTCGGGGTGCATGACGCGGTCCCTTTCGGTTCAGGTTGATACGCCTTGGGTTCCCTTTCGTCCCTTTCCTTGCTTTCGATCAAGCAAGCGTAATGCCATTTTGACCCGATCGGTCTGGCGCGGCCCTGACCACGGGCCGGTCCGAAAATCCGCCTAGCGATGGAGCGCCGGGCCTGTTACTTGGCTTGCGGCCATGCTCACCATCAATGATCTCACCTACCGCCTCGGCGACCGGCTGATTTTCGATCATGCGGGCGTCTTTCTGCCGGGTCGCTGCCGCGCGGGCTTCGTCGGGCGCAACGGCGCGGGCAAAACGACGCTTTTCCGGCTCATCGCAGGGGAGATCGCGCCCGAGTCGGGGAATATCGCCTTGCCGGCTCGCACGCGGCTTGGCCGGGTGGAGCAGGAGGCCCCGGGCGGACCCACGCGGCTCATCGATTTCGTCCTCGCCGCCGACGTCGAGCGCGCTGACCTCCTCGATCGCGCCGAGACCGCGCATGACGCCCATGACATCGCGGAGATCCAGACCCGCCTCGCCGATATCGACGCGCATTCCGCGCCCGCCCGCGCCGCCGCGATCCTGCATGGGCTGGGCTTCGACGACGACGCGCAGCAGCGGCCACTGTCCGAATTTTCCGGCGGCTGGCGCATGCGCGTCGCGCTCGCGGCGGTTCTGTTCTCGCAGCCGGATTTGCTGCTCCTCGACGAGCCGACGAATTATCTCGACCTCGAAGGCACGCTCTGGCTCGTCGATTATCTCGCCCGCTACCCGGCGAGCGTTCTGGTCATCAGCCATGATCGCGATCTGCTCGACGACGTCGCCACGCATATCCTGCATCTCGAGCGGGGCAAGCTCGCGCTCTACAAGGGGGATTATTCCGGTTTCGAGAAACAGCGCCGGGAGGCGCAGCTGCTCGCCGCCAAGGGCGCGAAGAAGCAGGAGGAGAAGCGAAAGCATCTGCAGGCTTTCGTCGACCGCTTCCGCGCCAAGGCGACAAAGGCGCGGCAGGCCCAGTCGCGCCTCAAGATGCTCGAAAAGATGGAGCCGTTGACGGCGATCGTCGACGACAGCGTGCTGCCGATCCATCTGCCCTCGCCCGAAAAGCCGCTATCGCCGCCGATCATCGCGCTGGAGCGGGCGTCGGTCGGCTATGGCGAGCGCGTCGTGCTGTCGCGGCTGACTCTCTCCATCTCCAATGACGACCGCATCGGCCTGCTCGGCGCCAATGGCAACGGCAAATCCACTTTCGCGAAGCTTCTCGGCGGGCGGCTGGAGACGATGGACGGCAGGATGGTGCGCGCCGCCAGGCTGGAGGCGGGGTTCTTCGCACAGCATCAGGTGGACGATCTCAACGAGCAGGATACGCCCTACCTCGTCTTTTCGCGGCTGATGCCCGACGCCCCCGAGGCGCGGGTGCGGGCGCGGGCCGCGCAGACGGGTTTTTCAGGCGCGCGGGCGGATACGAAAGTCGCGCATCTCTCCGGCGGTGAAAAGGCGCGGCTGCTGCTCGGCGTCACGGCGTTCAATGCGCCCCATCTCATGATTCTCGACGAGCCGACGAACCATCTCGACATCGACAGCCGCGCCGCGCTGATCGAGGCCATCAACGACTATGAAGGGGCGGTGGTGCTCGTGTCGCACGACCGCTATCTGCTGGAAGCCTGCGCGGACCGGCTTTGGCTCGTGGACGGCGGCACGGTGAAGCCCTTCGACGGCGACATGGACGATTATGCGCGCCTCGTGCTCTCGAAGGCCAAAGGCGAGGAGCCCCGGCGCGGGTCCGCTGTGGCCGAGCCGGAAACCCAGCGTGAGGCGCCGAAACGGCGGGACGCGGGGTTTATCCGGCGCAAGCTCGCGGCGGCCGAGGAGAAGGTGGAGAAATTCACCCAGCTTCTGGCCCGGGTCGACGAGGCGCTGGCGGCGCCCGAGGCTTTCGCGCGCAATCCGCAGGAGGCTGCCAAGGCTTGCGACCCAACGCGAGGAGCTGGCAAGGGCGCTGGCGGTAGCGGAAGAGCAATGGCTGGAGATCGCCGCCGAAGCCGAAGGGTGAGAGGGGGGAGGCGCTCATCAGGCGCTTCTCGCCACCGGGCAAGATCGAAATCCGGCAAGGCTCCGAGAGGAACTCCACTGGCAAATTCGACTTGCTCGTATCGAGCAGGGACGTCGGCCAGCGTGCCGGCCCGCTCATCCGCATGCCCGCCGCGCGATCATCGGGAGAACGCGCCCGATGCCCCGAACGAGAGCAGCGCAGCTCTCAATATTTGCGCACCAGGCTGACAAGCTTGCCCTGTATGCGCACCTTGTCGGGCCCGAAAATCCGCGTCTCATAGGCAGGGTTGGCGGCTTCGAGCGCAATCGAGGCTCCGCGCTTGCGCAGGCGTTTCAGAGTTGCCTCCTCGTCCTCGATCAGCGCAACGACAATATCGCCCGAGTCAGCGAAATCCTGCTTTTTGATCACCACCGTGTCGCCATCGAGAATTCCGGCTTCGATCATCGAATCGCCGCGAACCTCGAGCGCGAAATGCTCTCCGTTCGAGAGCAAATCCGGCGGCAGACTGATGGTGTGGCTGCGCGTCTGAATGGCGGAAATCGGCGTGCCGGCGGCGATGCGGCCCATGACGGGAATCGCGACCTGCTGATTGCTTTCTTCCTCACGCTCGCTCAGCGGCCGCACCCGCCCGAGATTTCCCTGTATGACCGACGGGGCGAATTTTCCGCCACGTCCGCCGCCGCTCCTTGGGGTCGCGGATTCCGGCAGGCGCAGCACCTCGAGCGCGCGGGCGCGATTAGGAAGGCGGCGGATGAATCCACGCTCTTCAAGGGCAAGGATGAGGCGATGAATGCCGGATTTGGACCGCAGGTCGAGAGCGTCCTTCATTTCGTCGAAAGACGGCGGAACGCCGGATTCCTGAAGCCGCTCGTGGATGAAACGTAGCAGATCGCTCTGCTTCTTCGTCAGCATATAACCGCCTCTATTCCGCACGAATGCCCCACGCTTTCCCGGCGCGGGGCGGCAAACAAATCAGGAACAATTGATAGACGTTCTTGCTGCGTTCCGCAAGCCCTCTTAAGCGGCGTAAGCGACGCTTTCTTTTCAGCGTGACCTCGACGCCGCCCGCCACCGCATTGCGCAAGAGCTCAAACAGCCATACACAGAGGCGCTATGCTCAGCCGGAATCGCCGAGGGTTGCATGACGCGGGCGACTGCTATTTCTCTGGGACTTCTGATCGCCCTGGTGTTCGGGGGCCGGAGCGCGTCGGCGCAAATCAGCATCAAGCCGGACGGGCTGATGCATTATTCCTACTGCATCAGCCATGCGAAGGACCGGGCGAGCGTCTTCCTGCTCGATCGTGGCACGCTGTACCGCTGCGGCGACGAAATCGCCGTCGCCTATTTCAATTATCTCGGTCGACAGCGCGCGCCGGAAAAACGCGCCGTCGAGGCGGAAGGCGTTTTCATTTACCGGATGATCGCGGGCGTGGGAAAATGCTGGAACAAGATCGAGGACGCGCAGGGCAATCCGACGTCGATTTACGGTTGCGACGTCTACGTCGAGCTTTGACGGCAAAACCCGGCGCGTCGAGCGCCGGCAAGCCAGCGATCCGGGCAGAACGGGGAAACAAACATGCAGCATAAGATTCTGGTGCAGGGGACGAGGGGGGCCGCGGCCCGCCGGGTTCGCCGGCAGAGGCGTCGGGCCGGCTTCACGCTGGTCGAGATGCTGGTGGTGCTGGCGATCATCGGGTCCATCGTGGGCCTGGTCGGCCCGCGCGTGCTGAATTACCTGTCGGAGTCCAAGGTCAAGACCGCACAGATCCAGATGGAGAATCTGGCGAGCGCGCTGGATCTTTTCTATCTCGACGCCGGCCGCTATCCCTCGACGGAAGAGGGTCTGGCGGCGCTGGTGCAGCGCCCCGCGGGCGTCTCCTCCTGGAGCGGCCCCTATCTGAAATCGGCGGGCGTCCCGAAAGACCCGTGGGGTCACGTTTATCTCTATCGCGCGCCGGGTCAGAACGGTCCTTATGACGTCGGGTCGATGGGGCCCGAGGGGCGCGAGGGTTCGGCCGGCGCCCTCTCGCGCGGCGCGAAAGAGAAGTGAGATTGAAGCCCACCGACCCGCGCGCCGCACGAAAGCGCGCGGGTTTTGCCTTGCTGGCGGTCATCTGGGGCACGGGCCTGATTGCGATGATGGTCGTCGCCTTCATGAACAACGGCCAACTCCGCCTGCAAACCGCAACGAATGTCGCGCGCGCCACGCAGGCGTCCTATGTCGCCGATGGCGCAATAGGTCTCGCAATCATCGAGCTTCTTGCAAGGCGCAATACAATTAGCCCGACGGGGCTGGAAATCGTCTTCGACGGCGCTCCGAAATTCTGTGTCCTCGATCGCGCCGCTGTGTCGCTCGCCATCGAGGATGAAAGCGGCAAGATCGACATCAACGGGGCAGGGCCGGAAATGCTGACCCCGGCCCTTGTGGGACTGGGTCTCGACGAGACGAGAGCGAGGGACGTGGCGGAGGCCATCGTCGCCTATCGAACCGCCGCAAATGGAGCCTTCGGGCAAATCCGTTCGAGTGGCGCGTCCGACAAGCCATTCGAGCCGAAGCAGTCTGTCTTCGAGACCGCGCTCGAGCTTGATCAGGTGAACGGAATCGATCCGGAGCTGTTTCGCGCGCTGCTTCCCTTCGTGACGGTTTCTTCGCGATCGGCCGGCGTCGATGCGCGCGCGAGCCCGCCTGGACTTTTTGCCGCTCTTGCCGGTTTTCCCATTGAGAATGTACGCACGCTGACCGCGACGCCCTTTCCCAATCAGTTGAACCGAAGCGACGCCCGTTTCCCGGCGAACTTCAATCAGCAGGGCGATCACGGGGCGTTTCTCATCCATGTCGAGGTTCTGCTCGACAGTGGTCAAACCGCCGCGAAGGACGCGCTCCTCGATCTGCGTCCGCCGGACGGCAAACTTTTCGGCGTGCGGGAACTGCGGCGCGGTCAATCGAAATATGTCGAACGGTTGCGCGCGATCATCGCGACGAACGGCGCCGGCGTTCCGGACTGCTGAGGCGGCCGGCGCGCCGCGCCGTCAGCGCGTTTCCTTGTCCATGCGCCAGGGCGACTTCGACCAGGGATCGAGCAGCGTTCGGCGCGCGGATTGTTCGATGTCGTGATTGCGGCCAATCGCGCGCGACGAGATGTCCAGCAGCTTGCGCTTGTATTCCTCGGTGATCTCACGACCCTCGCTGAGCGAACGGACCACATGCGGGGTGATCATGATGATCAGCTCCTGCTTGTCGATGACGTTGGCCTTGTCCTTGAAAAGACTGCCGACGATGGGAACGTCGCCCGCGACGGGGATCTGCGCCGCTGAAATTCCGGTCTGATTTTTGACGAGGCCGCCGAGCATGAGCAACTCGCTGTCATTCACGACAACTTGTGTCTTGACCCGACGCTGCTGAATCCTCGGCGTCGTGCTTGTGGGATCGCCGGCGGGGTCGACATTCGAGACCTCCTGCTCGATCTCCAGCATCACACGGCCGCTTTCGCTGATATGGGGCGTGATTTTCAAAATCACGCCCGTGTTCGTGTAACTCACGGAATTGAACGTGTTGCCGATCGCCGATACGCTGGTGAGCGTCTGCACCGGGATCTGGTCGCCGACCTGCAGGATCGCCTCGCGATTATCCAGAACGGTGAGAGACGGCGTCGAGATGATGTTGACGTCCGAAATTCCGTTCAGCGCATTGATCGTCACCTGCTGGTTGAAGGTGCGGTACGCATAGGCGAAGCCCGGGAAAGCCGCATTGACGGTGGTCCCGAGCAGATTGTCGCCGAGGATCGTGTTCGCGGCCGGCGTGCCGCTCGGGGCGTTGCTGAAACCGAACAGGTTGGGGTGCGCCTGCATGAACCAGCGCACGCCGAAACGCAGCGTGTCGTTGAGGCGCACCTCGGCGATGGTGGCCTCGAGATAGATCTGGTTGGGCAGAACGTCGAGGGTCTCGATGACCTGGCGGATGCGCCGGTAATCTTCTGGCGTCGCCATGACGATGAGCGCGTTCTTCGCGTCGTCGACGCCGACCTTGTAGCGGTCGTTCTCGAGACTGACCGCGGGCGTGGGTCCCGGCGCCTGGCCGTTCGAGCTGGAGCCCGGCACGCTCAGGCCCGAAATGTTGCTCGGCGAGCCGGTTGCCCCGCTGAAGCCCGCTCCGAATCCTCCACCGCCGCCGGCGCCGCCGCCGCTCGGGCCCCCAATGCCCCCTCCGGAGCTGTTTGCGCCGGCGCCCGTCGGTCCCGAAGCGGAGAGGGCTCCGAGCGGACTGGAGCTCCCGCCGGCGCCGCCGCCGCCGAACATGCCGCCTCCCGCGCCCGACGACAGCGACGATTGTCCGAAGCGCGGCGAAACATTGGAATCCACCTGGCCCTTCGAGCCGAAGATCGAGGTGAGGACGATCATCAGCTCCTTGGCGGGGCGGTTCTGGACGCGGTAGGTGAAGAACTGCTTTTCGCTATGCTCGGCGCGCGCGTCGAGCTTCTCGATCCAGGCGCGGGCCCGCGAGATATATTGCGGCTGCGACGAGATCACGAGGATCGACGCCAGCCGTTTGTTGCCGACGAAACGGATCATGCCGCCCATCGGCCCCTCGCGTTCCGAGCCGAAAACATTCTTCAGATCGTCGGCGAGAAGGTCCGGATCGCTGCTGCGCACCGGCACCATCGCGAAAGACATGCCCTTCATCGTGTCGATGTCGAACATGTTGATCGCGTCCATCAGCGTGGTCAGGTCCTGCGCCGAGCCGGTGAGCGTCAACGTGTTGCGCGCGTCGTCCGCGCGCACGATCGAGCCATGCTCTGCGATGGGTTCGAGCACGCGTTTCATCTCGGACGCCGAGACGTAACGAAGCTGGACGACTCTCGCCGTCTCGCCGAGCGGCGTCGCCTCCGGGGGCAGGGAGTCGCCGGTGATGACCTCGCCCGAGACCGCCGCCTGATCGTTCGGCACGATCTTGTAGATATCGCCGGCCTTCACGACAGCCGCGCCGGACACGCGCAGCGCCGACTGGAACAGATCGAGGGCCGTCTTTCTGCGTACGGGACTTGCCGTATGGACCGTCACTTTCCCGTCGAGCTTGGGATCGACGATAAAATCGGCCCCCATGATGTCGCCGATGACGATCTTCGCCGCCTGGGAAATCGGAAGATTGACGAGATTGAGGGTCACCCCGTCGTCGCCGACCGGCTCCGCCGGGTCAGGACGTTGCCGGCCCGATCCGACGAGCTTGCCCGTCCCCGTGGAGACGATCGCCTTGCCTGCTGTTCTCGGTGGCAGGACGCCCCGGGACGATCCGCCGGAGCCCCCGCGAGGATCATGCGGAACGGGCGCGACGTTCCACTCGGCAACGGGCGGGCCGCCCGAAACGGACGAGCCATTGCACGAAGCAAGACCGGCGACGACCAACGCCAGAGCAGAGAACCGAAAGGCAAGACGCAAGACAAAAACCCGTGGGTTGAGCGATGGTCTGTACTGGCTGTGGAGAACGACTTAACATGTCTACAAAAGCTTTGCCACGCGTGACAACTACCGTTGATTCGGCACTTTAGCTTGGCTGTTTTCATTTGCAACAGTCATGCTGAAGCCTCCGACTTGAGCGAGGCTTGATGCCGGCCTTTCGACGGTGCGGTTGACACTGGCGAACCGCTTCCCCGACACTCGTACGAACGTCCGAAAACTTCTGGAAAAAGACTTTCCTTGCGTGATGAGCCAATCCTGCAGGCGACGCCCGGCCCGAGGCTTTGGTCGCTTTCCTCAGCCTGCGCGCGGCGTCGTCGCGCGCTCTGGTCGCTCGCCTGCGACATTTTGCGCGGCCGGGGGGAGGGCCGCCCCCTGACTGCGACGGCCTGGCTGTCTCTCGTCCTGCTCTTCACCCTTCTTGCGGATCGCCCCGCGCCGGTCATCATCGCCAGCGTCGCTCTCTACGCGGGGCTCTGCGTCGTCGCGCTCTTCGACGCGCGCTATTACGTGATCCCCGATGGCCCGCTCGGCTTTCTCCTTGTCTCCGGGCTGGCGACCTGGTTTGCAATCGCACCCGCTGAGATCGGCCAGCGGCTCGCGGCCGCAGCCGTGGGTTTTGCGGCCTTGCGTTTCGTCGCCTACGCCTATGAGGCGGTGCGCGGCGCGCCTGGCGTCGGCGAAGGCGACGCCCGCCTGTTCGCGGTCGCTGGCCTCTGGCTGGGTTTCGCCGGACTGCCGAGCTGTCTGATCTACGCGGTGTTGTCAGGGCTCGTCGCAGCGGCGGTTGGTCTGCGTCAGGGACTGCTGGAAAACGCCCGCGCGCCACTCCCATTCGGGCCGCATCTCGCTTTCGGGGTCTGGCTGTGCTGGACGATCGGCCCGATCGAGTTCGGTTAGTTTCACGCTTGCTGCTACTGGCGCGTCGAAACGGTTGACGCCATTTCGACGACCCTTCCGAGCCGCTTCGCGCCAAATTTGATCGAAACCAGCGCCGGCAGCGCGATCGGGCTTTTCCACCCGGAAGCCCACGCCGGCGGGCTCCCCTGTTGCTGCGCGCCGAAATAGGCGAACTCCAGACTCGCGACGCCGGTCAGGATCACTGTCTTCTTCATGGAGCCGCGGTTGGGCGAGAGGCCTTCCTTCGGCCGATAGACTTTCGTCCACACCGCCAGCTCCGCGCCATCGGGACCATCATCGACGCCGATTTCAGTGAGAATGAGCCCGCCGAACTGGGCGCCCCCCTCGCTCAGGGCAACGAAACGGCAGCTCTGCGGCGACCCCAGAAACAGCGGCGGCTGCTCGGCCCCGGTCAATTGAGACTGGTCAGGCGTGAACAGAAAGCCTTTAGCAACAAGGCCCGTCGCCGCACGCATGGCGTTTTCGACTTCATCCAGCGCATCGCTCGCGCGGGTCGTTTCCCAACTCCGCCGCCCCATGTGCACGCCGCCCATGATCGAGGCGGTAATCAGCGAGAGCAGGCTGATCGCCAGCAAAAGTTCGAGAAGGGTGAAGCCGTCGGGCGCGCGTCGTTTCATTGGCCCTGCTGCGCCACCGGCTTTATCTTCAGAGTCGAGAGGGTGAAGGTCTCGCCGAAGCCCGAGGGTTTCTTTATCACGAGTTCGGCGTGGAAACTCGTCGCGAGCGGTTGTCCGCTCGGCCCCATCGCATTCGGTCCCGGCGTGACGGTCAGAAACCAGTAAAGTCCGTCGGGATAGCGCCCGCTCGTCTGGCCGAAAGGCACGGGTCCGTCGACGCCCAGCGCCTCGAGCTGCGAAGCGCCCTCGCGCGATGCGCGCTGCAGGAAGTCGGCGCGCGCCTCGTTGCGGACGCCGCCGCTCACGCCATTGAGCAGTTGCCCGAGAGACATGGCGAGGATGGCGAAAGCGGCGAGCGCTTCGATGAGCGAGAAGCCTCGCCTCGATTTCAGACGACCGAACATGTGGTTGCGCCTGTCAGCCAGTTGACGCCGATCCTGGCGCGCGCGTCCGGCAATTGCACCGTGATGTCGGCGCCCGTCGACGCGCCGTCCGGGAAAAAAGTGACCGCGCCGGCCCGCCCCGAGACATGCTGCGAATGCGCGACGTCGAGGTTGATCAGCGCGTCCGCCGGCAGCGCGCCCGGCTTCCCCACGGGCGAAACATAGGTTTTGGCGTAAACATCGAGGATCACCGCCGCCTCGCTGTTTGTCGCGATGGCGCGGGAGCGCGTCGCCCGCAGCGTGGCGCAGAGGGTGCGCGCGGCGGTCTCCAGCTTCAGCCTGCCGGAGGGCGGACGAAGAAGCTGCGCGGCCATGCCCGCCACCATCGCGACCAGCGCGAGGACAACGAGCGACTCGAGCATGGTGAAGCCCGCGCGCCGCCGAAAGGCTCTTGCAACGCGCCGCTTCATTTGGCGGCGAGATCGTTGATGCTGAGCACGGCGTCCATCACCGTCATGATCAGGCCGCCGACGACGCCCGCAATCAGAATGGTGAGAACAGGCGTCATCAGCCCCATGGCGCGCTCGATGGAGCGCTGCGTCTGGCGCTCGAACATGGCCGCGACCCGCAGCAGCATGTCGCCGAGCTGCGCCGTCTCTTCGCCGATGGTGATCATCTGGGTCGCCACCGGCGGCAGATAGGGCACGCGCGCGAGCGCGCCGCTGAGATTGGCGCCGCCGCGCACCGCTTCCACGACGCCGGCCAGTTCATCGTTGAGAAAGGCGTTCGACACCGCCGTTCGCGCGCTCTCGAGCCCCTGAAGCAAAGGCACGCCCGCCTTGATCATGGAGCCGAGCGTGCGCGAGAAACGCGCCGTGGCGAATTGCGCGAGCAGCGGACCCGCCACCGGCAACCGCAGGTAAAGACGGCCGAGCGCAACCTGCCAGGTCGGCCGCGTCTGCGCCATCTTGTAAACGGTCGCCAAGCCGACGCCGATGAGCAGGAAGATGAGCCCGATGACGCCGGCGTTCGCCTGAACGTCCAGAATGAACTGCAGGCCGGACGGCATGGCCTTGCCATTGTCGGCGAAGATCGGCGCAATGCTCGGCACGAGCGTGCCCAGCACAACGCCCGTCGAAATGATCGCCAGCGTGATGAGCAGCGACGGATAGATCAGAGCGCTCTGGATGCGCGCGCGCAACTCGAGCCGGCGCTCGAGCATCTCCGCAAGCTCCGTGAGCGACGCGCCGACCCGGCCGACCGCCTCGCCCTCGCGGACCATGTTGATATATTCCGATGAAAATATATCCGGCCGGCGCGAGAGCGCATCGGAGAGCGAGGCGCCGTCGACGATGCGCGCCAGCAGCTCCTGCGCCAGCGCGCGCAACGGCTCGCTCGGGCTCTGCGCGGCAAGGATGCGCAGGCTTTGATCGAGCGGCACGTCGGCCTGTTCCAGCGTCGCGAATTCGCTCGTGAACGAGGCGATCTGCGCCGCATTCGGCTTCCTGGAGCCGAAGGAAATCTGCGTGAACGACGACGCCTTTCTGGCCTCGAAGGTCTCGAAAGGCGTCAGGCCGCGCATGAAAATGGCGTCCTCGGCCTCGGCGGCGGTGCGCGCCTCGATCTCGCCCTCCATGAGGTCGCCGGATGTGCTGAACGCCCGGTATTTGAACTTCGGCATGAGCGTCAATCCACGCGCGTGACGCGCGCGACCTCGTCGATGGTCGTCTCCCCGCGCCAGGCCTTGCCCATACCGCAATGATACATGGTGGTCATCCCGGAATCACGCGCGGCCGCCTCCAGCTCCGCGTCCGACGCGCTTTCGCAGACGAGCCGCTGCATCCGGTCGTTCATGATCAGCAGTTCGGCGATGGTCGAACGGCCCGAATAACCGAGATTGCGGCATTGGGGGCATCCGCCGGGCGCGGAAAGCTGGTCGGGTCCGCGCGCAAACTCTTCCCAGGCGAATTGTGCGCGTAGCTGCGCGCGCGTTTCCAGCGGCGTCGCGCAATGCGGACAAAGCCGCCGCACCAGACGCTGGGCGAGCACCGCCTTCACCGTCGACGCGATGAGATAATTCTCGACGCCCATGTCGATGAGGCGGGTGATGGAGGCGGCGGCGCTGTTGGTGTGAAGCGTCGAGAACACCAGATGGCCGGTGAGCGACGCCTGGATCGCGATTCGCGCCGTTTCCGTGTCGCGAATTTCGCCGATCATGATGATGTCGGGGTCCTGACGCAGGATGGCGCGCAGCGTATTGGGAAAGTCGAGTCCGATCGCCGGCTGCACCTGCACCTGATTGACGCCGGCCAGTTGATATTCGATCGGGTCTTCGACGGTGAAGACCTTCACGTCCGGCTTTGTGAGTTCGCGCAGCGCGGTATAGAGAGTTGTCGTCTTGCCGCTGCCGGTGGGGCCGGTGACGAGCACGATGCCATTGGGATTGCGCATCACCTTGCGCAATTCGCCGATCGTCTCCGGCTCGAAGCCGAGCTTGTCGAAATCGAGCGCGATCTGACTGCGGTCGAGAATACGCAGCACGATGCTTTCGCCATGCGCCGTCGGCAGGGTGGAGACGCGGAAGTCGATGTCGACGCCGCGGATGGCCAGCTTGATGCGGCCGTCCTGCGGCAGGCGCCGCTCGGCGATGTCGAGCCGGGCCATGATCTTTATGCGCGAGGCGATGGCGGCCTTGAGTCCGGGCGGCAGGGATTCGGCGGTGCGCAGCGCGCCGTCGATGCGATAGCGGACCTGCACGGCCTCGAGCGAGGGCTCGATGTGAATGTCCGACGCGCGCGCTTCGATGGCGTCGGCGATGATCTGGTTGACCCGCCGCACGACCGGCGCCTCATTGGCGATGTCGCGCAGCCTTTGCAGGTCGAATTCGCTCGCGTCATTGGCGCGGGTGTCGTTGTCGGCGAAAGAAATGCCGTCCTGCTGCGCGCCATAGAGAGACGCCCACGCCTTTTCGAATTGCGCGGGCGAAGCGAGGCGCAGTTCGATCTCGAGGCCCGTGGAATAGGCGAGCGCCTGAACCGGCTCCAGGTCGAGCGGATCGGTGACGGCGAGCTTCAGCCGTCGGCCAGTGACTGACAGCGGCAGCAAGCGATTGGCGTGGATGAATTTTTCGGGGATCGTACCGCGCAGCGGCGGCTCCAGGGGCGTCTCGCCGGCGGTGAGCTGCGGGATTTCGAGGAATTTGCCCAGAAGCGTGCAGAGGTCCGCCTCGGAAACGAGGCCGAGCTTCGTCAGCACGTGATCGAAACGTTCGCCGCTTTGCGTCGCGGCGCGCTGCGAGCGTTGCAGGGCGAGGTCGTCGATCGCTTTTTCGTCGAGAAGAAAAGCGCCGAAAGCCTCGCAGAAAGCTGGACTGTTAGGATCCGGCCAGGATGCGCCCGGTTCGGCGCGTTGAAATCCCGGGGCCAGGGTTCTCGCCTCCATGCAGACAATCCTTTACCCGAAACCGGCCTTTACCCGAAACTGGTCGGCAAAGCTCGGCTCCAGCGCGACGCTTGACTTTGGAATGACACATTTGAGATGAAAATGCACCCTCATGCGTTAAGTGTCAGTCGAGCTTTTTTAACCATGTTCAGCACAAAAGCGTCCGCCGCCAACTCCGCTTGCGCGCGCATGCCGTTGGTGCGCGTTGTGTCCTGCGTGTCATTGCTCAGCCTTGCCGCAATTGTCGACGACGCCGCAGCGGCAACACCCGGGAAAACATACTTTTTCGCCACACGCGACGCCTGCGCGGCGTCGGGCGCCTTCAGCCCGCGAGAATGCGCCGCCGCCTTCGCCAATGCCCGCGCGCAACTCCAGGACCGCGCGCCGCGCTTTGCCGGCAGCGGGGAATGCCGACTGCATTACCGCATTTGCGAGCCCATCCGCGTCGAAACGCCATCCGAGGACGCCATGTCCTATGCGCCCGCCGAGGAGGTGTCCTTCGCGCCATCCGCTCTTGGCGTCGAGATCGTCGCCTCTTCAAATGGCGTGGAGGCGGCCCCGACGCTCGCCGTCGAGACGCGGGAGCGCCTGTTCCCTTATTATCCCGTATCTAAGCCATATGAGTTCCAGCAGGAGGGCGCGTCCGTGCAGGCCAGGGACGAGTCGGGCGAAAAGCGGAGCCGGCGCGAGCAGCAGAACGCGGCCATCCTGTCGCCGGACCACTTCGAGCCCTTCTCGAGGCGCAAGCCCATCGCGGGAGCAACCACGTTCACGGCGTCGGCGCTCGGCGCCATTCAGAGCGCCGCGGGCGATCCGCGCGACGAGTCGCGAGAGGCAAGGCGGATGCGCCTGCGCAACGCGCCTTTCGTCGAATAACGCACCGCAAGGGGTCTCCCCGGCTTATTGCCAGCTTTGGTCCGTGAAGCTATTTTGCCCTGCTTCGACGGCGCCGTTCATGGAAGCGCCCGTCTCTCGACCTTTCGAGGTTTCTTCTTGGCAAGCGAGTTCTGGACGCGCGACGTTATCGAGGGCTCGCTGAGAGGGGCGACCCGCCGCTTCCTGGCCTGGTATCGCCGCGAGTTCTTCAGCCTGTTCCCGCCAGAGGTCATCGCCTGGATGACCGACCGCGGCGACCGTCAGCTCATTCTGCGCGCGGGCGAGCGCGATCTATGGTGCGTCGACTCGCGCGGCGCGCAGCTTTGGGGCGTCAGCGGCGACGAAATCGCCTCCGGCTCGCTCGAAGACGCGCTCACGCGCCGGGATCTCGCGCGCAACGCCGTACGGATCGGCGTCGAGATCGACGCGAAAGCCTTTTTCATCCGCCGCTTCGACATTCCATCCGCCGCCGCGGGAAATCTGACCAAGCTGCTCATGGCCGACGTCGAGCGCAAGACGCCTTTCAAACTGGAGGACGTCGTTTACGGTCACGTCGCGACGAAACACCCGACGGCGCCCGACAAGCTCCGCATCAGCCTCTGGATTTTGCGGCGCGACCTGCTGGCGGCGGCGGTGGAGGAGGCCAGTCTCGATGTGTCGGACGTCGCCTTCCTCCGTCCCATCGGCGCGGGGGATGAGGAGACGCCGCTGATCACACTGGAGGCCAGGACCGAAATCACCCATCGCTTCCGCAATCTCGCGCTCGCCCTTTGCGCCGCATCAGTGTTGTTCGCGGCGATCGGCGTTGGCGCAACGCTTTGGCGCCAGGGCACGCTCAGCGAAGAACTCGACGCCAAAATTCAGGAAGCCTCCGCGCGCGCCGCCAAGGTTCGGCAGGTGGTGGACCGCACCACGTCCGAGAGCCGTCTGCTCTCCGTCCTGCGCACAGCTCGCCGCGACGGCCCGCTCTTTGCCGATCTCTGGGAAGAGACGGCGCGCATCCTGCCGGACAGCGCCTATGTGACGGATTTCCGCCTCTCCGAGACGAAACCCAATGAGCGGGCGCTCGACATCGTCGGCTTCGCCAGCTCGGCTGTCGGACTGCCGGCGATGTTCAACAAATCGGCGCTCTTCGCCGACGCCGGTCTGACCGCGCCGATCACGCCCGATCCGCGAGAAAAGCGGGAGGGCTTTTCGCTGCAGGCCAAGCTGGAACAAAAGAAGCCGGGGGGCGGCAAATGAACTGGAAGGCGTTTCGGCATACGCCCGCCGGCCGCCGCGCCATTTTTGCCGGCTTCAACCTGCTCGCGCTGCTTTTCCTGTATCTGATCTTCGCCGAGCCCTTCCGCCGCATGATCGCGGATGGCGCGGCGGCCATCGCCGAGCGCCGGCAGACGCTCGCGCGCTATGAGGCGGTCGCGGCGCATGAGGCGCAGATTCAGGCCTATGCCCAGCAGGTGTCGGACATCAACGGCCGGGGCGAATTATTCGACGGCGACAGCGACGGCGTGATCAGCGCCAATCTTCAGGCGCGGCTGAAGACGCTTGCCGAACAGGCGCAGGTCACGGTCCGCTCGCTGCAGATGTTGCCCGAGAAATCCTTCGAGGGCGTCACGCTGGTCGGCGCGCGACTCGATGTCGTCGGCCCCCACGACAATATTCACAACCTCGCCCGCGCGTTGGAAGGCGAACCGCCTCTGTTGATCATTACCGCGGCGACGATGCGCGCCCAGGCGATGCTCTGGGGAGCCGCGCCGCAGCAGAACGACGAGATCGAGGCCCAGTTCGACGTTTTCGGCGGCGCGCCGAAGAAGGGCCATCAGTGATGAAGGCTCTCTTCAACATTCGCGGCGCGGACCGGCTGCGCGATGCGCGCGCGATGTTCTCGCGTCTGAAGCAATGGCGGCTCTCTCCGCTGTCGGCGATCGTGCTGGCGGTCCTGTCCGCGATCACCGCGGGAACAGCGTTGTTCGCCGCGGTCGCGCTGCTCTGGCCGTCGGGCTGGGACAGCGGCGTCGTGGTCCCCGACTGGAATCCCCCGTCTCTCGCGGTCGTCGAGCTCGATCCGCCCAAGCCGGCCTCGGCCGACGTCGAAGCGCTCTCGCGTCCGATCTTTTTCAAGAATCGCAAGCCGGGACCAAAGGCGGCGGCAGCGCCGGATAACGCCAATATCTCCGACGCGCCGACCGGGCTGGCCGTCACCGCCATCGTCAAAGACAAGTCGGTCGCTCAGGCTTTCGTCACCTCGAGCGAAACGCCCGAGGGGAGCTGGCATAAGGTCGGCGACGCGGTCGGTTCCTGGACGCTGCACAAGATCCTGCACACCGAAGTCGTTTTTCAGAGCGGCGACCAGCTCACGCGAGTGAAGCTCTATACGCCGCCGCCGGAAGCGCAGGACGGGGCGACCCAGGAGCCCCCCCGGAGCGGACTCCCCGCACCCGATGCGGCGCCCAACGGCCTGCGTGCGGCCCCGCCGGAGTGACGTTGCAAGCAAGGCGGCCATGACGACCGATTACAATCCGATCGCAGAAGAATATCAGGTCGCCAAGCAGCAGCCCTGGCGAACCTATATCGAAGCTTACACGCTCGAAGCGCTTCTGCCCGATCTGGCGGGCAAGGCGGTGATCGATATCGCCTGCGGCGAAGGCTATTATTCGCGACGCCTGCGGCAGAAGGGGGCTTCGCGGGTGGTGGGCGTCGACCTCTCCGAGGGCATGATCGAACTCGCCCGCAAGCAGGAAGCGGAAAATCCTCTCGGCGTCGACTACAGGGTCGGCGACGGGAAGGAACTTCCATTCACCGGCGAATTCGACATCGCCTTCGCCGGCTATTTTCTCAATTACGCGCACGACCGGCGCGAGCTTCGGGAGATGTGCGACGCCATCGCGCGCTGTCTCAAGCCGGGCGGACGCTTCATCGCGGTCAACAGCAGTCCGATGCTGGATTTCGACCCGGGCCGCTCCTATCGCCAATATGGATTCGAAGCCAAGGTGCAGGGCCCGCTTGTCGAGGGCGCGCCGATCACATGGCAGATTTTTCTCGACGACTCGTCCTTCGAAATCGAGAACTACTTCCTGGACCGGCAAATCCACGAGGAGGCGTTTCGCGCGGCCGGCTTTTCAGAAATCAGCTGGCCGCCGCCACTTCTGTCACCGGAAGGCGAAAACAAATTCGGGCGCGACTTCTGGCGGCTGTTTCTGGACAAGCCGACGATCGCATTCATCGACTGCGTCAAGTGAGCGTGCGCAGCTAACCGGCGCGACCCTCGATTTCCTCCATCTCTTCGTCCGACAGGCCGAAGTGATGGCCGATCTCATGCACCAGCACATGAGTGACAATATCGCCGAGCGTATCCTCGCTCTCGCACCAGAAATCCAGAATGGCGCGGCGATAGAGATAGACCATGTTCGGCTCCGCGCCGGTTTCCGCGAGATGCGCGCCTTCGGTCAGGCCGCGCCCGCGAAACAGGCCCAGGAGATCGAACTCCGTTTCGCAGGACATTTCGTCCATCGTCTCTTCGTCGGGGAAGTCCTCGACGCGAAACACGACGCCTTCGCAAAGCCGCGTAAAGCTTTCAGGCAGCGACGCAAAGGCGGCGTCGGCGAGCGCCTCTATATCGCCGAGCGTTGGCCCGCGACGCCGCGCCCAGTCTTGAGATGTTTCAGCCATGGTCGGACTATGGCGCCGCCGCCGGGCGGCGCCAAGTTGTGAGACTGCATCTGCAGTTGCGTGACCCATCAGCCGCCCGGAGCCCGAATCGGCCCACGTCGTTCAGGCGCCTCATCTCACAATGACCGGACGCCGGCTGATCGGCGGTTCCGCGATGCGCTGCGCCCGGAAGATGGCGTGCGAGGCGTTGTAGCGCCGCTCGAACTGCGCCAGATAGCTCGCGATGCCGTCATGCCCCGGCCGCGCCGGCGCGACATCCCTGACCATTAGCAAATCGCGCGCCTCCTGCGCCGAAAGAATCGGGTCGCTCTCGATGAGCCGCTCCGCCCGCGCGAAGCCGATCCGACGCCCGAGCGCCGCATAAACGCCAAGCAGGTCGAACGGATCTCCTGCAAAGGAAAAAGTCGCAGCCTGCTCCGCCACCAGCGTCGAACAGTTCATGGCCAGATCGAAATCGAGGCCGTGCATCGGCCCGCGCGCCCACGCCAGCGTGATGATCGGCGCATCGACAATCAGATCGGCGGTCGCCGCGACCATGTCGGCAAAACCCGTCGGAGCCTTTGTCGATCCGACTTCCTTGTGCGCGAAATCGAAAACAAGGAATTTGAGCGAATTATCGTTGTCGGTTGCGGCGGCGCGGAGAATGCCGCCGATCGTCGCGACGCTCGCCTGATCAAACCCCGCCGTTGATTTCGCCACGACCAGCGCGCCCGGTTCCGGGAGCCAATTGACGTCGAGCCCGGCGTTCACCGCCGCATAGTGCATATCGCTAAAAAATTGCATTTCGCCCTCACCTGCATAACGTGCATGGTAAAGCAGAGCTTAACCCAAGCGGGCAGAAATTGCTAAGCTTACGTAACCGTGTCGGAGCCTTCGCGCGGGCTATGGTTAACGCGTCGGTCCGCCAGACGATCTGTGGCGGCTGACGGCGTGTGGCCTAAGGTCGCAAGACATCAGCCCTTGAATTGATATATGCTAACGACAAACTGCTAGGGACGGCCCCCCGCCTGCCAGGGCGACAAGGAGGGAGCGACGTGCGCGGAACCTAATGAACCGTTCGTCCGGCCGGTAGGCGGCAGAGAAAAAAGTAGAGGGAGGAAACAGGATGAAAATGCGCTTTCTCGTCGCCATGACATTGGCGACGGTTGGTTGGGTTGCACAGGCGCACGCCCATGGCGACGTCGGCTCCAACCAGGGGCAGTGCCTGATGAAAATCGGGCCGGACACGATGAGCTTCACCGGCTATCAGCCCCTGAAGTCGCGCGAGCAGTTCTGTGACGACATCCCAGACGCTGGCCCCACCATCATCACGCTCGACGCGCAGCAGGACGAATTGCGCGAAATGAATCTGGAGATGCGCGTTCTTCGCGACGTCGGCCAGAAGGACGACAACGAAAATCTCGAGGCGAACACCGAATATTTTTCGGCGCCGAAGAAGTACAAGACCGGCACGCTCACCTTCGATCACAATTTCGCGAATGAGGGCAAGTATATCGGCATTGTGAAGGCGCGCAGCGACGATGGCAGCAAGGAATATGTCGCGCGCTTTCCCTTCTCCGTTGGACTGACCGCCAGCAAGGAAGTGACGACCTTCATCGTCCTCGGCCTGGCCGCTGCGGTGGGCTTCGGCCTCTGGTACAAGCACTTCATTCTGGACAAGAAGAAAAAGACGGCCTGATCCGGGCAAATATGAATAGTTTTACGAACCCCCGCCTCTTCGGCGGGGGTTTTTTGATTGAGAGTTCGTTTTCATAGAAAAACAGGCGCGTCAGTTGAGCGTTTCTGCGAGTTCCGCCTCTTCGCTTTCCTCGTCCTCGACGCGCGCGTTTTGTCTCGACGCCTGAGCGGGACGAGGGGACCAGGGGCGATCTTCGTCGATCCCGCGCGCGCTCGTCCATTCGACGGCGTTATCCTTGCCCAGCCGAAGCGAGATCGCGCCCGTCTCCGCCAGCCTCGCCCGATCGATCACGAGAGGAGCCGCACATCCGCCCGGCGCGTAGAGCGGGGTCACGATGATCGCCGCCCGCGCGCAATCTTCCAGAAAGGCGCCGCGCGACAGAACGAGAGAGACCTCGCGCCCGTCGACGAGGCGGCCGACGCAGCCGAGATCGTCGCAGGCTGCTCCGCCTCTCGCGTCGGCGGCGGCGCGCGCGTCGGCGTCGGCGCGCAGCCATTGCTCGGCGGCGAAAGCGCCGGGTTTCTTGCCGAGCAGCGTCAACTGGCCCGACGGCAGACGGATCGCCGCGGCGTCACCGGTCGCGGGGATCGCCATGTCGAAGCCGGCGCCGCTGCCCGCGCCGATGAATCCGACAAGCGCCAGGGGGATCGCCGTGGCGCGCAGCGTCCATGTGCGCCACAGGACGGCGGACAGAACCGCCAATGTGAGAAAGACGATCGCCCAGGGCGCAAAGGCTTTCACATGCAGGCTCGCGCCGGGCGCGGCGGCGATGACGCCGGCGAGCCAGACGATGAGATTGATCCCCATTTCGAGCCAGCGCCAGACGAAGCCGTCGAGGCCGAAAGGGTAAAGCGCCGCGCCGATCAAGCGCGCAGGGAACCGCGAAAAATTCGATGACCGCCAGCGTCAGCGGATTGCCGATCAGCACATAGGGGCTGATCTCGTGGAAATCGAAGGCCATGAAGGAGGCGGTCGCCGACGTTGCGCAGAGCGTTGCGACCAGCGGCGCGCCGGGGCCGTGCAGCAGCCGATCGAGCAGCGCCTCGCGCCATTCTTCGAAGCGGCTCTGGACCGCCAATGGCCGGCTTCGCGCGCTTTGCGCCAGCGCGCCCCGCCACTCATAGACGGCGATCAGCGCTCCGACCGCCGCGAAGGAGAGCTGAAAGCTCGCGCCCAAAATCGCTTCCGGCTCGAAGGCGACGACGAAGAAGACCGCCAGCGCGAGATTGCGCATGGAGAGCGACGGACGATCGAAGAGAACGGCGGCGAGCATGATGAGCGTCATCACCAGCGCGCGCTCCGTGCCGACCCGCGAGCCCGTGCCGATATCGTAGAGCAGGGCCCCGATCACCGCGAGCCCCGCCGCCCATTTCTTGATGGGGTAGTTCAGCGCGAGCGTTTGCGACGTTGCGAGCAGGCGGCGCAGGCCGACGAAGAAAATGCCGGCGACCAGCGTCATCTGCATCCCCGAGATGGTGACGATGTGGAAAATGCCTGCGCGGCGGATCAGATCCCTGCACATTGTCCGACAGGAAGTCGCGCTTGCCCGTCACCATTGCGGCGGCGATGGCGCCGGCGTCGTCGCCGATGATTTTATAGACCCTGAGCGCCAGCGCGTTGCGCAGGCGATCGACGGCGGCGAAGAAGCGCAGAGACAGCGGCGCGGGATCAGGAGGCGGCATCGTCTCGATGCGCCCGAGCGCGCTGCCGACGCCGCCGATCCGCGCGAAATAGGCGTCGCGCGCGAAGTCGTAGCCGCCGGGCAAAGCGGCGCGCGCCGGCGGCAGCAGCCGCGCCTTGAGGGCGATGAAATCTCCCGCCGCGAAGCCGGGCGTTCCCCGCGTCGTGAGTCGCACGCGGGCCGGGACCACGTCGCCCGGCAATCCCTCGGCGCTTGCGACGCGCAGCACGAAGCGCGCGCCGGCGCGGCGCAGGTCGACCTCCTCGACGTAGCCGGTCAATTCTCCGAATCCCAGGCGGGGCAGGACGGGAGCCGCGACGCGCGCCGTGCGCCAGGCGCCGGCGGCAAAGCCCGCCGCGATGAAAGTGAAGGCGAGGGCAAGCGCATGAGCGCGGGCGTGCCGGCGGGTGAGGAAGGCGAGCAGGGCCGCGACGGCGAAGGCGCCGAAGCACAGGGCGAGCGAGGGTTCGTGGTTCGCGGCGAAATAGAGAAGGACGCCGGCGCCAGCCGCGACCGCGCGCCAGAGAAACGGCCGGCGCAGTTCGACTTCCGCCGCATAGGCGTTTTCCAGCGCCGCAGCGGCCCGTTTCAGGCGCGGCGCGAGCGCGACCTCGCGGGGCTCGCCGATGAGCTCCTCATGTTCCGCCGCGCGCGCGTCGCTCATCCAGTGTCCCGGGTCAGGATCGGGAGCGAGATTAATCCGGCGAGCGGTCTACAGCAACGCTGAAGTCTCTCAGGCGCGGGCCCGGCGCTTGCCTTTGCCGCCGCCCCGTGGCCGGCCGCCCGGCGCCTGGGACTGGTAGTCCTCCATTCGGACGTAGCGCACGCCCAGGAAGAACAGGATCTGCGCGTCGCCTGTCGGCGGCGGCCTGCTCGCGTCGCGCGATGGCTTCTCGCGCTTCCGGAAGGCGATGACCTCCCCCATCTCGATTTCCCCGGCGTGAGCTCGGCTGATCCAAATTGAATCAGCCACGGCTCGATTAGGCGACGTCCACGGTTAATGTTCCGTCAATGAGCCGCTGCTACGCTCCACGGCTAAGTTGCGTAAGTGTTCAAGCGAGCATCGTGCCCATGCATCCCGAGAAAATCGAGCGGCGAACCGAAGAGGGCGCGATTCTGCGCGAAATCGTCGACCAGTTTCTCGAGCGGCAAGTGCACCCGCCTGCGGATTACAAGCAATTCGAACAGCTTACGCTCGGGATGATCGACATTTTGGAAGCCCCCGCCGTCGCTCGCATTCTCCGCCCTCTCTGCTCCCATCCCGAGATCTCGCAGACGATCTTCGATCGGCTCCGCGACAAGGGCGGACCCTGCGTGGAGCTGGCGGTGCAGTTTTCGCCTTATCTCACACGAGACGAGATGATGGCCGCCGCGCGCGGCGCCGATTCCGTCATGGCCGGGGCTGTGGCGCGCCGCGCCGATCTCGACGCCGACATCATCGTCGCGCTGCTGCGCCGGGGAGAGGCGGCGACATTGCGGGCGCTCGCCG
Source organism: uncultured Alphaproteobacteria bacterium (assembly GCA_963717565.1). Lineage (GTDB taxonomy): Bacteria > Pseudomonadota > Alphaproteobacteria > Rhizobiales > Beijerinckiaceae > Methylocystis. Next base: position 25,505 of record CAVQWJ010000002.1, read on the forward strand.
AAAATCAGGCGGCGAAATTCGACGCCAGCGTGCGCAGGGTTCTTATCGAGGCGGCGCGCAGCGATCGCGCTTTCGCCCGTGCGCTGCTCGACCGCGAGGATTTCGGCGCTGAGGACGAGGCGTTGTTCTTCGCCGCCAACCGGCAGGAGCGCGGGAATATGATCCTGAACGCGATCCGCCGCACCCTCGCCTCCGGACGCGGGGCGCTTTCCGTCGAGCCGGAACTGGCTGCGCGACTGGAAGCCGCCGCGCTGCGGCGCGACCGCGACGCCATGACGGCGATTTTCGCCGAAGCCTTTCGCTGTCGAAAGCTGCGCGCCCGCATGATCCTCGACGATCCGCGCGGGGAGCCGCTGGCGCTGGCGCTGGCGGCGCTCGGGGTCGATCCGGACGCGGCGACGCGCGTCTTCCTCTGCGCCGATCCGGCGATCGCCCATGACACTGCGACAGTGCGCGATCTCGTGCAGATGGTGCGGCTGGTCCCGCCGCGCGCGGCGGCTGAAATCATTGTCGCCGCCACGGGCGGCTGGCTGCGCGCCGGCGAACTCGCGCACGCGGCGTCGATCGACCGCGCCGGTTAGGCGGCGAGATCGACGAAGACCCGGCCCTCCCGGTCCTCGATCTCGATGAGCCACATGTCGGGGTCGAACATGATCTCGCGCTTGAGGCGGGCCTCCGCGTCGGCGGGATCGACCCAGTCATCCGCATGCACCTTGGAGAACAGCCGGTCGACGCCTTCCGGCGGCTCTTCGCTCTGCGCCGCGGGTCCGTAGACGGCGGCGCGCCCGTCGAGCCTGTCGAGCTTGATGAAAACGGCGCCGGCCTCGGCGGCGCCGCGCCGCCGCAGCATGGCCACGGCGCCCTGAGCTTCAGCCCGTCGAATGAGGGCGCTTGCGAAAATATCGGATCTCAGACGCATTGCGCTAATCTAGGGAGATTCCTCCCGTAATGTAATCCATTTCAGGCAAAGATTGAGCCCGAATTGCGCGCCCCCCGGGTCCTCGCGATCCTTACGGACGCGCCCCGCCGGCGCGGGCGGTGATGGCCTTTCCAAGCTTCGCGCTCAATTCCCCCGTGACCGGCATCCCGTTGTCGCGCTCGAAACTCTCGATGGCTTTCTTCAGGCCGGGGCTCATCACGCCGTCGGGTTTCACGACATAGCCCAGGCGCTGGAGCGCGCGTTGCGTCGCGAGGACATTGCCGCTCGACGCCGCTGTTGCGGCGGAAGCGGCCGGGGCAGAGACTGGGACCGGGGCCGCAGGCTTCGGGGCTCCGCCGCCGAGAAGCGCGCCGATCTGGTCGCGGCTGGCGACCTCGCGCTTCTTTTCGATTTTTTCGACTTTTTCGACCTTCTCGACGCGTTCGGCCTTTTGGGGCTTGGCCGCCGGCGGCTCGGAGGATTTGAGAATTTCGGCGAGAGGGTCGACCTTCGCCGACTCTGCCCTGGGTTTCGCCGCCGGGCGGGAAGGCGCCTCCGCCTCCACCCGCGCGGTTTCGATCTTCGGGCGCGCCGGCGGCGTGGGCGCTTCCGCCGTCACTGGCTTCTCGGGCACGAGAACATGCGCGGAAAACAGCGGCGCCGGATGACGGCCGTCCTGGAAGAACAGCGCGTTCATCGGGACGCCGACGAGGGCGAGGCCGCCGATGCCGAACAGCGCCATCGCGCCGAGGCGGCGCTTCTTGGCCGGTCCATTGCGCGGCTCATTGATTTTGGCGCGCGCGGGGGAGGGGGCGCGGCGCTTCGGCGCGGCGCGTTCTTCTTCGAAGTCGTCGAACTTCTGGGCGCTGAGCGAAACGTCACGCAATTTTCTTCACCATTTCTTCTTCGTGGCGGATGTCCGCGCCGATGGCGGCGCCATGGCGCGGGATGGTTTCTATTTTCGCGGGCGCGATGGCGCGGGCGTCGAGGCTCCGGCAGTCGAGCGGCAGGCGCACGGTGAAAGAGGCCCCCCTCTTGACCGCGCTCTCCACCGTGATCGTTCCGCCATGGAGGCCGACAAGACCGCGCACGACGGAAAGCCCGAGTCCCGTGCCCTCATAGGCGCGATCATGCGTGGCGCTGGCCTGAAAAAAGGGATCGCCGAGCCTTGTGAGATCCGGGGCCGCGATGCCGATGCCGGTGTCGGCGACGGTGACGGCGAGGAGATTGCCCTCGGGCGCGACGCGCACGCTGACCTTGCCGCCGGCAGGCGTGAATTTCACCGCGTTGGAAAGAAGGTTGAGCAGGATCTGCTTGCAGGCGCGCCTGTCGGCGACGAGCTCCTCCATGTCGTGGCGGTAGTCGCGCAGCAGCTTCACGCCGCCCTGGTCGGCCTTCAATTGCACCATGTCGCAGCATTGATCGATCAGGGCCGGAAGCGCGAAGGGCTCGGGATAAAGCTGCATCGAGCCTGCCTCGATTTTCGACATGTCGAGGATGGTGTTGACGACCTCGAGCAGATGATTGCCGGAGTTCGCGATGATTTCGGCATATTCGCGCTGCTTGTCGGGGTCGCTTGGCGCGACCGACGGATTGGCCAGCATCTCCGAAAAGCCGATGATCGCGTTGAGCGGCGTGCGCAGCTCGTGGCTGACATTGGCGAGGAAACGCGTCTTCATCGCCGCCGCCCGCTCGCTTTCCGCGCGCGCCGCCGTGATCGCCTCATCGGCGTGCTTCTGCGCGGTCACGTCGCGCAGGATGCAGACCACCGGCAGGAAGGTTTCGATCGCGTCGCCGGTAATCTCATTGACGGCCGGCTGCGCACGGCACATGCGCGCGTCGAAATAGTTGAAGATCGGCTCCGCATAATCGCCCGACGCGGAAGGGGTCGTGCCGACCTGCACCCGCAAGACGTCGTTGAGCGGCGCGCTGTCCTCGACGGCGTCGGAGACGAGTTTGAGAAAGGCGGGACGATCCGCGATGTGCACACGCTGGAAAAAGCCGCGCCCGATCAGATCGCGACGGTCGAGGCCGTAAGTGCGATGCGTGTCGCCGATGACGCTGTCGACGGCGCCGCTGCGATCGAGATGCAGGACAATGTCGCCGATGGCGTTGGTCAGCAGGCGCAGGTCGCGCGCATCCGTGGACTGCACATGGCTCTGCCTGTTATCCGCGCGCGCCCCGCACATTCTCAGAGATGCGGCGTAAAGGAGCGGCGGCGCCGTGAGCAGGAGCGGCGCGGCTGAAAGCGAGAGACTGCCAGGATCGACAGGGGCCCAGGCGCCCGCGAGCGCAAGGAGCGCGAACATGCTCGCGCCGGCCAGAAAAATCATGACCAGGGCGGGCGTCAGCGCGGTTTCGAGGAGCGCGACCGCCAGCAGGGCGACCGATACTGGCGTAAAGCCCTTGTTGAGAGAAGCGACGGCGGCCGCCATGGCGATCCAGCCGAGAATGGAAAGGCTCTGCGCCGCCTGCAACCGGCCTGTGCGCGCCAGCAAGGCGACGGCGGCCATCGGCGCCAGCGCAAGAAGAAAAATCAGCGTCTCGGATTCTGTCGGCATTCCATAAATGAAGAGCCAGGCCGGCGCCGCCAACAGCGCGGCGCCCGAGAAGGCCAGACGCGGGAGAATGAAGGAGCGTCGCCGCGCGGCGTCGAGATGACATCCCGCCCCGGTTTGATTCGCCAGATGGTCGATCCAGCGGGCTGCGGACTCGAGGGTTCCGAAGTTACGCACAAAATTACGCAAAGCACGCTCCTGATTGAGCGCAGCGTCGCAAAGCTCTCTTAAGTGACTGCTAAATAGTCGGGGCGGCCGCTGGCTCGGGGTCGCCATGGTTTTCTTTTGGTTGTCGCCCCCCGTCGCGCCAGCCGCCGGCGCGTTTACCTCCGCTCAACTCCCGCGCGCGACAAGTTGGTGACAGTCAGGCTGCGCTTCGCAGCAGGGCTTTTTGGAGCGCGCGCGTGTTTTTCCTGCTCAAGAGCCTCGTCTGCATCGCTCTGGTTCTCTTTGCGCTGGGCTGGCGCGGCGCCGATCGGCCGGAAAAACCGTCGCATGCTGGCGCGTCCGCGCGCCTCCGGGAAAAGGCCGCCGACGAGGGCGGCGCAGATCTGGTTCAGGCAGGAAAAGATGCGCTGATCGCCGCCGCGCGCGACAAGTGCCTTTCGGCGCCTCGGGATTGCGCCGCGCTGCTGCAACGCCTGCCGGTCCCCGAGCGAGCGCGTTAACCTTTAGACAGCCCATCGGGGCCCGATCCACGGCCAAGCCGTTTCATAAAAAGACGATTTGAGTGTAATCAGAAAATTAACCATATTTGGCGAACTGGTTAACCTGCGGCGCCTCCCTTCGGCGCAACGCCTGTTGCGCCTTGCAAATACAGTCCCAAGGAGACGGTCATGTCCGACGAATCACTTCAGCAACCCGAAGACGCCGTCTCCCGCGCCGAGCTCGAGAATATTCAGGAGCAGCTGCGCATTCTCCGCGCCGAGCGTGACCGTCAGAATTTCGAGAAGGCCGAGATTGTCGCAAAGGCCAACGCTTATGCGAAGGAGCGCGATCAGGCGAAGGAGGAGCTTGCCTCTGTTCTCTCGGAACGGGACCAGATGATCGGCGACGTGGTCTCGGACCATGAAAAGAAGATTGCCGATCTCATTTCCGAGCGGGACCGCCTTGCACAGGAAAAAGCTTCGGCGACGTCTCTGGTCCAGAGCATGACCCGGCTTGCCGATGACGCCAAGCGGCGCGCCGACGAGGCCGCCGAGGAAATCGTCCGCCTGCGCGCAATCGTCGACAATGCGCCGAAGCAGGACCCGGTCGCTCTTCTGTTGGCCCTGGCGACGGAGAAGACCAAGGCCCTCGTCGCCTGGGTGCGCGGGAAGATCCCGGCCGACAGCGCCATCCTTCCGTGGTTCGACAAGACCGTCGAGACGGTGACGGCGCTCGGCTGCGCCGCCGTGAAGCTCACGCGGGAGTTCCTCGCCTGGGCGACCCCGCGCGTGATTGCGCTCTCCAAGCAGGGGGTCGCCAAGGTCGAGGAATTGCTGGCCAAGAAGTAGGAGGGTCAGCCCTTCAGCCAGTCTCCAAAGGCGAGCCACCAGGGCGTCTGCGAAACGATGAGTCTCAGCGGCTGCATGGCGAGGATGAAAAGCCCGCCGACGAGATAGGCCGGGTGAATGCGCCGCCGGGACGCGAAGTCATAGACGATGCAGGCGATCACGAAGAGATCCTGAAGGCCGAAGGAAGCCAGCGGGCCGCCGAACGCGAAGACGCCGGGGATGCGCGCGATCGCGGCGTCGAGCATGGCGATGCTGGCGAGGAGCATCAGCCGCTTGTGCGTCTCCGGGCGCTTGCGGGCGAGAAAGCCGGCGCCGACGAGGATCGCGAACACCGTGATGCCGAAGAAAGGCAGGACAAGGAAGGAGCGCGGATCGAGGCCCGGCGGCGTGTGATTGCTGCGGATGGCTCCGATTGCGGCCGCCACGCCCAGGACCACCATGAGGATAGCGAGGCAGAAGCCCGCGAGGCCGAGAAGCCGATGAATATCCGGCCGGCCATTGGCGATGAGCGTCGCCTGGGTGAGCAGGATCAGATACCAGCTCGCGAAGGCTGCGCCGTGAACATGGAGCAGCGGGCTCAGCGGCGGCGAATCGGAGAAGACCTTGAGGAAGAAAGTCGGCGCGAAGCCGACGAAGACAGTGGCGGCCATGGCGGCCGCCATGCTGATGTAGAAAATCTTGTCTTTACTTGCAGTTGAAAGCGTCGTGGACGACGTCGCAGAAGTCATTTGCGGCCTCTTCGCAAGGTGCAGGCAGAAAGGATTGTTCACGTAACCTGTTACCCAGGCACGCTAAATACGCAGTTTTACCTAAACCGGCGCGTCTAGAAAGAGGGCGTCGCGTGGAAATGATGCGGCGGCCCGCGCCCGTCGCCGAGCTGCAAGGCTTCGGCTGCGGCCAGCGCGCCTTCCAGCCAGACTTTCGCGGTCGCGATGGCGTCGATCAGGGTCGCGCCCTTCGCGAGTTCGGCGGCGATGGCGGAGGACAGCGCGCAGCCCGTGCCGTGGGTGTGGCGCGTATCGATCCGGCGTCCGTGAAAGAGCCGCGTCTCGCCGTCGGCGACCAGCACGTCCACAGGCTCGCCGGCGAGATCGCCGCCCTTGACCAGAACGGCCTTCGCCCCCGCTTCGATCAGCATGCGGCCTTGCGCGGTCATGGCGGCGACGTCTCCCGCCTGCGGCGTTTCGGTCAGCGCGGCCGCCTCGAAAATGTTGGGGGTGACGAGGCGGGCGAGGGGCAGCAGCGTAACGAGCAGGGCGCGCTCCAGCCCGGCGGCGGCGAGGCTGACGCCCTGCGTGGGCACGAGCACGGGATCGAGCACGACATTGCGGGGCGTCGGGCCAAGGGCCGACGCAACGGCCGCGGCGATTTCCGGCGTCGCGATCATGCCGATCTTGATGGCGTCGGGCGGGATGTCGGACATGACGGCGGCGATCTGCTGGGCGACAATATCGGCCGCGACCGGCCAGGCGTTCGTCACGCCGCGCGTGTTCTGTGCGGTGAGCGCCGTGATCGCCGCCATGCCGTAGCAGCCGAAGGCGGAGAAGGTCTTGATATCCGCCTGCGCGCCGGCGCCGCCGGAAGGGTCCGAGCCCGCGATGGAGAGGAGCCGGGGGATTTTGTGCAAATCTTCAGCTCCCGCGCCAGTCGTCGCGACGATGGATTGCTTCGTCGGCTACGCCTCCTCGCAATGACGAGCAGCGGCGTCAGTGCGAGCGAAGCGAAGCGATCCAGATCACGTAGCAATCAGCTATGAAGCTCCCTGCCGCCGGGCCAGGCGCTTTCCTTCTTCTGCTCGTAATCGCTATAGGCCTTTTTGAGGCCGCACAAGACTTCCGCGGAGGTCTCGAACATCGCCTTGAGCTGCGGTTCGTCGACCTTGTCGATATCCTCGCGCAGACGGTTGATCGTTTCCTGCAGACAGGCCGCCATATGGCGCGTGTGCTGGCGGGGATCGCTTTCGGCTTTGTTGGTCATGTCGCGCTCGCTCGTTGGGCCGATTGAGGGGGATGGGCTTCAACCGCTCAAAAGGAGGCGCGTTCCAATGTGGCGCCGCGCCTGGCGCTGCGGTTCTGTTTGCCGCCTTGCCGCGAGGCGTTAACGCGCCTTCTCGCCCGCCATCTCCATCACCACCGCCCATTCCGCGTCAGTGACCGGCTGCACGGAAAGGCGCGAATTGTTGACCAGCACCATGTCGGCGAGGCGCGGCTCGGCCTTTATCTGCGCGAGCGTCACCGGCTTCTTGAGCGCCTTCACCGCCTTCACGTCGACCATGCCGAATTTGCCGGTCTCGTCGGTGTGGTCGGGATAATAGGTCTTGATGACCTCGACGATCCCGACGATCGCCCGCTCGTCGTTGGAGTGATAGAAAAAGCCGCGTTCGCCCTTCTTCATCGCCATCAGCTGCTGCTTGGCGAGATGGTTGCGCACGCCGTTCCAGAAGGTGCCCTTGGCGCCCGCGGCGACCTGCTGGTCCCAGGACCAGGTCGACGGTTCGCTCTTGAAAAGCCAATGCGCCATCTACAGCTCCGCGCCGACGACGCGCCGCCAGGCGCGCAGCTCCACCCGTTCGAACAGACCGGCTTCCGCATAAGGGTCCTCGGCGAGCAGCGCGCGTGCGGCGGCTTCATTGGCGGATTCGAGGATCAGCATGGAGCCGACCGGCTTGTCGCCCTCGATGAAAGGCCCGCCGAGCTTCACGCTGGCGGCGTGCTTTTCAAGAAAAGCGAGATGGGCGGGGCGCGTCGACATGCGAAGGTCGACATGGCCGGGCTTGTCGTAGCAAAGGGCGACGAAGAGCAAGTTGAACCTCGCGGGCGTGGTGGCTTTCGCCCTTGTCCCAAAGGCCGCCCGCGCGGTCAAGCCGTCGTCAGTCCACCCGCTCCGGGGTCGTATCGGAGAGCTCTGCGACCTTCGCGCCGAATTGCGTCAGCGCCTCGCGCAACGCGGCGACGTCCGCCTGCGAGGGCGGCTCGGACACGAAGTCCGCGCCATTGCCGCGCCGCTGATGCGCGCGCTCGGCGCGCAACGCCTCCACCGCGCCATGCAGCATGGCGTTGTCGGCGCGCGCGGCTTCGAGCTTGTCGGCGCTGTCGCGACCCTCGTCGCGGGCGAGGCGCAAGGTGTTTTCGAGACGCTCGATCTCGGACTTGCGCCGCTCCTGTTCGGTGGCGAGCGCGGCGCGCGCCTCGTCGCGCTCCTTCAGAAGGGCCGCTTTCTCCCGCTGCATGATTTCCAGCGCCTCGCGCGTCTGGACGAGATCGCTGGCGAGGTCGGGCACACGCGTCGCCATCGCCGAGACATTCGCCAGATCGGCGCGCAGCGCCTCCAGCTCGCGCTGAAGCTGCGTGTTCTGCTCATGCATGGCGCCGATTTTCGCCTCATGGGCGACGACGCGGCTCGATTCCATTTCCTTCTCGCGACCGAGCATTTCCTTGTCGGTTTCGAGAAGCCGCAGGCCCTCGACGCTTCGGTCGGCGCGCTCGGTCATTTCATTCAGGGCGAGTTCGGTGGAGCGCAGCAGATCGGTGCGCTCGGCGAGCACTTTCTGCGCCTCGCGCAGCGACAGCGCCATGTCGCGATTATCCGCTTCAGCTTTTTTGAGCGCCGTCTCCGCCTCGGCGATGCGGGCGGCGTGGCGGCCGATGGCGGCCATGTCGAAGGCCTTGGACGCCTTCACCGCCTCGATCTCCTGCTCCATGCGACGCTCGCGCACGGCGAATTCCGCGCGCAGGAGGTCGCGTTCGGCGATGACCTCCTCCATCGACATGGGCGCGAGCATCTGCAGGCGGCGCATCGAGAGCCGCATGGCGCGCCGCCAGAAGGCCGGCAGGAACAGTAGTGTGAACAACCCGGCGACGAGAAAGCCGAGCGCGAAATACATAGCCTGTTCGATCAAGACCAAACCTCGCGCCGCCATGCGCCCCATCGCCGGCGGGACGTGCGCAAGATTGCCACGTATGCGGCCTGAAATCAAAAGGCGGCGCGGGTTTGCTAACCGCTCGCGCCGCCTCCCGATCGCTCCAAGCTGAAGCTTTTGCTTGTCAGAAAGGATTCCAGGTCGAATTCTCGGTGAATTTCAGATAGCTGAGCGAGAGCCCCAGACGGGCGCCAAGGCCGGAGCGGACGGGCATGACCACCACGTCCTCATTATTGAGCGCGGTGAAGCCCAAGCCGCCGACGAGATAGGCGGAGCCGTTCACGCCGGCGTAGCGGCGGTAGATGGCTTCGACCTCGGGCAGGTTATAGACGAGCATCATCGTGCGGTCGCCATCCGCGCCGGCGTCGAGGCCGAGCGACGGACCCTGCCAGAAGACCCGCCTGCGGCCAGCGTTGCGGGTATACATCTCACCCTCGCCGTAACAGACGCCGCCGATGAAGGCGCCGCCGGCCTCCTGGCCGAGAATATAGGCGTTGGGGCGGCCCCATTTCTTGTTGGCCTGTTCCAGGCCCTCGGCGAGGCCGCGGGAAATGGAGCCGAAGAAACGGTGCCCATTATCGACGATCTCCCCGCTCGAATAGGCCTCCGGCCGTTGCACGGCATGGCCGATGCGGGGCAGGGCGGCGCTCGCCGCCGCTGAAGCCGCAAGACGGAAGAGATTGCGACGGGTGGAAGAACTCTGCCAGGCGCTCATGATGACTGGGTAACTCCAATTCGCAAACCGGGACGCTCGACGGTTCGGCAAGGAATGCGGCCGTCACACGGCGCCGCCGCGTCCGGCGCGTGGCGGCGGCGTCACTGACGCTGAGAGTCGCTCGGCGTCGTTAAGAAACAGTTGCGCGACGTAAGGGGCGGAGTCGCATGAGCCCCCACGCTCGCCTCGCCGATAAGGCAGGCTGATGATTCGAGCGGCGGGAGGTCGGAGTAGGGCGCGGGACGATTTCTGCTTTGTAAACAATCGCAAGCGCGCGCTTGGTTGTCAGTCGCGTTTTGGGCTAGATTGCAGACGGCTGGCAGGTCTACTGCGAGGCGGTCGAGGCGCGATGTCTGAATGGCGATCAAACATGGGCGCGGCCGTCAAAAAGTCGTCATACCTTGTTGATTACTCGGCCTACAGGTGACAGAGAAGCTGGAAAAGTCGCCTGGTTGTGCGCCGCGCAAATTTGGGAACAAGCCTCTCCATGACACTGACGAAATGGCTGCACCGGCCGCCGCCGTTACGCCTATGGCTACCGGCGGCAATCGCCACGGTGCTCCTGCTGGGCGGGGTCTGGGTGTGGAAGGGGCCGTCGCTGCGTTCCTCCGCGGGTGCGCAGACCACTGGCGAAAAGGCTCAGATCGTCCGGCAGAAGGGGAGAATTTTCATCCCCGAAGGTTCGCCTTATCGTTCGCGCATCGTGGTTGCGCCGGTTCAGCAGAAGAACATCAGCCGCAGCAAGGTCGTGACGGGGACCGTCGAAGCTGATCCCACCCGCACGGTCAAAATCCTCGCGCCGGTGGCGGGTCGCGTCGGCGAACTCAACGTCTCGCTCGGCGACACGGTCAAGAAGGGCCAGAAGCTCGCGACCATCGACTCGGGCGACCTCGCCCAGGCGGTCGCCGACGCCGAGAAGGCGCGGGCGTCGGTGAAGCTGACCAAGAGCGCGCTGGAACGGGCGACCGGGTTGAACAAGGCCGGCGGTCTCGCGCTGAAGGAACTGGAGCAGGCGCAGAACGACTACCATCAGGCGTCGTCCGAACTGAAGCGCGCCGAGGCGCGTCTCGACGTGATCGGCGACAGCGGCAAGGTGTTCGGCGAACGCCAGATCGTGCTCACATCGCCGATCGACGGCACGATCACCTCGCTCGACACCGCGCCCGGCGACTTCATCGACAATACGACGGAGTCCATGATGACCATCTCCAATCTGGAGAAGGTCTGGGTCACGGCGAGCGTGCAGGAAAAGGATCTCGCCTTCGTCCAGAGGGACGAACGGGTCGAAGTGTCGCTTCTTGCCTATCCGGGCGAAATTTTCTCGGGCCGGGTGCAGGTCATCAGCCAGTTGCTGGAGGCGGACACGCGCCGCAACAAGGTCCGCATCTCTTTCGACAACCCGCACGGCATCTTCAAGCTGAACATGTTCGCGACGGTGCGTTTCTTCGCGCCGGCGGCGCAGAGCGTTCTGGTCCCGCCGTCCGCTCTGTTCATCGTCAATGACGACACCAGCGTCTTCCTCGAGGTGGCGCCATGGACGTTTCAGCGCAAGCCGGTGATCATCGAAGCAGACTACGAGGGATCGACCATCGTTCGCGGGATCGAGCCCGGTCAGAAAATTGTGGTGAAGGGCGGGGTGCTCCTGAATGATTGAGCGCGCCGTCGAATTATGCCTGCAGAAGCGCCTGATCGTCCTGCTCGTGACGCTGATGGTGTTTCTCTATGGCATGTATTCCTGGACGCAGCTCAAGCTCGAAGCCTATCCCGACGTCGGCGACGTCACCGTCATCGTCACCACGCAGGCTCGCGGACTGGCGGCGGAGGAAGTCGAGCAGCAGATCACCATTCCGCTGGAGCGCGTGCTGGCGAGCACGCCGGGGCTGGTGACGATCCGCTCCAGCAGCACTTTCGCTCTGTCTCTCATCACGCTCGTGTTCAAGGACGGCGTCGAGGACTATTGGGCGCGCCAGCGCGTGCTGGAGCGCGTCAGCCAGGCGCCGCTGCCGTCGAGCTTCCAGCCCACGCTCGGCCCACTGACGAGCCCTGTCGGCGAAATTCTGCGATATACGCTGGAATCTGACGACAAGACGCTCGCCGAATTGTCGGAGATTCAGCGCTGGATCGTCGTCCCCGCGCTCAATCAGGTGCCCGGGGTTGCGAGCGTTGCGAATTTCGGCGGCCTGACGCGGCAGTTTCAGCTCGAAATCGATCCGCTCGCCCTCCAGCGCTATAATCTGGGCCTGACCGAGGTTGCGAACGCCATCACCTCGAACAGCGCCAGTTCTGGCGGCAGCCGCATCACGCGCGGCGAGCAGTCGTATGTTATCCGCAGCATCGGCCTGGTCCGCAACCTCGAGGACCTCGGCAATATCGTCGTCACCGAGAGCAAGGGCACGCCGGTGCTCACCCGCGACCTCGGCACGCCGCGCCTCGCCAGCCAGGAGCGCGAAGGCCTTCTCGGCAAGGATCACAACTCCGACACCATCCAGGGCACGGTTCAGATGCTCAAGGGCGAGAACGCCGGCCAGGTGCTGCGCGCCGTCCATGAGCGGCTGGAGCAGTTGCAGGCGGAGCTGGCGCCGCAGGGCGTCCGGATCGTGACCTATCTCGACCGCAACGAGCTGGTCGACGCTACGGTCGAAAAAGTCGGGCATACGGTGGGCGAGGGCGTCACGCTGGTCTTCGTCGTGCTGATCCTCTTCCTCGGCAGCCCGCGCAGCGCCGTGGTGGTGGCGATCACGATTCCCGTCGCGCTGAGCGTCACCTTCATCCTCATGAATCTGACGCGCCTGCCCGCCAATCTGCTGTCGCTGGGCTCGATCGATTTCGGCGTGATCGTCGACGGCGCGATCGTCGTCACCGAAGCGATTCTGCGCGTGCGCGAGCACAATCCGACTCGGCCGCTGGAAACCGATACGGTGCAATTCGTCGTCCGGCAGGTCGTCAATCCGATCTTCTTCGCGACAATCATCATCATTACCGCCTACCTACCGTTGCTCGGTCTGGAGCGGGTCGAGGCGAAGCTCTTTTCGCCGGTCGCCTATACGATCTCCTATGCGCTGATCGGCGCGCTGCTGTGTTCGCTGCTGGTGACTCCCGGCCTCGCCTTCATGGCCTTCCGGAAGCCGGCGCCGGTCTTCCACAATCCGGTGCTGGAGTATCTCGATTCGCGCTATCGCTACCTTCTGGCGACCTGCCTGGAGAAGCCCCGGATCATCTACGCCGCAGCCGGCGCCGCCTTTCTCGGCGTGATCATCGCCGGCGCCACAATCGGGCGGGAGTTTCTGCCCAATCTCGACGAAGGCTCGCTGTGGCTTCAAGTGCAGTTGCCGAGCGGCATTTCGATGAGCAAGGCGCAGGAGATGGCGCGCGATCTGCGCAACACGGTCCTCGAATTTCCCGAAGTCTCCTTCGTGGTCACGCAGATCGGCCGCAACGACGACCGCACCGACCCCTGGACGACGAGCCACATCGAAGCGCCGATCGGGCTCAGGCCCTATAGCGAATGGCCGGGCGGGGAATCGAAAGCCGATTTCGTCCGTCGTCTGTCCGAACGCCTTAACAAGTTGCCCGGCATTGAAGCCGGCGTCAGCCAGCCAATTATCGACAACGTCAACGAACTCGTCAGCGGCGCCCATAGCGCGCTGGTCGTCAAGGTCTTTGGACAGGACCTGAAGGAGGCGCGCCGGATCGCGGACGACATCGTGCAGATTTTGCGCGAAACGCCCGGCACCACCCAGACCTCGATCGTGCAGGAGCCGCCGATCCCGCAGATCGTCTTTCATGTCGATCGCACCACCGCGGCCCGCTACGGCATCAATGTCGCGGACGTCGCCAATCTGATTCAGACCGGCGTCGGCGGAAGTCCGATCGGACAGGTCTATGTGAACGATCGCAGTTATGACGTAACGGTGCGTTTTCCGCCGGAGGCGCGCAACAGTCCCGAGGCGCTCGGCAGCCTTCTCGTCAACACCACGAGCGGCGCGCAGATCGCCCTCTCGCAGATCGCGAAGATTTCGCTGCAGAACGGCGAAAGCGCGATTTCTCACGACAAGACCAAACGCTCGCTCACCGTGCGCGTCGACTACGAAAACCGCGATCTCTCTTCCTACCTCGCCGATGCGCACGCACGCATCGACAAGAACGTTCAGTACGACAAGTCTCTCTACAAGGTCGTCTGGGGCGGCAAATTCGAAAATCAGCAGCGCGCGCAGGCGCGTCTGACCGTCATCGTCGGGGCCGTGCTGGCGCTGATGCTGGTCATTCTGTTCATCGGATTCGGCAAACTACGTTATGCTCTGCTGATCCTCGCCGTCGTGCCGCTCGCCACGCTGGGCGGCCTCGTGTCGCTGCATCTGCGCAGCGACAGTCTGAATGTCGCCACCGGCGTAGGCTTCCTCGCGCTGTTCGGCGTCGCGGTGCAGAACGGCATCATCATGGTGGCGAGCCTCAACAGAACGTCGGCGGTTCGCATCGCCTCCGCGCGCGCCCGATGGGTCGTGGCGGACACCGAATTGCAGGGAAAGCTGCGCGACTTCAGCAACGCCGTCAAGACGGGCGTGCTGGAAGGCGCGGCCGAGCGCTTCAGGCCCGTGCTGATGACGTCGACCGTCGCGACCGTCGGCATGTTGCCCGCCGCCATGGCGACGGGCGTCGGCAGCGACGTGCAGCGCAGCCTCGCGACCGTCATTGTGGGTGGTCTCATCGTCGCGACGCTGCTGACGCTCTTCATCCTCCCGACCTTCTACTTCGTCGTCGAGGTCCTCGTCCGCACGCGCTTGGACAAGACCTTCGCGAAAGAAGGGGCTTCCGCGCAATGAGGAGCCTCAAATTCTCCGGCATGCTGCGCCGATCCATCGCCCTTGCGGCGATGATCGTCGTATCGTCTCTCTCCGCCTGCAATGTGGGTCCCGATTTCGCGACGCCGCCGACGCCCGAGGCGAAACATTACACGCCAGAAAAACCGGCTTCGCCGGGCGAGGGGCAGCGCTTCGCGGAAGACAGGGACATCCCGGCCGACTGGTGGACGCTTTTCAAATCCAAGCCGCTCAACTCGCTGGTGCGCGAGTCGCTCGAGAATAACCCCTCGCTGCAGGCTTCCGAGGCGGCGGTCCGCGTCGCCTATTTCAATGCGGAAGCGCAGAAGGGCGGTTTCTCGCCGCAGATTTTCTTCAATTCCAGCGACAGCACCAATCTTCAGTCCAACAACCGCGCGCTGTCCTCGATCAATCAGGTTATCTACAATCAGCTTTATCCGACGCCGGCGAATGTTCTCTACAACGCGCCGGCCGTGAACACTCAAAATCCGCCGACAGCAAACTATGCGCTGTTGCTCAAGCAGTTCACCATTTCCTACACGCCGGACATCTGGGGCGGGATCGCGCGTTCGGTCGAATCGGCGCAGGCGCAGGCCGAGCAGAGCCAATGGCAACTCGAAGCCGCGCATCTCGCGCTGACGACCAATGTGATTGTCGCGGCGATCCAGGAAGCCTCGATCCGCGGGCAGATCGAGGCGACCCAGAACATCATCAAGATTCTCCGTGAAAGCCTTGAAATTCTGAAACGGCAATATTCCTTCGGCTCCATCGCGGAGGCCGACGTCGTTGCTGAGGAGGCGGCGCTGGCGCAGGCGGAGGGCACGCTGCCTCCGCTCGAAAAGCAGCTTGCCATCCAGCGCGATCTGCTGACGGCGCTCGCCGGCCGCTATTCCTTCGAGGGGCCCGGCGAGACCTTCCATTTATCGAATTTCAAACTTCCCGCGACCGTGCCCGTCACCGTGCCGTCGCGGCTCGTCGCGCAGCGGCCGGACATCAGGGCGGCGGAGGCCGCGCTGCATCAGGCCTCGGCCAATGTCGGCGTCGCGATCGCGAACCGGCTGCCCAATCTGACGCTCTCCGCCAATCTGGGGGCCAGCGCCTTCAAGGTTACAGAGCTTTTCATGCCCGGCACCGGGCTCTATACGGCGGCGGCCAATCTCTCGCAGCCGATCTTCGACGGCATGACGCTTCTCAACAAGCAGAAGGCTGCGCAGGCCTCTCTCGAACAGGCGGACGCTCAGTACCCGCAGCACGGTCATCAACGCCTTCCAGAACGTCACCGACTCACTGCGGGCGCTGCAGGCGGACGCCGAGGCGGTCCTGACGGCGCGAAAAGCCGAGAATGCAGCGAAACGAAACCTCGACATCGTGCGTATGCAGCTCAAATACGGACAGGTGTCGCAGATCGCCGTTCTCTATGCGCAGCGCACCTATCTCGTGGCGTCGCTCTCACTCGTGCAGGCGGAGGCCACGCGGCTCTCCGACACGGCGGCGCTGTTCATGGCGCTGGGCGGCGGCTGGTGGAACCGCTGACGGGCTTCTTTTGTGGCAATCTCATAAGCATCCTCGGTCGAGAATCCGAGACCGACGGGGCGGCCGTCCAGTGTTTTGACCCAGTAGATGTCCCAGACGTTCCGCCACCCCAACGCCTCGAGCGCCTGCGCCATTTTCTCTTCGGAGCATGTCGAATCCATCGCGGCTTCGCCTCGCGCTGAAACTTGTTCTCAGGGAAAGATAGGGCGCGACGGCGACGAAGGTCAGCGATACAGCGCAGGCGTGGGTTCACCCTCGACCCGATACGTCGCCATCGCCCGCGCCGTGTCGATGATAGGCTGCGTATCGACGCGAACGGCTCCCGAAGTCGGCCGGTCGATATCCTGAATGAGCAGGATGACCGAAGCTGCAAGTATGTTGACGATATAGACAGGTCGCCGCCAACTGCGCTTCTCGAGCCCGCTGGCGTATCCGGAAAATCCGATGCCGACAGCGGCGATGCCGTAAAGCGCGAAGAACACGATACGCGGCACGCGGTGACGGAAGGCGGTCAAGCGCGTTTCCTGAGCGTCGAAAACCGCGTTCAGCGACTGGATGAACAGGCCGGTTGGAACAACGCTGTTGTTCTTGACGGAAAGCGCCTTCGCCGCCGTCCAGAGTTTTTCCTGCAATGCGTTCGAGCGCGTCACCATGTCGTCGACGGCCTCGGTCCGCGCCGAGGCTTCCGCCAGTTCCACACGCAGACCGACATAGTCGCGCAGAAGATCGAGCGAGGTCGCGTTATAGGGCGCGGGCAGCAGACGCGCCCTTAGCGCTGCCGTGCCGATGGCGTTGGCCTCGTTGAGGACGGCTTCGCGCCGGGCGTCGTAACGGGCGACCGCCATTGCGAAGGTGAAACTCAGCATCAGCGCCAGCAAACCGAGAATCGAGGCTTCAAGCGTGGCGATATTCGCCTCTCCGGTCTCCCGCGCGCCAACAAAATGGCCGAACTCGGAGGCCGCCGCGAAAAGGACGAGGCTCATGATGAAAATGATCGGCAGGGCAAGAGTGTCGAAGATGGTCACATGCGCCCCCTTTTTCAGCTTTGCTGGAGCGCTTTATCGCCTCAACCGGGCGATCCCGCCAAATTCGCCGTCAGCCTGCGCCCGAGGCGCAAAAAACGGCCCGCCGGGTCTCCCCGACAGGCCGCCGTATCCCCTCAAATCCCACCCTGAAAACAACAAAAGCCTATGCGTGGTTGCGGTTCTCGCCAAGCTTGGCGGCTCCTAATAAACCGAGTTCACGGTTAACCGCTTGTGGCAGTTGCATTTAGGACACAATTTCTTTTGGGAGGCGGAGGCGGCCGCCTCTTTTTGGAGGGGCGGGGCGCGGCCCGGCGCATGGGGGGCCCATGCGCCGGGCCTGGCCGCTCGAAACGGGCAGAGAATCGAGCGGCTTAAGCTGTGCTATAACATCCCCACCTTGCGCGGACCAAGCGAGAAACCGCTCCAGCCTGTGCAAAATTCGACGAACCGGCCACAAAGTCAGTTGGTTAAGCGCATTTACCCGTTGATGGAAATCGACATTCGGGTGACGTCGCCTATTCGGACGCGTGGACGCGAAGGCTCGCACGTTTGGGTGGAGTCACGATGCGACCCGCATGGGGAACAAAGTAACGCCGATTGAGACTCATGGCCGGGGGACTATCTCGACTTGCAACGTGGGGGCGCCCGGAACCGATCTGTTCGGCCTATGCGACGCGCGGGCGTTGCCGCCGATCTCAATGTCTATGAGGGCATGAGCCACGCGCAATTCGGCGGGCCGGAGTCGCCGGAGGCCCGCGAGATTTTCCAGAACATCGGCCGCTTCTTCGATCGGCGTCTGGCGCGTTGAATAATACTAATTTTTATCGTTGGAACAGTGACATGCGCGCAACTTAACTACGATGTCGACGACCTCGGTGCGCCCTTGTGAAAACTGTGCGATAGTCTGTTTTTGTTAAATGGGAGGCTAAGATGACTTCATTAAGTAAAAAAACTGCGTGCTGCGCTCTGGCTCTCGCGACCATGGCGAGCATCGTGACGTCGACGCCCGCCGCCGCCCAATGGTGGGGCTGGGGGCCGGGCTGGGGTTACGGTTATAACAACGGCGGCGCCATCGCTGGCGCGGCGATTGGCGGACTGGCGCTCGGCGCCTTGGCCGGAGCGGCGATCGCCAACTCACAGAATCAGTATGCGCAGCCCTATTACGCGCCGGCTCGTCGCGGCCGTGCGTGCGGGGCGTGGCAGCCGATTTACGACAGCTGGGGCAATTTCGTTCAGTATCAGCGCGTCAGGGTTGCGTGCTGATCGGGACCGGTTGACAGGAGGCGGGCGTAAGCGCCCGTCCTCTACTTGCCGCGCATGCGGTCATCCATAGACCCAGCCGATCAGCGCGGCTCCGATGAAAAAGCAGATGCTTCCAATCAGAACGATTCTGTAAAGCCCCGCGGGCATTTTTCACTTCCCCTTCAGCGAAACGGCCCGTCACGACATCTGCGCTCAGGCCGCTTTTCGACTGGCGCCGCGAACGGCGATCATGGCTGAGATAGGGGAGTGCGCGACTGGCCACAAGGCGCCCGCGCAAGGGCCTGTATTACATCCAGCCGTCCAGCCGCGTCACCAGCATGAGCGTGACGATGCTGATCAGCTCCATAATCAGAAAGACGACCATCGCGGCCGGTGCGCTCATGGCGATGCTCCCGACGACTTGCTTCCTGGGCTGTCGATTAATCCTGAGCCGCAGCCTTGACGTTCAGCTTCACCGGCCTGTCCGATTGCGCAAGGACCGCTTCCGCATTGCTTGCAGTCCGAGCCGCATGTTCGACGCGGTGCTTGGCCGGGCCGCCGAGGCTCGTCACGAAGCCGAGGGCGAGAAATCCGACCCAGAACGCGGTGGGCACGAGTTTCGATTTTTCGAGCGACATCAGTTTCCTCCCCGGCTTTTCCCGGATTTGTTGTGCGCAGGATGGTCGGGGAAATGCGCCGTCCGGCAAAGCGCCAGCCACATGCCAGCTAGTGGCGCCAGTTAACAGTTTTTTGACGATGCCCCGACCACATCCGCTGGTTGCGCTCTCTTGCCGCAGCCGGAGCAGGAGTGGTTCCAGGCATGTCCGGCCTCGTGGCTCTATGCGGTTGGGAATGGCCGCCCCTATTCTGCGGAAAGGCAGTCCAGTACGCCTCAATCAAGCCGGATAGGGCAGGAAACAATGGGCATTGCTACGCTTGGTCGTTCATCGCCAGTGGTCAGAAGCGGCCATGTGCAATTGTCGATCATCTTGAGAGAGTCGGACAAGTCGACGCTTCAGACCCAGATTTTCGACCAGATCCGAACGATGATTCTGAACGGCCAGTTGCGTGGCGACGATCCGTTGCCGACCACGCGCGAACTCAGCGCGCAACTGCGTGTGTCGCGCAACACGGCTGTCCTCGCTTATGAGCGGCTGATCGCCGAGGGCTATATCCGCACCAAGCCGTATGTAGGCACCTTCGTTTCGCCCGATCTTCCGGACACGGCTTTTCTGTCGGCCGCCACTCAACCGCTGGCGGCGGTCAGCGCGGAGGCTCCAGCCGAAACGGGGCACGGCGCGGAAGACGAGCCGCACCTGCGCACGCATCGGCTCGCGGACCCCAATCGTCGCCGTCTCGTCGCGGACTTCTGGGTGGGACGGCCGGACTCGCGCACCTTTCCGCTCAAAGCGTGGTCGCAGCATATCAAGGCGCGACTCAAATCCGCCGGCACGAAGCTTACGACCTACAGCGATCCCGCAGGGCTTCTGGAACTGCGTCAGGCCATCGCGAAACATCTCGCGCCGGCGCGCGGCATCGTCTGCGATCCCGATCAGGTCATCATTGTCGGCGGTTGCCAGGACGGCTTCAATCTCGTTGGCCGTCTACTGGTGAAGCCGGGCTCCACGGCCGTCGTCGAGTCGCCCTGCTATCAGGGCGCGGCCTACGTGCTGGAAAGTCTCGGGGCGAAACTGCATCCCGTTCCGGTCGATCACGACGGGCTCGACGTGTCGCAGTTGCCGCATGTGCGGGACGCGGTCGCTTATGTCACGCCCTCGCACCAATATCCGATCGGCGTCACCATGAGCCTGCAGCGCCGTATCGAGCTCCTGTCATGGGCCACTCAATATGACGCCTACATCATGGAAGACGACTATGACAGCGACTTCCGTTTCGTGGGCTCGCCGCTGACGGCGCTGAAAGGTCTGGATCGCAACGAGCGGGTCATTTACCTCGGCACCTTCTCGAAATGCATGGGCCCGGGACTGCGGCTCGGTTATGTCGTCGCGCCGCGCCGTCTGGTCGAAAGGTTTCGACGCATGAAGATGCTGATGAACAATGGCCAGAGCTGGCTCGAGCAGGCGGCCATGGCCGACTTCATGGCGAGCGGCGAGTTCGGCCGCCATTTACGCCGCATCCGCCAGCTCTATCGCGAGCGCCGCGACGCATTGCTGGAAGCGCTGCACAAGCATTTTGGCGAATGCGAAATTTACGGCGAACAGGCCGGGATGCATCTCGTGTGGAAATTGCCGGAAGGATTTCCGAGCGCCGAGGAGGTGGAGGCCAAAGGACTTGCAGCCGGCGTCGGCGTCATCTCTCTGGCGACAGGTTCGGCGCTGCGTTTCGACAAGAATGACGGCGGCGACCGGCTGCTGATGCTGGGCTTCGTCGCGCTCTCCGAGAAGGAAATTCAGGAGGGCGTCGCGCGCCTCGCGACGGCTCTGAAGGGCTAGTCCGGCCGCACGCCGGGCGGGCATCTCATCGACGCGCTGAATTGCACGCCGTCCCAATTCTGTTCGATGCGGCAGCCGCGTCGCGTATAGGCGACGTGGAAGCTCTCGGGCGGCAGGCTGCCGCCCCCACGCGCTTCCCGCGCGGGGCTGCCTTGCGGCGCGTGTTCGTCCGCGAATGCGCCGTTCGCCAGAAGCAACACGAACACTGCGACGGTTGTTTTCACGACGGCGCGCTCCGGGGCCGGGAAGTGAATGCACTTCAACCGGCCGCCGCGACGCTTGTTCCAGCGGACTAATCCTTGAGACGGTAAACCCACCAGCCCTTGTGCTGATAAACAAGCTCCAGTCTTTCGAGCTGCATGGGGTTTGAGGTCGAGAAGGGCAGGAGCTTCGCGATCAGCGTGTCGCTGTCGGCCTTGCGCTGAAAGTAATGGAGACGCGTCGCGCCGCCGATTGGCTCCGCCGCGAAGGCGCCGTCGATCTTCTGTTCGCGCATCCACTGCGTCGCCGATTTGATGACGCCATGCGATACGCCCGCGGAGGGGAAATCCTTATAGGCGATGAAGACGCGCTCGGGCTGCGCGGCGGCTAATTTCCACACGTCCGAAATATGCACGGCGACATAGGCCGGCTTGCCGCCCGCAAGCTTTGCCAGCGCTGCCGCGCCCTGCGTTTCGTCGGAAAGCAAAGCGTCGACGAACTGGCCGAAGCTTTCCGCCGCATGCGGCGCCGCGCCAGCGCCCCAGCGACGGCTTTCCGCCTCCCGCGCTTCGGTCCATGTGGGCGGGATTTGCAGACCGCGCGCCTGCGGATCGTCGAGCGGCGCGTCCTTCTTCGCGGCGATGCGGATTGCGCGCGAGAGATCCCACCAGGCCAGCACGACCGCGCCGTCCGGCACATGCTCGCGGATGGCGGCGAGAACCTTCGCGCTGTCGGTGGCGGCAAGCTCTGCGAACAGGATCGACTCGGTCACTTCATTGCGCCAGACCAAAGGCGTGAGCCGCTCGCCGTCCTGCAGGACGAGACCCGAGGCGATGGGGCGGCGTTCGTCGGGGCTGGTGATTTCGACGCGCTGCAAGCTGTGGGGTGGAAGCGTGAGGCTTGCAATTTCCTGCACGGCGTCGGCGGGCGCGTCCGCGAGCGTCAACGCATAGTGAGAGACAGGCCGGAGCGCCGAATAGCCCGCCCAGCCGAGGAGGCCTATACCGCCCGCAACCAGAGCGACGCCGATGATGCGTTTCATGAGTGCGTTTCCTCCGCACCGTTATTGCGAGGAGCGCAGCGACGAAGCAATCCAGAGACTCATCACGGCTCTGGACTGCTTCGCTACGCTCGCAATGACGGGCTGTCGATTGCCGCGCTCGCTTACGCCTTCTTCCGGTCGCGCCGCAGCAGCAGCCCGGCGCCGATCAACACCGAGAGCGCGCCGAGACCGGCCGCCCAGGCGCGTCGCGCGGGCGTATCCAGCTCGAGATCGCCGTGCTTCTCGCCCGAGATGCGCTTCAGCTCGGACCGGATAGCGGCGGCTTCGCGCAGGCGCGTGTCCTCGTCGTTGATGCGCGCGGCGCTCTTGATGAGCTGCGACCAGCCTTCGGAATAGGTGTAGCCGCCGGGGTTCATATGCGCGAGCGCCTTGTAGTGCTTGATCTGGTGGTGCTCCCACATTTCGGCGAACTCATATTCCACCGCCGAAGGGTTGTTGCCCTTCTGCCAGAACAGCTGGAAGAAGCCGCCGGCGTCGTCCTTCTCCGGCGCGGGCGGGGCGGGACGGTTCGTCGTCTGGCCCGGCAGCAGCTTGTCGTTGAAGAGTTTCACCAGCACGCTGCGCGATTTCTCGGTGATGTCGAGGCCGGAGATCACGCCCTTGTCCATGCCGTCGAGATAGGCGCGCGCGAAGCTGTCGGAATGACAGTTGGAGCAGGTCGAAACCCAGGACTCCTTGCGCTGCGTGAACCAGGGGTGGTTCAGATTCTCGGCGATCTTCGGCATGGGCATGAAGGCCCAGCGCGACTTGCGCACCATATTGTGCGTGAACTGGCCCTGATACTCCATGTGGCAGAACTGGCAGGTCGGGGCGTTCATATTGCCCTTGTCGAGCGCGTCCGCGAGGCGGGCGTTCCAGTCCCACTGATCGCCGCGCGTCTGATAGACCGTGCCATGCTTGGAGAGCATGTAGCCCTCGAATTCATTGTGGTCGACGCCGTTGTGGCATTGCGCGCAGGCCTGCGGCTTGCGGGCTTCGACCGCGGAGAATTCATGGCGCGTGTGGCAGCTGTTGCAGGTCGTCTGCGGCGTGTGACAGAAGGTGCAGCCTTCCGCCACTTCGCGCTGCTCCATCGCGGCCCAGATGGCGTTCTCCACATTGGCTTTGTAGGAGAGCGCGTGCGAGGGATGGCCCGGCTTCCACTGGTCCTGCGGCCAGGTGAAGGTGTCGCGCTCCGACTCGCGCTCGGCGAATTGCTGCACATGGCACTGTCCGCAGGCGGCGGCGTCCGGCATTTTCAGATCGGCCTTGTGTTGGCCATGCTCGGCGCCGACGCCGACATGGCAGTCGATACAGCCGACTTCCTTCAGGCCCTCGCCGGCCTTCAGCCTGCCCATGGACTGGAGGTTCGTCTCGACCTCCTTGATCATCTCTTTCTTATAGGCGCGGGAGTCGCTGTCGGGCAGCTTGCGGATCTCGTCCAGATTGCCGTGGACGCTTTTCTGCCAGCTATGCGCCCAGCCGGGGGTCGCCTGCTGGTGGCACTCCACGCATTGCGCGCGCGTCGCGTCGACGTCGACGGTCTGTGGGGGCTTATAGAAGCTTTGGGGGTTCAGATATTTGGAGATCGGAATGGGCTCCCAGTATTTGGAGAGCGATCCCTTCCCGGCGCCTTGCGCTTCGTCATGGTAGCGCTTCGTCAGCGCCTCATAGAGCTCCTTGGGCGTTGCCGATTTGGAGAGGCCGAGCGCCTTGTATGTCTCGTCGGGCGTCTCCGCCGCCGCAGGCGCAAGCGCCGCCATAGCCGCGCCGACAAGCGCAAAAACGCCGACGCTTATGCGGCGGCGCAAAATTGCTCCAATATTCAACATTTTCCCCTCGGCGCGCGAGATTCCCCCTGTGGCGGCATTGTCGGTAGCGGAGCAGCCGGAGGGAAGGACCACAGCTTGCGGCGCAAATGGCGCCAGCTCTGCTTTCTTTCCCCTTGGCGCCGCTCGCCGCCGCCTGTGGGACACGTTAAATGAAGATTGCCCGCCTAGCCAGATCGGAACCAAAGGTTGAAAGCGACGACGCCCGAGGGAACCCAACTCTACGCCATCGGCGACATTCACGGCCGCGCGGATCTGCTGGACGCGCTTGCGGAGAAGATCGCCGCGGACCTCTCGCGGCGGCCTGCTCCCAAGACGATGACCGTGTTCCTCGGGGACTATGTCGATCGCGGTCTCAATTCCTGCGGTGTGCTGGAGCGCCTGGCGAAGGAGGATTTCCCGACGCCTTTCATCGCGCTGCGTGGCAATCATGAAGACGCGATGCTGCGCTTTCTCGATGACCCGCCCATGCTGAACCAGTGGGCGATGTTCGGCGGCCTGACGACGCTGGCCTCCTATGGCGTCGATCCGGGCAGGGAGATGCACCGGGGAGGGGCGCCCGCTGTGCACGCGGCTCTGCTCTCGCGACTCCCGCAGGCGCATCGCCGCTTTCTCGAAGAGACGAAATTCAGCGCGCAATTCGGCGATTACTTTTTCTGCCATGCGGGCGTGCGGCCGCATGTGCCTCTGGATCGGCAGGACCCCGGGGATCTCATGTGGATTCGCTATGAGTTCCTCGAATACAGGGGCGATTTCGGCAAGGTGGTGGTGCATGGCCATACGCCGCACAAAAAGGTCGAGAGCCTCGATAACCGCATCAACCTCGACACGCTCGCCTTCAAGAGCGGCGTGCTGACGGCGGTCGCGCTGGAAGGCGCGGACAGGCGCTTCATCGACACGTCGCGCTGAGAGCTTCAGCCAGACTGGCTCTATTTGAGCGTCCGCTCCGACGTTGAATTTCTGAACGACGTACTGCAGGGTTTTGAACTTGGCAGTAAACTTTTGTTAAGTAGCGAAAAATACTTGTTAATTATTGACGCAAATTTGTTCGACAGCGAACGTCAGGAGGCGTCGTGAGCCAGAAAACCCGGACAAATGATCTCGCCGCGCAAGGTCGGGAAGCGGCTGAGGCGTCCCGAGGCAATGGCGTTGATGACGCCAACTGGCTCTCGCAGCTTCTGGCGCGCGCGTCGCGAGATGACGAACCGGGAGGCGCTGCGCTCATACGGTCGGTCGCCAAAGTCGCGGAAGAGGCGCCGCCCAAGCGGGCCATCGCGACGAAAAGCGGTTTGCAGGAGGCCGAGCGAAAGGCTTATGCGACGCTGATCAGCGCCAAGGAGCTTCACAATAAGTTGAGCGTCGTTGTTCAGGACAGGAAAGAGGATGCTTTGCAGAACTCATGGCCCAGTCCCGACGCCGCGCTGGATCTCGTCAGAAAGGCCGCTGAAGCCTTGCGTGTCATGGAACAGCGCGCGGCCGCCCTCGAGTCCTACGCCCTGAAAGTGGTCAAGGAAGCGCGCGAGGAGCTGGCGAGCGTGGCGGCGAAAGCGTCTCCTATCGCGAGCGCGCCGTCGCGGCCGAAGAGGTTGCGCGAGAACTTCGGACACGGCTTTCAGCCTCGGAAGAACGCGCGACGCACTGCGAAGCGCGTGCGCGGCACGCCGAGGAGGAAGTCAACCACGCGAAGGTCTGGATGGCGCATGTCAACGGCGTCATTACCGACACGCTTTCTATCGCGGTACGGGACTTCAGGGGCAAACTGGCCGTCAAGGGCGACGTCGTGCCCGGGATCGAGAGCAAGCTCAAGAACGGACATTCGGCCGGAACCGAGCATCCGCAGTAAGGCGAAAAAATAATCTTCCGCAGAAGCCTGGAACAGCTCTCCGTTCATCGGATTATGAAATTGCGGTTCGAGGAAAGCGTTAATTCGCGATCCAGTGACAACCGCAAACGGCCCGCTCCTCCTCGGAGGGCGGGCCGTAACTTGTTACTCCACCATTACCCGGACGGGCCGCGACGTCACCGGCGCCAGCGCCAGCCTCGCCTGAATGCGATGCGCGCCGGGAGTCATGGGCCAAAACACCGTCTCGTCCGCCTGCGCCACCGCGAAGGGCGCGCCATCCACAATCCAGACGATCTGCGCGTCCTGCGTCGCGCTTGCGAGTTTCAACGCGAGCCTGTTCAGCGCAGCCGGCTGCTCGGGGTTGCGCCACACATGCGTGTTGTGCTCCGGCGTTGCGATCACCAGCGCCGCTGACTCATTCGCCGCATCGTCCAGATGACCGGCAGTCGTCGCCGGAGCGACAGCGATCTCTTCCGGCTTTACCCATTCGCGCAAGGTCTGCGCACAGGCAGGACTGGCGTCGGCGCGGCAAAGATCAACGGCGACGCGGCCGGGGGGCGGCGCAAAGGTTTCGGTCATCATCTCGCCGGGGCGCGCGCCATGCAGACGCGTCATCACCGCATGGGCGAGGCGCGCCGCCGAATTGGCGCCGGCGAGCGCGCGCATGCCGCTGGCGTCGCCGCGCCCGAGCCAAACGCCGACGATATATTTATGCGAATACGCCAGCGTCCAGGCGTCGCGGTAATTCTGCGACGTGCCGGTTTTCACGGCGACCGCGAAAGGATATTCCAGCGGCCCGTAGCGCGGGAAGGACGGCAGGCGCGCCTGCGGATCGGAGAGAAAGGACGTGACGAGCCGCGCCGTATCGATGGACATGACCCGACGCGGCGCCGGCTTGTGTTCATCCAAAGCGAAGGAAAGCGCGCTCATCACGCCGTCATCCGCGAGCGCCGCATAGGCGCGCATGAGATCTTCGAGCCGCGTCGGCAAGGCGCCGATGGCCATGGAAACGCCGAAGCTTTCTGCCGGCGCGTCGAGATTGTGCAGGCCGAGCTCATGCAGAAAATCGAAGTTCGCCTCGAGTCCGACGCGGCGCAGAAGATTCGTCGCCGGCACGTTGCGGGAATTTGCGAGCGCCTGTCGCGGCGTCATCGGGCCAAGGTAAAGCCCGTCGGCATTGGCCACGCCCTGACGCGCCTTCGGGAATGTCGTCCAGAAGATCGGTCGGCTTCAGCGCGCCGCGCTCCAGCGCAAGCGCATAGATGAAGGGCTTGAGGGTGGAGCCCGGCGAGCGCATGACGCGTGTGAAATCGAAGGAGCCTGCGCGGGGGTCGTCGTAATCGGCGGAGCCGACGTCGGCGATGACGGCGTTCGAGCCGCGCTCGGCGACCATCACCGCGATCTGTCGCGCGCCGGCGTTGCGGAAGATGGACAGATAGCGCCGCGCAAGCAGCGTCGTCTCGCGCTCGACGGCGAGATCGATGGTCGCATGGATGCGCGGATCGTAGGCCGACGCCGCGCGCACGCGGCCCTCGCGCGCGAGACGCTCGTAGCGCAGGGCCAGATGCAGCGCCTCGGGCCGGCGCTTCGCCTCGAAGGGCCGCATGCCTTCAAGCTCGCGCCGCGCCATCTCCGCCTGCGCGGCGTCGAGCGCGCCCTCCTGTTCCAGTCGGGCAATGGCGTAGCGCGCGCGTTCCACCGCGAGCCGCAGGCCGCTCGCGCGCGTGATGTTCATGCGCCCCGGCGATTGCGGGATAGCGGCGAGCAAAGCGACCTGAGCCCAGGAGAGATCGTCGACAGGCCTGTCGAAATAGAAGCGCGCCGCATGCGCGATCCCATGGCTGCCGAGCCCATAAGGGGCGAGGCGCAGATAATGAGCGAGCGTCGCCTCGCGCCCGTTGCGCGCGACGATGGCGATGCCGGTCGCCGCCTCCTTGAGCTTGTTGAGAAAGCTGCGCGGCGCGGGCGCCTGCATGCGCGCGACCTGCATGGCGATGGTCGAGGCGCCCTCCAGCCGCCGGTCCTGCGCGAGATTGTTCCATAGAGCGCGCAGCACGGCGCGGGGATCGACGCCGGGATGCGCGTCGAAGCGGCGGTCCTCCAGAATGAGCGTCGCGCGCGCGACGCGTTCGGGAATCTGCGCGAGCGGCCAATAGCCGTAGTCGACGTTCTTCTCGCCCCGCGCGTTGTGCGTGACATGGCCGATCTGGGTCAGAAAGGCGCCATGCCGGTCGTATACGATCTGCGTCGCCGGCGGGGCGACGAGATCGGCGCCGTTCCGCGCCTCCTGCGCGATCATGGCCCCGCCGCCAACTGCCGCCGCGAGGACGGCAAGTGCGGCGAGAAGCGGCTTGCGGCTCATGGCTGCTTCGCGATCTCCACACGCGCCCCCGCGCTCACGCCGCGCAGGCCTTTCTTGTACATCGTCTCCACGAGCGCGGGCGGCTGCGTATAGGCGCCCGCGGTCTGCGCCTTGAGACGGAAGGCGAAGCGGTAATTGCCCTTCGGCAGCGAGTCATAGGCGTAGAGCACGCGGTCGTCGCCATAGGACACCCATGTCGGCGCAAGCGTCGGCGCGCTGGATGGCTGCGCTTCGGCCGGCGCCGTGGCGATGTTCGGATTCAACGGCTCATAGCCTGCCGCAAGCGGCAGCGAGATCGCGACATAGGTGCGGTCTTCGGGATTCACGACTTCCGCCGTCTCTTCGATCACGTCGCCCTGCGTCACGTGAATGACGCCATTCGCCGCTTCGAGCTTTTCCGGCGCCTGGCCGCCTTTCACGCGCCAGCTTTGGCGCGTGACGACGAAGCCCTCGCTCGCCGCCTGCGCCTGCGCGCCGGGCTCGGCGGGCATGTAGCTCGTCTCGACCAGCGCGACGAGCGGCGCGTTGGATGTGTTGGCGATGGTGAGCGGCGCATCGCTGTCCGTGACATGACGCGCGACAGGATTATTGGCGTCGATCGTGGCCGCCTGTGGGGCGCCTCCCTGCGCGAAGGACAGGGCGATCGGCGTGACGGGCCGGCGCCAGCCTTCGGCCAGCGCCTCGATGGCGCTGGCGTTGGCGTTGGTCGTGCCCCAGCCGTCGCCTTCGCCAAGGCGCAGCAGCGCGTCGCGCAGCACTGGCGCGCGCGGGTCGGATGGCGCGGCGAGCGCGGCGGCGCGCAGCATCTCTGCGAGGCTGCGCGTTTCGGAAGGGAGCACGAGGTCCGACGCGCGCTCTCCCGCCTGTCCCGCATAGACCTGAGCGCCTTTACGGTTCGCGAATTTCACCCGGCCCCACATCGTCTCCATCAGCGAGGCGAGAATGCGCTGGTCGACGTTCGGCAGACGCGCGGCCGCCGCCGCCAATTCGGCGACGCTTTCATTGGGCAGGAAATCGGCGCGGCGGGAGAGCTCGGCGACATAGGAGTCGTCGAGCTTGCCGCCTTCCGCGAGGGCGGCCAGCGCCGCCGCGCGCTCGCGCATTTCCTCGCCGCCGAGCAGGCGCGAATAATCCGAGCGCAAAGAGAGTTTCAGAATATTGCCCAGCCGGTCGAGCAGCGTCTTGTCGACAGGCTCGCCGGCGCGTTCGGCGCGCGCGAGGAAATCATAGGACCAGGCGGTGAGCAGAACATTTCCGCGCGCGCGCGGCCAGAAGGCCACGAGCCCGTCGCTGTCGACGGATTGTTCGATCTGCTGCGCGGCGCTGCGCACGCTCGTCGACACGCGATCCTGAAGTCCCGCCGCCGAGAGGATCGGCGAAAAGCCTTTCAGCGACAGGCCGGCGCGCGCCAGCGCCAATTTCTGTTCGGTGCAGCCATAAGGATAATCCACGAGCATCGTCAGACCGGCGACGAGCTTGACGAGCGCGGGATCGGCCGCGACGACAATCTCACGAGAGAAGGTTTTCGGACGCGCCGCTTCGCCCGGTCGGGGCGAGCGTCGTCGTCTGCGCCGGGCGCGATCTCGACGACTTCGTAGCGCTTCGTCGGCGCGCGATCGGGCTTTACCGGCAGGTCGATCTCGACGGCGTCGCGCGCATGATCGGCGTCGCGCTCGATACGGAAGTTGAGCTGAGCGATGTCCTGCAGCGACGCTGGCGCCTCGGCGCGCAGATCGACGCGCACCGGCCGGTTCTGCGCCCATTCGATCTTGCGGCTCGTTTCGCCGGCGAGTTTCAGCGCCGGCGCCGTAATGGCCGCCTTGCCGGCGCCGCCGGGGCCTTCGACGATGCGCGCGACGAGTCCGATGTCGAACGCGTCGCCGGGGCGGATGAAGCGCGGCAAAGCGGGCTGCGCGACCAGCTCCTGACGGATGAGCATTTCGCTCCCGGCCGCGCCGAAACGATCCGGCCCGCTCACCGCCTTGGCGCGCAGCTTGAAGACGGTCAGCGTATCCGGCAGCGTGAATTTGATCCTGGCGACGCCATTGTCGCCGATCTTCACGCTCGGCAGATAGATCGGCACGGGCGTGAAATTCTTGCGCACGGAGATGTTGTTTTCGGCGCCCCATTCCTGAAGGTCGCCGTCGCCGCCGGCAATCTCTTCCAGCGGAATGACGCCGAAAGCCATGTTGCGCGTGTCGCGCGCCGCCATCTTCGTTTCGCGCGCGACGATGAAATCCGGCAGCGGATCGAGCGGGCGCTCCTTGGCGAGCGAGAGCACCGCCTGATCGACGAGCCAGAACGTCGCATCTCCTGCAATCGGCTTGCCGGCGTCGTCGGTGAGACGCAGGGCGACCTCGACCTCCTGCGCGGGCCGCGCCTTCAGCGGGTTCTCGATCTTGACGTTGACGATGTTCTTGACCGGCGTCACCTCGATCCATTTGGTCGCGGCGATGGTGACGGGCTTGCCCTGATCGAAATTGGCGGAAGGCTGCGGCGTGCTGTCTTTCAGCCGCCCGCGCATGATGAGGAAGTGAACGGCAAGTTTCGGCGTCTGCTCCTTCTTCACCGTGAGCGGAAAGCGGCCGAAGCCATTGGCGATGTCGACGAAGCTGTAATCATAGAGGCCATTCGGCTGTTCGACGATGGCGAGCGCGCGCGCGTTCTGGAAGGGCGACTGGATGACGAGCGTCGCCGTTTCGCCGGGCGCATATTTTTCCTTGTCGGCGGTGATGGTCGCAGAAGACGCCGGCGGCCGCGCGAAGGTCACGGGCGTGTCGCCGCCGACGAAAAAGTCGACGCTCACCTGCTGGCGGCGCTTCAATCGGTCATAGGCTTCGAGCTGCACCAGATAGACGCCGGCGCTTTTCGCCTCGAGCTCGATCTTCTGCGCCTCCTTCGCGCTCGTCACCTTGCGTTCGAGGACTGTCTCGTCCTGCACCTGCGTGACATATTTCGCCGCGCCCTGCGCGAAGTCGCTCGCCTGAAGCGTCGAAATCCAGTTGCGCTTGATGAGGCGCAGCGTCATGTCGAGGCCCGCGATGGTCTCGCCCTTGCCGTCGACGGCGACGATCTCGGGCGTCACGACGCCGGGCCGTTCCACATAGCGCGGCGTCTTCACGCCGAGCACGAAGGGCGGCAGGGCGATGACATTCTGCACATTGCGCACGTCGATCCCGTCGTCGCCGGTGACGGTGGCTTCGATGGAATAGCGGCGCGGCTGGGCCGTGGGTTCGATCGTCGTGTCGAAGGTCATGCGCGCGGCGCCGCCGGCGTCGGTGCGCGCGTCACGCTCCAGCACGGCGGTGGATTTGAACTTGCCGTCGCCGGAGAAGCGCGCGTCGGTCGAGAACAGGAAGCCCTCGCGATTGGGCGGCGTGAAAATATGCGGAAACTGCGCCGCCCGCCATTTCACCGGCCGATCCGCCGCGAGCCCGCCAGCGAAATAGCGCGCCAGAAGATCGACATCGAAGGTTGCGTCGAGCGCGACCGTCTGCGGCGCGTTCAGCACGACCTCGAAGGTCGGCAGGCGATAGGCTTCCTTCTTGAAGGTGAACTGACCGCAGGACGTCTCCTGTGCGGCGTCGGTCGTTTCGTCGTCGCTCGCCTCCGCGTCCTCGGCCTTCTCGGTCTTTTTGGCTTTCGGCGCGTCGGGCTCGAATTTCACCGAGTAATCCCCGGTCGCGGGCGTCTGGGCGTCGAATTTGTGATAGAAGGAGCCGCTCGCGTCGAGCTTCACCGGAATGCGCCATTCCTGATTGTTCGGGCCTGTAACGACGATCGCGCCGCCGGTCTTCGTGAGGCTGAGCGCGCCGCCCCTGTAGCTGCGCACGTAGCCCTTGAGATGAACCGGCTCCTCCGGGCGGTAGATCGGTCGCTCGGAGAAGACATGGCAGAGCGTGCGCGCCTTTTCCGCGCGCGGCGTATCGGCTTCTCCAGTCCATGACAGCCAGGCGGATTCAGGCTTCGACCAGAGTTCCTTCGAATATTCAGAGGGCGCGCTGTCGGGGTCGATGACGAGCGTGTCCAATCCCTTGCTCACCACCACGCGCCGCAATTCGCCGTCGCCGCGCTTGCCCGGCGTCCAGGAAAAGAAGCCGTCGCTGTCCGTCGTTCCATTGGCGAGGGTGATGAATTTCTCGTCCTTGACGCCCTCGACGCGGATCTGCGCGCCGCTCACCGGCTGCGCCGTCGCAAGCGAGGTGACCGCGAAGCGCACGCGCGTCGGCTCCTCGATCGCCGAGAGCGACAGGTCCGTCACCTGAACGCGCAGCCATTTGCGCGTGTCTGAATCGACGGCGCGCAGGCCGACGAGATAGGTTCCGGGCTGCTCGCGGCCGGCGATGCGCGCGAAGTCGTCTTTCAGATCGACGCCGAATTTGGCGTCGATGCCATTACGCTTGATCGGCAGATCGACGAGGCGGGAGATCGCGGGCGAGCCGAGCGTCTTCAACCGCGCCTTGATGGCCTCGGCTTCGATATTGCCGCTCTCCGCCCAGCGCGCGGGTTCATTGCCGGGAAGCGGCGGCGCCTCCGCGTCGCTGGTTTCGACGCCATGTTCCGGGAAGGGCCAGAAGTCGCGCGCCAGCGGATCGATGGCGTGGATGCGAATGTCGGCGCGATCATAGCCGCGCCCGCGCAGCGGCAGGAGCTGGGCGCCGAAACGTTCGACGAGTCCGTAGCCCGCGTCCCATTGAATGGCGGGAACGTCCCTGGTGAAGGCGAAGCGTTGCGAGAAGGCGCTCGCGAGCGCGCGTCCGCGCTTGTCTTTCAGCGCGCCCGGCGCGATGGAGAGTTCGTAAGACTTGTCGGAGAGGAACTTGCCGGTAACGCGCAGGCGCGTTCCATCGGCCTCGACGGCGAGATCGTCGACGGGCGGCGTGACGCGCAGCGCTTCGCGCGCGCGCAAAATGTCAGGGGTTCCGGGTTCGGCGTTGAAATTGAGCGTGAGGCGTCGCTTGCTTGCCGGCGCATAGGTGGACGCGGCGTCGCCGCCTTCCTCCTCGCCGCTTTCCGGCGCTGGCGCATAGCCGTTCGCGGCGCAGCGCAGCACGCCGCCGAGGTGGCTGTCGTCCCAGCCGCGTCCGCAATTCACTTCGGTTACGGCGAAGGGCAGAGCGGTGCGGACGCGCAGCTCGTATGTCTCGTCGTCGAGACCGGGCTCGTCGGAGAGTTTGAGGCGCACAATGGCGACGCGGCCGTCGTCGATACTGTCGCGCAGGCGCAGGACATAGGTCTGTTCGTCGCCCGGCGCGCTGCGTTCGAGCGCGCGAATGTCATAAGCCGAGGGGCCGAGAACCTGTCCGCCCTGCGGCGAAATTCCCGGCGCCGGACGCAGCTCCACAGTAATCAGTCGCGACAGCGCTGAGAGATCGACCGGCTGCGCGAAAGTCAAAGCGATCTGCGTCAGTTCCTGCGCGGGCTCCGCGTCTGCGGCGGGATTGGTGGACGAGGGCGTCGGCAGCAGCGCGACGAGCTTTCGTTCATCGGCGCCGCTCTTCACCGTGATGCTGGCGAGGGGCTTCCAGGGTTCGGCCGGACGGAACTGCAGCGCGCGCGGCCCGATCCAGCGCCACTCGCCCGCCGGCTGCGGCGTGACGGCGACATATTTGGACGGCGCGTCCTCCGGGCCGCCGGCTTTCGGGCCGACGTCGCCGGGGAAGAAGATCGTCAGCGGGTCATAGGCGCGCAGGAAACGGTCCGGCGTCATCCGTGCGCCATCCGCGCGCTGCACGCGGTCGAATTGCGGCGGCGTCTCGGCGCGCAGCGGCGCCGCAAAGGAAAAGGCCGCGCACAGGCAAAGAAGCAGAGTCTTTTTCATCGCAGCAACTTTCATTCCTGTTCGTACCGCTGGCCGGTCATTGCGGCTCCGGATTGCTTCGCTTCGCTCGTTATGACCGCTGTTCGTCATTGCGAGGAGGCGCAGCCGACGAAGCAAGCCAGAGCCGTAGTGACAGCCTTCCATCATTTGCTCTTCTTCAATCCCGCCTTGTCGAGCAGCTCGGCGACGATCTCCTCGGGCGGCGCGGCGGGCGGGGGCGACAGTCCGACGATCGCCGCGCGTATCGTCGTCGCGGTCGCGTCCAGGGGCACGCGCGCTTCGAGGAAATAGCGGCCGGGGGCAAGCTTCACGACCTGGCCGACGCCCTCGCCGAGCGTCTTGCCGCTCGCATCGAAGAGGCGGGCGGCGACGCGGTCCGGCTCGCTGCGCAGGCCAATGCCGATGTCCCCGTCGCGCTTCGCTTCGAAAGAGAAGAGCGCGCTGGCGCCGGGCGAGACGGCGATGGCGTCGTTGACGCCCTCATGCGCCTCGATCACCGGCTGCGCGGATACGTCGAGCGCGCCGGACAAGGCGCCGTCATGCGGGGCGTAAAGATCGAGCGTCGCCTCTCCCGGCGGCATGTAGTGACGGAACTCCACGCCCGCGGGGAAGGCGAAGGTCTCGCGCCTGCCGTTTTGCGTGAAGGAAACCAGCGCCGGAGCGCCGCTCGACGCCGAAAGCATGACGGGCGCGTCGCGTTTGATTGCAAAGCGCGCGGCAGGGCCTTCCAGCGTCACGCGCTGGGGCAGGGTCAGCGCGCGGGCCGAGGGTTCCGGCCAGGGCGCTGCGCCGCCGCGCTCGATCCAGGCCGCGACCAGACCCGGCCTGTAATCGAGGATCAGCTCGCCTGCGCCGTCGAGCGTGAGGTCGCGCCCGCGCTGGATGCGGCCGCTGGTCGAGACGACAGTGGCGTCGGCGCCGATGACGATGAGGCGGTCGTTTTTCTCCGCGACGAGCGGCAGCGAAAGCTGGCCGGCGGCGCCGAAGAAGCGTTTCAGCGCCGTCTTGCTGTCGAGCGCGAGGCGCGGGTCGGTCGTGCAAGCGATGCGCGCCGGCAGCGGCGTCGTCGTCGTATTCACCAGCAGCACGCGCGCGTCGGCGCCGTGGAGCGTGCGCGACACGGCCGCGCCGTCTCCGAAGATCGCGCTCTTGCCGGCGAAGGCCGCGAGGCCGCCCGCGAGATCGAGCGCCAGCGGCGCGTCGGACTTTTCCATCTCGACGAGCTGCGCGCTCATCGGCGGGACGAGGCCCGAGAAACTGGCGCCGCCCTTTATCGTATTGCCCGTATCCACGTCGATCGCCGAGAGATTGGCGCGCATCGGCGCGGGGCCGCCGGCGTTCCACATCTGCGGCGGCGCGTCGCTCGCAAGCGCCAGCGCGGCGCCCTCCGCGACGCCCATGCCGGCGCCTGCGTCAATGGCGGGCTGCGTGAAGGTCGAGCGCGCGAGCCAGAGCCGCGTCTTGCCGCGCGGCGCGCCGAGCGGCGGCAGAAAAGCGCGCTCGCCTTCGCCAATGTCGAGCGCAATGTCTTCGCCGAGCCACTCGAAGGCGGCGATTTTCGCATTCGTCCTGCAATTGCGGGTCAGGAGCCAGAGCGTCTGCGCTTGCGGCGCCAGCGCGCCGGTGCGCGTCTTGCGCAGCAGCTTTCCAGCCGCCGAGCCGGCGACCACATCCGACGACGCCGTCACGTCGACGAGCGCGGCGTTGGGCGTATCGACCCTCGCGACGCAGAGTTGCGGCGAAATGTCGATTGCGTCGAATGACACATCTCCGGCGCGCTGCGCCCGTCGTTCGATGGCGCGGGCGGAAATCGTAATCGGCTCGATATTGCCGCCCACGGGCCAGACAGTTGCGCGCCAGTCGCTTTTATCGCCGGGGGCGGGCCATGCGGCGACGGGCGCAAGCCCACGCTCGGCCCCGATCACGCGCCAGACGCCGTCCGCGTCACGCCTCTCGATGGAAAGCGCGACATCGCCGCCCGAACGCGCGGAGACGACGGCAAGCGAACCGGCTGGCGCGGCGGGCAGGGCGTATGTCTGCGCGGCGCCGCCGGTAAGCGTGGCTTCGCCTTGCGCCGACAATGCGCCGCCGTCCTTTTCTTTCAGGACAGCGAGACGGACTTCGACGCCGCTTTCATTCTCTTCTTCTGCCGTGTCCGCGCTGTCGTCGGCGCCCTCCGATCCATCCGACGCTTCTTCGGCGTTGGCGCCTTCGTCGGGCGCCGGCTCGGTCACCGGGCTGCGCGTGGGGCCGAGCGCCTCCAGCTCCAGACGCCAGGCGCCGGCGGGAAGGCGCCGCGAAAGCGCGACGTTCCAGTCATTCGCGCGCGGCTCCAGCCTTTCGACGACCTCGCCCGCGCCATTCTTCAGGACGCCGATGGTTTCCCTGTCGCCGAAGCTCGACAGATCGACGACGCTCTCCGCCGCGAGATTGAACTCGAGCCGCGCCGGCAGCTCGACGCGTTGCGGCGCTCCCGGCTGCAATTGCGGCGAGGACAAAGCGATTTCGTAATCGAGCCGGTCGTCATGGGCGAGGCTGCGCGCTTCCACACGATAGTCGCCTGCTGCAAGCTCGCTTTTGAACGGCCGGTCGCCAACGACTTTGCCCACCGCCTCGCCAGTGCCTTTCAGCACCTCGCCGATCATGCCTTCGCCAATCGACAGCTCGACGTCGGATTTGCCGGCGAGCGAGAAGCGCCAGACGTCGGGCGCGCGCGGCGCGTCTTTCGCCTGCGGCTCGCGCCATTGCAGTTTTTGCGTCTTCTCGAACGGCAGACTATGCGGGCCGTGGCCTTCGAGCGACGCCTCGGCGACAATCGGCGTCACGCGCGCAATCATGCGCGCCTCGACATCGGTCGGGCTGACGACCAGTCGCCACGCGCCGGGCTCCAGATGCTGGGTCAGCCGCTTCACGGCGCCGGGCTTCGTGAGCGGCCAGCCCTCCGAATCCTCCAGCCTCGCGGTGAAGTCCTGCGAGAGACTTGCGAGCAGGATGCGGTAATCGCCGGCGCGTGTGATGTCGATGGGCACGGCCGCGCCCTTGCCGGGCGCGAGCGTCACATGCGCTTCGCCGGCGTCGACGATCTTCGCCGTGGGCGTCAATGTCGCGGGCGTGACGGCGAGGCCGACATGGCCGGCGGACTCCTTTGCCGTCACGGCGGCGCGATAGGCGCCGGCGCGCAGATAGGTCGTCACCAGCCCGTTCTTGCCGGGGCCATTCGCGTCGCCTTCGCCGAGATTCGGCGACACCGCCGCGCCGACCCGTAGGGCTGTTTTCAGTCGGCCGAGCGTTTCGATGCGATAAAGCCCGCCCTGCGGCGCGTCGAAGGCGAGGCGTTTGGTCTCGTCGCGCGCGAGATCGAAGAAGGCGGGGCGGCCGGTCGTCGCGCGCAACGCCTTGCCGGAGACAGCGCCGTCGGTCGCCGCCGTCGCGGCGGGGGGCGCCGGCGGGACATAGATCAGGCCGAGCGCGCGCGCCGATTCGGCGGGGGCAATCTTCGCAGTCACGAGTCGCTGATCGTTTTCGATCTTCTCGCCGTCGAGGGCGAGCGGCGCGAGGGCGCCTGTCGCGTCGCGGGCGACGACCTTGCCCTCTTTCGGAAGGCGCAGCGGAATCGCGATTTCCTTGCCGGCTTCCTGACGCAGGGCCAACGGCGCCTTATCGAGCGCTGCAGGCAAAGCGACCACCCGGGGGCCTGTGAGGAGTTGCGGAGCCGTGTTGGTCAGAAGAAGATAAGAGCCGCTTTCGAGCGCCTGCTCGCCGAAAGCGATGGTGGCGCGCGCGGGCAGGGCGGCCGGCGCGGGCGGCGTCAGGCCCGGCGGGCCGAGCGTCAGATCGACGACGCCGCCTGTGTCGCCGAGCGGCTCGAGCGTCAGCAGGTAATAGCCGGCGACGAGATCGTAGCGCATCCCGTCGCGACCCGCGCGCGGGGGCGCAAGCGATCCCAGCGCCGGCTCGATTGTCGCGCGCAGTTTCAGCCCTTTGGCGTCGATGGCGACGGGGCCGTCGCGCGTCGCCTCGAACAGCAGCGACACGGAGCCGAGCAGGTTGAATTTGCCGCGCCACGCCTTGCCGGCGCCGATGCGGGGAAGGTCCGACGCAATGACCCGCGCCTTGCCATCGCTTTCGAGCCGGGCGAGGAGAGCGGTCGCGGGCGCCTCGTCGCTGCCCTCGCCGGCGACGTCGACCGATACGAGATGCGGCCCCGCGCCCTCGAAGGTCTCGCGGTTCGATTGGTGAACGGCGCGCAGCGTGTAATTCTGGCCCTCGTAGCCTGTGACCTCCAGCCGCGCCGGGGTGTTCCCGTCCCCCGCAAGGCGCAGCGTCGCCACGGGCGCGCGGCTCGATTTCCCGATCGCGGCGAGGTCGCGCGCGCCGCCGCGCCTTGCGTCGAGTCGCGCGGGCGCCTGCTGGGGGAGTTCGAGACGGAACGCGTCATAGCTCGCAGGCGCGTCGAAGCGCGCCGCGCCGAAGGGCCCGATGACGCCCTCGGCCACGCCGGCCGCAAGCAAGACAGGCTCGGCGAGACGCAGCATGAAAGGCTGCGCGCTGGCTCCGTCCGTCCAGGCAAGCGCTTCGCCGCCATAGGCGGTGACGAGATAGCGGCCGGGCTCCAGATTGCCTTCGAGCCGCAGTCTGTTCATGAATCGGCCGGGCTTGGTTTCGACAGTCGTGCGCTCGAAGGCGAGATCGACGAGCGCGCCGTCCGCCTGCCAGACACGCAGGTCCTGAAGCGCGCGCCCGACCGCCTCCAGATGGAACGGGCCCCCGTCTTTGACGTCGAGCGTATAGCTTCTCTGCTGAAGGTCGCCGAGTTCGCCGCCCACGGCGGCGTCAGTCGCAAGCGTCGGGCGGGCCTTTTCGACCTCGGCGAATGGCAGCACGGCGACGCTCGCCGCGCCCTTCGCGTCCTTCACCTTGCCAAGCCGTAATTTATAGACGCCCTTGTCGAGCAGCGAGTCGATGCGGCCGTCGCGCAGGCCGGCGGCGCCAGCCGAATCGAGCGGTCCGGCGATCATGTCGACAAGCTCGATGCGCGCGCCTGTCGGGCTCTTCGCCCGAATCGAATAACGGCCCGGCGCGGGGATGGTGATGAGCGTGGCCCCGTCGCGGTCGAGCGGCAACTCCGCTGGCGAGACCAGGATCGCCGAGGCCGCCGGCTTTTCGCCGGCGTCTTTCGCGAAGGACTGGTGAAAGAACGGAAGGAGCGTCGCTCCCGCCATGAAAAGAGAAAAAACAAGACGTCGCATGAAGGCGCCTATGTGCGCAGGAACGGCGGTCGCGCCGCGTCGCTAGAATATGGGCGCGCTCAAGCAGGAGTCGAGGCCCGGCCTGCCATTATCCCGGGCCATTTCCGCCCCGGTTTGAAACGCCCGGTGTTTCTTCTAGACTGGAAAGCGCGTTGTTCATTTGCGCTGGCGCACGGGTCCGATATCCCCGAAATGCCGGTTTCAGCCTATGCCCGAACGGGCGCCGCGAGGCGGGAGTTCACATGCGGTCCTATGTCATCCTTTCGACGTGTCTTTGCCTTCTCTTGGCGGACGCCGCTTGCGCCGAGGTTTTGACCCTTCAGGCGCCCGTCGAGCTTCGCGCTTCGCCCGGCCGAAACTATCCGGTCGTCCTGATCGCGCCGGCGGATACGCAGGTGACGGTTCTCGGCGTGGGGAAGAACTGGATCCCCGTGGCCGTGAACGGGCTTCAGTTCTTCGCGTCGCGCGCCGCCCTCACCAATGCGACGCCGTCCGAAACGCCCGGTCCCGATCCAACCTGCGATTACGGCTATCCCTATTCCGGCAGCGGCCTGTTCTTCGCGAGGCCGCTCGCGCAGTTGCGACACGGACCATTCGGCTTCCTGCTCGGAACGCATAATTATTATCCCTGCTGAGACGTCGTTCTGACGCCAGACTCCCTGCGACATAATCGCGCGAAAGGGCGCCGGCGCCCTTCGCAATTTCGCAACAAAACATGCTTGTGCGCACGCAAACCCAAGTGTCGCTTAGGGCGATCCGTCCTCGCGCTATTTGATCTGTGACAATTGCGCGCAGCTTCATTTGAAACCTCTAATATTTGACAAAAATCAGTTTTTGCCGCTTGGTGCGATGTACAATGCAAGGTGTAACGCAGAGCCGCGCGCAAGGCTTCTGTGCAGCGTTCAAAAGGCGTTGGCGTACCCTCGCATGCGCAAGACACGCGGAAACTCCAGAGGATAATGACATGGAGCGCCCCCCTCTCATCGGGAAACACATGACCTTCGGCGAGAAGTCGCTGAGCGCCATTTTCGTCGCGCTCGCCATCGCGACCGCCTACATCGCGTCGAAGGCCTATACGCCTGCTTTCGCCTTCCATGCCGCTCTGTTCTCGCTGGGATCGATCGGCGCGGTCGCGGCGATCGTCCTGCGCTATCGCGCGCGTGGCCCCCAACTGCCGCCGCGGACAATCGACGGGCGTCCCAATTATAATTACGGCCCGATCAAATTTGCGTCGATTGCGTCGCTGTTCTGGGGCGTCGCGGGATTCATCGTCGGGCTCTATCTGGCTTTGGAGCTGGCGTTCCCGATTCTGAACTTCGATCTTCCCTGGATCAACTTCGGGCGTCTTCGGCCGCTGCACACCTCGGCGGTGATCTTTGCTTTCGGCGGCAATGCTCTGCTCGCAACGTCGTTCTACGTCATGCAGCGCACGAGCCGCGCGCGCATTGCCGGCGATCTCGCGCCATGGTTCGTCGTGCTGGGCTACAATTTCTTCATTCTCATCGCGGGCACGGGCTATCTGCTCGGCGTGACGCGCGGGCATGAATATGCCGAGCCGGAATGGTACGCGATCCTCTGGCTCGTCGTGGTCTGGGTGGTCTATCTGCTCGTCTATCTCGTCACCCTCGCGCGCCGCACGGAGCCGCATATCTATGTGGCGAACTGGTTCTATCTGTCCTTTATCGTCACGGTCGCGGTGCTGGTGCTCGGCAACAACGCCGAAATTCCGGTGTCGATCTTCTCGCCGCACTCGGTCATCGTCTGGTCCGGCGTGCAGGATGCGATGATCCAGTGGTGGTACGGCCACAACGCCGTGGGCTTCTTCCTGACCACCGGCTTCCTCGGCATCATGTATTACTTCATCCCGAAGCGCACGGGCCGGCCGATCTATTCCTACCGGCTCTCCATCGTGCACTTCTGGTCGCTGATCTTCCTCTACATCTGGGCCGGTCCGCACCATCTCCATTATACGGCGCTGCCCGACTGGGCGCAGACGCTCGGCATGGTGTTCTCGGTCGTCTTGTGGATGCCCTCATGGGGCGGCATGATCAACGGTCTGATGACGCTCTCCGGCGCCTGGGACAAGCTGCGCACCGACCCCGTGCTGCGCATGCTGGTCGTGTCCGTCGCCTTCTACGGCATGTCGACCTTCGAAGGTCCGCTGATGTCGGTGAAGACGGTGAACGCGCTGAGCCATTACA
Organism: uncultured Alphaproteobacteria bacterium; assembly: GCA_963717565.1. GTDB lineage: Bacteria > Pseudomonadota > Alphaproteobacteria > Rhizobiales > Beijerinckiaceae > Methylocystis. Next base: position 66,730 of record CAVQWJ010000002.1, read on the forward strand.
CCGACTGGGGCATCGGCCATGTGCATTCGGGCGGGCTCGGCTGGGTCGCCTTCGTGACCTTCGGCGCGCTCTACTGCCTCATCCCCTGGGTGTTCAACCGGCAGCTCTATTCGCTGAAGCTCGTCAACTGGCACTTCTGGATTTCGACGATCGGCATCGTCTTCTACATCACCTCGATGTGGGTGGCGGGCATCATGCAGGGCCTCATGTGGCGCGCCTACACGCCGCAGGGCTTCCTCGAATATTCCTTCGTGGAGACCACCGAGGCGCTGCATCCCGAATATATCATCCGCGCGGTCGGCGGCGGCCTGTTCGTCATCGGCGCATTGATCATGGTCTACAACATCTACAAGACCCTCGCCTCGCCTGCGCGTGAACCGGCGGAAGACGTCGCCGTTTCGCCCATGCCTGCCGAGTGACGAGGAGGGATCAAGATGTCGCAATCCTCTCAACATACGCCCGCCGGGGGCGGGTTACACAAATTCCTCGAAACCAATTCGATCCTGATGATCGTCGCCATTCTGCTGCTGGTGTCGGTCGGCGGAATTGTCGAGATCATTCCGCTCTTCTATCTGAAGAACACGATCGAGAAGGTCGAGGGCGTTCGTCCCTATTCGCCATTGGAGCTCGCGGGGTACAATATCTACCTCCGCGAGGGCTGCTACACCTGCCATTCGCAGATGATCCGCCCCCTGCGCGACGAGGTGGAGCGTTACGGCCATTATTCTCTCGCGGCCGAGAGCATGTATGACCACCCGTTCCAGTGGGGCTCGAAGCGCACCGGGCCGGATATTGCGCGCGTCGGCGGCAAATACTCGAACGACTGGCAGCGCGACCATCTGCGCGACCCGCGCGCCGTTGTGCCGCCGTCGATCATGCCCGGCTATCCGTTCCTGGCGAAGACGCCGCTCAAGGCCGAGCAGATTCAGCAGCAGATGAGGCTGCTGCGCGTCGTCGGCGTGCCTTACACCGACGAGCAGATCGAGAAGGCCGGTGACGATCTTCTGGCGCAGTCCTCGCCGGACGCGCCGGGCGCGGCCGAGGTGGCGGCGCGCTATCCCAACGCCGTCTCCGCCGACTCGCCCTCGAAGACCGGCCCGACGGAAGAGGACGCGCTCGTCGTCTATCTCCAGCACCTTGGCATTTCCGTGGACTTCAAACTCTACGACGATAAGGCCAACGTCAGGTGATCGCATGAACGCTTCAACTGCCGAAGTTGTGTCGACCTATGAAAGCTGGCGGGCCTTCGCGGCCTCCTGGGGGCTGATTTTCTTCGGCGTTATTTTCCTGGGCGTCGTCGTCTACGCCTTCTGGCCCTCGCGCCAGAAGCAGTTCGAGCAGGACGCCCGCATTCCCTTCCGAGAGGACGAAGACGATGTCTGAGGACACGTTCGACAAAGGCAATGTCCGCATTGACAAGGTCAGCGGCACGCCGACGACAGGCCATGAGTGGGACGGCATCGAGGAACTGAACACGCCGCTGCCGCGCTGGTGGGTGTGGACCTTCGCGGTGACGGTGATCTGGGGCGTCGCCTATACGATCGTCTATCCCGCATGGCCGACATTCTCCGGCGGCACGCAGGGCGTGACCGCGTGGCATTCGCGCGAGCAGGTGGCGTCCGAGGTCGCCGATCTGCAGGTGCTGCGCGGCCCGGTGCTGGACAAGATCAAGGACGCGCCGCTCGACAAGATCGAATCCGATCCCGAACTCCTCGCCGCCGCGCGGACGGTCGGCAGGGTCGCTTTCGCCAGCAACTGCGCCTCGTGCCATGGCGCGGGCGGGCAGGGGGCCAAGGGCTACGCCAATCTCAACGACGACGACTGGATCTGGGGCGGCAAGCTCACTGACATCAGGCAGACGATCGAGCATGGCGTGCGGTGGGACGCCGACAAGGCGACCCGCGTCTCCGCCATGCCGGCCTTCGGCCGCGACGGCATTCTGACGCCCGAGCAGATTTCCGATGGTGGCGGATCATGTCCGCACCTATGCCGAAACGCCCGATTCCGACGCGCCGACGGCCGAGGGCGAAAAGATCTATGCCGAGAATTGCGCCGCGTGCCACGGCGTCGAGGGCAAGGGCAATCCCGAACTCGGCGCGCCCGCGCTTTACGATCAGGTCTGGCTCTATGGCTCGGACAAGCCGTCCGTCGTCGCGCGTATCGTCAATGGCGGCGGCGCGGTGATGCCGGCCTGGAAGGACAAGCTCGACGACACGACGATCAAGGCGCTCGCCGTCTATGTCCATTCGCTCGGCGGCGGGCAGTAAGGACGCGCAAGATCGGCTTTGCCGATGAAAGCCACGCTCTGCTCCCTCTCCCGCGCCAGCGGGGGAGGATTGGGGCAGGGACCGGCAGGAAAGAGCAACAAACGTAATGTCCAGCGCAGACGCCAACCAGACGCTTTTGGACGAACCGATCGTCGAGGAAGCGAACCGGATTTATCCCAAGAAGGTCGACGGACACTTCCGCCGCATCAAATGGGGCATTCAGTTCGCGACGCTGGCCATCTATTATTTCCTGCCTTTCGTGCGCTGGCATCGCGGACCGGACGCGCCGAGTCAGGCGGTGCTCGTGGATTTCCCGCACCGCCGCTTCTACTTCTTCTTCATCGAGATCTGGCCGCAGGAAGTCTATTACCTCACCGGCCTGCTGATCCTCGCCGCGCTCACGCTGTTTCTGATGAACGCGCTCGCGGGCCGCATCTGGTGCGGCTATATGTGTCCGCAGACGGTTTGGACCGATTTCTTCATGACGACGGAGCGCTGGATCGAGGGCGACGCCCGCGACCGCATCCGGCTCGACAATGGTCCCTGGACCTTCGAGAAAATCCGCAAGAAGATCGCCAAGCACTTCATCTGGATTCTCATCGCCTGGTGGACGGGCGGCGTCTGGGTTCTCTATTTCGCGGACGCGCCGACCCTCGTCTATAATCTCGCCACGCTCCAGCCCGGCGTTGGCGAAGCCTATCTCTGGATCGGCATACTCACCTTCACCACTTATGTTTTCGCCGGCTGGATGCGCGAAAAGGTCTGTCTGCACGCCTGCCCATGGCCGCGCATTCAGGCCGCGCTGACCGACGAATATGCGCTGAACGTCACCTATCGTTATGATCGCGGCGAGCCGCGCATGTCGCTCAAACAGGCGACGGCCGCGCGCGCGGCGGGCGCGCCGTCCGGCGATTGCGTCGATTGCGGCCAATGCATCGCAGTCTGTCCGACAGGCGTCGATATCCGCAAGGGCGCGCAACTTGGCTGCATTCAATGCGGCCTGTGCATCGACGCCTGCGACTCCATCATGGAGAAGGTGCATCGCCCGACGCGGCTCATCGGCTATGACACCGAGATGAATCTCAAGCGGCGCGAATGCGGCGAGGCTTCGATCTACAAGCCGCTGCGCGCGCGCACCATCGTCTACGCCGTGCTGATCCTCGCGCATCGGCGGCTTCATGTCGGTGACGCTGGCGACGCGCGACGACATGCATGTGAATGTGCTGCACGACCGCAATCCGCTCGCCGTGCGCCTGAAGGACGGCGGCGTGCGCAATGGCTACACGATCCGCTTCTCGAACAAGAAGCCGGATGTGCGCCGCTTCAGCCTGTCGGTTGCGGGCGTTCCGGGCGCGCAGACCGAGGTCGTCGGCGTTCCCGCGGACGCCAGGGGCAAGGTTATGATCGAGGTCGGCGCGGATCAAACCCGCGAGGCGCGCGTTCTGCTTTCGACCCACGGCCCGGCTGCCGCAAAGGGCCAGACGCCCGTCGTCTTCACCGTGACGGACGCCTCGACCGGCGCCGCTCTCGAGGTGAAGGATGTCTTCATCACGCCGTAAGGTCTTTCGATGAGCATGATCATGAGCAATCGACTGCACGATACGCGGGAACCGGAACGCTTCTCCGATTACGAGGCCGGCGGCCGGCCGCTCAACGGCTGGAAGGTGCTGGCGATGATCGTCGGCTTCTTTCTGCTCGTCGGCGCCGTCGATGGCGTGATGGTCTACAAGGCGGTCGGGACCTTCTCGGGCGAAGTCGTTCCGCATCCTTACGAGCGTGGCGTCGCCTATAACCGCGAGATCGCCAAGGCGCGCGAGCAGGCGGCGCGCGACTGGAAGGTCGATGTGACCCTTGCCCCGTCAGCCCCCGGCCAAAGCGAGATTCAAGTCGTCGCGCGCGACGCGGATGGCGTCGACGTGACGGGCGTGACGATGACCGCGCTTTTCGCGGCTCCGGCTGATCTCGCAAAAGACGTGCGGCTGAAACTCGCCGAAACTGCGCCGGGCCGTTATGCCGCTACAGTGAAGCTCCCGAAAGGCCAGCGCGATCTCGTCTTGACGGCCGAGCGCGACGGGCGGGAAGTCTTTCGCTCCAAGAGTCGCATCAATGTAGATTAGAACGCTACTGAAAGATGAAGAATGATTGCGCCTGCGCGCGATCCGCTTCTTCAGCTCCGGTGGAGGGACCAACCGCATGACCGCCGCTTTCGACTATGAGTCCCTCGTAACCGCCACGCCCGATGGCGCGCGGCGGTTCGAGGCGGCGATCGACGGCATGACCTGCGCCGCCTGCATCGGCGAGATCGAGCATGGCCTCGCCGATCTGCGGGGACTGGAGAAGGCGCGGGTAAATTACACCGATCGCCGCCTGCTGCTGGAATGGCGCGACGAGTCGTTCGATCTCACAGCCGCCTTCGAGCGCCTGCGCCGCATGGGCTATACGGTCCATCCCTTCGAACTGGCCGAGAGCGAGCGCGAGGAAACCGAGACCTCGCGCTGGCTGTTGCGTTGCCTCGCCATCGCCGGCTTCGCGGCGATGAACATCATGCTGCTGTCCGTCGGCGTCTGGGTCGGCGGCGGGGAGGGCGGCGACATCGATCCCGTCGACGCGCGACCTTTTTCATGGCGTATCGGCGCTGATCGCTTTGCCGGCTGCGGCTTTCGCCGGGCAGCCGTTCTTCAGAAGCGCTTTCGCCGCGCTGCGCGCCGGCCGTCTCAATATGGATGTGCCGATCTCGCTGGGCGTGCTGCTCGCGCTCGCCATGTCGGTCTATGAGACGCTGACCCACGCCGAGCACGCCTATTTCGACAGCGCGACCATGCTGCTGACCTTTCTGCTGCTCGGCCGCTTTCTCGATCACGCCATGCGCCGCAAGACGCGCGCTGTGGCCGCCAATCTTGCGGCGTTGCGCGCGCCGCTCGCCTGCCGCCTCGCGGCGGATGGCTCCGAGACGCTCACCCCGCTCGCCAAAATTGCGCCCGGCGATCTCGTGCTGACGCGTCCCGGCGAGCGCCTGCCCGTCGACGGCGTCGTCGACAGCGGCGCGTCGCAACTGGATGAAAGTCTCATCACCGGCGAGACCAGGCGCCGCGCCGTCGCGCCGGGCGATCAGGTCTATGCCGGCAGCATGAATTACGACGGCGCGCTCACCATCCGCGTCGCGGCGGCGAAGGGCGCGACGCTGCTCGACGATATCGAGCGACTGCTGGAAAAGGCGACCAATGCGCGCTCGCGCTATGTGCGTCTCGCCGATCGCGTCTCGCGGCTCTATGCGCCCATGGTGCATGTCGCGGCGCTGTCGACGGCGCTGTTCTGGCTGTGGCGCGGCGCGAGCCTGCATGACGCGCTCATCACGGCGATCTGCGTGCTCATCATCACCTGCCCCTGCGCGCTCGCGCTCGCCGTGCCGGCGGTGCAGGTCGTCGCGAGCGGCGCGCTGTTTCGCTCCGGCGTGCTGCTCAACAGCGCCGACGCCATCGAGCGGCTGGCCGAAGCGGATGTGATCGTCTTCGACAAGACCGGCACGCTGACCGCGCCCGAGCCGCGCGTGTCGAACGCAGGCGAGATCGACCCGTCGACGCTCGATCTTGCCGCCCGACTCGCGCGCGCTTCGAGTCATCCGCTCGCGCGGGCGGTGGCGCAGGAGCGTCCAATGGGCGCCGCGCTGGCGGCGCGCGAGGAACATGGTCTGGGCGTCGCGGCGATGGTCGATGGCGCCGAGGCGCGGCTTGGTTCGCCGCGCTTCTGCGGACTGGAGGATGAGGCTGTGCGGCTCGGCGCGCTCGACGCCGACGTGTCGCTCGTCGCCTTTCGCCATGCCGACAAGACGGCGCTGTTTCAGATACGGCAGACTCTGCGCAGCGACGCGGTAGAAACCGTCGCCGCATTGAAAGCGCGCGGTTACGCAATTGAAATTCTGTCCGGCGACCGCGTCGAGGCCGTGGAGAAGATCGCGCGCGCGCTCGATGTGCCGCAATGGTCCGGCGCGTTGAAGCCGGCGGAGAAGGTGGCGCGTCTCGACGCGCTGCGCGCGCAGGGGCGCAAGGCGCTGATGGTTGGCGACGGCCTCAACGACGCGCCGGCGCTGGCGTCAGCCTATGTGTCGATCTCGCCGATCGACGCGACGCAGATCACACAGGCGGCGGCCGACGCCGTGTTCCTCGGCGAACGCCTCGCGCCTGTCGCCGCGACGCTCGATCTCGCCCGCAAGGCGCGCCGGCTGATGCGGGAGAATCTGGGCCTGTCGGTCTTCTACAATGTCTTCGCCGTGCCGCTCGCCATGGCGGGATGGCTCACGCCGCTGATCGCAGCCGCGGCGATGTCGGGGTCGTCCATCCTTGTGACGCTGAATGCGTTGCGCGCAGGCGGCGGGACGCATTCACTCATCTCCGGATCGAGTGAACAAAGCGACGCCTTCGTGAGCGCGACGGAGCAGTCGCCAAGCATGGGGGCCGCAGAATGACCGTGCTTCTGTTCCTCATTCCGCTTGCCCTGGCTCTCGGCCTCGCGGCCCTCGCCGCCTTCATGTGGTCGCTGCGCAGCGGACAGTTCGACGATCTCGACGGCGCGGCGCATCGCGTGCTGATGGATGACGACGTCGAGGACGAGAAGTGACAGATCAGGCGCCGCCTCAGTCTGAATCCCGGATGCGGCTCGGCGCGCTCTATTGCGCCTGTCCCGCATCCTCGACGCGCGCCGACATGACCGACAACCGACTGACGCTGGCGATTGGCTTTGGTCTCGCCGTGCTGGCGCAGGCGCTGGTTCTGACCGTGCTTCCCGAACAGAGTCGCCTGATTGCGCCGACAGCCGAGCGTATCGGCTGGCCCTTCGCGCTGCTGCTGATCGGCGCGGCGATGGCGAGTTTCCCGGCGGCGATGCTGGTGGATTCCTTCGGACGGCGCGCCGCGTTCGGCCTTGGCGCGAGTCTCGGCGCGGCGGGCGGGGCGCTTGCCGCCTTTGCGATTACGAAGGACAATTTCTTCGGCCTGTGTCTCGGCGCCTTCTGGCTCGGACTCGCACAGGGCTTCGCGCTGTTCTACCGTCATATCGCGGCGCAGGGGTCGGCGCAGGGCAGCCTCATGGTGCTTGCCGGCGGCGCGGGCGCCGCGCTGCTGTCGCCGCTTGTCGTCACGCTGGCGGCAAGCCCTGCGATGACTTTGCTCGCCGCATCGGGGCTGCACATCTGTGCGCTCGGCCTCGCGGTGAGAATGCCGCACGCCATCGCTTTCGAGGCGGCGCCGTCGCAAGCGGGTCGCCTCTCGCGCGGTTTCATCATTGCGACCGTCGCCGGCGCGTTCGCCTGGTTCATCATGGCGGCTGGCATGTTGCACGGTCCGTTGACTCTCGCCGTCTGCGCGGCGGGGCCGGCCTTCATCGGCGGCGCGATGGGCTGGCATCTGTTTTCCATGTATGGCCCGGCCGCCGTTGCTTCATGGCGACCGGGCTTGTTCCCGCCTCTCGCGACTCTCGGCGCCGGCCTTGCGATCATGTTCGCAGGCGCAGGAGCTGTGTTCGCGGGGTTTTCCATTGCGAGCGTCACGATCGGCCTCGTCGCCATCGGCGTCGGATGGGGCGCGGTGAATGTCGCGGCGCTGCGTCTGCTGCACGACGCCGCACGGCCTTCGCGCACGGCGATGGCGTTACATGATCTTTGCCTGCTCGGCGCTGCGGCTGCGGGGGCTTTACTGTTCTGACCGATAGTGAGACGCCGGCATGAATCTTCATTTCTTCGGCGCTGCCGGAACCGTCACCGGGTCGAGATATCTCCTCGAAAGCAGGGGCGTGCGCTTTCTTGTCGATTGCGGCCTGTTTCAGGGATTGAAAAACCTGCGCTTGCGCAATTGGGCGCCTTTTCCGGTCAAGCCCAAAAGCATCGCTGCGGTCCTGCTGACACACGCCCATCTGGATCATTCCGGTTATCTGCCGGCCTTGGCGCGCGATGGTTTCGACGGACCGGTCTACTGCTCGAAAGCAACCCGCGAACTCTGCAAGATCCTTCTCGCTGACGCCGCCCATCTGCAGGAACAGGACGCCGACTACGCCAATCGTCGTGGCTTCTCGAAACATCATCCCGCGCTGCCGCTCTACGATACGCAGGACGTCAGGCGCGTGCTGCGCGCCTTCGCTTCTCTTTCGTTTGGCGAAAGCCACGACCTGCGCGAAGGCCCGACCGCGCGGCTGCGCCGCGCCGGCCACATCCTCGGCGCCGCGACGATAGAGCTGAGCTGGAAGGGCAGGCGGATTGTCTTTTCCGGCGATCTCGGCCGCTACGACGATCCGCTGACGGTCGATCCCGACCCGGTGCATGCGGCGGATTATCTCGTCGTCGAGTTCGACCTATGGCGACCGCCTGCACGAGCGAGGCGACCCGCAGGATGCTCTGGGGAAGATTGTCGAGCGCACGATCGCGCGGGGCGGCACGGTCATTGTTCCCGCTTTCGCGGTCGGGCGCGCGCAAATGCTGCTCTATTATCTCGAGCGGCTGAAATCGGCAGGACGTCTCGTCGATGTGCCGATCTATCTCAACAGCCCGATGGCCGCCGAGGCGAGCGACTTATTCCTGCGGCACAGTGACGACCAGAAGCTTTCCGACGAGGAGCGCCGGCGGGCCTGCGCTGTCGCCCGATACGTCGACTCCGTCGATGAGTCGAAAGCGTTGAACGAGGATGCGACTCCCAAGGTCATCATTTCCGCCAGCGGCATGGCGACGGGCGGGCGCGTTCTGCATCATTTGCGCAAATATGCGCCGGACCCGCGCAACACGATCCTTTTCTCGGGCTTTCAGGCGGCGGGCACGCGCGGCGCGTCGATGGTCGCGGGGGCCGAGACCATAAAGATGCACGGCGAATATGTGCCGGTGCGCGCCGAGGTCGAAAATCTCACCATGCTGTCGGCCCATGCCGACGCCGATGGAATCATGCGCTGGTTGCGCAATTTCACCCAGCCGCCGCGAATGACCTTCGTCACCCATGGCGAGCCGACAGCCGCCGATACGCTGCGGCGGCGAATTAAGGACGAACTGGGCTGGCGCGCCGCGACGCCCGAACAGATGGAATGCGTCAAGCTTACCTGATCGCTCACATCCCGTAACGCGCAAACTGCACTTGCGGCGCGGGCGTGGTGTCGCCGAACTTTGCGCGATAGACGATGAAATTCTCCATCACGCGCTGCACGTAGTTGCGCGTTTCGGTAATGGGAATGCGCTCCACCCAGTCGATCGGATCGACATTGGGCTTGCGCGGATCGCCATAGGCGTCCATCCACTGCTTCACGCGTCCGCCGCCGGCGTTATAGGCCGCGAAGGTGAGCAGATAGGCGCCCTTATATTCGCCCATCAATATGCCGAGATGCGCCGCGCCGAGCTTGGCGTTGAAGGCGGGCTCATTGATCATGCGCGGCAGATCGAAGGCGACGCCGTGCTGATAGGCCGTATGACGCGCGGTCGAGGCGATCATCTGCATCAGGCCCATGGCGCCGGCGGAGGAAACCGCTTTCGGATCGAAAGCGCTTTCCTGTCGCGCAATGGCGTAGACGACCGAACGCGGCGCCGAATTCGGAAGCGCGTCGAAATTCGGCACGCCATAGGAGGGGAAGGCGACGTCGTCGAGCGGAATGCCGCGATAGGACGCCGCCTTGCCGAAGATGAGAGACAGCTTCGCGTCGCGCTGACTGGCGATGGCTTCGCCGAGCGCCGCGATCTGCTTGGTGTCCTCCATATACTTCGCCGCGTCGAGCGCGAGCGGCGCGGCGACGTCCTTGTCGCCGGTCGCGAGCAGCAGCTCTGCGACGCGCACGGCCTCATGCCGTTCATGATCTTCCGCGGCCGCCGGGGCAGGGCGGATCGGTCCGTCTTCCGCGCCGAGCTTGGCGCTCGCAAGCTGGCCGTAGAAGGTCGTCGAATGCGTCGCCGCCTGACGATAGAACTCCTTCGATTTCTCGTCGTCTTCGGGCGAGTGAAGGGCCTCCGCCGCGCGACCGCGCCAGTAGAGCGCGCGCGACCTCTGCAGGGGCGTCTCCGCGACCTGATCCAGCGACGCGAAATGACGGGACGCGCGCGAGGGATCGTCGAGGAAGCGCAGCGCGATCCAGCCCGCCAGGAATTCGGCTTCGACCTTGTTGCTGGTCGATTCGGCGCAGTGCTGCGACGCGACGAGATAGGCGGTGTCGGCGTCGCCCGTGTCGAGCAGCTTGCGCGTCGTCTGGCGGCGTTCCGCCCACCATGCGTCGCCGTCGATGACCTTGGCGGGATCGGTCGGCGCCTTGCGGAACAGCGCGCCGGCCTCGGCGTATTTCTTGGCGTTGTTGAACGCGCGGATACGCGAGAAGAGCAGGCCGGGATCGTTCTGCAGGGACGCGGGCACGGCGGCGAAGAGCCTGTCGCCGCTACCGCCATTATTGGCCGCCGCGCGGGCGCGGGCCAGCAGGCCGACATCCTTGCCGGCGAGATCGGCGGCGCGCAGGCCGGGCCCGTTCTTGCCCGCATAGAGCAGACGGTCGGCGCGATATTTGTGATCCGCGGGCGTCAGCAACTCGCCGAGTTCGCGAAGGAATTGCGTTTCGAAGCTCTGGGGCAGGTCGTCCTCGCGCCAGGCGTCGCGCGTGAGCGCAGCCGCGCTTTCGAACTCGCCGTCGCGCGACAGCGCTTTCGCCAGCGCATATTTGCCGTAAGCCGTCTGCGGCTTCGTCTGCGCGAACCAGCCTTTCACGACCCTGTCAGGCTGATGCTCGGAGACAAGCGCCTCCTCCGCGCGTCGGCGCAGCCAGTCGGCGGCGGGCCAGTCAGGATGCGCCTCCAGAAAGGCCGTGAGGCGCTTGAAGCCGGCTTCATGCGAATGCAGCTTGAGCCCGACCCAGCGCGCGGCCGTGTCGGCAAGATTGGTCTGTAGCGCCGACGCCGCTTCCTCGCCGCTGTTGAAATCGCCGGCGCGGAAGGCGGCGAGCGCGGGGTAGAAATTCTCGAAATCCGGTCCGAGGAGCTGCGTCGCATCGGCGCGGCTCGTGGGTTTGGCGCGCGGCCAGCCTTCCGCCGGGACGTAACGCGCCAGCGGCGTGAGCGCGGCGTCGTCGCGGTCGAAGAGCGTCGAGCGCAGCGGATGCGCCGCCTCCGTATTCGGCGGTTCGCCGGTCACGAATCCGCGCAGTGTCTCTTCCAGGCCGCCGACGCGGGCCCGCCAGGCGCCCATGCTGAAGGGCACGTGCGACATCCAGCCCGTATTGCTGCGTTTGGCCTCGCCATCGCCGACGGTGCCGAAACCCGTGAAGGCAGGGGTGATCAGGGCGACCGTGGTCGCCGTTGCGAGCAGTTTCAGACGCATGGATTGCCGGGGAGGTAACATCATCCTGGTTTCGCCTTCGTCTCAAATTCAGAGGCTGCGCTTCATTCGTTTACGAATCGTCAACCAAAAGCGACGCTGGCCGTAGCGTCCTTCAAGCCTTCAGGTGGGGCTTTTCTCTCAAGCGCCCAGCGGCTATGAAGGACGCTTCCATGATACGGGCGCGAATACGGCGGCTGTGAGGCGTAGGAAAGTTCCTGATTCTATGAGCAAAAAGCCGATTTTCCACGGGTCGATCACCGCTCTCGTCACGCCTTTCGCCAATGGAGAGGTCGACTATGAGGCGCTCCACGCCCTCGTCGACTGGCAGATTACGCAGGGAACCCATGGGCTCGTGCCCGTCGGGACGACCGGCGAGAGCCCGACCCTGAGCCATGAAGAGCACGGCCGCGTCGTGACCGAGACCATTCGCGCCGCCAAGGGCCGCGTGCCGGTCATCGCGGGCGCCGGGTCCAACAATACGCGCGAAGCCATTGCGCTGGCCGGCCACGCCGAGCGGGCGGGCGCCGACGGACTGCTGATCGTCACGCCCTATTACAACAAGCCCAATCAGGAAGGGATGTATCTGCATTTCAAGGCGATCAACGACGCCGTGTCGATTCCGATCGTTATTTACAATATTCCGCCGCGCTCCGTGGTCGACATGAGCGTCGACACGATGAAGCGCCTTTCGGAGCTGAAGAACATCGTCGGCGTCAAGGACGCGACCGGCAATATCGGCCGTATTTCGCTTCAGCGCGAGGCGATGGGGCCGGACTTCATCCAGCTTTCCGGCGACGATCTGACGGCTCTGTCCTGCATGGCGGCGGGCGCGCATGGCTGCATTTCGGTGGTCTCCAACATCGCGCCGCGCCAGTGCGCGGATTTGCAGAACGCCTGTCTTGCGGGCGATTACGCCAAAGCGCTCGAAGTTCAGGACAGGCTCGTGCCGCTGCAGGTCGCGACCTTCCTCGAAGCCGGCGTGACGGGGGCCAAATACGGCCTGTCGCTGCTCGGCAAGGCGCGTGAGGAGGTGCGGCTGCCGCTCGTGCCCTCGACACAGCCCACCAAGGACCGTATTCGCGCAGCCATGGTTCGCGCCGGCGTGCTGCCGGCTTGAGGCCCCGACGCGTTCTGACGCTCGCAAGGACAGGTCGTGGCCGCTAAGCAGGAGTCCAATCACAAGGTTGTCGCCGACAATCGCAAGGCGCGATATCACTACGAAGTCGGCGAGACTTTCGAGGCGGGCATCGTCCTGACCGGCACCGAGGTGAAGTCGCTTCGCACCGGCAAGGCGACGATCGCCGAGAGCTACGCCCATGTCGACCGGCATGGCGAAGCCTGGCTGGTGAACGCGAATATTCCCGAATATCTCTCGGGCAACCGCTTCAATCACGAGCCCAAAAGGCCGCGCAAACTCCTGCTCAAGAGCCGCGAACTCGCCAAGCTCTCGCAGGCGGTCGAGCGCGAGGGCATGACCATCGTGCCGCTGAAGCTCTATTTCAACGAGAAGGGCCGCGCCAAGCTCATGATCGCGCTCGGCCGCGGCAAGAAAATCCACGACAAGCGCGAAGTCGAGAAAAAGCGCGACTGGAGCCGCGAAAAGGGCCGGCTCATGCGCGAGAAGGGCTGAGCGCGGTTCTCGCCGCGCCGTAGCCAAGCGTTTCCGGCTGGGATAAAAAACCGCCATGACGAAAGAGAACGCAGACGCCGCCGAACTGTCGGCCATGCCCTTCGAGAAGGCCATGGCCGAGCTCGAACGCATCGTGGGAGAGCTCGAAAAAGGCTCCGTTTCGCTCGATGACTCCGTTCGGCTCTATGCGCGCGGCAAGGCTTTGCAGGAGCGCTGCGAGAAGCTCCTCGCGGAAGCCGAGTCGCGCGTGGAGAAGATTACGCTCGGCGAGAATGGCGCGCCCAAGGGCGTCGCGCCGCTCGACGTCGAGTAATCAGTCGAGCAGTTCTTCCTTCGCGGCGCGTTTCGACAGCGAGCGCACGCGCACCATGAAGGCCCAGGAAATCGCGATGGCCAGAGGCACGGAGACGGCCTCCGCCACATTTGCCGAAATCGACGCGGGAAGGACCCCGGCCTCTTTCAGCCCATCGGCGACATAAGCGAAGAGTCCGACGAGATAATAGGCGAGGCCCGCCGCCGAAATGCCCTGCACCATGCGGTTGAGGCGCATTTGCAGCCGCGTGCGGCGAACCATGTCGTCGAGCAGCGCGCCGTTCTGGCGCTCCATGTCGAGCGTGACGCCGGTGCGCATCAGATTGACCGTGCGCGCCACATCCGTCGAAAAGCGCGTCTGCCGCGCTTCCACCGCATTGCAGGTCTCGATCGCCGGATCGAGCCGGGCGCTGAGAAAATTCGAGATCGTCGGAAACTCGCCTTCTTTCCGCTCCTGCAGCAGCTCGAGACGGTTCTTCACCAGCGCGTGATAGGCGCGGCTCGCGCCGAAGCGGAAGGCGGTGCGCGTCGAAAGCGCCTCACATGCGGCGAGAATGTCGGAGAGGCGTTTCAGCAGCGCCTGATTGCTTTGCGAATCCTGCCCTTCGCTGATCGCGTGGGTGATGCCGGCAAGCTCCTCCTCCATCGCCGAAATCTCCGGCGTCACCCGGCGTGCGAGGGGCAGTCCGAGCAGCGCCATGGTGCGATAGGTCTCGACTTCGAGCATGCGCTGGGCGAGCCGCCCCGCCTCCATGGGCGAGGCCTTGCGCAGGCGTATCGCCATGCGGGTGAAACCATGCGGGTCCACCGCGAAATCGGCGATGGCGTGCGCATTTTCCTTGCCGATGCCGATGACGCATAGACTTTGCGACTTGAAGAGCGCCGCGAGATCCTCGAGCGGCGTTTCGCCGTCGATCACGCAGAGATGAGTCGCGACGATCAGCGGTCCCGGCTGCGGGAAGGCGATCTCCCCTGCGGCCACAGGGTCCGGGCGGCGGAACGGCGCTTCCGCGTCGACGCCTGTTCCCCATGTGTAGGTCGTGAATTCAGTGTGCTGTTCCCAGCGCAGCCGCCAATCGCCCAAAATGAGATAGTGGAATTTGGCGTCGGGCGACGGCGGCTCCGCGCCGTTCTCGCGCGCGAGGCGCGCCACCGCCGCGCGGTCCGCGGCCGCCTGCTCGCAATTCGTTTCAAAGGCGAAGTGATAAATGCGGCGCGGGACCTCGAGCGGCACGAATGGGCGCGCGTGCAACTCAGCGAGTATCGCAGCGCGCAACTCGTGCTCGATCCAGCGCGTATCTGACGTAACGTCGTTCATTCGCTTGCTGAGCGGCGGAGTTTGCTCACCGCCGCCGGCCTTTCAAGAGATAGCGCTTACTTGCCGAACTGGGCGCGGCAGGCGGCGCTGATCGAGCGGATATATCTGCGCAGGCAGGCTTCAACCTTTTCGGTGTCCGGCACGTCATAGGGGCAGAATTTATAGGCGTCGTCCTGACACGCCGCCCGCTGTTCGGCCGTTCCCTGCGCGAAGGCCGAGGGCGCAAACAGCGTCGCGAGCGACAAGGCGAGAATCATGCTGCGCATTTCTTGGGCTCCTGAAAAATTTGCTGGACTCCTAATATCCCGTAAAAAGCTGATCATGCAATTCTTTATGCGCGCAAGCGCGTGGTTTTCAACCACAGTTTGAGCGGCCGCCGGCAGAGAGGGCATGGGGTCCCGTCGACGCGCCGGCTTTAGCCTTAACGTAAACCCTCAGGTGATGACGCTCGGCGCCTTGCGTCGAGTGAAGCGCTCGATTTCCGCAATCTCGCCGGAGAGGCCGATCAGATCGGAAAGCGCCTGTTGTGTCTCGATGAATTGCTTGCCGGGGTGCGGTTCGTAGCGCTCTATGTAGACGCGCAGCGTCGCGCCCGCCGTTCCGGTTCCGGACAATCTGTAAACGACGCGCGATCCATCGGCGAACATCACGCGCAGGCCCTGATTGAGCGAGTCCGAGCCGTCCACCGGATCGTGATAGGCGAAATCGTCGGCATCCGCGACTTCCAACGCGCCGAAGCGCTTGCCCTTCAGCGTCGGCAGGCGGTCGCGCAGGGATTTGATCAGCGCATTGGCGCCGTCGCTGTCCACTTCCTCGTAATCGTGCCGCGAATAATAATTGCGGCCGTAGGTCGCCCAATGCTCGCGCATGATGGCGTCGACGCTCTGTTTGCGCGCGGCGAGAATATCGAGCCACAACAGCACCGCCCAGAGCCCGTCCTTCTCGCGCACATGGTTCGAGCCGGTGCCGGCGCTTTCCTCGCCGCAAATGGTGACGAGTCCGGCGTCGAGGAGATTGCCGAAGAATTTCCAGCCCGTCGGCGTTTCATACATGCCGATCCCGAGCTTTTCCGCCACGCGGTCCGCGGCGCCGCTCGTCGGCATGGAGCGGGCGATGCCGGCGATCCCGTCCTTGTAGCCGGGCGCGAGATGGGCGTTTGCGGCGAGGACCGCAAGACTGTCAGAGGGCGTCACGAAACGCGCGCGCCCGATAATGAGATTGCGGTCGCCGTCGCCGTCGGACGCCGCGCAGATATCGGGCGCCGCGATCCGACATGGCGAGATCATAGAGATGTTTGGCGTGGACGAGATTGGGGTCGGGATGATGGCCGCCGAAATCGGGCAGCGGCGTTCCGTTCATTACGGTTCCGGGCGCCGCGCCGAGCATGTCTTCGAGGATGGCGTGCGCATAGGGGCCGGTCACCGCCGACATGGCGTCGAATTTCATCGTGAAGCCGGTGCGGAATGCGTCGCGAATGCGGTCGAAATCGAACAGCGTCTGCATCAGGGCGGCGTAATTCGCCACGCTGTCGACGATCTCGACGCGCATGTCGCCAATCTGCGTAACGCCGATCGCGTCGATGTCGACGTCGGGCGCCTCGACGATCCGGAAGGATTTTATGTCGCGCGTGCGGGCGTAAATCGCGTCGGTGACTTTCTCCGGCGCGGGCCCGCCATTCGCCACATTATATTTGATGCCGAAATCGCCGTCCGGGCCGCCCGGATTATGGCTTGCGGAAAGAACGACCCCGCCAAAGGCTTTCAGCGACCGTATGAGCGCGGAAACCGCCGGCGTCGACAGAACGCCGCCGCGCCCGACGACCGCGCGGCCGAAACCGTTCGCCGCGGCGATCTTCAGAATCTTCTGGATGGCTTCGCGATTGTAGAAACGCCCGTCGCCGCCCACGACCAGAGTCTCGCCCGGCGAAACCCTGCAGCGAGTCGAAAATCGACTGCACGAAATTTTCGACATAATGCCGTTGCTGGAAGACGGGGACTTTCTTGCGCAGCCCGGACGTGCCCGGGCGTCTGATCGGTATAGGGCGTCGTCGCAATTTCTTTGATCATCTTTGCCTCTGCGGCCGGCGAGAGAGCGGCCGGCCAGACATTTACGTGCAAATGCGCATAAAAAAAGGGCGGCGCCTTGTCGCGCCGCCGCAGGACCGGAGCAGGGGCTGCTTACCAGCCGCCGTAATAGCCCGGGTAATATCCGTAGCCATAGTTGTAGTACGGATAATAGCCGCCATAGTAATAGCTGCTGTTCGCCGCCGCGAGGCCGGCTCCGAGGAGGCCGAGGCCAACCCCCGCCGCAACCGCGGCGCCCGGGTTGCCGCGACGATAATAGCCGCCGTAATAGGGGCGATAACCGCCGCGATAACCATATCCGCCCCAGCGGCGGTACCAGACCTTGTCGACCGGCGCGGAAAGGGAGACTGCCGACGGCGGCGCCACGCCCATGGGACCGGCCAGCACCTCGGTCGGCGCGGCGGTCGCCGCCATGGCGCCGAGGAGCGCCGCGGAGATCGCCAGTTTGACGCTTCTGTACATAAAACTACCTCCGATGGTGGCGGGGGAAGAGAACGCAACGCAACCGCCCCGCCGCGCTTGCGCGTCGGTAAACAGAATCTAAACCGAATTCACGCGACGTCGAGGGCATTCACGCTCTCTTTTTGGGTAACGTAAACGGCTATCGTTTACGCGCCGGCCAGCCCGGAAGCCGCATGGCGCGCAAAATTCATGAGTCGCTTGCGGAAGAACTCGTGCACTTGAGCCGCCGTCCCAGGATGTTGCTCCAAAAGCTGGTGAAAAAATGACCGGGTGATTTTCAGCACGGTGGAGGGCTCAACCGCGCGGGCGGTGACAGGGCGACGCGACGGAGCGACAAGCGCCATCTCACCGATCAGCGCCCAGGGCCGTACGACATGGGAGACGTTCTTCTCGCCATTTGTCAACAGACCGACCGAGCCGAGGATCAGGACAAAGCCGCCGTCCGACTCCTCGCCACAGCGAAACAGCACTTCATTGGCGCGCAACAGCCGCGTTTCCAGCGAGAAGGCGAGCAGTTGCAGAGCGGCAGGCTCGAACGCCGAGAACAGCGGAATGCGCTTGAGATTTTCTATTTCGTCGTCGAGTGTCATCTGCGTCACCGGCCAAGCTTATGACAGGTTTTGTGACGAGTAGAAAGAAAATGACGCGTTATCCCGTGGATTTTGCGAGACGGTAGCCGCCCTCTTCTGTCAACAATCTTTGCGGGCGCCTCGGATCGATTTCAATCTTTTGGCGAAGCCGATGGATATGGGTTTCCAGCGTGCGCGTGGAGACATTCGGCCCATAGCCCCAGACATCCGCAAGCAGCGCCGCCTTGGAAATGACGGCGCCGTCGGCCTGCGCGAGACGCGACAGGATCGCGGCTTCCTTTTCGGTAAGCCCGGCAGGCAGATCGGCGACGCGGAGGATGACGCGGCGTCGCGAGCTGCGCGAGAAGATCCGCGAAACGGAACGGACGGGGGAGCGACGAATCCGCGTCCTCCGCCACCGCGCCGATGACGATAATTTTCCCTCCGACGCCGATAGCGCGCAGTTGGCGCGCCAGCGCGGCCGCGTCGCAGAAATCGCCGTCGATGATGGCGGCGGCGTCCGGGTCGACATCCTGCAGCGCGTCGACCTTCTGGAGATCGAGCGCATGGAGCGAATAGCCGCCCAGCGCTTCGAACTGCTCGCGAAGGCTCGCGCGCAGTTGCGGGGCTGCGGCGATGAACAATATTCGACTCATCGGAGCGACGATCTCTGCTACAAAAGGACAAAGCGAGGGAGGCGATTTTCGTCCATGCGATTTTCGCGTGCAACCAGTCTGTCGACGCTGCGCGTCGCGCGGCGAATCGGCGGCAAGCCGCATGAAGGGCGCCTCATCGCCGGGCCCAATGTCTTCCCCTGCGCGCTGGGTCGCGCGGGGATCACGCATGACAAGCGCGAGGGCGATGGCGCGACGCCGGCGGGCCTGTGGCGGATCGCCTCTTTCTATTTGCGGCGGGCGGCGCCCCTGCGGCCGCCGTGGCGGCTCACCCGCCGGGACGATGTCTGGTGCGACGACGCCCGCTCCTTTCTCTACAATCGTCCGCTGCGCGCGCCGCTGCGGCTGAGCCATGAGGAGATGTGGCGGAAGGACGGGCTCTACGACGTGGTCGGCGTGATGGATTACAATATCGCGCCGCGCGCGCTCGGCCGGGGCAGCGCCATCTTCTTCCATATCGCGACGCAGGAGCTTGGACCGACCGCAGGCTGCGTGGCGCTCCGGGCGCAGGATATGCGCCGCCTTCTGCCGAGGCTCGGTAGGAGGGTCGAGATCGTCGTGCGCTGACCTTACGCCTGTGGATAATCCCGCGCGCCCATGATCGCCGAGCCGACGCGCACATAAGTGGCGCCGAGCTGGATGGCGAGCTCGTAATCGGAGCTCATGCCCATCGACAGCTCGTGCAGGCCGTTGCGTTTGGCGATGTCGGCGAGCAGGGCGAAATGCGGCGAGGCCTGTTCGTCGACCGGCGGCACGCACATCAGGCCGGCGATCTCCAGCCCGTATGTCTCGCGGCACAGCGCGATGAAGGAGTCGGCGTCCTGCGGGAGCACGCCGGCCTTCTGCGGCTCGGCGCCGGTGTTCACCTGAATGAAGAGGCGCGGGCGCCTGCCCTGTCTCGTCATCTCCTCGGCGAGAGTCTGGGCGATCTTCTCGCGATCAACGCTCTGGATCACGTCGAAGGTCTCGACCGCCTCGCGCGTCTTGTTGGATTGCAGCGGGCCGATGAGATGCAGCTCGATCCCCGGATAGCGGGCGCGCAACCCCGGCCATTTGCCCACGGCCTCCTGCACCCTGTTCTCGCCGAAGATGCGATGGCCGGCGTCGAGCAGCGGAACCACGTCCTCGGCCGGGAAGGTCTTGGTCACGCAGACAAGGGTGACGCTGGCGGGAGCGCGGCCGCAATCTTCGGCGGCGCGGGCGATGGCGGCTTTGGTGTCGTTCAGGCGGTCGATGCTGGACAAGAGCGGTCTCTGAATGGGTTTGGACGGCTCAGATATTACGAAAAGCCGGGGCGGGAAACAGGAGGGAACCTGCGGTGACGGCGGGCGTTGGCCTCCCGAATGCGCTTCGGGGAGAGGATCATGTCCAGAGCCGAGATTTTCGAGACCCATCCTTCCATCGAGCACGCCGCCCACTTCCGCCGCAAATGGGGCTGGATCGTCGCGCTCGGCGCGCTTTTCATCATCGGCGGTCTGTTCGCGCTCTTCAATGCGCTGGCGGCGACCCTTGTCGCGATCATCTATATCGCGGCGGCCATGGTGGTGGCGGGCGGCTGGGAGATTTTCACCGCCTTTCAGATCCGGCCATGGGGCCGCGCCCTCCTGTGGGGCGTTATCGGCGCATTGACGCTCTTCGCGGGGCTGGCGGCGGCGCGCTTTCCCTTTCTCGCGGCCGTTTCCTTTTCGGCGATGATCGGGTTTTTGCTGATCGTCGGCGGGGGCCTGAAGCTGCTGCTCGCCTGGAGGCTGCGTGATCTCGGCCGCTGGGAGCTGATCGCGGTCGCCGGCGCCCTGAGCGTGGTGCTGGGCGCGCTCATCCTCGCCGAATGGCCGATCTCGGGCCTGTATGTGCTCGGGATTTTCCTCGGCGTGAACCTGCTCTTCGAGGGCGTCGCCTGGGTCGCCATGGGGCTGGCGGCGCGTCCGGCGTCGCGGCGAGCATATTAGGACGCGAAGGAAAGCTCGGTCGCGACCGTCAGCGCCCCTTTGACATCCCCCCGTCCGCCCGGCATTTAGGGGCGCCAAGCCCATCGCGCCGACCGGACACACGCCCCCTATGAGACCCGACCGCTACAATTTCGCCGAATCCGAGCCGAAATGGCAGAAGATCTGGGAGGCGCAGGAGGTCTTCAAGGCGGGAGCCAGGGCGTCCGCTCCGAAATATTACGTGCTGGAGATGTTCCCCTATCCGTCGGGGCGCCTCCACATGGGCCATGTGCGCAATTACTCCATGGGCGACGTCATCGCCCGTTTCATGCGCGCGCGCGGCTTCGACGTGCTGCATCCCATGGGCTGGGACGCCTTCGGCCTGCCGGCCGAAAACGCCGCCGCGCAGACCGGCGCGCATCCGAAGCAATGGACCTACGCCAATATCGCGGCCATGCGCGCCCAGCTGAAGACTCTGGGCCTGTCGCTCGACTGGTCGCGCGAGATCGCGACATGCGACCCGGAATATTACGGCCGCCAGCAGAAGCTGTTCCTCGATTTCCTGAAGGCCGGCATCGTCGACCGCAAGAAATCCAAGGTGAACTGGGACCCGGTCGACATGACCGTGCTCGCCAATGAGCAGGTCATCGACGGACGCGGCTGGCGCTCCGGCGCGCTCGTCGAACAGCGCGAACTGACGCAGTGGTTCTTCAGGATCACCAGCTATTCGGCGGAGCTGCTGGAGGCGCTCGACACGCTCGAGCGCTGGCCGGACAAGGTGCGCCTCATGCAGCGCAACTGGATCGGCCGCTCCGAGGGCATGCTGGCCCGCTTCGCGCTCGCCGCGCCGCTGGGCGACACGCAAGAGATCGAGGTCTTCACGACGCGCCCGGACACGCTGTTCGGCGCGAAATTCGTCGCGCTCGCCGCCGATCATCCGCTGGCCAAAGCGGCGGCTGCGACAAATCCGGCGCTCGCCGAATTCTGCGAGGAATGCCGTCGCGGCGGCACGTCGGCGGAAGCGATCGAGACGGCCGAGAAGCAGGGCTTCGACACGGGGCTGCGCGTCGTCCATCCCTTCGACCCGAACTGGACTCTGCCGGTCTATGTCGCGAATTTCATCCTGATGGACTATGGCACGGGCGCCATTTTCGGCTGTCCGGCGCATGACCAGCGCGACCTCGATTTCGCCACCAAATACGGGCTCGGCTTCAAGGTCGTGGTCTGTCCCGAAGACGTCGCGCCCGCCGAACTCGAAGCGAAGATCGCCGAGAGCGGCGAGGCTTTCGACGGCGACGGCAAGCTCGTGAACTCCGGCTTCCTCGACGGCTTCACCGTTCCCGAGGCCAAGGAGCATGTCGCGACCCGTCTGGAGACGACGGCGCTGTTCAACGCGCCGCAGGGCGTGCGCAAGGTCAATTACAAGCTCCGCGACTGGGGCGTCTCGCGCCAGCGCTACTGGGGCTGCCCGATCCCGATCATCCATTGCGAGACCTGCGGCGCCGTGCCGGTTCCGGACGCGGATCTGCCGGTGAGGCTGCCCGAGGATGTGAGCTTCGACCAGCCCGGCAATCCGCTCGACCGCCATCCGACCTGGAAGAACGTCCCCTGTCCCTCCTGCGGCAAGCCGGCGCGCCGCGAGACCGACACGATGGACACGTTCGTCGATTCGTCCTGGTATTACGCGCGCTTCACCGATCCGCAGAACGCCGATCAGCCCGCCGCGCCCGAAGCGCTCGCGCGCTGGCTGCCGGTCGATCAATATATCGGCGGCATCGAGCACGCGATTTTGCATCTGCTCTATTCGCGCTTCTTCGCGCGCGCCATGCGCGACTCAGGCCACGCCGCCGCGCCCGAGCCCTTCGCGGGGCTCTTCACGCAGGGCATGGTCGTGCATGAGACCTATAAGGGTCCCGAGGGCTGGGTCTCGCCGTCGGCCATCCGCATCGAGACGGGGGAGGGCGGCCGTCGCCGCGCCTTCCTGATCGACGGCGGCGCCGAGGTGCAGATCGGCGCCATCGAGAAAATGTCGAAGTCGAAGAAGAACACGGTCGACCCCGACGACATCGTCGCGAGCTATGGCGCGGATACGGCCCGCCTGTTCGTGCTCTCCGACAGCCCGCCCGACCGCGACGTGATCTGGTCCGACGAGGGCGCGCAGGGCGCCTGGCGCTTCGTGCAGCGCCTCTGGCGCATCACCGGCGAACTCGGCCGCGTCGCCGCGCCGGCGGGGGCGGCGGCTCCGGCAGAAATCGGGGCCGAGGCGCTGAAGATCCGCAAGGCCACGCACAAGACCATCGCCCAGGTGAGCGAGAACATCGAGCGGCTGCGTTTCAACAGCGCCATCGCCCGCATCCGCGAATACGTCAATGAGCTGACGGCGGCGCTCGACGCGGTGACGGAGACGCCCGTCGGCGCCGATCTCGCCTTCGCCTTCCGCGAGGCGGCGGACGCGCTGGCGCGGCTCGTCGCGCCGATGACGCCGCATGTGGCGGAGGAATGCTGGACCGATCTTGGCCATAAAGGGCTGGTATCGGAAGCCGAGTGGCCCGTCGCCGACCCGGTTCTGGTGGCGCAGGAGATGATCAGCCTGCCGGTTCAGGTGAACGGCAAGAAGCGGGCGGAAATTCTCGTTGCCCATGATGCGGATGAGGAAACGATTCGCAAAGAAGCTTTGGTGCAGGATGGCGTCGTCCGCGCCATGGAAGGCAAGCCGCTCAGGAAATTCATTCTCGTGCCGAAGAGGATCGTCAATGTGGTCGTTTGACAGGGCGAAGCCCGGCCTGAGGGCGCTATTGGGCCTGTTGGCGCTCGCTGGCGCGGTCCCGCTCGCCGGCTGCATCCAGCCGCTCTACGGCGCGAACGGCGCCTTCGACAATTCGGCGCTCGCCTCGGAGCTTCAGGCGATCGAGGTCGACGAGGTGAACGGCCGCATCGGCCATTATCTGCGCAACGAGCTCATCTTCGCTTTCAACGGCACAGGCTCCACCGTGCAGCCGCGCTACAGGCTGAGCGTCGTCCTGCGCGAGCGGGTGCAGACCCCGATTCTCGATACGGTGACCGGCCGCGCGACCTCGGCGACGGTGATCGTCGACGCCGACTACAAGCTGGTGTCGCTCCCGCAGAATGTGGAAGTGCTCAACGGCACGGCCTTCGACATTGCGAGCTACGATCGTTTCGCCAACCGCTTCTCCAATGTCCGCGCCGCGCGCGACGCGGAAATCCGCGACGCCAAGGGCATTGCCGAAATCATACGCACGCGCGTTGCGACGGAGTTTGCGTTGCGCGGGACTGCGCCGGTCGCAGTTCGTTAGAGCGGCTACGCCCCTGGGTTCAACCAGCGGAGCGACCGGACGCGCGGAGAGAGGAAGCCTGATGGTCGCCGTCCTGCACCGCGACGCCGAGCGTTTCGTCGCGTCTCCGCCGGAAAACATCTTCCTGTTTCTTGTCCACGGCTCGGACGCGGGCATGGTGCGCGAGCGCGCGCTCGCCATTGTCGCCAGGCGCGTCGACGACCGCCACGATCCCTTTCAGTTCGTCGAACTCTCGGGCGACGCGGTTTCCGCCGACCCGCTGACGCTGCTGGACGAGGCCAATACGACGCCGCTGTTCGGCGGGCGCCGAGCCGTGCTCGTCGAGACGGGCGCGAAATCGGTGATTCCCGCCGTCACCTCGCTGATCTCCGCGCCACCCGCGGCCTGCACGGTGGTTCTGACTGCCGAGCGCGCTGAAGAAGGATGCGCCGCTGCGCAAGCTCGTCGAAGGCGCGAAACAGGGCGCCGGGATCGAATGCCTGCCCGACACGGAGCAGGACATTCACGCGCTCGTCGACCGAAGCCTGCTGGAGGCCAATCTCGTCGCGACGCCAGAGGCGCGGGCGCTGCTGCTGGCGGCGCTCGGCGAGGACCGGCTGATGAGCCGCGCCGAACTCTCCAAGCTCATTCTCTACATGCATGGCCGCGAGCAGGTCGAGGCGGCGGATGTCGAGGCGATCGTCGCCCATGCGTCGAGCATCGCCTCGGATCGCGTCGTGCTCGCGGCCTTTACGGGCGACGCCGGCGAAACGCTCGACGCCTATTTCGCGCAGGGCGGCGACGCGGGCTCGCTGCTGTTCGGCGCGATGCGCTACGCGGTGGCGCTGCATCGCGCGCGCCTCGCCATGGAGCGCGAGGGCGGGCGCACGGACGCGGGAACAAGCGCTCTGTTTCGCGCCGGATTCGGCTTCATGCACCGGGGGCTGATGGAAGCGCAGCTCAAAGCCTGGACCTCGGCCCGGCTCGGCGTTCTGATCGAGCCGCTGCGCGACGCCCAGACCCGCGCCCGCGCCACTGCGGCGAGCGCTCGAATGGAGGCCGAGCGCGCGCTGTGGCGGGTCGCGAAGGCGGCTAGGCCTCCGGGCCGAGCTGCAAGAGGGGCGTGAAGCCGCCGAAGATCATCCGCTTGCCGTCGAAGGGCATCTCCATGCCCTGCATCGCCGGATCGTCCCGCATTTTCGCATGTGCGGCGTCGCGCGTTTCCTTCGACGGCCACACGACCCAGGAAAACACCACATTTTCGCCGGGCTCCGCGGCCACCGCGCGCTTGAAGTCCGTAACCTTGCCGTCCGGCACTTCGTCGCCCCAGCATTCGACGACGCTGGTCGCGCCATTGCTCTTCAGAAATTCCCAGAAGGTCTCCGCCGCGCGCCGGTAGGCCTCCCTGTTTTCGTTGGGGACGGGGATCACGAAACCATCCACATAGCTCATCGTCACGCTCCCTGTTGGTCTGCCGTATTTAGATCGACGATGAACTGATGGGAGCGCGGAGCCACGATTTTATGAAGGCGGTCGGGAACGACCCTCGCGCCGCTACCTCTCGGCCACAGCCTCGACCTCCATGCTCTCCAGAATTTCCGCCGGCTTGCGCGCCAGCGCGTCGAAGGCGTTCACGCCCTTGTCGGACGCAAGACGCAGCTGCAGCTTTCGCGGCTTCATGATGTAGGCCGACACGGCCTCGCCGATCTTCTTCGCCTTGTCGCCGCCGCCGAGCGCCGCCGTGACCGCGAGGTTCGCGCCTTTCGCATATTCGGCGCGCGCCTTCTCGACGCCGCCCTTCTGCTCTTTCGCCTCCAATGTCAGAAGACGGTCGACGAGGCCGCCGCCTTCGATCGTCAGCTCCACGGATTTCAGCGACGCCGCCAGCGCCGCCGCCTTGGAGACGATCGCCATCGACGAAAACACCGCGCCCGACACATTGCCGAAGGAGGCTTTCAGCGTTGCCGCCCCGATGTCGCGACCCTCGATGCGCAGCGGGGCGAAAACGGCTTCCTGCGTCTTCTCGCGCCATTCGCCGGCAAGCGCGGCGGAGAGATCGAGCTGGCGATAGCCCAGCGCCAGAAACTGAGCCGTCGACGGCGCCTCGCCGCGCGCGGCGAGGTCGATCGCCAGCCGGTCGAGACGGGCCGAAAGTCGGGTCGGCGCGATTTCGCGGAACTCGCCGAAATTCGCTTCGACGTCGGTCAGGCTGAACTTCATCCGCGAAGCCTCGCCCATCCGCCCGTCTGGCAGATCGGCGTCGAGCCCTTTCAATTCGATGTGGGACAGTTGCGGAAAGGGGGCGTCGAGCAGGGAGGCGAGCTTCGCGTCGCGCAGGCCGAAACGTCCGAAGGCGACGCGGCCGCCGTCGGAGGACTGGAGCGAAAAATTCTCCACCGCCAGATCGCCTACGCCGGCCCCGGCGATCCGGCTCGCGGCAAGCCGGTCAACCTTGATCGTATAGGGCTTGTCGGCGGGTTCGCCCTTGCCGGTTGCGAGGACGTTAAGAGCCTCGATGGAGCCGACATCGAAAGACGCGAGCGCCTCGATCACATCCTTTAGCAGCGTCGGATCCGCTTCCGTCCTGTCGGGGTCGAGCTTGCCGATACGTTCCACGAGCTGGGGCAGCGGTTGCGCCAAAGCGCGGCCTTTCACGCCGGTCATGACGAGACGGCCGGTCCTGACCGCGCTCCGCTCGTCCTTGTCTGTGACCGAGAGGGAGTCGACGCTTTCCTCTTCGATAAGGGGTTTGAGCGCCTCCTGCGGATCGACGCGGACGGCCGTGGCAACTCGCGTCAACTGGCGAAGGTCGACGCCCTTGGCGTGGCTTGCGCCCCAGACATATCGCGTCAATTCGCCCGCCGGGCGCTCGACCGTCTGTTCCGCGCCCGCCGCCCGCAGCGACGCGATGCGCCCGCCCGCAACGCCTTCCGCGACGAGGTCGCGATAGGTCGCGCGCTCGACCGTGTCGCCGCTCCGCCGCTCGGTGGAGAGGGATGGGATCACGACGCTCTTCGCGGCGAAGCGGGCGAGACGGTCTTCCACGGTTTTTGCGTCGCCCGTAAAGAGCGCCGCCGCGTCCAGCGCCGAGACCGCCGCGCCTTTCAGCTCGAGGTGCGGAATTTTATAGGTCGTGGCGCCCAGCGTGAAAGCGAGATTGTCCAGGCTGAGGCTGCTCTCTGCGGCGCGGGGAGGGGCGACGATCGCCATGACCCCGGTCAGCGCGAGGGCGCCGCCACAAATTGCGTTTCGACTGTTGAATGTCGGCATGTTTCCGCCTGTCGCGGGGGTAGGAGTGGCGCACTGAGCTTGCACATCTGCTGCGTCGCGGTAAAGCCCCGAGTTGTTTCGTCGCAGTCTTTCCAAAGAGCCGGCTGGCCGGATGGCGGTCCCATCGATTCGCGTGATAGAGAGAGGCCATGCGACGTTTACTTCTTTTACGCCACGGCAAGGCCGACCGTCATTCCGCCGGAGGGGATCGCGAGCGCCCGCTGATGCGGCGTGGCGAGGAGGACGCCCGACGGGCGGGCGAATTCCTGCGCGAGTCCAACATGATCCCGGATCTCGCGGTCGCCTCCAATGCGCGTCGCGCGAAGCAGACGCTGGAACTCGCGCTGGCCGCCTTCCCCGGCCATGTGACGCATCTGATCGAAAACACGATTTATCTCGCAACGGTCGATCACCTGGTCGACGTGCTGCGGCAGACGCCCGACAAGGTGCAGACGCTCCTGGCTGTCGGCCACAACCCCGGCTTCGCCGAACTCGCCATCTGGCTCGCCGGCAGCGGCGACGAGGCGGACATGGCGCATATGAGCGCGTCCTATCCGACCGCCGCGCTTGCGATTCTCGACTTTGACGCAGAACATTGGGCCGAGGTCCGAAAGGGCGCGGCGCGGCTCAATCAATTCGTGACGCCGTCGGCTCTGCGCGGCGACGTGGTCGACGACCCGGACTGAGGATGAACCGGGGGCGCGCGGCCCATGCTCTTCGAAACGCTCGTGATGCTGCTGACGGCGGCGGCGCCCGCCAGGCCGCCGGCCCTCGTCGTCGCGCCCGCTTCGCTCTTCTGGCGCACGCCCGCGCCAGCCTATGCGCCGGAGAAACGCGCCGTCGATAATTGGCGCTTCGAGAGCGCCCAATGGCTCGAGATGAGCCCGCTCGCCGCCGCCAAACGCGCCCTCGACGCCGAGGATAAAGACCCGGCGCGCTGCGTGAAGCTCAACAACTACTGGTGCGTGAAGCGCGCCGGCTGGACCGGCGAGATCGCCTCGGACGCGGACGGCCATGTCGCCTTCGCCTCGGCGGAGGAGGGCGCCGCCGTCGCCGCGCTGCTGCTGCGGCGTTATTATGTGGACTACAAGCGCCACACCGCCCGCGCCATCGTCGAGCGCTGGGCGCCGGCGCAATGCACGGCGATGATCGCGCGTCCGACGCCGGGGCTTCCCGCCTCGCGCGAGGGACTGGCGCGGATGATGCCGCAGCGCGTCGTGCCGATGGCGCTGGCCCCGCGCGGGCTCCAGAACACGCTGCGCGCGCGCTGGCTCGCCGCTCATGGCCGGGGCGGCGTCGGCGCGCCGCCCGCGCGCACCCGCATCGCCGAGGCTCCCGACCTCATCCCGGCCCCCTCGATCATGGCGGGCGTTTCGGAGGCGCGGCCCCGGCGGGAGAAGCTGAAACCGCGCGCGCCCGATGCCGACATGATCGCGGGACTGTCGCTTCTGCCGCCGCCTTCGGCGATGCCCTCGCTTGGCGCGTCTCCTCCGCTCGGCGGCGCGTCGGCCCCGCTCGGCGGGGGCCTGGATTGCGCCGGGGAGCTGGCGCGGATCGCCAATTATGCCGCGCATGTCGCGGAGGGGGTCGTCGCCTCGCCCAATGACGACCTCCTGCTGTTCACGACGGACGGCCAGCCGACCGGCAATCTCGCAAAGGTGCTCGCCAATATGGCCGCCGTGGAAATCGGTCCCGACCGCCCGCGCCTCGCGCTCGTGACCGCCGCCGTGTCCCAGTTGCGCCGGTTGCTGGAGGACCCGGCGAAAGCCGCCGCCGCCGCGCCGCCCGAGCTGGAGCCCGAGAAAGGCGAGCCCCCCAAGCCCGCCCCGACGGCCGAGGCGGCTCACCAGCCCCAGTGATGGCCGCCCTGTCCGCGCGGGCTGAAGTGGTCGTGGCTTCCCCATTGGCGGCCGTGGGCGCCGTGATGCCCGAGATTATTGCCGATCCAGGCGCCGCTGCGATTGGAGCGGTGGGACGGGGAATGCCGGTTCTCGTTGCGGCCGTAATCTATGGAGTTGCGGGCCATGGCCGGCGTTGCGAGCAAGGCGGCGGCAAGGACGGCGCGGGTGATGGTTTTCAGCATGATTTTCCTTTGTATGCACATAACGGCTGGCTTGATTGCTTCGCTTCGCTCGCAGTGACGGGGGTGAGCCTAGCCGCAGGCGACGCGGCAATCCAGACCCGCAACGGCGCCCAGGTTTGACCCACTCGTCCGCCCGGCCTAGAAGCCTCGCATGTCGCACAATACTTTCGGCCATCTCTTCCGCGTCACGACTTTCGGCGAAAGCCACGGGCTGGCTCTCGGCGCGATCGTCGACGGCTGCCCGCCGGGCGTGGCGCTGACCGAGGCCGATATTCAGGGCTTTCTGGACAAGCGCAAGCCCGGACAATCCCGTTTCACCACCCAGCGCCGCGAGGCCGACGAGGTGAAGATCCTTTCCGGCGTCTTCACCGGCGCCGACGGCCGGCAGGTGACGACCGGCGCGCCCATCGCGCTTGTGATCGAGAACACCGACCAGCGCTCGAAGGACTATGGCGAGATCGCCAACAAATACCGGCCCGGCCACGCCGATTACGTCTACGACGCAAAGTATGGAATCCGCGACTATCGCGGCGGCGGGCGCTCCTCGGCGCGCGAGACGGCGGCGCGGGTCGCGGCGGGGGCGGTGGCGCGCAAGGTCATCCCCGGCGTGACGATCCGCGGCGCGCTGGTGCAGATCGGCCCGCACAGGATCGACCGCGCCCGTTTCGACTGGGCCGAAGTCGACCGCAATCCGCTGTTCTGCCCCGACGCCGTCATGGCCGAGCAATGGGCGGACTATCTCGACACAATTCGCAAGAACGGCTCCTCCATCGGCGCCGTGGTGGAAGTGGTGGCGGAAGGGGTTCCGGTCGGCTGGGGCGCGCCGCTCTATGGCAAGCTCGACGCAGATCTTGCCGCCGCCATGATGTCGATCAACGCCGTGAAGGGCGTGGAGATCGGCGACGGTTTCGCGGCCGCAGAACTCTCCGGCGAGGAAAACGCCGATGAAATGCGCGCCGGCCCGACGTTCCTGTCCAACCATGCGGGCGGCGTTCTCGGCGGGCTTTCGACCGGCCAGCCTGTCGTGGTGCGCTTCGCGGTGAAGCCGACATCCTCCATCCTCACGCCCCGCCGCACCATCGACAAAGAGGGCAATGAGACGGAGATCGTCACCAAGGGGCGGCACGACCCCTGTGTCGGAATCCGCGCCGTGCCCGTTGGCGAAGCGATGATGGCCTGCGTGCTGGCGGATCAGTTTCTGCGGCACAGAGGGCAGATTGGCTAGCGGGATCACCCGACGCGCCGCTCTCGCCGGCGCTGCGAGTCTCGCCGCCTTCGGCGCGCGGGCCGCGACGGCTCCCACGCTTTTCATCTCCCACCCCGCGACGCTCGCTCACGATCCCGGCCCCGGCTGGCCGGATAGTCCGGAACGTCTGCGCGCGCTCTTCTCCGCCCTCGACGATCCACGCTTCGCCGCGCTCGCCCAACTCGACGCGCCGCAGGCGTCGCGCGAAGCGCTGCTGCGCGTTCATGCGCCCGAGCATCTTGCGCGTCTCGAAGAGGCGGCGCCGAAAAGCGGACGCGCGCAACTCGGCGCCGATGTCGTCATGAGCGCGGGAAGCTATGAAGCCGCTCTGCGCGCGGCGGGCGGGGCGGTCGCCGCCGTCGACGCCGTGATGGGCGAACGGCGCGCGCAACGCCTTCGTCGCCTCGCGTCCGCCGGGCCATCACGCGCGCGCCGACGCGCCGATGGGTTTCTGTTTCTTCAACAACGCCGCCATCGCCGCGCGTCACGCCATGGCGCAGGGCGCCGAACGCGTCGCCATTGTTGACTTCGACGTGCATCACGGCAACGGCGTGCAGGAAATTTTCTGGAACGAGAAGAACGTTCTTTACTGCTCCACGCATCAGGCGCCGCATTATCCGGGAACGGGCGCCGTCAGCGAGACGGGGGCGCATGACAACATCGTCAATGCGCCACTGTTGAAGGGCGACGGCGGCGAGGTTTTTCGCGCGGCGCTGAAGGACCGCATTCTTCCGCGCCTCGACGCTTTCGCGCCCGATCTCGTCATTCTCTGCGCCGGCTTCGACGCGCATCTGCACGATCCGCTCGGCGGCCTGCGTTTCGTTGAAGAAGATTTTCGCGACGTGACGCTACGCGTGATGGAAATCGCGGCGCGTCGCTGCGATGGCCGCATCGTGTCGCTGCTCGAAGGCGGCTATGTCCCGAGCGATCTCGCCGCGAGCGCCGCCGCTCATATCGGCGCGTTGATGGAAGCCTGATCTACTTCTTCGGCGTCACGCCGATCAGCGGCCCCATCGGGTGAAAGCGATCGTGCCGGGAGATCGACGGCGCATAGATCGCCGAGGCCGTGCCGCCGTCGAGGAACAGCGCGTCCGAACATTTGAGCCGGTCGCGAAACAGCGAGGCGAAGCGGTAGAAGGTCACGGGCTGGTTGGAGATCGTGAAATGCGCCACATGCCCCTGCGTGACGCAGACGCCATTGCGATATTTCTCCGACGCCCCGCTTTCGTGAATATGCGGATTGATACGCCCGCCGACGACGAGCATCGGGCCGGATTGCGTGGCGTAGGCGGGCCCCATGCGCGACTTCAGGAAGCGCGCGGTCTCAGTAACGCCCGCCCGCGCGCCGTCGACCCAGAAGACGCCATTCGGCTTCATGTGGAAATTGCCCTCGCCGGCGGCGGTGTTGACGCCGTGCAGCGTGCGGCCGCTCTCCACGTAAAGACCCACGGGCGCGTAGTCGGGCGCATACATGCCGGCGTTCATGGCGAAGGCGAGCGTGTCGCCCTTCGCGGCGAGCGCGTCGGCCAGCGACGAGAAGCCGCCGTAAAGCCCGCCGTCGCCGTCGCGCAGGAACAGGCGAACGGCGTATTGGCGCGCGTCGAAATCGCAAACCGTGTAGGACGCGCCGCCGTCTTCGATGTCGGCGCAGGGCTGGGCGACGGCGGTTGCGGTCCAAAGCAGGGCGGCGAGTGCGACAAGGGACTTCAGGACAGGCATTTCATCTCATGTCGTAATCCCCCTCTCCCCGCGCGCGGGGAGAGGGCCGGGGTGAGGGGCAAGGCCGCGTGTGGCGTTGGCGGGGGTTCGCCGTGGCGGCTTCGCCTCACCCTAACCCTCTCCCCGTTTCACGGGGAGAGGGGACGCATTTGAATCGGGGACGCCGGACGGCTAGATAGGAATTCACCGCCGTTCGGCGTCCCGGAGATCCGCTTGCCCCATTCCACCACTGAGGCCATCGAGGCCATCGCGCGCGGCGAGATCGTCGTCGTCACCGACGACGACGATCGCGAGAACGAAGGCGATCTCATCATTGCCGCGTCGCTCTGCACGCCCGAGAAAATGGCCTTCATCATCCGCCATTGCTGCGGCATCGTCTGCGCCCCGCTTACGCTGGAAGACGCCCGCCGGCTGCATCTTGCGCCGATGGTCGCGCAAAACGACGCGCCGCTCGGCACCGCCTTCACCGTCTCGGTGGACGTGCGTCACGGGCTGACGACCGGCATTTCCGCCGAGCAGCGCTGCAACACGGTGCGCGCGCTCGCCAACGGCAATATGGGCGCGGCGGATTTCGCGCGGCCCGGCCATGTCTTTCCGCTGATCGCCCGCGACGGCGGCGTGCTGATGCGCTCCGGCCATACGGAAGCGGCCGTGGACCTCTGCCGCCTCGCCGGCCTGCCGCCGGTGGGCGTCATCTGCGAACTCGCCAATGACGACGGCACAGTGATGGCCGGCCAGCAGGTCGCCGACTTCGCCGCCGCGCATGGCCTCAAGATGATCTCGGTCGCCGATCTCATCGCCTATCGGCAGGCGCGCGAGAAGCTCGTGGAGCGGGTGGCGACCTTTCCTGTCAAGACGGAGGGCGGCGAATACATCGGCCACGCCTATGTCACGCCCTTCGACAACGTCCAGCATTTCGCCTTCGTGCTCGGCGCGATCGGCGACGGTCGCGACGTGCCCGCGCGTCTGCATCGCGCCGACATCGTCTCCGACGTGATGGGCGGCGCGCCGACCATCAAGAAGACGCTCGCCCGCTTCGCGCGCGAGGGGCGCGGCGTGCTGGTCTATCTGCGCGACGGCGCGGCGGGCGTGCCGACCAATGTCGTCGGCCGCGAGGCGGAGAACGCCGAGGAGAGCCGCAAGCGGCAATGGCTCGACGTGGGCCTCGGCGCGCAGATTCTGAAGGACCTCGGCGTGTCCTCGATCCGGCTGCGCTCCTCGACCGCCAAGCCGCGCGCCTTCGTCGGGCTCTCGGGCTTCGGGATCGAGATTACGGCTGTGGAGCCGGTGGAGTAATCACTCCGCCCGCGGATGCGCCGACTTCCAGGCGTCGAGCAGGCGCTTCTTGTCGACGGCGGTGTAAATCTGCGTCGTCGACAGCGAGGCGTGGCCGAGCAGTTCCTGAATCGTGCGCAGATCGCCGCCGCGTCCCAGAAGATGGGTCGCGAAGGAATGGCGCAGGGCGTGGGGCGTCGCGCTGTCCGGCAGGCCGAGTCCGCCGCGCAGGCGCTGCACGGCAAGCTGCACGATGCGCGGCGACAGCGGCCCGCCCCTGGCGCCGAGGAAAAGCGGCCCGTCGGAAAGATCATAGGGACAGAGCGCGACATACTCCTCGATGGCGCGGCGCACCGGCTCGATCACCGGGACAGTGCGGGTCTTGCCGCCTTTGCCGGTGATGGTCACGCGGTCCCTCTGGCCCACCGGCGCGTCGGCGTGCGGGATCGACAGCGCTTCGGAAATGCGCAGGCCCACGCCGTAAAGCAGCGCGAGCACGGCGGCGTCGCGGGCGAGCACCCAGGGCTCTCGCGCCTCGCCGGCCCGCTGGTCGGGATCGATCAGGTCGCGCGCGTCGGCGACGGTGAGCGCCTTGGGCAGGCTGTGGGGCTTCTTGGGCGCGCGCACCGCGCCGAAAACGTCCGTCTTGGCGAGGCCCTTCTTTTCCAGAAAGCGCAGAAAATTACGGATGGCCGCCAGCGCGCGCAGCAGCGAGCGGCTTTCGAGCCCCTCATTGCGCCGCTTCGCCAGAAAGGCGCGCAGATCGGCGGGCTGCAGCGCAATCAGCGCCGCCGCGCCGGGCTTCTCGCCCAGATGTTCGGTCAGGAAGGCGAGGAAACCCGCCACGTCGCGCCCATAGCCGTCGAGCGTGTGACGCGAGGCGCGCCGTTCGCCGGCGAGGGACTGCAACCACAGCAGGACTTCCTTCGCGATCGGCGGGGCGGCGGAAAAGCGGGCCGCGTCCGGCAGGGGCTTTCTGGAGGCCGGGAGAGGAGAGGAATCGGGCATGAGCGGGAGCCTGCGCGGAAATGCTTAAAATTGACCAATACAGGGATAGATTAAGAGTAGTCGGGCTGACCCGCTACGATGAGGCTTTACGCCCCCCGGACCCGGTGACGGGCAGGGATAAACTCACGCCCGGCTTCCGCAGATTTTTTTCGAGCATCCCGCGCCGACCATGCTATAGAGCGGCGCCCGCGCTCGTGGGCAAAGGTTTCGCGGCGGGTCCGTAGGGGGCCGCTCTCGCGGGCGTGGCGGAACTGGTAGACGCGCCGGATTTAGGTTCCGGTGACGAAAGTCGTGGGGGTTCGACTCCCTCCGCCCGCACCAAAGGCCGCAGTTTCGCGGATTTAAACGAAATAACCGCCCGTGCGCGCGCCGGCGGCTTTGAAGTTGTAGAAGGCGATCGACAATGCAAGTGACGCAGACCTCATCGGAGGGGTTGAAGCAGGAATATAAGGTCGTGCTGCCGGCCGGCGATCTCGCGGCCAAGCTCGCGGCCCAGCTCGCCGAAGTGCAGGCCAAGGCCCAGATCAAGGGCTTCCGCCCCGGCAAGGCTCCGATCGGCCATCTCAAGAAGCTCTATGGCAAGGGCATCATGAGCGACGTGCTTCAGGAAGCCGTCAACGAGGCCAACCGCAAGATCGTCGAGGAAAATGCGCTGCGAATCGCGGTCGAGCCGAAACTCGATTTCCCCGGCGGGCAGGATGAGGTCGAGCGCGCGCTCGCGGCCGAGGGCGACTTCGCCTTCACCGTCACTTTCGAGACGCTGCCGAAATTCGACGTCGGCTCGCTCGACGACATCGCGCTGGAGCGCCCGGTCGCCGAGGTTGGCGACGACGACATCAACGCGGCGCTCAAGAATCTCGCCGACCGCGTTCAGGAGTTCGAGGCGCGCGCCGAGGGCGCCAAGGCCGAGACCGGCGACAAGCTGACCCTCGACTTCACCGGCAAGCTCGACGGCGTGCCCTTCGAGGGCGGCACGGGCGGCGACGTCGACATCGTGCTGGGTTCGGGCACGTTCATTCCCGGCTTCGAGGAGCAGCTCGTCGGCGCCGGCGGCGGGCGAACAGCGCCTCGTCAAGGTGAAGTTCCCCGAGGATTATTCGGCCAAGCATCTCGCCGGGAAGGACGCCGAATTCGACGTGACCGTGAAGGTCATCGAGGCGCCGAAGCCGCTGGAGATCGGCGAGGAGCTCGCCAAGAAATACGGCTTCGAGAATTTCGACGCCATGAAAGCCGCCGTGAAGGGCAATCTGGAGGCTGACTTCCACAAGGTGTCGCGCGACAGGCTGAAGCGCGCGCTGCTCGACACGCTCGACAGCCGCTACTCCTTCGACCTGCCGCCGACGCTGGTCGAGCAGGAGTTCAACAATATCTGGGCGCAGCACGAGGCCGAAAGCCAGCGCGCCGGCCAGCCGCTCGCCGAGGAAGGCAAGACCGAGGACGAGACCCGCGCGGAATTCCGCAAGATCGCCGAGCGCCGCGTGCGCCTTGGCCTTGTTCTTGCTGAGATCGGCCAGAACGCCGGCGTGAAGGTCGAGGACAAGGATCTGACCGACGCCCTCGTCGAGCGCGCCCGCATGTTCCCGGGTCAGGAAAAGCAGGTCTGGGATTTCTACCGCAACAATGAGCAGGCGCTCGCCCAGCTGCGCGCGCCCATCTACGAAGAGCGCGTCGTCGATCACATCTCCAAGCTGATCAAGATCACGGACAAGACCGTGAGCAAGGACGAGCTCCTCAAGGAGGAGGACGAGGCTTAAGAGGCATGTGTGACGGCCCTCGTGCTGCGAGACGGCGCTTTGGCGCCTCCTCGGCATGAGGGGCTTCTGCATCTGTGTGGAACAGTCGAGGCCTCATCCCGAGGAGCCGCCAAAGGCGGCGTCTCGAAGGACGAGGCCGCCTCGGGCGTTAACCCTCGACGAAGCGTAAGCTTCGTTTGCGTCCCGTCGCGCTCCGGCATATGACGGGACAATGATTTCCGGCGGAGGGCGGCCTTCGTCGGCGTGGCCCCGCGACGGGCCGTCAGGAAGGCGATGCGATGCGTGATCCGATCGAGGTCTACAACCAGTATCTCATTCCCCAGGTGATCGAAAACACCTCGCGTGGCGAGCGCGGGTTCGACATCTATTCGCGACTGTTGCGCGAGCGGATCATCTTTCTCACCGGGCCGGTCGAGGACCATATGGCCTCGGTCATCATCGCGCAGCTTCTCTTCCTCGAATCGGAAAATCCGAAGAAGGAAATCTCGCTCTACATCAACTCGCCCGGCGGCGTCGTGACCTCTGGTCTCGCCATCTACGACACGATGCAGTTCATCAAGCCGAAGGTCTCGACGCTTTGCGTCGGCCAGGCGGCGTCGATGGGCTCGCTCCTGCTCTGCGCCGGCGAGGCGGGGCTGCGTTTCGCGCTGCCCAACGCCCGCGTCATGCTGCATCAGCCGTCCGGCGGCTTCCAGGGCCAGGCGTCGGACATTCAGCGCCACGCGGAAGACATTCTGAAGGTCAAGAAGCGCCTGAACGACATCTACGTCCGCCACACGGGCAAGGACTATGAGACGATCGAGCGCACCCTGGACCGCGATCACTTCATGTCGGCCGACGAGGCCAAGGCCTTCGGCATCGTCGACGTCGTGCAGGAGAAGCGCTCCGACGACGAGACGGAAGCCAAGAGCTAATGTAAACAGGGGAAGGCGCGGCAGGGCTCCCGCCAGAGGGGTCCCCGCGCCGGGGCGCTCGGGGATTTCGTAAGGGCAATCGGGGCAAGCATGTTTCGCAAGATTTTGATCGCCAACCGTGGCGAGATCGCCTGCCGCATCATGAAGACGGCGAAGAAGATGGGCATCGCCACGGTGGCCGTCTATTCGGACGCCGACGCCGATGCGCTGCATGTCGAAATGGCCGATGAGGCGATCCATCTCGGCCCGCCGCCCGCCGCGCAGTCCTATCTGCTGATCGACAAGATCGTCGCCGCCTGCAAGCAGACCGGCGCCGAGGCGGTGCATCCGGGCTACGGCTTCCTCTCCGAGCGCGCGGCCTTCGCCAATGCGCTGAAGGAGGCGGGCATCGTCTTCATCGGCCCGAACCCGCGCGCCATCGAGGCGATGGGCGACAAGATCGAGTCGAAGAAATTCGCCTCCGCCGCCAATGTCAGCGTCGTGCCGGGCTATCTCGGCGTGATCGAATCGCCCGAAGAGGCGGTGAAGATCGCCAAGGACATCGGCTATCCGGTGATGCTGAAGGCCTCGGCCGGCGGCGGCGGCAAGGGCATGCGCGTCGCCTTCAACGACGCCGAGGTGATCGAGGGTTTCACCCGCGCCCGTTCCGAGGCGGCGTCCTCCTTCGGCGACGATCGCGTCTTCGTCGAGAAGTTCATCGTCAATCCGCGCCACATCGAAATTCAGGTGCTCGGCGACAAGCACGGCAATGTCATTCACCTCAATGAGCGCGAATGTTCGATCCAGCGCCGCAACCAGAAGGTGATCGAGGAAGCGCCGTCGCCGCTGCTCGACGCAGCGACCCGCGCGGAAATGGGCGCGCAGGCCGTCGCGCTCGCCAAGGCGGTCGATTACGACTCCGCCGGCACGGTGGAGTTCGTCGCCGGTCAGGACAAGAGCTTCTACTTCCTCGAGATGAACACGCGCCTGCAGGTGGAGCATCCGGTCACGGAGCTGATTACCGGCATCGACCTCGTCGAGCAGATGATCCGCGTCGCGGCCGGCGAGCCGCTGCAGCTCAAGCAGGAAAACGTCAAGATCAACGGCTGGGCGGTGGAGAGCCGCATCTACGCCGAGGATCCGACCCGCAACTTCCTGCCCTCCATCGGCCGTCTGGTGAAATATCGCCCGCCGGCGGAGAAGAAGGAAGGCGGCGTCACCGTGCGCAACGACACGGGCGTCACGGAAGGCCGCGAGATTTCGATCCATTACGATCCGATGATCGCGAAACTCGTCACCCATGCGCCGGATCGCCTGCGCGCCATCGTTGCGCAGGCCGACGCGCTCGATCGTTTCGTGATCGACGGCATTCGTCACAACATCCCCTTCCTGTCGTCGCTGATGCAGAGCGCGCGCTGGCGCTCGGGCAATCTGTCGACCGGCTTCATCGCCGAGGAATATCCGGAAGGCTTCTCCGCGCCGTCGCCGACGGGCGAGCTCGCCCTGACGCTCGCCGCCGTGTCGACGCTGATCGACCACATCGGCAACGCCCGCAAGCGCCAGATCAGCGGCCAGCTCAGGAACGGCCGTCCGGTCGAATTCGCGCGCGACCGCGTCTGCATGCTCGGCGACGAGCGCTTCGACGTTGATCTCGAGGAGCAGGGCGAGGCGCTCGTCGTGCGCTTCTCGGAAGTCGACAATCGCGCGCATCGCGTGTCGTCGCAGTGGCGTCCGGGCCAGGAGCTGTTCGTCGGCGACGTCGACGGCCGCACGGTCTATGTGCAGGCGCGGCCGATCCTCAACGGCTATGAGCTGTCGCATCAGGGCGTGAGCGTTCCGGCGCGCGTCTACACGCAGCGCGAGGCCGAACTCGTCGCGCTGATGCCGAAGAAGAAGGACGCCGGCGCGTCCAAGCATCTCCTGTGCCCGATGCCGGGTCTCGTGAAGACCGTGGATGTGGTCGAGGGTCAGGAAGTGAAGGCCGGCGAGGCGCTTTGCATGGTCGAGGCCATGAAGATGGAAAACGTGCTGCGCGCCGAGCGCGACGTGACCGTCAAGAAGATCCTCGCCAAGCCGGGCGACAGCCTCGCGGTCGACGCGGTGATCATGGAATTCGCGTAAGCAGGCGCGCGCCAGAAGCTCGAATAAAAAACGCGGCTCTCGGGGCCGCGTTTTGTTTTTTCAGGGATGGAGACGAGGGGGCTTACGGCCCCCATTCTCATTTGTGAAAGCCACTCACCGCCAGTTGCGGATATCGACGAAGTGTCCCGCCACCGCCGCCGCCGCCGCCATGGCGGGCGAGACAAGATGGGTGCGGCCCTTGAAGCCCTGGCGCCCTTCGAAATTGCGGTTCGAGGTCGAGGCGCAGCGCTCGCCGGGCGCGAGGCGGTCAGGGTTCATCGCGAGGCACATGGAGCAACCCGGCTCGCGCCATTCGAAACCGGCGGCGAGGAAAATCTTGTCGAGCCCCTCGGCCTCGGCCTGCGCCTTCACCAGGCCGGAGCCCGGCACGACCATGGCGTTGACCCGCGGATTGACCTTCTTGCCCTCCACCACTTTCGCGGCGGCGCGCAGATCCTCGATACGTCCATTGGTGCAGGAGCCGATGAAGACGCGGTCGATCTCGATGTCGGTGACCTTCTCGCCGCCCTTCAGGCCCATATAGGCGAGCGCACGCTCGATCGCCGTGCGCTTTTGCGGCGACTTGGCGGAGTCGGGCGTCGGCACGGCGCCGTCGATGGCGACGACGTCCTCGGGCGAGGTGCCCCAGGTGACGGTCGGCGCGAGCTTGCTCGCGTCGATCTTCACGACCTTGTCGAAATGGGCGCCCTCGTCGGTATAGAGCGTCTCCCAATATTTGCGCGCCATGTCGAAGGCCTCGCCCTTCGGACCCTTGGGGCGGTCCTTCAGATAGGCGAAGGTCTTTTCGTCCGGTGCGATGAGGCCGGCGCGGGCGCCCGCTTCGATCGACATGTTGCACACCGTCATGCGGCCTTCCATCGAAAGGTCGCGGATGGCCTCGCCGGCATATTCGATCACATAGCCGGTGCCGCCGGCTGTGCCGATCTCGCCGATGATGGCGAGGATGATGTCCTTGGCGGTGGCGCCGTCGGCGAGCTTGCCGTCGACCTGCACCAGCATGTTTTTGGCTTTCTTCTGGATCAGCGTCTGCGTGGCGAGCACATGCTCGACTTCCGACGTGCCGATGCCATGCGCCAGCGAGCCGAAGGCGCCGTGAGTCGATGTATGGCTGTCGCCGCAGACGATTGTCATGCCGGGCAGGGTGAAGCCCTGTTCCGGCCCGACGATATGCACAACGCCCTGACGGCGGTCGTGCTCGTTGTAATATTCGACGCCGAATTCGCGGGCGTTGGTGGCGAGCTGTTCGACCTGCGCCTTGCTCTCCGGGTCTTCGATCGGCAGCGAGCGGTCGGTCGTCGGCACATTGTGGTCGACGACGGCGAGAGTCTTTTGCGGCGCGCGGACCTTGCGGCCCGCCATGCGCAGCCCCTCGAAGGCCTGCGGACTCGTCACTTCATGGACGAGATGGCGATCGATATAGAGGAGGCAGGCGCCGTCGTCCTGGCGGTCGACGACATGGTCGTCCCAGATCTTGTCGTAAAGCGTGCGCGGCGCGGTCGAATTTGACATGCTCTTTCCTCTTGCCGCTGTTGCGGCCTCTTTCCTCTCTCCGCAGCGCGGGGAGAGGTTAAGCCCCTTGAACTGCCGGTCTTCTAACCGTAACGCAAGCGCCATGGAAGAGAGATCGCGCCCCACGGCCGCCTTGCCCGCCGGTCTGGCCGCCGCCATCGCGGCCCAGCTCGAGCGTCGGCCGCGCAAGGCGCTGGCCGACAGCGCACGGCGCCTCTCCGAAAGCTATCGCGCCCGCAAGCCGACGACGGAGGCCATTCGCGACGAGACCGACGCCCTCGCCTATGCGCTGACCCGGATGCCGGCGACCTATGCGGCGGTCGTCTCGGCGCTGGGCAAGGTCGCGGCGGAACAGCCCGATTTCGCGCCGCGCAGCCTGCTCGACGTCGGCAGCGGGCTCGGCGCCGCCGCCTATGCGGCCGCCGAAATCT
Organism: uncultured Alphaproteobacteria bacterium; assembly: GCA_963717565.1. Classification (GTDB taxonomy): domain Bacteria; phylum Pseudomonadota; class Alphaproteobacteria; order Rhizobiales; family Beijerinckiaceae; genus Methylocystis. The sequence goes on from CAVQWJ010000002.1 coordinate 107,914, forward strand.
GGCCGGGGCTCGACGCTGTCGAAATGCTGGACCGAAGCCCGGCGTTTCTGACGCTCGCCGGGGCGCTCTCGGCTGAGAGCGGCGTGGGACCGGTCGCCGCTGGCCGCATCACGGCCGGCGACATGACCCGGCTCGGCGCAGACGCGGCGCCGCGCGATCTCGTGACCGCGGCCTATGCTCTGACCGAGCTTGCAGAATCCGAACTCGACGCCGTCCTTGACGCGCTCTGGGCGCGGACCGGGGGCGCGCTCGCGATCGTCGAGCCCGGCACGCCGCGCGATTACGCCCGACTCATGCGTCTGCGCGACCGACTCCTCGCGCAAGGGGCCGCCATCCTGGCGCCCTGCCCGCACGGGGAGGCCTGTCCGCTTGCGCCTTCCGACTGGTGCCATTTCTCGGTGCGCCTGCCGCGCTCGCGTGAACACAAGGCTCTGAAAGGCGCCGACGCGCCCTTCGAGGACGAGAAATTCTCCTTTCTCGTCGCCGCCCGCCGGGGACTGGCGCCCGCCGGCCGCGTCCTCGCGCCGGCGCGTCACGGCAAGGCTGGCGTCACGCTGAAGCTATGTGAATCCGCGGGCTTGCGTGAAATTTTCCTGCCCAAGCGGGCCAAGGCCAGTTATGAAAGATTTCGCAAGAAAGACTGGGGCGACGCCGTTAGCCCCCTTCCGGAGAGAGATGGATGAACCGCCCGAGGGTCTCGCCCTACCTGACCGTCAGCCCGGCCGCTGCGGCGATCGCCTTTTACACGGGCGCCTTCAACGCCAAGCAGCGCGCGCTGATGCCGTCGGTCGACGGTCTGAGGATCGCCCATTGCGAGCTGGTCATCAACGGCGGCTCGGTGATGCTTGCGGATTTCTTCCCGGAGTTCGGCCAGACCCGCATCCCCATGCCGGGCGACAATGCGACGGTTTCGGTCAGCCTCGAATATGACACGGGCAAGGAGGTCGACGACACCTGCGCCCGCGCCGCCAAACTCGGCGCGAAGATCGAGACCCAGCCGACGAATTCCTTCTGGGGCACGCGCTACGCGAGCCTGCGAGATCCCTTCGGCCATCGCTGGGTTTTGAACGGGCCGCTCGACAAGTAGCAGGCGCGCGCACGGCGCCTGCAACGAACCATGCTTTGAAGCGTTGTTGCTCAGGCCAAGGGGCCTTGCCTGAAGGGAGTGACCAGTATGCGTCTAGTGATTGCGGCCATCCTCATTTGCGCAATTGGCGCGCCCGCGGCGCTCGCTCTGCCCGCGACGTCCGCCAAACAGCTTTCGGCTCTCAGCGGGCGCTCGGTCGAGCAAATCGCCAAGAAAAGCCGCCCCGCGCCTCAGCGCCAGAGCCGCGGCTCCGGCGCCGGGGGCATTCATCCCCTGGTGGGAAGCGGCGAATACTGAGCGAAACGCCCATATAACAAAACCGCCCGGAACCTCTCGGCGCCGGGCGGCTGAAAATCCTCGTGCTGCGACGATTACTCGCTCGCAGCCTTGGCCTTGTGGTCGACGCGCTCGGCGATGCGGGCGGACTTGCCGCGGCGGTCGCGCAGATAATAGAGCTTGGCGCGGCGGACCTTGCCGCGGCGGACGAGCTTGATCGAGTTGATCAGCGGGCCATGGATCGGGAAGACGCGCTCGACGCCCTCGCCATAGGAAATCTTGCGGACGGTGAAGCTCTCGTTGATGCCGCCGCCGTTGCGGGCGATTACGACGCCCTCATAGGCCTGCACACGGGAGCGCTCGCCTTCCTTCACCTTCACATTCACGATGACCGTGTCGCCAGGACGGAATTCCGGAATGCTCTTGCCTTCGATGAGCCGGGCGGCCTGTTCGGCCTCGAGCTGCTCGATGATGTTCATGGGTAAAACTCCTGCCGTTTCGTCTTTAGCCTTATGGCCGACGAGCGTTTCGGAACGCTGTTTTAGTTGAGGCTGCTCCCCTTACAGGAGACGGCGGTCTTTGTCGAGTGCGGCCGGCGCCGCAGGCGCGAAAGAACTCTCGCGCCGGGGGGGCCCATCGCCAATATTCGACCTAGATAGAATGGCCGGGGCGGCTGGCCATGTCTAGAAAGAGGGAAGATGGAATGACCCAGCAGGAGGAGCGCCAGGGAGATCGCGCGGACGCCGCGCGGATGGCCACCGAGTTTGTCGCGGAGGGCAACCGGCGCATGGAGGACTTCGCCGGCGCGCAGTCCGAGTTCTGGGACAAGTTACAGAACTCCAACAGGAAATGGCTGGACCGGATGCAGAATGAAGCGACCATGGCGGCGGATTTCGCAAGCAGACTTACCGCGGCCCGATCCCTGACCGAGACCGCCAGCCTGTTCCAGAACTGGACGGCGAAACATATGGAGATGGCGGCCGAGGACGCGCGCCGCGTGATAGCGGACACGCAGGACATCCTTGCCGCCGGCGCCCGCTTCTGGACCAATGGCGGCGACGGCAAAGGGCGCGGGCATTAGCGCTTTCCGCCAAGTGGAAACCGGTTCCTCGACAGAAAGCGCGACAAAACAGGTAACTGGAGCCCCGGTCTGATTCAATCAGACCGGGAAATGCTCCAAGCGCCATACGGAGGCGCGGCGCCGCGCCTCCCTCGCCCGCTATTCGTGCTCCAGGTCATGCGCGAAGCCCACCTTGATGGTCACCTGATATTTTTCGACATTGCCCTTCTCGATCCGGCCGCGAATCTGGGACACTTCAAACCATTGAAGATGGCGCAGGCTCAGCGCCGCGCGCTGAATGGCTGAGGTAATGGCGTCCTCGATGCTGTCGGGAGAGGAGCCGACGAGTTCGACGACTTTGTAGACGGTATTTTCCATGAAACGCTCCTGCTCAATTTCATTTCGGCCGCGCCAAAGCGCGCCGCCCTCAACAAAGTAGCGCGGCGCGCGACGGGAACACTGGGGCGAGGCTATTGGAAATCGGCCGGGGCCCTAAGCCGTCTTCTGCTTGAACCGGCAGAGGTCATACAAAATACATCGCCCGCATTCCGGCTTGCGCGCCTTGCAGATGTAGCGGCCATGCAGAATGAGCCAGTGATGCGCGTGCAGCAGATATTTCTCCGGCACGACGCCTTCGAGACCTCTTTCCACCGCATCGGGCGTCGCGCCCTTCGCCAGCGGCAGGCGGTTCGACACTCGAAAGATGTGCGTGTCGACTGCAATGGTCGGCTGATGAAAGGCGATGTTGAGCACCACATTCGCCGTCTTGCGTCCGACGCCGGGCAAAGCCGTCAGCGCGTCTCGGTCCTGCGGCACCTCGCCGCCATGACGCTCGATGAGTAATTGCGAGAGCGCCACGACATTCTTCGCCTTGTTTCGAAACAGGCCAATGGTCTTGATCGCGTCGCGGACGCGGTCCTCGCCGAGGGCGAGCATTTTTTCGGGCGTGTCGGCCAGCGCGAAAAGCGCGGGGGTCGCCCTGTTGACGCCGGCGTCGGTCGCCTGCGCCGAGAGCACGACGGCGACAAGCAGGGTGAAGGGGTTGGTGTAATGGAGTTCGCCCTTCGGCTCGGGATTGGCTTCCGCCAGCCGCGCAAAAATCGCCTCGATGCGCGCAGCCTCGGCCGCCGGTAGGCGCCGCCTTGCGGGGCGCGCGCGTTTTGAACTGTTTTCTCCCGCCATCGTCGCGTTATATCTTACTCAATATCCGGGACGAAAGCGCTGTTCACGCCATGTCGGACCCTTTTGAGACGCCGATTTACCAGACCCGCCTGACGCCGCACCGGTCGATGACCCCGCGCGCTGTCTCTGTCTTCATCTTCGCCTTCTGTCTCGCGCAGGGCGCATTTGCGGTGCCTTTCCTCATCATGGGCGCCTGGCCCGTCGCCGGCTTCATGGGGCTCGACGTTGTCGCGCTTTACATCGCCTTCCGTCTCAGCTTCCGCGACGCGCGCGCCTATGAGACGCTGGACCTCACGCCGATCGAACTCGTCTTCGCCAAGGTCGGCGCGGGCGGCGGTCGTCGGGAGTGGCGCTTCAATCCGTCCTGGGTGCGGCTCGAGCAGAAGGTGCACGAGGAATTCGGCACGATGAGCGTCGCCATCGTCTGCCGCGGAGAGACCGTCGAGGTCGGCGGCTTTCTCGGCCCGAGCCAGAAAGCCGATCTCGCCCGCGACCTGACCCGGGCGCTGGCGAGCGCCCGCATGGGTCCGCGCTTCAGTTGATTTTTCGGTGAGCGAGAACTTCCTCGGCTTCGCGCATCAAGCGCGCTTCATTGACCTTGAAGAAGCGCCACAGCGCGAGACCGCCGCCGACTGCCGCGACGACGCCGGCCACGGCCATGGACCCGTGCACCTTTTCGAATCCGGCCGTCAGATAATAGGCGCCGAAGCCGAAGATCATCGCCCAGACGATCCCGCCCGCCGCGTTGAAGAGGAAAAACCGCAGGATCGGCAGATGATTGGCTCCGGCGAGGAGGGCCGCGAGGATTCGCAGCAGCGCCACGAAGCGGCCGAAGAAAACAATGGCGCCGCCCCATTTGTAAAAGAGATACTGGCCCAGCCGCAGTTTTTCGACCCCGATTCCGACGCGCCATCCGTGTCGTTCGAGAAAGCGGTATCCGAACTCGCGCCCGATCCAATAGCCGATATTGTCGCCGACGATCGCGCCGCCGGCGGCGGCCGCGACGATCGCTTCAATGGAGAGGGCGCCCGAGAGCCTTGCATAGATCGAAGCGCCGACGAGCATGGTTTCGCCGGGCAAAGGCAACCCCGAGCTTTCCAGCGCGACGATGACGAAGATCGCCCAGTAGCCGTAGGTGGAGAGGATCGAGGCGATCTGCGCCTGATCGAGTAAATGGCCCATCGACTCTACCGTGAAACGCTGCGCTCAACGTTGCATATAGACCGCCAAAAGCAGAAAGCGACACCGCCGGCAGGCAATGTCGCTTTCAATGCGTAAAGCTGATGGATGTTACTGATAGCTGTTGACGCCCACGCAGGTTATTCCGGCCGGCAGGGAGCGGGCCATGACGAGGTCCTCATCGACGAAGATCGCTCCGTCTTCCAGCACCGGCTCCAGAACCGCGCGCAGCCCCGTGAGAAGCGGCTGGTCGTCGCTGACGATCCGTTCGCGCAACGCCTCGCGCACGCTTTCGTCGGCGCGACGGGCAAAGTCGCGCACAACGACCGAGACAAACCTCCCTACACTCATGCCCTTCTCTTGCGCCGCGACGCGGACGCGCTCAGCGAAACGACCGCCGATGCACGAAAGCGCAGCCTGAGCGACCATCTCGTTGGAGCAGGAATGAATGAGATCGGCAACCAGCATGGTGTCCTCCGCCTTTAGTTTTTGTTTCAGCCTCTCTGCCCTTTTGTTGTTGCGCCGATCCGGCGCTCTCTCAATTGATGGACGGCGTCGGCTGAACAGCCGGTGAACCGTTTTCAAAGGTCTGGCCTCGAAAAGAGGCCCGGACGCAGGATGCGGGCCGGTGAGAATTCCCGCAGGAAAACTCACGGCTCACGCCACATTGCTACTCTACGCGCCCACTGTGACCGGGTGACGACAAGCAGCGACACATTGTGCGACAGGAGACGCCATGCGCCCATGCTGCGCCTCCGTAACAACCCAACGCGCCACTCTCGCCAGAGTTTCACTGGGCCGTGGGAAATTCGTCGCTGCGGTTGCTCAGAGAATTAGCAGACTGGAGCTTGTGCGACGCAGCAGACCGGCGAATTTTTGCAGCATTTTACACGCATGCGGGCGGATCCTTATCTGAGGAGCAGCCGCCCGAGGCGGCCTCTCGACGGACGGCAAGTCCATCCGTCCTAGACGCGGCCGGCCAGGTTTGTCGGCTACCAGGAGCCGACATTCTGGGCCGAGGCCCATGGCTCCTTCGGGGCCAGCGCCTGGCCCTTTTGCAGCAATTCGATGGAAATCGCGTCTGGCGTTCGAACAAACGCCATATGTCCGTCACGCGGCGGCCGATTGATCGTCACGCCTGCTTTCTGCAAGCGTTCGCAGACGTCGTAAATGTCATCGACCGCGAAAGCGAGGTGACCGAAATTGCGACCGCCGGCGTAGTCGTGTTCGTCCCAATTATAGGTGAGTTCGATTGTCGGCGCGCCCGTCCGTTTGGCCTCTTCGACATCTGCGGGCGCCGCAAGATAAACGAGCGTGTAGCGACCCTTCTCGTTCTCTGTGCGGCGCACCTCACGCAGGCCGAGAATGTTGCAGAAAAAATTCAGCGAACCGTCAAGATCGCCGACGCGGATCATCGTGTGCAGAAACTTCATTCCTGAACTCCTGTTGGGGAGGGCATTCTAGCGCCTTTCCGGCCACCGAACATTTTCCACAGGTCACGAGCCTCATATTTACCGCCAGGGGCCGTCTTGCTAGGCAAGGCCGTCAACCGTCGGGGGCGGATCAGGCCAGATGACCGAAACGAGAGCCTTCGACGCCGAGGGAGCCAACCGCAAGCTTGCGGCCGCCAAGGCCTCAATCGCCGCAAGCGCGCTGCTGGCCGTCGCCAAGCTCGCGGCGGGCATTTGGTCGGGCTCGCTCGCGCTTCTCTCCGAAGCTGGCCACGCCACTGTAGACACTGGCGCGACCATCCTCACCTGGTATGCGCTGCGCGAGGCGCAAAAGCCTGCCGACGCCGAGCACCATTACGGCCACGGAAAATATGAGGCGCTCGCCGCCCTTGTCGAGACGGGCCTGCTGTTCGGCCTCGCGCTCATCGTCGTCGGCGAAGCGATCCGCAGGCTCCAGGAGGGGCATGCCGTGGAGATCGAAGCCGGATGGCCCGTCTATGGCGTGCTCATCGGTTCGATCTGCATCGACTTCGTCCGGTCTCGGCAACTCAGCGTAATCGCCAGAGAGGAGCGCAGCGACGCGCTCGCCGCCGACGCGATCCATTTCGCGAGCGATCTCGTTTCCTCCATCTTTGCGTTGGCGGGCATTGCGGCGGCGCGTTACGGTTTCCCGCAGGGCGACGCGCTCGCCTCCTTCGGCGTCGCCGTCTTTATCGCCGTGGCGGGCTATCGCCTTGGCCGGCGCACCATCGACACGCTGCTCGACGCGGCGCCCCGGGATCTCACACCCGAAATCGAGCAGGCGATCCGCGACGTGCCCGGCGTGATGACGCTCGAAAGCCTGCGGCTGCGCAGCGCCGGAGCCGAGGTTATCGGCGAGGCCACGGTGGGCGTCGCGCGCACGCTCCGTGTGGAGCAGGCGGCGCGCATCAAGGCGGCGGTTTCAGAGGCCATTCTCGCCGTTGCGCCCCATTCCCGCGTCACCATCACCGCCGATCCGCTGGCGCTGGACAATGAAACGGTCGTGGAGCGCATCATGCTGGTCGCCGCGCGCCGTCATATCACGGCGCATCACGTCCTGGCCCAGCAGATCGGCGAGCGGCTGGCCATCGGCATCGACATCGAGCTGGACGGCGCAATGCCGATGGGTCGCGCCCACGCCATCGCCACGGATTTCGAAACCGCCATTCGCGACGAATTCGGCGCAGATGTGGAAATCGAAACGCATATTGAGCCGCTCGCGCCGCATGTGCTCATCGGGCGTGACGCGCCCCCGGAAATGGCGGAGGAACTCGCCGCCGCGCTCGATCGCTACAGCGAACAGGTCGGCTATATCGCGAACATCCACGACGTGCGCGTGCGCGAGACGGCCGGCGGCCTCGTCGTCAACTATCATTGCGCCGCCGACGCCGCCGTGCCGGTCGAGACCATGCACGCCGCGGTGGACGAGCTGGAGCGGCTCGTCAGGACGGATTATCCGGAGATATTGAGGATCGTTGGCCACGCGGAGCCGGAAGATCATTGAGGGCGTGAGCCCCATGACTCCAATCGCAGCGGAAGCCCGGCGTTAAGCGCCGGGCTTATTTTTTTGAGGAAGGAGAACCGAAGATTACTCTTCCTCTTCCTCATGCTCATGCGCGCCGCCGGCCGCAGCCGGGGCCGGCATCGGGCGGCGTTCCTGATAGCGCTGCATGCGCTCGGCGCGCTCGCCCGGATCGCGGCCGATCTTGCCGACGAGATGAATCAGATCGATGAACTCGTCCGCCTGGCGGCGAAGTTCGTCGGCGATCATCGGCGGCTGGGTCGTGATCGTCGAGATCACGGAAACGCGCACGCCCTTGCGCTGCACGGCCTCGACGAGGGAGCGGAAATCGCCGTCGCCGGAGAACAGCACCATGTGGTCGATGTGCTCGGCCATCTCCATCGCGTCGACCGCGAGCTCGATGTCCATATTGCCCTTGACCTTGCGGCGGCCCAGCGAGTTGACGAATTCCTTCGTCGGCTTGGTCACGACCGCATAGCCATTGTAGTCCAGCCAGTCGATGAGCGGGCGAATCGAGGAATATTCCTGATCCTCGATCAGAGCAGTATAGTAAAATGCGCGAATAAGTCGACCTTTGCCTTGGAACTCGCGCAAAAGTCGTTTATAGTCTATGTCAAAGCCGAGAGACTTGGCGGTAGCGTAGAGGTTCGCGCCGTCAATGAATAAGGCAATACGTTCGATATCAGCCATTTCGTACTCACGTTCTGTTTTGTTTTGTGGGCGCCGACGTTACGTCTGGCTTTATTGCCCGGCTTGAGGCCCGTTTCAACATTTAGGCATCGGGCCTTTAGTCGACAATCTTCTCCGTCGAGGGCAACTGACCGGTCGACACGAAAACGCCGAGCGTCATAATCGCTAATTTGCGCCTCTATTCCGCGAGGTCAAGAGCAACCTGAAAGAAACATCTCGCGTCTCATTGTAAAAACATCGTAATTTCAACTTTTGCGCTCAGTCTGGGTATTTGCAACCCGTTGTGGGCGGAAAGAATTGCCATGTTTATGATTGATTAATTTACCGTATTGGTATATTGGCGTCCAATTCCCCGATACAGGAGCTGCGAAAAGATGGCGCGCGTCACCGTCGAAGACTGCATTGACAAGATCGATAACCGCTTCGATCTGGTTCTGCTCGCGGCGCATCGGGCCCGGCTGATCTCCTCGGGCCAGCCGCTTCTCGTTGATCGCGACCGCGACAAAAATCCCGTCGTCGCGCTCCGCGAAATCGCGGAAAGCGCCCTTTCCCCCGGCGATCTTTCGGAAGATTTCATCCATTCGCTGCAGCGGCACGTCGAGGTCGACGAGCCGGAGGCCGAGGCCGCGCCGGCGCTGACGCCTGCAGCCATGAGCCCGGATATCGAGGCCGAAGGGCAGTTCGACCGTATGACCGAGGAAGACCTCCTGCGCGGCCTCGAGGGTCTGGTGCCCCCGGCCGAGGTCGAAGAGGACGGCGAATAGAAACCGCGTGAAGCCGCCCGTCGCCGCTTGGAGGCGACGGCGGAGCTGCGCTATGCTTTCGCTCCGTTCCCAGCGGCGTGACACCGTCCGTTTGCGTCGCCATATCCGGCGAACGCCCGGGCGTTGTCAGCGTCCGCCCTTGCCGTGGCGTCCCGCGCATGATGCGTCAATACGAACTTGTCGAGCGTGTTCGGAAATATAATCCGAATGTCGACGAGGATTTGTTGAACCGCGCCTATGTCTACGCCATGAAGGCGCATGGCCAGCAGACCCGCGCGTCTGGCGATCCCTATTTCTCCCATCCGCTCGAAGTCGCCGCGATCCTGACGGATCTCAAGCTCGACGATTCGACCATCGTCGCGGCGGTGCTGCACGACACGATCGAAGACACGGAGACGACGCGCGAGGAAATCGACCGACTCTTCGGCGCGCAGATCGGCAAGCTCGTCGACGGGCTGACCAAGATCGAGAAGCTCGATCTCGTTTCCAAACAGGCCCGTCAGGGCGAAAATTTCCGCAAGCTGCTGCTCGCCGTCGCCGACGATGTGCGCGTGCTGCTCGTCAAGCTCGCCGACCGTCTCCACAACATGCGCACCCTGCATTTCGTGCCGCCGGACAAGCGCGCGCGCATCTCGCAGGAGACGCTCGACATTTACGCGCCGCTCGCCGGCCGCATGGGCATGCAGCGCCTGCGCGAGGAGCTGGAGGCGCTCGCCTTCCGTCATCTGATGCCGGAGGCGCATCAGACCATCGAGCAGCGGCTGCATGATCTGCGCACCAAGAACGGGCGCATCATCAAGAAGATCGAAGACGAGCTGACGCATGAATTTCAGCGCGCGCGGCATCGAGGCGGCGGTCACCGGGCGGCAGAAGACGGCCTTTTCCGTCTGGCGCAAGATGGAGCGCAAATCGATCTCCTTCGAGCAGCTCTCCGACATTTTCGGCTTCCGCATCATCGTCGGCTCGGAGGAGGACTGCTATCGCGCGCTGGGCGATCGTGCACACCAAATGGCCGAGCGTGCCGGGCCGCTTCAAGGATTACATTTCGACGCCCAAGCAGAACGACTATCGCTCTCTGCATACGACCGTGATCGGCCCCGGGCATCAGCGCGTCGAATTGCAGATCCGCACGGCGCAGATGCACGAAATCGCCCGCTTCGGCATCGCCGCCCATGCGCTCTACAAGGACGCCACGGGCGAGGAGGGGCGGGAGGAGCTCGCGCAAGCGAGAGCCGCGCCTTCCGCTGGCTGCAGGAGACGCTCGATCTGCTCGCCCATGGCGACAGTCCCGAGGAGTTTCTCGAACATACGCGGCTCGAACTGTTCCAGGATCAGGTCTTCTGCTTCACGCCCAAGGGCGGGCTCATCGCCTTGCCGCGCGGCGCGACGCCGATCGACTTCGCTTATGCGGTCCACACCAAGCTCGGCAACTCGGCGGTCGGCGCCAAGATCAACGGCCGCGTCGCGCCGGTGCTGTCGCAGCTGCAGAACGGCGACGAGGTGGAGATCATCCGCGCCGAGGGCCATGTGCCGCCGGCGGCGTGGGAGTCGGCGCGTCGGCGACCGGCAAGGCGCGCGCCGCCATCCGCCGCGCGACGCGCGAGGCCGTGCGCCAGCAATATGCCGGGCTCGGCCGGCAGATCGTCGAGCGCGCCTTCGAGCGCGCCGGCCGCGCCTATTCGGACGACAAGCTGAAGGCCGCGCTGACCGCGTCTCGCGCGCCCCTCGATCGACGACGTGCTGCGCGGCGGTCGGGCGCGGCGAGATCTATTCCGGGCGACGTGGTGAAGGCGGTCTATCCGGATTTCACCGAGGAGCGCAAAGCCCCGCAGACGCCGATCGCGCCGGGCGAGCCGGGCTGGTTCGGCGTGAAAACCAACGTCAATGTCGTCTTCAAGGCGCCGGGCGCGGCAGGCCGAGGCGGGCGCGATCCCCATCCGCGGCCTGCGCGGCGACGCGCCGGTGCGCTTCGCGCCGGAGGGCGGCGCGGTGCCGGGCGACCGCATCGTCGGCATTTTCACGCCGGGCGAGGGCATCACCATCTATCCGATCCAGTCGCCGTCGCTGACCGCCTTCGACGATCAGCCCGAGCGCTGGCTCGACGTGCGCTGGGACATCGATCCCGAAAGCCGCGCGCTGTTTCCCGGCGCGCGTCGTCGCGACGGCGATCAACGAGCCGGGCTCGCTCGGCGCGCTGGCGACGCTGATCGGCGAGAC
>CAVQWJ010000003.1:0-256386 GCA_963717565.1 uncultured Alphaproteobacteria bacterium
AGAAAACGAAGAAACATCAATTACGTGTGAATGTCCTTCCGCTGTGATATTGGCTGAAGTTTTTCAGATTGACGGAAAATAACTCTCCAAGATATTTAATTCCCAGGCGCGACATAGCGAATTCGCATCTCTTTCTCTCCGTCGTGGGCCGGCGTGAACGGATCGCTTTTTACGCGAACACCCTCAGTGGCGCGCACGGCCGCCTTTGATCCAAGTGGGGCAACGACTGAGCGGCAATTTACGCTGATGCCGCCCTTGGCTCATTTTGCGGAGGTTAGATTCTCGGCATAGGCTCGGGCGGCTTCATGAGCGAGCCCGACCATGTCGCAGGCTTCGTTACGAGGCGCGATGGCATATTTTCGGAATGAAATCGAAGCCGGCTGCGGTCGTTGCGCCGCCACTTGCGGGGCCGGAACTGCTGCCCGTTCGGCTCGCTTCATACCCTCGGGAACCGGAAAGACACGACCTTCGAATACTGTGCCCCACACCGGCACGTCTTTGAGTTCGCTGGCGCGGACTTCGTACGGGTCCTTTTCAAGGATAGTGAAATTGGCGATCTTGCCGGGCGCGATGCTGCCGATCTGATCCTCCTTGCGCCAGGAATAGGCGGCCTCGATCGTGATGGCTCGCAGCGCCGCGTCGACTGAAATGCGCTGGCTCGGCCCAGCCACGCGGCCAGATGGCGTGATACGATTGACGCCCGCCCAAGCGAGATAGAGCGGATCGCTCGGCCCCATAGGCAGATCCGAGTGATACGAGAGCGACATGTGGTTTTTCAGCACGGAAGCTGCCCGCACCATCATGTCGGCGCGCTTGGGTCCCAGTCCCACCTGTCCATATTTGTCTGCGAAGCCGGTCGTGTAATAGGGATTGGCGGAGACAATCGCGCCCAGACTAGCGGCGCGCTTGATTTGATCCTCCGTCGAATTGGCGAAATGCACGATCACAGTGCGATGGTCGGCACGCGGATTTTCCCGTATGCGGCGCTCCAGCACGTCGAGCACAGTGTCCAGACCGAGATCGCCATTGACATGAATATGCAATTGATACCCGGCGTCCCAATAGAGTTTGGCGCGTTCTTCGAGCTGTGCGGGCGGCATGATCCATTCGCCATGATGGCCGTCGGTATAGCCGTCCTTCATCTGCATCAGTTGCGAGATGATGGCACCATCGGCGAATAATTTGATCTGCTTTGGAAAGAACATAAGCTTCTTCCCAGCCCCCTCCGGCGCGACGGCGACCTGCGCCTCCGTCGCGTCGAGCGCCTTATCAAGCCCGACACGATCGGGAATGCCCCGACCATCGGCAAGGAAGGTTGAATACATCGGCGTATCCGGCGCGCCGAGAATCTGCTCGTAGAGCTTCCACATATCCGGGGTGTAAAGCGCGCCAGGCTCGTTATAGGCGGTGACTCCGTTGGCGTGTTCATAGGCAACCATCTGCTTCAGGCCGCGCGAGAGGCGCTCGGGCGTTGCGAGCACCTTCATCATCGGCATGATCATCAAGTTGAGACCCGTCTCCCAGAAATGCCCTTCCTCCCAGTTTGATTGCTCGCTTGCCGTACCCTTGCCCTTGGTCATTTCCTCGGTGAGGTCGAGCGCCTTCAGCGCCGGCGTGTTGAGGATGAATTCATGACAGGAGCGCTGCCAGACGGCGATCGGCCGTGTGCTGCTGATCGCATCCAGCGCTTTGCGATCGAGCTTGCCGTGCCAGAGCGAATGATAGCCCCAGGAAAGAAGCCACTCGTTGGGGTCTTTCAACTGGGCTTCAGCCATTTTCAGCCGTGCGCGATAATCTGCCTCGCTGGTCGCGGCCTTGAATGTCTTGCCGGGTAAAACCCAATCCTCCGGTGCAATGACGTCGACCGCGAGCGTCAGTGCGCCGAGGATCGGATGTAGGTGTTGGTCGATGAAGCCGGGCAAGACGATCTTCGATTTTAAAGTCTCGTCGACTTTGTAGGGCCGGTCGCCGAGCGCTTTTTTCACCTCGTCGAGCGTTCCGACTGCGATTATGCGCTTGCCGGAAACCGCTACTGCCTCTCCTGAGGGATGTTTCGGCTCTATGGTGACAATCTTGCGGGCCACAAAAATCGTCGCGAGAGTAGGTTGCGGCGTAGACGTGGGCTCTTGCAACGCCTTAGTTAAGGGCTCGCTGAATGTCCCCTCGGCTGATGCGATGCTCGGCGTGAAAAGCACCGAGGCGGCCACGACCCTAAGGACGGCGAATAAGGAAATCTCAGACCTGCGAAACTGCCGCATGACCCCAACCCTCCGAATTACGGGATGCAGCATGTCAAGCTTTGGTCATGAAGTCGACCCAACGGCAAATCCGCTATGGCCCGAGTCTTTGGCGCAACCGAGACTTTGCCAGATGCGGAAAGAGCTTGTTCAGCTCAAGCTTCGATTTCGATTGGCGCAAGGGCATGTGGGTTTTCCAAAATGCCCGCGAGTATGCGTTTCCCTGCGCACGCGCTGATCGCCTGCTCTCGATCATGGCGTCGGTGATGGTTCTGCGCCGCAGGGATCATAGAGGCTTGGGCGATTCTTCAACGCCCCCGAGGCACGAGCCGATTTTAAGCACTGGAGCAAGGTAGCCCTTTTGACCCTCGACGAGGCGACGGCGTTGTTTATGGGCAGGCTTGCGGGCCGAGTTCATTTCATCGGGGATGCAGAAGCGAAGGCGAAGATCATGCGTGATCTCGACCAAATGCCCGCGATGGTTCGCGCGTGTCCTTCCTATCTTCGCGACGGGGCACGGCAGGAGTTGCTGTGTCGGTCATGACCTCGCGCCGAGAAGCGATACTGACATTGACAATGGTAACACTTATGTTGCGGCGCCCGCAGCATTGACCCGTACCCGAACATGCCAATCTTTGTAGCAGGCTTGCTCCGAAGCCGCGGGAGGATGCGCATGGCGACCTATCGAGTTCGTGAAGTGAGGATTTTGGAACTCGACGGTGGCGTGGAAAAAATCACTCCGCTCCGCGAATATGAGTTGGATTCCGCCAACGCCTGCGCTGCTGCCGAGGAAATTCGTCATTTCTTCGAGGTCGAGATACTGAGCCTCAAAGCTCCGCAGAAGATTGATTTCGACGCCTTGCTCGTTCTCGATTCGAACGGTATCGAGGTTGCCCGGTTCACGGTCTCAGATGTTTGGAAGCGCCAAGCCGATGCCGTGGATACCGGAAAAACATATTTGCACTGGATCTGAGGCGAAAATAAAACGCTCGATCGCGCCTATTGTCCAAGTGGCATTTTGTGATTATATGGACATGATCGAGCTTCTGCCGAATGACCTACCTGATTTGCCTTTTGGCGGTTGGCACGCGACTTCCTCTCCAGAGCTTCGAATTGCAGCCTGCGCCTTTTGTGCGGGCGTTAACCCTGCTTATCATGAGAAGGACGTGTGATGGCAACCGGTACCGTAAAATGGTTCAACTCGACGAAGGGCTTTGGTTTCATCCAGCCGGATGATGGCGCCCCGGATGTTTTCGTTCACATCAGCGCGGTTGAACGCGCTGGTCTTAGGGACCTGCCGGAGGGGCAAAAGGTCTCCTACGAGGTGGTGGTCGATACTCGCCGCGGCAAATCGTCGGCCGAGCAGCTTCAGCTTCTCTAAAATCTGCCAGAGCCATCCCGCTATCGCTTCTTTTGGAGGGATAGCGGGTGTTTCGGTAGAGCGAATTTCTTTTGACCAATATCACTGAGATATTCGTTCAGTGGAATCCACGCCCCAGTGCGCCTGCGGCGCGGCCATCGCCACCTTCATTGGATAGGCGTAAAGATCGGATCATGCGTTTGTAGAGCTTCGTGGAATATTCCACATGATTACCCGATACTGAAACAAGGACTTCTGATGAGAGCTAACGTTCGCCCGTTTGTGAGGGAGTATAAGTCTCGTTCACGCGAATCGGCGATCCACCCCCTGAAGAATTGGGTTGCCAGTAACGAAGTGGCTCAAACACAGCATCGTCAGCGCGATGATCGCACCGTGCAGCTTGATCGAGTTCAAAAAGAAGCTGAGGGCGTTTTCCGCCGGAAGGAGATTCTTTCCTCTCCGCCAGCGACGACGAGTGAAGGGAGAGACGGCGCCCAGTTCACAGGACGAGTTCTTCCCTGTTTGCTTCAAGAGCCCCTTGCCGACGATCTTCAAAGCGATGAGATCGCCAACCGCGCCCGCCGTAGCCAGAGCCCTCATGTGGCGACGGGGCGGTTGGCCTCAAGGTCAAAGCTTTCCCCTGATAAGCATACGCCCTCGACTTCTAATGGCGCTCAATCAACCCTGTGGAGCCGATCAGTGAGTGATGAATTTGTGAAGCTGTCTGACTTGGAAATCCTGTCACTGATCGAGCGGGCAAAAGCTGAACTCGATCGTCGGAAGGAACACAAGAAGGAGCAGCTACGGGCCGAGATCGAGGCTAAGCTCAGGAGCGCCGGTCTTGACCTTGGCGACCTCTTCGAGAACGAGCGCAAGAGCATGCGTGGCGCCGGCAAGTCGAAGGAAGATGACGGCCAGAAGGCGGTAGTGGCCAAATACAAAAATCACGTGACGGGCGAGACGTGGTCTGGCCGTGGGCGCTCGCCGAGATGGGTCGTTGCGATATTGCAGGAGCGCGATTGGACTGTCGAAGAATTCAAGCAGTCTGACGAGTTCCTCATCGCCTAGCCGTTTAGGAAGACCCTGCCGCCGCGCTCCAAGACATGGGCGAAGCTGCGTTCGACGATCTCGCCGCGTTTGCGCATGGCCTCCTTGCCGACGCCTGATTTCAACCGGTTGCGATTGCCATAGACCGCCGCGCGCGCCTCGTCGTCGCCATGCCATCGCGAATAGCCCTTGCTCGGTTGCGGCTCGGAAATGCGCGTCTTCCACGGGCCGTCGTCGAGGCCTTTCAAAACCTCGCGCGAGTGGTAGCCTTTGTCGGCGACGAGATCGCAGGGTTCCTCTGGCGTCGGCGCAAGTCCGACGGCGGACAGGTTCTTTTCTGCTTCCCTGAGCGTGGGATCGAGCGTCGCCGTGTCGCCCTTGTCGGCCTCGTGGATCGGCGCCGCCACGATCACGCCCGTGTCGAGGTCGACCGCATGTTCGGGCTTGTAGGCGAGATGCGTCGAGCCGTCCTTCATTTTGGCGATCTTGGCGTCCGGATCGGTCTTGCTCGTCCAATCCTCGTTCGACAGCTTCTTGCCTTTGCGCTTGCGGTCGAGGCGGATCAGGTCGTCGATCGTCGGCGTCTCGACACCGCTTTCCTTGGCCATCCGCGTCAGCATCTCGCGATAGGTCTCGCCATTGTCGCGGCGCACGATCGCCCGCAGCGCAGCGTTGGCCTCCATCGTGGAGCCATCGACGCCGATGCGCTCGCCCTTCACCAGACCACGCTCGGCGACGATCTTCAGGACAAACTCGAACACCTTCTCGTGAACTTCGTGCGGAAGGCGGCTGCGTGTCTTCGACAGCCACGAATGATCGGGAACTTTGTCGCGCTTTCCAAGCCGCAGGAAATCTCCCAGAGACCGTGAGTCCGAACAGCGCCAGACAATGCCCCGCTCGCTGTCGAGCCCTTCGAAATAACCGATCATGTGCATGCGAAAATAGCGGCCAGGAGGCAACGATGGCGCGCCCATCTTCGGCGCGTAATATGGCTTGCACGTCTCCTCGACGAAAACGTCGAAGCCGGCCTCGGCCAAAAGCTTCTGGAGACGGTCATAAAACGCATGGCCAGGAGAGCGCGGCATCTCCGCCCATGTCATCATGAGGTCGCCCTGGACATCGCCCTCACGTCCCATCGCCATCGTCGCAGTCCGTCTAGAATTTTTGCTCTTCAGACAGAATCAGGCGACCGAGACTTCGTCAACACGCTGCTACGGCATTTTTGAAGGGGGCTTCCTTTGAACGTCCTCCAATGTCAGCAGGAACGTAAGTGGTCGTCTTTTCGACTTCAGGGCTGTGCATGAAGCGAGACCTGTCGCCGTGCGTCCTACCTCTTCTTGTTGGCGCCTTGGCTCGGGCCAGGCTGCTTTTCCAGCGTACTCCAGAGCGAGGGTGGCGTTGGCGCGGCCTTCGATCTTTCCTTCTTCGGTTTCTTCGGCTCACGACCACTGCGCAGTTGGCTCTTTGCCACGTGTTCCTCCCCTTATCACCTTACATCGCCGAGGCGACGGTGGTCACAATGACATGGATAAGAGGGGCGGCGCCGTCGAGAGGATCCCGGCGGATTTGCAAGCGATGACGCCATCTCTTCCCGAAGCGGAACTGTGAATCGCATCAGTTGACCCGCAACGTGCCCCGCGCCGACGGGCTGAGACTGGCGGCGTCAGGGTCGCAAGGCTTGCAGGTCGAAGAGGGCGCCTGCGACCGTGGCGCTCATGCAGGTTGCAATCGTCCCGGACAATATTGACCGCAGGCCGAGGCGGGCGATCTCGGCGCGGCGCTCGGGCAGCATTGCGTTAAGGCCGCCGACGAGAATGCCCATGCTGCCGAAATTGGCGAAGCCACATAGCGCATAGGTCATGATCAGGCGCGTCTTCGGGGAAAGCGCGTCGGCCCCCAGGTCGCTCATCGTGCGATAGGCCACGAATTCATTCATCACCGTCTTGGTCGCCATGAGCGAGGAGGCGACGGCGGTTTCATGCCAGGGCACGCCGATCAGCCATGTGACCGGACGGAATGGCCAGGCGAAAATCCATTGAAGGCTCACAGTCTGGCCGCCAACGGAAGGAAGTTGCGCAAGCGTCATATTGGCGAGCGTGACCAGCGCGATCGTCGTCAGCAAAACGCTCACGACGCCGATGAGGGGCGCGACGCCATCGGCGACGCCCTTGATGATGGCGTCGAAGGAGTCCGTGGGCGGATGGTCCAGAGCGAGCGAGGCGTCTTCATCCGTGTCTTCCATTACATTCCACGGCGACATGACGGCGGCGACGGAAATCGCGGCGGGCGTGGCGATTACGGAGGCGATGAGGATGTGGCTCAGCGCGTCCGGCAGGATGGGCGCGAGGAAACCCGCATAGATCACCATGACCGTACCGGCGACGCCGGCCATGCCGCAGCTCATCAAGGCGAAAAGCTCGCCGCGCTGCATGCGCGCGAGATAGGGCCGGATCAGCAGCGGCGCCTCGATCATGCCGACAAAGATATGGATGGCGGCTCCGAGCGCCAAAGGTCCGCTCACGCCCATCGAGCGTCGCAAGCATTGCGCGAGCGCGCCGGCGATTCGCTGGAGCAACCCCCAATAGAAGAAGAGCGAGGCCAGCGCCGAGATGGTGAGGATCATGGGCAGGGCTTTGAACGCCAGGATGAAACTGGCCCCCGGGTTCTTTTCCTCGAAGGGCGCCGCGCCGCCGCCGAGATAACCGAAAACGAAACTCGAGCCCGCGTCCGTCGCAGTCTGAACGGCATGCGCAGCGTCGCTCGCGAGAAGGAGGAGATGCTTCACTGGCGGGAGATAAAGCAACAGCATAGCGAAAATTATTTGCAGGCCGATCCCGGAGACGACGACGCGCCATGGAATTTTGTAGCGGTCATCGCTCACGGCGTAGGCGAGAAGGAGAAAACAGAGGAAGGCCAGCAAGGGGCGTGCGTAATCGATCATGTGCTCGGCGCTCGGAGAGACGTTAATGCGAGTTCGGAAAATGCGCGTTAGTGTCTGTAGTGAGAAGTGAGGACGTTGCGACGGGCGATCGTTCGCGGGCCTTTTGCGCAATTTAAACCAGACTTCGCTATAAGCCGCCAGTCTCCAGGCAATGGTCCCTGTGTTGTTTGCTATGCGGGATCGACGTCCGCCAATAAAAAAGGCCCGCAAATCGCGAGCCTTTAAATCATGCCGTGAGGCGGAAGAGTGAGAAGACGGCTTATTCGCCGTCCTCCGGGCCGCCGTCTTCGAGGATCTTCTCGGCTATGAGGCCGGCGTTCTCGCGGATCGCCTGTTCGATGCGCGCCGCCGCCTCCGGGTTCTGGCGAAGAAAGGACTTGGCGTTCTCCCGGCCCTGTCCGAGGCGCTGGCTGTCGTAGGAGAACCATGCGCCGGATTTTTCGACGACTCCTGCCTTGACGCCGAGGTCGATCAATTCACCGACCTTGGAGACGCCCTCGCCATACATGATGTCGAACTCGACCTGCTTGAACGGCGGCGCCACCTTGTTCTTCACCACCTTGACGCGGGTCTGGTTGCCGATCGCTTCGTCGCGCTCCTTGATGGCGCCGATGCGGCGGATGTCGAGGCGCACGGAAGCGTAGAACTTCAGCGCATTGCCGCCCGTCGTCGTCTCCGGCGAGCCATACATCACGCCGATCTTCATACGGATCTGATTGATGAAGATGACGAGCGTGTTGGAGCGCGAGATGGAGGCGGTGAGCTTGCGCAGCGCCTGCGACATCAGGCGCGCCTGCAGACCCGGCTGCACATCGCCCATCTCGCCCTCGATCTCCGCGCGGGGCGTCAGCGCCGCGACCAAATCGACGACCAGCACGTCGATCGCGCCCGAGCGCACCAGCGTGTCGGTGATTTCGAGCGCCTGCTCGCCCGTGTCGGGCTGCGAGATCAGCAGTTCCTCGAGATTGACGCCCAGCTTGCGGGCGTAGACCGGATCGAGCGCATGTTCGGCGTCGACGAAGGCGCAAACGCCGCCCGCCTTCTGCGCCTCGGCGATGACATGCAAGGTCAGCGTCGTTTTGCCTGAGGATTCAGGCCCGTAGATTTCCACGACACGGCCGCGCGGCAGACCGCCGACCCCCAGCGCAATGTCGAGGCCCAGCGAGCCTGTCGAGATCGTCTCGATCTCGACGGCCTTCTGATTCTTGCCGAGCCGCATGATCGAGCCCTTGCCGAAGGCGCGCTCGATCTGCGACAGGGCGGCGTCAAGCGCCTTGGTCTTGTCCACGGAACTTCCTTCCACGAGGCGGAGGTTGGCTTGGCTCACGGTGAAATTCCTTCTGGCATGATTTGGCGGGAGCGGGCAACGGCTCGAGCCTCATTGTGCATGATTTGTTCTCAAAGCCAAGTTCTTTTTTTGTTCGCCAGCGTCTACATTCGGACGAATTCGCTCGAGACTGCCCTAGCCATTGTTGCTACCGGGCTTTATAGCCGCAGCGCAAATGCAGCGGGACGCGCAGGGGAAGCGAAGGCGGGCTTTGCCGCCATGCCGCGTCGAGCGCCTTATCCACAAGCGCGAGCGGATCGGCGCCATTGCGCTCGCGGTATTTCTGCACGGCTGACCAGGTGGAGAGAAACCGCGTCAGATCGGCCCCCGATTCGGCGATTGGCGCCGTGAAAGTCGGCGCCCGCAGCTCGTGAAACGGGAAGGGCAGGGTCCGGTAGCCATTAAAATAATAGGCGGCGTTCTCGCCCCAGAAGGGGCCGAGAATGTCGGTCTTGAGCGTTTCCAGCACGGCGTCGAGCGCCGGGGCGCCGGTCCAGGGCCAGTCATAGGTCCAGGCGGCGATGAGGCCGCCGGGCTTCAGCGCCCGCGCGGCGTTCTCGTAGAAGCGCGGCAGGTCGAACCAGTGCAGCGAGCAGGCGCAGGCGATGAGGTCGACGCTTCCCGCGAGGCCCGGGTCGTCCTCTGCCGCGGCGAGGCGGTAGTCGATATTGGCCCGGCGCGGGGCCATGGCGAGCTGCCGCGGGTCGCGCTCGGTCGCGAGCACCCTGTCGAAATGGCGCGCGAGGCCCAGAGCCGCCTGTCCGCTTCCGGCGCCGCAGTCCCAGGCGAGGGTCCGCGCCGGCGCGGCGTCCGCCAGCCAGGCGAACAGCGCCTCCGGATAATCGGGCCGGAAGGCCCGATAGGCCTGCGCGTTTTCGCCGAAATAGAGGGACACGGGCGCTTCCTCCTTCGCAGCCTGGGCGGCGAAACTTAAAGGCCCGTACGTCTCCGTCAATTGCGATCTGGCTGCTACAGCGCCATGTCGAAGAGCAGCGCCTCCGCCTCGCCGGCGCTTTCGATGATCAATTCGCCGGGCCCGGTCGCGGCGAGTCCGTCGCCAGCCGCAAGAGCGGCGCCGTTCACATTGAGCGCGCCGCGCGCGACCTGAATCCAGGCGCCGCGACCTTCGGTGAGCGGACGCCGGATGGTCTCGCCCCTGTCGAGACGCGTCGCATAGACCTCCGCGTCCTGATGGATGCGGAGCGCGCCGTCGCGGCCCTGCGGCGCGGCGATCAGCCGAAGCCGGCCGCGCAATTCCTCCGGCGTGAAATGCTTCTGCTCATAGCCCGGCTTTAGCCCCGTCTGCGCTGGCAGGATCCAGATCTGCAGGAAATGCGCGGGCTCCGCGTCGGACGCGTTGAATTCGCTGTGACGCACCCCGGTTCCGGCGGTCATGCGCTGCACGTCGCCCGGTCGCACGACTCCGGCGGCGCCCGTGCTGTCCTTATGCGCGAGCCCGCCGTAGAGAACGTAGGAAATGATCTCCATGTCGCGGTGCGGATGGGTCGGAAAGCCGCCGCCGGGCGCGACGCGGTCCTCATTGATCACGCGCAGCGGGCCGAAACCCATATGCGCCGGATCGAAATAATCGCCGAAGGAGAAGCTGTGGCGGCTGTCGAGCCAGCCGAAATTTGCGGCGCCGCGTTCATCGGCCTTCCGGATCGTGGTTTGCATGGGTTTTTCCCTTCCGTCGGGGCAGAGATGGGTTCCCCCGCGCCCTTCGCCAAGGCGCCCCGGTTTGCGGAAGGGCGACATGTCCCGTCTCCCGTCAAAACTCCGCTGCTGGCTTAGCGCACGCGCAAAAGAAGACCCACCCCCGGTTTGCGTGCCTGGGGGCGGGTCAAGGATTGCTCTCTGTGCCCTCGATAACGCACAGGCGCAGATATGGTTCCATGGAAATGTCGCTCGCCGGATCTACAGTCCGAGCGCCGACAATCCGGGATGATCGGCCGGGCGCGGGCCGAGCGGCCAACGATATTTGCGCTCGGCCTCCGTAATGGGCTGGTCGTTGATGCTGGCGAAGCGCAGGCGCATCAGCCCGTTTTCATCGAACTCCCAGTTCTCGTTGCCGTGCGAGCGGAACCAGTTGCCCGAATCGTCGCGCCATTCATAGGCGAAGCGCACGGCGATGCGGTTTTCCGCAAAGGCCCACATCTCCTTGATCAGCCGGTACTCGAGTTCGCGCGCCCATTTGCGCTGGAGAAACGTCACGATCTGCGCGCGCCCGACGGGAAATTCGGCGCGATTGCGCCAGCGGCTGTCGATCGTATAGGCGAGCGCGACACGCTCGGGATCACGGGTGTTCCAGGCGTCCTCGGCCTTGCGCACTTTCTCGATCGCGGTCTCGCGCGTGAAAGGCGGCAGCGGCGGGCGTTGCGCTTCACTCATGGCGTCGTCTCCTGATTGCTTTTGCGAAAGGGTAGCGAGGCTTCCTGCTCGGCGATGATGTCCTCGATCGCCGCGCGCTCTCGCCGGCAATAATCGGCGATCGCGGCATGAAAGCCAGCGTCGGCGAAATCATGCGCCGACCACGTAAGAACGGGGCGATAGCCGCGCGCGAGCTTGTGCTCTCCCTGCGCGCCCGCCTCCACGCGTTTGTAGCCATGACGAATGGCGTAGTCGATCGCCTGATAATAACAGACCTCGAAGTGCAGGAAGGGCCGTTCGACCAGGGCGCCCCAGTTGCGGCCATAGATCGCGTCGTCGCCGAGAAAATTGATCGCGCCGGCGACATAGTCGCCGCCCTGACGCGCCATGACGAGCAGAATGCGATCCGCCATCGTCGCGCCGATGACATCGAAGAAGCCGCGCGTCAGATAGGGGCGCCCCCATTTGCGCGCGCCGGTGTCGATGTAGAAGGCGTAGAAGGCGTCCCAATGCGCGGGCTTTATCTCGGCGCCCGTCAACGGCTCGATTGCGAGATCGTCGCCCAGCGCCTCGCGTCTTTCGCGCCGGATGGCCTTGCGCTTGCGTGCGGCGAGCGCATCGAGGAAATCTTCGAAGTCGCGGTAGCCTTCGTTGAGAAAGTGAAACTGTTCTCCCGCACGGAGCGTGAATCCGGCGTCCTTCAGCGCATCTGCGTCGGCCTGTTGAGGAAAGGTGACGTGAAGGGAAGAAGCGCCCATCGCCCGTCGCAGACCGCGCAGCCCGCCGATCAGCGCGGCGCGGGCGCCTTCCGGCGCGTCCTGCGCAACGAGAAGCCGGCGCCCGGTCACGGGCGTGAAGGGCGCCGCGACCTGAATCTTGGGATAATATTGTCCGCCCGCGCGCTCATAGGCCTGCGCCCAGTTCTGATCGAACACATATTCGCCGAGACTGTGCGATTTCAGATAGGCCGGCGCGCAGGCGACAAGGCGCCCGCCTGCGTCTTCGACGAGGACATGAACGGGCGCCCAGCCCGCGCCGCGTCCGACCGAGCCGGAACGCTCCAGCGCGGAAAGGAAGGCGTGGGTGACGAAAGGATTGAAGCGCTCGCCTTTATCCTGCGGCTCGACCGCCGGATTGGCGCAGGCGTCCCATTGCGCTGCGTCGACGCTTTCCAGCGAGGTGACGATGCGCGCCGAAAGTGTCGAAGCCATGAGCGCCGCAGCAGCCTTCAGTAAATCGGAAACGCGCGGCAAAGAGCCAGCACTTCCGCGCGAGTCCGCGTGATCGACTGTTCATCATAGGGAGCGCGGATGACGCCCGCAATCCAGTCGCCGATCGTTTCGAATTCCTGCGCGCCGAAGCCGCGCGTGGTCCCGGCGTTGCTGGAGAGCCGCAGGCCCGAGGGCGCCTCGGGCGGACGCGGATCGAAGGGGATCATGTTCTTGTTGACGGCGAGCCCCGCCTTTTCCAGCGCCCTGGCGGCGACGTCGCCGGTCACGCCGGTCGCGGCGAGATCGACGAGCATCAGCCCCATATCCGTGCCGCCAGTCACGATGCGCAGGCCCTTGCTTTGCAGCCTTTCGGCGAGGGCGCGCGCGTTGGCGAGAACGGCTTCGTTGTAGGCGCGAAACTCCGGCCGCAGCGCCTCGCCGAGACAGGCCGCCTTGCCGGCGACGCCGTGCAGCATCACCGAGCCCTGCACGCCGGGAAAAATCCCTGCGTTGATGCGCTTTGAAAGACCTTCATCATTCCACAGGACCAGTCCGCCGCGCGCGCCGCGCAGGGATTTATAGGTCGTGGTGGTGACGACATGCGCGTGCGGAAATGGATCGGGATAAAGTCCGGTCGCCACGAGCCCGGCGAAATGCGCCATATCGACGAGAAGAAAGGCGCCGACGTCATCTGCGATCAGCGCGCAACTCCGCAAAGGGAATGGCGCGCGGATAGGCGGAGCCGCCCGCGATGATCATCTTGGGCTTCGTCGTGCGCGCGAGATCGCGGATTTCATCGAGATCGATCGTCTCGCTCTCGCGGTTCACGCCATAGGACGTAATCCTGTAATCGCGTCCGGTGAGCGTCGCGGGATGGCCGTGGCTGATATGGCCGCCGGCGGCGACATTCATGGAGAGGATGGCGTCGCCGAGCTGGAGCAGGCCGAGGAACACGCCGGCGTTGGCGTTGGAGCCCGAATGCGGCTGCACATTGGCGTAGCGGCAGCCGAAGAGTTTCTTCGCGCGTTCGATGGCGAGGCTTTCGATCGCGTCGGCAAACTCGGCGCCGCCATAATAGCGCGCGAAGGCGGCGCCCTCGACGGTCTTGTTGGTGAGCACGGACCCCTGCGCCGCCAGCACGCAGCGCGAGACGATGTTTTCCGACGCGATGAGTTCGATCCCGTCGCGCTGGCGCGCAAGCTCGCCGTCGATGGCGGCGGCGAGTTCGGGATCGGCGTCGAGGCCCTTCGTGAAATAGCCCTCGGGGGGATGCGGCATGACACGGACTATCCCTGCTTGCGCGCAACGAAGTTCAGCGCCACGCCATTCATGCAATAGCGCAGACCCGTCGGCTTCGGCCCGTCGGTGAAGACATGGCCGAGATGCGCGTCGCAGCGCTTGCAGGAAACGGCGACGCGGCGCATGCCGAAGGAGGCGTCGGCGGTCTCGATCACATTGATCTTCGAGATGGGCGCATAGAAGCTCGGCCAGCCCGTGCCGGAGTCATATTTTGTTTTCGAATCGAAAAGCGTCGTGTCGCAGCAGACGCAGTGGAACAGGCCGTCGTCATGCGCGTCCCAATAGGGGCCGGTGAAGGCGCGCTCCGTGCCCTCATGCCGGGTCACGTCGTAAGCGAGCGGGGAAAGCTGCGCGCGCCATTCGGCGTCCGTCTTGACGACTTTCGCCGCCTTGGAGACGCCAAGGCTTTTGCCGGCGGCGTCGAAGGCTTCGATCTCGACGCTTTCAGCGGCGCGGACGCGCAGCGGCGACATCAGGAAAGCGGCTGTGCTGGTCATCAGGACGCGTCTGTTCACAGGCGGCTCCTTTCGTCAGCGTGCATCACGATAGATATGTGCTTGCGTGCGGCGCTCAAGCTCACTTGCGGCCGAAAAGCTTCTCGATGTCTGAAAGCTTCAGCTCGACATATGTGGGCCGGCCGTGATTGCATTGCGCGGCGCCGGGGGTGGTCTCCATCTCGCGCAGCAGGGCGTTCATCTCCTGCGCGGTGAGCCGCCTGCCGGCGCGCACCGAATGATGGCAGGCGCAGGTCGCGAGCACATGATCGAGCTTGCGCGACAGGCCGCGCGAATCGCCGTCTTCCGCCAGAAGATCGGCGATGTCCTCGACAAGCCTTTTGTGATTGACCTCGCCGAGAGCGGCCGGCGCCTCGCGCACCAGCACGGCGCCCGGGCCGAAGGTTTCGAGCGTGAGCCCGAGCGCGGCAAGCTCGTCGATGGCGGGCGTGAGCGCATTCATGCGCGTCTCGTCGAGATCCACGACGACGGGAATGAGCAGCAACTGACGCTCGACTCCGGAGGCTTCGCGCTGCTTCTTCAGTTTCTCGTAGACGAGCCGTTCATGCGCGGCATGCTGATCGACGATGACGAGACCGTCCTGCGTCTGGGCGATGATATAGGTCTCGTGCAATTGCGCGCGCGCCGCGCCGAGCGGGGCGTCGTCGAGCGGAATGTCGGGCGTCTCATGCGCGCGGGCGTCGGCGCCGGGCGCGCCTGTGGGGAAGGATTGCTGCCGCGTCTCGGCGAAACCCGCGGGCGCGAAGGGCGAGCGCGCCACGTCCCAATTGGCGGGCGGCGGCGCGCGGTAGGGCGATTCAATGCGCGGGCCATTGTAGCGCGTCAGCATGTCGATCGCCGTGCGCGCATTGGTGTTGGCGCTGCGATGGCTCTTCTCGGCAAGCGCCTGTTTCAGCGCGCCGACGACAAGGCCGCGCACGAGGCCCGGATCGGCGAAACGCACTTCGGCCTTGGCGGGATGCACATTCACGTCGACGATGCGCGGATCGCAGTCGATGAACAGCGCCACGACCGGATGGCGATCATGCGCGAGGAAATCGAGATAGGCGGCGCGAATGGCGCCGGTGAAGAGCCTGTCGCGCACCGGCCGCCCATTCACATAGACATATTGCAGTTGCGCATTGCCGCGATTGTAGGTCGGCAGGCTCGCAAGGCCCGTGAGCCGCACGTTTTCGCGCTCGGCCATCAGTTGAAACGCATTGGCGCGAAACTCTTCGCCGAGCACCTGCGCGATGCGCCGCGCTGAATCGTCGCCGCAGGCGGCGTAATCGAAGAGCTGGCCATTGTCGGCCGAAAGCGAGAAGCGCACGTCGGGATGCGCCATGGCGAGGCGCTTGACGACATCGACGACGGCGGCGGTCTCGGCGCGCTCGCTTTTCAGGAATTTGAGCCGCGCCGGCGTCGCGGCGAACAGCGCGCGCGCCTCGATGCGCGTGCCGCGCGGCCAGTTCGAGGCGGAAAGGCCGCGCCTGTCGCCGGCCTCCACCCGGATCGAAAAGCCATGCGGCGCGTCTTTCGCGCGCGTCTCGATCGTCAGATCCGCCACGGCGGCGATCGAGGGCAGGGCCTCGCCGCGAAAGCCCAGCGTCGCAATATGGGTGAGATCGCCATCGGGGATTTTGGAGGTCGCATGACGCTCGACCGCCAAAGCGAGATCGCTCTCATCCATGCCGCAGCCGTCGTCAATGACGCGAATGAGCTTCCTGCCGCCGTCCTCGATGGCGACGTCGATGCGCGACGCCCCGGCGTCGAGCGCGTTCTCGACCAGCTCCTTCACCGCCGAGGCCGGCCGCTCGACCACCTCGCCGGCGGCGATGCGGTCGACGAGGATGGGATCGAGGCGGCGGACGGGCATGGGCTTTCATAGCGGATTCGCGGCCCAGGGGAAAAGGCGCGACGCCCCCCCTTCCGACACTCCGTCAGGGCGGCGCGTGGTCGCGACGATTATTCCGCCGCGACGCGCGCGCCGATCGGCGACCCCGCGTGAGAAACCGGGGACAGCACGACGGCTCCGGCCTCCTCGCGCAGCGACATGACCGGACAGGCGGCCTCGGGGATCGCCGCGACGACGTCGCCGATCGCCACGACGCCGACGAGCGCGCCATTGGTGAGGAGGCCCGCGCGGGCGAGATCGGACAGCACGGCGGCGGGCGCGACGAGCCGGACCGCGCCGAGCCGGTCGAGCGCGCCGATAAAGCGCGCGGCGGAGAAAGGCGCCAGCGAATGAAGCGGCGCGCCGCCGATCAGCGCCGCGAGCGGCCCGCCGACGAGCGCGGCCGGCGAACTCGGCGCGCAAAGCGAGAGGATCGGCGTCTCGCGCGACATGCGCGTCATCCGCACGAGATCGATCGCCGCGCCGATCAGCGCGCCCTGGGTCGCGTAGCTGATCTCGCCGGACGGGCCGAGCGCGCCGATGCGCGGAATGGCGTCAACCGCCCATTCGTCGGAAATGCGCAGGCGTGGGCCCTGCCGGGCGGACAGGGCCGGTCCCGAGAAATCGACGCCGCCGTCGAGCGCGCCGCCGAGCGTCCCGATCAGGCGGACCGAGGGCGTCTGCGCCGCGAGGTCGAGCAATGCCGGCTCGAAGTCGAGGCCGCCGAATTGCGCCGGGGCGAAAAGAGCCGTGACGGACATGCTTTTCGTCGCCCGCGCGATGGCCGCGCGCGACAGCGGCAGGGGCAGGGGGGCGAGCACGGGCTCCAGCCCTTCCGCGAGCGCCGCCGTCAGCAGCACGAAGCCCTGCGCGCCGGGCGGGGCGCAGAGGATGACCCGGTCGCCGCGCGAAAGACCGCATTCCCGCAATTGCGCGACGCTCGCCGCGACGCGGCTGTAGAGATCGGCGTAAGCGAGATCATCCACCAGGTCGTCATGGGCGTCGTGGAAAATCGCCACGCCCGGGCGCGGCCGCGCGGCCCCGGCGACGAGCGCGTCGAAGCCGAAGAGGGTCAGCGGATGCGCGTGCGGAGCGCTCTCGGCTTCGGGAGAAAGGGCATGGGCGGTCATGGATTTTTTCTCCACCAGCTTTCGAGCGTCGGCCCGAACATCGGCGCGCCGTAGCGCGGCAGACGCTGCGGGCGTTCGATCTTCGCGGAATGCGCGATCCATTGCTCTGAGGCGTGAAACAGGGGCACAACATAAAATCCGGATAGCAGCACGCGATCATAGGCGCGCACCGCCGTGACGAAATCATCGTCGCTCTGCGCCGCCAGCAAAGCAGCGATCAGCCCGTCGATGGCGGGCGAGGCCGCGCCGGCGAGATTGAAGGACGCTTCCTGCGCGGCGCTTGCCGAGCCCCAGCGCATGCGCTGCTCATTGCCGGGCGAGGCCGAGGCCATATATTGTCCGATCATCATGTCGAAGTCGAACTTCTGGCGCCGGCGCTGATATTGCACTTCGTCGACGAGACGCACACGGGCGTCGACGCCGATGCGCGCCAGCGAGGAGGCGTAGCTCAGCGCGAGGCGCTCCTGATCGCGATCCTTCACCATGATCTCGAAAGAGGCCGTCTCGCCGTCCCTGGTCAGTCGGCCGCCGTCGAGCCGCCAGCCGGCGGCGGCGAGAAGATCGAGGGCGCGCTTGGCGATCTCGCGGTCCCGGCCGGTGCCGTCATTGACGGGGGGCCGCCATTTTCCCTCGAGAATGTCGGCGCGCACGGCGTTCGGATAAGGCGCAAGCAGCGCGCGCTCCTTCTCGCTCGCGGGACGGCCCGACGACGAGAGAATCGAATTCGTCGAAAAAGCTCTTCGTGCGGGTGTAGAGCCCGGAATAATAATTGGCGTTGACCCATTCGAAATCGAACATCATGCCGAGCGCTTCCCGCAGCCTGATGTCGCTGAAGAGTGGACGCCTCGTGTTGAAGACGAAGCCGCTCAATCCCTTGGGAGTCTCGTTTTTCAACGCCTCCTTGACCATCCGCCCGTCGCGCAGGGCAGGGAAGTCGTAACCCGTCGACCAGCGCGTCGTGCTGGTCTCGTCGCGATAATCGACGATCCCCGCCTTGAAGGCTTCGAACAGCGAATTGCCGTCGCGGAAATACTGGATGTCGATCTCGTCGAAGTTGTAGAAGCCGCGCTGGCTGGGAACGTCCGCGCCCCAGTAATCGGGGTCGCGCCGCAGCAGCACGCGGGCGCCGGGCTCGACGACGTCGACGACATAGGGGCCGGAGCCGAGCGGCTTCGCCAGCGTCGCCTCCGAGAAGGTCTCGGGACTGGTCGCATGTTTGGGCAGCACCGGCATGATCGCGAGAATCAGCGGCAATTCGCGGTCGCCGACGCCGCTGATGTCATAGGCGACCGTATGCGCGTCCGGCGCGCGAATCGATTTGACGAGCCCATAGGCGATGCGCTGCTGCGGCCGTCCCGTCGATTTCAGGAGATCGAAGGAGAACAGCACGTCGGCCGAGGTGATCGGTTTCCCGTCCGAAAAATGCGCGCGGGGATCGAGATGGAAGGTCACGTGGGTCCGGGCCGGGTCGACCTCGATCGATTTCGCGACCAGCGGGTAGAGCGTGAAGGGCTCATCCTGCGAGCGCGCCATCAGCGTCTGGAAGACATTGCCGACGAGGCCCTGCGCCGCGGTGCCGGACTTCACATTGAAAGGGTTGAGGCTGTCGAAGGTGCCGGGCAGGCCGACGCGCAGGCGCCCGCCCTTCTTCGCGTTCGGGTCGGCATAGGGGAAGTGGTCGAAATCGGCCGGAAGCGCCGGGGCCCCATGCACGGCGACGCCATGCGTCGGCTCGGCCGCGCCGGCCGGGGCGGACGCGGCGACGATCGCCGTGACGGCCAGCGCGAGGGCGAGATGGCGAGAGATACCGGCGCGGGCGCGAATCGCAAACAATGACATGCGCCCAACCATAGCCGAACGGATGGCGGCTTAAAGTCGACTACGGGCTTCATTCCGCCGCATTTTGCAAATTTTACGTGAGTTAGGCCGCCAGGCGAAGCACTTTGCCAGAGGCGGCTGGAAATCGGCGTCGTGACACTGTAAAGAGCTTTGCCGTCAACTCGGCGCGGTCAGCCCGCAGCAGTCGGGGTCGGGTCGAGGGGCAAGTGTTTTCTACGACGCAGTTTCTTGGCCTTCCCGCGTGCGGCCCCAACGATCACGCGACAAAACAACTCTTTGCGAGCCGGAAAGGCGCCGGCTAAGCAGACAAGCGAAAGGGACTTCCGAATGTCGATCCTCTTCCCGCGGTCCGCCGCGGTCGCGCTGGCGGGAGCTCTCCTGCTCGTCGGCGCTTCGGCGCAGGCCCAGCAGGCCCCTGCCGCTGGCGGCGCGCCCGCCCAGCAACAGCCGGCCCAGCCGTCCGGCCCGATTGCGGCCAATCTGCAGGCGGTGCAGCCCGAATGGACCAAGGTCTGCGGCACGGACCCGGCGACCAAGAAGGAAATCTGCTACACGACCCGCGATTTCGGCGCGGCCGCCAAGGAAGGCGACGCCCCGCAGCCGCTGCTCGCGCTCGCCGTCTACGACCCCAAGGCCGACGACACCAAGATCATCCGTCTGCTGCTGCCGCCGGGACTCATGCTGAAGCCTGGCTTCCGCTTCTCGATCGACAAGGGTCCGGTCGAAACGGGCGCCTTCGAAATCTGCTTCCCGAACGGCTGCTTCGCCGAGGCCAAGGTCAAGAAGGCCGTGGTCGACGGCATGAAGAAGGCCGAGAAGATGATGGTCGTGGTCAAGAACCAGGCCAACGCCGAGGTGACCTTCTATCTCCCGATGACCGATTTCGGCAAAGCCTTCGACGGCCCGGCTGTCGACCCGAAGGTGCTCGAGGAGCAGCAGAAGAAGCTTCAGGAAGAGCTGCAGAAGAAGGCCGAGGAAGAGCGCAAGAAGCTCGAAGCCAAGGGCGCCGCTCCCGCCGCCGCCGCTCCGAAGAAGTAAGGCGCAAGCAGTAAATCAACAGAAACGCCCGCGTGACGAACGCGGGCGTTTTTTTAACTTCACGGCCTGGAATGACGCTGTTTTGTCGGGCCGCGGTAGGCGGGTCTGGCGCTCAGTGCCGCTTCGGCGCGCGCATCCGGTAGCAGCCGTCCTCGTCGCGCTCGAAGGTCTCCTCGACCTGAGGATGGCGGACGGGATCGCCGGAGGTGTCGGGCATGAGGTTCTGCTCCGACACATAGGCGACATATTCGGTTTCGGCGTTTTCAGCGAAGAGATGGTAGAACGGCTGGTCCTTGCGCGGACGCAGCTCTTCGGGAATCGACAGCCACCATTCCTCGGTGTTGGCGAACACCGGATCGACGTCATAAATGACGCCCCGGAAGGGGTATCGGCGGTGCTTCACCACCTGCCCGATCCCGAATTTGGCCCGACTCTCTCTCGGCATTCTTGCGACGCCTTGCAACGCTCCGTTTACCCACGAATTTGGTAGCGCGCCGCCCCCGCCCGCGTCAACGGCGGCTTTATGGCGCAGCGCACAACCGCCCAGGGGCTCAGCCGTTCAGGGCCGCGACGCCGGGCAGCGTCTTGCCTTCGAGCCATTCGAGGAAGGCTCCTCCGGCCGTCGAGACATAGGAGAACTCCTGTCCCGCATGGGCCTGATTGAGGGCCGCCACAGTGTCCCCGCCGCCCGCGACGGAAAGCAGCTTGCCCTCCACGGTGAGCCGCGCGGCAGCCTGGGCGACGGCGTTGGTGCCCTCGTCGAAGGGCGGCAGCTCGAAGGCGCCGAAGGGCCCGTTCCAGACCAGCGTCCTGCATTTGGCCAGAAGCGACTCGACATGGGCGACCGACTTCGGCCCCACATCGAGGATCATGTCGTCGGCGCCGACGTGATCGACCGAGACGATGTGAGACGGCGCATGCGCCTCGAATTTCTGCGCCACTGTGGCGTCGACCGGCAGCACGATCGTGCAATTCGCCGCCTTCGCCTTTTCGATGATCTCGCGGGCCGTGCCGGCGAGATCATGTTCGCAGAGCGATTTTCCGACGGCCTTGCCCTGCGCGGCGAGGAACGTATTGGCCATGCCGCCGCCGATGACGAGATAATCGACCTTCGCCACGAGGTTGCCGAGCAGTTCGAGCTTGGTGGAGACCTTGGCGCCGCCGACGATGGCCATCACCGGACGGGCCGGATTGGTCAGCGCCAATTCGAGCGCCTCCAGCTCCGCCTGCATGGTCCGGCCGACGATCGCCGGCAGTTTCGCGGCGACGCCCGTCGTCGTGGCGTGGGCGCGATGCGCGGCCGAGAAAGCGTCATTGACGAAAAGGTCGCCGTTTTTCGCAACCTCCTCGATGAAGGCGGGATCGTTCTTTTCCTCGCCCTTGTGGAAGCGGGTGTTTTCGAGCAGCGCGACGTCGCCGTCCTTCATCGCGGCGACGACGGTCGCCGCCGCGTCTCCCACGCAATCATCGGCGAAGGCGATCTTGCGCTTGAGATGCTGCTCCAGCGCCGGCAGCACCTGACGCAGCGACTCCTCCTCGACCCGCTGGCCCTTCGGCCGTCCGAAATGCGAGAGCAGGATGACCTTTGCCCCCTTGCCGGCGAGCTCGTTGATCGTCGGCAGGATGCGTTCGATGCGGGTCGCGTCGGTGACGCGGCCGTCCTCCATCGGCACATTCAGATCGACGCGCAGCAGCACGCGTTTGCCTTTGACGTCGACGTCGTCGAGGGTGCGGAAGGAGGTCATGCGCGTCTCCAATGATCGCAAGTCAAAAACAGGACGCGGGCCACATCGGGCCCGCGCCGTGACATCTGTGATCGAAGCGTCAGATCAGCGAACCGATCAGCGCCGCCGTATCTGTCATGCGGCCGGAGAAGCCCCACTCATTGTCATACCAGGAGAGAATGGAGACGAGATTGCCGTCCATCACCTTGGTCTGGTCGAGGTGGAAGGTCGACGAGGCCGGGCAGTGGTTGAAGTCGATGGAGACGAGCTTCTCATTCGTATAGGCCAGCACGCCCTTCATCGGACCATCGGCCGCGGCCTTGATCGCCGCGTGGATCTCTTCCTTCGTCGTCGCGCGTTTGGCGATGAACTTCAGATCCACGGCCGAAACATTCGGCGTCGGCACGCGGATGGCGTAGCCGTCGAGCTTGCCGTTGAGTTCGGGCAGCACGAGGCCGACGGCCTTGGCGGCGCCGGTCGACGTCGGGATCATGGAGAGCGCGGCGGCGCGGGCGCGGTAGAGGTCCTTGTGGAACGTGTCCAGCGTCGGCTGGTCGCCGGTATAGGAATGGATCGTCGTCATGATCCCCTTCTCGATGCCGATGGCGTCGTTGAGGACCTTCGCGACCGGCGCGAGGCAATTGGTCGTGCAGGAGGCGTTGGAGACGACGAGATGGTCCTTCGTCAGCTTGTCGTGGTTGACGCCGTAGACGACCGTCAGATCGGCGCCGTCGCCGGGGGCCGAGACGAGCACGCGCTTGGCGCCCGCGTCGAGCAGCAGCTTCGCCTTGTCGCGCGCCGTGAAGAGACCCGTGCACTCCATCGCCACGTCGACGCCGAGCGCCTTGTAAGGCAGTTCGGCCGGGTTCTTGATCGCGGTGACCTTGATCGGTCCGCGGCCCACGTCGATCGTGTCGCCTTCGACCGTCACCTGATGGGGGAAGCGGCCATGAACCGAATCGTAACGCAGCAGATGGGCGTTGGTCTCGACGGGGCCGAGGTCGTTGATGGCGACCACCTCGAGGTCCGTGCGGCCGGATTCGACGATGAAGCGGAGGACGTTGCGGCCGATACGCCCGAAGCCGTTGATGGCCACTCTGACGGTCATATGGAATATCTCCTTGTCGCCGCCGGTCTTGCAACTATTGGCGGCTCTTGCCCCGCTGCGTCTTTCGCGCCGCATGCCGGGCCTGGGATGTCGAGGCGAGCGTGTGATAGCACCTCGCGCCCCCCTGTCAACGCGTCGCCGCGCCGCAAAGACCCAGTCGGACGTCCGGGCTCCAGGCCGGCAAGCTTCGGAAAGGCGCGATTCATGCTACCAAGATCCTGCGGCGAATCGGCTCCTGCCGGCCGCGGATCCTCCCGCCGCGAGACATAGGGCGCAATCCGGCGATGACCCAGTCTGACGATAAGCCAGCCGACAGGCTCGACGCCGCGCTCGCGCGGCTGAAGACGGCGCTCGAGCAGCTCGAAAGCGTCGTCGCGGTCCGGCTGGAGGACGATCTCTCCAGCGCCGAACTGGACGAGGAGGTCGCCATCATGCAGGACGACCGCGCGCGCCTCGCGCTCGAACTCGACGACGCCCTCGCCCGGCTCAGCGGGCATGAGAAGACGCGCGAGGAAGTTCTGCGCCGGCTCGACCATGCGGAAGCCGGCGTGATCGCCGCGCTGGAGTCCGCCGCCGGCGGCGAGGAAGAGGGTTAGAATGGCGGCCGTCATCGTCAACATCGCCGGGCGCACCTACCGCCTCTCCTGCGACGACGGCGAGGAGCCGCGCCTCGAACAGCTCGCCCGCTATGTCGAGGGCAAGATTTACTCGATGCGCGACAGTTTCAAGGAAGTCGGCGAGCCGCGCCTCGTGGTGATGGCGGCGCTGGCGATCGCCGACGAAGCGGAGGACGCGCGCAGCAAGGTCGAGACGACGACGCGGGAGCTTCTCACGCTGAAAAGCGAGCTCGACGCCGCCAGAGGGGCCATTGCGGCGATGGAGGCCAAGGTCACGAGCGCCGTCGAGGATGCGGCCCGGCGGCTCGAAAATCTCGGCTCCGACCTTCAGAAGCCCGTCCAGAAGGACGATTTTCCGTTCTGACGCTTACGGCGCGATTCGCTTCCCCGCAGCCGGCCTCGCTTCCGCGCAGCCGAAATGCGCGCCCTGCAGATAATCGACGCCCCAGTCTCGCAGGATTTGCGCGGTCGCTTCGTCCTCGACCCATTCGGCGACGACCTTCAGCGACAGATGGCTCGCCAGATCGATCAGCGTGCGCACGAAGAAGCGGTCGTCCTCCGAGGTCGCGACGGTGCGGATGAAGGCGCCGTCGATCTTGACGATGTCGAAGGCGAGGTCGCGAAGATTGCGGAACGAGGTGTGGCCGGCGCCGAAGTCGTCCATCGCCACTTTCACGCCGAGCCGCTTGCAGGCGGCGATCAGACCACGCGTCGTGTCGAAATCCTCGATCATCGCGGTCTCGGTGATCTCGACGATCAGCCGTTCGGCGACGCCCGGGTTGCCGGCGACCGCCGCCGCGAGCCTGTCCGGCCATTCCGGATCGAGCACCGTATGCATGGCGCAATTGACCGAGACCCTGAGACCTGGGTCCGCGGCGAGACGCTCGAGCGCCAGCTCCATCACGCGCTGGTCGAGCAGGCGCACCAGCCCGGCCTTTTCGGCGACGGGCAGCAGCGTTGCCGGCGTCGCGGCGGTTCCGTCCGGGAGGCGCACGCGCAGCAAGGCCTCATGGAAGGCGATCTCGCCGCTCGCCGCGTGAACGATCGGCTGAAAGGCGAGTTCGACCCGCCGCTCGTTGAGCGCCGAGACGATGCTGTCCGCAACCTGCAGGGCGCGCAGCCGCGCGTCCTCGCGGGCGAGGGAGGCCGTATAGGCGACAAAGCGCTTCCCCGCCCCCTGCCGCGCCACGTCCAGCGCTTCCTCGGCGTGCTGGAAAAGCACATGGGGATTGCGTCCCTCGCGCGGGGCGATCACGCCGCCGATGCGGATATTGGCGGGGATCGGGCCGGCGCGGGTCTCGAAAGCCGCGAGGCTGACGGAGTCGATGAGCCGCAGCGCCACCGTCTGCATTTCCTCGGCGCCGCAATTTTCCAGCAGGATCGCAAATTTATTCCCGGCGTACCGGCCGATGGCGTCGCAGACCCGGATGTTCTCACGCAGCCGCCGCGCCAGCGCCGCGATGATTTCGTCGCCCGCGTCATAGCCATAGGTGCGGTTCAGGGCGAAGAGATTTTCCACCGCGACGAGCAGCACCGCGAAAGACTTTCGGCTGCGTTCGCTCGCCTGGAGGAAGCGGGTGAGCTGCTCGGAGAGCTGGGCGCGGTTGAGCACGCCGGTCAGCGGGTCGATCCGCGCGCCGAGCGCGAGCTTGCGCTCGGCCTCATGGCGCTCCGTCACGACGCGGACCACGCCATGGGCGTAGGCTGGTCGGCCGTCCTCTCCGGCGAACCAGCGGCCGGTGTCCTCGACCCACACCACCGGCCCCGGACCCAATTCGCGCGGGCGGGTCAGTCCATAGACGATCTGATAGGGAACGCCGGCGCCGTCGTCGGTCCCGCCGGATTGCATCACGGCGCCGTAGCGGGTGGCGACGCTCTCGGGCGAGACGCGCTCGCCGAAGGCGGCGCCCATGCCGAGCTCGCCCTGCGCCACGTCGCCGAGCGTCTCGGAAAGATTCGGCCCCCAGGTCAGGCGGTCCGTGCCGAGGTCCCATTCATAAACGACCTCGCCGATGGAGGGCAGGATCAGACGCGGATCGGGGCCGCCGACCGGCGCCGCCGGGACGGGCGGCGAAACGGGCCGCTGGGGCGTGGCGCTGATCGAATGAGCGCTCGCCACCGGCGTTTCCTGCCCGCGGTTCGCGATGTGGCGCAATTGCATCCGAATGGAACCTTCCTCTGGAACGGGAGCCGCCATTGTCCCGGCGAAACGTAAAGGCGGCGTTTCGACAGCTTTAACATAAGCGCTACTTTAAAGCCGTTAACTCCGGCGGCGGGACGCTGGACGAAATGGCCCGGCGCATGCGAATGACTCGCATGGTTAGAACAGGTGTGGAGAGAGACCGCATGGACGCCGCCTTCAACGACATCAGCCTGGACGATCTCAGGGCGGGCCTCGCCAATGGCTCGATCCTGCTCGTCGACGTGCGTGAGGCCGACGAATACGCCGCCGGCCATATTGCCGGCGCGCTGTTCAATCCGCTGTCGCGGTTCGATCCGTCGAAACTCCCGGTGGCGGGCGATGGGCAGAAGGTCGTGATCTATTGCCGCTCCGGGCGCCGCTCTGTGACGGCCATGGAGCAGGCCCGGCTTTCCGGGCGGCGCGACGCCAACACCCATTTCGGCGGCGGCATTCTCGCCTGGCTCAACGCCGGCCAGCCTGTGGTCGAAGGGATGTAGCGCGAGCGGGGAGAGGGTTGGGGTGAGGGGCGAGGCCAAAATAGCAGCCTCCACGTCACCCCCACAGCGCCGGCGCCGGCGGCATCATCGTCGAGCCCTCGTAAATCAGCCCCGGCTCCCGGTCCTTCGCCAGCAGCAGCGGCCCGTCGAGGTCGACGAAGGCCGCCATCTGTCCGATGAGCGCGGCCGGGGCCATGGCGAGCGAACTGCCCACCATGCAGCCCGCCATGATCTCGAAGCCCATCTCACGAGCCGCCTGCGCCATTTTCAGCGCCTCGGTCAGCCCGCCGGTCTTGTCCAGCTTGATGTTGACCGCGTCATAGCGGCCGCGCAGCGCCTCGAGCGAAGACGTCTCATGGGCGCTCTCGTCGGCGCAGATCGGGATCGGCCGGGCGATGCGGGCGAGCATCCCGTCCTTCCCCGCCGGCAGGGGCTGCTCCACCAGCGCGACGCCATGGCGGGCGCAGGCGTCCAGCTGCGCCACGAGCGTCTCCTCGCGCCAGGCCTCATTGGCGTCGACGATCAGCGAGGCGTGCGGGCGCGCCCTCCCGAACGGCGGCGAGGCGGGCCTCGTCGCCGTCTCCGGCGAGCTTCACCTTCAGAAGCGGCCGGTCGGCGGCGCGGATCGCGGCGGCGCGCATCTCCTCGGGCGCCCCGACCGACAGCGTATAGGCGGTGACGAGCGGCGTCAGCCGGGAGAAGCCCGCCGTCAGCCAGGCGCGGCGACCGCTGCGTTTCGCCTCGAGATCCCAGAGGGCGCAGTCGAGGGCGTTGCGGGCCGCGCCCGCCGGCAGGAGCCGCTGCAGCTCGGCGCGGTCGGCGCCCGCTTCGACCGCCGCGCGCACGCCCTCGATGGCGGATGTCACGCTTTCGACGCTTTCCCCGTATCTTGCATAGGGCACGCATTCTCCGCGACCCAGCGCGGCGCCGTCCTGCAGGGTGGCGGTCACGACCAGGGCTTCGGTCTTCGCGCCGCGGGAGATCACGAATCGCCCGGCGATGGGAAAGGCGTCGACGGTCAGGGTCAGCGTCAGGGGCAAGCTCTCTCTCCGCTTTCGCGCGCGTTTCGCCTGCTGTGCGCCGGCGCGCTTGTCGACCGCATGTCACGAAGTTAAGACGATTTGCAAGGCTTTGCCGAGCGTTCCTCCAAGCTAGAGGTCTGATGGCTTTCACCGCCGCCCAGCCGCCGCCGGACGTCGCGCCCCAGGAGGGCGGCGCGCGGCTCGCGCTCGCCGGCGACTGGACGCTCTCGGCCTCGCGTCGGCTCGAGCAGAAGGCGCAGGATCTCGTCCAACTGGGCTCGAAGGCGCGTTTCGTCACCTTCGATCTCGCGGACGTGTCGCGGCTCGACACCGCCGGCGCCTGGCTGATCAATCGCGCGCGGCAGACGCTGGCCAGGGAGAATGTCGGCGTGGCGCTGGCGCATGTGCGGCCCGAGCACGACCTCCTCCTCGACGAGGCCGCGTGGCGCGACTTCGCCGCGCCGGCAACCCACCGTCTCCCGGCCATCCTTCATCTGCTCGCCGATCTGGGCCAGTCGGTGGTCGAAGCCTGGCGCGAATTTTACCGGGGCGTGTCCTTTCTTGGCGAATTCGTCGCGGCCATGGCCTTCGTCGCCGTGAACCCGCGCCGTTTCCGCTTCACCTCGCTCGTCGCCCAAATGGAGCTGATCGGCCTGCGCAGCGCGCCGATCATCATCCTGATCAATCTGCTCGTTGGCGGCATTGTCGCGCAGCAGGGCATCTATCAGCTTCTGAGGTTCGGCGCGTCCAGCTATACGGTGAGCCTCATCGGCATTCTGGTGCTGCGCGAAATGGGCGTGCTGCTCACCTCGATCATGATCGCCGGCCGGTCCGGTTCGGCGATCACCGCCGAAATCGGCTCGATGAAGATGCGCGAGGAAATCGACGCGCTGCGCGTCATGGGGCTGTCGCCGCTGGAAGTGCTGATCGGCCCGCGCGTTCTGGCGTTGATCCTGACGCTGCCGATGCTCACCTTCATCGCCGACATGGCGGCGCTTTTCGGCGGCATGCTGGTGTCGTGGAGCTATGGCGGCATCAGCCCGGTCGCCTTCACCTCGCTGCTCAAGGAGGCCATCGCCCTTCACACCTTCATGGTGGGCATCATCAAGGCGCCTTTCATGGCGCTGGTCATCGGGCTGATCGCGGCGATGGATGGTCTGGCCACGGAGGGCTCCGCCGAATCGCTCGGCCGCCAGGTCACCTCCTCGGTCGTGAAGTCGATCTTCATGGTCATCGTGCTCGACGGCCTTTTCGCCATCTTCTTCGCCGCCGTGGATTACTGATGACCCTCGCCGCCCCCGATCACAAAAGCGCGACGACGACGAAGGAGCCGGTCATCAGCGTGCGCGACCTTGTCGTGGGCTTTGGCGACAAGCTTGTCATGAACGGTCTCAATCTCGATGTGTTTCCGGGCGAGGTCATGGGCTTCGTCGGCGGGTCGGGGCAGGGAAAATCCGTGCTCACCCGCACGATTCTCGGCCTCGTGCCGAAGCGCGCCGGAACCATTCGCCTCTTCGGAAGGGATCGCGACGCGCTCGCGCCCGCCGAGCGGCGCGCGCTCGAACAGCGCTGGGGCGTGCTCTTTCAGAATGGCGCGCTGTTTTCCGGCCTCACCGTGCAAACAGAATATCCAGATGCCGATGCGCGAAACGCGCGACATCTCACAGGGCCTGATGGACGAACTCGCCATGCTCAAAATCGAGCTCGTTGGGCTCAGGCCCGACGCTGCGGACAAATTTCCGTCGGAATTGTCGGGCGGCATGGTCAAGCGCGCCGCGCTGGCGCGCGCGCTCGCGCTCGATCCGGAACTCGTCTTTCTGGACGAGCCGACCTCCGGCCTCGACCCCATCGGCGCGGCCGAATTTGACGAACTCATCGGCACGCTGCAGGAAACGCTCGGCTTGACCGTGTTCATGGTGACGCACGATCTGGATAGTCTCTACTCGATCTGCGACCGCGTCGCCGCGCTCGCGGAGGGCAAGGTGATCGCGGCGGGGGCGCTCGACGAGCTGCTCAAATCCGACCATCCCTGGCTTAAGGCCTATTTCCATGGCGTTCGCGGCAGCCGTCTGGCCGTCTCGATAGCCGACTGAGGGGAAGCGACGCATGGAAACCCGCGCCAATTACGCTTTGATCGGCGCTTTCACGCTGGCCATGATCTTTGCGGCCTTCAGCTTCGTCTACTGGTTCTCGGGATCGGGCCAGAGCGGCAGGCAGGACATCTATCAGATCATCTTCTCCGGCGCCGTCTCGGGCCTCTCGCGGGGCTCGTCGGTGCTCTTCAACGGCGTGAAAGTCGGCGAGGTGACGCATCTCGCCATTTCCGAAAAGGACCCCAGCAAGGTCGACGTGATGGTGAAGATCGACGATCGCACGCCGGTAAAGACCAACACCCGCGCCCGGCTGGAGAATCGCGGCTTCACCGGCGTCGCCGACGTGCTGCTGGTCGGCGGCACGCCTGGCGCGCCCGATCTGACTGCGGAGCCCGGTCAGCGCTATCCGCAGATCCAGGCGGAGCGTTCGGAAATCCAGAATCTGCTCGGCAATGTGCAAAGCCTCTCGACCAAGGCGGCGGAGGTGCTGGTCAAGCTCGACAGGCTGCTCGACGAAAACAGGGAGACGATCAGCGGCACGCTCAAGAACGCCGAGACCTTCACAAAGACGCTCGCGGACAATTCCCAGCAGATATCGTCCTTCATCAAGGACGCGTCCGAGGCCGCCCATTCGCTCAAGCCGGCGGTCGCGCGGCTCGACAAGTTTCTTGCGACCGGCGAGCAGGCGATCAAGGCGATTGATCCAAAGCAGATCA
The DNA here is from genome assembly GCA_963717565.1 of uncultured Alphaproteobacteria bacterium. Classification (GTDB taxonomy): domain Bacteria; phylum Pseudomonadota; class Alphaproteobacteria; order Rhizobiales; family Beijerinckiaceae; genus Methylocystis. The sequence goes on from CAVQWJ010000003.1 coordinate 30,144, forward strand.
AGACCATCACCGGCAATATTGCGGGCGCGTCGTCCAGTCTCAAGAATTTCTCCACGAACGGACTGCGCCAATATGAGCAGCTCGCGGTCGACGCCCGCAAGGCGGTCGACACGCTCGATCAGGCGATCAAGTCGATCGAGCGCGACCCCTCGCAATTCATCTGGGGCCCCTCGCAGCAAACGCCGGAATATCGAGGCAGATGATCGCCGTGGCGGCCTTGCAGACCGCGCGCGAGACAAAAATCGATTTTTACTTTTGCGTGTTCCCGCTTAGAACAGCCGCGACACTTCAGCTCAGGCGGGCGGCTCAATGATGCGGAGGGGCGGGGAAACGCGGCAAGCGGGCGGCTCGGGGCTGCGCGCCTGTCTTTGCATCCTTCTCGGCATCCTTCTCGCCTTGTCGGCGACGGGCTGCGCGACGGCTCCGCGCCAGGCCTTCGATCTCGCCGCCGCCGCGGGCGCGCTGCCCCGTGCGGAGCGGGGCGGCCCGTCGCTCGTGGTCCGCGAGATGACGGCCGCGCCGCCGACGAGCTCGGCCCGCATCGTGGTTCGGGACGCCGACGGGAGCGTCTACATCCTGCCCGACTCGGAATGGTCGGCGCCGCTGCCGCGTCTGCTGCGCGACCGCATGGTCGAGGCGCTGCAACGGGCCGGCGTGGCCGCGGCGGCCTATGGCCTCGCGGGCGCGGCGCTGTCCACCGACATCCGCCGCTTCGAGATCGACGTCGCCCGCAACGTCGCCGTCGTGGAGCTCTCCGTGCGACTCGTGGACGCCAACACCGGCGCGGCGCGCGCCGCCCAGAGCTTCGTCGCCGAGGCGCCGGCTCCCGAACATACCGGGGCGCCAGCGGTCATGGCCCTTACCGGGGCGGCGGGGCAGGCGCTGGCCAAGGCCGCAAGCTGGGCGCGCGGAAAACTCTGACGTAAAACCATGGAGACGCAGGTTTTGACAGCCCCACTTCCCCACGCGAGACGCCGCGAAAAAGGCTGGCGCGGCGCCCGGACGGGTGCTAAGCGAGCGCTGAAGAAATAGGCGTTCGGCTTCAGGCCGCACGGAACGAGGCCGGCGGCCGCCGCCGGGAGTTTTTCAAGGAAGAGACGCGCGTCATGGTGAAGATGAGCTTCGACGACACCGCCACACGCTACGGCGCCGAACCGGGCGGCGGCGCGCCGACCAAGGTCAAGATCACTTTCGTCGACTCCACCGGTCAGGCCCGCACCGTCGAGGGCGAGGTCGGCTCAACGGTGATGGAGACCGCGCGCCGCAACGACATTCCGGGAATCGCGGCGGAATGCGGCGGCGCCTGCGCCTGCGCCACCTGCCACGTTTACGTCGACGAGAAGTGGACCGAGAAGACCGGCAAGCCCTCCCAGATGGAAGAGGACATGCTCGACTTCGCCTTTGACGTGAAGCCCAATTCGCGGCTGTGCTGCCAGATCACCGTGCGCCCCGAGCTCGACGGGCTGGTCGTGAACACGCCGGCCCAGCAGGGCTGAAGGCGCGCGGCGGGATGCCGCTGCGGATTCGGGTTGCATCGCGCTACGAATACGATAGACGAACACGAGAGGCGGCGGATGATAGATCCCGCCGGTCGGCCGTCCGCGCGCGCTAGTCCTCCCCCGGTCGCCCCGCGGACCTCCCCGAACCCGACCCCGCGCGCCGCAGGCGGAATGGCCGCCGAGAGATGATTGAGGATTTTGGACATGAACCAGCTCAACGAAGCCGCGATCGAAACCGATGTCGTCATCGTCGGCGCCGGCCCGGCCGGTCTTTTCGCGGTGTTCGAGCTGGGCCTGCTCGACATCAAGTGCCATGTCATCGACATCCTCCCCCGCGCCGGCGGCCAGTGCTCGGAGCTTTATCCCGAGAAGCCGATCTATGACATTCCGGGCCTCCCCATCGTCACCGGCCAGGAGCTGACCGACAATCTCCTCAAGCAGATCGAGCCGTTCGGCGCGACCTTCCATTTCAACGAAATGGTCGAGACGCTGACCTCGCTCGGCACGGCCGAGAAGCCGCTGTTCCGCCTCACCACCGACGCCGGCAAGATCTTCATGGCGAAGGTGGTCGTCGTCGCAGCCGGCGGCGGCTCGTTCCAGCCCAAGAAGCCGCCGATCCCCACGATCGAGCAATATGAGGGCAAGTCGGTCTTCTACGCCGTGCGTCGCATGGAGGATTTCCGCGACAAGCGACGTGGTCATCGTCGGCGGCGGCGATTCGGCGCTCGACTGGACGCTGAACCTTCAGCCCGTCGCGCGCAGCCTTACGCTCGTGCATCGCCGCGACGTCTTCCGCGCCGCGCCGCATTCTGTCACGGCGATGCAGGAGCTGGTGAAGGAGGGCAAGATTTCCTTCCGGCTCGGCCAGATCACCACGGTCGAGGGCGCCGACGGCGAGCTCGCGAGCGTCATCCTCAAGGGCAATGACGGCAAGGAAGAAAAGCTTTCCTGCCATCGCATGATGCCCTTCTTCGGGCTGACCATGAAGCTCGGCCCGGTCGCAGAATGGGGCCTGCAGCTCAACGAAAATCTCATTCCGGTCGACACCGAGAAATTCGAGACGAGCCACCCCGGCATTTTCGCGGTGGGCGACATCAATTATTACCCCGGCAAGTTGAAGCTCATCCTCTCGGGCTTCCACGAGGGCGCGCTCGCGGCGCAGAAGGCCCATCGCTACATCTATCCCGAGAAGAAGCTGCTCTTCCAATACACGACCTCGTCGACGAATCTGCAAAAGAAGCTCGGGGTTTCCTGACGCACGTGGACGTTTCGGTTCAGGCGCTGGATCTGCGGGGCGTCGTCCCCGAACAATGGCCGGCGCTGGCCGGGATGCTGGATGAAGAGGAGCGCGCGCGGGCCGCGCGCTTCGCCTTTGAAGAAGACCGGCAGGCCTATGTCGCCGCCCATGCGCTGCTGCGCAGGGCGCTGAGCGCGCGGGCCGGCGGCGCGCCGCAGGACTGGCGCTTCGCGGCGACGAAGCTCGGCAAGCCCTATCTCATCGATCCACAGAGAGACCTGCGTTTCAGCATGACGCATACGCGCGGCATGGTCGCCGTGGCGGTGACGGAAGGTTTCGAAATCGGCGTCGACGTCGAGCCCGCAAACCGCCGCGCGGAAAGCATGAAACTGGCGGAGCGCTTTTTCGCGCCGGAGGAGGCCGCGCTGCTGCGCTCGCTCGAAGGCGAGGCGCGCCGCGACGCTTTCTTCACAATCTGGACGCTGAAGGAAGCGGTGGTGAAGGCGACCGGCGAGGGGCTTTCGCGCGGACTGGACAGCTTCACGATTTTTCTTGATCCGCCGCGCATCTCAATGAGCGACGATCCGGGCGCGTGGCGGCTCGAACACTGGCGGCGCGGCGCGCATCATTTCGCGCTCGCCGGGCGGTGTGGGGAGTGGAGCGTGAGCCTCATCGAGCTGGAGCCGGCGACGTTACTCCAGCCATTGTAAATTTGCCGCCAGTCCCTCTCCCCGCAGGCGGGGAGAGGGTTACGGTGAGGGGCAGGGCCGCGACGGCGGCCTCGCCGCTCAGAATGGCAGATTGAACACCCGCGACGGCACCAGCGCGCCTTCGACGACTTCGCCAAACGCCACCGGCGCGCCGCCGCAGGCCGCATAGACCACGCCGCCATGCGGCGCGTCGCGCCCGCGCAGGATCACCGAGCCGCCCCGGCGCAGCCGCGCGGCCGTATCGCGGTCGACGACGACGCAGGGCAGTTCCGAGAGGCCCGCCTCGACGGAGAGCAGCGCGTCGGCCGCCATGGCCTGCGTCTCGATTTCATCGAGCGTGAAAGAGTCGTCTTCCAGAAACGGCCCGACGCGGGTGCGGCGCAAGGCCACGACATGGCCGAAGCAGCCCATCAGCCGGCCCAGATCGCGCGCGATGGCGCGCACATAGGCGCCCTTGCCGCATTCCATGAAGAAAACCGTCTCTTCCGGGCGTGCAGGCTTCGATGGTCAGCGAATGGATGGTGACGGCGCGGGGCTTCAAATCCACCTGCGTTCCCTCGCGGGCGAGATCATAGGCGCGCTCGCCGGCGATCTTGATTGCGGAGAATTGCGGCGGCGTCTGCATGATGTCGCCGACGAACTGCGGCAGCAGGCGCTCGATCTCCGCGCGCTCGGGCCGCGTTTCGCTGGTGCGCGTGACCTCGCCGTCGGAATCGTCGCTATTGGTCTCGACGCCCCAGCGCACGGTGAAGCGATAGGCCTTCTCGCCGTCCTGCACGAAAGGGACCGTCTTGGTCGCCTCGCCGAAGGCGACCGGGAGAATGCCGGAGGCGAGCGGATCGAGCGTGCCGGCGTGGCCCGCCTTCTGGGCGTTGTAGATGCGCTTGAGGCGCGACACCGCCTGCGTGGAGGTCATCCCCACAGGCTTGTCGAGCACCACCCAGCCGTCGACGACGGCGCGATTGGACTTCTTCTGGCTCATTTTTTCTCAGTTGTTGTCCGGCGTCTCGTCGTCGGCGCCTTCGAGGTCGCGCTTCACGCGCTCGGAATTCAGGATCGCGTCGATGCGCGAGACCGTGTCGAAGCTGTCGTCGATGCGGAAACGGATTTCCGGGGCAAATTTCAGGTTTACGTCGCGCGCGATCTCGCCGCGCAGGAATTTCCTGTGCCGGTCGAGCGCGGAAATGACTTCCGGCTCGTCCTTGCCGCCGAGCGGCATGACATAGATCGTCGCGAGCTTGAGGTCGGGGCTCATCTTCACGCGCGAGACCGTGACGACATGCTTGTCGAGAATCGGATCGCTGATGTCGCCGCGCGAGAGCATCTGCGCCATGGCGTGACGCACGAGTTCCGCGACGCGCAACATGCGCTGCGAGGGCTCGGCGCCGCTGGAATGATGGGATCGGGACATATCAAAACTTACACTGTTGCCAACGCGTCATGCCCGCGCTCGACGCGGGCATCCACGTTTCGATCTATTGAACTCGAGAAGCGGCGCGTTCAACGCCGACACAATCGCCGCCCGCCGGCGTGGATGGCCGGGACAAGCCCGGCCATGACGCGCGGACGCGAAGCCTTTACAGCGTCCGCTTGATCTCCTCGACGCGGTAGCACTCGATGACGTCGCCGGCGCGCATGTCCTGGTAGTTCTCGAAAGCCATGCCGCATTCCTGACCGGCGGTGACTTCCTTGACCTCGTCCTTGAAGCGCTTGAGCGTCGAGAGCTTGCCCTCGTGCACGACCACATTGTCGCGGATGAGGCGGACATTGGCGCCGCGCTCGACATTGCCGTCGGTGACGCGGCAGCCCGCGACCTTGCCGACCTTGGAAATGTCGAAGACCTCGAGAATCTGCGCATTGCCGAGCATGGTCTCGCGCAGCGTCGGCGCAAGCAGGCCGGACATGGCCGCCTTCACGTCATCCACGAGATTGTAGATGATGTTGTAATAGCGGATCTCGATGCCGCGCGCGTTCGGCCGCCTCGCGCGCTTCCTTGTGGGCGCGCACGTTGAAGCCGATGACCGCGGCGCCGGAGGCCTCCGCCAGCGCGATGTCGGACTCCGAAATGCCGCCGACGCCCGCATGAACCACCCGCGCGCCGACTTCCTCGGTGCCGAGCTTCTCCAGCGCGGCGCCGATGGCCTCGACCGAGCCCTGCACGTCGCCCTTGATGACGAGCGGGAACTCCTTGCGGCCGGCCGTCTTGAGCTGGCTCATCATGTCGGAGAGCGACCCGCGCGCCGAGCCGCCGCGAGCGGCCAGCTTGTCGCGCTTCAGACGCTCGCGATATTCGGTGATCTCGCGGGCGCGGGCTTCCGACTCCACGACCGCGACGCGGTCGCCGGCCTCGGGCGTGCCGTTGAAGCCGAGGATCTCGACCGGGAAGGAGGGACCGGCTTCCGGCCGCGTCACGCCCTTGTCGTCGAGCAGCGCGCGGACGCGGCCCCATTGCGTGCCGGCGACGACGATGTCGCCCACGCGCAGCGTGCCGCGCTGGACCAGCATGGTCGCGACCGGGCCGCGGCCCTTGTCGAGGCGCGCCTCGATCACCGAGCCTTCGGCGGGGCGATCGGCGTTGGCCCGGAGGTCGAGCACTTCGGCCTGCAGCGCGATGGCTTCCAGAAGCTTGTCGAGATTGGTCTTCTGCTTGGCGGAGACTTCGATTTCGAGCGTCTCGCCGCCCATGCTCTCGACCTGCACCTCATGCTGGAGCAGTTCGGTGCGCACGCGCTCGGGCTTGGCGTCCGGCTTGTCGATCTTGTTGATCGCCACGATCATCGGCACGCCGGCGGCGCGGGCGTGATTGATGGCCTCGATCGTCTGCGGCATGACGCCGTCATCCGCCGCGACCACCAGCACGACGATGTCCGTCACCTTGGCGCCGCGGGCGCGCATGGCGGTGAAGGCCGCGTGGCCGGGGGTGTCGATGAAGGTGACGGGATGCCCGTTGGGGGCGGTCACCTGATAGGCGCCGATGTGCTGCGTGATGCCGCCGGCTTCGCCCGAAACCACATTGGCGTGGCGAATCGCGTCGAGCAGCGAGGTCTTGCCGTGGTCGACGTGGCCCATGATGGTCACGACGGGCGGACGCGACTGGAGTTCGGCGTCCTCGTCGGGCTTGTCGAACAGGCCCTCCTCGACGTCGGACTCGGCGACGCGCTTGACCGTGTGGCCCATTTCCTCGGCGACGAGCTGCGCGGTGTCGGCGTCGATCACGTCGGTGATCTTGTGCATCTCGCCCTGCTTCATCAGCAGGCGGATGACGTCCACCGCGCGCTCCGACATGCGGTTGGCGAGTTCCTGGATGGTGATCGTCTCGGGGAGAATCACCTCGCGCAGGACCTTTTCCTTCTGCTCGTGCTGGCCGAAACCCTTCAGGCGCTGCACGCGGCGGCGGAAGGAGGCGACGGAGCGCGTGCGCTCCTCTCCCTCGCCGCTCGTGGCGGTGGTGACGGTAAGACGGCCGCGACTCTTCTCGCCGCCGCGCGACGGGGTCGGGCGCGGGGGCGCGGGCGGCGTGAAGCCGCCGATGGTGCGTACGGGCGGACGCCTGACCGGCGTTTCCGTCGACGGCGTGCGGCCGGCGGGGGCCGCGGGCGCACGGGCGACCGGCGCGGCGGTCCTGGCGGGGGCCGACGATGGCGCGGCCGTCCTTGCGGGGGCCGGCGCGTTGCCGGGCTCCTGCGGGAGGCGACGGCGGGCTTCGTCCTCGGCCTTGCGCTTGGCTTCGGCCTCGCGGACGAGGCGATCCTCTTCGTCGCGCTTGCGCGTTTCGGCGGCGGCGCGCTCGGCGCGCTCGCGCTCGTCACGTTCGGCGCGGGCCCGGGCTTCGGTCTCGGCGCAGACGGCGTTCTTCTTCCTCGCGGTTGCGGGCGCCGGCGAGGGCGCGGGCGCGAGCCTCGCGCTCTTCTTCCGACAGCGCGCGCAGCACGACGCCTGAGCCGCCCCGTTGCGCCGGGGCCGGACGCTCGGGCTTCGTCGGGGCGGGCGGCGGCGGCGCGGCGGGCGTCGCTGGCTGCGCAGGCGCGGCGGCGGCGGGCTTCGCCGGCTCGGCGTGGCCCGGCGCGCGGCGCTTCACCTTCTCGACCACGACCACTTTCGAGCGGCCATGGGAGAAGCTCTGGCGCACCATGCCCTGATCACCCGCCGGACGCTGCTTCAGGTGCAACGTCTTCGACGGCGCGACAGTCAGGGTTTTGTCGCTGTTCTCGCTCTCACTCATCCAGCTTCCGATCCTCGGCCGCTTCCGACCCGCTTCTATCCATATCCGTCGGCCTCTCGGCGTCCGGCTCACCATTTCTCATCGCCTGCGCCACGAGGGGCGCGCCGTCAAGCGCCACGCCCCGATAGGCCGCCAGCCGGCGGCAGCGCGCAAGAAAACTTTCACCTGGCCCGCGCGAGGCGAGCGCAGCATGTATCACATTTGTGCGCCCCAACGCCAAATCCAATTGGTTTGACGTAAATAAGCCGACGATGGCCGGAACGCCATCCTTTTCGTGACCCTGGGCCGCCGCTCGACGCACAATCTGCCGCAGCTTGCGCTTGCCGTCGGCGCCGCCGTCCGCCGCTTCAAGCAAAACGGCGGCCGCGCCCTTCGACAAAACGTCCTCGACCTTGTTGAATCCGCATGTCGCCGCGCCCGCCTTGTTGGCGAGCGCCAGCATCTGCAGGCAGTCGTTTTCCAGCAGCCGGTCGACGTCCTGCGCGAGTTCGGGCGGCGTCTCCGCCTGTTCCTTCAATCCGCGCGCGAACATGCGCTTTTTTGCCGCCTCGGCGACAAGTTGTGCGCTTGCCCCGACCCAGACCCCGCGCCCCGGCAGTTTCCCGCGAATATCCGGCGTCACCACCCCGTCGGGACCGAGCACGAAGCGGATCATCGCCTCGGGCGGCTCGCGCCGCCGCGTCACGATGCAGCTCCGCTCGGTGTCGCGCTCCTTCGCCGACAAGGTCGTCACTCCGATTACTCGCCCTCCGCTTCGACGGCTTCAGGCGCCTCGGGGGCGGCTTCCTCGATCCAGCCGGCGCGCACGCGCGCGGTCATGATCATGGCTTCCGCCTCCTCGCGGGACAGATCGATGCCCTCGAAGAAGCCTTCGTTCTTGATCGTCTCGCCGTCCTTCTTCTCGGTCCAGCCGACGAGGTCGTCCGGCACGCAGCCGGCGAAATCCTCCATCGTCTTCACGTCGTTCTCGCCGAGCCGAACCATCATCGCGGTGGTCATGCCGTCGAGTTCGCGCAGCTCGTCGGAGACGCCCAACGCCTTGCGGCGCTCCTCGTTCTCCGCCTCGATGCGTTCGAGATAATCGCGCGCGCGGGCCTGGATCTCGCCGGCGGTCTCCTCGTCGAAGCCTTCGATCGAGGCGAGTTCCGGGAGTTCGACGAAAGCAAGCTCCTCGACCGAGCGGAAGCCTTCCGAGGCGAGCAGGCGGCCGACGACCTCATCGACGTCGATCGCGCTCATGAAGACCCTTGTGCGCTCCTCGAATTCCCTCTGACGGCGCTCGGATTCCTCGGCCTCGGTGAGAATGTCGATGTCCCAGCCGGTGAGCTGCGACGCGAGGCGCACATTCTGGCCGCGGCGGCCGATGGCGAGAGACAGCTGATCGTCGGGAACGACCACCTCGATGCGCGCGGAGTCTTCGTCGAGAACGACTTTCACCACTTCCGCCGGCTGCAGCGCATTGACGATGAAGGTCGCGGCGTCCGCCGACCACGGAATGATGTCGATGCGTTCGCCCTGCAGTTCCTGCACGACGGCCTGCACGCGCGAGCCGCGCATGCCGACGCAGGCGCCGACGGGATCGATGGAGGAATCGCGGGAGACCACGGCGATCTTCGCGCGCGAGCCCGGATCGCGGGCGACCGATTTCACCTCGATCACGCCGTCGTAGATTTCCGGCACTTCCTGCTTGAAGAGTTTCGACATGAACTGCGGATGGGTGCGCGACAGGAAGATCTGCGGCCCGCGCTGCTCGCGGCGCACGTCATAGACATAGGCGCGCACGCGGTCGCCGGGGCGGAACATCTCGCGCGGGATCATCTCGTCGCGGCGGATCACGCCCTCGCCGCGGCCGAGATCGATGATCACATTGCCATATTCGACGCGCTTGACGACGCCGTTGACGATCTCGCCGATGCGGTCCTTGTATTCTTCATACTGGCGGTCGCGTTCGGCCTCGCGCACCTTCTGCACGACGATCTGCTTGGCCGACTGCGCGGCGATGCGGCCGTAGTCGAAGGGCGGCAATTGATCGGCGATGATCTTGTCGCCGACGCGGGCGGCCGGATTTTTCGCCCGCGCCTCCTCGATGGAGATTTCGGTTGCCGGATTTTCCACATTGTCGACGACGAGACGCAGGCGCCAATAGGTCACATTGCCGGTGCGCGGGTCGATCTCGACGCTGATGTCGGTCTCCTGCCCGTAGCGCGAGCGCGCGGCTTTCGCCAGCGCCTCGGCCATCGAGGCGAGCACGATGCTGCGGTCGATGGATTTTTCACGCGCGACGGCGTCGGCGATCTGCAAAATCTCAAGTCGATTGGCGCTGACGGCCATGTTCACTCTCCCTCGGAGCGGGCGGCGCGGGGCTTGACCGGCCCCGAACCTTTCTTGAATTGCGTCTGCACGCCGGCCGGAACCAGCGGTTTGGCTTTCTGCTTGGACGGGCCGCGAAAACGCCCCGGTCCGCGACGCGGGCGCTCTTCGGCCTCGCCGGCTCGCATCTTCCTCGGGCGTCTGCTCGAGCTTGCCGGCGCGAAGCGACTCGCGGATGAGCGCCTCGGTGAGCATCAGCTTCGCCTCTTCGAGATCGGCGAGCGACAGCACGACGAGCTTTTCCTCGTCCTCGCGGGCGTCATTGCGTTCGATCGAGACTTTGGCCTCGCGGCCGTCGCCCTCGACGCCCTTGATAATGCCGCGAAAGCGCTTTCGCCCGCTCTCGGTCGGGTGGGACAGTTCGACGCGCGCCTCATGGCCGACGGCGCGGCGAAAATCGGAGACGCGCACCAGCGGCCGGTCGACGCCGGGCGAGGAAATCTCGAGCCGGTATTCGCCGGAGATGAAATCGGCCACGTCGAGTTCGGGCGAGAGCGCCTGGCTCGCCGCCTCGCAATCGTCGATGGTCATGATCCCGTCCGGGCGCTCGGCCATGATCTGCAGCGTCTGGCCGTTCTGCTGCATCAGCTTCACGCGCACGAGCCGGAAGCCGAGCTGCGCGAGCACCGGCCCGGCGAGATGCGCCACGCGCGCGGCGACGCCCGTCTCGGCGACGAGACGCGGCTCGTCGAGGGCGGCGTCGATGGGGGCGGCTGTTTCGGTCAAGCCTGGGTCCTGCGTTTCGGGGGGACCAAACAAAAAAGAGCGGGTCCCCGGCGGGGCCCCACTCTCAACGGCGATCACCCCGGGAATGATCGTTATGAGATGGAATTTGATCTTCTATACACCCGGATGGGGGGTGGAGGCAAGGAAAAGAGGGGGCCGCGGCGGCTTCCCGCGCAAGTCTCGACGGCGGCGTGACAAAAGCGAGGGAGCGCCGCCGCCGCTCTTCCGGCTCCCCTTCGGCGTGCCCGGGCGCGTTGATCTCACGCCCGAAAACGCGTCCTATTCGGCGACTCTACACGATTCGAGCGCTCCGCCGACATGACCCGACCGCCCAAGCTTCTCGTTTTCGACTCCGGCCTCGGCGGCCTGACCGTCTTCGCCGAGATCATCAAGCTGCGGCCGGGCGCGGATTATGTCTATTGCGCGGATGACGCCGGCTTTCCCTATGGCTCCTGGAAGGAGCCCGAACTCGTCGCGCGCGTCATGGCGGTGATGGAGACGCTCATCGCCGACCATGCGCCCGACATGGTCGTCATCGCCTGCAATACCGCCTCGACGCTGGTGCTGCCGCATCTGCGCGACCGCTGGCCGCAGATTCCCTTTGTGGGCACGGTCCCGGCGATCAAGCCGGCGGCGGAGCGCTCGCGCACGGGTCTGATTTCGGTGCTCGGCACGCCGGGAACCGTCGCGCGCGACTATACGCAAAATCTGATCGCCCAATTCGCCGCCCATTGCCGCGTCAAGCTCGTCGGTTCCGCGACGCTGGCGCGCATGGCGGAGACCAGAATGCATGGCGGCGGCGTCTGCGACGAGGACATCGCCGCCGAAATCACGCCCTGTTTCGTCGAGGAAGACGGCCGGCGCACCGACGCCATCGTCCTCGCCTGCACGCATTATCCGCTGCTGGTCGAGGACTTCCGCCGCCTCGCGCCCTGGTCGGCGGACTGGATCGATCCCGCGCCGGCCATCGCGCGGCGGGCCGATCAATTGCTGCGCGAGCGCGGTTTCGAGGAGCGGTTCACGGGAACAGGACAGGCGCGCGCCGTCTTCACCAGCGGGGCCACGCCCGACGCGCAATTGCGCGCGACGCTCGCGCGCTTCGGGCTGGTGGCGGGATAAGGCGCTTTTATTTTTGCGGCCTGTCCGTCAGCGTCTCCAGAAAGGCGACGATGGCGTCGATGTCCTTTTCCGACAGGCGCGGCTTCTGGCCCGGCTTGCGATCGTAAGGCGCTTCGCTCGTATTGACGTTGCCGTGATAGTCCGCCGGCAGATCGTCGAATTTCTTGCCGCCGGGATACCAATGCGCGGGGTCCGTGTCCCGGGTGGCGTAGAAGGCCACGACGTCACGCAGCCTGGTGAAGGCGCCATTGTGCAGATACGGGCCCGTAACAGCGATATTGCGCAGCGTCGGCACCTTGAAGGCGCCGCAGACGCTCGCAATCTCGAAGCCCGCCGGCGCGAGCTTGTCGAGACCCGGCCGTTTGCACAGGCCGAGGTCCGGGGCGTTTGCGGTCGCGGCTATCGCCGGATTCCTGGGCCCGCCCAGCGCGTCATAGGTGAAATCGGTGAAGAGCCAGTCCTGCGGATCGCGCGAATCTTCCTTGCCTGCGTGGCAGGCGAGGCAATTGCCCTTCTTGGGGTCCTTGAACAGCGCGAAGCCCTTCTGTTCGATCGGCGTCAGTTTCGCCTGCCCGCGCAGATAATCGTCGAATTTCGAGGCGAAGGGATGGAATCGCGCGCTGGACTCGAACGCCACGACCGCCTGCGCCATTTTCTCGAACGCCTTGTCGGGGTCCTCGAAAACCTTGTCGCCATAGACCTCGCGGGCGAGCGGCGCATAGGCGCCGTCGCGGATCGCCTCCACGGCGAAACGCTTGGACGGCGCGTTCATTTCGAGCGGGTCGAGCAGGGGCCCCTCGAACTGTGCGAGGAGATCGGCGGCGCGGCCGTCGTAGAACTGCCCGCCGGCCGGGATTTTCTCGACCTTGCCGGTTTTCTCGTCCTTGTCGTCGATGAAGCCGAAGGGCGGGGCGAAACTGGCGTACATGATCGTCGGCGTGTTGCGCTTGCCGAGCGACGCGGGAAGCGAGCCGCGGGCGACGGCCGGAATCGGCGAGCCGTTCACGCCCTGAAAGGCGGTCGCCGCGTCATGGCAGGAGGCGCAGGAGACGCCCGCCGGGCGCGAGAGCGATCTGTCCTCGAAAATGCGCTGGCCGAGCCTCTCGAGCGGCGTGAGGCCGGCGTCCGCGGCGGCGGGCTGCGCGGCGTCGAGCGCCGACGCGGGGAAGGCGAGGATGAATGAGAGTAGGGTCAGCGCAAGGCGCGCGCCGTGTGCTGTCTTTGGCATAGGCCGCTCATTTTCAAGGAAAACGCGCTGCGCGCGTTCGCAGGCGAAATTACGAAGCGGCGGCCCTGCGGGTCAATTTCCCTATCTTACATTCATTCCAGTCAAGCGGGGGCGTATTGTCGCACATACGGAAAGGGCGGCCGTTTCCGGCCGCCCGAAAGGCGTCATGGGTCTCGTTCGGCTCAGTGCAACGTCTTCAGCCAGTCGTCGATGTTGCGTTTCGCCTGATCTTTTCCAATCCCGTATTTCTCCTGAATCTTGCCTTCGAACTGCTCGCGGCTCCCCTCCATCCGATCGATGTCGTCGTCGGTGAGCTCGCCCCATTTTTCCTTGATCATGCCCTTGAACTGTTTCCAGTTTCCTTCAACCCTGTTCCAGTCCATGTAAGCCTCCTCATCCGAAGAGCGGGACCTTGAGACCCCGCTCGGATGGCTGAGAACGCGCCCGTTCGCCGACTTGTTCCGGCGTGAGCGTGGCCCGGGTGTACGAAGAACCGCCACAATTTAGGGTTTTGCTGCCGCCCGGTCCGCCGGGAACGACGCCGGCGATGCAGATGAACGCGAGAAGTCCCGCCATTTAGCGGCGGTGGACGTCGAACGAGCGAGTTGGCATGAATCAGCAAGGCGATGACACGGAACTCAAGGCGGCTTTCGCGGAGTTCAAGGAACTGCTGAAGCGGGAATCCGAGCCCGTCGGCGCGTCCCTGGCGCCTGAGATCACACTCGAGCCCAGGAGCTTCTCCGCGCCCGCGCGGCAGCAGGCGAAAGAGCCTTCCAGCGTCTCCGCGAAGACCGAGCATTTCGCGCCGATGCGCCCGGCCGCGCCGCAGGCGCCCAGAGCCGACCACGACGTCGACGCCTTCGGCGGCGAGCCCCTGAGCGCGCCGGTCCTCGCCGCGGACGCTGAGCAGATCCGGCGCAGCAGGCTCATCTATCTGTCCCTCGCGATCGTTTTCGCGGGGCTTGTCGGGCTCGGCGTCACCCTTGTGAAGAGCCCGGGAACGGCGAGCGAACCGGCGATCGCCGACATCGCGCCGCCCGAAGAGCCCGGGACGGAGCAGGCCGCGCTGGAGCCGCCCGCCATCGGAGACGAGAAGGAGGCCGCGCCCGCGACCGCCGAGACTCCCCTGCCTGCGGAAAAGGCCGAAGCCACGCAAACTCCCGAGGCGCCCGCGCCGAAGGCCGCCGCCGTCGAGCGCGTTTTGCCGCTGCCGGGCGTTCCGCCGGTGGAGGACGCCGCGCCGGCGACCGCCAAGGCTGGCCCGGCCCCCAAACAGGCCGCCGCCGCGCCCATCGCGGCCCCGGCGGCCCCTGCCGCCGGCGGTATCGCTCAGCCCGCCGCGAAAACGTCGACCGCGGCCCTCCAGCCCGCGACCCGCGCGGCCGAGCCCGAGGCTCCCGCCGCCGCCGAGCCGGCAAGGACCGAGACAAAGGCTGCCGCCAAACCCGCGGAGAAGCCGGCGAAGGTAGCCAAGCCGAAGGCCAAGCCTGCTGCGGCGCAAACCGCCGCGAAGCCGCAAAAACCGGCTGCGCCGGCCGCCGTCGCCGACAAGGTCGAGCCGCCGCCGCCCCCGGCGCCTGCGCCCGCCGCCACCGTCGCGGCCCCGCCGCCCCCGCCGCCGAGCGACAATGGCGGCGCCTTCGGTTTCGTGAAGCGCACGGTGAACACCGTGGGCTCGACGGTCAACTCGGTCGGCTCGACGATCGGCGATCTCGGCCGCAGCGTCATCCCCTAAGACCTTGAAGAGAAGGGGCCGCGCGCGTTTGCCAAAAGCGCGGTCCCGTCGCAAGCTGCATGTCGACGGGGCGCGCGGATGCGGCCGCCTTGCCTGACTATTCAGCCCCGTCGCCGCCTGGGCAGGCCGCCGCAACAAAGTTTCGGGGAAACAAATGGCGAAGCCAACCCAGGCCGACGCAGAAGCGGCCGTGCGCGTGCTCATCGAATGGGCGGGAGACAATCCGGATCGTGAGGGTCTTCTCGACACGCCGGCGCGCGTGGCGCGCTCCTATCGCGAGCTTTTCTCCGGCTATGAAGTCGACCCGCGCGATTATCTGAAGCGCACCTTCGAGGAAGTCGGCGGCTATGACGAACTCGTGGTGCTCAAGAACATTCGCGTCACCAGTTTCTGCGAACATCACATGCTGCCGGTGATCGGCCGCGCCCATGTCGGCTATCTGCCGATGAACCGCGTCGTCGGCATCTCCAAGCTCGCGCGCGTGGTGAACGGCTTCGCCCGGCGCCTGCAAATTCAGGAGAAGCTGACGGCGGAAATCGCGGAAGCCATACAGGACATTCTGCAACCGGCGGGCGTCGGCGTCGTGATCGAGGCGGAGCATAATTGCATGACGCTGCGCGGCGTGAACACGCCGGGCTCCTCGCTGACAACCAGCCGCCTGCTCGGCGTCATTCGCGACGATCCGCGCACGCGCGAGGAGTTCCTTGGCATGGTGCGCGACGCCTGAGCGCGTCGCTTCCCGCCGCGTCCCTGCCTCACGCCAGGAACAAGTGAGAGGTCGTCGCGTTAACTCGCCACTTGCTCGAACATTCGGAGGCGGCAAATGGCTGAGGAACGGAACATACAGCGCCAGCAGCACAATGGTCACGGCGCCAGCGACATGACCGGCGCGATCGCGGAACAGGCGTCCTCGGCGGCCGAACAGATGGGGCGCGCCGTGCAGCAGGGCGTCGGCAAGGCCAATGCGGCGATCAACGCGGTGAGCGAGCGCAGCGGCCGCGCGGCGGAACGCACCGGCGAAGTGCTCGGCAATTTCCGCTCGGCGATCGAAACCTCGGCGCGCTCGCAGCCGACGACCACCGTGGCGCTTGCAGCGCTCGCGGGCTTCGTGTTCGGCGCGTTCTGGCGGATGGGAAGCCGGTAAGTTTCCTTCCAGCCTTGCGTGGTGACGAACATGTTTGAGCCAGTGATAAAAAGGGCCGAGAACGCCGTCAGCGCCACGATCACCCGCGTTTCCGGAAATGCGATGGCGGCCGTGCCGCTATTGCTCGCTTTCGGATTCGCGACCGCTGCGGCGGCCTGGTGGGCGATCGACGCTTACGGGCCGCTGATCGGTAATCTGGTGATCGCGGGCGCGTTCCTGGTCATCGCGCTTTTCGTCTACGCCTATGCGCGCCGACGTGAAGCGAGCCAGCAGGCGCGCGCGAGCGCCGAGCTCGCGCAGCTCACGGAAGCCTCGCCCCTCGTGGCGATCCAGCGCGCGATCTCCTCGTCCAATGCGACCCAGGCTTTGTACGACCTCGCGAAATACTCCGCGCCTGCCGCGGCGAAAAACGTCGCGCGCGCCGCGCTGCGCGAGGCGCCGCGGAACATTCCGCTGCTGCTTGGCGCAGGCGTCGGGCTGATGGTGGCGCAGCGGCTCGTCAGTGCGATGACCAACGGGAACGGCCGGCAGCACTATCGGTCGTAATGAGCGCACTCTCTCCCCGCTTGCGGGGAGGGGGCGCGAACGCCTCAGCCGAAGAGCCAGGCGGCGACAAGCGTCAGCGCCGTCAATCCGAGCAACAACCGCACATCCGAGCGCCGGCGCGTTTCCGCCAGCACTTCGAGCGACGCCGGCGACAGATCGACGCCGCCTTCGGCCATGCGCGAGACATTGCTGATCGCGCAATTCCGCCTCGGCGAGCGTCTTGGGCAGATGCGTTGCGAGTTTGGCCAGTTCCGCGATGCTCTTGCCGGCGTCTTCGATCTTCGCCTTGGGTCCGAGATTTTCCTCGATCCAGCCGCGCACGACGGGATCGCAGGTCTTCCAGATGTCGAGTTTCGGATCGAGCGTGCGCGCGACGCCTTCCGCGACCACCATCGTCTTCTGCAGAAGCACGAGTTCCGTGCGCGTGCGCATGTCGAACAGCGCCGTCACCTCGAACAGAAGCGTCAGCAGCCGCGCCATCGAAATGTCGGAGGCGTTGATCGTGTGCAGCGGCTCGCCGATGGCGCGCAGCGCCTGCGAGAACTCTTCGATCGAATGTTTCGCCGGCACATAGCCGGCTTCGAAATGCACTTCGGCCACGCGGCGATAGTCGCGCGTGATGAAGCCGTAGAGAATCTCGGCGAGAAAGCGCCGCTCCTTTTTGCCGAGCCGGCCCATGATGCCGAAATCGATGGCGACGAGGCGGCCCTTCCTGTCGACGAAGAGATTGCCCTGATGCATGTCGGCATGGAAAAAGCCGTCGCGCATGGCGTGACGCAGGAAGGACTGCAGCACATGGGCGCCGAGCTTCTTGAGGTCGTGGCCTTCCGCCGCCACGCGCTCGAGATCGGAGAGCGGCGCGCCGTTGATCCATTCGAGCGTGAGCACCTCGCGCGCCGTGCGGTCCCAGTCGACATGCGGCACGCGAATGTCGGGGTCGTTCGCGACATTCTCGCCGAATTCGGAGGCCGCCGCCGCTTCGAGGCGGAAGTCGGTTTCGAGCTTCACCGTGCGGGCGAGCGTGTCGACGACCTCGATCATCCGCAGGCGCCGGCCCTCCGACGACCAGCGTTCGGCGAGACGGGCGACGAGATACATGTCGCGCAGATCGCGGGCGAACTGGCCCTCGATCCCCGGACGCAGCACCTTCACCGCAACCTGGCGCGGCTTGCCGTCATAGAGCGCGGTGGCCATGTGCACCTGCGCCACCGAAGCCGCGGCGACGGGCTCGCCGAAACTGACGAAGATCTCGTTGATCGGCCTGCCGAGCGATTTCTCGATGATCGCCACGGCCTTCTCCTGGCCGAAGGGCGCCATGCGGTCCTGAAGCGCGGTCAGCGCGTCGGCGATCTCGCCGCCGACGACGTCCGGTCGTGTCGCCAGAAACTGTCCGAGCTTCACATAGGAGGGGCCAATCTGCGAAAGCGCGCGCACCAGCGCCGCGCCGGCGTTCTCACCCTTGCCGATGGCGAAGAGATTGGCGAAACGCACCAGCGGCGCCGCGGCGGGCGGCAGCAGATTGGGGTCGAGCGACGTGAAGACGCCCTCGCGCGCCAGAATATAACCGGCGCGCGCCAGTCTGAAGAAATTGCCCGTCTGCAGAAACAAGGAAGTCCGCCGTTCGTCAGTATTTCCAGCCGGAATGGATCGCCACGACGCCGCCGGTGAGGCGCTCATAGCCGGTGCGGCGGAAGCCCGCCTTGCGGATCATGCGCTCGAAATCGTCCGCGGCCGGGAATTGGCGGATCGACTCCACGAGGTAACGATAGGGCTCGGCGTCGCCCGCGACGAGCTTGCCCACGGCCGGGATCACATTGAAGGAATAGGCCTCGTAAATCTTGTCGAGCCCCGGCACGTTCACATGCGAGAATTCGAGGCACAGGAAGCGCCCGCCGGGCTTGAGCACGCGATAGGCCTCCTCCAGCGCCACCTGAATGCGGGGCACGTTGCGGATGCCGAAGGCGATCGTGTAGGCGTCGAAGTGATTGTCCGGGAAGGGCAGGGACTCGGCGTTGGCCTGCACGAATTCGAGCTTGCCGTCGATGCCCTTCTCGCGGGCGCGGTCGCGGCCGACCTCGAGCATGTCGCCGTTGATGTCGAGCACGACGATCTCGGCGTCGGCGGGCGCCAGCTTCGCGATGCGGAAGGCCACGTCGCCGGTGCCGCCGGCGACGTCGAGGTGGCGGAAATCCTTGCGGTTTCGGGCGTTGACCTTGCCGGCGAACGTGTCCTTCCACAGCCGGTGCAGGCCGCCGGACATGAGGTCGTTCATCACGTCATAGCGGCGGGCGACCTTGTGAAACACGTCGTCGACCAGGTGCTGCTTTTCGGAAAGCGGCACTTCGGAATAGCCGAAATGGGTCGAACCATCTTGGTCGGATTGGGAATTGGTCATCTAACGCTCGCCTGCCGTAATCGTGAACGGGGAGGGTATAGCCGCTTGCGGGCGGGATGGCTATGGGCGGTAGCGGACGGCGCGCGTAAGGGATAAAAGGAGAACATGCCAGAACTACCCGAGGTCGAAACCGTTCGGCGGGGGCTGCTCCCGGCGCTTGCCGGCGCGCGCATCCTGCGGGTCGAGCAGCGGCGGCGCCGATCTGCGCTTTGCCTTCCCGCCAGATTTTGCCGCCCGACTGACGGGCCGCCGCGTGCTCGGCCTGCGCCGGCGCGCGAAGTATCTGCTGGCGGACCTCGAGTCCGGGGAGACGCTCGTCATGCATCTGGGCATGAGCGGCTCCTTTCGGGTGGACGGGACGCTGCCGGGGCTTTTTCACCATCCGCGCGACAAGAGCGCCACGCATGATCATGTCGTCTTCCACATGGAGAACGGCGCCAGCGTCACCTACAACGACCCGCGCCGTTTCGGCTTCATGTTGCTCGTCGCCACGAGCGAGCTCGACAGCCACAAGCTGTTCAAGGGGCTCGGCGTCGAACCTCTGGAGGAGGCGCTCGACGCGGCGTTTCTCGCGCAGGCCTTTCGGGGGCGGAAGGCGCCGGTGAAGGCGCTGCTTCTCGATCAGCGGCTGATCGCGGGGCTCGGCAATATCTATGTCTGCGAGGCGCTGCATCGGGCGGGCGTCTCGCCGCTCGCCGCCGCGGGCGGTCTCGTCACGGCCGCGGGAAAGCCGACCGCCGGCCTCGCCCGCCTGCCGGGCGCGATCCGCGACGTGCTGGGGGCGGCGCTCGCGGCGGGCGGCTCGTCGCTGCGCGACCATCGGCAGGCCGACGGGTCGCTCGGCTATTTCCAGCATAGTTTCCGGGTCTATGACCGCGAGGGCGCGGCCTGCCCGACGCCGGAGTGCAGGGGAACCATCCGCCGCGCCGTCCAGTCCGGCCGCTCGACCTTTTATTGTCCCGAATGCCAGAGGCGGCGCCCTTGCCGGAGCGGGTCGGGCAAGCCATAACCCTCACATGTCTTCAGAAATGGACGAACCGGCGCTGTCGGTTCGCGGTCTTTCCAAAAGCTACGGCAATCGCAGCGTCGTCGGCCCGCTCGATTTCTCGCTTCCGCCCGGCTCCGTCACGGGGCTGCTCGGCGGCAATGGCGCGGGCAAGACGACGACCATCGGCATGGTCATGGGGCTGATCGAGCCCACGGAAGGCGCGATCCGGGTCTTCGGCCACGATCTCCTGCGCGAGCGCTACGCCGTGCTCGGCCGCATGAATTTCGAAAGCCCCTATGTCGATCTGCCGCATCGCCTCACCGTGCGGCAGAATCTGCGCGTCTTCGGCATGCTCTATGACGTGCCCGACATCGAGGGCAAGATCGAAGAGCTTGCCGACGCGCTGGCGCTGCGCGACTTTCTCGACCGCCAGACCGGGCGTCTCTCGGCGGGACAGAAGACGCGCGTCGCCATCGCCAAGGCGCTCGATCAACGATCCGCAGCTTCTGCTGCTCGACGAGCCGACCGCCTCGCTCGATCCCGATACGGCGGACTGGGTGCGCGGGCGTCTGGAGGCGCATCGCGCCGACGCATAATTGCGCCATCCTGCTCGCCTCGCACAATATGGGCGAGGTCGAGCGTCTCTGCGACCGCGTGCTGATGCTCAAGGAGGGCGTGATCGTCGACGACGACGCGCCGTCGAAACTCCTCGCGCGCTACGGCCGCGACACGCTGGAGGAAGTCTTTCTCGACGTCGCGCGCGGCCGCGCGGGGGCGGCGTGATGGGCGGCATGTTCTCCTGCCAAGCGCGTCGGCGCGATGATCCTGCGCTACAGCTATCTGCTGCGCGCCTCCTATACGCGCATGCTCGACATCATCTATTGGCCGCTGCTGCAGATGCTTCACCTGGGGCTTTCTGCAGAGCTATCTCGTCAAGGCGCGGGGCGCTGACGGCGCCGGGCGGCGCGGCGCAGGCGGCGGGCACGCTCATCGGCGCCATTCTCCTGTGGGACATTCTGCTGCGCGGACAGCAGGGCTTCTCCTTCTCCTTCATCGAGGAGATGTGGTCGCGCAATCTCCCCAATATTCTCATGAGCCCGCTGCGGCCGGCGGAATTCGTCGTCTCGCTGGTGTCGATGAGCCTCATTCGCCTCGCTGTCGGCGTGCTGCCGGTGACGCTGCTCGCCATCTGTCTTCTTCGGCTTCAATCTGTGGGCGCTGGGCGTCGCCTTCGGCGCCTTTTTCGTCGTGCTGATGTTCTTTGCCTGGAGCATCGGGCTCTTCGTCTCGCGGCCTGCTGCTGCGGCTACGGGCTCGGCGCGGAGAATCTCGTCTGGTCGCTGATGTTCTTCGTGCAGCCCCTCGGCGCCGTCTATTATCCCGTGTCGACGCTGCCCGACATGGCTGCAGCCGATCTCCTGGATCGCTGCCGCCGACCTATGTCTTCGAGGGGCTGCGCGCCGTGCTGCATCGATCATGTCATCCGCTGGGATCTGCTGGCGCAGGGCCTCGCGATCGACGCCGTTTCTGTTCACGCTCGCCTGCGTCGCCTTCGGCCTCTTTCTGAAAAGCGCGCGGCGCGCCGGCACGCTATTGCAGACGGGCGAGTGATGGCGGCCAGGCGCGCCGATGTGGCGCTCGTCGAACGCGGCTTTTTCGAAAGCCGCGCCAAAGCGCGCGAAGCGATCGAAGCCGGACTCGTCGCCGTCGACGGGCGCCGCGTCACGAAGCCCTCCGCGCCGCTCGCCGATGACGCCCAGATCGTCGCGTCGGCGCCCTATCCATGGGTCTCGCGCGGCGGCGTCAAGCTCGCCCATGCCCTCGACGTTTTCGGCGTCGATCCGTCCGGCCTCTTCTGTCTCGACGTCGGCTCCTCGACCGGCGGCTTTACCGACGTGCTGCTGGCGCGCGGCGCGCGGCATGTCGTCGCCGTCGATGTCGGCCATGACCAGTTGCATGAGAGGCTGCGGCGCGATCCGCGCGTGACCTCCCTGGAGGGGCAGGACGCGCGCACTCTTACGCGCGCGCAGCTTCCCGAGGCGCCCGCGCTGATCGTGATGGATGCGAGTTTCATCTCGCTCGGCGCGCTGCTGCCGAATGTTCTCTCGCTCGCGGCGCCGCAGGCGACCCTTGTCGCGCTGATCAAGCCGCAGTTCGAGGCCGGAAGGGCGGCGAACAAGAAAGGCGTCGTGCGCGACGACAAGGTGCACGCCGATGTCTGCGCCAGAGCGCGCGCGGACATTGAAGCGCTCGGCTGGCGCGTTGCGGACGTCATAGCCTCGCCGATCGAAGGCGGCGACGGCAATCGCGAATTTCTCATTTGCGCAGCGCGCGGCGCGGATATCTGATAGATGCCTATAATGAAACGCTTGTTGATCGAACGCCTCGGCCATCGCGGCGAGGGCGTCGCGCGCGACGGCGACGCGCGCGTCTTCGTCCCTTATGCGCTCGCCGGCGAAACCGTTCTCGCCGACGTCGAAGGCGAGCAGGCGCGCCTTGCCGAGATTGTCGACGCGTCGCCGGATCGCATCGCGCCGATCTGTCCGCATTACGCCCATTGCGGCGGCTGCGCCGTGCAGGCCTTGCGCGCGCCAGCCTATGCCGACTGGAAGCGCGGGCTCGTCGAGACC
The DNA here is from genome assembly GCA_963717565.1 of uncultured Alphaproteobacteria bacterium. GTDB lineage: Bacteria > Pseudomonadota > Alphaproteobacteria > Rhizobiales > Beijerinckiaceae > Methylocystis. Next base: position 52,693 of record CAVQWJ010000003.1, read on the forward strand.
GCGCTGCGCAACGCCGGCCTGTCGCTTCCCGTCGGCCCGCTCGTCGACGCGCATGGCGCGGGGCGCCGTCGCGTCACCTTCCATGCGCGCATGGAGGAGGGGCGGGCGCGGGTCGGCTTCATGGCCGCGCGCTCGCATGAACTCGTGGAGATCGACGCCTGTCCGCTTCTGGCGCCGGAGCTTGCCGGCGCCCTTCCGGCGGCCCGGGCCATCGCGCCGAATTCTCGCCGGTCGCGGCAAACCGCTCGATCTCGCCATGACGGCGACGCTCGACGGCCTGGACGTCGAGTCTGCGCGGCGCAGGGCCGCTCGAAGAGCATGAGACCGGCGCGCTGGTCGCGGCCGCCGCCGCCCATGATCTGGCGCGGCTGACGAACCATGGCCGCCTCGTCGCGTTGCGGAGCCAGCCTTACGTCATGGTCGGCGCCGGCGCGCGTTCCTTTGCCGTCAGGCGCCTTTCTGCAGGCGACGCAGGCGGGCGAGGACGCCCTCGGCGCGCTGGTTCTCGAGGCGACGCAGGGCGCAAAAAATGTCGTCGATCTCTTCTGCGGCGTCGGCGCCTTTGCGCTGCGGCTTGCCGGGCGCGCGCGGGTCAGCGCCTTCGACAATGCCGCCGAGGCGGTCGACGCCATGCTCGCCGGCGCCCGCGTCACCTCGGGCCTCAAGCCGCTCGACGGCGCCGCCCGCGATCTGTTCGAACGCCCGCTCACGGGCCCGGAGCTGGCGCCTTTCGACGCGGTGGTCTTCGATCCGCCACGCGCCGGGGCGATGGCGCAGGCCACGGAAATAGCGAAGTCCAAGGTGCGGGGCGTGGTCGCGGTATCTTGCAGTGCACAAAGTTTCGCGCGGGACGCCGCGATTTTGATCAAAGGCGGTTTTGAGACAAAGAAAATTACGCCGGTTGACCAGTTCCGCTTCTCTCCCCATGTCGAGATCGTTGCGACTTTTTCGCGCGGGGACGGCCAGAAAAGGGCAAAACGAAGCCTTCTAGGGTGAATCCCTTAATTTTTCGGTAACGTAACTGTGACGAGAATATCTCAATGGAGGGAAAACAGAGAGGGATTTGACCAGACCGCCAGCAAAGCCGTTGCCGAACAAAAAAATGAGGCATAGGATTTGCGAGATGGTCCGGTGTAGACGGGGGCCTCGACGGTCTCCCGAACTGGAAGGAGATAGTCATGATGAATGCGCTTATCGCCGCAACATTGTGTAGCATCGTCCTCAGCGAGCGCGCCTGTTGCCGCGCACGCTTATGTCTACGCCCGCAAGAAGGACTCGCGCGCCCGCCGTCGGCAGTACTGACGGGCCGCTTATTCAAGAGGGCGCTTCTCTGTCTCAGAGTGCTTGGTCTGGTGCGCCCGATTTCAACGATCGCCTGCGGGCGGTCGTCGGAGCTTCCGCTGTCATTACCGACCCTGCGGATATGGACGCGTATATGTCCGAACCGCGCGACCTCTATCATGGCCGCGCCCTATGCCATCGTAAAGCCCTCGGATGCGACGCGAGGTCGCGAACGTGCTTGCGCTATGCAATGCGCAAGGCGTCGCAGTCGTGCCTCAGGGCGGAAACACCGGGCTCGTCGGCGGGCAGACGCCGGACGCGAGCGGCCGCCAGATCGTTCTTTCGCTGCAACGTCTCGATCGGGTTCGCGAGGTCGATCCCGCATCCGACGCCATGACGCTCGAGGCCGGCGTGACGCTTGCGCAGTGCGCAGGAGATCGCGGAGTCGGTCGATCGCTATTTTCCCCTGTCGCTCGCCTCGGAAGGCAGTTGCACCATCGGCGGCAATCTCGCGACCAATGCCGGCGGCGTGCATGTGCTGGCCTATGGCGCGGCGCGCGATCTCGCGCTCGGACTGGAAGTCGCGCTCGCCGACGGACGACTGTTGTCGACGCTCGGCAAATTGCGCAAGGACAATACGGGCTACAATCTCACCCAGCTTTTCATCGGCTCGGAAGGCACGCTCGGCGTCATCACCGCGGCGACGCTGAAACTTTTTCCGCGCCCGCGTTCGCGCGCCGTCGCCTTTATCGGTCTCGACTGCCCGACGCAGGCGTTGGGCCTGCTCAATTTCGTGAAGGATCACGCTGGGCCCGGCCTTCAGGCGTTCGAACTCATGCCGCGCATCGGGCTCGATCTGGTGCTACGACACATTCCCGGCGCGCGCGATCCGCTCGGCGTCGCCGCATCCCTGGTATGCGCTCGTCGAGATCGCGGGATTTTCGGACGGCGAGGCCGAGCGGGTCGCGGGCGCGACCCTCGCGCAGGCGCTCGACGCCGGGCAGGCGCGGGACGCGACGCTCGCCCATTCGCTCGATCAGGCTGCGGCGCTGTGGCGGCTGCGCGAGAGCATGTCGGAGGCGCAAAAGCGCGAGGGCGGCTCCATCAAGCACGACATCTCCGTGCCGATCGAGCGCATTCCGGATTTTCTCGACGAAGCGGGAAAACGCATTGCGGCGCGTTTTCCGCATGCGCGTCCTGTGCCCTTCGGCCACATGGGCGACGGCAATCTCCACTATAATGTTTCGCAACCCATCGGCGCGGACAAGGCCGCCTTTCTCGCGCAATGGGACGAGATGAATGACATCGTGCATGGCCTCGTCGCATGAATTCGAGCGGTCGATTTCAGCCGAGCACGGCATTGGCCGGCTCAAACGCGATCTTCTCGCGCAGGTGAAGAATCCGATCGCGCTGGACGTGATGCGCGCGTTGAAACAGACGCTCGATCCGAACAACCTGCTCAATCCGGGAAAACTGCTCTAGGAGCCGTTGGCGACATTTCATTTTGTGCGGCGCCCGCTGCGCAGCGACGAAAACGCGCGCTTCTTGGCCGTTGCCCGATCCATCCCGCTCGGCTACCATCCGCGCCGGCGCGGCAGTTCTGCCCGCATCTTAAACTTGAGAGATCTGGGAGTCTTCTGATGGCGAGCAATCGCGAGTCGGCGTCCACGGACGCGGACTGGTCCGAACACATGAAAACCTACAACGGATTCCTCTGGCTGCTGAAATTCTCCGCGGCGGCCTCGGCGGTGACGCTGGTCGGCATGTTCCTCCTCCTCGCGCGCTAAACGCCAAACGCCCCTCACGCCGAGCCGTCAGGGGCGACCATGACGGCGACGGTTTCGATCTTTTCAGAACCGGAGTTCGTCATGCGCATTGCCGTAACGGCCGAAACGGACACAGCCGAGCCGCGCGTCGCGGCGACGCCGGAAACGATCAAGAAATTCGCCGCTCTCGGCGCCGACGTCGCGGTTCAGTCCGGGGCGGGCGCCGGGGCCGGCGTCTCAGACGCGGATTACGCCGCGGCCGGCGCGACCGTCACGTCGGACGCCGCCGCCGCGCTCGCCGGCGCCGATATTCTGCTGCGGGTGCGCCGACCCGCCGCGTCCGAACTCGCGGGCGCCAAGCCCGGCCTCGCCGTCATCTCCATCATGGACCCCTTCGGCAATGAGAGCGCGCTCGCCGGGCTCGCGCAGGCCGGCGCCACCGCCTTCGCCATGGAGTTCATGCCGCGCATCACCCGCGCGCAATCCATGGACGTTCTGTCCTCCCAGGCGAATATCGCCGGCTATCGCGCGGTGATCGACGGGGCGGCGGAATATGGCCGCTCCTTTCCGATGATGATGACCGCCGCCGGCACGGTGCCTGCCGCCAAGGTCTTCATCATGGGCGTCGGCGTCGCGGGGCTTCAGGCCATTGCGACGGCGCGGCGCCTCGGCGCCATCGTCACCGCGACCGACGTGCGCCCCGCCACCAAGGAGCAGGTCGAATCGCTCGGCGCGAAGTTTCTCGCCGTCGAGAATGAGGAATTCCAGCAGGCGCAGACGGCAGGCGGCTACGCCAAGGAGATGTCCAAGGAGTATCAGGCCGCGCAGGCCGCGCTCACCGCGAGCCATATCGCCAAGCAGGACATCGTCATCACCACGGCGCTCATCCCCGGCCGACCGGCGCCGCGGCTCATTACCGCGGACATGGTGCGCTCGATGCGCGCCGGCTCGGTCATCGTCGATCTCGCGGCGGAGCGGGGTGGAAACTGCGAACTCACCCGACCCGGCGAGACAGTGATCGAGAATGGCGTGAAGATCGTCGGCGCGCTCAATCTCCCCGGCCGCATGGCCTCCACCGCGTCGAGCCTCTATGCGCGCAATCTCCTCGCCTTCGTCGAGACGCTCGTCTCGAAGGAGACGAAGCAGCTCGCAATCAACTGGGACGACGAGCTCGTCAAGGCCACGGCGCTGACGCGCGACGGCGCCGTCATCGACGAACGTTTCAAAAAAGCCTGAACCGAAGACACTTGAGAGAGGGCGTCGAACAATGACCGACTCTACGCAGCAATTGCTTGAAAAGGCGCGCGCCGCCGCCGAGGCCGCGCGCCAGCTTGCGGATCAGGCGCAGCATTATTCCGAAGAAATCGCGCAGACGGCCGCCGCCGTGACCTCGCACGGGTTAGGGGGCGGCGCCATCGACCCGGTGGTGTTCCGCCTCGCCATTTTCGCGCTGGCGGTGTTCGTCGGCTATTACGTCGTCTGGTCGGTGACGCCGGCGCTACATACGCCGCTGATGTCCGTCACCAACGCCATTTCCTCCGTCATCGTCGTCGGCGCGCTGCTCTCCGTCGGCGTCGAGGCGGCGAGCGTTTCGGACGAGGGCGCCGGCTGGGCGCGCTGGTTCGGCTTCGTCGCGCTCATACTCGCCTGCGTGAACATATTCGGCGGCTTCCTCGTCACCGAACGCATGCTCGCCATGTACAAGAAGAAGGGCTGACGCCATGAGCGCGAATCTCGCAGCCCTTCTCTATCTCGCGGCCGGCGTCCTGTTCATTCTGGCGCTGCGCGGCCTCTCCTCTCCCGCGACCTCGCGCGAGGGCAATCGCTACGGCATGATCGGCATGGCGGTCGCCGTGGCGACGACGCTGCTGCTGCATCTGCCGCCGCTCTTCGGTTTCGTGCTGATCCTGATCGGCGCGGGCGCCGGCGGCGGGCTCGGCGCCTATGTGGCGGCGAAGGTGCCGATGACGTCGATGCCGGAGCTGGTCGCCTTCTTCCACTCGCTCGTCGGCCTCGCCGCCGTGCTGGTGGCGTGCAGCGCCTTCTTCGCGCCGCACGCTTTCGGCATCGGCGCGCCGGGCCATATCGAAGGCGGCAGCCTTTTCGAAATGTCGCTCGGCGCGGCGATCGGCGCGATCACCTTCACCGGCTCGATCATCGCCTTTCTCAAACTCTCGGAACGCATGAGCGGCAAGCCGATCCTGCTGCCCAACCGGCACGTGATCAACATCGGCCTCGGCGTGGCGCTCGCCGCGCTGATCGCGCTGTTCGTCGGCACGGAGAGCGGTTTATGGCTGTTTCTGCTGATCTTCGTCTCCTTCGCGCTGGGCGTGACGCTGATCATTCCCATCGGCGGCGCCGACATGCCGGTCGTCGTCTCCATGCTCAATTCCTATTCGGGCTGGGCGGCGGCGGGCATCGGCTTCACGCTGGGCAATCTCGCGCTGATCATCACCGGCGCGCTGGTCGGCTCCTCGGGCGCGATCCTCTCCTACATCATGTGCAAGGGGATGAACCGAAGCTTCATCTCGGTGATCCTCGGCGGCTTCGGCGGCGAGTCGGTCGCCGCCGCCGGCGCCAAGGAGACGCGCAACGTCAAGCAGGGCTCGCCGGAAGACGCCGCCTATATCATGCAGAACTCCGGCAAGATCATCATCGTGCCGGGTTACGGCATGGCGGTGGCGCAAGCCCAGCATGCGCTGCGCGAAATGGCTGACCTGCTGAAAAAGGAAGGCGTCGAGGTGAGCTATGCGATCCATCCGGTCGCGGGACGCATGCCGGGTCACATGAACGTTCTGCTCGCCGAAGCCAATGTGCCCTATGACGAAGTTTTCGAACTGGAGGATATCAATTCGGAGTTCGGACAGGCGGACGTCGCCTTCGTGATCGGCGCCAATGACGTGACCAATCCGGCCGCCAAGACCGACAAGACGTCGGCGATCTATGGCATGCCGATCCTCGATGTCGAGAAGGCGAAGACGGTGCTCTTCCTCAAGCGCGGCATGGGCTCCGGCTATGCGGGCGTGGAGAACGAGCTGTTCTTCCGGCCCAATACGATGATGCTCTTCGGCGACGCGAAGAAGACCGTCGAGTCGATCGTGAAGTCGCTGGGACATTAGAGCGTAACGCGGCAAAAAGGCCGGAGCTTCGATCCGTTTGATCGGGTCGGGGCTCCAGCCTTTTTTGTCTCGCCTGTGTTGTGGCGCAACGACGCGGGCGGCGGCGGCGCCTAATATTGGTTTCGATGAACGAGCCCTGTCGGGCTTCATTGGAACAGCGCCATGACCGACCAATTGGAAAAAACCGGAAGGAGCGCTCAGGAGACGGCCCTCTTTATCTGGAAAGTGATGTCGGTCGGCCCCATCGCCTTCTTCCTCTGGCTTCTGGTGATCGGCCTTCTGCTTCTCTTCGCCAGCCTCGGGATCGGCCCCGATTTCGCCAATCCGCAATCTGACGGCACGATGATCGTTCTCGCGATCGTCATCGAACTCATCGCCGGGCTGCCGCCGATCCTCGCGATCGTCCTCGGCGAAATCATGGGCGTGATCGTCGCCAGCCGCAATCGTGACAGGCTTGCCGGCACAGTCTTCAAATCGCATGCGAGGTCGGCGATCCGGACGTGCTGGATCATGTTCGCGGGCTTCGGCGCCACGATTTTCCTGATATTAGCGCTGCTGGCGATCCCTAATATCGGAGCGGTGGGATTTGGCGTCGGCGGCGTCCTCCTCATGCTTGCGACCCTTCCCCTTCTCTTCCTCTGGAAGAGTTTTCGCGTCTTTCGCGGATGGCGCCGCGCCAGGGAAGGGAAACCGATCGCTGATCACCCGACGCGCTGGTCGTAGAGCGAAATGCGAGGGCGTCGACACCTCGATGCGCCGGATTGATAAAAAACAAAGGCCCGGAAGTTTCCTCCCGGGCCTTGTCGTCTGCATGCCGTCGGCGTCAGTTCCAGTTAAAGGCCACCGGCTGGAACCAGGTGGAGAAGTCCGGCAGGCCGCCTTCGTCACCCGTGAAGAAGATGCCCGGCGCGCCCTTCTTGTCCCGCCCGAATTCATATTTCGCCGCGAAAACAAAGGTGCGCTGCGGGAAGGGATGGAACAGGAAGTATTTGTAGTTGCCGATATTGTCGATGCCAAAGTCGAAGGAGAGGCGGTCGTTCCACTTGTAGTTGATCTTCGTGTCGACCACGAAGAAGGGATCGAAGGCGAAATAGATGCCGTAGGCGACATCGTTGTTCGCCATGGTGCGCCACAGCTTGCTCTGGTAGCGGCCGGCGACCGTGAAGGCCCAGCGGTCATCGGGTCGATACGTCAGCGCGAGTGTGCCGCGCCAGTTCGGCACGTTCGGCACATTCTTGCCCGCGACCGAGGTGGCCCAGGGCACTTCATAGTTGGCGGCGCTCGGAATCCAGGTCGGATTGGCGATGATGCGGGAGTTGAGCCAGGTCGCGCTGGCTTGCACCTCCATGCCCTTCAAGCCGACGTCTTCCCTCTGAAGCGCGACTTCGATGCCGCTATTGCGGATACGTTGGACATTCGTCGGCGTGCTGGCCGTCAACGCGGTGCCCGGAATGAGCACGGCCTGATTGATGATTGCATCGCGCACCTGTTCGTCGAAGAAGGAGACGCGCGCCGTGCCATTGCCGCCGATCTTGCGCTCGATCGCCAGTTCGGAGCTGACGACGTTCTCGGGACGCAGATTGGGATTGGGGTTCGTCACCACGCCGGTATTGGTCACCGTGGTCAAGTTGTAGAGTTCGCGCACGGTCGGGAAGCGATTGGCCATGCCGATCGACGCGCGGGCCGTCCAATTATTGTCGTAGAAATATTCGAGCGCGCCCTTGGGCGACCAGCGCGTGCTGTACTGGTTGGGCTGAAAGATCGGCAGCCATGTTCTTGGCGCGCCAGTCAGAGCGGTTCCGAAGTTGTTCACGCCGGCGGACTGATTGAAGCCATTCGACGCCTGCCAGACCTCGCCGCGGATGCCAGCCGTGAATTTGAGATCTTCACGCAGCTTGATCGCATCCTGAGCCCACAGCGCCTGGGTGCGAGTGGTGCCCTGCGAAATGGTGATTGGAACGCCCGTATTGGCGTTCATCCCGGCAGCCCAGTTGGCCGTCAACCAGGTCGGATTGTTGAGGTGATACTGATCGCCATGCACGCCGAAGCTGATGTCGTGATTTTTCAGAGGCCCTTCCGGCGGACGGGCGATGCCCTTGGCGTCAAAAAGCGTCCAGTATGTGCCCTTGAAGACCTGGTCGCGGCCCGTCTGCGTATAGCCGCCGTAGGGAACCGCGCCGGACCAGGGCGAGATCTGATCCGAATTAACATAGGTGAAGTTCGATGCGGAAACCTCGAAATCGAAAGGTCCGCCGCTGTTCGACTTCACCGCGGCCGCATTGACCATGATCTGTTCCTGGACCCGATAATAGGCCGAGGCGAAATTCTGCAGCGTTGGCGCGCTGAGATAATTTACCGTCGGCCCCCAATAGGCCCCGTAGCCGGGAACAAGGAAATTCTCCGGATAGGAGGTGCCGTCGTTTGTCCAGAAGGCAAAAGTGTAGGTGCCACGAATCGTATTCGTGAAGTCGTAGGCCAGCTTCAGTTTGGCGTTGACCTGATCGTTATTGAGATTGCCGCCAGACCCCAAGACATTGGCGTAGTTCTGCCCGTAGACGTTGCTCATCACATAGGAGCCGGGAATCTGCGTCGGCAGCGCGGTGGTGGTCGTGTAGGTGAGAGGCTGCTGCGAACCGCGCTGCCAGTTGCCGGAGATCGTGTAGGAGAAGTCCGCCGTATCTGTTGCCGACGAACATGCTCGTCACATTGTTTACGAGGCTCTTGTTCGTTCCCCAGAGATGGAAATCCTGAACCGAAACCGTGTCCTTTACGGAGACTTCCAGCTTCTCCGGCATGCGGGTCGTGATTTTCAGCACGCCGCCCATAGAGTTGCCGGGATATTGCGCGGAGAAGGGTCCGTAGAGGAAATCCACGCGCTCGATTTCTTCCGGCGCGACGAGACCCCAGCGCGGCGCGCCAATATTGTTGTCGTTGCCGATCAGCGCCGTGAGGAGAAGGTCGTCTGCGTAGACGAGACTGCGCGCCGAAGAGCCGATGCCCCAGGTGCGCGTCTGCAGAACCGCCTGCGTGTCGCCGTTGTTACGCTTTCTCACGAACAGACTCGGCATGTAGCGAACCGCGTCTTCCGTGTCGACGATGTTGATCTTTCGCTCGATCTGCGGGCGCGTGATGCTCGCGACCGTGTTCGGCAACTGCCACTTCTGAACAAAGGCGGGCTTGCCGTCGGGCAGCGTCGCCGACCAGCGCGAGACGACTTCCGCGGGCACGGGCGCGACGATCGGGCCCGGCGCCGGCGCGGAGGTCGCCGGCGGGGCGGTCACCGGTCCGGCGGCGCGCGATCCGCCGTGACTGGCGGCGCGGCGCTGGCCGTTCACGTCGATGGTGGGCAGTTGATGCATCGCCAGCGCAGGCGACAGAACGGCGAGGGTCAATGCGCCGGCGGAAACGCCGCGCAACAGGAAAAGGCGTGTCATTGTAGTCTCCCGTGCGCCATATCAGGCGCGAGTCGGATCCGGCGCGTTGCGCCAAGTAGAAGGAAAGTCGGATCAGACGCGGGAGGGGGGCGCTCGGGCCGGCGCGCTTCTATTGAAAATCGCGCGCGGGGCAGGGAGGTCGGGCTCGGTGAGCGCGACACGGAAATGATAGGCGAGATTCTCTGCGACGAAAACCGGCGCGTCGCTGTTGACGACGCTGAAACCGAGCTGGCACAGCGAGCAGGAAGCGTGATCATGCGGCGCCGGCGCGCCCGTCGACTTGCCGGCGGCGTCGCCCGCCGTCGTGGTCGAAACAGTCATCACGCGATGACAGGGCGCAATGCCGTCGCGCGCCGCCGCCGCGCCCCAGAAGGACGCGCCAAGCTGTGTCAGCAGAGCGACACAGACAATCAGCGATGCAACAACTCTTTTGGACATATTCGCCCGGCCAACCGTATTCCGATTGCGCATGGAAAGAACACCAGCGCCGTTACACAGTGCCAACAGGAGCGAAGCCTTGCCAAGCTCCCTTGCGTTGTCAGAAACCAAAATATCCAGTGAGAGACTTTTATGTCACAGTCGCTCGATCGTCCGACGCTTTGGTCCAAATCATTCGATTAGAAAGCAAAAAGCCCCGGGTTTCCCCGGGGCTTTCCGAATCTTCTAGTGAGACGGACTTAGAAGTCCATGCCGCCCATGCCGCCGCCCGGCATCGCCGGCGCGGATTCCTTCTTCGGCTGCTCGGTGATCGTCGCCTCGGTGGTGATGATCAGACCGGCGATCGACGCGGCGTCCTGCAGCGCGGTGCGCACGACCTTGGTCGGGTCGATGATGCCGAGCTTGATCAGATCGCCGAACTCGCCCTTCTGGGCGTCGAAGCCGTAGCCATAGTCATTGGACTCGAGCAGCTTGCCGACCACCACGGCGCCGTCGCCGCCGGCGTTGTCGACGATCTGGCGCGCCGGGGCCTGAATGGCCTTGCGCACGATCTCGACGCCCGTCTGCTGATCGGAATTGGCGACCTTGACGCTCGCGAGCGCCTTGATGGCGCGCAGCAGGGCGACGCCGCCGCCGGGAGACACGCCTTCCTCGACCGCCGCGCGGGTGGCGTTGAGGGCGTCGTCGACGCGGTCCTTCTTTTCCTTCACTTCGACTTCCGTCGCGCCGCCGACGCGGATCACCGCGACGCCGCCAGCGAGCTTGGCGAGACGCTCCTGAAGCTTCTCACGGTCGTAGTCGGAGGTCGTCTCCTCGATCTGGCCCTTGATCTGCGAGATGCGGGCCTCGATGTCCTTCTTGTCGCCGGCGCCGTCGATGATCGTGGTGTTCTCCTTCTCGATGCGCACGCGCTTGGCGCGGCCGAGCATGGGGAGCGTCACGTTCTCGAGCTTGATGCCGAGGTCTTCCGCGATCATCTGGCCGCCCGTGAGGATGGCGATGTCTTCGAGCATGGCCTTGCGGCGATCGCCGAAGCCCGGCGCCTTCACGGCCGCGATCTTCAGACCGCCGCGCAGCTTGTTGACGACGAGCGTGGCGAGCGCCTCGCCCTCGATGTCCTCGGCGACGATGACGAGCGGCTTGCCGGTCTGGACGACCGCCTCAAGGATCGGCAGCAGCGGCTGCAGCGTCGACAGCTTCTTCTCGTGGATGAGAATATAGGCTTCGTCGAGCTCGGCGATCATCTTCTCGGCGTTGGTGATGAAGTAAGGCGACAGATAGCCGCGATCGAACTGCATGCCCTCGACGATGTCGGTCTCGGTCTCGAGGCTCTTGGCCTCCTCGACCGTGATGACGCCCTCATTGCCGACCTTCTGCATCGCCTTGGCGATTTCCTCGCCGATGAAAGTATCGCCATTCGCCGAGATGGTGCCGACCTGGGCGATCTCGTCGTTGGAGGTGACCTTCTTCGAATGGGCCTTGAGGTCGGCGACGATGGCGTCGACGGCGAGATCGACGCCGCGCTTCAGATCCATCGGGTTGAGACCGGCGGCCACGGCCTTGGCGCCTTCACGGGCGATGGCGGCGGCGAGAACGGTCGCGGTGGTGGTGCCGTCGCCGGCGAGGTCGTTCTGCTTGGAGGCGACTTCGCGAACGAGCTGGGCGCCGAGATTCTCGAACTTGTCGGAAAGCTCGATCTCCTTGGCGACGGTGACGCCGTCCTTGGTGATGCGCGGCGCGCCGAAGCTCTTCTCGATCACGACGTTGCGGCCCTTGGGACCGAGCGTGACCTTGACGGCGTTGGCGAGGATGTCGACGCCGCGCAGAATGCGGTCACGGGCGTCGGTGGAGAAACGTACGTCTTTGGCAGCCATGTGAAACTCCTGGAATGTGGTTGGAAAGCGTTACGGGCGGGGTCGAGTTATTCGACGATGCCGAGAACGTCGCTTTCCTTCATGATGAGCAGGTCGTCGCCGTCGATCTTGACTTCGGTGCCCGACCATTTGCCGAACAGCACGCGGTCGCCGGCCTTCACGTCGAGGGGAACGAGCTTGCCGCTTTCGTCGCGGGCGCCGGGGCCGACCGAGACCACCTTGCCCTCCTGGGGCTTTTCCTTGGCGGTGTCGGGGATGATGATGCCGCCCTTGGTCTTCTCTTCGCCTTCGATGCGCTTGACCACGATCCGGTCGTGCAGGGGACGGAACGCCATTGCAATTTCTTCCTTTTCTGCGCTTCGGGCGGAAAAACCCCGCCCGTCGCAAGCCATAAGCGAAATTGTTGGCACTCTCTTCCGACGAGTGCCAACACGGCCCGGAGATATGCCGAGGCCGTCCCCGAGTCAAGGCGCCAACAGCTCGAGCCGGACGAATTGCGGCCTAGGCGCGCCGGAACCGGAAGGGTAAAGAAGCGGCAGTCGCCCTTCGCGAAAAAAGGTCACCGAGACCCGTGCCGCCTTTCTCAGCCTCGCCCCGTCTTGTCGGCCTCGCCGCCGCGCTCCTCGCGGCCCTCGTCGACCAGGCGCATAAATTCTGGATGCTGCATGTCTTCGGCATAGAGGCGCGCCAGCCGGTCACGCTCGCGCCCTTCCTCGACCTGGTGCTGTCGTGGAACCATGGCGTCTCCTATTCGCTCTTTCCCGCCCATGAGGCGGCCGGGCGGGCGATGCTGCTCGCGGGTCAGGGCGTCATCGTCCTGGGGCTCCTCTGGTGGATGTGGCGCGCCACGAACCGGCTGACGGCGCTGGCGCTCGGCCTCGTGGTGGGCGGCGCCCTGGGCAACGCCATCGACCGCCTCCTTCGGGGCGCGGTGGCGGATTTCTTCTATCTGCACACGACCCTGCCGGTCGGGCCGCTCGCCAATTACGTCTTCAACGTCGCCGATGTGGCGATCACGGCGGGGGTCGCGCTCCTGCTCTATGAGAGCTTTTTTCCGCCGCCGCCCCCGGCCGAAAGCGCCGCCTGAACGGGCTTCGCCACTAAATCGCCAATAAGTCGCGCGCATCTGTGTCGCTCAGATACACGGCCCGCGCCTCGAGGCGCCGATTGCGCCTGTCTCGACGTTCAGGGAGTTCGAATGATGAAGCTCGTAAGGTCCGGACGCTTTGCGCTCCTCGCGCTGGCGGGCCTCGCGGCCGCCGCCAATGGCCCCGCCAAGGCCGCCGACGACAAATCGACGCTGAGCGCGGTCGGGGAGCTTTTCGGCTATTCCTCCGACCCCACCGCCGCCTCCATTGATTACCGCGAGCGGCCCAAGCTCGTGCTGCCGCCGCGCGTCGGCGAGCTGCCGCCCCCCCGCGAGGACGCCCGCCCCGAAGGCTGGCCGAGCGACACGAGCACGAATCGCAAGCGCGGCTCCGAGCGCTACGCCCGCGTGCCCAACGCGGCGCCGGTTCAGGAGGAGCGCAAGCCCGGCATTATGGACCGGCTCACGGGCGGCGGCTCCGCCGCCGAGGCGAGCGCGCCGGCCGCCGCCGAGCCGTCCCGCAGAATGTTGACCGAGCCGCCGGCCGGCTACCGCCGCCCGACCATGGACCTGGCCAAGGTTCCCGACACGGAACCCAAGAAGTCCTCCTGGTGGAATCCCATGTCCTTCCTCGGCGGAGCCGAACGGGCCGACGCCCAGAACGTCACGCAGAGCCCGCAGACCGCTGGCGGCAAGGCGCAGCAGCAGTCGTCGGAGTCCTCCAGCTGGTTCCGGATGCCCAGCTTCTTCCAGAAAAATCTTGAGCACGACTGACCGGTTTTCGGCCGGCTGATTTTCGGACTATATAGACGACAAGCTCTTTCCATTTCAGAGCGGCCCAGGGCCGCCAGAAAGGCGTCTATATGTCCTCTTCGCAAGCGTCGCCGACCGTCACCCTCACTCCGGGCGCGGCCGGCGATTCGGCGCGGGCCAACGCCGGCGTCTCCAGCCACCGGCTGGAGAACGGCCTGGAAGTCGTGGTCATCCCCGACATGCGCACGCCCGTCGTCACCCATATGATCTGGTACCGCAACGGCTCCGCCGACGATCCGCTCGGCAAGTCGGGCATCGCCCATTTCCTCGAACATCTGATGTTCAAGGGCACGAAGAGCCATCCGCAGGGCGAGTTCTCCAATCTCGTCGCCGAACTCGGCGGCCAGGAGAACGCCTTCACCAGCTATGACTACACGGCCTATTTCCAGCGCATCGGCAAGGAACATCTCGGCACGCTGATGCAGTTCGAGGCCGACCGCATGATCAATCTCGTCCTGACCGACGAGGTGGTGACGCCGGAGCGCGACGTCGTGCTCGAGGAGCGCCGCATGCGCACCGACAACGACCCCTCCGCCCAGCTCGACGAGGCGGTGCAGGCGGCGCTCTTCGCCCATCATCCCTATGGCACGCCGATCATCGGCTGGAACCACGAGATCGAGACGCTCGATCGCGAGGACGCGCTCACCTATTACAATCGCTTCTACACGCCGGAGAACGCCATTCTCATCGTCGCCGGCGACATCGAGGCCGAAGACGTGCTGCGCCTCGCGCAGGAAACCTACGGCCAGATTCCGGCGCGCGCCGAGCCGCCGCGCCGCAACCGCACCAAGGAGCCGCCGCATCGCGCCCATCGGCTGGTGTCGCTGTCGGACGAGAAGGTCGAGCAGCCCGCGACATGAGCGCGTCTTCCTCGTGCCCTCCTACAAGACCGCCGCGCCCGGCGAGGCCGAGGCGCTGGAAGTGCTCTCCCATATGCTTGGCGGCGGCGCGACCAGCGCGCTCTACGAGACGCTTGTCGTCGACGAGAAATTGCGGTCGGCGCCGGCGCCTATTATCTCGGCTCCGCCGTCGACGACACGCGACTGTGGGTCTATGCGACGCCCGCCCCGGAGGTGTCGCTCCAGGACCTCGACGCTTGCATCGACCGCGTGATCCGCCGCTTCATCGACGAGCCGATCGACGAGGCGCATCTCGCCCGCGCCAAGACGCGGCTCATCGCCGACGCCATTTACGCGCAGGACAGCCAGGCCTCGCTGGCCCGCTGGTATGGCGAGGCGCTGGCGACCGGTCTGACCATCGAGGACGTCGAAGCCTGGCCCGCGCGCATGGAGGCGGTGACCGCCGCCGATGTGACCGCCGCCGCCAAGAAATGGCTCGACAAGCGCCGCTCCGTGACCGGCTTTCTGCTGCCGGCCGAAGAAGCGGCTTAAGAGACGCGTCGCAGCATGGCCGGCGTCGCCTCGCCGGCCTTTCTCTTTTTTCAGGAATTCCCATGACCGCCCACGCCCCCGCCGTCACCATGGCCTCCCGCGCCGAGCATGTGCAGAAGGTCGTCACGCCCGGCGGAATCACCGCCTGGCTCGTGGAGAGTTACGCCGTGCCGCTGGTGGCGCTGGAATTTTCCATGCGCGGCGGCGCGGCGCAGGACCCCGCCGACAAGCCCGGCCTCGCGACGCTGCTCGCGGGCCTGCTCGACGAAGGCGCCGGCCCTTACGACGCGCGCGGATTTCATCGCGCCGTCGACGAGATGGCGATTCACATCGGCTTCGGCGCCGACCGCGATTCCATTTCCGGTCATCTCCAGACGCTTGCCAAGAACACCGACCGCGCGTTCGAGCTTCTCAAACTCGCGTTGACCGACGCGCATCTTGCGGACGCCGACGTGGCCCGCGTGCGCAGCCAGCTCGTCGCGGAATTGAAGCGCGACGCCAATGATCCCGACGCCATGGCGGCCAAGGCCTTTCGCGAGGCGGCGTTCCCCGATCATCCCTATGGCCGCCCGGTGCGCGGCGATCTCGCCTCTATCGAGACGCTGTCGCGGCCCGATCTGATCGCGCTGCGCGAGCGGCTGTTCGCGCGCAAGGATCTCAAGATCGCCGTCGTCGGCGCCATCGACGCGAAGACCCTGTCGGATCATCTCGACGCGACCTTCGGCGCCTTTGGCCTGTTGAATGATCTCGCGCCGGTCGCGCCGACGATCGTCGCGGGCGCCGGCTCGCGCCAGATCGTCACGCTGCATATTCCGCAAACGACGATCCGCTTTGGCCGCACGGGCGTCACCAAGCGCGATCCCGATTATTTCGCCGTCGTGGTGGCGAACCATATTTTCGGCGGCGGCAGTTTCACCTCGCGGCTGTTCCGCGAGGTGCGCGAGAAGCGCGGCATGGCCTATAGCGTCTATGCGCAGCTCAACGAATTCGACCAGTGCCCCATGCTGATCGGCGCCGCCGCGACGAAGAACGAGCGCGCCGGCGAGGCGCTGCGCATCATCGAGGAAGAAGCGCGCCGCTTCGCGGACGAGGGACCGACCGAGGACGAACTCGACAAGGCCAAGAAGTATCTCATCGGCTCCTATGCGCTGCGCTTCGACACCTCGACGAAGATCGCCAGCCAGCTCGTGCATTTGCAGATGGATGGATTCGAGCCGAGCTATCTCGACGAACGCAACGGCAGGATCGCGGCGGTGGGGCTGGAGGATTGCAAGCGCGCGGCGAAGAAGCTGCTCGGCGATGCGGAATTGTTGGTGACGATGGTGGGGAAACCGGAAGGGGTGTGAGGGGGCGTCCCTGTTTTGATCAGCCCGCTGCTCCCACTATTTTTGCCGTTCGCGGCGTCCATATCCAACTCTGGCAGGAGGATTTCCTCATCCTGAGGAACGCGCGAAGCGCGTGTCTCGAAGGACGAGGAAATCCGTCGACTGCGGATAGCGCAGTCATCACGATCGAAGCCGCCATCCTTCGAGACGGCCTTCCGGGCCTCCTCGGGAAGAGATCGTGAGATTTACATTGCCGTAATAAGAAATGCGGCCTTGCGCGGCGCCCGCGTCAATCAGAATCCGAGCCGCCAGAACACTCCGGCTATTTCACCTCGCGCAAGGCAACGCTGTCGCTTGCTGGAAAAAGATGCTTGCCGTCAGTGATTTAGATGCCATGTTAATCTGGACGCCCGGCTGCAAAGCTGGCGTCTCCAAGCGATATTTGTGAACGTTAATACCATCCGCGCTGGGGGAGATATTATGAAGCTGTATCCAGGTAAGCTCGCGAGAGCGCATGTCGGTTGGATTGTGGTTGGGGCGGCGAGCGTCGCGGCGACCCTGGGGAACGTCAACGCGCAGGGGTTTACGCCCCCGCAAGATGCACCGTGTCCGACATCGCAACTGGCGCCGTTCGGCATCAACGTGAACCAGCAACACTGCGGCGCCAACGGGTGCCTCGTCGACTTCGCCAATTACAAATGGTGGACGGCCTACCAATACGTCGGCGATTACTTCAACCAGTATTGGTACAATGGCGGTCTTGGAACGGCCTTCGCACCCGAACACGTCCAGATTCAATCTGACGAAATGCGCATCAAGGTTGCTCGAATCGACCTTGGCGGCGGAGTTATCTGGGCGGGGGCCGAGGCCGTTCTGATGTTCACGAATGAGGGCAAGGAAGCCAATCTGGGATACGGAGATTATCTCGTTACGGCAAAAATCGTGAGTCCACTCAACAAGACGTGGGATACGCTCGACCCCAATGTCGCGGTCGGCATGTTCACTTACGAGCGCCTTGGCCCGCCTGCTTCATTCAGGGGCACCGGCACACCTAACAATCCCAATCGCGAAATCGATCTGGCGGAGATTTCAAGGTGGGGTTGGAACCATGTTTCGCCGGCGGTATGTCCCTACAAAAATATGCCCAAGATCGATCAATGGTCTCCAAGCACGCTGTGCACTGGATCGGCGCAGTTCGCCACCCAAATCTACACGAAGAATCCGAACTCGGTCTTTCGATATGACATTTCGTCCGTGGATACGGTCACACTGGTCATGAATTGGGATAGTGGGGGACAAAAAGTCACCTTCAAGCAATATGCCGGAAACTATTCCTTCGCGACGCTCCCCAGCACCCCCAGCAAGACCTGGACGACGCCTGCGGAGCTCAGCCCGTTTATTCCCAATCACACGACGGGCAATAATGGCTCCTGCGAGAGATTTCATCTGAACTTCTGGCTTGGAAATGGCCTCGGCGCCAGCCCCCATCCGGGGCCGACCGACAATCAGGTGTGGGAAGTGGCCATCAAGCGGTTCGAATTCCAGCCCGCGAAACTGTTGAAGGCGAAGGGGCGGAAATAGGCGTACCCCCGACATGAAGAATTTCCTCGTCCTGAGGAACGCGCGCAGCGCGTGTCTCGAAGGACGAGGAAATACGTCGACGGCGGTGGCGCGGTAATCAAGAAAACGTGGCCGTGGCCTATCCTTCGAGACGGCCCTTCGGGCCTCCTCAGGATGAGGTTCTTTTGCGGCTCGGCGTGGATGGCCGGGACAGGCCCGGCCATGACGCGACGCAAGGCGCGTCATTTTTCCTCAATGACGCGACGCAAGGCGCGTCATTTTTCCTCAATGACGCGACGCAAGGCGTGTCATTTTTCCTCAATGACGCGACGCAAGGCGCGTCATTTCTCATCCATGACGCGACGCCAGGCGCGTCACTTCTCCTGTGGCAGAAGCGCGAGAAGGTCGGCCATCTTCGGGGCGGCGGCGGGGTTCATCATGCCGACGATGTGATAGCCCGCGTCGACATGCAGGATTTCGCCCGAGACGCCGCGCGACATGGGCGACAGCAGATAAACCGCCGATTCGCCCACTTCGTCGATCGTCACCACGCGGCGCAGCGGGGCGTTATATTCGTTCCAGCGCAGGATGTAGCGGAAATCGCCGATGCCCGACGCCGCCATGGTCTTGATCGGTCCGGCGGAAATCGCATTGACGCGGATGTTCTTCACGCCGAGATCGGCGGCGAGATAGCGCACCGACGCTTCGAGCCCCGCCTTGGCGACGCCCATTACATTGTAATGCGGCATCCACTTCTCGGCGCCGTAATAGGACAGCGTCAGCAGCGAGCCGCCCTCCGGCATCAGCTTCTCGGCGCGCTGGGCGATGGCCGTGAAGCTGAAGCAGGAGATGTTCATCGACATCAGGAAATTGTCGAGCGTCGTATCGACATAGCGGCCGTCGAGCTGGTCCTTGTCGGAGTAGGCCAGACAATGGACGACGAAATCGAGCTTGCCCCAGAGCTTTTCGACTTCGGCGAAGACCGCGTCGATGGTCTCCGGCTCGGCGACGTCGCAGCGGCCGACGACCTGGGCGCCGAGTTCGGCGGCGAGCGGGCGCACGCGCTTCTCCAGCGCCTCGACCTGATAGGTCAGCGCGATCTCCGCGCCGGCGGTGGCGCAGGCCTTGGCGATGCCCCAGGCGATCGAGCGATTATTGGCGACCCCCAGGATGAGCCCCTTCTTGCCGGCGAGAATTCCGGCGTAAGGAGCGGCGGGCGCGTCTTGCTGTGTCATCGGGGCGTCCATGATTTGTCGTCCAACGGGTCGCGCGCCCTTTAGCGTGGTTTCCGCCTAAAGAAAACCCTGCCGCCGCTGTCGCGGCGCCGCATCTAAATCTCACCCTTGCCCCTGTGGCCATTTGCCTCCAATTGGCCTATCATTTCATAGGAAACGCCACTAATGGCGGTTCGCGCCTTCTCAACGGGACGAGAATGTCCAGGAAAGCCGAGATCCTAGAAGGGCTTGGCGGGATCGTTCCCGCTTTGCGCCGCTATTCCCGGGCGCTTTGCGCCGGGGCCGGCCACGCGCTCTCCGACGAGCTCGTGCAAAGCGCGCTGCAAAGCGTCGGCGCGCGCATCCGGGCGAAGGAGCTGCGCCCCGCCGATTTCGCCGAGGCGCGGATCGAGGCCTATGCGGCGCTGACCGCCATGGCGGCCAAGCGGCTCGCCAACGCGTCGCGCCCGGCCCCGCGTCACCCGACCATCGTCCACAGCCTGGCCGAACTCCCCTTCGACGACCGCTCGGCGCTACTGCTGGTGTCGCTCGAGGGCTTCGGCTATGACGCCGCCGCCCGCATCGCCGCCACGCCGCGCGAGACGCTGCTCGCCCGGCTGATGCGCGCCCGCGCCGCGCTCGCCGCCGACGGCCTGCAGGCGCCCGACGCCGGCGCCCGGCGCGCTGCGGCG
This sequence comes from uncultured Alphaproteobacteria bacterium, assembly GCA_963717565.1. Classification (GTDB taxonomy): domain Bacteria; phylum Pseudomonadota; class Alphaproteobacteria; order Rhizobiales; family Beijerinckiaceae; genus Methylocystis. The sequence goes on from CAVQWJ010000003.1 coordinate 72,687, forward strand.
CATCTGCGCATCGTGAAATAGCCTTGAACACGGCGCCCCGCATCGAGGAGACGGACCTCCACGCCCTCGTCGACGGCGAGCTCGACGCCGAGCGTCGGCGCAAAGTCGAGGACCATCTGCTGCAGCATCCCGACCATGCGGCGCTGGTCGAGGGCTGGCGGCGGCAGAACGCGGCGCTGCGCGCGGCCTTCGAGCCGGTGGCGCATGAAATACCATCGCTGTCGCTGAGAGACGCGGCGCTGCGCGCGCCCGCGCCGGCGCAGGGGCCGATCGAGACCGGGGCGATCCATTGGGGCCGGCCGGGCGCCTCGCGTCCCGCGCTGCGGCTCGACGAGTTACGCGCCAACCGGCGCCGTCAGGCGCTGCTCTCCTCCTTGCTGACGCTGCTGACCGGCGCCGCCGTGGCGGGGCTTGCGGCGCTGGTCTTCGCCAGCCGGGGCGAGTCGCCGCGCGCGCCGATCGCCGCACAATTCACGCAGAGCTACGCCGGCCGCGCCGCGCTCACTTACGGAACCTTCGCCTCGGACCCGCGTCCGGTCGAGATCGACATTTCGCGCCGGGGGGAACTCGTCGCCTGGCTCAAGGCGCGGGTGGGCTTCGCGGGGACGCCGGACCTGGCCGATCAGGGGCTGCGGCTGATGGGCGGGCGCGTCGCGCCGGGCGTCGCCGCGCCGGCCGGCCTGCTGCTTTACGAGCGCGCCGACGGGGCCCGGGTCGGGCTCTATTTCGAGCGCGCCGAGGCGTCCGGCGCCGCGCCGCCGCCCCGGACGGGCGCGGGCGTCACGGCCATCGAGTGGCGCTCCGGTGGCTTTGCCTTTGCTTTGGTGGGACCGCTGACGCCCGAAGAGATGCAGGCGGCCGCCGAGCGCGCGGCCACCGCCGTCGCCGCGCCGCCCCCGGAAAACCGCTGATTCCCCACTGGCCTTGGCCGGCGTTTGATGGGATATAGGCGCGCCCTGCGAAGCGGCCTTCGTCGGCCTCATGCGCGGCAGGGAAGAATTTCCTCAAAGACACCGGAGCTTTTGTTATGCGTCTCGACGCCATTCCGATCGGCGCGAACCCCCCGCATGAAGTCAATGTCGTCGTGGAAGTGCCGCTCGGCGGCGAGCCGATCAAATATGAGCTCGACAAGGCGTCGGGCACGCTCTTCGTCGACCGTTTCCTCTATACGGCGATGCGCTATCCGGGAAATTACGGCTTCATCCCGCATACGCTGTCCGACGACGGCGACCCCTGCGACGTGCTCGTCGCCAATACGCGGCCGGTGGCGCCCGGCGCCGTGATTTCCGTGCGCCCGATCGGCGTGCTGCGCATGACCGACGAAGCCGGCGGCGACGAGAAGATCGTGGCGGTGCCCTCCTCGCGCCTCACCCAGCGTTACGTCGATGTGGTGAATTACACTGATCTTCAGGAAATGACCTGGCGGCGGATCGAGCATTTCTTCGTGCATTACAAGGACCTCGAGCCCGGCAAATGGGCCAAGGTCGCCGGCTGGGGCGACGCCGCCGCCGCGCGCGAGCTGATCGGCGCGGCGATCGATCGGGCGAAGGCGGCGGAGAAAAAATAATTATCCTCGTCATTGCGAGCGACGAAGCGCTCCAGAGACGTGATGAAGCTCTGGATTGCTTCGCTGCGCTCGCAATGACAGCGCGTCGCCGCACTCCCTCGCCCCGCTTGCGGGGAAGGCCGAAAATCAGTCCAGCGGCGGGGTGCGCGAGACGACGCCTTTCCGGAAGCAGCTCGGCCGGTCCTTCCAGGCGACGATGCCGTTTTCGCTCTCGCCGAAGCGCAGCGCCGAGTCGATGACGTCGTCCACGGAAGTCTCCGCGAGATCGCCGATCACATAGGTCCATTTGTTCGGGGCCGCGAGGGCGATCGTCGACGGGCGCTTGCACACGGCGAGACATTCCACCGCGTCCGCCGCAAGGTCGAGACCGCGTTCGGCGACCCTCCCGCGCAGGGCGTCGAGGAAGGCTGCGCCGGGACGGCGCTCCGGGTCCGCCGCGTCGCGACAGGAGACGCAGACGACGATCCTGACATCATTTTTCGACAAAGCCGATTCTCCCGCGACTGGCGCGGGTGTTTTCCTTCAGCTTCGCGTGAATGACAAGAGCGGTCTGATCCGCGCCTCAGGCCGCGTTCTCGCGGCGCCTTTGGTCGGCCTTCTCGGTCAGCAGGCGCGGCGCACGGCCGAGCTGCTCGCACTGGCCCGCCAGCCGGGAGACGCTTTCGACCAGGATGTCGCGCGTCTCCGTGCGCACCCCATAGTCGCGCAGCTTGGCGAAGGCGCGCGAGAGCGTCTCCTGCTTGACGCCGAGCTGCTGCGCGATGAGGCGCTTGTCATAGGGGAGGCGGAAGCGGCATTGCTCGACGCCGGGCGGGCACAGCGAGAGAATGAAATTCGCCAGCCGCTGATCGGCGTTCTGCGCCTTGAGCGACTCGATCTCCGTGGTGAGCGAGGCGATCTTGTCCTTGCCGTCCTGTACCATTGCGGCGAAGAGCGCGAGCGACTCCTTCATCATGCGCGTGAAGCGCGGGGCGGGGAATTTGACGACCATCGTCGGCCCCACAGCTTCCGCCGAAACGCGATAGCTTTCATTCGCGCCCGTCGGCGGTTCGCCGACCGTTTCGCCGTTCGTGCGCACGCCGATCAGCGTTTCGTCGCCGCAGGACGCGATGCGCAGGATTTTCACATATCCGCGCAGAATGACGACCACCGCCGCGACAGGATCGCCCTGCCGAAAAATCACCGCGCCGTCCGAATAGCTTTCAACCTTCGCCTCAAGCGTCAGCCGCGCGAGAGTCGCCTCGTCGAGCATGGAAAACAGGGGTAGCTCGCGCAGAACAGGCGCCTCGGCCGTCGTTGCGCGGCTGACGCCGCGACCCGCGCGGCTCTTGCGCGGCGCGGCGAGGTCCGGCGCAATGTCGCTCGTAACCATGGGCGCTCCACATCCCCCTACTCGCGACAGCCGTCGCGACGCCGATCCTGAGTGAGAAGTTCTTTGCCGCGCCGTCAGCTCAAATTCAGCGGCGCTTGCTCGGCCATTTTGACAAAGGCTAACGCGAATAGCCGCGGTGCGAAAGGCGAGCGCGCGGGACAAACCGTCGCATGTTCGGGAAGTGGCGAGACGACCGGAAGGGCCTGTGAGGCGCCGGAGGGCCGCCGGGCAGGCGACCTCAGCCGCTGTCGCGCGCGAGCAGGAAGACGGCCTGTTCGCCGAAGAAATTCCAAACCCACCAGGGCGCGTTGACGCGGATCGGCGTGCCGGCGTGATCCAGCGCGACGCCGCGTTCGATGCGCGCGTCGAGTTCGTCCAGCAGCGCCACGAAATCGCGGATGGTGCACAAGTGAATATTGGGCGTGTCGTGCCAGCTGTAGGAGAGATTGCCGGTCACGGGCATGCGGCCGCGAAAGACGAGCTGCGCGCGAACGCGCCAATAGCCGAAATTGGGGAAGGAGACGATCGCGCGCCGGCCGATGCGCAGCATGTTCTGCAAGGCCTCGCGCGGATGGCGCGTCGCCTGAAGCGTCTGCGAGAGAATGACATAATCGAATCCGTCGTCGGGATAATCGCGCAGATCCGTGTCGGCGTCGCCCTGAACGACGGAAAGTCCCTTGGCGACGCATTCGTTCACGCCGCCCTGGGAAAGCTCGATCCCGCGCCCATCCACATTCTTGCGTTCGGCGAGAAGCTGCAACAGCGCGCCGTCGCCGCAGCCGACGTCGAGCACGCGCGCGCCTTCCTCCACCATATCGACGATCAGCAGATGATCCTGACGGGGAGCATGCGTTTTGTTCATAACGCTTTCAGTCCCCTCGCCGCGGCGGCGGATTCGAGAAAGCCGCGCGTCGTCGCGATGAACATCGGCTCATGCAGCAGAAAGGCGTCGTGACCCTTGTCGGATTCGATCTCGACGAAAGAGACGGACGCGCCGCTGGCGTTGAGCGCATGGACGATGGCGCGGGAATCCGACGTCGGATAGAGCCAGTCGGACGTGAAGGCGACGACGCAGAAGCGCGTTTTCGCGTCCTTGAACGCCAGCGCCAGCGAGCCGCCGTAATCGGCGGCGAGATCGAAGTAATCGCAGGCGCGGGTGACGAACAGATAGGAATTGGCGTCGAAGCGCTCGACGAAGGCGACGCCCTGATAGCGCAGATAATTCTCGATCTGAAAATCCGCGTCGAAGGAGAATGTCGGCGCCGAGCGGTCCTGCAGCTTGCGGCCGAATTTGCGCTGCAGCGCGGCCTCCGAGAGATAGGTGATATGCGCCGACATGCGCGCCACGGCGAGGCCCTTTTCGGGACGCACGCCCTGTTCGAGATAGCGCCCGCCGCGCCAGTCGGGATCGGCCATCACCGCCTGCCGGCCGACCTCGTTGAAGCCGATGTTCTGCGCCGTATGCTTGGCCGCCGTGGCGATGGGCATGGCCGAGAACACACGCTCGGGATAGCTCGCCGCCCATTGCAGCACCTGCATGCCGCCCATCGACCCGCCGGCCACGCAAAACAGCGTGTCGATGCCGAGATGGTCGATCAGCATGGCCTGCGCGCGGACCATGTCGCGGATGGTCACGACCGGAAAATCGAGCCCATAGGGCCGGCCGGTCGCCGCATTGATCGAGGCGGGGCCGGTCGTGCCCATACAGCCGCCCACGACATTGGAGCAGATGATGAAGTAGCGGTCGGTGTCGAAGGGCTTGCCCGGCCCGACCATGGCCTCCCACCAGCCCGGCTTGCCGGTCACCGGGTGGACGCCGGCCGCATATTGGTCGCCGGTCAGCGCGTGGCAGAGCAGAATGGCGTTGCTTTTGTCGGCGTTGAGCGCGCCAAAAGTCTCATAGCCGATCGTGAGCGGCGCAATGCGGCCGCCGCCGTCGGTGACGAGCGCCTGCTCGACCGGAAAGACAGCCGTCCTGCCGTTCGTTCCATTAGTCCTGGCGTCGGCCTGCGGTGGCTGAAGCGCGACGTCGCCCTGCCGCTCGGATTCCGTCAAAGTTTTCCTCACGTTCGATATGCCGAACGAATTGTTCGGCAACATCTAGGCGTAGGCCTGACCTGTCAAGGCCCGACCTGCCGTGGGGCTGGCCCCGGCTGAGGCGCCGCCGTCCCTGCAAGCGGAGCTAAGCAATCAAGGGGCCGCGATGTCGCCAAAGGATCGCTTCGTCGCTTCGCTCCTCCCGATGACGAGGGGGCGGCCTCGTCCTTCGAGACGCGCGCCCTGCGCGCTCCTCAGGATGAGGCTTCCGAAGCCCCTCATGGTGAGGAGCCGCCGAAGGCGGCGTCTCGAACCAGGAGGGGCGCCTCCCTGCCTATCAAGCCGAAAACAGATCGCGCGGCGGCTCGCCCGCGGGCGGCGCGCTCATCAGGGCGACGGCGGCGCCGAGCTGGGCGAGGTCCTGCTCGCGGGAAAGACGGTGGTCGCCGTCTGCGATGAAGGTGAGCGTCACGGGGTCCGCGGAGAGATGTTCGACCAGCGTCAGCGCATGGCGCCATGGCACGTCCGGATCGGCCATGCCCTGCAGAATATGGACGCGCGCATGGGTGCGGATCACGCCGCCGAGCAGCAGATGCTTGCGGCCGTCCTCGATGAGGCGGCGGGTGATGGGCGTCGGGTCGGGCGAATATTGCGAGGCGCGCCGCCATGCGCCCGTCTCCATGATGTCGCGCCGCGTCGCCTCGTCGAGATTCTTCCAGATCAGCTCTTCGGTGAAATCGACCGCCGGCGCGAGCAGCACGAGGCCGGCGAGACGGCCCTCTTCGCCGCGCGCCGCGAGACGCCTGGCCAGCAGCAGGGCGATCCAGCCGCCCATGGAGCTGCCGACGAGAATCTGCGGCCCCTTCGTGGATGTCAGAAAGACGCCTTCGGCCTGCGCGAGCCAGTCGCCGATGCAACCCTCGGCGAAGTCGCCCCCGGACGCGCCATGGCCCGAATAGTCGAAACGCAGGAAAGCCCGTCCCCGCTCGCGGGCCCAGTCGTCGAGATAGCCCGCTTTGGTGGACGCCATGTCGGAGGCGAATCCGCCGAGCCAGACGAGGCCCGGCCCGCCGTCGCCGCCCGGAGCGGCCCGGCGCAGGCGTCGGGCGATGCGCCAGGGCGCGCCGCCGGCGGGATTTTCCATGTCGAGAAAATCGGGATCGTTCGGCTCATCGTTCATGAAGGGTGGGGGCTCCGGGAGAAATGCCGGTCACGCTTGAATTTTTAAGCGCTCCTGCTCACCTTTGGTAAATAATCCGATACGAGAATGCGAGCGCTTCTCTCGCGATGGAAGGCTCGCAAACCTGCAAATGTCGCAAACGCTCGCCTCTCCCGCCGTCGCGCCGGACCATGTTTTGGCCGGGCGGACCATTCTGCAGATCGTTCCCGATCTCCAGTCCGGCGGCGCGGAGCGCGCCACCATCGATATGGCCGAGGCCATTTCGCTTGCCGGCGGGCGCTCCCTCGTCGCCTCGCGCGGCGGCCGCATGGTGAGCGAGTTGCAGGCCAAGGGCGGGGTCTGGCTGCCGTTCCCGGCGGCGACGAAAAACCCCTTCGCGATGGCGCTGAATTCCGTGCGGCTCGCCCGCATCATCCGCGACGAGGGCGTCGACATCGTGCACGCCCGTTCGCGCGCCCCCGCCTGGGTCGCCTGGTACGCGACGCGGCAGGCCGGCGCGAAGCTCGTCACCACCTACCACAGCGCCTATTACGGCGCCTCGCCGATCAAGCTGCGCTATAATTCGATCATGGCGTCCGGCGATCGTGTGATCGCGATCTCCGAATTCGCGGCGCAGCGGATTCGCCGTCTGCATCCAGAAGCCGCCGATCGCGTCGTCGTGATTCCGCGCGGCGCGGATTTGCGTCACTTTTCGCCGGAGAGCGTCTCGCCCTCGCGGGTGGAGCGGCTGCGCGCGCAATGGGACGTCGCCGCGCATGAGCGCCTCGTGCTGCTGCCCGCGCGCCTCGCCGCCCGCAAGGGCCACGGGGTCGCCATCGAAGCGGCCAGACGCCTCGCGGCCGAGGGCGCGGCCGATATTCGCATTCTCTTCGTCGGCGATCCGCACAGCGACAGTTTCCGCCGCGCGCTGGAGGCGCAGATCGCGCGCGCGGGCGCCGAGAATCTCATCCGGATGGTGGGTCACTGCGACGACATGCCGGCCGCCTATCTCGCGGCGGCGGTCATCATCGCGCCCTCGACGGAGCCGGAGGCTTTCGGCCGCGTCGCCATCGAGGCGCAGGCGATGGGCGCGCCGGTGATCGTCTCTGACATCGGCGCCTCGCCGGAGATCGTGCGCGCCCCGCCGCAGACGCCGGCCCAGCAGGCGACCGGCTGGCGCGTGCCGCCCGGCGACGCGGCGCGCCTCTCGGAAGCGATCCGTGAGGCGCTGGCCATGACCGCCTCCGCGCGCGACGCCATGACGCTGCGCGCCCGCGACAATGTGCAGTCGCGCTTCTCCATCGAGCAGATGCAGCACGCCACGCTCGACGTCTACCGCCGCCTCCTCGGACGTTAAGGCGCCGTCGCCCAATTATCGTCGAAGAATCGCCGCCCGGACGTGAGACGCTTTTCGTCATCGCCACTGAAAGGAGCGATCGAAATGAAGCGTATGTCCGTATTCGATCTCTTTGCGCGTCTTGCGACCCTTGCGACCCTCGCGGCCGCGCTGGCCGTCCTCGCCGCGCCCGCCGGCGCCGTGAGCGGCGCCAATGATCCGCATGGCGTCTGGCTGCGGCCGGAGGGCGGCGAGCAGTTCAGCTTCTACGATTGCGACGGCGGCCTGCTCTGCGCCAAGCTGGTCTCCGTGGCCAAGCCCGAGGACGCGAAGTCGATCGGCACGGTGATCCTGCGCGGCGCGTCGAAAAACGGGCCCAATGAATGGAAGGGCAAGCTCTACAACGCCGAGGACGGCAAGACCTATGAGGGCTTCGTCATCCTGCGCTCGGCCAATGAGCTGCGGCTGAAAGGCTGCCTGTGGGGCGTTCTGTGCAGCGGCGAGACATGGACCCGCGTCGCCGCCGCCCCCGCGACGAAGGCGCGCGGCAATGACGCCAAGGCTGAAGCCACAACGCAGTAAGTCGCGCGCCGAGTTCGGCTGACCCCTCGTCATTGCAAGCGGAGCGAAGCGCTCCAGCGCCGCAATAAGGCGCTGGAGAGTTTCGTCGTCTCTCTGGCTTTCCTACTCTCCGCCGCCGCCTCTCGGCTGTCCTTATGGAGCGAAAATTGCTCCACTGAGGCCGCGTGATTCGAAAACGCGCTATCTCAGTCGAGACGGGCGCGGGAGGCCTTGTGACCGATACACATCTGCATCTGGAGTCCTATCGCGAGGCGCTGGTGTTTCTCGCGACCGCGGGCGTCGTCGTGCCGCTCTTTCATCGGCTGCGCGTCAGCCCGGTGCTGGGCTTCCTGATCGCCGGCGCGGCGCTGGGACCGCATGGTCTCGGCAGCTTCGCCGGGGCGCATCCGATCGCCTCCTTCTTCACGATCACGGATGTCGAGGGCGTGTCGCAGCTTGCGGAATTCGGCCTCGTCTTCCTGCTGTTCATGATCGGTCTCGAATTGTCCTGGGAGCGTCTGGCGCGGCTGCGCCGGCTCGTTTTCGGCCTGGGACTCGCGCAGGTCGCGATTTCCACGACGGTGCTGGCGGCGGTGGGGCATTACTGGTTCGGCGTCAGTTCCGCGCCGTCGATACTGATGGGCGTGGCTTTGGCCATGTCCTCGACGGCCGTGGTCATGCCGGTGCTGTCGGAAGGCCGGCGCGTCAACAAGACGCCGGGCCGCGTCGCCTTCTCCGTCCTGCTGCTGCAGGATTTGATGGTGGCGCCGGCGCTGTTCTACGTCTCCGTTCTCGCGCAGACGAAAAACGGCGGCTTCGGCGTGCTGGAGGCCGTCTATGCCTTTGTGCCCGCCTTCTTCGCGCTCGCGGGGCTCATCGTCTTCGGGCGCCTGTTGTTGCGCCCGCTGTTTCGTCTCGTCGCCTCCGCGCAGCTTACGGAACTGTTCATGGCCGCCTGCCTGCTCGTCGTGGTCGGCGAGGCGCTGGTGACGGCGGCGGCGGGTCTCTCCATGGGGCTCGGCGCCTTCATCGCCGGGCTGCTGCTGGCGGAAACCGAATTCCGGCGCGAGATCGAAGTCACCATCGAGCCCTTCAAGGGCCTGCTGCTGGGGCTGTTCTTCGTGTCCGTCGGCGCGGGGCTCGACATTGGCGCGGTTGTCGCCGATCCGGTCTCCATCATTCTGCACGCCTTCGGGCTCATTGCGGTCAAGGCGGCGATCATCTTTCCGCTGGCGCGCGCCTTCGGGGTGGAGTGGCGACCGGCGCTTGAGGCCGCGCTGCTGCTTGCGCCGGGCGGCGAATTCGCCTTCGCGCTCCTGACCTCCGCCATGCTCGCCGGCGTGCTGCCGGGCCATTTCGGCGCCGACGCCATGCTGGTGGTCACGATCACCATCTTCTTCATTCCGGCATTGGGGCGGCTCGGCGCGGCCCTGTCGGCGCGGGCCGAGCGGGAGGAGGACGACGAAGCCCAATACGCCCATCTGGCGCCCGAAGGCGTCGTCGCCGAGGGCCGCGTGGTGATCGTCGGCTTCGGGCGCATCGGCAGTCTCGTGGGGGAAATGCTGGAGCGCCACGGCGTGCCTTTCGTCGCCGTCGAAAATCTGGTGTCGCTGGTGTCGCAGGGGCGCGAGCGCGGCGTGGAAATTTACTGGGGCAACGCCGCGCGGCGGGATTTCCTCATGAAATGCGGCCTGGAGCAGGCGCGCGCCCTTGTCGTGACGATCGAAAACGCGTCCGCCGTGGAGGACGTCGTGCGCATCGCCCATGAAATTCGCGAGGATCTTGTCATCGTGGCGCGCGCCCGCGACGCGCGCCACGCCACCAAGCTCTATTCGCTCGGCGCCAGCGACGCCATTCCCGAAACGATCGAGGCGAGCCTGCAGCTCGCCGAGACCGTGCTCGTCGACGTCGGCGTGCCCATGGGCTATGTCATCGCCTCCATCCACGAAAAGCGCGACGAATTCCGCAAGATCCTCCAGCCGACGGGCGAGGAGGCGCGGGCGCGGCAGAAGGAGCGGCGCAGCGGGATCAAGCGCGAACTCGCGCGCCGCCGCATCTCCGGCCGCTCCGCCGAGGAGGCGGGGGAGGAACTCTGACCGAGCCTCCCTGTTGCGCCCCACGCTTCAAGCATATATTCCTGCTAATAGGAATTTCTGCCGGACCGACACATGGTTCTCACCCACGCGCAAATCTGGGCCGCGATCGACGCGCTCGGCGACCGCTATGGCCTCTCGGCGTCGGGCCTCGCGCGCAAGGCCGGGCTGGATCCCACGACCTTCAACCGCTCCAAGCGCGAGACGGCCTCGGGACGGCAGCGCTGGCCCTCGACCGAATCGATCGCCAAGGTGCTGCAGGCGACCGGCGCGACGCTCGATGAATTCATGGCGCTGATTTCGGCCAACAGCGGGGCGACGCGACGCCAGACGCGACCGCTGATCGGCCTGGCGCAGGCGGGCGAGGGCGGCTTTTTCGATGAGCTGGGCTTCGCCACCGGCGGCGGCTGGGACGAGATCGACGTTCTCGCCGACACCGACGAGCATTCCTATGCGCTGGAAATTTCCGGCGACTCCATGGCTCCGCTTTATCGCGACGGCGACATTGTGATTGTCTCGCCGTCTGCGCCCGTGCGGCGCGGCGACCGCGTGGTGGTGAAGACGACTTCGGGCGAGATCATGGCCAAGGAGCTCAAGCGTCAGACTGCCCGCGCCATCGAGTTGCGCTCGGTGAATCCGGCCTTTCCCGACCGCGTCATTCCGCGCGAGGAGGTGAGCTGGATCGCGCGGATTTTATGGGCAAGCCAGTGACCGCGCGATGAGCTGTGCTATAACCGGTTTCCTTTTCCAGGCTCTCCCCCCAAGATGGGTTAGAACATGCGCAAGTCCCTGATCGCCTCGCTTCTCGCACTCCTCTCGCTCGGCGCGGGCTCGGCCCATGCGGAAGACGCCCTGCGCGATCAGGCCAAGGGGCTTTTCGAGCCGATCCCGACGACGGCGCCGGCGTTGCCCGACAATCCGTCGACGCCGGAGAAGCTCGCGCTCGGCAAGATGCTCTATTTCGAGCCGCGCCTCTCCGAGAGCCGCAGCTTCGCCTGCGCGACCTGCCATAATCTCAGCATGGGCGGCGTCGACGGCGGCGCGCTTTCTTCGGCCAACGTCCAGCTCGGCGGCCGCGAGGTGCAGACCGTGTTCAACGCGGTCTTCAACAAATCGCAATATTGGGACGGCCGCGCCAGCGATCTGAAGGATCAGGTGGTGAATTCGGTCATGGCCAATCCGAAGGCCATGCTGAAGACGCGCGGCGGCCCGATGGCGGTCAATCCCAGCGACCTCGCCGTGACCAAGCAGCGCGAGATCGAGCAGTTGAAGCAGATCGCCGGCTATACGGACGCCTTCAGGAAGGCGTTCCCCGGCGACGCCGATCCGCTCGTCTACGATAATATCGGCCGCGCCATCGCCGTCTTCGAGGCGACGCTGATCACGCCCGACTCGGCCTTCGACCGCTGGCTGACGGGCGACGACGCGGCGCTCGACGACACGCAGAAAGCGGGGTTGAAGCTCTTCATCGACAAGGGCTGCGCCACCTGCCACAACGGCGTGAACGTCGGCGGCGCGACCTATGCGAAGTTCGGCGTGGTCGCCAGCCCGGGCCCGGAACATCTGCCGGCGGAAGACGCGGGCCGTTTCGTGGTGACGAAATCCAACGCCGATCGCTATGTCTTCAAGGTCCCGTCGCTGCGCAATGTCGAACTGACGGCGCCTTACTTCCACACCGGCTCGACCTTCGATCTGAAAAAGGCGGTGACTGTGATGGCGGAATCGCAGCTCGGCGCGAAACTCTCCGACGAGGAGACGACGAAGATCGCCGCCTTCCTCAAGACGCTCACCGGCAAGCAGCCGGAGATCGTTCTGCCGATCCTGCCGCCGCGCGAGCGGTAAGGCTGGCGGTCGGGGCCTCTGTGAAGAAGGCGTCCGGCTGATTTATCCCGTCATTGCGAGCGAAGCGACGCAATCCAGAGGCAGCTACTGCGGCTCTGGATTGCTTCGTAGCTCCGCTCCTCGCAATGACGGCGGTCCTGCTCCCTCACCCCGCACGCGGGGAGAGCGAATAGAGGGTCAGGGAGTTCGACGGCGCGGCCTGCCAGCGCAACACGGGCTTTCTCGCCGCAAGCGTTTCGTCGACGCGGCGTCGCGGCGCGAGGCGCGGGGCTTGGGTGAAGCGCTTCACATCGCCCTCCTGCGCCGACGCCGCGAGATCGCGCAGCGTCGCGACGAACAGATCGAGCGACGTCTTCGACTCCGACTCCGTCGGCTCGATCAGCATGGCGCCATGCACGACGAGCGGGAAATACACGGTCATCGGATGATAGCCCTCGTCGATCATCGCCTTGGCGAAATCGAGCGTCGACACGCCGGTTCCTTTCAGCCAGGCGTCGTCGAACAGGACTTCATGCATGCACAGGCGGTCGCCGAAAGGCTGCGTCATCACATCGCGCAGCGAGGCGCGCACATAATTCGCCGAGAGCACCGCGTCTTTCGACGCCTGCGCCACGCCGTCGACGCCATGCGCCAGAAGATAGGACAGCGCGCGCACGAACATGCCCATCTGACCATGAAACGCCGTCATGCGGCCGAAGCTTTCCGTGCCGTCCGCATGTTCGACGAGTTCGAGCTCGTCCCCCTTGCGACGGATGAAGGGAACGGGCGCGAAAGGCGCAAGCCTCTCCGAGAGCACGACCGGCCCGGCGCCGGGACCGCCGCCGCCATGCGGCGTGGAGAAGGTCTTGTGCAGATTGATATGCATGGCGTCGACGCCGAAATCGCCCGGCCGCGCGACGCCGGCGATGGCGTTGAAATTCGCGCCGTCGCAGTAGAAATAGCGCGCCCGCCTCATGCACGGCGTCGGCGATCTCCACGATCTCGCGTTCGAACAGGCCGCAGGTGTTCGGGTTGGTGAGCATGATCGCCGCGACATCCGGCCCAAGCGCCGCGCGCACGGCCTCGATGCGCACCGTTCCATCCTCCGCCGCCGGCACGACCCGCACGGAAAAACCGAGCAGCGCCGCTGTCGCCGGATTGGTCCCATGCGCCGATTGGGGAATGAGCACGACAGTCCGCGACGCGCCCTCGCCGCGCGCCGCGATGGCGGATTTGATCGCCATCATGCCGCAGAGTTCGCCATGCGCGCCGGCCTTGGGCGACAGCGCGATGGCCTGGGTGTTGGTGAGCGTCATCAGCCAATGCGCGAGCTCCTGCATCAAGCGCGAGCGCGCCCTGCACGGTGGAGACCGGCTGCAGCGGATGAATGTCGGCGAAGCCGTCGAGCCGCGCCATTTTCTCATTCACGCGCGGATTGTGCTTCATCGTGCAGGAGCCGAGCGGATAGAGACCCGCGTCGATCGAATAATTGCGCCGTGACAGGCGCACGTAATGGCGCATGGTCTCGGGCTCGGAGAGGCCCGGCAGGCCGATGGCGGCCTTGCGTTCGAGCCCGCCGAGGCGCGGCGCGACGTCAGGCGCCTCCGCGACGTCGACGCCTGTCGTCTCGAGCCGTCCGATTTCAAAGAGCAGGGGCTCTTCCTGATCGAGGCCGCGATTGCCGGTGAAGGTCTCGTGAAACTCTTCGTGAGGATTGGCTGGACGGTCGAGCATCAGAGCGATTCCTTCAGCGCGGTGACGAAGGCGGAGCGGTCTTCGGGCGTATTGGTTTCCGTGCTGGCGACGACGAGAAGATCGTCGAGGCCGGCGCCGGGCAGAAGCCGCGAGACGGGAACGCCCGCGAGCACGCCCTTCGCCGCCATCTTTTCGACGAGCGCCGCCGCGTCGCCCGGAATACGCAGGGTGAATTCGTTGAAGAAGCTCTTGTTGAGAACTTCGATCTCCGGGATCTGCTCCAGCATGCCGGCAAGCGCCACGGCGTTGGCGTGGTTCAGTCGCGCGAGCCGTGTCAGTCCCGCCTCTCCGAGCAGCGTCAGATGGATGGTGAAGGCGAGCGCGCAGAGGCCCGAATTGGTGCAGATGTTGGAGGTCGCCTTGTCGCGGCGAATGTGCTGCTCGCGCGTCGAGAGGGTCAGCACGAAAGAGCGGCGCCCGTCGGCGTCGACGCTTTCGCCCGCGATGCGCCCCGGCATCTGCCGCAGGAAGGATTGCCGCGTGGCGAAGAGCCCCACATAGGGGCCGCCGAAATTCAGCGAATTGCCGATCGACTGTCCCTCGCCGACGACGATGTCCGCGCCCATGGCGCCCGGCGGCGTCAGCAGGCCGAGCGACACGGCTTCGGTGAACACGGCGATCAGCAGCGCGCCATGGCGATGGCAGGCGTCGGCAATCTGCGTGAGATCGCGCAGATTGCCGAAGAAGTCCGGCGTCTGCACGACGACGCAGGAGAGCGTGTCGTCGATTTGCGCGAGGAGGTCCTCGGCGCCGCGCGCGTCAGCCGGCATGTCGACGACGCTGTCCTCGGCGAGCCGAGAGATGGTTCGCACGACCTCCGCATATTGCGGATGCAGCCCGCCCGAGAGCAGCGCCTTGCGCCGACCTGTGAGACGATGCGCCATCAGCACGGCTTCGGCGGTCGCGGTGGAGCCGTCATACATGGAGGCGTTGGCGACCTCCATGCCGGTGAGCAGCGCGACCTGCGTCTGGAACTCGAAGAGGGTTTGCAGCGTCCCCTGCGAAATTTCCGGCTGATAGGGCGTGTAGCTCGTGAGAAACTCGGAGCGCTGGATCAGATGATCGACGCTCGCCGGCACATGATGCCGATAGGCGCCGGCGCCGATGAAGAAGGGAACGCTTCCCGCCGCGACATTGCGCGCCGCCAGTCGCTTCAGATGGCGCTCGACCTCAATCTCCGACTTGTGGCGGGGCAGATCGAGCGGCGCCTTGATCAGCGTCGAGGCCGGCGCGTCGGCGTAGAGCGATTCCACGTCGGCGGCGCCGATCGTGGCGAGCATGGCCTTTCTGTCCAGATCGGACAGCGGATGATAGCGCATTGAAGCCCCCTCAGAGTGTCTTCACGAAACTCGCATAACCGTCCGCGTCCATGAGCGACGCCGTTTCATCGGGCGACTCGATCCGCAGTTTCACGAGCCAGCCGCCGTCGAGCGGGTCTTCATTGACGAGCGCCGGCTTTTCGCCGAGCGACGCATTTACCTCGATCACTTCGCCGGTGACGGGCGCATAGACCTCGCTCGCCGCCTTCACGCTCTCGATGACGGCGAGCTCGGAGCCTTTCGTCACCTTCTTGCCGACCTTGGGAAGGTCCACGAAGACGATGTCGCCGAGCTGCTCCTGCGCGTAATCCGTGATGCCGACGACGGCGGTGTCGCCGTCGAGGCGCAGATATTCGTGATCCTTGGAGAAACGCAGGCCGGTCATGCCGCCTCCTTGTGTTTGTAATAGCGATGCGCGACGAAGGGCAGGGGCGCGACGTCGAGCTGGACGCGGGTTCCCCGCAAATCGGTGGCGAGCTGCGCGCCGGTCTGCGCCCTGGCGCGCGCGACATAGCCCATGGCGATCGGACGCTGCAGCGTCGGCGAGAAACCGCCGGACGTCACATGGCCGACGACCTCGCCGCTCGGCGCGATGAGCATGGCGCCCTCGCGCACCGGCGCTTTCGATTGCGGCAGCAGACCCACGCGCAGCCGCGCCGGGCCGTCACGGAGCGCGGCGGCGATGCGCGCGAAGCCGGGAAACCCGCCTTCCGCGCGACGGCGCTTGCCAATCGACCAGGCGAGGCCGGCCTCTACCGGATCGGTCGTTTCGTCGAGTTCGTGGCCGTACAGCGGCAATCCCGCCTCCAGCCGCAGCGCGTCGCGCGCGCCGAGTCCCGCGGGCGCGACCTCGTCATTGTCGAGCAGCGCCTTCACGAAGCTTTCCGCGTTCTCGGGACGTATCGAAATCTCGAAACCGTCTTCGCCGGTATAGCCGCTGCGCGAGACGAAGATGCTGGTCGGGCCTTCTTCGAAAGCCTGCCAGCCCAGGAAAGGAAGGTCCTCGGCGCCGGGGAGCAGGGCGCCGAGGACGCTGGCCGCGCGGGGCCCCTGAAGGGCGATCAGCGCGCGGCTTAACGGCAGGAAATCCAATTGCGGCAGGCGCTCGCGGATGAGCGCGAAATCCTCCGCCTTGCGTGACGCGTTGACGACGAGCAGCAGCCGCTCTTCGACGCCCGGCAGGCGCGTGACCATCAGATCGTCGAGAACCCCGCCCTTGTCGTTGAGCAGCTGCGTGTAACGCGTGCGGCCGGGCGCGAGGCCGATGAGATCGGCCGGCGTCAGCGTCTCCAGCGCGCGGGCGGCGCCGGCGCCGGCAAGAATCGCCTGGCCCATGTGCGACACGTCGAAAAGCCCCGCCTTCTGACGCGTGTGCAGCGTCTCGGAGACGATGCCCGAGGCGTATTGCAACGGCATTTCGTATCCGGCGAAGGGCGCCATGCGCGCGCCGAGCGCGCGATGAAGCGAGTCCAGGGCCAGATGCGCGAGCGGCGCATTTTCAGAGTTCGGCTGAACGGTCACGAGCGACTCTCCGGCATGGGGCTTCAAGCGCAGCTTGCGGATATCCCGCGTCCCGCGCGCCCCCTCTGTCCGGTGACCTGAGAGATTTCCCCTGTTCCGCCTTGTGAGCGGGTTCGGGTTACGCCCTTCGGTGGACGATGCGCTGGCGCGCCGCGTCTCTTTCCAGAGTCATTTTCTTCACGCGGTCCTTTTGCCTGAGCGTTTCCGGGGCGGTTTCGCCTTCGGCGCCGGCCATACGGCCGATCTCTCCCGCGAAGAAGATCACAACCGAAAAGATGGGCCTCTCTGAATCACGCGTCAAGTAATTTTCTGCACAGATTTGCGCGGCCGGGGCGAGCGCGGCTATTCTGGCGCCCATTTCTTCGCGCATGGACCGTGGCGCCATGCATTCCGCAAGGCTTTCAACCGGGCGCTACGGCGAATGTGGCAGGAGCAGCTGGATTATTTCTGGGACGGCGAGCGCCGCCTCGTCATCGGCGCTTTCGACGGCGCCGAACGCGCGCCGTCGCGTCCGGCGCTGACCATCGTCTCCGCAGGCGACGCCGAATTGACGACGGAGCCGACGCTGGTCGACGTGATCGACGCGCCGCGCTGGCGCGCGGGCGTCGCCATCTTCGACATTCCGGCGGAACATCGTTTCCTTCGCCTGACCGACGCCGAAGGCGCCGCGCTGACGCTGCAGCTTTGCGCTGACCGCGATCTTCCCGCAGGCGGCGACTATCGCCTGCTGATGACGCTGCTGCCCGACGGCAACGGCGCCGACACGGCGCAGTTTCGCGTTCTGTCGCTGCCGGCGCGCGGCGACGTCGAGCGGCTTGCGCGCGAGCAGACCGTGGCCGCCGGGGCGCGGCTGGTCTGGGCCTTCGGCCAGCGCCGCGTCTTCGAACAGGGGCCTGACGGCGTCCCGATCGCGCGGCTTGCGCCGGCGCGGCGGATCTTCCCTGCATGGCGAAGCCGGCTGCTGCTCGAGGCGCGCGCGCTGGACAGCGAAGCCGCCGCCGACACGCGTCAGGCGCCTTTCGCGATCATGCAGCACTGGATCGCCGAGAATGGCGCGCCGCGCGCGGCGCTGCGTCTGCGTCTCACCGATTCGCTGGAAGAAAGCGCCACGCTTCTGAGCCGCAGTTGCGTCGTCATGGCGCTCAATCAGCGCCGCCGCCTGCGCGGCTGGATGCAGGAACAGAAGGCTGCCGGCGAGCCGGTGATCGATCCGCTGACCTTCGACGATATTCGCCAGGCTATCGGCGATCACTCGGAATGCCCCGACGCGGTCGAGACGACCGACGCCGTCGCCGCCGCCAATCTGCTCAATCTTCTCCTCGATCCCGACAGCGCGGAAGCCGACGGCGTCGCCGTGCGGCGCGGCGCCGACCGAAATGCGGCGGGTCTCGGCGAAACGATCGAGATCGACTTCTACGGCGCCGCGCTCGGCGACGATGTCGGCCTCGTCTGCCCCGCCGCCCGCGCGGGCGATCTCGGCGTCGCGCCCGCCGATCCGGGCGGGCCGCCTTTCGTGCGGCTGTTTCGCGTGGAGGCGGACGGGCTCGCGCCGCGCCGCATCGACGACGATCTTCTGCTCGACGAACTCATGCGACGGGCCGAGGCGGCCGGCGCGCGCGTCGGGACGACCGCCGCCACGCGCGCCTTCGCCGAACGCGCGGCCGGGCTGAAGGGCAGGCGCGAGAAGCTCGTCGCTCTTTACAATGACTCAATGACCCGCGCGGGCCTGCCGGCGCGTTTCTCGACAGTCGGTTTCTGGGACATCTTCGAGCCCCTGCAACAGGCGAGCTTCGCGGCGCTGGCGCGCGACGCCGCGCCCGTGCTTCAGACGGTCGGCGGCTATGGCGCCTATGTCGCCGATCCCGCTGTGACGGCGGCGCTGGCCAAAGGCGGTCCGCTGGCGCGACTGGCGCCGGAGGGGCGCGTCGGCGCCGACGGTCGCGGCGCATCGCCCCTTTCGGCCCGCTTCGCCGCCGCCTGCGGCGCCGAGGGGATAACGCCCCAGGGCCTCGAACCGGCGGCGCAACTCGCGCTTCTGCGCGCGCTCCTGCAGGAGGAGGATGTGGCTCTGCTGCGCGAGGCGCGCATCGGCCTCTCGCCCGATCCGGCGCTTCGCCGCGACGCCGCGCGCGCGGCGCGGTCGCTTGCCGATATCCGCGCGGTCGAGCGCGCGCTCGCCCATTTCGAAAGAAGCCGCGATCAGGAGCGGGCCTCGGCGCTTGCCGATTATCTTGCCGCGCGTCGCGCCGGCCGCTGGCTCTCGGCCGCCTCCGCGCCGGCGCTCGCCGCGTTGCTCCAGCGCGCGGGCGTAGAGGCCGAAGCGGAACAGACGCGCCTCGCCGCCGGCATGACCGCCGCCGCTGCGCCCGCGTCTCCGGCGCCGCCCCCGCCGCCGGCGGAGAAGCCAAAAGGGTTTCTGCGCCGGCTGTTCGGGGGATGAGAGTTCGGCCCTCTTAAGGTCGCTCACACACCCAAAGCGCCTTATCTTCCTTCCATGAGCGAAACCGCAAATTACAGGATCGTCGAGGGCTCGCGCGGGCCGCGTCGGGATTTCCGCATCACGGTCGGCCTGCGCGAGGGCTGGGACCCGGAGGGGCGCGTCTATGACGTCTCCGAAGCCGTGCGCACGGCGCGGCGCTGGATGCAGGGCCGCGTCGAGGCGGGATTGCCCGCTCTCTCCGGCATGTTCACCCGCGCCGAAGTCACCTACGCCTGGCCCAAGGAAGGCGGCGGCGCGGGCTCGGACCGCGAGCCCGTGGCGATCTTCACCGGCGAAGCCGTGCACGCCTATCTCGGCCATCTCCCCGACGAGTCGATCGAAGCCATGCTCAACGAACTGGCCGTCGAGCTCGGGACGGCATTGGGGCAGGAGCGCCTCTATGTCGCCTTCTGCAACCGCACCTGGATTTTGAGCTGCGAGACCGACGCGTCTTGAAAGGCGCCGTCAGGCCCCCGATATCCGGCGCGTCGGCAGGGTCTCCCTTCCGCCGCCCAAGGCTCCGCTCCTTGTCAAAACTGATGTGAATGTTTATAACATTGACATCGGCGACCGGAGAAGGTGGCCGAGCATAAACTGGAGCCAAACATGAGCTGCGATCGTAATTCCCGAATGTCGGCCTCACCCTGGGGACGTCAGGGAGGGTGCGCGCATTGGAGGCCGTTCGAAGTCGCGGCCGTCGTTCTGGGCTTCTTCATCTTCTGGCCGATCGGCCTCGCCCTGCTGTTTCTGAAACTGTGGGGCAGGAGCTTCGGCTATCAGGGCGACCTCTTCTCCTTCGCCGCCGAGCAGGGCGCGAAGGTGAAAACGGCCTTCGCCGACGCGCGCGAAAGCGGCTGGGCGGGACCGTCCTTCATGCAGTCGACCGGCAATGTCGCCTTCGATGAATGGCGCGAGGGCGAACTCGCCCGGCTCGAGGAGGAGCGCCGCAAGCTCGCCGACGCCGAGCGCGAATTCTCCGAACACATCGCGGAGCTGCGCCGCGCCCGCGACCGCGACGAGTTCGACTCCTTCATGCGCGCCCGCAAGGGCGGCGCGGCGTAAAGCGTCAGTATCCGCGTTGGACGGCCGGCGGAAACGCCGGCCGTTCCTTATCTCCATACCCTCGCGTCGGAGTTCCGGCGCGAGGTGGTCTTATTCTTCGCCAATCACTTAGGGCTCATCCCGAGGAGCCCGCGCGGCGCGCGTCTCGAAGGTCGAGGCCGCCTTTCGATTCAGCGGGGAGGGCGTCTCCGCCTCCCGAATCGTGCTAGCAACACCCCATGACTCCGCAGGATTTCATCAGAAAGTGGAAGGACCACGCGCTCACCGAACGCGCCTCGGCGCAGGAGCATTTCATCGACCTGTGCCGGCTCTTCGACCACCCGACTCCAGCGGAGGCGGACCCGAAGGGCGAGGAATTCGCCTTCGAGAAGGGCGCCTCCATCACCGGCGGGGGCGACGGGTGGGCGGATGTCTGGAAGAAGGGCTATTTCGCCTGGGAATACAAGAAACGCCGGCGCAATCTCGACGAGGCGATGGTGCAGCTCACCCGCTATGCGGCGGCGCTGGAGCATCCGCCGCTGCTCGTCGTCTGCGACACGATCCGTTTCCAGATCGTCACCACCTGGACCAATCTGGAAACCAGGAAATTCGAGTTCGAGCTCGAGGATCTGCTCGATCCCGACAAGTTCAAACAGCTCCGCGCGGTCTTCCACGATCCTGACGCGCTGAAGCCCAAGCGCACGCGCGCAATGATCACGAAGGAGGCGGCGGACAAGTTCCAGACCATCTCCGACGCGCTGCAACAGCGCCATCCCGACCGGGAGGCCGTCGCGCATTTCGTCAATCAGCTCGTCTTCTGCTTTTTCGCCGACAGCGTGAAGCTGTTGCCGGAAGGGCTGCTCAGGAAACTGCTTTCCACCGCCGAACGCCGGCCGAAGAAATCGAAGGATTATTTCGACAAGCTGTTCGAGCAGATGGAGAAGGGCGGCGAATTCGATCTGACCGACATCGCCCACTTCAACGGCGGCCTTTTCGACGGACGCCGCGCGCTGCCGCTGGAGCATGGCGAGATTCAGTTGATGTTCGCCGCGACGAGCCTCGACTGGAGCCTCATCGATCCGACGATCTTCGGCACGCTGTTCGAGCGCTTTCTCGATCCCGACAAGCGCGCGCAGATCGGAGCCCATTACACCGACGCCGACAAGATCATGATGATCGTCGAGCCGGTGATCCTGCGCCCGCTGCGGCGGGAGTGGGACGCGCTGCGCGCGGACATCCACGAGACGATGAAGCCCGCCCGCGAGGTGGGGCTCGCCGGGCGCAAGGGTCTCGCGGACCAGAACAGGAAGATCGCCGAGGCGCGCGCGAGGGCGACGCGGCTGCGCGACGATTTCATCGCGCGGCTGGCGGGGCTGCGCGTTCTCGATCCCGCCTGCGGCTCGGGGAATTTTCTGTATCTCGCGCTTCAGGGCGTCAAGGATCTCGAATATCGCGTCATCAACGAATGCGAGACGCTTGGCCTCGACCGCCCGACGCTGCGCGTGGGCCCCGAGATTCTGCACGGGATCGAAATCAATCCGCTGGCGGCGGAACTGGCGCGCACGACCATCTGGATCGGCGACATTCAATGGGGCATCAAGAACGCGCTCTACACGCGCCCCACGCCGATCCTGCGCAAGCTGGATTCGATCGAGTGCCGGGATGCGGTTCTGACGCCGGATGGCAGGGAAGCCGAGTGGCCCGAGGTTGATTACATCGTGGGGAACCCGCCGTTTCTGGGCGGCAAGCTGCTGCGCAAGGGGCTCGGCGACGATTATGTCGAGTCGCTGTTTGCAGCCTATGACGGGCGCGTCCCCGCCAAGGCCGATCTCGTCTGCTACTGGTTCTCGAAAGCCTGGCGCGCGGTCGGGAGCGGCAGGGCGCTGAGCGTCGGCCTCGTCTCGACCAATTCCATTCGCGGCGGCGCCAATCGCCGCGTGCTGGAGCCCGTCGCGCAGGCGGGCGCGATATTAGAGGCGTGGAGCGACGAGCCCTGGACCATCGACGGCGCCGCCGTACGCGTGAGCCTCGTCTGTTTCCGCGCTCCCCGCGCGCGGGGAGAGGGGGCGGGTAAGGGGCACGCCGTGGGCGCGGACGAAGGCCCTCATGCTGAGGAGGGCGCGAAGCGCCCGTCTCGAAGCACGAGGGCCGGGCCGCAACCTCGTCCTTCGAGACGCCGGCTGCGCCGGCTCCTCAGGATGAGGTTGCTTGTCGGCTCGATGGGGTGGAAGTGGAGACGATTAATGCGGATTTGAGCGCCCAGCAGACCGCTATAACCAATGCTGTTCAACTCGTGGAAAACGCGGGGCGCTCATTCCAAGGGCCTGTATTAGTCGGTGAGTTCTCTGGCACGAGACTGGTTGATCGCGCCTGTTAATGTGAATTGCCGACTTAACTCGGACGTGTTGCGGCCTCTACGGAATGGAAAGGATATAAACAGTCGTGCTCGCGATTTTTGGGTGATAGATTTTTATGGGCAATCCGAAAATGAGGCGTCATTTTATGAATTACCATTCAATTACATCCATACGCACGTGCGTGAATTCCGCAAGCAAAGCAAAGACAAACTACGACGGGAGCAGTGGTGGCAACATGGGAGGTCCGGCGAAGAGAGTTCGGAAGGCCATCGGTCCGCTAGCGCGCTACATAGCAGGCTCTCAGGTCTCCAAACATCGTGTCTGGGTTTGGTTGCACCCGAGAGTTCAACCACACCAAACTGTAATCGCCATCGCCCGCGACGATGACACCACTTTCGGCATCCTCCATTCCCGCTTTCATGAAGCGTGGTCGCTGCGCCTCGGCACCTCGCTGGAAGACCGCCCGCGCTACACCCCCACCACCACCTTCGAAACCTTCCCCTTCCCGGAAGGTCTCACCCCCGAACATCCCCGCCAGCGACTACGCCAACGACCCCCGCGCGACGCGCATCGCGAAGGCGGCGGCGCGGCTCGACGAGCTGCGGCGCAACTGGCTCAATCCGCCCGATCTCGTCGAGATCGTCCCCGAGGTCGTCCCCGGCTATCCCGACCGCATCCTGCCAAAGGACGCGCAGGCGGCGGCCGTGCTGAAAACCCGCACGCTCACCAATCTTTACAACGAGCGCCCGCAATGGCTCGTCAACGCCCACGCCGAGCTCGACCGCGCCGTCGCCGCCGCCTATGGCTGGCCGGAGGACATTTCCACCGAGGACGCGCTGGCCAGGCTTCTGGAGCTCAATCTGGCGCGGGCGGGGGGCTGATCCCATAGGCGCCCGGCGTGGCCGGGCCGCAGCGACGGACGGCGTGGATGCCCGCGACAAGCGCGGGCATGACGCGGGAGGGGCGAGGCGCTTCCCTCCAGAAGGGTCTCCGCCCGTTTTCGAGGCAACCGGCCCAAGGGGTCGCGCGCCCCGGATTTTTCCTCTATAAGCGCCTCTCGCGCCGAAGTAATCGGGCAGATTTTGCGGAGTTTGGAACGTGGAACGCTGGACGCCGGGTAGTTGGAGAACCTTGCCGATCGAGCAGACGCCGGTCTATCGGGACCAGAAGGCGCTCGCCGATGTGGAGAACCAGCTCGCCGGATTTCCCCCGCTCGTCTTCGCCGGCGAGGCGCGCAATCTGAAGCGCCAGCTCGCCGATGTGGCGGCGGGCAAGGCTTTCCTGCTTCAGGGCGGCGACTGCGCCGAGAGCTTCAACGAGCATTCGGCCGACAATATCCGCGATTTCTTCCGCGTTTTCCTGCAGATGGCGGTTGTGCTGACCTATGCGGCGGGTTCGCCCGTGGTCAAGGTCGGCCGCATCGCCGGCCAGTTCGCCAAGCCGCGCTCCGCGCCGACGGAAAAGAAGGGCGATCTGGAGCTGCCGAGCTATCGCGGCGACATCATCAACGACCTCGACTTCACCGAGGCCGCGCGCGAGCCGGACCCGCAGCGCCAGCTGCTGGCCTATCGCCAGTCGGCGGCGACGCTGAACCTCATTCGCGCCTTCGCGGCGGGCGGCTTCGCCAATCTCGAAAACGCGCATCGCTGGATGCTCGGCTTCGTCAAGAGCAGCCCGCAGTCGGAGCGCTACCAGAAGCTCGCCGATCAGATCACCCAGACCCTGAGCTTCATGCGCGCCATCGGGCTCGATCCGGAGCATCATCCGGAATTGCGCCAGACGGAGTTCTACACCTCGCATGAGGCGCTGCTGCTCTGCTACGAGCAGGCGCTGACCCGCGTCGACTCGACGACCGGCGACTATTACGCCACCTCCGGCCATATGCTGTGGATCGGCGACCGCACGCGGCAGGAAAACGGCGCGCATGTCGAATTCATGCGCGGCCTGAAAAATCCGATCGGCCTGAAATGCGGGCCGAGCCTCACGCCCGACGGACTCCTGCGCCTCATCGAGGCGCTCGATCCTGAGAACGAGCCGGGCCGTCTGACGCTGATCTGCCGCTTCGGCGCCGACAAGATCGGCGACGCGCTGCCGGCGCTGGTGCGCGCGGTGCAGCGCGAGGGCCGCAATGTCGTGTGGTCCTGCGATCCGATGCATGGCAACACGATCAGCGCGGCGGGCTACAAGACCCGGCCCTTCGACCGCATCATGTCGGAGATTCGCGGCTTCTTCGGCGTGCATCAGGCGGAAGGAACCTATGCCGGCGGCATCCATCTGGAGATGACCGGCAAGGACGTCACCGAATGCACCGGCGGCGCCCGCGCGATTTCGGAAGACAATCTGCGCGACCGCTACCACACCTATTGCGATCCGCGCCTCAACGCCGAACAGGCGATCGAGGTCGCCTTCCTGGTGGCGGAGCTGCTCAAGGCCGAGCGCGTCGCGCGCGGCGTTCGGGAACAGCACGCGGCGGAGTGACAATTGGGGTCAGCGCCAATGACCGACGCCGACCCCTTCAATCTGCAACGTTTTATCGAAGCGCAGCGCGCGGATTACGACCGCGCGCTCGCCGAGATCCGCGCCGGTCGCAAATCGAGCCACTGGATCTGGTTCATCTTCCCGCAGATGAAGGGTCTCGGCTTCAGCCATAGCAGCCAATTCTACGGAATATCGGGCATAGACGAGGCGCGCGCCTATCTCGCCCATCCGATCCTCGGCCCGCGCCTGCGCATCTGCGTCGAGGCGATGCTGGCGCTGACGGGAACCGCCGAAGACATTCTCGGCGGGGTGGACGCGCTGAAATTCTGCTCCTCCATGACGCTCTTCTCTGTCGCCGCGCCCGACGATCGCGCATTCAGCGCCGCGCTCCACCGCTTTTTTTCGGGCCCTGACGCAAAGACGCTTTCCCTGCTGACGACCTAACCCGCCGTCTCCACCAGCGCGATCAGCCCTTTCAGCAGCGCGACGGGATCGGGCGGGCAGCCTGGAATATGCAGATCGACCGGAACCACCTCGGACACCGCGCCGACGCAGGCGTAGCTTCCGGCGAAGACGCCGCCGGTACACGCGCAGTCGCCCACGGCCACCACCCATTTCGGATCGGGCGTGGCGTTGCAGGTCCGCTCCAGCGCCTCGCGCATGTTCTTCGTTACGGGACCCGTAACCATCAGCACGTCGGCATGGCGCGGCGAGGCGACGAAGCGCAGGCCGAAACGTTCGAGATCGTAAAAGGCGTTATTGAGCGCATGAATCTCAAGCTCGCAGCCATTGCAGGAGCCGGCGTCGACCTCGCGGATCGCGAGACTGCGCCCGAGCTTTTCGCGCGCGCGCGTCTCCAGCGCCTTTCCGAGTTCTGCGAGCATGGCGTCGTCGGGCAGCGGCGGCGGCTCGGTCAGCGCGCCGCGAAAGAGGCCCTGGAACAGGAATTTGCGCATGACGTGCGAACCCTTTTTGAGCGCGTTTTTCCGCCGCCGGACCGGCGTCCGCTTCGGCGGAATACGCTTTAGAGATCATGCCCCGAATAGGAGCAGTTGAAGGATTTGTTGCAGAGCGGGAAGTCGGCGACGATGTTTCCCTTGATGACGGCTTCGAGCAGCGGCCACTGGAACCATGACGGATCGCGCAGATGCGCGCGCTCGATCGCGCCATCCGCGCCGATGCGCAGCCAGACGAAAATATCGCCGCGAAATCCCTCGACCAGCGCAGCGCCCTCGCGCGGCTCGCCCGCCGCCGTTACATCGGCGCGGATCGCGCCATGCGGCAGACGGTCGAGAATCTGCTCGACCAGCGTGATGGACGCGCGGATTTCGTCGAAGCGCACCCAGACGCGCGCATCGACATCGCCCTCCGTGGAGGCGCCGAGCTCGAAGGACAGGTCGTTATAAGGCGCATAGCCAATCGCGCGGCGCGCGTCGAAAGCGCGGCCCGAGGCGCGGCCGATAAATCCGCCGCATGCGTATTGTCGGGCAAGCTCCGCACTCAGGAAGCCGGTCGAGACGGTGCGGTCCTGCAGGGAAGTGGTGTCGCCATAGAGCCTGACGAGGCTCGGCGTCATCGCCGCGATCCATTCCATGAGCTCGCGCAGCGTGGCGGCGCCTTCATCGGTAAGATCCGTCGTCACGCCGCCGGGGACGATGCGGTCCATCATCAGCCGATGGCCGAAACAGCTTGCCGAGGCGCGCAGCAGTCTTTCGCGGACGAGGCCGCATTGCGCCAGCATGAGCGCGAAGGCGGCGTCGTTGCAGATGGCGCCGATGTCGCCGAAATGATTGGCGAGCCGCTCCAGCTCCGCCATCAGCGCGCGCAGCCACACGGCGCGCGGCGGCGGTTCGACGCCCAGCGCCGCTTCGACGGCGCGCGAGAAGGCGAGCCCATAGGCGACCGTGCTGTCGCCGGAGACGCGCGCGGCGAGCTGCGCGGCCTTGTCGATGGTCGCGCCGGCCATCAGGCGGTCGACGCCCTTGTGGACATAGCCAAGCCGCTCCTCGAGCCGCACGACAGTCTCGCCATTGGCCGTGAAGCGGAAATGTCCGGGTTCGATAATGCCGGCGTGCACAGGGCCGACCGGGATCTGATGCAGCGGCGCGCCTTCGGCCGGCAGGAATTTATAGGCGTCGGTCGGCGTGTCGAGCGGAGCCGCGTCGCCCATCGGGTGACGAAGGCCCCAGCGCCCGTGATCGAGCCAGCGGCGGCTGTCAGGCGACCCTTCGGCTTCGACGCCGTAGAGATCGCAGATCGTGCGCTCCAGCCGCAGCGCCGGCGGATGCAGCTTCGCGACGGAAGGGAACCGACCGTCGGCGCAGGGCAGGGAGAGAATTTGCAATTCGTCTCCCGGCGCGAGGAGCGCAAGATGAACCTGCGCGCCGTCGCTCCACAGGCTGAACAGATCGGCCCCGCCGCTCGCCATCTCGCGCACGGCGTCGCTCCATTCGGTGGCGTCGACGAGCTCTCTGGCCCAGGGGCGGCAGGGGACGGAGGGCGACGGGCCCTGGTTTTCCGGACTTTTCTTCAGCTTGAAAAGCATGGTCGTTTCCTTCGTCCGAAATCCGGCGAGAAGCCGAACTCTCCCCGGCTCTGCGGGGGAGGGAGCTCTATCGGCGCTCTCGATGACATCGGCTCAGCCCAGCAGTCGCGCGACATTCTCGAACCAGCTCACGAGAAAGGCGGGAAGATACAGGCCCGCGATCAGCACCAGCGCCAGATGCGCGATGAGCGGCGCGGCGGAAGCCTGCACCGGCCCCACGCTTTTCGACGGCTCGCCGAAGGCCATGCCGATGAGCCGCATCAACAGCGCGCCGAAGGCGACGAGAAGTCCGATCGCCAGCGGCGCGGCGAGCCAGGGCGCGCGGGCGAAAGCAGAGCTTACCACCAGAAACTCGCTCATGAACACGCCCATCGGCGGCAACCCGCAAATCGCCATCACGCCGACGACGAGGCCCCATCCGAGCACTGGATGACTCTGCGTCAGCCCGCGAATGTCGGCAATCTTCTGCGTGCCCTTCGCCTGCGCGATATGGCCGACGGCGAAGAAAATCGCCGATTTGGTGAGGCTGTGCATCGCCATATGCAGGAGGCCGGCGAAATTGGCGAGCGGCCCGCCAATGCCGAAGGCGAAGGCGATGATGCCCATGTGCTCGATCGAGGAATAGGCGAAGAGCCGTTTTATGTCGTCGCGCCGGTAGAGCATGAAGGCCGCGAACAGGACGCTGGCGAGGCCGAGCGCGATAAGCATCGGCCCCGGCGTGATCGCCGCCGCATTGGCGGACATCAGCATCTTGAACCGCAACACGGCGTAGAGCGCCACATTCAGCAGCAGGCCGGAAAGCACCGCCGAGATCGGCGTCGGGCCCTCGGCATGGGCGTCGGGCAGCCAGGCGTGCATCGGCGCGAGGCCCACCTTGGTGCCATACCCCAGCATCAGAAAGACGAAGGCGACGTTGAGCAGGCGCGGGTTGAACTGCGACGCATGGGCCATCAGCGACGACCACACCATGGCGTCATAGCCTTGGCCCAGCACCGGCTCCGCCGACAGATAGACGAGGATCGTGCCGAAGAGCGCCAGCGCAATGCCGACGCTGCCGAGAATGAAATATTTCCATGCGGCTTCGAGCGAGTCGCGCGTGCGATAGAGGCCGACCATCATCACCGTGGTGAGCGTCGCGACTTCGACCGACACCCACATGAGGCCGATGTTGCTGGCGAGCAGCGCGAGATTCATCGCGCACATCAGCGCCTGATACATCGCATGATAAAAGCGCAGATTGCCCTGCGACAGCCGACCGGTCTCGATCTCGTGGCCGATGTAGCTCGCGCTGAAGACGCTGGTCGTGAAGCCGACGAAGGCGGAGATGACCACGAAGACGATGTTGAGATCGTCGACGAAGAGGAAGCTTCCAGTCTCCGGCCCCTTGATGAGCAAGAGAAAGGCGAAGACCAGGGTCGCGCCGGAAGCCGCGAGATTGATCTGCGCCGCGCGCTTGAAATCCTTCTCGAAAGCGAGAATGACCGCCGCCGCCGCCGGGATGGCGATCACCGCATTTGCGAGCATGAAAAGTTCGGAAATCATTGGCGACGTTCCCCCCGCACGCGGTCCAGCTCGAAAAGATCCACGGTGTCGAAACGCTCGCGGATGCGGAACAGGAAGACGCCGATAACGATAAAGGCGATGAGCACGGAAAGGGCGACGCTGATCTCGACCACCAGCGGCATGCCGTCCGCGCCGGCGGCGGCGAGGACCAGCCCGTTCTCCAGCGACATGAAGCCGATGATCTGGCTCACCGCATTGCGGCGCGTCACCATCATCAGCAGTCCGAGCAGAACGATCGTCAGGGCGAAGGCCAGATCCTCGCGCGCGAAGGGATCGGCGGCGGTCGTCGCCGGCAGCATCACGACCAGCGACAGCGCCATGAGGAACATGCCGATGAACATGACGGTTGCCGTACCGCCGACAACCTCCACCGTGCGATGGATGTGCAGGCGACGGATGATCCTGTCGAGCGCGAAGGGGATGATCAGCGCCTTGAAGATCAGCGCGATCCCCGCCGTCACATAGAGATGCGCGGCCTCCTGGACATAGGCCTGCCAGGCGACGGAAAGACTCAGCACGAAGGCGTGCAGCGCATAGATGTTGAGCAGGCCCGACAGCCGGTCCTGATAGAGCAGCATGAAGCTGACCAGCACCAGCGAGCCGGCGAGGAGCTGGGCGATATCGAGTGAGGCTGACGCCACCATCAAAGGCTCCGTGTGACGAAGACGAGAAGCGCGCCGAGAAGACCGAGCATCAGCCCGGCGCCGAGGAAATCGGGAACGCGGAAGACGCGCATCTTGGCGATCGACACTTCGAAGAAGGCGAGCAGAAATCCCGCCGTCGCGAGCTTTGCGACATAGGCCAGCGCGCCGATCGCAAAGGACCGAAGGCCGCCGTCATGCGCCGCGAGGCCGAAGGGAAAGAACACGCAGCCGATCAGTGAGACATAGAGAAGCAGCTTCAGCGCTGCGGCGAGCTCGATGACCGCGAGGTGGCGTCCGGAATATTCCAGAATCATCGCCTCGTGCACCATGGTCAGTTCGAGATGCGTCGCAGGATTGTCGACCGGGATGCGGCCATTCTCGGCGATCGCCACGATGAGCGTGCCGATGAGCGCGAACAGCACGGAGACGCGCAATTTGAAATCCGTCGACATGAAAGCCGCGACTTCGGAGAGCTGCGTCGAGCCGGCGATCAGCGAGACGGCGAAAACGATCATGATCGTCGCGGGTTCGGCGAGCGAGCCGAACATCATCTCGCGGCTCGCGCCAATGCCGCCGAAGGCGGTGCCCACATCCATGCCGGCGAGGGCGAGGAAGAAGCGGCCGGCGCCGAGCAGCGCCGCGAGCGCCAGCAGATCGGCGGCCCAGTTGAACATCAGCCCGGTCGCGAAAGTCGGAACCAGCGAGGCGGCGACCCATGTCGTGGCGAAGATGATGTAGGGCGCCGCCCGATAGAGCCAGGAGGCGTTTTGGGCGAGCACCGTCTCTTTTTTCAGGAGCCGCAGAATGTCGTACCAGGGCTGAAGGATCGGCGCGCCGCGCCGGCGCAGCAGACGCGCCTTCACCTTGCGCGTGAAGCCGATGAGCACGGGCGCGAGCGCCAGCACCAAAGCCATTTGCGCCGCCTGCGCGAAGAGGTCGAGGATGAAGGTCATATGGCCACGATGATCAGCATGAAGACGAGCGCGGCGAAGACGAGCGCCAGATATTCCTGGATGCTCATGAAATTCACCACATTGAGCCGGCGCGCGCAGAACCACACGGCTTTGGTGAGCGGCTCATAGATGTAAGTGATGAAGCGCTCGTTGGTCTCGCACCGCGAAATAGGCGGGGCGCGTCGAGCCCGGCGGCGGCATGTCGAGATGTTCCCGCACCGAGAAGGCGATATGGCCGAGCGTGCGACGGAACGGCTGCGCGAAACTGCTTGCCGTATATTGTGTGGCGGGGCTCGTCTCGATGAAGCCGCAGTCCCATGCGGGCGCGCGGCGCGTCGGGCGCGGCCAGAGCGTCTGGATGACATGCCGCGTCCCGAGCGACGAGACGAGGATGAAGAGGAAGACCAGCAGGCCATTGTAGGAACTGCGGCTCTCCGCGATCGGCGCGATCGAGAGCCAGGCGACGTCCGCCTGCGTTGGCATTCTGCCGCCGACGAAGTCCGCCGCAGCGGGCGAGATGGTGTCGATCAGCACGCTCGGCAGCACGCCGGCGAGAAGGCAGAGGCAGATGAGACCGGCCATGGCCCCGAGCGACCATTGATCCGTCTCATGCGCCTTCTCGGCGACAGCCGAACGTGGCCGGCCCAAAAAGGCGACTCCGAAGGCGCGCACATAGGCCGCCGCGCCGAGCGCCGCGCTGAGCGCCAGCACGACGCCAACGGCGGGGGTCGCGAGCTTGAGCGTCCATTGCGGCAGCGACGGGCTCAATAGAATGGCCTGGAAGATCAGCCATTCCGACACGAATCCGTTGAGCGGCGGCAGAGCGGCGGCGGCGACGCAGGCGGCGAGAAACAGAAAGGCCGTGCGCGGCATCGAGTGGATGAGGCCGCCGAGCCGTTCGATATTGCGCTCGCCGGTCGCGCCGAGCACCGCGCCCGCGCCGAAGAACAGCGCGCTCTTGAACAGCGAATGATTGAACACATGCAGCAGCGCCGCCGTAAAGGCCAGCGCCGCCGGCAGCGCCTGGCCATTGGCCTTGAAGGCGAGGGCGAGACCGAGCGCAATGAAGATGATGCCGATATTCTCGATGGTGCTGTAGGCGAGAAGCTTTTTGAGATCGCTCTGGTTGGTTGCGAAGAGCACGCCGATCAGCGCGCTCATGGCCCCGAAGACGAGCGGATGCAACGCCCACCAGAAGGAGGGCGGACCGAGCAGATCGAAGACGAGGCGGATGAAGCCGTAGATCGCGACCTTGGTCATGACGCCGCTCATCAGCGCCGAGACATGGCTGGGCGCGGCGGGATGGGCGAGCGGCAGCCAGATATGCAAAGGCACCAGCCCGGCCTTGGATCCGGCGCCGATCGTCACCAGCGCCAGCGCGGCGCCGGTCACCCACGGGCTTTTCACGGCGAGCCGGATGGCGTCGAAACCATAGGCGCCGGACGCGCCGCCGAGCACGCCGAAGGCCATCAGCAGGCATAGCGTGCCGAAGCTCGCCATCAGCAGATAGATATAGGCGGCGGCGCGGTTCTCCGCCTCATGGTGATGCGCGATCACCAGAGCGCAGGAGGAAAGCGACATGAACTCCCAGGAGACGAGGAAGGTGAAGGCGTCGTCGGCTAAAATCACGCCATTCATGCCTGCGATGAAGGCGCCGAAGAAGGGCAGGATGCGCATCGGCTCCTTCTCATGCGCGCCATAGCCGATCGCATAAGCGCTCGCCGCCGCGCCGCCGAGATTGACGACGGCCAGAAAGAAACCGCTCAGCGGATCGATGCGCAAATGCATGCCGAGCCAGGGCAGACCGAAGGGAAGCGTGGCGGTCAGCAGCGTCGGCGCCGCGCGGCAGAACGTCCGCCAGGAAGATCGTCGCGCACAGTCCGCCTGCAGATTCCATAGATCAGCCGGGAAACGTCCGCCCGCGCGCGCCAGTAGATCGCAAGCGGGGACAGCGCCAAAAGCGCCGCGACGCAGAGAAGAATGAGCGTCATCTTGACCCTTCATTTTCGGGCAGAATTACGGGAGCCCGTCGCGCTGGAGGCGCTTCTGCGGCTTCTCGAAGCATGAGGAGCGCGCCCTCTGCTCTATGATTGAACGGACCCGCGCTCAGGCGGCGCGCTTGCGTGGCGCAAGCGGATGCGCCGAGGTCGCCACATGCCCGTCGAGCCCCCGAATGTCCGCGAAGCCGCCCTTGCCGCGATAATCCTCGCAAAAATGATGCAAGTTTTCCATCACCGTGTGATCGACGGTCGAGGTCTCCGAGAGATCAAATGATGACGGTTTTCCCTGGAGGAATCGCGGCCAGATCATTCTTCAGCGCCAGATAATTGCCGAAGAAAGCGGCGCCCGTGACCTGCACATGGAAAACGCCGGGCTCCGTCTCTTCGATCGAGCGCGTGAGCAGGATGATGTCACGCCAGTCGATGCTGCGCCAGAAGTGGAAGACAAGTTCGGCGACGACGCCGATCGCGACGCCGATGAGGAGGTCAGTCGCGAGCACGCCGATGATGGTGATCACGAAGACGGCGAGCTGATCCCAGCCAATTGCGAGCGTCTTTTGGAACTCGCGCGGCGAGGCCAGCCGATAGCCGGTGAACACCAGCAGCGCGGCGAGCGACGCAAGCGGGATTTCATGGATGAGCTTTGGGAAAAGCGCCACGAAGACGAGCAGGAAGAGGCCGTGGAAGAAGTTCGCCCAGCCCGTGCGCGCGCCATTGTTCACATTGGCGGAGCTGCGCACGATTTCCGCGATCATCGGCAGGCCGCCGATGAGGCCGCAAATCGTGTTGCCCAGACCCACAGCCGCGACGTCGCGGTTGAGATCGGACACGCGCTTGTGAGGGTCGAGCTTGTCGACCGCCGCCGCGCTGAGCAGGCTTTCGAGACTGCCGACAAGCGCGATGGTGAACACCTGCCGCCAGAACGCGAGTTCGCCGACGAGGTGGAAATCGGGGAAGGCGAAGCCGGCGAGGAAGTTCTGCGGCAGAGTCACGAGGAATTTCGGGCCGATGGCGAATTCGTGATGCGGCAGCAATTCCGCGGTGGGGAGGAACAGATATTTATGCTCGTCCTCGAGATCGAAATATTTCGCCAGCGCCATGCCGACCAGCACCACGAGCAGCGGCGCGGGAACGGCCTTCAGCTTCGTATCGCGGAGCAGCGTCCAGGCGGCGAGGATGGCAAGACCGCAAAAGCCGATGATCGCGACTTCCGGATTCATGTCGCGCAGGCTCGCGGGGATCGCGCCGATGGTTTGAAAGAGCGTCTGCGCGTCCGGCTTCACGCCGAGCATCACATGGAACTGCTTGGCGATGATGATGATGCCGATGGCCGCGAGCATGCCGTGCACGGCGGAAGAGGGAAAGAAGGCGCTCATCTTGCCCGCTTTCATCACCCCCATGAGCACCTGAAAGACGCCGGCAAAGAAGATCGCCGCGAGCGTGTAGCGATAGCCCGCCATGGCGTCGCCCGCGCCAAGCTCCTGCACGGAATCGAGAATGACGACGATCAGGCCCGCGGCGGGGCCCGTGATCGTCACGAAAGAGCCGTTGATCCGCGAGACAAGCAGTCCGCCGACGATGGCGGTGATGATGCCGGCCTGGGGCGGGAAGCCAGAGGCCATGGCGATGCCCAGACAGAGAGGCAGCGCGATGAGGAAGACGAGAAATCCGGAGACGACGTCGCTCCGCCAGCTTTCGGCCAGGCCGGCGACACCGGTCTTCGGCAGGGCGGCGGTTTCGCAAGTGGGCATGGAGATTGTCATCGTTCGACCCTTCGAGCAAAGCGTGGCGACAGGCGCATGGGCGCGGGTCTCAAACTTGATCTTTGTTGTTACGCCGACCTGGTCGGCGCAGTAGACTAGTCTCTCAGCCCGATGGGGCGGAGCCTGACCGAAGCACGGTCGCAGGGCGCTGTTTCAAGAGTTTTTCGCACTGCGGTAATTTGTTTCCGCTCTATGTCTGAAAGGAGGCCGGACGCCCCATTCAGCGGACAGGAGGCCTGCGACGCGCTATAGGCGAAAAAAGGCAGGCGCCCGTGTGAGAGGCTGGTTGACGAATGGTTGATCGGAATTCCATTCTACTTGTCGAAGACGATACGGAAATCGGCGAACTGATTTCTCGTTATCTCGAAAACAATGGCATGACGGTAGCCTGGGTCGCGAGCGGCGAGGCGCTCGACAAGAAGCTTGTGGGCGAAGATTTCGATATTATCATCCTCGATCTCAATCTCCCCGGCGAAGACGGGCTCTCGATCTGCCGCCGCGTCAGCGCAAGCCGCGACATCCCCATCATCATCGTTACGGCGAAGGGTGAGGATGTGGACAAGATCATCGGACTCGAAATGGGCGCCGACGACTATCTGGTGAAGCCCTTCAATCCGCGCGAATTGCTCGCCCGCATCCGCGCGGTTTTACGGCGCGCCGAACCGCAGGCGCGCGGCAATGACGACGCCGCCAAACAGACCTTTCACTTTCTCGGCTGGCGCATGAATCTCCTTGCGCGCGAGGTCGTGTCGCCCACCGGCACGAAGGTCGCGATGACCGGCGCCGAATTCGATCTGCTTCACGCATTCTGTGAAAATCCCAATCGCGTGCTGACGCGCGACCAGCTGATCAACATGACTCACGGCCGCACGGCGGGGCCATTCGAGCGCAGCATCGATGTGCTGGTAAGCCGGCTTCGGCAGAAGCTCGAAAAGGATCCCAAGAGCCCGTCGATGATCCAGACAGTGCGCTCCGAAGGCTATATGCTTTCGGCGCCTGTCAACCGCGTATGATGATCGGTCGCCTCTTGCGACGCCTTCAGCCGGATCGCCTCGCGGGCCAGATCACTTTTCTCATCCTCGCCTCCATCGTCTGTTTTCAGACAGTGGTGCTGATCGCCTTTCATGTGCTCGACGTGGAAGGCCGGCGTCACATCGTCGATCAGAGCGACTTCATCGCGAGCATTATCCTTGCCGTCGACGCCGCGCCGGTGGACGCGCGGCAGGCGCTGCTCGACGAATATGCGCGCGCGGTTCCCTTCGCCAATCTTCATCTGCTCAGCGGCCGTCCGGCGGTTGTGGATGTCGACGACAGAGAGTTCGTCAACGAAATTCGGATGGTGCAGAGCGACCTCTGGTCAGGGGCGGATGTGATTGCCGCCGCCGAGCCAACCGACCGCTCGCCGGGCGCCATTGCGATCGGCCTGCGCAAGGGGGGCTATGCGCTCGTCTCAATCTCGCAGCATCGCAAGCCGCCGCGCTCGGTCTGGCGCTGGCTCTGGCAGCCGGAGCCCGGCACGCCGTTCCTGCTGACGCCCTGGGCGCTTTCCGCCATTCTCTTCTTCCTCAGCACTTCGGTGCTGGTGCTCTGGGCCTCGAACGCCATTGTAGAGCCTTTGATCAAGCTCGCGCGTCATGCGGAGCAGTTTCCGGGCGAGGGCGGCGCCGAAGCCGAAAAGCCGCTTCCCGAGCAGGGACCGCTCGAAGTGATGGAGCTGACCCGCGCCATCACCCGCATGCAGCGCCGCATCCGCTCCATGATCGCGGCGCGCACCCATGTGCTGGCCGCCGTCAGCCATGATCTCAAGACGATCATCACCCGCCTGAACCTGCGCAGCGAATTCATCGCCGACGAGGACCTGCGTCACAAGATGTTGCGCGACATCAATCTGATGGACGCGATGCTGCACAAGAATCTGCAATATCTGCGCTCCGAGAGCGATACGTCCGACTATTCCGTCGTCGACCTCGACAGCGTTTTACAAACGGTCGTCGATCAGTTTACGGAGACCGGCAAGAGGGTCCGTTACCGCGGCGGCGGCCGGCAGATGATTTTCGGCTCGTTGACGGACATGCAGCGCGTGTTCAGCAATCTGGTTGAAAATGGCGTCAACCACGCAAATAAGGTGGATATTACAATAGCGGAAACGCCGTCGCAGCAGTTGCAGATCGACGTCTCCGACGACGGCCCCGGCATTCCCGACGCCCAAAAGGAAACGGTCTTCGAACCTTTTGTGCGTGGAGAGGTCAGCCGCACCATCGGCAATCACAGCGGATTCGGGCTTGGCCTCTCGATTGTCCGGTCGCTGGTGGAGCGCCATGGCGGAACGGTCACGCTGCTCGATCGTGCGCCACACGGGCTCATCGTGCGGGTGATCCTGCCCCGTGCGGGTGACGGCCGGGACTGACGCGATGCGGGCGAAGCGGAGCGATCTTAGAGCCACATCGCGGCTCTGCATTGCTTCGTCGCTTCGCTCCTCGCAGCAGGTCTAGATTGCGCGCGTCGCCTCGCGAAGCCACTTCTTCGTCTTCGCGTCGACGCGCGGCGAGAGGGTCTTGCGGACCTGCGCGTGATAGGCGTTGAGCCAGGCGATTTCCTCCGGGCTCATCAGCCCTGGCTCGACGCAAGCGAGGTCGAAAGGCGCAAGCGTGATCGTCTCGAAGCCATACATTTCCCGCTCGGCGCCGGCGATCTCGCGCTTTTCGACGATCACCAGATTTTCCAGACGAATCCCGTATTCTCCGGCGCGGTAATAGCCCGGCTCATTCGACAGGATCATGCCAGGCTGCAGAGGCGTCGCGCTCAGTTTCGAGATGCGCTGCGGCCCCTCGTGCACGGAGAGATAGGAGCCGACGCCATGGCCGGTTCCGTGGTCGAAATCGAGGCCCGCCTCCCAAAGATCCCGCCGCGCGAAAGCGTCGAGCTGCGCGCCGGTGACGCCTTTGGGAAACACCGCCCGCGCGATGGCGATATGCCCCTTGAGCACGCGCGTGAAATGGTCGCGCAACTGTTTCGATGCGCGCCCGACGACGACGGTCCGCGTCACATCGGTGGTGCCGTCGAGATATTGCGCGCCGCTGTCGACAAGATAGACGCCCTTGCCGATCTTCAGATTGCTCTTCTCCGAGACCCGATAATGCGGGATCGCCGCATGTTCGCCAAAGGCCGAAATGGTCGGGAAGGAAATGTCGCGCAGATCGCCATTCTCGCGACGGAAGGTCTCCAGCGCCTCGGCGGCGGTGATTTCGGTCAGGCCGCCTTTTGGCGCCGCTTCGGAGAACCAGGCGAGAAAGCGCGTCAGCGCGGCGCCGTCGCGAATATGCGCCTCGCGCGCGCCGGCAAGCTCCGTCCTGTTCTTGACGGCTTTCGGTAGCGAGGCGGGGTCGTCCGTCACGCGCGGCTTGCCGCCGGCCTCGCGCAAGGTTTCGACCAGTTTCACAGGCGCGGTCGCATTGTCGAACAGCACGGTCTCGCCGCGCTTTCCGGCCTGGGTCAGATCGTCGATCAGCGCGGCGGGCGGGCGCAAGGTTAGAAACTTTTCCAGCGCCGCGCGGGTTTTCGCATCGAGCTTGGAGTCGTCGACATAAAGCGTCGGCGCGCCTTGCTTCGAAAGCAGCGCGAAGCAGAGCGCGATGGGCGTATGCGCGACATCGGCGCCGCGAATGTTGAAGGCCCAGCAGATCGCATGCGGGTCCGACATGAGAGCCGCGTCGGCGTCTTTCAGCGTTGCGCGCAGCTTTTTGATCTTCGCAGCCGCCGTCTCGCCGGCGTAGCGCGGCGGATGCAGGACAATCGCGCCCATCGGTTCGGCGGGCCGATCTGTCCACAGCGCGTCGATGGGGTTGGCGTCGAGCGCGACCAGCTCGATCTTCCTGCCCTCCAGCGCCTTGGCGAAACGCTCGATCTGGCCGCTGGTGTGCACCCACGGATCGTAGCCGATGCGGGCGCCCTCGCGCGCATGTTCGGCGAGCCATTGCGCCGGCCCCGTTTCGGCGATGTTGATCGACTTGAAGATTCGGCCGTCGATTTCCTGTGGCGCCTGAATCACATAGCGGCCGTCGACGAAGAGGGCGGCTTCCTTTTTGAGAATGGCGGCGAAGCCCGCGGAGCCGGTAAAGCCCGTGAGCCAGGCCAGCCGTTCGGCGTTTTTCGGCACATATTCATTCTGATGCGCGTCGGCGCGCGGCAGCAGAAAGCCATCGAGATTCTGGCGTGCGAGTTCGGCGCGCAGCGCAGCGACCCGCGCGGCGCTGTCGTGAGACGAGGAGACGTCGGCGAAGGACTGGAATTTTGCTTCGAACATGAAGCAAAGCTAATCCGCGCAAGCGCGGGGGGCAATGGGCGCCAGACCTGACGCCGCGCTCAGGCCCCGCCGCGCCTCAGCGCCAGGGTCGCCCAGCCGTCGATGTTCTGCTGCTCGGCGAGGGCAAATCCCTGCGCCCGATAGGCGGAAAGCACGCCGGGCACGTCGCGCAGCAGAAGTCCGGACAGAACCAGTTCGGCCCCCGGCGCCGCCGCGCGGGCGATGGCGGGCGCGAGCAGGCGCAGCGGCCTGGCGAGAATATTGGCGAAGATCAGGTCGTAGCGCCCGGCCATCTCCGCATGGCGCAGGCCCACGGCCACGACCGGGCGCACAAAGGCGACCGCCCCGTTCGCAATCGCATTGGCGCGCGCGGTTTCCACCGCCACGGGGTCGATGTCGCCGCAGGCGACCTTCTGGCGCAGAAGCTTCGCCGCCGCGATGGCGAGCACGCCTGTGCCCGTGCCGACATCCAGCACATGGCGGGGCCGGCGGCGCTTCGTGATTCGGTCAAGCGCGCGCAGGCAGCCGAGCGTCGTGCCGTGATGGCCGGTGCCGAAGGCGAGCGCCGCCTCGATCTCGACGCCAATGTCATTGGGCTTGAGCCGTTCCCGGTCATGCGAGCCGTGCACCACGACGCGGCCGGCGCGCACCGGCTCGAGGCCGGCGAGCGACTTCAGCACCCAGTCTTCCTTCGCGATCTCGGCGAATTCGGCGCGGGCGGCGGTTTCGGCGTCGCTCACCGCCTCGATCAGCCCGCGGATTTCGTCCTCGTCCGGCGCCTCGGCGAAATAGACCTCGACCGACCAGACCGGGCCGTCGTCCACCTCGAAGGCGGCGGCCGCGGTTTCCGTGGGGTCGAATGTCTCGACGATGATGTCGGCGACGGCGCGGGCGCGGCCTTCGTCGGTGGAGAGGCGCAGCACATGGCTGGCGCCATTAGGGGGCAGACCTTCGAGCATCAGGCGCGCTTAGCACGCGGAGCCGACGCGCGCCACATGCCCGCCTTTCCCGCGCCGCTTGCGCCCTGTATTGTCCCGCCGTCGCAAGGGAGCGCAAATGACGGAAAAGGTCGCGATATGCCTCGTCGGGCCGAAGAAGGGCGGAAAGTCCTCGCTGCTCGCCTCGCTGGCCGATTGCGTGGCTCAGAGCGCCTTCGGCTACTCGCCGCGCCTGCGACCGGCGCTCCAGCCCGTCAGCCAGGCCGAATTTCTCGCTGATCCGTCCGACATGCGCCGCGCCGATCTCTTCACCGCCGAGCAGGGCGACTATGAGCGGCTCAAGCAGGATTTCGCCGAAGGCGGCGTCGCGACCGATACGCTCAACACCTATGAGTATTATTTCCGCCTCTCCGTGAACGGCGAAGCGCCGCCGGCTGTGGTCACGCGTGGGCCGTGGCTGCTCGAGATCGTCGATTCCGCCGGCGAGATCGCCGTCCCCCCGGACGGCGCCGCCGTGCCGATCCTCAACGACGTGAAGGCCAAGCTCGCCGGACAGATGCTGGGCTCGGACGCGCTGGTCATCGTGCTCCCGCTGGTGCGGCTGGAGGATTCAGCCTGGATCGGCACGCTGTCCCGGCTGCTCGATCGTCTGGCCCTGTCGCGCGACAGACGGCTGAAGCGAGTCGTGGTGGTCTTCTCGCAATATGAGCGGCTGTTCACGCGGCTCGGCCCCAGCGCCTTCACCTACGCCTGCGATCCCGCCGTCGCGCTTCACGTGCTGCGCAAAGCCTTGCGCGCGGCCCCCTGGCTCGATCGCCTGCGCGCGCTGGAGCAGAGCGGCGGCGGCGCGTCGGTTCGCTACACGGTCTGTTCGGCTTACGGTTTCACCAAGCGCTTCCAGAACCCCAACATGGACCCGCATCAGCCCGGCGAGCGGCGCTTCCGCCGCGCCAGGGTCGAGGGCGCACGCGCCTATAGCGAATATTGGCGGCCCTTCCTGACCGCCGAACCCATCCTCTACGCGGCGCTCGGACTCGATAGCGCCTTCACCTTCTCCCATGCGCAACTCGACGCGCGCATTGAAGAAAATTCCGCCGCTTCAATTCTTGGTTAATAAAACCCGACTATCTCTGACCCTTGCGTGCAGTTAGGCGAGGACGGGATATGGCCGGAAGCGGAGAGACGAGCGTCATCGCATTCCATCGTCTGCATTACGGCAAGCTGGCCGAGGGAGAGGACGGCCGCGTCACGACCGCCGCCGGCTATGCGATCACCCGCCGTTCCGCCGGCCTCGACCCGGCCTGGGATTCCTTTCTGTCGCCGCCGCGTCTTGCGGAACTGCGCCGCTTCGAGCCCGACGCCATCGATATAGACGCGCGCGCGGCGGGCTGCTTTCTCGCGCGCACGGTTGGGGAGGGCGTCGTCTTCATGCGCGCGCGCTTCCGGCCCGAGGATGGCGAGCGCGGCGCCGGGCGGCTGCATCAGCAGGCGGCCATGTGGCTCGGCGGGATCGACCTCTGGAAGAACAGTCCGGCGGCCTGCCTTTCTATCGTCGCCCATGAATTGCGGGCGCTGCCGGATCTCGTCAATGAGACGGAGGAGTCGCGCCTCAGTGAAGCGCCGCTGCGATGGCGCGCGGCGCGGCCCGATCCGGAATCCGTCCGCCGCGTCATCGGACGCGCGCCATGGGCCGTTCCGATGATGGAGACGCTGCTCGACGGCGCCGAACGGGGCGGGCAGGCGGTGTGCGAATTCGGCGCGCATGATTTCGCGAGCGAGGCGGAATTCCTTTCCGCCGTCGGCTTCACCCTGCAAATGCTGCCGCCGACCTATCCGAGATGGCGCGACATCAGCGTCGTGTCGGGACTTACGACGCCGTTACACGGGCTGTGCCTGCGTTATACGCCGTCATGGCGCCAGGCGCAGGCGGCGGCATAGGCTGACGGAATCGGCTTGCGTGAAGAATCGCTACACGACATGGGCGGGCGCGTAGCGACATGCGAGGGCGCCGTTTTCGAGTTGTATCGTGACGTGATGGATGTGGAATTGACGCTCAAGCTCCTGCGCAATCTGATCCAGTAACGCGTCATCCGGGAGAGCGCCCGGACGCACGAGATGTGCGGTCAGCGCCGTTTCGGTGGTGCTCATCCCCCAGATATGAAGATCGTGAACTTCCGTGACGCCGGGCAGACCGGCGAGGTAATCCTCAACGGCCGAA
This sequence comes from uncultured Alphaproteobacteria bacterium, assembly GCA_963717565.1. Taxonomy (GTDB): domain Bacteria; phylum Pseudomonadota; class Alphaproteobacteria; order Rhizobiales; family Beijerinckiaceae; genus Methylocystis. The sequence continues at coordinate 114,510 of CAVQWJ010000003.1, forward strand.
CGGTCTACGCCGGGCGGAACGGCGTCCAGCGCAAGATCGAGAGCGCTGCGCATCAGGCCCCAGCCGCTTCCCAAAACGACAAGCGCGACGCCAAGGCTCGCAACGGGATCGAGCCACAGCCAGCCGGTCTTCGAAATCAGCAGCGCGGCGATCACGACCCCGAGCGAGACCGCCGCATCCGCCATCAAATGGAGGAAGGCGCCCCTGATGTTGATGTCGCTCTCGCGGCCCCGCATGAAGAGCAGCGCCGTTCCGAGATTGACGGCGATCGCAACCGAGGCGACCCAGAGCACCGTGCCGCTTGCGACCGGCTGGGCGTCGAATAGCCGCTGCACGGCTTCGACGATCAGACCGCCCGTGGCGGTCAGGAGCAGCGCCGCATTCGCCAGCGCCGCGAGAATGGAGGCGCGCCTGTAGCCGTAAGTTCGCCTGTCGCTCGGTTGCCGCGTCGCCAGCCACGAGCCGGCCCAGGCCAACAAGAGCCCCAGCACGTCGGAGAGATTATGCACGCCATCCGAAACAAGGGCGACCGAGTTCGAAAGGAAACCGAACGTTACCTCAGCGAAGACGAGGCCGAGATTGAGCGCCGCGCCCACGGCGAAAGCGACGCCGAATCGCTTCGGCGCATGGTGATGTTCGTGATGGTGCGCGTGCGTCATCCGGCTTCAACTCTCTCCGACTATCGATCGGGATCATGGATCGTCATTTCAAGCCCGTCGATCCGCCTGCCGTTCGCATGACACTGGCCGGGCCGCTGGCGATCTTCGACGGCTACCTCAACCCGAGGTGGTGACCTCACGAAAGGCGCGGGGGCATGTGCTTGCGCGCCGTCGACGCCTTTCGCCCGAGCCGACTTGGCGGGACGCGAAGCTTTGCCATATTTTTGCTTCAAACGGGCGTTTGAATTTCAAACAGTGATTTGAAACGGATGTTTGCCATGCCTCAACGCCTGATCCAGCAGACCGCTCTCCTCGCCGCGATCCTTCGCTCCATTTTCTCGAATACGGTGGCCGGCCTGATCACGGCGGTTCTTCTCGGCTACTGGATGCCGATGGAGCGAATGGCGGAGGCGCCGCTGGAGCAGGCGCAGGAATCCGCGCGGGTCAATATCGACCCTGTCAGCGGCAAATTGCTCGACCGGATCGAAGGCGCGGCGGCGGCTGCGGTCGTGCGCCCTTCGCTCAGCCCGATCCTGACGCAATACGGCTTCATTCTGGCTTCGGCGGAAGAGTCGCCGGCGGCGAACGTTCCGGTCAAACCCAGGCTGGCCCCCCAGAAGCCGGGTCGCCCGGCGGCGGCGAAGACAATTGAAGCCGTCCAGAAGGCTGCGCCCGCCACGGTTCCCGCCGGGCCTGAGCTTGCTGACGCGCCGCCGGCGCCGAGCGCTGAAGACAGCGAAAGCTGGATAAGCAGATTCTCACCCGCCAGGCTCACCGCCCGCGTGGCGAGCGGCGTCGCCTCCAAAGCCGTCGGCGCCGGTCGGGCTGTCGCCGACCGGCTCGGCGGCTTGCTCTGAAGATGAGTGAACTGGAAGCACAAGGCCGCACGGGCTCCCGCGCGACGGAAGTGACACGAGCGGCGCTGCTCAAGGCGGCGGCGCTCGTTTTTTCCGAACAGGGATACGCCGGCGCCTCGGTGCGTCAGATCACGCAACTGGCCCGGGCCAATCAGGCGGCGATCAATTACCATTTCGGCGGCAAGGAGCAGCTTTATCGCGCAGTGCTCGAAGTCGCGCGCGACGCTTTGGCGAATGAAAGCGCGCTCGACGCCGCCGAACTCGACGCCATGTCGCCGGAGAGCGCGCTGAGGAGCTATCTGCGCCAGTTTCTGGCGCCGCTTGTGAAGCGCGACAGAGTAAGCAGCTACATGCGCATCTTCGCCTGGGAGGCCGTGCAGAGCACCGATATTTTTCAGGCCTTCATCAAAGACAGCCCGCCGCGAATTTTCACTCTGGCGGGGCGGGTCGTCAGTCGCTTCCTGCCTGCGGACGCAAGGCCCGAGGAGGTCACGATTGCGACATTGTGGCTGGCGCAGCAGCCCATGTTTTTCGTGCGCGACGCGGAGCGCCTCGCCAGCGGGCCGCTGCAAATGAAATTCGACGAGCCCATGGTCGAGCGGCTCGTCGATATGCTGACCCGCCTCAGTCTCGGCGGGCTCGAAAACATGAGTGACACAACCAAACCCTAGAGCCGCACATGCTCCTCCTGTCGAACTCACCAGACTTCGTCGATTCCCTGAGAATTGGCGTGGACCTTGCGGGTAATCTGACCGTCATTGGCGGCGCCATCGGTATTGTGCTGGTCTTCTTTGCTTTGGTGCGAGGGGCGTGAGCGCCCTCGGGGAGGAAACGACAACCTGCGGTCCGCGCGGACGGCTGCGACTCCCGGTTTCGAGAATTCTTTTCAGTCAAGGAAACTTCATTGTAGGGTAAGCTCCGCATCTTTCGGCGAGGCTTGCAATGGCGACACGCAGGAGATTTCTCCAGGCTGCGGGCGGCCTCGCCGGCATGGCGTCCTCCCGGCTCGCTGCTAACGTCAAACATGCGCGCAAGCCGTCTCCAGGGTTGCCGCCGCAGCCGAATATTATTGTCTTGATGACGGACCAGGAGCGGTATCACACGCATTGGCCTGCAGGCTGGGTGGAGTCCAATCTCAACTCCTATAATAAGCTCCGGCGACATGGCCTGACTTTCCACCGCGCCTATACCTCAGCCAGCGAATGCGCGCCGAGCCGCGCAGCAATGCTGACAGGCCGCTTCGCGCCGATAAATCGTGTTGCGCGGACGCTTCTATGGCCCGGCCTGCCGCCCGCGACGCAATGCGCCAATATTGGAGCCCTGCTGCGTGACGCCGGCTATTATGTTGCGTGGAAGGGCAAGTGGCATCTGAGCTTCCCTGAAAATGTGAAGCCCGGCGCCGGCAATAAGTGGAACAGCGGCGATATTCGTAATTTTCAGCGCGTCTACGGTTTCGCGGACTGGAATCCGCCCGACGCAGGCAATGCCATAAAGCCCCTGCAGCCGAGTGTTTTCGGCGTCTTCGACGGCATCGCCACGCTGGGCGGCGGCGATCCGGACAACGACGGGCGATATGTGCATGGGCCCACGCCAGGCGCGATCCGGCAGACTGCCGGCGTCGAGGGAGGAGAAAGCGCACTTCATTTCATCTCGCGCGCCCGCGATCTTCAAAGGCCTTTTTGCCTATTTGTATCTCTCGTCAATCCGCATGACATCGGTTTTTTTCCAGACGGATGGGAAGCCGGCGGCTACCGCCGCGAAGAATTCGCAAATCTCGACATCGACCTGCCGCCCAACTTTACCGACGATCTTTCCACAAAGCCGAAGATCCAGGCCGAGGCGCGCGCGGCATTGGACAAGGCCGCGCCACTGTCGAACACCGACGCCAAACGGGATTATGTACGATTCTATGCGCATCTTCACAAAGTCGTCGATCGACATATCAGTTCAATCCTCGAGGCGCTGGAGGAATATGGCCTTACCGAAAAAACGATCATCATCCGCCTCTCCGATCACGGCGAACTCGGATTGTCCCATGGTATGAGGGAGAAGAGCTACAGCGCTTATGAGGAGGTCATTCATATTCCCCTCGTCATTTCCAATCCTGTTCTTTTCCCCGAGCCCGTGGAAACGCGCGCCTTCTATTCTCATGTCGATCTTTTGCCGACGCTTGTCGAGCTTGCGGGAATAAGCCAGCGGGTCGCGCATGGAGTCGGTCGAAGCATTGCGCCCGTCATCAGAGACGCTGCAACTGGCGTACAGGATTCCGTCCTTTTTTCTTATGACGATGTATTTGGTTTACCCGCGGGTCGCCCCGGCGCAAATCTTCGGGCGCTGAGGAAGGACGACTGGACATATGCAATCTATTTTGGGCGCGATGGCGGCGGCGTCGAGTATGAACTCTACGATCTGGTGACCGATCCATTGCAATTGAACAATCTCTTGCACAATTCGCCGCCCGCCGACATACGCTCGGAATGGGCCGCGTTGCATGAAGCGCTGACCCACAAGCTTGTCGAGGCCGGGAATCTCCCACTGGATTTTCCATGGCCGCTGGCGCCTGCCAAGTGAACGGTCGTGTTCCACGAAGCCGCCTCAACTAGAGCGGTATATTCGAGTCTCCGGCCAGCAGTCTCGGAAACAATTGTCGGAAGCTCCATGGCGCGTCGCTTCGTGGCCGGTCGAAGCGCAGCGCCACGTCGTACCGCGCGTCATCCCATTTCGTCGGAAGGCCGGGAATCTTTTGGCCTCTGGCAAGTTCGGGAAGGATGGCGTCGCCGATGCGGTTGTGCTCCCAGCAGATCAGGACGACACCGCGTTTTTCGCACGCCGCATTGAGCATCGCCAGCTCATCGCCAATACCGAAATCGACGATGGGGCCGGATCCGATCTTTTGGCAAAGCGGCTCAATTGTCTCATAAGGTCGTCTGCTGACTAAACTGTCTTCGGTTGGTCTCGCGTTGGGATTTGCCGCAAAGACAATGTCCGGCGTGGGATAATCGGCGCGGTGGCACTCCGAGCCAAAGAGCGTGGCCCAGGCGCCTGCCCTTTGCCAGCCGCGCAACACAAGCGAGTGCTTGTGTGCCTCGCCGCGCGATGTCAGTCCTGGCCCAAGGGCCGGGTCATCAGGCTTTTCCGCATGGCGGATCACGAATAGGGTAAGTGCAGAAGGGTGAAAGTCAGCCTTATCCAAATCCGCAGGCTGCGGGCCGCGCTTCATGGGCGGTGTCTCATGACCGCCCGTCCCGCCTGCCGCACCCGCCCAACAGGCGACTAGCGCGCCGCCGACGATACTGCGTCTGTTCATTCGAACTTCCCGCAAGTTCCCGATTGCGTCTCTGATCGAATACGACGACGGTCATCGACGCCGTTCTTTTTATCGCGAAAACTGAGTTTAACGCATCCGTCGCCTTTAAAAGCGTGAGCGCAACGATAATGGAAACCGGGACGCACGCTCCATCGTGATAACATGCTACCGAAGCCGCCAGCTGAATAGGGTATAATTTGAATCCTTATGTTAGTGTTTCCTCCAGTAACCTTGTGGCGGTTTTCGCCAAAACAGGCGCGCCTTTTCAACAAATGCTCGGGCTGGAGAAATGATCAGTAAGACCAGTGGCCCGTCGATGATCGCGCAGGAGACGTCCCGCTTGAGAGAGAAACACCTCCGCCCTTCAGAGGTCAGGCTAACGCTGGGGCTGGAACGAGGTGAACTTGTTCGCGGCTTCGTGCGGGAGGCCGCGCTTCTGGAAGGGGCCCGCCCTGTGATCGCCGGGCTGATCGCCGACGACACGTTTCAGGCCTGGCTCGTGCTTTCGGCGCACGCCTCGGGCCGCGAAACCGCCGATGTGATCGTGACGTCTTCCGCGCGAGACGTGCGATGTTCGATTCATGTCAAAGGCCATGACCGCTTTTCGTCGCTTATCGATACGGTTTCGGATTTCCTTCGACGCGACGCGGGCCTTTCTATTCGCGAGTGGGGCATCGACGGATGGGAGCTCAGCTTCCACAGAAGGATCGCCGCGGAGATCGAGATCGCGGACCTGTCCAAGGGCGAAAATTCCGTAACCTCGACGCCGGCGACGGATAGCGTCACCATCGATCTGCCAAGGCGGGAAGACGCTCCGGGGATCGCGCGCTGCTTTCTGGAGGTGTATGGGCGCAATTACGTGCATACGGAAGTGTTCTCTCCGCAGCGTTACTGGAGCAAAGTAGACGCGGGCGAACTGATCCCCGTCCTCGCGCGCAATGAAAGGGGCGAAGTTGTCGGGCATGTCGCACTGGAGAGGGAGCCGGGTTCTTCTATCGCCGAACGCGGCGAAGCCGTCGTCCTAAGCGCTTACCGCGGGCGTCATCTGCTCGAGAAGATGACCGAGCGCCTGTCGCAGGAAGCCAACAGGGTTGGCCTCCTCGGAATTTTCGCCGTTCCGGTGACGATCCACACCTTTTCCCAACGCAATGACGAGCGGGCGGGAATGCCCGTTTGCGCCGCATTGCTCGGATATGCCCCAGAGGGTTCACATCCAAAAGGTGAGACGTATCCGACGACAGGGCAGCGGCAAAGCAACCTCATCACCTTTCGCTTTCTAACGCAGCCATCCGAACGCGCGATCCACGCGCCAGACTCCTACCGTGAAATAATGCTTCAGATATACGCGCGGCTCGGCGTGAAGGTCGCGACATGTGCACGACTATCGCCGGCCGTGGCGGAGTCGAAAACCGGGATTTCAATCGATCATCGCGCTTATGGGAAAATCCACTTCGCGCAGATCGGCGCAAATGTGGGTATTGAACTCAGGCAGGCGGTTCGGGACGTGCTCGGTCTCGGCGCGCGGGCCGTGCAGCTCTCTGCGCTCGTGAGTGATCCGGGCCTACCGCTTCTCGCAGAGGAAGCGCGGAGTCAGGGCTTCTTCTTCTGCGGCGTCGGTCCAGCCTTCTGCGACGGCGAGGATATTTTGATGCTTCAATTTCTCGTGGATCCGCTGGACGTTTCGAAGCTGCAGCTCTACGCCGACCCGGCCAAAGAGCTCGTCTCCTTTATCGAGAAGGATAGAGCCGGCCGATCCATCGGGAGCGCGTGACGCGCAGATGCGGGCCGCGGCTTCGCCGGGCTTCCATTGTCACAATGAAAATCGATTCAGATTTTCTGCATAAGCAGGCCCGTCATCGTCAGGCCGGGCCCGAAGCCAATGGCAATGACGCGACAGCCGAACGGCACGCTCGGTTCTTCCACGATTGATTTAAGGATGTGAGGCACAGTAGCAGAGGACATATTGCCGCTCTCGAGAAGAACAGCCTTGCTGAAGGCGACTTGATCGTCATCGAGTTTCAGCTTCGACTGAATATGTTCCACGACCTTCGGGCCACCCGGGTGAATGGCGAACATAAGTCGATGGCGCTCACGCTCGAAGTCGAGCCCGGCGCGGCGCATCAGATCCTGAACCAGATCGGTGACGGCAGCCTTAATGAAGACGGGAGTCATAATCGAAATATAAATGCGGAAACGTGTTGGGCCCGGTGCAAGTGTCTCGGCGTCAGCAGAGTCGGCCAGCAAATGCTCAGTATAAGCCAATATCTTGAGGCCCGCGAGGCCCCGGGACCTCAAATGGTCCTCCGTGGCGACGGAATATTTTATGAAACCGTCCGCAAAGAGTGTCATCGAAACGATGTTCTGCGCGGAAAGCTCATCAACTTCATGATGAGCCGACAGGATTTCCGTATGCACGATATCGACGCGTTCCTTCGGAGGCGTTACGCCGAGCTGTGCCGAAGCCAGAAAACCATGCGCCATCCGTATCGCTGAAAAGCCCCCGTAGCAGCCCATGTGATAGCCGTGAGTCACGGTTGTTCGCAGCCATCCTCTCCTCGCAGCAAGCCGCTGAACGGGGCTGGGCGCGAGGTAGCCCGAGGACGTCACGTGGATGAGATCGTCGGGAGCTTCATCAATGTCCGCATACATTTCTTCGAGGCAATCATCCGCCACGCGCTCAATGCTCTGGTGACGAGCCGAAATATCTTTGGGGTTGAGGTCGTTGAAATTATCGAAAAGCTGGAGATGCGGCTGCTGTGGCTCCGCGACCGTGAACTTGCCGTCGACCAGAGAGATGTCGTCGAGGCGCGGGAAAAACACGAGCTGGCGCGCCCGGATGACGGATGGGGGGACGCCGAAACTGGAAAACTTATGGCGCGCGTCCGTAAGTGTTCGGGCGAAGGTTTCATTATCGGTCGCACCGCTGCGGACACAAATCGCGGTTGCAGCTAAATAGGCGGTCAGATCAAGGGTCAGGCTCTGCGGTGTTGGTGCGGAAACCTGAACAGGGACAAAATTTGTGAGACAGCAGGCGTTCGTTCCGGCGCTTAGCGCGACGCGTTCCCTGAGTGCGAACGTCATGCTCAACTCCATTCTACGCAAATTACTGAGCGATATTAGTGATAGCGCGCCTTATCCGAGACAGGTCGCTGTCGTACGCGCTGCGTGAGATCAACTGCTTGCCGGTCGATAAAGGTTTGGTTAATAGGATCGCCATCCTGCAGAGATGGTTTTTTCTCGGATCCAAAGCCACGCCTATACATGATATGACCTCAACGCGAGCTTATGTACTATTTATATTACTGTTATATGATGCAATAAATATGCCATTATTGACATCAAGTTAGTCAGGGCTAGTTTTAGAGAATATGCGCTTGCTGTAATTTGCCAAGAGGCAATGGAAGCAAATGTCTATCCTTGCGTCTCCTCTCTATGACATAGGTCTTCCACTAGTGAGCTGAGCCTGCGCGTCCTGGCGCTTGTTGCATGATGACAAATCACTTCGTGAAAGACGCGAAACCAGCTTTTCCGCTCGTAATTTAGCAAGAAGCGCAAGCCTGCTGTGCGTCTTGTCGGTAAGATAAGCTAAAGAGCCTGTTCCAACTGTGGCGCTCAGGCTCGTCGAAGGTCGCGGGAAGCCTGGAATTGCGCTCGCCGGGACGCCTCACTGCACTCCGTCCACTGCCATCGGCCTTCCGCATCGTCTCGCTTCAGATCAGCGGGCTCGTCCAGGTCCCTGCTGAGCAATCGACCTGTCGCTGGCGCGTAAAATGCTTACCCGCCTCTCAAACTGGCAGGAGGAAGCGTAGAAATGTCCGAGATGCAAATACCGGCGGCAGGGTTCTTTATCGATTGGGATGGCAAGCTCCGCCCCATCGATCAGCCCGGAAAGGGACTTCGCTGCGAGGTCGATTTCAAAGCGAAGTATGTGATGGTTTTCAACAAATACGGCGGGTTGGACCATGAATCCACCTGGTATCCCGACGAGGCTGCCGTTTCCAGGGCGGGGATCAAGATCGTTTACGCGGACCTCGAAGAGCCAATCCGCATTTCATCGATCAATTGAATTATCTCAAGTCATGCGACGTACTGCGCCAGCGGTCGGCTATCCGGCTTGGATCTCAAGCGTCAGTTTGGCATAGTCCTGACAATTTAGCGTCTTTGTCGGATCTTGTTTGAAACGAACTGCCTCCGCCCGGAAGCTCGACTGCACGAAGGTCAGCGTCGTTAAGGGGTATGCTTTCGATCGTTCTTGCCTGTTGCGTCAGACGGCTTCGAGCCCTCTCGCGTCTCTCCTCGCCGATCATGGATGTCTTTTGTACAGTCGAAAACGACAATATCCTCGAACGGCGGGACTCTCGAAAGCCAATCGGGATGCGTGAAAGTCGTCGTTACGTCCACTTCGCCGGCCTTCCAATGATCTTCCATGGTTGCGCGCGAGAATTCATAATCCTTGGAATGCCTCTCGTAGGCGGCGCGGCGATGTATGAGATGAACGATTGTGACGCCGGCGACGTCGCCGATTTCGGCAAGAGCCAACCAGTCCGGGTCGGTCTTCAATTCCTTGGGAAGCTTTCTTGAAAGCTTCTTGACGGCGGCTCTGAGGTTATGCGCACGTTTCAGCAGGTCGGTGTTGAGGCGGGTTCGGCTGGAGTAACGTATGTCCTTCTCCCGCTGGGCCGCGTCCAGCAGCGTCGTGGGAGCCGGGCCGCGCGCGCCGAACAGATCCACCTGAAACACGCAGAGCAGGTCCTTTGGATCGCAGGTATCCAGAACATATTGCAGCGGCGTGTTTGAGACGAGCCCGCCGTCCCAATAAAGTTCGCCTCCGATGTCGACAGCGGGAAAGCCCGGCGGCAATGCGCCACTTGCCAGAATGTGTTCGAGGCAGATTGTTTCACGCATATTGTCGAAATACTGAAAATTCCCGGTGGTGATGTTGACCGCGCCGATGCTCAAACGCGTCTTCCTGGAATTGATCAGGTCGAGATCCACCAATTCCGAAAGTGTGGCGCGCAGGGGCGCCGTATCATAGTAGCTTAGTTCAGTGGGCTCATATCTCCAGGCTGGCGCGGGCGGCGGAACCCGGGGACGAAAAAAGCCGGGGACGCCGAATGTCGCCGCGAGGTTTGCGCTGGCCTCTGCAAAGATCGACCCGAGGAAGCCGCCGACGTCAAAAGGCGAAGATGCGGCGCTGGTCACTTCCTCCCAGAAGGCTCGAAGCCTTTGGACCCGTTTCTCCGGCGTGTTGCCGCAAATGATCGCGGCATTGATGGCTCCAATGGAGATGCCCGCCAACCACTGCGGACAATAGCCGTTTTTGGACAAGGCTTCGAAGGCCCCGGCCTGATAGGCCCCAAGCGCGCCGCCTCCCTGGAGAACGAGTGCGAATTTTTCATCTTCCGCCACCCCAATCGCCTCCCAAGATGATTTTTCGAGGCCCCGATCATTGCATGACGATCTGCCGTCGAGACGCTTCTCGCAAAAAAAAATGCGCTAACGTGTCCGCACCAACGGTTAAGTTACGGCCGTCCAGAATTACACGCAAGCCGGGCCGCCTGTCCAAGAGACCCAGCCTTGATTATTGGAACTGTGAATTATCGGCTTTCTTGGATAAGCTCCCTTGCGCAGCCCGCTTATTTTTAGGCTCTTTCAACGCATAGCGATCGCTGCATTCGGAAGGTCAAAATGTCTAGATACAGCTTGTTTCGCAGTCTCAGCACGGTGCTTGCGCTCGGCTTGAGTTCCGCGGCCTTCGCCCAATCCGCAAAGATGGGCACACTGGTCTGCCACATCTCGGGCGGAGTCGGAATGATCCTTATGGAAAATCAGGCGCTCGACTGCGTCTTCACCGACAGAAACGGGGCGCCGTCCCATTATATCGGCCGCCTGACCAATGTCGGCTTAAATATCGGCATCAGCGGCTCGGGCCAGATGGTGTGGGGGGTTCTGGCCGCAACGAATAATGTCGGTCCTGGCGCGCTTGCAGGCGATTACGCGGGCGCACAAGGCTCTGTGGCGGTCGGCGCGGGAGTCGGCGGGGCGGTGCTCGTCGGCGGCTCCGGAAAGACAATTTCCTTGCAGCCGATTTCGGTATCCGCTGGGACCGGGCTCAATTTGTCTGCGGGCATCGGCAACATCAGTCTGCAATACATGCCCGTGACGCCGCCGCCGCCATCTGCAGAGCCGGCGCCGGTTCCTGCGCCGACCAAGGCGCGCGCGCGACGCCACTGAGCGACGGGACGCCGGCGACGAGGTTCTTTCATGAACAGTCGCCGGCGCCATACCGGAAATCAGCGAGGCGCCTTTCGAATCCTCGGAGATCACTGAACGCGCGATGGCTCGCTGCTGTTCTGTCGCACATTGATGGTCTGACCGACATTGGACTTAGCGGCTCAATCGCTGCATCAGCCTCATAAATCACCCGCCATAACAGGCGAAAAATTCGAAACGATCAGAGTGGCGGGATCGCGGGCGTCTGGTTCGCCGGCGATAAAAATCCCGACGCGCGTTCCTGCAGTCGAGCCGCCCTGATTTTCGTGACATTTCAGCAACAACGGCCCAATTTCAGCTCGGTGGCGCTTCCGCCGATTGACGCGCCTTTTTTGGTAAGACATTGTCGCTGGGGCCTCATACTACCAGATTTCTGGAGACAACCAGATGCGCGGCTGCACGCAGATTTCCATTTTTGCGCTTTTTGCAGCCTGTTGGGCGAGCGACGCGTTGGCGCAGACGAAGCTGCCGACAATCACCGTCGGCCATGTCCATGCTGTCACACATTCGCATGGCGGCAAGACGCATACCCACGCGGTCTACCACACGCATGTCATACCGGCGCCTCGCGCCGTCACCCCGGTCGTCGTGGCTGAGGCCAACGACGGCTTCGATGCCTCCGCGCAGCAGAATACGGCGCTGGGGCCGCGTATCGACTATCCCGCTCCCCCGAAGGAACTGCCCTCGTCGAGCGAGCGCTTCTTTACGGGCGGCCAGGTCAACACGATCCCGTCGTTCCGGCCCGGCGAGGCGCTGGAGGTGGTTCCCGGTCTCGCTGTCACGCAGCACAGCGGCGAAGGCAAGGCGAACCAGTATTATCTTCGCGGATTCGATCTCGATCACGGCACTGATCTCGCGCTCTATCTCGATTCCATGCCGCTCAACATGCGCACGCATGGCCACGGGCAGGGCTATGCGGACGCGAATTTCATCATTCCCGAAATGCTCGCCTATGTCGACGCCCGCAAGGGTCCGTACAATGTCGAGGACGGCGATTTCTCCAACGCCGGCACGATCCGGATGCAGTATCTGCGGAAAGTGCCGCAAGGGGTCTTCGCGACCACGGGCGGCGCTTTCAACTACGGCCGCGTCTTCGGGATGAAGTCATGGGAATTTGCCGGCGGCGATATTTTCGGCGGCGGCGAGATGTCGACCTACGACGGCCCCTGGATCGTTCCCAACCAGGCCCGCAAGATAAATGGCGTTTTGCGCTGGTCGATCGGCGAGGAGAATAATGGCGCGTCGATAACGGGCATGGCCTACGCCAACCGTTGGAACTCGACCGATCAGGTGCCGCTGCGGGCGTTCGATCTGGGGTTTTCGCGCTGGAACAGCCTCAACGCGACAGATGGCGGCAATACCACACGCTTCAGCCTGTCCGGCCGCTGGGCGCAGGAAACCGCGACCTATTGGTCCAAGGTCGAAGCCTTTGCGATGCATTCGACTTTGAATCTCTATAACGACTTCACCTATTTCCTTTCTCATCCCAACATCGGTGATCAGTTCCGACAGTTCGATCGTCGCACCATGATCGGCGGAAACGCCTATCACGCCCTCAAATTCAATTTGTTCGAGGACAGGGAGAGCGAGCTGAGATTTGGTTTTCAGTCGCGCTACGACGACATCCGCGTCGGCTTGCAGGATGCTGTGCAGCGCATGCCCTATGACACGGTCCGCAACGACCATGTCGGCGAGGGCAGCATCGCCCTGCTGACCGACGTCAAGACCAAATGGACGCCGTGGCTCAGGACGGTCGTCGGCGCGCGCTGGGATTATTATTGGGGCAGCAATACGGGCTTGCAGTCCTACTGGGATTCGCCCTTGATCCCTGCCGTGGATACGGCGGATTTCAATACGTCAAATCCCTTCCGACTATGGACGGGACCCGCGAACAGCGGAACCTACAACGCGCAACTGATCAGCCCGAAAGCTTCGGTCATCATCAACCCCTGGGATGACAAGACGGATTTTTACCTGAACTTTGGCCGCGGCTTCCACTCGAATGATTTCCGCGCGACCACGCAGCGCTTCGCGGCGACCGAAGTCGAGGATAATCTCGCCCCCGTGCGGACGCCCAAGAACGGGCTGCTATCGCCTTCCACCGGCGCCGAAATTGGCGTGAAGACCAGGGCGATCGACAAGCTCGAAAGCGCCGCCACGCTGTTCTTCATCCAGACCGCGCAGGAAAACATCTTCGAGGGCGACAGCGGCAACACCGTTATCGCGCGTGGCGCGGATCGCGTCGGCGTCGAATTCACGAACCACTATCGTCCGCTGTCATGGCTTGCGTTCGAAGGCGATCTGACGGCGACCCATGCGCGATTCAGGGGCTATGATAATGATCAGGCCCTGCTCTTCACCGATCTGGTGCAGCCGGGGGCGGTCGAATGGGGCGCCTGGCAAAGCAACATGCCAGGCAATTATCTGGTGAACGCCACGCCGATCATTGCGACGGCCGTTGTGGAGCTTGGTGAGGCGACCGGATGGTTCGGCAATTTCAAATACAGATATATCGCGCCGAGGGCGCTGACGCAGGACGGCTTCCTGAAGAGTCCTGCGATCGGCACGGTGAACGCGCGCGCCGGCTATCGCTGGAAGGAGGGCTGGAAACTCCAGCTCGACGTCTTCAACATGTTCAATTCCCGCTCTCAGCAGATCGCCTATGGATATGGCTCGTTCCTTCCGACCGATCCGCTCTTTCAGGCCTGTCTCGGCGCCATCAATGTGCCGACGACCGACGCGGTTTGCGGTCTTGGCCAGATGGGCGTCGTCGGTCACCCGATCGAGAAGCCGTCATGGCGCCTGACTTTCGGCGGACCCCTCGATTTTGACGCCCTCAGCAAAGGACCGGATCTGACCGAGCCCTTCCAGCTTGTGAAGTTCTGGGAGTAGCACGGCCATTTGTTGCATGCGGGACCTCGGTCACGAATAGACCGCGGCAAGCGCCATCATCCACGCTGTGCCTAAAAAGCCGATCGTTGTCGCCACGCAGCTTGAGACGATTGCAGCAAACAGCGCGGCCGGGGGCGCGCTTTTGAGATGGCGAGCGTCGCGACGAGCAGCCAGGCTTCCATCTGCGCCATCGAGAGGCAGAGGGCGCCAAAGACGACAAAGGTCAAAAGCCACACATTTCAGTTTCCATCGCGGTCGTAGAAGTCGACGAAATCCTGCACGCCGAGGGTCCTGACAACATTCATTCGCTCGTCGAGCGCCTCATAGAGCGCGCCATCGCCATAAATGGCGAAAAGGACGATGGCGTCCTGATCGCCCCCGCCTTCGCGGTGCGGCTCTTCGGACGGCGGCGCGACAGTGAAGCGTCCCACCGGCCTGATCTCCTTGAGCCGACCGTCGATTTCATAAAGACGGTGCTCTCCCTGAATCGTCATTGTCTTGTTCAGGGTCAAATGCCGATGAAGAATGATCTGCTGCTTCGCAGCAAATTTGTAGAGCACATGCAAAAGGCCGCTTTTCTGGTCGACGTCCAGAACTGAAAGCCACAAATGATCGATCCCCTCGATCGCTTTCCAATGGATATTCTGCTCGTCAAAGACATAGGCGGCCATGGTCTCGTTTCCCTGTTTTCCCACAAACGGGAAACTGGCTGAAAGCCCGGCTATCGCCCACGGCAATATGCCCCGGCCGGGCCGGGAGATTTGACCGGCTTTCGGGTCGAGGGTCTTTCAGGCCTCGGCGGGCAAATTGCCCGAATATGCGGGCGCGGCTTCTTATGCGTTGGCGGCGCCAACCCGGCCGGTTAGATTTGGGTTCGCCCAGGCTGCGGAGGTCGTGCATGCGCCTTATCACCCGACTGATCGTTCAGCTGATCCTCATTGTCGTGATGACCCTCGGGGCGACGGCGACTCTGGTCATGATCGACGCGCACAGGAGCGTCGAAGCTGAAACGGCCGCCACAGCCGATCGTGTCGCGACCGAACTCGAAAATCTTTTCTGGCGGGAAATCCTATGGCGCGGCAGCATGCGGCGGGACGATGTGTTGCCAGTTCCCAACTGGGAGTCGCTCTCTACCCTGAAGCTCGTTTCCCCGGGCGTGTGCATCGCCTTCGCGCCCGCGGGAGAGGAGCCGCGCCGCCTGTGCAGCCGTCTGGAGGGGGTTGGCGTCGCCGCGCCGGAATGGTTCGAGAGGATATATAGAGAGATTTTCGGCGCCGAGCGGCCTGTCGCTCGCCGGCTCACCGTGCGGGCGCCGGAGACCGGCGCCGTGATTGCGACTGCGGACGCCAATGCGGCCGTCCGTCAGGCATGGCGGCAGATCTCCATCGTTCTCGGCGTCGCCGGCCCTATGGCGGCGGCGATTTGCCTGCTGGCTGCGGCGTCGATCGCCCGGACGCTCGCGCCGACCCGCACCATCGTACAGGGGCTGAGGCGGCTTGAAAGCGGCGACTATCAGCGGCCGATCGAACCTTGTCAGGGCGCGGAGCTCGCCCTGATCTCTCGCGCGGTCAATGATCTCGCCGAACGTCTCGCCCGGACGGACGCGGAGCGAAGGGCGCTGACGAAGCGGCTGTTCGAGGTCCAGGAGGAGGAGCGGCGCGCGCTCGCAAGGGACCTTCACGACGAATTCGGCCAATGCCTGACCGCAACGCTCGCATTCGCCGCAGCCATAAAGTCCGGAGCCCACGACCGACCGGATCTCGCCGATGACGCGCGCGCCATTTCCAGTGTGACTCGACGGATGATGACGACGCTGCGCGCAGCTCTTGCGCGCTTGCGATCACAGGACCTCGAGGAGCTGGGATTGGAAGCCTGCCTGACCCGGCTCGTCGCCGGTTGGAACGCGCGGCCAGGGACCTGCGCGAGCGTGCGTCTGAATTTAAGCGGAAATCTCATGGCGATCCCGCTGGCGGTCTCAACCAGCGTCTATCGCATCGCGCAGGAGGGGCTTACCAACGCCATGCGCCATGGCCGGCCGAGCTGTGTTCGCCTCAGCGTCGAAAGGGCGCTTTCCACGGAAGGCGACGTCGCAATCGTCATCGAGGATGACGGCGGCGGCGCGCCGGGCGCGATGAACGCGGCCACCGGCCACGGCATATTGGGGATGCGCGAACGCGTCGCCGCGCTGGGCGGCAGCCTTTTCATTGGCCGGGCAGTCAATGGCTTTCGTATCGCCGCGAGAATTCCGCTCGCCTCCGGCGAGTCGGGCGCCGAGGAGCTTGCGAGCGCATGAGCGATATTTCCATTCTTCTCGTCGACGACCACCCGATCGTGCGGGAAGGTTATCGCAGGCTTTTGGAGCGGCAAGCCGGCTTTCGCGTGCTCGGGGATGCGGATAATGCAGCCGCCGCCTACCAGAGCTACAGGGAGCTCTCTCCGGACGTCGTCATCATGGATCTCTCCCTGCCGGGCGTCGGTGGATTGGAGGCCATTCGTCATATCCGTCAGTGGGACCGGCACGCACGCATTCTCGTTTTCAGCATGCATAATGGTTCGGCGTTCGTGCTGAAGGCGTTCGAAGCAGGCGCCGCCGGCTTTGTCAGCAAAAGCAGCGACGCCGCCGAACTCATCAAGGCCATCGCCATCGTTGCACGCGGGGGCCGCGCGCTCAGCGACGACGTTGCGCGTGAAATCGCCGCGGAACGCCTTGGAGACAGCCCATCCCTCGTCGACGAACTGGGCCCGCGCGAGACGGAAATACTCAGATTGGTCGCAACGGGCAAAACAACGGAGGAGATTGCCACCTCTTTGAACCTCAGCATGAAGACCGTTCAAAACTATCATTACCAGATCAAATCCAAAATCGGAGCGCGGACGGACGCCCATCTCGTCTGGCTCGCGATTGGCGCGGGGCTCGTGAATATCGATACTGCCGGATGACTCCGAATTTTGTGCGCTTGGGAGGATATTTGCCCGGCGGAAATCAGGAGGCGCGCCGACGGCTGCCGTGAATCTTCATCCTATTCTCCGGTTTGCTCTTTCAGCAAAGCGGAGACCAGAGAATGCCCATTCAGTCGAAAGCAGTCGTGCTTGCCGCCGCCGTCCTTGTCGTCTTGCTGGCGGCGATGACTTTCGCAACTGAGGCGGGGACAGACCGCACGCCACGGCTGATCAAGCTCGCTGTCTTCGACATGGAGCTCGACGATTTCAGCGCCGGCGGTCCGATCGCCGGAGAGAGCGCGGCCGAAACGGCGCGTCTCCGACAGATGACGGCGCTTGCCCGCGACTTGCTGTCGAAATCAGGCATCTTCGAACTGGTCGATGTGCAGGGATCGAAAAGCCCCATGGTTGGAGAACATTGGCTGCGAAAGTGCAATGGCTGCGACGCTGACGCAGCGCGCGACCTCGGCGCCGACATGTCTTTCGTTGGGTTATACCGGAAGATCAGCGTCATGGAGCAATCGCTGGAAATCCGTATTCGCGATGCGCGGACGGGCCAACTCGCCCACGTCTCTCAGGCGGACTTGCGCGGAGAGACGGACGAATCCTGGAGCAGAGCTCTGAAATTTCTGCTCCGATATGAGCTTCTGGAGCCAGAGTCACGTCGCCGCAAGCAAACAACTCTTGAGACCGAACCGTGAACGCCTGGTTTGCTGGCCACCGGGTCAGGCGCGCGTGAAGCCTCCCTGGCCGGTCGTGTTGAAATAGTCGATCACGACGCTCTGCGCCTCTCCGCTGTCGCCAAGTGTGAAGCGCAGCGGAGAGGGGCCGGCCGCGTTCTCTCCAATAGGCTGGAAAGTGAACACGTTTCCCGAGAAATGACGGACGGCGTATGGAGCCTTTCCTCTGCCGACGGACAGGCGCAGCGTGTTCGTGTCCTGAGATATCGTCAGCGGACCGTAAAGATCGTTGACGTAGGTTCCAACATAAGCGGAGAGCGCCGCGGGCGGCGCGGCCCCATTCGGCGGCGAGTTGTAATCCCTGTCGCGGCCGTAGCCCGGTTCCTCCATTTTTGCAAAGACCCCGCCGAACAATGTCAGCCAGTCGCGCTCGATTTTCCCGGTCCTGACAAGATCGATGAAACTGCGGCAAACCGCCTCCGGCGCGCCGACCGGCGCGGAGTTGCTCAGCGCGATAATCCCGAGTTGCTCCGAGGGCAGGATATTTACACAGGTCGAGGCGCCCATGGAAAAGGCCCCGGAATGCCCCCAATGCACCAGAGGATTTTCTGCGTATCCAATGTCCCAACCAAGGCCGTAAAACGATGGCGCGGCCTTGGCGGGGTCGGCTGAGCCGCTAATGATTTGAGGGCGGTGTGTGTCATCGAGCGCCGGCGCCGCAACGATCTCGCGTCCCTCGAATGCGCCGCGCGCGAGTTGAAGCTGAAGCCAGGCGGCCATGTCTCGCGCAGAGGAACTGACGCCGCCTGCAGGCGCCTGCGCATCAGGATCACGCTGCGTCCCGACAACCCAGTCGTCGCCGCGCCGCACATGTCCGAAAGCCCGGTTTGTTCGTGCTGTGAAGTCCGCGTAGCGCGAACTCGTGCTGGACATGCCGAGAGGACGATAGATCCTGTCGCTGCAGAGATCCTCCCAGGATTTCCCCGCTGCGCGCGCCGCGGCAAGGGCTCCGACCGTGAAGCCGAAATTCGTGTACGCATAGGAAGCGCGAAAGGCGCCTGAAAGTTTGACGTAGCGAAGTCGGCGAATGATTTCGTCGCGGTCGTAGCCGATGTCTTCGAGCAGGTCTCCGGCGTGGTCCGGAAGGCCGCTGCGATGGCAGAGCATGTCGCGAAGCGTTACTTCCCGGGTGACCCATGGGTCGTTCAACGCGAATTCAGGCAGGCGCGCGACGATCCTGTCATCCCATGAAATAACTCCGTCGCCCACCAGCGCGGCGACGACGGTCGATGCAAGCGGCTTGGAAAGCGAGGCGAGAGCGAACACCGTATCGGCGTCGACAGGTTCAGCGAATCCCACCCGCCTGACGCCAAAGCCCCGCAAATAGGCGACGCGGCCGCGGCTGACGACGGCGACCGACATGCCCGGAACGCCGGTTCTTTTCATAACCGCGGCAATGATGCTTTCGAGGGCGCGCGTGTGTTCGTCAACCGGATCCACTCGCCGCGAGGCGGTCTTCTGACGCGCCTGCGCGACGGGCGGCGCGAGCAGGCCGGCGGCGGTTGTCAGAAGGACGCGGCGTCTTGTGATTGGCATGTTTGCTGATCCATCCCGATCAGGGCCGCACGCGGCCAGGCGCCCTTCGATAATACAGCGCCGCGGATGATCAGGATATCATCAGAACGTAGGCGCCCCAGACCGCGAGGCAGATTTCAAAACCGAGCATCGTCTTGACCCCTTGCGATGATTTCTTCGTCCCTTTCGGACTGTGTGAGGAGACTAGCCAGTCGATTGTCATAAGGGCGTGCGTTGCAGCACAGTCCAGCAGTCGTGCGCAATTTGAGCCCATACAGCAAGGCAACCCCAGCCCTGGCGAGCCTTCTCTCCTTCGAAAAAGCGCCCGGACACCGCGTCCCACAGAGAAGGCGAGTATGTTAGTCTCGATTGAGCGCCGCGCCGGCCGGCGGTTTTCAATATGCGAAATACCCGGCCAGATAACAGTAGGGAGGAAAAAATGGCTAATAAAAACAACTTCTCTCCGGTCGAATGGAGGAAGCTGGTCCAGGCCCCTCTGCTTGCCGGCTTTGCGGTTAGCGCCGCGGATCCGTCGAGCTTTATAGGCACGTTGCAAGAGGCTTTCGCGAGCGCAAAGGAGCTCGCGCAGGCGAAGACGGGCGCGAGCGGTGAATTGGTCAAGGCCGTCGCTGATGAAATTCTTACGTCTTCCGGTCGAGCCGAAGCCCGGGAGGGCATCCGCACCATTGTGCAGGGGGCCAAACTCGACGAAATCAAAAGCCGGGCGCTGGAGGCGTTGAAAGAGACGGCGACGCTCGTCAATCAGAAGGCGCCGCAGGACGCGCAGGCCTTCAATGGATGGCTTGGTCAGATTGCAAAAACCGTTGCCGAAGCAGGGACCGAAGGCGGCTTCCTTGGTTTCGGCGGGGTCAAGGTCAGCGACGCTGAGAAGGCGGCGCTGAACGAAATTTCGGAGATCCTGACGCCTGGCTCGCAGGGCTCAACCGAGAAGGCGGCTGATCAAAGCTAGCAGCCTTTCAAATGTTCCCATAGGCGTTACGCCTATGGGAGCATAAGGCGACGGCTCAGGGGCAAGAAAAGAATTCGACCAATCGTTTAGCCGTCCGGCCTTCAGCTCAGCCTCAGCTGGCCTCTAAATCTCTTTTCACTTCGCGCTATTCCTTATTCCCGTCCAAATAGGCGTGCAAAGTTCTCATAATCTTCGACAGCCCAGGATGGGAGCCACTCAGGGAGGCATTGCGGCCTCTCGGCAGGGGCAGCTAACTTGTGTGGAGGTCGCGAGGGAGTAGGCGACCAGCGCAGATCGGACAAGCACAAGTCAGACCAGCGCGAGTCAGACGCGTATGAGTTAGAGGAAACGATGAACGGGGAGAAAAACGCGCTCGTCGTGGCCTCGACCGACCCCGAGTTGCCCGACGTTCTGGATAAGACCAACCCGGCTGACATATCGGCTCCTGCCGACCTGGCGTTGAATCTGATTTTCGAAGCCGGAAGCGCGATGCGCACTCAGGAAGAACGCATCGCTCACGCCGTTTTTGAGCTCAGGCAGGTCATTCAGCTCCACCAGGCAAATCTCGAGAAGGCTGAGACGCGCGCCAACATTGCTGATTCTGCTCTCCACGAAGCGAGAATCGAACTAAATACATTGATCGGGAAACTCTGTAAGGCGCGCGACACGCTCGTGGCGTTAAAGGAAAACGTCGTCGCCAGGGAACGTGATCTTGCAGCCATGAATGAGCGTGCGGAAGCGGCGAAGCGGCAAGCTCTCGATATGAGCGCGGTCCTCTCGATGCTCATAGAAGAAATCAGATCGAAACTTCCGACAGCCTTCGGCGCAGGCAAATAAGACGCCTCGAGCAGAATTAGCAGCAGTTTCCCCAAGCGTGGAGTGGAACGCGCGGCGGCGTGGATGCGTTCACGGCTGACAGAGGAGGCGTCGCGTGCGCACGATCATCGAGCCATTCCGCATCAAAATGACGGAAGCGCTGCCCATCACCACGCGCGAGGACCGGGAGGCGCATCTCGCAGAGGCAGGCAACAACGTATTTCTACTGGATGCCGATCAGGTTACGATTGACCTGCTGACCGACAGCGGCACCGGAGCCATGTCCGATCGTCAATGGGCGGCGATGGTGCAGGGAGATGAAAGCTACGCGGGCAGTTCCTCCTGGCGGAGATTTGAACAGACCGTTCGCAAGATCACGAACTTCAAGCACATTTTTCCAACTCATCAGGGCAGGGCCGCGGAGCGCATCCTGGCGGCTACCCGATTGGGCAAGGGAAACATCGTGCCCAACAACGGACATTTCGACACGACACGCGCAAACATCGAATATGCCGGCGCGAAGGCGATCGACCTGCCGGCTGAATCCAGCCGCGACCTCTATTCCGCGTGAACGCTTCAAAGGAAACATGGATGTTGCCGCTCTCGATCGCCTCCTGGCCTCCGAGGGCGCGGATCGCATCCCTTTCTGTATGATTACGGTGACGAACAATACGGGCGGCGGACAGCCGGTCTCACTCGAAAACATTCGGGAGGTCAGGCGCACGCTGGATAAATACGGCGTTCCGCTGATCTTGGACGCTTGCCGTTTCGCTGAAAACGCTTTTTTCATAAAGGAAAACGAGGCCGGCTACGCGGACAGTGATCTGCTCGAAATCGCGCAGGAGATGTTTTCTCTCGCCGATGGCGCGACGATGAGCGCGAAGAAGGATGGTTTAGCCAATATCGGCGGCTTTCTGGCCTGCAACGATGACGGCTGGGCCGATGACTTTCGCAACCTTCTCATCCTGACCGAAGGGTTTCCGACCTATGGCGGTCTTGCCGGACGTGATCTTGAAGCGATTGCCGTCGGTCTAATGGAGGCGCTGGAGCCTGCCTATCAAAGCTATCGCCATGCAACCGTCGAATATGTCGCTTCAGCGCTCATCGCGCTCAAAGCTCCAATCGTTCGGCCGGCCGGCGGTCACGCCGTTTTCATAGACGCCGCCGCCTTTTGTCCGCATCTGAGGGCGAGCGACTTTCCCGGCGTCGGCCTCGTCAATGCGCTCTACATCGAAGGCGGAGTTCGCGCGGTTGAACTCGGTAGCGTCATGTTTGGCAGGCGCGCGCCCGATGGGGCAGAAATTCCCGCTCCCCATGAACTGGTGCGGCTCGCCTTTCCGAGACGGGTATATACGCAAAGCCATTTCGACTATGTCATAGAAGTGATAGATCATGTCTACCGGGCCCGGAACTCGATACGCCCGCATCGGATAGTTCAGCAGGCGCCTTTCTTGCGGCATTTCACCGCCCGGTTCGAAACGGCTTGACGCGGTCTGCTTCCGCCCGGGATTCGAAGGATTTGCAAAGCAGATCAGATGGCGGTCGCGGGTTGCAACAATGCAAGACATGGAAACTTTCGTTCGAGCGCTCGGGGCGCTGTCTCTCGTCTTCTGGCTGACCACCTTGGCCTTTCGTATGGATACGACAGCCCGACGTGGAATTCAGGCCGCCGCCTTCCTGGTTTTCGGCTTCGCAATGCTCATCGCGCTCTTTCAGACGGCTGTCTATTTCTGGCGCTGAACACTGCGTGTTGAGCCAGGCCGAAGCCCATGGTCGGCTAGAGCGATCTACGCTAAACTTCCAAAGAGCGCTTCGCCACGCCGACGGCGCCACCGGCGATTGTTCGCGACGGATGTGCCGGTTGATCGTGAGCGAAGCATTTGCTGGACATGCGGTCACAAAAACGCGGTTTCAATTGTTAAAACTTGAGGTAGGCCAATGACCAAACAGTTCGATGTTTTCATGCTCGAGGCGCCCGATGTCCTCGCCGTACATTGGGGATGGCCAATTCTGCTCGGGTCCCTCGTTGCTCTCATCGGCATTGTCGCAATTTGGAAAGCCAATGCGGCGACGATACTCTCGGTGGGCTTGCTTGGGGCGCTCGCATTGACCGGCGCAGTCGCAGTGCTGTTTTTTTCCTTCACCCTCGCCGGCCTCTGGACTGAATTCTTCGTCCATGTGCTATGGGCCGTTGTGCTCGGCGTGGCCGGCCTGATCATGCTGACGAGACCCACTGTTGGGGCCGAGGCGATCACGCTTGTCATCGCACTCTATTTTCTCTTGTCCGGCATTATGACCATCGGCTTCGCGCTCACGGCCAGGGTCGATAATCTCTGGATCTACCTCGGCGAAGGCGCGATCAACACTGTCTTGGGCCTCTTCCTGCTTGTTGGATGGCCCTTCACAGGCTTGTGGGCGATCGGAACCTTCATTGGGATAGATCTGCTTCTGAAGGGCAGCGCGATCATAGCTCTAGGATTGAGCCTGCGTGCGATATCCGAGGGTTAGAATTAAAAAACGTCGCGACGGCGGAGAGCCGTCGCGACGCTTCATTTTCGTTAAAGCTGCATGTTCAGCGGAGCGACGCGCAACCATACAAATAGTCGTCCTGCATCAGTGAATGCGTGCGCCTGGCCTCCGTGAATTGTAAAGCTTAAGTTTTTTGTCTCTCGCCTTGTCTGGTTGCCCGACTCTGTTTGCGCCGCTCCGGGGCGTCACGGGCGGTGCGGACGTTGCGGCGCTCCTGGCTGAGTCGTCGGCGCGAATCGGACTCACCTGTTCCGGGAGATATTGCTCTATTTTCCCCGCCAGATAGGGGAAGAAGGGATTCGACGACATACGCGAGAGGCTGTCGAGCGAAACAAGCAATGTTCCACGCTCTCCCCGCAAAGCGAGGTTGCCGAGATGTACGCCGAACTCTTCGGAGTCATTCGGGGTCAAGCCGTAAAGCGAATCGTCGAGCGGGAAGGGGAGCGCGACATGCGAAAGCGAGAATACGCCTTTGGGATATTCAAGGGTCAGCGGACGCGTCTGTTCCGATGTCGCGCCCAACTCGACGACCCGCTCGACCGTCGCGTCAGTCCCCTCGCCGGCGTTTGAAATAATTGTAAGCCTGTAATTTCTTGCAGCGGGCGGCAGTATTCGCGACAGCTTCGTGTCCGCGGCCTCCCGGAAGAGGGGGCCGAACTTGGCGTTGCGGTTGAGATCAAAAAGCACCAGCTCGCTGCCATTCTTCGGCAGGAAATCATAAAGCCCGGAGAGCACGGCCGGTGTGCTGACAGTGAAATCCATCACCGATTGGAAAGTGAGTATCGGTGGAAGCGCCGCCAGCCGGTCTCGTCGCGAGAGTGACGCGATGAGAGTTCTCAGCGAATCGGTGAGGAGATAGGACTGTCTCGCGCCGTTGACCGGGAAAGAATTGTATTTAAACGGGTTGAACTCCGGCACAACGCTGAGCCACGCTGCTTTTGCAAAGGCGGGCAGGATGGCCGGCAGACCTGCGAGGCCAGCGAAACGCGCAAGACTCGTGACGCCCACCATGGGCGAAATGAGAATGAGTCTGTCAGCTTGAGCCTGACTTTTATCCTCGATCGCTTCGAGCGCATATTTCAGCGCAATCGTGCCGCCATTAGAGAAACCGACGATGTGGAGGGGCGAAGGAGCCGGCGATCTTCGTCGCGCCTCTCTGATCGCGAGACGCGCCGCCGCCAACCAGTCCGGCCAATGAATTTTCGTCAGCGCCGCCGGCGTCGTGCCATGCGCCGGCAACCTGATCGCCACAACGACGAACCCGTGTTCCTGATAGCGGAGCGCGACATGCCTCAGGCTATATGGAGAGTCGGTGAGGCCGTGTAGCAGCACGACCGCTCCGGCCGGATGGGCCGCGTCTTTGGGCTCGAGAACGTAAGATCGGTTCCAGTTGCGCGCGAAATGTCCCGGATAGATTGGGCTATTCTCGAAATATCTGTTGAATGACGTCCGTTCGTCGGTCGTAAGCTGGTCGGTTACGTTCTCTCGCACGGCGCGGAAAACATTCTCCTCTGCCGCCAGATATTGCTCCCAGTCCGCGCCGTCGATCTCTTCCGCGCTCATCTCCTTCGGCGCATATTTGTGCCAGAGCTCAAGCGCCGGACCTCGCTGGGAGAGGTACGCCCTGACGCCGATAAACAGGATAAACAATACACCTGACAACGTCAGGAGCGCTTTTAGGATCTTGAGCGAGGCTGAAAGCATATTGTTCCTGCGAGCTTTGAGTCCGCACAGGCTAACCGGTTACGCCGGCAGATCAATGCAGCAGGAATTCAGGCCGCGGGGGCCTCGAACCAGGCGGTCAGGCCGCTTTCCCTTCGGCCAGGAAAACCTCATACGCGACATGTAGCAGGACTGTCGCCGGCACGGCCAGCACAACTCCCATCGCGCCAAACAGCGATCCGAAGGCGAGCATGCAGAACAGCAGCACGACCGCCGGAACGCTCAACGAACGGCTCTGCAAATAGGGTGTGATGAGATAGCCTTCGATGAAACTGGCGCCGCCAATGGCAAGCGCGGCCAGGACCGCAGAGTCGACGCCATGAGGCAACGCCACCAGCGCGCCGACGACAAGCGCGATCATCGAGCCGAAATAGGGAATAAAGGCCAGAGCGCCGCTGATCGTGCCGAGCGCAAGCGGAGCCGGAACGCCCAATATCCAGAGCGCGGCCCCTGCGAAGGCCGTATTCATGGCGACGACATAGAGCTGGAGCAGCAGCCACCGGCGCAAGGCGTCGCCGGATCGATCGAGAAAGCGGGCCATGCGCTCGCGCCGCGGCGCGGGCGTCAAAGTCAGAACGCCGTTTACATGCCCCTTGGGGTCGGCGGCGATATAGGCCGCCCCAATGATCGCGAATAGGCCGTAGGCAAGGCCATTGCCGAAAGAGCCGAGCGCCGCGCCGAGTTTCTGGGCAACGGGCGCGGCGGCCTTGGAGAAGTCGACATTGACCACGAATTGCTCGACAAATCTCCCCCAGGGATGTTCTTCAATCAGTTTCGTGATCATCGCTACCGCGGCGGGCGCGTCGATCGCGACCTCGTCATATTGACGGAGGAGCTGGCCGCCGAACGCCGTAAGCGTAACGGTGAGCGCGACGACAAGTGAGAGCGCGACGGCCAGCAGCGACAGACCTGGCGATAGGCCGAAGCGCGCGGCGAGAGGCTGCGCTGCGCCCCGCCAGGCGATGGCGATGAGGATGGTGGCGAAGACCGTGGGCAAGAGATCCGCGAGCTTCCACCACAGGAGACCGACAATTATAAAAACCGCTCCAATCGCCGCGACGGTGGCTGCGCGGAGAACGAATTCCGGCTGGTCTGCAGTCTTCGTCAGAAAATTCAGTCTCATGACCCGCCTCGAGTTGAATTTTTCCTATGCTATCTCAAACAACGCCATGCAGCCAGAACCCTGCGGTGTCTATGTCTCCCCCATGTCCATTAGATGACTTGGGTCGCCGCGTGGCCTGCGCCTCGTTGACTCCTCGGGGCGACCACATATTGTTGCCCGAGCGCTAGCCAATTCAATACGACTCCGATGGCTTTCTGGGGCGTGCGCCCAAAGATCGCCGTCGCGGAAACATGGTGAAGAATGACCGAAAGTACAGGCATGGGCGGCGGCCGCATCGTGGAGTCCGCGGCCGTCATCATTACCGTGCTGCTCGTGCTGGGCGCCTGCAAATTCGGTCAAGCCGTGCTCGAACCCGCGATTTTCGCTGTTTTCATCATCGAGATCGCCTGGCCGCTTCAGAAGTCTCTGAAATCGAGAATTGGGAAGGCTGCCGCATTGGCGGTTACGGTGTGCGTGACCGGGGGCGTCATTCTGGCGCTTCTGTCATTGAGCATTTGGGGCGGCCGACAGATCGTGAACTGGATCACGGAGCATATCGAGCGCATCCAGGATATTCTGCTGGCTTCGACTTCCTGGCTCGAGGAACATGACATTTTCGTACTCGCGATGCTGAGCGACCGGTTTGATTCAACGGAGGTGATAAGGCTGCTGCAGGTGGTCGCGGTGCGGGTGAACACAATTCTGGCGTTCGCATTGATTGTTCTGATCTATGTTGTGCTCGGCCTCGGAGAAATGGAAATTCTCACCGCGCGTGTCGCGGCGCTGAAGAATCAGGACGCGAGCCGCCATCTGCTGTCGGCCGGCGCCAGGATCGGCGTCAAGTTCCGGGTCTACATGCTGGTCAGGACGATCGCGAGCGCCGCAACGGGCTTCGCAGTTTGGGGATTCGCGCGCCTGATGGGATTGGAAATGGCGGGCGCCTGCGGCGTTCTGGCCTTTGCGCTCAACTATCTCCCGTACATCGGTTCTTTCGCCATCACCGTTTTTCTCACCGTGTTCTCTTATGTCCAGTCGGGGTCGCCCGAGACGGCGCTCGTCACATTGGTCGGCGTCTCATTTATTCAGTTTGTCATCGGGAGCTATCTGGAACCGCAGTTCTCGGGCAATGCTCTTTCGATATCGCCGCCGCTGGTGCTCTTCGCGATCGTGCTGTGGACATATCTCTGGGGCGGGCTTGGCGCCTTCCTGGGCGTCCCCTTGATGATCGCCGCGCTGACGCTTTTCGAGGAATTCCCCTCGACGCGATGGATCGCCGACATCCTCTCTGGTGGGCGGGCCGGACGCGACGCCGCAAGTCCATCGGCGTAGGTTCGGGCGATACTGGACTCTTAATCGGAAGACGTTCGAGGTCCGCGCTGCTCGACAGCGTCGTATCTGGTTTGGTTTCCCGTCAATTAACAACACCTTTCCAAATTAATTCAAATTGACCCTTTATTCACTGTGTTCGGCCTTTTGGATCGACGTCCAGCTTTGGATAAAGCAAAGTCAATATGAGCTTTCGGTCCAAGCAATCCCCTCCCGGAAGTAGAAGCGTAAGGACTCCCTGATGAAAAAGATCGGTCTTCTTGCTGCGGCCTCTTTTGCCGCGCTGAGCGTCGGCGCCGCTGTGGCGGCCGACCTCCCGGGCCGTAAGGCGGCTCCCGCCTATTTGCCCCCGCCGCCCCCGCCGCCGCTGTGGACGGGCTTCTACGCCGGTCTGAATCTCGGTGGCGCCTGGAGCGCCAACAGCGTCAACCCGAACCAGCTGACCCCTTATGTCTCCACGGCTGACGGCCAGCTGTTCCTGCTGCCCGGCAACACGAACGGCGGCAATAATGCCGGCGGCGTCGTGGGTGGCGGCCAGGTCGGATATAACTATCAGATCGGTCCGAGCTTCCTTGTCGGCCTCGAGACCGACATTCAGGGCACGAGCATGAAGTCTGGTGGCAACACCAATTACATCCTCTACCCCGACCCCAATTTCGCGGGGGCCTACCTCTATCCCTTGACGCCCGGCGGCAATCCCGGCGTCGCCGTCAACTGGTTCGGCACTGTCCGCGGCCGCGCGGGCTGGCTGTTCACGCCGACGCTGCTCCTCTATGGCACCGCCGGCTTCGCCTATGGCGGCGTCTCGGGTGGTTTCTCGAACTATTCCAACACGCGCACCGGCTGGACCGCTGGCGGCGGCGTCGAGTGGATGTTCCTGCCCAATTGGTCGGCCAAGGCTGAATACCTCTATACCGACCTCAATAGCGGCGGCACGACCGGCTTCTGGGGCTACAATTATGGCTACCACCGTCACCCTCAGATCAATACGGTTCGCGCCGGTGTGAACTATCACTTCAACTGGGGCGCCGCGACCGCCCCGGCGATCGCCAGCTACTGAGTTCGGTAGCGCCAGAGCTTCGTTGAAAACTGAAAATGAAAAAGCCCGGTTCTTGCCGGGCTTTTTTTTCGCGATTGCGCGCGCGTCAGGCTGTGGCGCGCGCCCTTCGTCGATTCACTTCCTCAAGAAGTTGGAAAAAGGGATCTTTCTCGCGTCTTCGCAGGATGTCCTCGAAGTGCGGGTTCAGGGGCTGATTCCGCCAGAGGAAATATCGCTGGTAAGCTTCGTCATCTTCATCAAGATATCTGAGATAGTCAGCGAGTTCTCGCGGACTGCGGAAATTCCAGGCGTTTATGAAACAGTCGTTTCCGGGCGCGTAGTCCATGACATTCGGCGCTCCGCGATAGACGGGGACCGTGCCGACGAGCAAGGGGTCGAAAAACTTCTCGGTGACGTAATCGTCTTCGATCGCGTTCTCCAGAGACAGGCAGAACTTGTAGCGGGAGATCGTGGCGAGCTTCGTTTCCACTCCTTTGTCCGGCTCGGCCAACGTCCTGTTGTTCAGATGCCGTCCGTATGAATCCACCTGAATGTCACGCATCAGCTCAGACGCAAACTCGCTTCGCAGGGATTTGTTGAACCCCGCGGACTGAAACATCACGAGAGGCGCGCGCTCGGTCTTGGATGGCGTGGGCTGTTTCATGGCTTCCAGCCAGCGTTGTCGCGGAGGGACATAAGAGTCCCAGAGATCCGCCGAGCGTCGGTAACCCATCGAGAGATCGAAGCGCGCCATAAAGACCGGATCGTCCTGGATCGGATAATTGACCGCGCTTTCCTTCGACCAGGCTACCCACAATTGCCCCTGTGGCTTTTGCAGATTTGCAACGTCGTCCAGGGTCGGGGTTCCGAAGACGAGGTCAGGAATATGGAAAATCGCGGCGTCAGCATTGGCGTAAAGCGACTTGTCGGAAACATAGGCGCTCCGCGCGCCCGGATCGATCCAGTCGATATTGAACGGATCGTCGAAGAACGTATTGTAGAAGACTATAAGGGGAGAGCCCAAGGCGTCAGGCGTGGCCGGCCGTCGCCGACAGACGCTCCAGATCGACGCCCATGGAGCGCAGCGCCCGCGTATACTTGCTCGAAAGGTCCCGGTCGAAGAGCAGCGACGGATCGGCGGGGCAATGCAGCCATCCGTTACGCAGGATTTCGTCTTCGAGCTGGCCGGCGTCCCAGCCGGCGTAGCCCAGCGCCAGCACCGCGCGGTTGGGGCCCTCGCCGGCGGCGATGGCGCGCAGAATGTCGACCGTCGCCGTCAGCGAGACGCCGTCGTCGATCGGCAGGGTCGAATTGTCGATGAAGAAATCCGGCGTATGCAGCACGAAGCCGCGGTCCGTCTGAACGGGGCCGCCGGAGAGAACCTGGATTTCCTCCGCGCCACGGGGGAGGCTGATGCGCTCCTGCGGGGCGATGACCTGTAGCTGCACGAGGAGGTCGGGGAAATTCTTGACCCGCGCCGGCTGATTGACGACGATGCCCATCGCGCCTTCCTCGGAATGCGCGCAGAGATAAATGACGGAGCGCGCGAAACGCTCGTCCGCCATCGTCGGCATGGCGACCAGCAATTGCCCGTCGAGAAAGCGGCGTCCGTCGCCGCCCTCGAAGCGGTTAGGTCCCGCTGCTTCTTGCTTCCTGTGCACCGCGCTCATAGGGTCATGCTACGCCCGCAGCGTCCCCTTCACAAGAGGCGTGGGAAAGCGCCCCGTCCGATCAAATGCCGAAGAATCAGGTGTCAATGTCAACATCACGCTCCTGCGCCGTCGCGGCCGTCGTCAGCCTTGCCGCATTTGCCGCCGTCCTGTCGCCCATGCGCGCCGCGGCCGACTTCGCCACCGCGCCGGCGAAGGGAATGATCTCGGCGGTCCGTCTGCTTTCCGCCGGGCCGCTCGCCGACGGCGCCTATCGGGCCGGGGTCGAGATCGCTCTGGACCCGAAGACCGTCACCTATTGGCGCCAGCCCGGCGAGGCCGGCTCGCCGCCGCTGTTCGATTTCTCCAAATCGACCAATGTCGCAAAGGTGGAGACGCTTTTTCCCGTTCCCAAGCATATCGACGAGGCCGGCACGGTGGTGGCCGGCTATGACGAGACGGTGATCTTTCCGCTCAAAATCACGCCGAAGGACCCGAAGGCGCCCGTAACGCTCGACCTGCACCTCGATTATGCCGCCTGCGGAACCATCTGCCTGCCGGCGAAGGCGGATCTTTCCCTCGCCCTGCCGCAATCCGGCGTCTCGCCCTTCGCCGCGACGATCGCCGCCGCCGAAAAACGCGTGCCGGTCAAGATCGGGGCCGCCGAGGCGAGGAAACGGCTCAAGCTGACGAAGTCCGGCGAAACCACCTGGCGCCTCAGCGTCGCCGGGTCGGCCCGGGACGTCTTCACGGAAGTCCCGGAGCCGCTCTTTCTCGAAAGCAAGCGGGAGGGCGCCGATTTCGTTCTGACGCTCTTCTCGACCGGCGCGGCCGCCAAAGCCGCCGACGCGACTTTGACTGTGGTCACGGACAAGGAAGCCTACGAGGCGCCCGCGCGTCTGGAGTGACGCGCCCGGAGGGCTAGCCCAGCCGCCCCAGCGCCGCGGTGAGCTTGTCGATGCGCGCCTGCGCCTCGTCGCGGCGCTCCTTGTGCTCCTCGATGACGTCGTCGTCGGCCTTGGCCATGAAGCCGGGATTGCCGAGTTTCGCCTCGACCTTCTTCACCTCGCCTTCCAGCTTGCCGATTTCCTTGGCGAGGCGGGCCTTTTCGGCCGAAAGGTCGATCACGCCTTC
The DNA here is from genome assembly GCA_963717565.1 of uncultured Alphaproteobacteria bacterium. Taxonomy (GTDB): domain Bacteria; phylum Pseudomonadota; class Alphaproteobacteria; order Rhizobiales; family Beijerinckiaceae; genus Methylocystis. Next base: position 145,980 of record CAVQWJ010000003.1, read on the forward strand.
GAGCGGAATGGCTGCGACGCTCCCCCGCACGATGATCTGCGCCGAAGACTTCGGCGCCGTGTCCGCGAAGCCGACGCCCGACAGGCGCGCGAGCTTGCGCAGCGTCTCCTCCCAGCGCGCGGCGCGCGATGTGACGCCGGCGTCGGCGCCGATCAGCAGCAGCTGCGTTTCGCTGGTCAGATTCATCTCGGCGCGCAGCGAGCGGATTTCCGAGACGAGTTCGACGACCCAGCCGATTTCGCTCTCGGCCATCGAATCTTCGAGCCCCTCCAGCGCCGGCCACTCGGCCAGCGCGAGCAGGCTCTCACGCGCCGGGCCGTCTGCGCCCTTGATCGCCCACAGCTCTTCCGTGATGAAGGGCATGAAGGGATGCAGCAGCGCATAGATCTGGTCGAGCACGAAGGCGGTGGTCGCGCGCGTCTCGTCCTTCTCGGCGCCGTCGGCGCCCATGAGCAGCGGCTTGGTCAGTTCGACATACCAGTCGCAGAAGACGTTCCAGACGAAGCGATAGGCCGCGCCCGCCGCGTCGTTGAAGCGATAGGCGTCGATCGCCGCGCTCACTTCCCGCACCGTGCGCGCAGCCTCGCCGACGATCCAGCGGTTGAGCATGACCTGATTGGCGCGCGGGTTGTAGCCCGAGACGCGCGCGCAGCCGTTCATCTCGGCGAAACGCGAGGCGTTCCACAGCTTCGTCGCGAAATTGCGATAGCCTTCGACGCGCTGCGTGGAGAGCTTGATGTCGCGCCCCTGCGCCGCCATCGCGGCCAGCGTGAAGCGCAGCGCGTCGGCGCCATAGTCGTCGATGAGATGCAGCGGGTCGATGACATTGCCCTTCGACTTCGACATCTTCGCGCCCTTCTCGTCGCGGACGAGGGCGTGGATGTAGACGTCGCGGAAGGGAATCTCCTTTTTGAAATGGAGACCCATCATCATCATGCGGGCGACCCAGAAGAAGATGATGTCGAAGCCCGTGACCAGAACGTTCGTGGGATAGAAGCGGGCGAGCTCCGGCGTCTCGTCCGGCCAGCCGAGCGTCGAGAAGGGCCACAGCGCGGAGGAGAACCAGGTGTCGAGGACGTCCTCGTCGCGGGTCAATTCCACATCGGCGCCGGTGCGATGGCGGGCTGCGGCGAGGGCGGCTTCCTCGCTCTCCTCGACATAGACATTGCCGTCGGCGTCATACCAGGCCGGAATGCGATGGCCCCACCAGAGCTGGCGCGACACGCACCAGGGCTGAATGTTTTCCAGCCACTCGAAATAGGTCTTTTCCCAGTTCTTCGGCACGAAAGTCGTGCGGCCTTCGCGCACGGCGGCGAGCGCCGGCTGGGCGAGCGTCTTGGCGTCGACATACCACTGATCGGTGAGGCGCGGCTCCAGCACCGCCGCGGAGCGGTCGCCATGCGGGACCATGTGCTTGTGGTCGTCGATGCCGTCGAGCAGTTCGCGCGCCTCCATCATCTCCACGACCAGCTTGCGCGCGGCGAAGCGGTCATGGCCATCGAGCGCGGCGACAGTGGCGACGAGTTCGTCGGAGGACTCCACGCCCTCATGGAAGTCGGCGTTGGCGGCGAGCGTCATGCGCGCCTGTGAATCCAGCACATTCACGACGCGCAGCCCGTGCCGCTTGCCGACTTCGAAATCGTTGAAGTCATGCGCGGGAGTGATCTTCACCGCGCCCGTGCCCTTCTCGGGGTCGGAATAGTCATCCGCGACAACCGGAATGAATCGGCCCACGAGCGGCAGGCGCAGGCGCTTGCCGACGAGCGCCTTGTAGCGTTCATCCTCCGGATGCACGGCCACCGCCGTATCGCCGAGCATGGTCTCGGGACGCGTCGTGGCGACGACGATATATTCGCCCGTCTCCTTGCCCGCCTCGTCCACGACCGGATATTTGAAGCGCCACAGATGGCCCTTCACTTCCTGCTGCAGCACTTCGAGATCGGAGATCGCCGTGTGCAGCACGGGGTCCCAGTTGACGAGGCGCTTGTCCTTGTAGAGCAGCCCGTCGCGATAGAGCTGCACGAAGACCTTCGCCACCGCGCGCGACAGGCCCTCATCCAGCGTGAAGCGCTCGCGCGACCAGTCGCAGGAGGCGCCCAGCCGCTTCAGCTGCTCGACGATCTTGCCGCCGGATTCGGCCTTCCATTCCCAGACGCGTTCCAGAAATTTCTCGCGACCCATCTCGCGGCGGCCCGGCTCCTGCCGCTCCATGAGCTGGCGCTCGACCACCATCTGCGTGGCGATGCCGGCGTGATCCGTGCCCGGCTGCCAGAGCACGTCCTCGCCCTTCATGCGGTGATAGCGCACGAGAATATCCTGCAGCGTATTATTGAGCGCATGGCCCATGTGCAGGCTGCCGGTGACGTTCGGCGGCGGGATGACGATGGAATAGGGCGCGGCTGTCGCGCGCTCGGGGCGCCCGGCGCGAAACGCCTGCGCGTCTTCCCATGTCTGGCGGATGCGGCTCTCGATGGAGCGGGGGTCGAAGGTTTTTTCCATGGTCATAGCTTCAGGGCCGCAGCTCGGTCACAAAAATCCCTCCCCTTTACGGGGAGGGCAGCCCGGCGAAGCCGGGTCGGGTGGGGTATAGCCGCATGAGCGAATGCGAGGCCGGACCCCACCCGGCTCGCTGCGCTCGTCACCCTCCCCGTAAAGGGGAGGGATTTCGAGCACGAAGATCGCGGCTCGCGATCAGGCCAGCGCCTTCAGCGCGCTCTTGCCGGCGTAGATGGCGGCGTCGCCCAGCTCTTCCTCGATGCGGATGAGCTGGTTGTATTTGGCGGTGCGGTCCGAGCGGGCGAGCGAGCCGGTCTTGATCTGACCGCAGTTCAGCGCGACCGCGAGATCGGCGATGGTCGAATCCTCCGTCTCGCCGGAGCGATGCGACATCACGGTCGTATAGCCGGCCCGATGCGCCATATCGACCGCCGAGATCGTCTCGGTAAGCGAGCCGATCTGATTGACCTTCACCAGGATCGAATTGGCCGTGCCGGTCTTGATGCCCTGCGACAGGCGCGTGACGTTGGTCACGAAGAGATCGTCGCCGACGATCTGCACCTTCTTGCCGATGGCGTCGGTGAGCTTCTTCCAGCCCTCCCAATCGTCCTCGGACATGCCGTCCTCGATGGAGACGATCGGATAGGCCTCGGACAGCTTCTTGAGATAGGCGACCTGCTCGTCGATCGTGCGCGTCACGCCCTCGCCTTCATAGACATATTTGCCGTCCTTGAAGAACTCCGTCGCGGCGCAGTCGGCGGCGAGATGCACGTCGACGCCCGGCTTGAAACCGGCCGTCTCGATCGCCTTCATGACGAAGTCGAGCGCGGCTTCGGCGGAGGGGAGGTTCGGCGCAAAGCCGCCCTCGTCGCCGACCGAGGTGGAGTGGCCGGCCTTCTTCAGCGCGCTCTTCAGCGTGTGGAAGATTTCGGCGCCCCAGCGGATCGCGTCGCGGACGTTTTCCGCGCCGGTCGGCATGATCATGAATTCCTGGAAGTCGATGGGGTTGTCGGCATGGACGCCGCCATTGACGATGTTCATCATCGGCGTCGGCAGGACGCGCGCCTGCGTGCCGCCGATATAGCGATAGAGCGGCAGCGCCGAGGCTTCGGCGGCGGCCTTGGCGACGGCGAGCGAGACGCCGAGAATGGCGTTCGCGCCCAGACGCGCCTTGTTCGGCGTGCCGTCGAGCTTGATCATCGTCTGGTCGATGCCGACCTGATCCTCGGCGTCGAGGCCGAGCAGGGCGCCGGCGATTTCGTCGTTCACATTGTCGACCGCCTGAAGCACGCCCTTGCCGAGGTAACGCTCCGCGTCGCCATCGCGCTTTTCGACAGCCTCATGGGCGCCGGTCGAGGCGCCGGAGGGGACCGCCGCGCGGCCGAAAGACCCGTCTTCGAGCGTCACATCGACCTCAACGGTCGGATTCCCGCGCGAATCGAGAATTTCACGGGCGTGGATGTCGATGATCTCGGTCATTGAAGGGCCTCTTTTTGACGCGGCGCGGAGCAGCGCCGCCTTTTAGCCCTATTAGCCGGCGCGGGAAAGCCTCGGGGCGCCCGTTATGCCTCATTTCGGCGATGCGGCCGCCGGGAGAGCGGTTGACGGACGCCCGGGCGCCGTTACCTTGAGCTTTATCAAGACAAAAGGTCGCGGGCGGACTGGATTGCGTCCGCCCGCGACCGGAAAAAACAGTCGGGAGAGGAAAATGGCTTTCAGCAGGAGGAAGCGGGCGCTCGCCGTGGCGGCGCTCGTCGCGGCGTGCCAGAGCGCGGCCGCGCAGACGCCCGAGCATGTCGCGGCGGTGAAGGCCGCCTTCGACAAATCGCCCGTGCGGGCCGGAACCTGCGCCCCGGTCACGGAAGATTTCGACGGCTGGCCTGCGGCGCTGGTCCAGCGCTGCGACTATCCGGGGGGCGTCGCCTACATCCTCGACGTCAAGCCCGAGACCATGGCCAAATGGATCGAGACCGGCTGCGCCGCGCATATGTCCGGGGTGGCCGCCTGTTTCGACCGCATGCTGAAATGCGCGGTGGAGAAGTCGAACGCCACTTTCGTGATCGGCGGCAATCTGGCGGCGGAGCGCAAGGGGACTGTGACCAACCTTTTCTATCGTAACGGCGTGGTCGTCGCCACGCCGCAGAACGGCAAGGCGGACGCCGTGCCGGTCCCGGAGCAGGAAAAGCTCGCGCGCCTGTCCGAATCCGGTGTCGAGGCCATGGCCGGCGGCGGCGCGGTCGCCTTCTGGCACACCATGCCCTATCAATTCGCGGTGAAGGCAATCGATCTCGGCGTGCCGGCGGAGATGAACACGCCCGACCGCCGACAGAGATGGCTCGAGATCATCCGCGCCGAAATGCAGGCGGCGCTGAAGACGGACGGAAATCGTTTCCTGTCCGGCTGGATGACCGCGCATCCGATCACGCTGCGCACCGGCGAATGCGCGGACGACCGCGATCCCTAAGCTCGCTTGACGGGCGGGGCGCGGCGTTATCTTTAAGGCCCCATGACCAAGATCCATGAGGGCGCGGCGCTTCTCGGCAAGCAGACCGCGCTGCCCGCTTCGCCGGATGTCGCCGAACTCGACCTCGTGCCCAATCCGCACAGGGACGCGGTTTATCTCGTGCGCTTCACAGCGCCGGAATTCACCTCGCTGTGCCCGGTCACCGGCCAGCCGGACTTCGCCCATATCGTCATCGACTATGTGCCGGATGAGTGGCTCGTCGAATCCAAGGCGCTGAAGCTCTATCTGGGAAGCTTCCGCAATCACGGCGCCTTTCACGAGGACTGCACGCTGCGGATCGGGCGCGACCTCGTCGCCGCCATGAAGCCGAAATGGCTGCGCATCGGCGGCTACTGGTATCCGCGCGGCGGCATCCCGATCGACGTGTTCTGGCAGACCGGCGCGGCGCCGGAGGGGCTATGGCTGCCGGATCAGGGCGTGCCGCCCTATCGCGGGCGGGGGTGAGCGCTCAGTCGCCGGATTGGGTCAGCCGCGCGACCTCGGCGCGAAGCGCGGGGAGAACCTCCGCTTCGAACCAAGGGTTCTTTTTCAGCCAGCCCGTGTTGCGCCAGGACGGGTGCGGCAGCGGGAAAACAAGGGGTCTTGCGCCTTGAAACTCGCGCCAGCGGGCGACCGTCGCGGAGACGCTGGCGCCCTTTGCGAGATCATGGCCCAGCCGCGCAAAATGATAGTCCTGCGCATAGCGGCCGATGGCGAGCACGGTCTCGATTCGCGGCATGGCGGCGAACAGCCTGTCGTGCCAGAGCTTTCGACATTCGGAACGGGGCGGCAGATCGCCCCCGGCGGCGTCATTTCCCGGAAAGCAGAAGCCCATTGGCGCAATGGCGATCCGCGAGACGTCATAAAAAGTGTCGCGGTCGACCCCCATCCAGGCGCGCAGCCGGTCTCCCGAGGGGTCGTTGAACGGAATCCCCGTCTGATTGACCAGATTGCCGGGGGCCTGGCTCGCCAGGAGCAGCCGCGCCGAGGTCGAAACGCGAAGCACAGGGCGCGGCGCATGCGGCAGCGGCTTCGGGCTGTCGCTGCAGGCCCGGCAGGCGCGAATCTCCGCGGCCAGCGCCTCCAGCCGCTTCTCCGCCGCGCGCGTCATGCCACCGCCGCGACGCCCGGCCGCGCGGCGACCTCCGCCCGCCAGCGGGCCAGATGGGCGAGCTCCCCGGATACGGGAACGCGCGCGCGCCCTGTCAACTCCAGAGCGACGAAAGCGGTAATGTCGGCGATGGTGAACTCCTCGCCGGCGACGTGACGGCGCCCCGCGAGTTCGCCGTCGAGCCATTGGAGGGCGTCGACGGCCCGCGCGCGCTGGACCTCGGCGAATTGCGGGATTTGCGGCTGCTCCAGAACGGCCATGCGCGGATGGCTGTGGCGGAACGCATGGGCCACCGGCATGAAAAGCTGAAACTCCATGCGGCGTTGCCACATTTCGACGAACGCCTGTTCGCGCCCGCTTCGCCCGAACAGCGGCGGCTCGGGATGGAGGCTCTCGATATAACGGCAAATGGCGACGGATTCCGTCAAGACCGCGCCGTCGTCGAGAACGAGCGCCGGAACGCATTGAAGCGGATTGATCGCGGCGAATTCGGCGCCCTTGTGCTCGAGCGCCATGAGATCGATTTCGCGCCTTTCGACAGCGACACCCTTCTCGGCAAGAAAGATACGAACCCGTCTTGGGTTAGGCGCATTCGGCCTATCGTAGAGGAGCATGGGCCATCCTATACCTTCCCGCTAGCCCGTTCAAACCAAACGATTTTGTGAGGGCGCTGTTAATGTTTCCGGGAGATTGTGAGGGTCACGTGTATTAGCTGGATTTTGTGCGCTACCGAGTATGAGTGAAGTCACCGCCGAGATGATAGAGCGCGGTCGCGGCGTCGATCCGCGAACAGCGACGCAGAAGCGTCGTCTGGGGGCGCGCGTGCGTCAGGCGCGCGAGCGCCTCACGACTTCCGACACCGGTCACAGAGGCGCCGATATCGAACTTCTGCGCGCCTACATAGAGACGCGCAGCCGCTCGGCGCCGGCGGCGATCCTCCTTATTCTGATCATGGGCTTTCTCGCCGTCTTCTGGGTTCCCGCGGAACGGATCGCCATGTGGATGGCCACGGCGTCCGGGAGTCTCTTCCTGTGCTACGCGGTCGTGAGGTGGCTCGGACGGCAGGACGACGCCAGAGTAGCCGTCAAGGACTGGCGCGCGAAATTCGTCGCGACGGAACTCGTTCACGGGATTGTCTGGGCCGCATTCGCGGCGCTGCTGGCGGGCGCGAAGGACCCGAACGCGCGCACCTTCGTCATCGTCATGCTGCTGGTGTCCTCGGCCTTCAACACGATGGTCACGGCGACGATCCCGGCGGCGGTCTATGCGGCGATTTTGCCGAGTTCGCTGACGGCGGTCGCCTATCTCGCCTATGTCAATCGCGATGTCGGCGAAACGCTCGTCACCCAGCTCGCTCTGGTGGCCGTGGCGCAGGTCTTCTTCTTCGCGCTGGCGCGACGATTTCACGAGCTTTCGTCGGAAGGTCTGTTCTTCCGCTCCGAAAAGAACGAGCTCATCGCCGAGCTCGAACAGGCGAAGGCCAATTCGGACGAGGCGCGCCGGCGCGCCGAAGAGGCCAATCTCGCCAAGTCGCGCTTTCTCGCCACGATGAGCCATGAATTGCGCACGCCGCTCAATGCGATCCTGGGCTTCTCGGAAGTGCTGAAAGGCGAATTGTTCGGACCGCATTCGAGTTCTTCCTATCGCGACTATTCCAACGACATCCATTCGAGCGGCCAGCACCTCCTGATGCTCATCAACGAAATTCTGGATCTGTCGCGCGTCGAGGCCGGTCGCTACGAATTGAAGGAGGAAAGCGTTTCGCTGGTGAATGTCGCCCAGGATTGCCGGCATCTCCTGAAGCTTCGCGCGGAGAAGCGCGACATCCGCGTCATCGAGTCGGTCGAGCCCAGCTTGCCGCGCATATGGGCGGATGAACGCGCCGTGCGCCAGATCCTGCTCAATCTGCTCACCAACGCCATCAAATTCACCCCGCAGGGCGGGCAGGTGACGCTCAAGGTCGGCTGGACCAGCAAGGGCGGGCAGTATATCGCCGTTACGGACACCGGTCCCGGCATTCCGGAAGAGGAAATCGCGGTCGTCATGTCGCCCTTCGGCCGCGGTTCGCTCGCGCAGAAAAACGCCGACGAGGGGACGGGACTCGGCCTGCCGATCGTGAAAGGTCTCATCGACCTTCATGGCGGGCAGTTCATGCTCAAATCCAGGGTGCGCGAGGGGACGCAGGCGGTCGTCGTTTTCCCGCCGCAGCGCGTGATGAACGCCTTGCCGAAATTCGAAACGCCCGGCGGGGACGCGACCCGCCGGCCGGCCGCGTAAAGCCGGCCGTAATTTCTGTTTGCCGGATTTCACTCCGGCTCAAACAGTTTTAGGGTCGTCCCATGACGACGCCCCTCGCTCCCCCTCCATCAAATTCCTCGGCGCTTGTGCTGTTTTCAGGCGGGCAGGACTCCACAACCTGCCTCGCCTGGGCGCTTTCGCGCTTCGCCCGCGTCGAAACGGTCGGATTCGATTACGGCCAGCGCCATCGTGTCGAACTCGAACAGCGCAAGGTTTTGCGCGCAAAGCTGTCGGATATCTCTTCCGACTGGCGCGCGCGGCTGGGCGATGACCATACGATCGCGATCGAGGCGCTCGGCGCCATTTCCGACACTGCTCTGACGCGCGAGGCCGAGATTGCCCTGCGCGACGACGGATTGCCCAACACTTTCGTGCCGGGGCGCAATCTCCTTTTCCTCACTTTCGCGGCCGCGCTCGCCTATCGCCGGGGCGTCGTCGATCTCGTCGGCGGCATGTGCGAGACGGATTATTCCGGCTACCCCGACTGCCGCCACGAAACCATGCGCGCCATGAACCATGCGCTGCGGCTCGGCATGGCGGCGCCGTTCGAGATACACACCCCGCTGATGTGGCTCGACAAGGCGGCGACCTGGGGCCTCGCGAAGGAACTCGGCGGCGCGCAACTCGTGGACTTGGTCATCGAGGAAAGCCACACCTGCTACCTCGGCGAGCGCGATAAACGCTTCGAATGGGGCTACGGCTGCGGCGAGTGCCCGGCCTGCAAGCTGCGGGCGGCCGGATGGGAGAAATTCAAGGCCCTTGAGCTCAGCTGTTGACGAATGGCGGGTGTAATGTTATAACACACCATGTTATAACATTACATCGGTCGGTCCCTTGCTCCTGTGTCTTCAACGGCCCGTCATTCTGTGCGCCGCGCTCCTCGTGACGACGGGGATAGCCGCGGTCCCGACCCCTACAGAGGCGCAGCAGGCTCTGCCGTCGATCAGCGTGGGCGCCGCGCCCCGCCGCGCCGTTGCGACAAAGGTTGCGCAGACGCGCCGCCCCGCCGCCGCGCCGCGCAACATGGTCCCGCCCGCCGTCGCTGCTGTCGCGCCCGCGCCGCTGGGGGAACTCCCGGTCGCAGCAGACCGCTTCGCCACCGTTCTGATCGTCCCGCGGGAAGAATTACGCCGCTTGCCCGGGTCGACGCTGGGCGATCTGCTTTTCGACAAGCCGGGCGTCACCGGATCGAGCTACGCGCCGGGCGCCGCGAGCCGGCCGATCATTCGCGGCCTCGACAATTACAGGGTGCGCATTCAGGAGAACGGCGTCGGCGCGAGCGGCGTGTCGGAACTGGGCGAGGATCACGGCGTGCCGCTCGATCCGCTCGGCGCCAACCTCGTCGAGGTCATTCGCGGCCCGGCGACCCTGCGCTGGGGGCCTGCCGCTATGGGCGGCGTGGTCAGCGTCGAAAACAACCGCATTCCCGACCATCCGCCCTGCGCGGACTCCGTTGTTTTTCGCGACAGGGGCTGCGCGACGCTCGAAACGCGCGCCGCGGTCTCGACCGTCGACAGCGCGCTCGAAAATTCGACGCTTGTCGACGCCGGTCACGGCAATTTTCTCATGCACGCGGATGTAACGGGCCGGCGCGCCAGCGACTATGCGATCCCCGCCTATCCCTATCTCACGCCACCCGAGCCGCCGCCGCCGGTTTTCGGCCGTCAGCCCAATTCCGCCATGCGCATGGGGTCGGCCTCGCTTGGCGGAACCTATCTGTTCGACGCGGGCTATGTCGGCGTCTCGGTGACGCAGTTCTACAGCCGCTATCACATTCCCGGCGTCGAGCCGACGGCGTCGAATACGCAAATCGACATGCGGCAGACCCGCATCGCCAGCAAGGGCGAACTGCGGCCTCGGTCCGACGTGGTCGACAAAATCCGATTCTGGTTCGGGCTCGGCGATTACAGGCACAACGAACTGGGAATCAACGAAGGTGTGGACGGCGTCCAGCAGACCTTCACGAGCCAGGATCTGGAGGCGCGCGTGGAAACGCTCCTCAAGCCGGTTTCGCTGGAAATCGGGACGCTGAAAACCTCCTTCGGGTTTCAGGGGACGCATCAGTTTCTGACGGCGCCGGGGCTGGAAGGCGGACTCTTCGACCCGAACCGCACCAGAACCGTCGCCGGCTTCGTGTTCAATGAACTGGCCTTCAACGACGCGCAGCGCATACAGGTCGCGGGTCGTTTGGAATATGCGCAGGCGACGGGCTCCATGCCGGATATGGCTGTCGATCCCGGCTTCTCCCTCCCCCGCGACCGCAAGTTCATCCCGGCAAGCGGGGCTTTGGGCTTTCTGCAAAACCTGCCGTGGGAGATGGTCGCGAGCCTCAACGCGCAATATGTGCAGCGCGCGCCGCGCGCGGCGGAGCTTTTCTCGCGCGGCCCGCACGACGCCACCGGAACCTTCGACATTGGCGACCCAAATCTGAAGATCGAAGGCGCAAAGACGATCGAAATCGGCCTGCGCCGCGCGCCGGGGCCGCTCCGCTTCGAAGCGAGCCTGTTCTACACGGCCTTCGACAATTTCATCTTTCGCAATCTGACCGGCGAGACTTGCGAGACAAGTTTTGCAAGCTGCACGCCTTTGGGCGGCGGCGGCGATCTGGCGCAGGCCTTCTACGCCCAGCGCAACGCCGTCTTCCGCGGCGGCGAATTTCAGAGCCAGCTCGACCTCGCCCCGCTCGCGGGCGGAACCGTCGGGGTCGAAAATCAGGGCGACATCGTGCGGGCGAGCTTTACGGGCGGGGGAAATGCGCCCCGTATTCCGCCCGCGAGGCTCGGCGGCGGGCTTTTCTGGCGCGACGCCAATTGGCTCGCGCGGATCAATCTGCTGCACGCCTTCTCGCAGAACAATATCTCGGCGACGGGCGAAACCCCGACGAAGGGGTATGATCAGCTCAAGGCCGAGCTCTCCTACCGGTTGATCTTCGGCCCCGGCGATCCGCTCGGTCGCGAAATGACCATCGGCCTCTCGGCCAACAATCTCCTCAATGCGGACATGCGGAACAGCGCCTCCTTCCGCAAGGATGAGGTATTGCTGCCCGGCCGGAATCTGAGAGTTTTTGCCAATATCCTGTTCTAGGCCCGCCTCGCCACTTGATCGCCGGCCGGAAATTTGGCATAGGCGTCGCCAACGAAAGCGCTGGGCGTCATCCCGGCCGTCCACCTATTGCCGAGGATAAGAAGATGAAAGTCCGCAACTCGCTCAAGTCCCTGCGCTCGCGCCATCGCGACAACCAGATCGTGCGCCGCAAGGGCCGCGTCTACGTGATCAACAAGGTCCAGAAGCGCTACAAGGCCCGTCAGGGCTAAACGTCGAAAATACCGAGCCTTTCCAAAAGCCGCGAGACCCCTCTCGCGGCTTTTGCCTTTAAGAGCCGTCAGGCGCCCATCAGCGCCTTCACATGGGCGGCCACGCTTCTGCTCAAGCCTTCGAGATCGTAGCCGCCCTCCAGCAGCGACACGATGCGGCCGCCGCATTTCCTGTCGGCGATGTCCATCAGCCGCTTGGTCGCCTCGCTGAAATCCTGCTCGGTCAGGCGCAGCCCTCCGAGCGGGTCGCGCTCATGGGCGTCGAAGCCCGCCGAGATCAGGATCAGATCCGGACCGAAGTCGAGCAGGCGCGGTAAAATTCGTTCCGCCAGCGCCTCATGAAAGGCGTCGCCCGCCGCGCCCGCCCGCAGCGGCGCATTGACGATCGTGCCGCATTCGCCTGTCTCGTTCGGCCCGCCGGTGCCGGGATAGAAGGGCGCCTGATGGGTGGAGCAGAACAGCACGCTGCCGTCGGACCAGAAAATATCCTGCGTGCCATTGCCATGATGCACGTCGAAATCGACGATGGCGACGCGCTCGGCGCCATGCGTCGCCTGGGCGTGACGCGCGGCGATGGCGACGTTGTTGACAAAGCAGAAGCCCATCGGATTGCGCACGCCCGCGTGATGGCCGGGCGGGCGCGTTGCGACGAAGGCCGTGTCGGCTTCGCCGCGCATCACTTCGTCGACAGCGGCGACGGCGCCGCCCGCAGAACGCCAGACGGCTTCGAGCGTCCTGGGGCACATGACCGTATCGCTGTCGAGCGCGGCATAGGCCTCGCGCGGCTGCGCTTCTTCCAGCGCGGCGAGATAACTTTCCGGATGGACGCGCTTGAGCGCTTCTATCGGCGCGAGCGGCGCCTCGACGCGCGTAAGGAACTGGAACGCTTCCGACTCGAGTTCGCGCTCGATGGCGCGCAGCCGGTCCGGGCGCTCGGGGTGACCCGGGCCCATTTCGTGAAGGAGGCCGCTTGCATGCGTGAAGAGAAGGGTTTTCACCAGCCCGACGCTTAATCGGCCGCGACTCGCGGCGTCCCAGATTTTATTGGGTCGGTTTTCGCCCATGTCTATGAAAAATGGAAGTCAAACGGATGAAATCGGCCTGAAACCACGCGAGGAGCCCCGATCTTGGCCGTGGCGCCCCCGCAACACCGCGAGAATTTCGCCACTGTCGCGCCTCTGAAGCGGATTCAGTCGGGCAAGTTCGTGGTAAGCAAATCTCAACTTTTGAATATTCGCGGCGGAAAGGAGTTCGTGATGAAGCTGTGGAACCTAGTTGCGTTATCGCTGGTCGCGCTTGCTGTTGCAGGCTGCAACGGCGGCGCGCGTCTTCCTGATCCCAGGCTCTCCGCTCGTGACGCCGAATTTCTCGCGCTGGCGCCGAAAGCTCAGATAAGCTCCGAATTCGAGCGCTACCTTGTCGATTACAAGTCGAACGAGCCGGTGGGCTCGATCGTCGTCGACTCGCATGCTCACTACCTGTACTACATCATGCCGGGCGGAAAGGCCGTGCGTTACGGCGTCGCCACCGGCCAGGACGCCATGGGCTGGACGGGCCGCGCCTATGTCGGCGCCATGCAGGAATGGCCGCGCTGGATTCCGCCGAAGGACATGCTCGAGCGTTGGCCGCATCTGCAGCCGACCGCCGACGCCGGCGGTCTGCCCGGTGGACCCGACAATCCGCTCGGTTCGCGCGCCCTCTATCTCTATCAGGACGGCAAGGACACGCTGTATCGCATTCACGGCACCAATGAGCCGGAGAAGATCGGTCAGGGCGTTTCTTCGGGCTGCATCCGCATGCGCGACATCGACGCGATCGACCTTTACAATCGCGTGAAGGTCGGCACCAAGGTTGTTGTGATCTAAACAACGGAAATCAAAGCAGTCGAACCCTTCCTTGCTAACGCCAAGGAAGGGTTCTTTGTTTTGTAAGGGGTCGTTGTCCCTAAAAAAATTCCTAAACTTGGCGATTATTCAGGAACGGCTGCGGCGGCACGGCGTTATCCCGCCGAGACGTTGGGTGGACGTCGAATTTGAAAAACCAAACGCTTTTTGGGCGACAGGGCGGGGGAAAACACGATGCGAAAGTCGAGACTTTTTGCGGTCATTCTTTTTTTGCTGGCGGCGAGCTTCGCGAGCGCCGGCTCGTTTTTCAAGCCTTCGGACACCGATGAGGACTTCTGCTTCGGCTACGCAATCTGCGAATAACGTCTCAGCTTCTCGTTCTTTGTCTGACGGCGTCCCGCAGATTTGCGATGCGCCGTTTCAGCTCGCCGCCATCTTCGCTCATGAAGACGAGGGCGCGGTCGCGGACGCGGCTCGATGCCGCCAGCGCCTGCAATTTCAGGGGTTTCACCAGCATCGACGACCATGCGCGGATGTCGAGAACCACTGAATAGAGGCCCGCAAACCATTCCATCTGCAAAAGCTTGTCGCGGCAGATATCGAAAAGAAACGCCTCCACGCCAAGCGTCAGCGACTTGACCAGAAAGATGAAGATCACGCCCATGACGACGTGACCGTTCGCAAGCAGCGCGAAGGCGGCGATCTTGAATGGCAGCACGCCGATCATGGGAACGGCGAAAATCGCGAGCGTCATTTGCGGCGAGAGGCGCGCGACGATGTTCTGGAGCCAGGGCTCGAAGCGTTCGAGGCCGAGAGCGCGTTCGAGCAGCCGCAGCCACTCCTTCACGTGATCCCAAATCCAGCTTTCGATCAGGAAGATGATCGCGAGCGTGAACCAGAATGCGGCGACCAGACGGGGTTTCAGATAGGCGGCGAGCGCTTTGAGGTTTTCCATCGGCACGCTCCTAGTCGGTAAGGCCGAAGCCAGACCTTAGCCTGATCGCCTCGCCGTTACGATTTATCGTCGCCGTGGCCTGCGGCCTTTTCGTGGAGGGCCGGCGGGAGTTCAGTCCTGCGCGGCGCGCCAGTTGCCGCCGCACATGTCGGTTGAGGAGGACCAGGCGCCAGAACCCTTGCCGCCCTTCAGCGTTCCGTGGAATCGGGCGACGTGCTCGCCTTCGCCGGTGAAGCGGGCGACGATATTGCCCTCCTCGTCGAGATAGCCCCAGACCTGCACATTGGCGCCGCCGCCGCTGGCGATCTTGTTGTCGGCGAGTGTGAGGGACGACGGGATCAGGGACGGACAAGAGCCCACCGTGGTCGACGCTTCGACCGTCCAGGTTCCATTGGGATCGCGATACGCCGCCGCTTGCGGCGCCTGCGCGGCCTGTTTGAGGTGCTTGCCGTGAGAGTGTTTCCCCAGAGCCCCACTCGCCGCGACGGTCGCAGCGAGCGTCAACGCCCAAAACCTCATTTTGCCTCCCCGAGCGCCCGCTGCAGCACGTCATACATGTCGCAGCCGACGAAGATGAAGTCCGTGACGCCGGCCTTGCGCAGCGCCTCCTCCAGATCGCCCGGTCGACCCGCCGAATAGAGCTTCGCGCCCGCGCCCCGCAGGGCGATGGCGGCGGTCTCGGCGACGTCCGCGTAGATCCGGTCGGACGAGCACAGGCAAGCGAGTTTTGCGCCAGAGTCGCGGAAGGCGGCCACGAGGTCGCTGGTCGACTCGGTCTCGGGTCCGAAAACAGCCTCTATCCCGCCGGCCTCGAAGAAGTTCTTGGCGAAATTCGCGCGGGCGGTGAAGGCCGCGACCGAGCCGAGATTGGCGAGAAACACTTTCGGGCGATTGCCGCTTTTCTGGGCAAACGCATCGGATTCATCGCGCAGCCTCTCGAAGGGCTCGGCAAGACGGCGCGGCGACAGCGCCGCGGTCTTCAGCGCGCCGGCGGGCGCCGCGGCGGTCTGGCGCGCGGCGTCGAAGGGCTCGGCCACGTCGAGCGGCTTTTCGTGGATGTCCGGGAATTCATTGGCGCCGATGACCTTCTCCCGTGCGCGCGCGACCTTCTTTGCGCGCTCGCCGGCCGTCGCGGCGACGCGGCCCTGGAAAGCCCCTTTTTCCAGCGCGGCCGGCAGGCCGCCCTCGGCCTCGATTTCCTGAAAGGCGGTCCAGGCGCGCTCGCAAAGCTCCTGCGTCAGCGCCTCGAAACCCCCGGCGCCGCTGGTCGGATCGTCCACGACGTCGATGTGAGACTCATCCTGCAGCACGAGCTGCGTGTCGCGGGCGAGGCGCCGCGCGAAGCCGTCGGCCGCGCCGCTTGCCTGCGTGAAGGGCAGGACGGTGATCGTGTCGGCGCCGCCGACGGCCGCCGAGAAGGTCGCGAGCGTGCCGCGCAGGATGTTGTTCCACGGATCGCGGCGGGACATGGTCCGCCACGCCGTCTCCGCAAAGATCAGCGCCGGCTTCGGCGCGAGCCCGCAGGCCTCTTCGACGCGCGCCCAAAGTCGACGCGCGGCCCGGAATTTCGCGACGCCGAGGAATTCGTCCGCGTCGGCGGCGAAGCGCAGCGCAATCAGCCCGCGGGCGGTCTCGACGTCGAGACCATTGTCGGTCAGCGCGCGCAGATAGGCGACCGCCGCCGCCAGCGCGAAGGCGAGCTCCTGAGTTTCCGAACCGCCCGCCGCATGGATGACGCGGGCGTCGGCGACGACCACGCCGGCGCTGTAGCCGGCCCTGGCGATCGAGCCCGCGCTTTCGGCAAAGGTTTTCGCGCCCTGCGCCCACGGGGCTGGGGCGAAGCCGTGCAGGGCCTGAAGGCCGAGCGGATCGAGGCCGAAGGAAATACGGGTGATCGACGGCTCGATATGGTGGCTGTCGACGTAGCGCATGATCGCCGCGGCGGCGTTCGGCGCGCGCGGCGAGGCGTCGATCAGGACCGGAATGCCGTAGTCCAGCCGGATGTTTTCCAGAAGATGGGCGATGGTCTCGCCGCTGTCGCTGGTCAGACCCGCGCCATAGGCGCCCTGCGAGCCGGCGAAGACGATATGCAGGCCGTCGGCGCCGCCGTCGAGGTCTTCGAGCGCAAGTTTATTGGCGGCGTCCGCATCGGCCAGATCGACGCGCCCGAGAATCGCCCAGCGGCCGGGCGTGCGGCGCAGGGCGCGCGGCGCCTCGACCTTCGCGCGAGGGTAGAGCGGGGCGATGGCGGCGCCGTCATAGGTTTTGGAGACGAGCTGGTCGAAGGAGCCGCCCTTCAGCGCCTTATCGACGAGCTTGAGCCACTGATCTTCGGTCGGCTGTGGAAAAACCCCGGCGATGGCAGTCTCATTGGCGCTCATTTGGACCTGACCCCTCATGTTTCGCGCGCCTTTTGCCACGAAGCGCCGCCTCAGGGAAGCGGTCGCTGCGCCGCAACGGCGATCCGTCAGGGCCGCAGCGACCCCTGGGCTTTATTTTCCGCGCCAAAACCCGTAACCAAGGCGCATCGCCCGCGCTGGGCGGGAAAGCGCCGGCGCGAGAGCCGTTTGCCTGCGTCGATGCGCCGCGTCCAACCCACTGCGCGCGAAGGCCCGCGCCCCGCGGGACCGTGAGAGCCCCTTGAATGGAGGTATTTCGTGACTGATACTGCTCAGGACATTGCCAAGCTCAAGGAAGAGATTATCGAGGTCATCGCTTCCGAGGGCATGGTCGACCGTAGCAAGGTGACGCCAGACGCCACCATCGAAAGCCTGGACCTCAAATCGGTGGACATCGTGATGATCCTCACGGCGCTCGAAGAGAAATTCAACGTCTATATCCCCATGGACGGTTCGCTCCAGGAGGCCAAGACGGTTGAAAGCCTGATCGACGCCATTGCCGAGCATATCCAGAAAGAGCGCGAGACCCAGTAAATGGCCGTTTCGCGGGTTGACCGGGGACGCCGCGTCGTCGTCTCGGGGATGGGCGCGGTCTGCGCCTCGGGCGTCGGAGCGCGCAAGCTCTGGGAAGCCGCGCGCGACGGCGTCGCCCAGATCCGCGCGTTGAAGACCGAGCGCCCCTATGACGGGCGCATCAAGATCGCCGCGCAAGTCCCCGAATTTCGACCCGGCGGCTTACATCGAGTCCAACGTCCTCCCTTTCTGCGATCCCTTCACGCAATTCGCCGTGGTCGCGGCCGACGAGGCGATGGCGCAGGCCGGTTTCGGCCGCAAGGACATCGCCGGCCCGCGCACCGCCGTGATCATGGGCACCGGCATCGGCGGGATGACGACCATCGAGGACGGCATCTACAAATATTACGTCGAGAAGACCCGGCCCGAGACGCTGAGCGTTCCCAAGCTCATCCCCAGCGCCATGCCGACGACGCTGGGCGCGCGTTTCTCCGCGCTGGGGCCGACCTTCGCCGTGGGGAGCGCCTGCTCCTCGGCGAGCCAGTCGGTCGGCATCGGCATGCAGATGATCCGTTCGGGGATGGTGGATCGCGCCATCGTCGGCGGCGCGGAGGCCTGCGTCATCAACGCCACCATCCGCGCCTGGGAAGGCCTGCGGGTGATGACGCCCAATCTCTGCCGCCCCTTTTCCAAAGGCCGCAACGGCATGTCGCTCGGCGAGGGCGCGGCGGTGTTCATCCTGGAGACGGCGGAAGCAGCGCGCGCGCGCGGCCATGAGCCGCTGTGCGAACTCGCGGGCTATGGCACGACGAGCGACGCCAAGGACCCTGTGCGGCCCGATCTCGACGGGGCGTCGAGCTGCGTCGCCATGGCGCTCGAAGACGCCGGGCTCGCGCCGCAGGATGTGCATTACATCAACGCCCATGGCACGGCGACGCACGCCAACGACATCACCGAGTCCGAGGCGATCCTGCGCGTCTTCGGCAATTACGGGCGCGAGGTTCCGGTTTCGTCGACGAAGCCGATCCATGGCCATGCGCTCGGCGCGAGCGGCGGGCTGGAGCTTGCGATCACGATCGAAGCGTTGCGTTCGCAGATTACGCCGCCGACGATCAACTTTCTCGAATTCGACCCGAGCTGCCCGATCAACGCCGTGCCGAACGAGGCGCGCCCGCATCGGATCGAGGCGGCGATCTCCAACTCCTTCGCCTTCGGCGGCATCAACGCCGTTCTGGTCGTGCGCCATGCCTGACGCGCCGTCGATCCTCGGGCCGTTTCGTTTTCGCGTCGATCCCGACCGCGCCGCGGCTTTTGCGCGCGAGATCGGCGCCGATGAAAAGAGCGTGCCGCTGTCCTATCCCGCCATCTGGATCGCCGATCCGAAACTCTTCGATCCCGTGCGCGATTTCTGCGCGGCGGCGGAGGTCGTTCCGGTGCACGAGTCGCAGAGTTTTTCATTTTCGTCGCCGCTTCGCGCGGGCGCCGAATATGACGTGACTGTCACGCTGCGCCGTGAGGAAACGCCGCCGCGACTGATCCTCGACGCGAGCATCGCGTCCATTGACGGCGCGCCCGTCGCGCGCAGCGAGACCATGCTGCGCCTCGTTCCGCGCGCGGGATTTGGAGCCGCGGCATGAGCGGCGACATCAAAGTGGGCGACAAGCTGCCGGAGACGGTCATCGGTCCCTTCGACGCGGCGGCGCTGCAGCGCTATGCGGCGGTTTCGGGCGACGACAATCCGCTGCATCTCGACGATGCGCTGGCCATGAAAATCGGCCTGTCGGCGCCGCCGGTGCACGGCATGAAACTTCTCGCCGCTTTCGAACCGATGCTGAAAGCCTGGCGCGACGATCTCACGCTCGTCGGGCTCTCCGCGAAATTCATCCAGCCGATCCTGCGCGGGGAGACGGTGACGCTGTCGGGGCGCGTCCTGCGGGTGTCGGAGAGCGAGATTTTCCTGCGCCTCTTCGCGCATGGCGCGGCGCGCACGCCGGGGATCATCGGCGAGGCGACGCTGCGGCGGGAGCCTCAGCCATGCTGAATGCGGCTCTGCGCCTCACCCCAGCCCTCTCCCCGGTAGCGCGGAAAGGGAGCCTGCTCGCGATCCGCACACTCGGTGAAGCCCCGATTCTGCCCTTCGGCAAGGCCGCCACAGCCCCGCGTGGGACGCTCCCATGACCAAACGCCTTCTCATCACCGGCGCCTCGTCGGGCATCGGCCGCGCGCTGGCGCTCGCCTATGCGGCGGAGGGCGCGAGCCTCTGTCTGATGGGCCGCGACGAAAAACGGCTCGAGGCCGCCGCCGAGGCCTGCCGCGCCGCCGGCGCCGCCGAGGTCGATGCGGCCATCGCCGATGTGCGCGACCGCGAGGTCATGGCGCAACTGATCGAGGCCGCGCAATCCGAGCGGCCGATCGACATTCTCGTCGCCAACGCCGGCGTTGCGACCGGCCTGTCGCCGGGTCAGGTGGTCGAAACCCCCGAAGCCGTGCGCGCTACGATGGCGATCAATGTGAATGGGGTCTTCAACACGGTCGAGCCCGTTATCGCCCCCATGTGCGCGCGCCGCGCGGGCCAGATCGCCATCGTCGGCTCCATGGCGGGCGTGCGCAGCCTGCCCTATTCGCCCGCCTATTGCGCCGCCAAGGCCAGCGTTCACATGTGGGCCGGGTGCCTGCGCGGACAGCTTGCCGCTCATGGCGTGGCGGTGAGCCTGATCGTGCCGGGCTTTGTGGAAACCCCGATGTCGGCGCGCACCAAATCCTGGCAGCCGGGCGCCATTTCGGACACGGAAGCCGCGCAGATCATCAAGCGGGGGCTGGAACGGCGGCGGCCGGTCATCGCCTTTCCGCAATACATGTACTACGCCATGCGCTTCTTCGCGCTTCTGCCGTCGGGCCTCGTCGACGGCGTCATGCGGCGCTTCCATGTCGAAGTGCCGGAAACGAAAGAGCGCGAGGTTTCGTGAGCGTAGAACTCGTCCTGAGCTGGGCTGCCGCGGTCTATTGGGTCGTGGCGATGGCGCTTCTGGTCTGGTCGGTCGCCAGCACAATTCTCCAGCCCCGGATCGCGGCGCGACGCGGGACGCAGCGGGACAAGCCGCCTGTCTCTCTCGTGCTGCCCGTGAAGCTGCTCGAAGAGGGTTTCGAGCGCACGCAGGAATCAGCCTTCGCGCAGGATTATCCGGAGTTCGACGTGACGGTTTCCGCCGTCGAGCGCGACTCGCCCGCCGTCGAGAAGATGCGCGAGATCTTCGCCCGCTATCCGGAGCGCCCATCGCGCGTCCTGCTGTCGACGGCGCGTTTTGCGGCGAGCCCGAAGGTCGACAATCTCTTTGCGCCTTTCATGCAGGCGAGGCATGACGTGATCCTGATGAAGGACGCCAACGTCCTTCTGGAGCCCGACGCGCTGTCGGAGCACATGCGGCAGCTCACCGACGAGGTCGGCCTCGTCTGCGCGATCCCCTATTGCGCGAGGCTCGACAATTTCGCCGCCCATGTCGAGGCCGTGGATCATCAACGGCCCGCATGCGCGGATGCTGTTTCTGGCCTCCTGCCTGGGGCAGGGGCATGGGGTGGGAAAGATCATGCTGTTCCGCCGCTCGGATTTCCTCCGCGCCGGCGGCTTCGACGCCATTTCCCATACCGTGGGCGAGGATAATGCCTTGGCCAAGGCCATGCGGCGAATCGGGCAGCGCCCGGTTTTTTCGCACCGGCCGGTGCGGCAGGAACTCGGTTCGCGGGAATTCGGGGACGTTTATCAACGGCAATTGCGCTGGAGCGTCATCCGGCGCAACGACGAGCTTCTGTCCTTCCTGCTGGAGCCGATCTGCCAGGCTTTTCCGGCAGTTATCGCCGGCGCGCTGGCCGCGCCGCTGATCGGCTGGAGCGCTTTTGCGGGTTTTGCCGCCACGTTTCTGTCATGGTTCGCGCTGGAGACATTGCTTTCCATGGCGAAAGGATGGCAGTTATCCTTGGCGGCGCCTGCGGTTTTCGTTGTCCGCGAGGTTGTGATGCTTGCGGTCTGGGTGAACGCCTGGATGACCGACCGTGTGGTCTGGGCGAAGGACAAAGTCCACGCGCGCGTCGCGGCGCAGCCGGCGCCCCCCGCGCAAGAAGAAGGATAACCTTTTTGCTGCTCGGACTCTTCCAGTTCCTGGTCGACGCGGTCGCCTATCTGTGCGTCCTCGTCCTGGTCGCAATCGGGACGGGCTATCTCGTCGTCATCGGCCGCTTCCTCTACGACTGGCTGCGGGGCGCGCGCGATCCCGAGGCCCCGACGATCCCCGACGCCGAACTGCCGCATGTGCTGCTGCAGATTCCGGTCTTCAACGAGCCGCTCGTCACCGAGCAGTCGCTGCGCTGCGTCGCCCAGCTCGACTGGCCGAAGGACAGGCTGCGCATCCAGCTTCTCGACGACTCCACCGACGAGACGACGCCCCGCGCCGCCGCCGTGGCCGAGGAGCTGCGCGCCGACGGAACGGTCATCGACCATGTGCGGCGTACGGACCGCTCGGGCTTCAAGGCCGGCGCCTGCGCACATGGGCTGACGCTCACCAGCGAGCCGTTCATCGCCATGCTCGACGCGGACTTCCGTCCGCCGACGAACTGGCTGAAGCGCACCGTGCCGCTGTTTCTCACCGATCCCCGCGCGGGATTCGTGCAGTCGCGCTGCGAGTTCCTCAATTACGAGACCAACTGGCTCACGCGCGCGCAGGGGCTCATTCAGGACGGCCATTACATGGTCGAGCAGCGTTCGCGCGCGCTCGCCGGCTGGCTGTTCCAGTTCAACGGCACCGGCGGCGTCTGGCGTCGCGCGACCGTCGAGGACGCCGGCGGCTGGTCGGATTATTCGCTCTGCGAGGATCTCGATCTGACCGTGCGCGCCGAACTCAAGGGCTGGCACGGACTCTTCGTCTCCGAGCCGCCGATCCCCGGACAGGTGCCGGACGGCATCCGCGATTTCCGCCGCCAGCAGCGGCGCTGGTCGAATGGCTTCGTGCAGGTGGCGCAGAAGACCATTCTGCCGATCTGGGAAGCGGACTGGCCGCTCGCCAAGCGCGTGATGGCGATTTCGCTCATCGCGCATCAGATCTTCTTCCCGGCCGCCGCGATCGGCCTCATCGCCTTTCTGATCGGCGCGCTGCTGCATGGGTCGCTTGCACCCTATTACGGGCTGATCGAGCTGGTTTTCGTCATGACGCTGCTGGTGGCGCTGGGCATTACGCTCGCGCCCTATCTGGCGCTCAAGCGGGGAACGGTCGTCGATTACGCCAAGACAGTGGGCTCCGTGCCGCCGCTCTTCATCTATCTCGCTTTCGCCAATGGCGCGAAAATTCTGCAAACGCTGCGCGGCCGCAAATCGACCTTCAAGCGCACGCCGAAGCAGGAAACGGCGGGGCTGAACGGGGCGACCGCTGACGCCGAGGCCGAGTAAGCGGGAACGCGCGGAAGAGAAATAAAAACGCGGCTGGCTTTCAGGGCCAGCCGCGTTTTTGTTTGCGCGTATCATTGCGGCGACGGCACCACCTTGATCCGCGCCATCATGCCTCCATCCTCATGTTCGAGGATGTGGCAGTGGTAGACGAACTCGCCGACTTTCGGGAAGGGAATGCTGACGAGCACCGGATTCGAGGGACATTCGCCACTGTGCCACTGAGCGATGGTGCAGGCGCCGCCCTGGGACTCGACGTCGACGTTCGGCGTCGCGACGGGGAGGGGAAGATTGTCCTGCAACAGGCTGGCGCCTTTCGCGTCGGGCGTCGAGGTCGTGGCCGTCAGCTGGTAGAATTTGGTCTGGTGGATGTGGAAATTATGGTTCTCCGTCGCGAGATTCACGAGTTCCCAGGTTTCGTTCGCCGGTCTCTGGCCATTGTCGAGCGGCAGGCAGACGAAGGGATTGGCCGGGTCGAACTGCTTTACGTCCAGAGTGGCGACGACATCTCCGTTTTCATCGATCTGCTCGTAGCCCAGTCCGAAGCTGCTGTCGCTCTGGTCGACGCCGAAGAAGATGCGGCGGCGGTGTCCGGGCGGAAGGGCGGCGCAGCCGGCGGGGAGCGCCGCCGCTTCGACGTTCGGAACCTTTTTGCGGAAGATGCCCGTCGATTTGAAGCCTTTCAGCGCCTCGCCGATGATCTTGAGCTGACGATCGGCGTGGCGCGGTCTTTCGATCTGGTTGAAGGTCACCGAGGCGAGATCGACTGCCGGCCAGGTGTCTCCGCTGCCCATCTGGACCTGCTTCTGCCGCAGAACGAACTCCCGGTTCCGTGCGGTCGTGATTCCGCCATTGGCGTCACGATAGGCGACCCAGACTTCGGCTCGCGCGCTCGGCATCAGGGTCATTTCGCTGACGCAGGCGGGCAGCGTGTTCTGATCGACTGCGGCCCCGGGACAGGCTCTGACCTTGAAGCGGCCGCCCGAGAGTTTGACGATCGTATCCGGCGGCGTATCGGCGGGCAGGCTGATCGTGACGCCGTCGACGGACAGAAGCTGCGTCAGCAGAACCTTGCCCTGACCGTCGTCGAGCTGGAGATTGTAGGTGATGTTGCCAGACGAATTGGTGATGCGCCAGATTTCGCCGTCGGGAGACGTCACATTGATGCGCGGATAGGACTGGCCGTTGACGGTGAAACGCCATTGTCCGCCGGCAAATTCGCCGGCGCCCGGGCAGGAGCCGCGCTGGGCGGGCTGGTCGGGCGCGCAGAACTCCGGCGACTCCTGACTGAGCCCGACGTTGGTGTTGAGGACCTGCATGTCCTTCAGGACGAGATGGCGCACGTTCGAGTCAGAGAAGGGAGCGTTGTCCCTGTTGCCTCGCGCATAGTCGCTCGCGCGGCCGATGGTGATGATCCCCGACATGCCCATCGAGATCTGGTTGAGCGCGATGCCATGCACATGCGGGTGGAAGAAGAAATTGCCGAGCGGGTGATTGCGCGGAATTTCGATCGAATAATCCGCGTAGCTGCGCGCGACGACCGAGCCGTGTCCGTCGGTCAGCGGCTTGTTCGGGAACGGGAAGATGATCGGAATGCCGGTGTCGGGATTATAGACCGAGACGAAGACATTATCGCCAAAAGTCCGATTTTCAGGCGTTGCAGTGCGCGGTTCGACGATCAGACCATGGGTGTGGAGGTTCGTCGGATTGAGGCGAAGATTGGCGAAATGGCCGGTCGCATGGGCGGCGTCCAGGATTCTGGGCAGATTGTTGACCAGCCGGATTTTGAGCAAATCGCCCTGTTGCAGCGCCAGCCGGGCGCCGCCGTAGTCGGAGACCGTGGACCCGTCGTTCGGGCACGTTTTCTGGGCGTCCCACGTGCGCTGGCAGACGGAATAGACCCAGCCCTTCAGCCCGGTGTCGTCGAGAACCGGCTTCTCATTGGCGACCATCACGAGGTCGAGGAGTCCGTTCTGGCTTGCGAGAACCCTCGGCTCGCGCAGGGGCTCGAGCTGTCCGGCTGCGCCCGGCGTGATAAAGGTCGACATGAATAGAGCGGCAAGAGCGGATCGGTAATACGTTTCCTTGGGGATGTTGATCTTTCTCATCTAGCCATTCCTCCAGTGACAGGAAGAGGAGCGGCAAGCTTTCCCGGGCTTTGCTGCTGCCTGATATGGCCGTTGTTGCATTGGGCTAACTTCGAATAAAGCCAAGCTCATGTTAAGCAATAAAAATTAATCTTAATGTCATCCAGATTTGTACTATGTACCATGAGCGAGATTACTTAACGGGGCTGCCGTTGGTTGCACAACTCGGCTCGCCATTTGCGGAATTGGCTTTATTGACCATGATCGCTCGTTTATCGTCGCTCCCCGGCGCTTCGGCGCTTCATGCAGAGGCGCGGTGACGACCGTCCGAGCAGAGCAGGCGGGAAGCATGCATATCGTCGCATTGGTGACGAGGAAGGGCGGGGCGGGGAAAAGCACGCTGGCGAGCAATCTCGCCGTCGCCGCACATCTTTCCGGTCAGCGCGTTTTCATTTGCGATCTCGATCCGCTGCAATCGCTCGTCAAATGGTCGCGGGTGCGCGATGCGATCGACATTCCGGTCGAACATATTCCCGGAGACAAGCTCAGGCGGGCGCTCGCGGCGCTGGAGGAGAATGGCGTCGGCCTCGTCGTCATCGACACGCCCGGCGCGGACGCCGCCTGTTGCGCCGACGCGATCGAGGCGGCGGATTTCTGCATCATCCCG
Organism: uncultured Alphaproteobacteria bacterium; assembly: GCA_963717565.1. Taxonomy (GTDB): domain Bacteria; phylum Pseudomonadota; class Alphaproteobacteria; order Rhizobiales; family Beijerinckiaceae; genus Methylocystis. Next base: position 171,598 of record CAVQWJ010000003.1, read on the forward strand.
ACAAGGCCGAATATTCTCGACATCTGGGCGAGCGAGGAGACGATCGCGCGGGTGAAAGCGGCGGGCAAGGACTACGCCTTTCTGCTCAATCAATGCCCGCCGGTGCGGCAGGCCTCGCGCGTGGCGCGCGGCGCCGAATCGCTTCAGGAGTTCGGCGCCCTGCTGGCGCCGATGATCTCGACGCGGGTGGATTACCAGGAGGCCGTGAGGCTGGGGCTGGGCGTGAACGAGCTAAGGCCGAGGGGCGCGGCCGCCGCCGAGATGACGCAGCTTTGGGCGGCCGTGCAATGCCGGCTGGAAGAGATTGTCCGGGACAGGCTGACGGCGCGCCTGCGCGTCAACCCGGTTCTCGCGTCCTACCGGGAGTTTTTCGATCAGGCCGCCCGAATCAGCGATTTCTACGGAAGTCTCCTGAAGAAGATGATCCCCGAGGGCGAGCCGGACACGGCCGCCGCCGCACCGCCAGAGAGCGAGGACGCGGCCCGTCGTCGGACCGGAGTCTGATCGAGCCGGGAGCTTCTCGCGGACCTTCCGCCCGGGCGCCGCGTTTACTCTCATTGTCCGCGCCGGCAAGGGAGGACGCCATGATCGTCGCCGTGGAAACCCTTTTCCTGACAGCGATGCTCAGCGCCTTCATCGGAGCGGTGGCGCTGCTCGCGCTCGCCAGCCCGCAGGCGGAAAGGTCCTCCTGGGCAAAGACGGCGCTGGCGGCGATCGTCGTCGCCGCGAGCGTTACGGCGGTCGGCTCATTTTTCATCTATGCGGTAAGCCCGCATGAAGCGGCGCGGCGGACAGTCTATGGCGGCGTTGCGCCGCAGCCTGCCCCGCGCGGGCTTTAATTCCGCCGGCGCGGACCCAATATGCAGGCGACAACGAGAGGCGTTTGCTTGATGAGCGACAATACCGACGACGACGATATGGACGGCCTGTCCGATCCGTTCAGCTACGAGGATCTTATCTCTCAGCGGGCGATGGCCTTTTACCATGTCGCACGGCTGACGGACATTGTGCAGGACGAGGCCGTCAAGGACCTCTGCCTCACCATGCTGCGCAAGCTCAACGCCAGCATAAAGGCGCCGTCCACTGCCGAATTACGCAGCATAGAAGGCAGCGGCAAGGCTCGTTGACGAACCCCCGCAGTATGTGGCCCTAGCGCCACAGTCGCTCAGCTTAGTCGCGCGACCAGCGTATTGAACACAGTTTTGCCACAGCCCGGGGCTCCACTCGTCGAGTGCTCTCCTTGGGCATTTCCTCCCTGAACTTGGGCCGCTGGCGATCAGCGGCCTCTTTTTTGGCTGGACGGGCATGCGCCTTTGCCTGTGGAGAAATCGCCAGAAGCGCTGTTTGTGAAAGCGATGTGGCGGTAACCGTGATCCCAACGGTTTCGCGATCGGCGGGCATAGCTTATGCTCCCCTCGAACTGCAAAACTTCGCGGCAACTCGACGAAAATTCATGAAGGGACGTGTGAATGCACATCTTTATCCGCCTCTCGGCTCTGTTGGCGTTCATCGTGGCCGCGCCGGCCTTCGCTGCGGGCACGGCGACTCAGCGCGAGGCCTGTGAAGACGACGCCTACCGTTTCTGCCAGGCTCAGGTGCCGGACGCGATCGCCATCGAGAAATGCCTTCGCGCCAACGCCGCCTCGGTTTCGGGCGCGTGCCGCGCCGAGCTCGGCATCGCCAGCCCCGCTTCGGAAAAGAAGCGCAGAAAGTAAGGAACGCGCCGGGGCCTGGCCCCGGACATCCGACCATACGGTCATCAATCAAGCGCGGGGCCTCCCGCGCTTTTTCTTCAGCCGTCGCCGCGAAGCATTTCGATAATTCCCGAAAAGTCCTTCCCGCCGCCGCCGTGGGCCGCATAGAGCGCGTAAAGCTGCGCCGCCGCCGCGCAGAGCGGCGTCGCAGCCCCGGCTTTTCCGGCGGCGCTCTCCGCGAGGCGCAGATCCTTCAGCATCAGCGACGTGGCGAAACCGGGCGCAAAATCCCTGTTCGCGGGCGAGGCGGGAACAGGGCCCGCAACGGGACAATAGCTCGTCACCGACCACGACTGCCCTGAAGACGCGGATGCGACCTCGAAGAGCGCCTCGGCGGAAAGACCGATCTTCGACGCGAGCGCGAAAGCCTCGGCGGTGGCGATCATGGTCACGCCCAGCATGAGATTGTTGCAGAGCTTCGCCGCCTGACCGAGGCCCGGTCCGCCGCAATGCAGAATGCGCGCGCCCATTTTTTCGAGGAAGGGCTTCGCGATCTGGAAGGTCTCGGAGTCGCCGCCGCACATGAAAGTCAGGCTGCGCGCGGTCGCGCCCGCAACGCCGCCCGAAACCGGCGCGTCGATGGCTCTCGCCTGCGCCGTTTCGGCAATGCGATGGGCGTGGCGTGAGCTTTCAACATCGATCGTCGAGCAATCGACGAAGAGCGCGCCCCGCGCCGCGCAGGGCAGCAATCTCCGCCAGACGTCGAGAACCTGCTCGCCGCTTTGCAGCATGGTGACGACGACCTCCGCCTTCGTCCCCGCCTCTTCGGCGGCGCCGGCGCAAGCGACGCCCTGCCTCACAGCCTTTTCGCGCGCGGCGTCCGCAAGGTCGAAGCCGGTCACCTCCTCGCCGGCCGCGACAAGATTGGCCGCCATTGGCGCGCCCATGGCGCCCAATCCGATGAAGGCGATGCGGGCCATGGGCCTCCCTTTCCGTCAGGACATGGTGGGGATGACGAAGCTCGCGCCCTCCTTCACGCCGCTCGGCCAGCGCGAGGTGACAGTCTTTGTCTTCGTGTAAAAGCGAAAAGCGTCATCGCCATGCTGATTGAGATCGCCGAAGGCCGAGCGCTTCCAGCCGCCGAAAGTGTAATAGGCGAGCGGCGTGGGGATCGGCACATTGACGCCGACCATGCCAATCTGGACGCGCGACGCGAAATCCCGCGCAGCGTCGCCGTCACGTGTGAAAATAGCGACGCCATTGCCATACTCATGCGCGTTGACGAGGCCGAGCGCTTCTTCGTAACTCTGCGCGTGCAGCACGCTGAGCACGGGTCCGAAAATCTCTTCCTTGTAGATTCGCATCTGAGGCGTCACCCTGTCGAAGAGACAGCCGCCCATGAAGAACCCTTCTTCATATCCCTGCATCCTGAAGCCGCGCCCGTCGACGACGAGTTGCGCGCCTTCTTCGACGCCAAGCGCAACATAGTTCTTCACGCGTTCGAGATGCTCTTTCGAGACAAGCGGTCCGAAGTCTGCTGAAGGATCGGTAGATGGACCGATCCTGAGGCTTTCGACGCGCGGAACGAGCTGATCGATCAGCGCCCGCGCCGTTTCCTCACCAACTGGCACGGCGACCGAAATCGCCATGCAGCGCTCGCCCGCCGAGCCATAGCCCGCGCCGACGAGCGCATCCACCGCCTGATCCATATCGGCGTCGGGCATGATGACCATGTGATTCTTGGCGGCGCCAAAACATTGCGCGCGCTTTCCCCGCGCGCAGGCTCGGCTGTAAACATATTCGGCGATCTGGCTCGATCCGACGAAGGCGACCGCTTTCACGTCGACGTCGTCGAGAAGCGCGTCAACCGCCTCCCTATCGCCGATGACGACATTCAACACGCCGGGCGGCAGGCCTGCCTCGATGAACAGCTCTGCGAGCCGCAAGGGTGTTTGCGGATCGCGTTCCGACGGCTTCAGCACGAAGGCGTTGCCGCAGGCAATGGCCGGCGCCGCCATCCACAGCGGAATCATCGCCGGGAAATTGAAGGGCGTGATTCCGGCTGCGACGCCGAGCGGCTGGCGCATGGAAAAAACATCGATGCCAGGGCCTGCAGAGTCGGTAAAGCCGCCCTTGAGCAGATAGGGCGCGCCAACGCAGAACTCGACGACCTCCAGCCCGCGCTGTATGTCGCCGCGCGCATCGGCGATCGTCTTGCCATGCTCGCGCGCGAGAAGATCGGCAAGCGCATCCATCTCGCGCCCGACCAGCTCGAGAAACTTCATGAAGACGCGGGCGCGACGTTGCGGATTGACCGCCGCCCAGCCAGGCTGCGCCTCGCGCGCATTCTCGACAGCGGCGCGCACCTCGGCGGCGCTGGCAAGCGGCGCCCGCGCGATGACGGCGCCGGTCATGGGTTCGTAAACATCGGCGAAGCGGCTCCCGCCAAGCGCCTTCTCGCCACCGATTAAATGGGTCAGGTCTGACATTGCCCTTTTCAACTTAGGGCGCAACGGTGGGCTGCACAGGCTGCGCGGGGGGACGTCTTCCACCCCGGACGCGGAGACATAAATAATCAGCAGACCGACAAGCGAGGTCCGCATGACCGAAGCTTCGCAGGAGAAAAACCGCTACGCCCATGCGCCGCGCAAGGCGGACTGGACGATCGATCAGAACTGGGCGTCCTACACGACCGAAGAGCATGACCGCTGGAACAGGCTTTTCGCACGACAGGCGAAAGTGCTGCCGGGCCGCGCCTGTGACGCTTTTTTTTCGGCAAAGCAAAAGCTCGAACTCTCGCGCGCGGGCATTCCTGATTTCGCCGAATTGAGCGAGCGGCTCGCGGCGCTGACAGGCTGGAGCGTCGTGCCGGTGGCGGGATTGATCCCCGACGACGCCTTTTTCGATCATCTCGCCAACCGCCGCTTTCCGGCGGGCGCCTTCATCCGTCCCGAGCACGAACTCGATTATCTCTCCGAGCCGGATGTGTTCCACGACGTCTTCGGCCATGTGCCGCTGCTCGCCGATCCGGTCTATGCGCAATTTCTGGAAGCCTATGGCAAGGGCGGCCAGCGCGCGCTGCAAAGGGGGCAGCTCCACAATCTCGCGCGGCTTTACTGGTATACGGTCGAATTCGGATTGATCGCCACCCCGCAAGGGTTGCGCATCTTCGGCGCCGGCATTCTCTCGTCGCCGGGGGAAAGCGTTTTTTCTCTGGAAGATTCGTCCCCCAATCGCGTCGCGTTCAATCTCGAACGCATCATGCAGACAAAATACATCATCAGCGACTATCAGCAGACCTATTTTGTCGTGGAGAGTTTCGAGCAACTGCTGCAGGAATGCTATCAGGATTTCGGCGCGCTGTACGACGATTTGCGCATGCAGCCCGACATTGAGGCGCATGAGCTTCACCCCGGCGATCGCGTCATCTCGAAGGGCGATCAGCATTACTTTCGCGCCAAGGGACTGGCTGCGGAATAATCAGGGCGCTTTGACGGTCTGTTCGATGGCGCCGAAAATCGGATGGCGATCCTTGTCCAGCATTTCGATGCGCACCGTATCGCCGGCCTTCAGGAAGGGCGTGCGCGCTTCGCCAGTGAGAAGCTTCTCGACCGTACGCTGCTCCGCGATGCAACTATAGCCGAGGCCTCCCTGCGAGACAGGCAGACCCGGCCCGCCATCCGCCCCACGATTTGAAACCGTGCCGGAGCCGATGATCGTGCCGGCCGACAGCGGTCGCGTGCGCGCCGCATGAGCGATGAGCTCCGCGAAATTGAAAGTCATGTCGACGCCCGCGTCCGGATGACCGAGCGGCGCCCCATTGATCGCGACATGCAGCGGCAATGAGACTTTGACGCCGTCCCATGCTGGCCCGAGTTCGTCGGGGGTGACGGCGACGGGCGAAAAGGCGGAAGACGGTTTTGACTGAAAGAAGCCAAATCCCTTTGCGAGTTCGCTCGGCACGCGCTCGCGCAGGGTGATGTCGTTCACAAGCATGATAAGAACAATGTGCTGGCGCGCCTCTTCGGGCGTGACGCCTGTGGGCACATCATCTGTAATGACAGCGACCTCCGCTTCGAGATCGAGCCCATTGGGCTGGCCACGGAGCGGGATCGGGTCGCGCGGTCCGAGAAAGCTGTCGGAGCCGCCCTGATACATCAGCGGATCAGTCAGAAAGGTCTCGGGCATCGGAGCGCCGCGCGCCTTGCGGACGAGCATGACATGATTCACATAGGCCGAGCCATCCGCCCATTGATAGGCGCGCGGTAACGGCGAAGCGCAATCTCTCTCGCGAAAACGGAAGGTTGCGACGGCGTCTGCCTCCACCCTGTCGGCAAGCGCTTGAAGTTTCGGCGCCGTCTCCCGCCAGTTGTCGAGCGCCGCCTGCAATGTCGGCGCAATGTCTTCGGCGAGCGCGGCGCGGGTGAGATCGCGCGAGACGACCGCGAGCCGGCCGTCACGGCCGCCCTTCAGCGAAGCTAGTTTCATGACGCGCCTCCGGGGGTTCCATTGAAGCGTTTCGGCAAATCGGACCAGCAATCGGCGTAATCGGATTGGAGCGTATCGAGCGAGAGCGCATAATCGGTTGGATGCTGCGACAGTCGCGTTTCGAACATGAAGGCGAGCGTATTTTCAAGCTTCGCCGGCGTCGAGGGCGCGCTCGTCGCCGCCACCACGGCCTCCGCGTCAGGCCCATGCGGCAGCATCGCGTTATGAAGCGACATGCCGCCCGGTTCGAAACCCGCGCCCTTCGCGTCATAGGCGCCGAAGATGAGCCCCATGAATTCGCTCATCACATTCATATGGAACCACGGCGGACGGAACGTGTCTTCCGCCACCTGCCACCGCTCGGGGAAGATGACGAAATCGAGGTCGCCGACGCCCGGCTGTGTCGAGGGAGAAGTCAGCACGCAGAAGATCGACGGGTCGGGGTGATCGAAGAGCAGGGAGCCGACCGGCGAAAAGCGCCTGAGGTCGTATTTATACGGCGCGTAATTCCCATGCCAGGCGACGACGTCGAGCGGCGTGTGATCGAGATCGCAACTGTAAAGCCCGCCGCCCCATTTGACGGTCATCTGGCAGGGACCATCAGAGTCCTCGAAAGCCGCGACAGGCGTCAGAAAGTCTCTCGCGCTTGCGAGGCCGTTGGCGCCGATCACGCCGCGGTTCGGCAAGGTGAGAAGGGCGCCATAATTCTCGCAGAAATATCCCCGGGCAGGGCCGTCCGGCAGCATGGTTCGGAATTTTACGCCACGCGGAATGACGCAGATCTCGCCCGGTGCGACATCGACAATCCCCATCTCCGTTTCAAAGATCAGCCTTCCCTGCTGCGGAAGAATGAGAAGTTCACCGTCGGCGTCGTAGAAATACGCGTCTTCCATGGAGCGCGAGGCGAGATAAATCCCTGCCGACACGCCGACCCTGCCATCCGCGTCGCCGCAGGTCGTCATGGTTCGCACGCCTTCGATGAAGGTCAACGCCTGATCCGGAAGCGGGACCGCGCCCCATCTCATCTGGGCGATGGGCGTTTCGAGAGCCGCGCGCGCGGGCGCCGTTTTCCACAGTGGAAAGGCGCTCGTACGAAAGCGACGCGCATGCAGGACGGAGGGGCGAATCCGGTAAAGCCAGGATCGCCGATTTGCGCCGGGCGGCGCAGTGAATGCGGAACCAGAAAGCTGCTCTGCATAGAGACCGTAAGGGCAAAGCGTGGGGGAATTGCGCCCGATGGGGAGCGCGCCCGGCAAGGCTTCGGTCTCGAATTCATTACCGAAGCCGCTCATATAATCCGTCATGTCACCCCGCCGGCTTCAGAACGCCGCGCCTCAGCTGATCCTCTTCGATGGATTCGAATAGCGCCCGGAAGTTTCCCTCGCCAAAGCCTTCGTCGCCCTTGCGCTGGATGAATTCGAAGAAGATCGGGCCGATCACGGTTTTTGAGAATATTTGCAGGAGCAAGCGAGGTCTCTTGCCGCCGTCGCTCTCGCCGTCGACGAGGACGCCGAGTTCCTTCAGTCGTTCGACCGGCTCGCCATTCCCCGGGAGCCGCGTCTCGAGCGCTTCATAATAAGAGTCCGGCGGCGACGGCATGAAGTCGAGACCCCGCTCGCGCAGCCGTCCGACCGTCTCATAGATGTCGCGGCAGGCGCAGGCGATATGCTGCACGCCTTCGCCCTTATAGGCCATAAGAAATTCCTCGATCTGGCTTGTTTCGTCCGCGCTTTCGTTGATAGGAATTCGAATCTTTCCGCAGGGGCTCGTCATCGCGCGCGAATAGAGTCCGGTGAACCGGCCCTCGATATCGAAATAGCGAATCTGTCGGAAGTTGAAGAGCCGCGCATACCAGTCCGCCAGCTCGTCCATTCTCCCGCGCCTGACGTTATGCGTCAGATGGTCGATGACCGTCAGCCCGACGCCCGCGGGCTTCGGATCGCGCGCGCCGGTCCAGCGAAAGTCCACGTCCCAGATCGAACCTCTCTCCTCATAGAGATCGACAAGGTAGATCAGCGCGCCCCCCACGCCTTCGATCGCGGGAATATTGAGCTCCATTGGACCCGTGCGCGAGGGAATGAGCGCTGCGCCAAACGACTCCGCGCGCCGAAAGGCGACGCCCGCGTCCTTCACGCGGAAACCCAGCGCACAGACCGAGGGGCCGTGATCCCGTGCGAACTGCGCGGCGAAGCTTTCCTGCTCGGCGTTCAGCACGTAATTGATCTCGCCCTGGCGATAGAGCGTCACATCCTTGGACCGGTGCCGCGCAACCGGCTCGAAACCCATCGTTTGGAAGAGCGCGGCGAGCTTGGCGGGTTCGGGATGGGCGAACTCGACAAACTCGAAACCGTCCGTCCCCATCGGATTGTCGGCCGAGGGGAGGGGCGTGGGGTCGGACACGATCGTCGCCATGACTGCCCTGCCTGAAAGCGCCAGCGCGCAAAGTAAGAAATATTGCGCGCCACGCGGCTGAACAGCCCTATCTAGGTCTTCAGCACAGAAACGGCGGAGGATCGCATGCTGCTCTATGATTATTTCCGTTCCTCGGCGGCGTTTCGCGTGCGAATAGCGCTTGCGCTCAAGGGCGTCACAGTTGAGAGACGCTTCGTCCATCTCCTGCGCGACGGCGGGGAGCAGAGGCGGCCGGCCTATCTTTCCAGGAACCCGCAGGGTCTGGTGCCTGCGCTGGAGCTGGACGACGGGACCGTGCTGACGCAGTCGCTCGCGATCATCGATTATCTGGAAATGCTTCAGCCCGAGCCTCGGCTTGTCCCGGCCGATCCTGTCGTCGCGGCGCAGGCGCGGGCGGCGGCGCTTGTCATTGCCTGCGAAATGCATCCGCTCGGCAACCTCCGAGTGCTCGCCTATCTCGAAAACGAGCTGGACCAGAAGAAGAGCGCTATCGACAAATGGCGAACGCATTGGGTCACGCTCGGCTTCGAAGCGCTGGAAGCCCTGATCCGACCGGCGCCATTTTGCTTTGGCGCCGCGCCCACCGTCGCTGATGCGTGTTTGGTCCCGCAGGCCTTCTATGCCGAACGCTTCGGCATCGGCCTCGACGCCTTCCCGAAAGTCCGCGCCGCCCTTGCCGCCTGCGCGGAGCATCCGGCCTTCCGCGCCGCACATCCGGCCGCGCAGCCGGACGCCGGGGCGGCGCCTTGAAACGCTCAGGCGGCGGCAAATATAGCCGTTAGGACGCCGTCTGGCGCTGAAGGAGCGAGGCGCGATGCGCCACTTTACCCCCGTCATGGATTTCGACCTCGGTGAGACCGCGGCGCTTCTTCGACAGCAGGTCGAGGCTTTTGCGACGCGCGAAATTGCGCCGCGCGCGACGCAGATCGACTCGGAAAACGCCTTTCCAAAGGATCTTTGGTCCAAAATGGGCGCCCTTGGCGTGCTCGGCGTCACGGTCGCAGAAGAGTATGGCGGCGCGGGCCTCGGCTACCTCGAGCATGTCATTATCATGGAGGAGATCAGCCGCGCGTCGGCTTCGGTCGGGCTTTCCTATGGCGCCCATTCAAATCTTTGCGTCAACCAGATCCACCGCAACGGCTCCGAAGAGCAGAAGCGCCGATATTTGCCGGGCCTCGTTTCGGGCGCGCAAGTGGGCGCGCTCGCCATGTCGGAGCCTGGCGCGGGTTCCGACGTCACCAGCATGCAACTCCACGCCGAAAGACGAGGAGACGACTATATTCTGAACGGTTCGAAGATGTGGGTGACGAACGGTCCCGACGCCGACGTCCTTATTGTTTACGCCAAAACCCAACCGGCAGCGGGCGCGCATGGCATCACCGCCTTTATCGTCGAGCGCGCATTCAGGGGCTTCAGCTCCGGCCCCAAGCTCGACAAGCTTGGCATGCGCGGCTCGAACACCTGCGAACTTGTTTTTGACGACTGCATTGTCCCTGTCGAGAATGTCCTCGGCGTTCCCGAGCGCGGCGTCAACGTGCTGATGAGCGGCCTCGATTACGAGCGCACGGTCCTTGCGGGCGGCCCCATCGGAATCATGCGCGCCTGTATGGATGTCGTGCTGCCCTATGTGCATGATCGCAAGCAGTTCGGTCGTCCGATCGGCGAATTCGAACTGATGCAGGGCAAGCTCGCCGATATGTATACGGCGTTGAACGCCACGCGAGCCCTTGTTTACGCCGTGGCCAAGGCCTGCGACCTCGGCCGGTCGACGCGCAAGGATGCGGCCAGCGCCATACTCTTTGCCGCCGAGCGCGCGACATGGATGACGCTGGAAGCGATTCAGTGTCTTGGCGGAAACGGCTACACGAACGATTATCCCACAGGACGGTTATTGCGCGACGCCAAGCTCTATGAGATCGGCGCCGGCACCAGCGAGATAAGACGGATGCTGATCGGGCGCGAATTATTCATGGAGACACGTTAGCTCACAGGGGCGCAATGGCGAAGATAGAGAGCTCCATTGATCCGCGTGACAGCGACTTCGTCCGCAACCGGGATGCGATGACGGCGCTTCTCGAGAATCTCCGCGGGGTTTCGACGAAGATTTGCGAAGGAGGCGGCCGGCAAGCGCGGGAGCGGCATCTTTCGCGCGGCAAGATGCTGGCGCGCGATCGTATCCAGACATTGATGGATCCGCTATCGCCTTTTCTCGAAATCGGTCATTACGCGGCTCATGATATGTACGACGGCAATCTCGCATGCGCTGGCGTCGTCGCCGGCGTCGGGCGGATACGGGGGCGACAGTGCATGATCGTCGCCAATGACGCCACGGTGAAGGGCGGCGCCTATTTTCCCATGACGGTCAAAAAGCATCTGCGCGCGCAGGAGATCGCCGCGCAGAATCGTCTTCCCTGCGTTTATCTCGTCGACTCCGGCGGCGCCAATTTGCCTACGCAGGACGAAGTGTTTCCGGATCGCGACCACTTCGGCCGCATTTTCTATAATCAGGCTCGCATGTCCGCCGATGGCGTCGCCCAGATTGCCGTTGTGATGGGCTCCTGCACGGCGGGGGGCGCTTATGTCCCGGCGATGTGCGATGAGACAATCATCGTTCGAAATCAGGGAACGATTTTTCTGGCAGGTCCGCCTCTCGTCGAAGCCGCGACGGGCGAGCGCGTTACAGCGGAGGAATTGGGGGCGCCGAGGTGCATTGCGCACAGTCAGGCGTCGCCGATTACATGGCGGAAAACGACGCGCATGCATTAGCGCTAGCGCGAGAGATTGTCGGCCATCTGGCGGCGCCGGGCGAAAACGCACGCGATCAGCCGGCGCCGCCGCGCTATTCCCCGGAGGAGCTCTACGGGATCATTCCCTCTGATCCGCGCAGACAGTTCGACGTGCGCGAGGTCATTGCGCGAATTGTCGACGGCAGCGACTTCGATGAGTTCAAGGCGCTTTATGGCCCAACGATCGTGACGGGCTTTGCCCAAATATGGGGGCAGAGGGTTGGAATCATCGCTAACAATGGCGTGATCTTTCCTGAGAGCGCGCTGAAGGCGACGCATTTCATCGAACTTTGCGCGCAACGGGCAACTCCTCTCATTTTCCTCCAGAACACCACCGGCTTCATGGTCGGAAAGAAATATGAAGCGCAGGGCGTGGCCAAGGAAGGCGCGAAAATGGTCACGGCCGTGGCCACGGCGGCGGCGCCGAAATTTACCGTCGTGATCGGCGGAAGCTATGGCGCTGGCAATTATGCGATGTGCGGACGCGCCTATTCGCCGCGTTTCCTCTGGATGTGGCCGAACGCGCGGATCAGCGTGATGGGGGGCGAGCAGGCGGCAAATGTGCTGACCCGCGTGCGCAGCAGCGCCCTTCAGGCGCGTGGCGAGCTATGGCCTGCCGAGGAGGAACAGAAGTTTACGGCGACCATACGCGCTCAATATGAACAGCAGAGTGGCGCGCTTTATTCCAGCGCGCGCCTCTGGGACGATGGTGTAATCGATCCGGCGGAGACGCGGCGGGTGCTTGCGCTCGCGATTTCAGCGAGCCTCAACGCGCCCGCAGAAAAGACGCGCTTCGGGCTGTTTCGCATGTGAGGGTGGGATGGATTTGATCGAGTCAGTTGACGACCGGGGCGTTGCGACCCTGACGCTCAATCGCCCCCACCGCCGAAACGCCTTTGACGCTTCCCTGGTCGGATCGTTGACCGAGGCGCTCCATCGGCATGACGCCGATCCTGACATTCGAATAATCCTGTTGAGCGGCGCAGGTGAAAACTTCTGTGCTGGCGGAGACATTGACTGGATGCGCTCCGCCGCGATCGCCCCAGCCGATGAAAATGAAAGAGACGCCGTGGCTCTGGCGCGAATGTTTGAAACGCTCGCGAGATCGTCCAAGCCGACTCTTGCCGTGGTTCAGGGCGCGGCTTTTGGCGGAGGCGTCGGACTTGCGGCCTGCTGCGATATTGTGATTGCGGCGAAAAGCGCCAAGTTTTGTCTCAGCGAAGTGCGGCTCGGGCTCATCCCTGCGGTCGTGGGGCCCTATGTCGTAAAGGCAATTGGCGCCCGGCGCGCGCGCGCGCTCATTCTTTCCGCGGAAATCATCAGCGCCGAGCAGGCCTTTCATATCGGGCTCGTGCACGAGGTCGCTCCGGACGGTGGAGTGAGCGCGACGCGCGACCGGCTGATCGAGGCGCTCCTGCTCGGCGCGCCCGGCGCGCAGGCGCAGGCGAAGCGGCTTGTTTCGCTTTGCGCTGATCACGCGATCGACGCGTCACTCATTCACGAGACCGCGCGGCTTCTATCGGAACGCCGCGCATCGGCCGAGGGCGTTGCGGGACTGAGCGGCTTTCTGGAAAAGCGTCCGCCGGATTGGCGCGAGCTGAGGAAGCGCGCGCATGTTCCGTAAAGTTCTCGTCGCCAACCGGGGAGAAATCGCTTGCCGGATCATCCGTTCAGCGCACAAACTTGGAATTGCGACTGTCGCGGTCTATTCGGAAGCGGATCGAAACGCCTTGCACGTCCGCCACGCCGATGAGGCTTGGCTTATCGGTCCCCCGCCAGCAAAAGAGAGTTATCTGTCGGCCGAAAGAATACTGGCCGCCGCCCTTCGCAGCGGGGCGGAAGCGATTCATCCGGGCTATGGCTTTTTGTCCGAGTCAGCGGATTTCGCGGCCCAATGTCGCGAAGCGGGCGTGGTCTTCATCGGTCCCTCTCCGGAAGCCATGCGCGCCGTAGGCGCAAAAGCAGAAGCGAAAAAGCTTGCAGCGCGCATCGGCGTGCCGACAGTTCCCGGCTTCCTTGGTGAAAGGCAGGACGCGCAGAGCTTTCTCGAAGCCGCAAAAGGCATAGGCTTTCCCGTTGTCATAAAGGCGTCCGCAGGCGGCGGGGGTCGTGGGATGCGCATCGTCGCCTCGCCGGAAGACATCGCCCCCGCTATGGAGAGCGCGCGGCGCGAAGCGCTTCTGGCGTTTGGCGATGACCATCTTCTGATGGAGAAATATCTCGACCGGCCCCGGCATCTTGAAGTGCAATTGCTTGCGGACACGTTCGGTGACGTGATCACTTTCCCCGAGCGCGATTGTTCACTGCAGCGGCGCCATCAGAAGCTCATCGAGGAGACGCCGGCGGCGAGCCTATCCGAAAATCTGCGACGCAAACTTCCTGAGGCGGCGGCGCAAATCGCCCGGGCGTGCGGCTATGTCAACGCGGGAACAGTCGAGTTTCTGGTGAAGGACGACGCTTTCTATTTCCTGGAGGTGAATGCGCGTTTGCAGGTCGAGCATCCTGTCACGGAGATGGTCTCCGGCGTTGATCTCGTGGAATGGCAGTTTCGCATCGCCGCCGGCGAACGCCTTCCCGCGACGCCGGGAGTCGTGGGCGCCAATGGCTGGGCCATCGAGGCGCGCATTTGCGCGGAAGACCCCGCGCAGGATTTTCGTCCCTCGTCGGGCGTCATCGCGCACCTGTCATTCCCGGAGCAGAGCGACGACGTTCGCATCGAGACCGGGGTTCGGATCGGCGATGAGGTCTCGCCATTTTACGACTCGCTGCTTGCAAAGCTCATCGTCCGTGGCGAAACTCGGGCAGAGGCAGTGCGTAAGTTGCAGCAACGCCTCCAAGAGGTGGAACTTGTAGGAGTTGCAAGCAACATCGCATTCCTGATCGACGTCGTTTCAAGAAGCGAAGTCGTCGCAGGCGGGACAGATACGGGTTTCGTCGAGAGGTTGGTGGGAGCCCCGGTGGTGGAAGAGATTACAGATGAATGGCTCCTCGCGGCGGCCTTCGCCGCCCAATTCAGTGAAATTCGGCGTAGCGAGCGAGAGTCCAGCGGATGGTCGCCCTGGGCCGCCGCGGATTCCTGGCGGCTCTACGGCTCAGCAGGCAGGGACTTCGCCTTCCGACTCGCCGACAGGATTTTGAAGTGCCGAATTTGTGTCGATGACGCCGAAGGCTTTTCCATGGAGACGCCCGAGGGGCGGTGGGATGTTTCCGGAAAGATCGAGAGGAATAAGGTTTTCTTGCGTTTGGACGGCGTGCAGCGGCAATTCACCGTCGTTCCACAGGGACAAGACTACGTCATCGTGGACAGAGGCCGTAACCTGCGGCTTGAATGGATCGATCCGCTCAAGCCGCCTCCGCCAGAAACCAGTGATGCGAAATCCTTCCTTTCGCCGTTGCCTGCGCGCGTTACGCGCATATTCGTCAAGGGAGGCGACCGTGTCGTGAAGGGCGCGCCTATTCTTGTGCTGGAGGCGATGAAAATGGAAATCCCCATGAAATCGCCTGGAGACGGCGTGATCGAAGCCGTGCTTTGCGAAGAGGGGCAGTCAGTGCGGGAAGGAGAGCAACTCGTGGCCATGGCGGCGTCAGTATGAATCTCCCTCCTTCAATTCGCCTCGTCGAAGTCGGACCGAGGGACGGCCTACAAAGCGAGTCGAGGGTCGCGCCCGTGGATGTTCGGGTTCGATTAATCGAGCTTCTTGCCGCAGCGGGCCTGAAACATATCGAAGCAGGCAGTTTCGTCTCTGAGAAAAAAGTTCCGCAAATGGCGGGAACACCCGCGCTTTTGGCGAAGCTGGGAGAACTGCCCGGCGTTCGACTTTCGGCGCTCACGCCGAACCTTCGGGGATTTGCGGACGCCGTCTCTTCCGGGGTCAGGGAGATCGCCGTTCTGACAGCAGCCTCCGAGACGTTTTCGCGCGAGAACCTCAATTGCAGTATAAACGACAGTCTGGATCGCGCGAGGGCGATCGCCCACTCAGCCAATGCCGAGGGCATTGCAGTGAGGGGGTATATTTCATGTGTGCTCGGCTGCCCCTATGAAGGGCGCGTGGACCTCGCGCGTGTGGTTGAAATTGCCGATGAGTTGCGCAGGCTGGGTTGCTACGAAATTTCGCTTGGCGACACGATCGGCGTTGGCGCGCCTTTTGCCGCGCGCGCACTGATCGAAATGGTGGCGCGTGTCGTGCCGATCGAGCGGCTTGCCGGGCATTTTCACGACACCTACGGACAGGCGCTTGCGAATATCTTCGCCTGTCTGGAAGCGGGCGTGTCTGTGTTCGATTGCGCGGTCGCGGGGCTCGGCGGCTGTCCATTCGCGCCAGGCGCGACGGGCAATGTGGCGACCGAAGACGTTGTTTATATGCTGCAAAAGTCCGCGCTCGACACGGGCGTCGATCTCGACCGCCTGATCGAGGCTGGCGCCTTCATTTGCGATTATCTCGGTCGCCAGACGCAAAGCAAAGTCGCCAGAGCCTACGCTGCAAGGCGGAATAGGTCATTGGCATCCTGTTCACCCGCCGTTGTCGAAAGGTGAGGCGCGCCATGTCGCTTTGTTCCCAGGCCGGATTGAATGACGCGCAGATTGCACTTCAGGAGATGACGCTTGAATTTGCGCGCAGGGAATTGGCGCCGCTTGCGTCCTTGTGGGACAGAGACAAGATTTTTCCAGTTGAAACATTAAGGGCCGCGGCGAGCCTCGGTATGGCCGCGATCTACGTGCGCGAGGAACTGGGCGGCGCAGGCCTTTCGCGTCACGACGCCGCGCTTATCTTCGAAGCCTTGTCCACTGGCTGCCCGGCGATCGCCGCCTATCTGTCGATTCACAACATGTGCGCGGGTATCATTGACGCCTATGGCTCATCCGAACAACAGCGACGGCGGTTGCCGCAACTCGTCACCATGGAGACGCTCACCAGCTATTGCCTCACAGAGCCCGCATGCGGCTCCGACGCCGCCGCATTACGCACCAAAGCGGTGAAAGATGGCGAATTCTATTACCTGACGGGTGAAAAACAATTCATCTCCGGCGCCGGCGCAGGAGGCGACGCGCATCTCTATATCGTCATGGCGCGTACGGGCGAGGCGGGGCCGCGCGGCATATCGGCGATTCTCGTCGAGGGCGATGCGCCGGGCATGACCCTCGGCGCCAATGAACGGAAGATGGGATGGAATGCGCAGCCGACGCGAAGCGTAAGTTTTCAGGATTGTCGCGTGCCGGTTTCGAATCTCCTGGGCAAGGAGGGTGATGGATTCAAAATCGCCATGTCGGCGCTTGACGGTGGACGCCTGAATATCGGCGCCTGTTCGCTCGGCGGCGCCGCGCGGGCGCTCGCCGCTGCGCGCGAGTATGTTCAGCAGCGCGAGGCCTTTGGTCGAAGACTGTCGGAATTCCAGTCTCTGCAGTTCCGGCTCGCCGATATGGCGACAGAACTGGAAGCGGCGCGCGCCCTTTTATGGCGCGCAGCGGCAGCGCTGGATTCTGGCCATGCCGACGCAACGCGCCTTTGCGCCATGGCCAAGCGGATTGCGACGGACACGGGCTTCTCGGTAGTCGACGACGCCCTGCAGCTCTTCGGCGGCTATGGCTACCTTGCGGATTATGGCGTGGAAAAACTTCTGCGAGATCTGCGCGTTCATCGTATTCTTGAAGGCACGAACGAGATCATGCGGCTGATTGTGGCGCGCGAGCTGTTGGAAGAGAGAAACTCGTAATGGAGGAGAGCCAGCTTCTTGTTTCGCGCCATGGCGGGCTCGGACATATCCGCCTCAATCGCCCTCGCGCCTTGAATAGTCTCACACTGGACATGGTGCGGCTTTTCACGCAGGCGCTGAAAGCCTTTGCAAGAGATCCCGACATCGTGTCGGTTCTGGTCACGGGGGAGGGAGACCGCGGCCTCTGCGCTGGCGGCGACATTCGTGCGCTCTATGATTTGCGAGACGGCGACAAGAATCATTATCGTGTTTTTTGGCGGGAGGAATATGAGCTCAACGCGCTGATCGCTTCCTTCGCCAAGCCGTACGTCGTGCTGATGGACGGCCTCGTCATGGGTGGCGGCGTCGGCATTTCCGCCCATGGAAACTGTCGAGTCGTCACCGAGCGAACGCGTCTCGCCATGCCCGAGACCGGCATTGGCTTCATTCCCGACGTCGGCGGCACATGGCTGCTCTCGCGTGCGGGCGGGCCAGGAATTTACATGGCGCTTTCCGGGGCGACGATTTCCGGCGCGGACGCAATCGCTGCAGGTCTTGCCGATTTCTCGGTCAGGTCGGAGGAACTGCGATTGCTGATCGAGAGGTTGCAGGGCGTCGGACACGCGCGAGACGTCAAGGGAGCGGTGAATGAATTTCACTGCGAATTGGAAACCGGCGAGCTTGCGCGACATAAAGCAACGCTGGATCAGGCGATGATGGGCGCGACAGTCGAAGAGATATTGAGCCGCCTCTCCGCGACCGGTTCCTCCTTTACTAACTTGGCTGCGTCCGAGATTAAAAAAAGGTCGCCGACCAGCCTGAAAGTCACGCTTGCGCTGCTGCGGGAGGCGGCGAAAAGCACGAGTCTCGAAACCTGTCTGGTGAGAGAGTTTAGGGCGGCCTGTCGTTTGCTCGAAAGCCACGACCTCTATGAGGGCATTCGCGCTGCGATCGTCGACAAGGACAGGATGCCAGGCTGGCGCCCGCCAACTTTGAGCGAGGTCACGGAAGCGGCCGTTGCGGAAATACTCGCGGGCGACGGCAGTCCTGAACCTTCATTTGCGAAGGGCGCATAGGTCGTGGCTTTACCGCGGGCCGGCGCGCGCCAGTTGAATGAGGCTAGTTTACGAAAGGCGTCTCGATGCAGGATCCTGTTGTCATCCTCGGCTCGGCGAGAACGCCCATCGGCGCCTTCCTCGGCAAGATGAAAGACGCGCCGGCGCCTGCCATGGGCGCTCGCGCGATCGAAGCCGCGCTTGCCCTGAGCAACGTCCCAGTCCCGGATGTCGACGAATGTGTGATGGGCTGCGTCCTTTCCGCCGGTCTCGGTCAGGCTCCGGCGCGGCAGGCCGCGCTTGCCGGCGGCCTGAGCGACACGACCGGCTGCGTCACAGTAAACAAAATGTGCGGCTCGGGAATGAAGGCGGTGATGGACGCGCATGACCGTCTATACGCGGGAGCGTCCGGTGCGATTGTCGCAGGCGGTATGGAGAGCATGAGCAATGCGCCTTACCTGCTCGAACGCGCCCGTTCCGGTTATCGTCTCGGACATGGCCGGGTGATCGATCACATGTTTCTGGATGGCCTCGAGGACGCCTACGAAACTGGCCGGCTGATGGGATCCTTCGCGGAAGACTGCGCGCAGGATTATCAGTTCACGCGCGAAATGCAGGACGCCTACGCGCGAAGCTCGCTCGAACGCGCTCAGCTTGCGACAAGAAATGGCTGGTTTGATACGGAGATTGCGCCGGTCACGGTAAAAAGCCGCAAAACAGAAGAACGCGTCACCGCCGATGAGCTTCCTCTCAAGGCGGACATCGCATCCATACCCACATTGCGGCCCGCGTTCCGGCAAGACGGCACGCTGACCGCCGCAAATTCGAGCGCGATCTCGGATGGCGCGGCGGCGCTCGTGCTCACACGACTGTCGTTTGCAAATAAGCTGGAAACGCAGCCTCAGGCGAGGGTCGTCGGCCACGCCACACACGCCGGCCCGCCGGCCAAATTCTCTACCGCCCCCATCGGCGCCATACGGAAGCTGGCGGACAGGATCGGCTGGCGGCTCGACGAAGTCGACCTGTTCGAGATTAACGAGGCCTTCGCCGTCGTCGTCATGGCGGCGATGCGCGATCTTGAATTGCCGCATGAGAAGGTGAACATACATGGCGGCGCCTGCGCGCTCGGACATCCCATCGGGGCCTCGGGCGCGCGCATTATCGTCACCCTGCTCGCCGCACTGAAAAGGCATGATCTAAAGCGCGGGATTGCAGCGCTTTGCATCGGCGGCGGCGAAGCGACTGCGATCGCGGTTGAGCGAATGAGCTAGCGCCAGCGCCTCAATTGCATGATCTTCCGCAGCCGGTCTTTGGCCAGCGTCGTCGCGGCCTGGAGCGGCGATATCTTCATCTCGCGCGCGCGTTGCAGGGTCAGCCGGGTGTTTCCGCCGACTTTCTCCTCGATCGCGGCGAGGGCGGTCGTCTTCACGCCACCGTCGAATTCGACTGCCGCCGCAATGACGCCGCCAGCGTTGGCGATGAAATCAGGAACGCTGACGACGCCGCGCTCGAACATGTATCGCTCGGCCTCCGGCGTCACGGGAACATTGGCGCCCTGTACGACAAGCTTGCAATTCAGGCGCTCCACATTGTCGGCGCGCAGCGCGTCGGGACGCGCTGCCGGAATCCATATGTCGCAGGGCACGGAGACGAGCGACTCATTTGGAATGACGCGCGCGCGCCCATATTCCACGACGCTCTTCCCGGCTTTTTTCAAGCTGGCGAGCGCTTCAATGTCGAGCCCCTCCGGGTCTGTGACGGCGCCGTTGATGTCGGCGACCCCGACAAGGCGAGCGCCCTTCATTTCGAGAAATCGGGCCGTATGTTCGCCGACGGCGCCGAATCCCTGCAACACGATACGCGCCCCTTCGAGCGAAAGCCCGGCGAATGGCGCGGCGACTTCCGCTGCAATGGCGACGCCATAGCCGGTCGCGCCAATCTGATCGAGTGGGATGCCGCCGATTTCCGCCGGGAGACCAACGGCTCGGCCAATCTCGTCGTGCACCCAGCCCATCGCCGTTTCGTCGGTGCCCATGTCAGGCCCGGGAATGTAATTCTTCAGCGGCGCGATGGCGGTGGCGAATGCGCGGATCAGCTGTTCTTTCTGGTCCTGGGGCATGTTGGGGTCGCCGAAAATGACGGATTTGGCGCCGCCATGGCGCAGCCCGCAGGTCGCGTTCTTGAAGGTCATCGCGCGGGCAAGACGGAAGCATTCGAGAGCGCTGACGTCCGGCGCCATACGCGTTCCGCCGATGGCGGGGCCGGCGGAGACATTGTCGATAACGACAATCGCGCGAAGTCCGACTGAAGGCGTCCGCAGATAGACGATTTTTTCCGGCCCGATGTCATCGCCGAAGGCGAGAGGGTCGGAGTCACCATGCGTGCTCATACCGATTAGTTTGTATGGCTGATTGTTCTTTCAAGTGGCGTTCAGCCTAATTGACAGCCAGCCACGCCGCCGAGGCGCAAGCGGGCGCATGCCAATTTTACGTCGACGCGCGTGACTTCCCGGCAGGGCGCGCTACCTCCAAACTGCTTCGCTGCACAGTTGGTGCGCTGCGACAAGAGCGGAGTTGAACATGGGCTTGCACACGCTTATCGACGGCCGCATCGAACTGGTGCGCTTCCTGACGCCGGACGGCGAGCCCTGTGAAGCTGCGCCTTTGCCTATCAGCGACGAGGCTCTCCTCTTCCTCTACAAGGCGATGACGCGAACGCGCATGTTCGACGGAAAGGCGATCGCGCTGCAGCGAACCGGGCAGCTCGGCACTTTCGCGTCGGCGCTGGGCCAGGAGGCGGTCGGGATTGGCGTCGCTTCCGCCATGGAGGCGCGCGACGTTCTCGTGCCGTCGTACAGAGATCACGCCGCGCAGTTTCTTCGTGGCATGACCATGACGGAATGTCTTCTCTATTGGGGCGGCGACGAGCGCGGCAGTGATTTCAAGGTCTCGCGTCAGGATTTCCCCAATTGCGTGCCTGTTGCAACGCAGATTCCCCATGCTGTCGGCGCCGCCTATGCCTTCGCTTTGAGGAAGGAAGACCGCGTGGCCGTCACTTTCATTGGCGACGGCGGCACGTCGAATGGCGCCTTCTACGAGGCGCTCAACATGGCGGGCGTCTGGAATGCGCCTGTCGTCGTTGTGATCAACAATAATGGCTGGGCCATTTCGACGCCGCGTTCGCTGGAAAGCGCGGCGACGACGCTCGCCCAAAAGGGCGTCGCCGCGGGCGTCGCCTGTCTTCAGGTGGATGGAAATGACGTCGTCGCCGTTCACGAAGCGGCGCGCCGCGCGATCGGGCGCGCGCGCGACGGCGACGGACCCACGCTCATAGAGGCGCTGACCTATCGTCTCGGCGATCATACGACCGCAGACGACGCCACGCGTTATCGCGATCCGGAGGTCGTGCAGCGCGAATGGACGCGTGAACCGATCGCGCGGCTGCGCAGCTATCTTTACAGCAAGGGGCTCTGGTCGAAAGAGGAGGAGACGTCGCTTGTGAAGCAATGCGCCGAGGAGGTCGAGAGCGCGGTTACAGCCTATCTGTCGACTCCAGCGCCGACGAGCGACGCCATGTTCGATTACCTCTACGAAGAAGCGCCACAATCACTTCAGGCGCAGCGCGCCATTGCGCGCCGCTTTGCACCCAAATGAGTCGATCATGACGCAGCTCAATCTGGTTGAATCGATCAACGCCGCGCTTACTCACGAGATGGCGCGGGATGATCGCGTCCTTCTTCTCGGCGAGGACATCGGCGCCAACGGTGGCGTGTTTCGCGCCACGAACGGACTTCAGGCGCGCTTCGGACGGGCGCGCGTCATCGACACGCCGCTCGCCGAGGGCGGGATTGCCGGCGTCGCGATTGGAATGGCGGCCATGGGATTGCTGCCCGTCGCGGAGATACAGTTCACCGGCTTCATCTATCCCACGATAGATCAGATGATCAATCACGCATCACGACTGCGGAACCGCACGCGCGGGCGGCTGACATGCCCGATGGTGCTGCGCTCGCCTTATGGCGCCGGCATTCACGCGCCGGAGCATCATTCCGAGAGCCCCGAGGCGCTGTTCGCGCATATGCCCGGTTTGCGTGTTGTGATCCCTTCCTCACCCGCACGCGCCTATGGTCTGCTGCTTGCCGCGATGCGAGACCCGGACCCGGTTGTGTTTCTGGAGCCGACGCGTCTCTACCGCCTTTTCAAACAGGAGGTCGACGACGACGGTGAGGCCCTTCCGCTCGACACATGTTTCATCAGCCGCGAAGGCGGCGACGCCACGATCATCGCCTGGGGCGCCATGATTCCCGAAGTGATGCGCGCCGCGGAAGCGCTTGAAGCGCAGGGGATCGATGTCGAGGTGATCGATGTTGCGACGATCAAGCCGCTCGATATGGAGACGATTCTGCGATCGGTCGAGAAGACCGGAAGATGTGTGATCGTGCATGAAGCGCCGCGAACCGCGGGTTTTGGCGCCGAGATCGCCGCAGAGATCGCCGAGCGGGCGCTTTATTCGCTGCAGGCGCCCGTCAAACGCGTGACGGCCTATGACGTCGTCGTGCCGCTGGCGCGACTCGAAAAGCAATACATTCCCAGCCTCGAACGCATTGTCGACGCCGTCCGCGATCTCATGGAGGGATCATGAAAACCTTTCGCTTGCCGGATCTTGGTGAAGGTTTGCAGGAAGCCGAACTTGTCGAGTGGCGCATAGCCGCCGGAGACGAAGTCGCCGTCGATCAGCCTTTGCTCGCTGTGGAAACCGCGAAAGCGGTCGTTGAAATTCCCTCTCCACAGGCCGGTCGAATTGAGCGCATGTTCGCCAAGGCGGGCGACATGATCCGCGTTGGCGCGCCGCTCGTGACTTTCGAGGGCGAGAAGGACGACGACGCGGGCACAGTCGTCGGGGCCGTGGAGACCGGCGGCGGCGTGCTCAGCGACGGTCACTTCACCGTCGGGCGCGGCGGATCGGCCATTCGCGCCACGCCCGCGGTCCGCGCGCTTGCGCGCAAGCTCAATGTCGATCTGTCGATCGTGACGCCGTCGGGAGCGGAAGGCGTCATTACGGCGGGCGACGTGCAGCGTGTGGCGCGCGTGCTGAGTGAGACGGAGCCTGCCGAGCCTTTGCGTGGCTTTCGTCGCGCCATGGCGCAAAGCATGGCTCTTGCGCAGGCGGAGGTCGCCCCCGCCACCATTATGGACGACGCCTGCGTGGACGCCTGGGAGCCTGGAGCCGACATCACCATTCGCCTCATCCGCGCTTTGGTAAAAGGTTGTCAGGCAGAGCCCGTACTGAATTGCTGGTTCGAAGGCGCCACAATGTCCCGGCGTGTGCTGAGCAAGATCGATCTCGGCATTGCCGTCGATACGGCGGATGGACTCTTCGTCCCTGTCCTTCGCAACGTCGCGAACCGGAGCTCCGAGGATCTTCGTGAGGGCCTCAACCGGATGCGCGCGGATGTCGTCGAACGGCGGATTCCGCCGGAGGAAATGCGCGGCGCGACAATCACGCTGTCGAACTTCGGAACGATCGCCGGGCGATACGCCGCGCCAGTCGTTTTGCCGCCGACGGTCGCCATTCTCGGCGCCGGGCGCCTGCGGCAGGAAGCGGTCGTGCGCGACGGCGAGCTTCGGATCGGGCGGGTGATTCCACTAAGCCTCACTGTCGACCATAGGGTCGTCTCAGGCGGCGAGGCCGGGAGGTTTCTTGCGGCGGTCCTGTCGGACCTGTCT
This sequence comes from uncultured Alphaproteobacteria bacterium, assembly GCA_963717565.1. Classification (GTDB taxonomy): domain Bacteria; phylum Pseudomonadota; class Alphaproteobacteria; order Rhizobiales; family Beijerinckiaceae; genus Methylocystis. The sequence continues at coordinate 195,450 of CAVQWJ010000003.1, forward strand.
CTGCCTTCCTGACGCTAGCTGATCAACCGCTGCGTTGCAGAAGGTTGAGCTGGAACAAAAGCGCATTCTCTTCCGTTACGGCAAGGGGCGACGACCGCGGGCGCGGGCGCGTCAGGCGCCCGTTCGGGAGTAGAAAAATGGCGTATGTTTCTGAGAAGGGTTCAGGCGGTTCGACACATCTTTTCTGTTTTTCTCATTTGCGATGGAGTTTTGTTTACCAGCGACCGCAACATCTCATGAGCCGGGCGGCGCAGGAGTTCAGAACCTGGTATGTGGAGGAGCCCGAATTCTTCGACGGGCCGCCATTCCTCCGCATCAAGCGCGATAGTTCCGACGTTTCGATCGTGACGCCGCTTTTGCCGCGCCGTCACGAAATTGACCGCGACGCGCTATTGAGAAGAATGATTTCCGGCCTGATCGCCGAGCTGCGGCCGAGGCGCCTGATCTCGTGGTACTACACGCCCATGGCGCTCCGGTTTACGGACGCGCTGGAGCCCGATCGCTGCGTTTACGACAATATGGACGAGCTCTCTACTTTCGCGGGGCGCCGCCCGGTCTGATCGAGTGGGAAGAAAAGCTTCTTTCGAAATGTGATGTTGTTTACGTCGGCGGACATTCTCTCTACAGGGCGAAGCGCCACAGGCACGAGAATATCCACGTTTTCCCCAGCAGCGTCGACGCCGCACATTTCCGAAAGGCGAGAGGCCTCTTCGACGATCCGGCCGACCAGCGAGCTATCCCGCATCCGAGACTCGGCTTTTTCGGGGTCATCGATGAGCGCATGAACCTCCCACTCGTTCGGGAAATTGCGGCGCTACGGCCTGACTGGCATCTTGTCATGATCGGGCCGATCGCAAAGATCGATCCGGAGACGTTGCCGCGCGCGCCAAACATTCACTGGCTTGGCTGCAAGGATTACAAGGAGCTGCCCCAGTATCTTGCGGGCTGGGACGTCGGAATCATGCCCTTCGCGATCAATGACGCGACGCGCTTCATCAGCCCGACCAAGACGCCCGAATTTCTTGCCGCCGGCGTGCCGGTCGTTTCCACGCCAATTACGGATGTCGTCGTCCCCTACGGATCGGAGGGCCTCGTTCAGATCGCCGCCGATGGCCGGGGTTTCGTCGCCAAGGCAGAGGCGCTCCTGTCGCAAAAGCGGGCGCCCTGGCTGAAGAATGTCGACGCATTTCTTGAAGGGATGTCGTGGGACGACACCTGGGCCGCCATGAGGCGCGAGCTCGACGCTTTCATCCCCGCTCGCAAGACGAAGATGGAGGCGCGCCGTGTTTGACTGGCTTGTGGTTGGCGCAGGCTTCGCCGGGAGCGTGCTTGCGGAACGTATCGCATCTCAGCGAAACGAGCGCGTGCTGGTTATCGACAAGCGCCCTCATGTCGGCGGCAACGCCTATGATTGTTACGACAAGGCCGGCGTCCTGATCCATCAATACGGCCCTCATATTTTCCATACGAATTCAGAAGCCATCTTCTCCTATCTCTCGAAGTTCACGCGCTGGCGGCCCTATGAACATCGCGTGCTCGCCGCGGTTGACGGCATGCTTGTGCCGATACCGATCAATCTCACGACAGTGAATCGGCTGTTTGGTCTCAATCTCGATTCAGAAGGCCTTGCCGCATGGCTTGCCGAGCGGGCAGAGCCGCGCCCGGAAATCCGCACCTCCGAAGACGTGGTGGTCAGCGTCGTCGGACGCGAGCTCTATGAGAAGTTTTTCAAGGGCTACACCACCAAGCAATGGGGCGTCGACCCCTCGCAACTGGACAAGTCCGTCACCGCCCGCGTTCCGACCCGAACGAATACGGACGATCGCTATTTTACCGACTCCTACCAATACATGCCGGAACAAGGCTATACGCGCCTGTTCGAACGCATGCTTGCGCATCCCAACATCAAGGTCATGTTGCAAACCGATTTTGAAGAAGCACGGAAGGAAGTGAGCTTCCGCCGATTGATCTACACCGGGCCGATCGACGAATTTTTCGACTTCCGCTTCGGCAAGCTGCCATATCGGTCGCTTCAGTTCAAACATGCGACCCTGGATCAGTCCTGGCTTCAGCCGGTCGCCGTTGTCAATTACCCGCAGACGCAGGCCTATACCAGGATCACGGAATACAAGCACCTTACCGGTCAGCGCCACGAGAAGACGAGCGTCACTTACGAATTTCCAAGCGACGCCGGAGATCCCTATTATCCTGTGCCGCGCGCCGAGAACATGGAGCTGTACAAGAAGTATGAAAGGCTCGCACTGGCCCAGCCCGATGTCTGGTTTGTCGGGAGGCTTGCAACCTACCGCTACTACAACATGGACCAGGTAGTCGGTCAGGCGCTCGCGACGTTTCGGCGCATATGCGAGGAAACGCCTGTCAGGAAGGTCGCTGTCTCACAGGTTGCCGCAGAGTGAACTTTGGAACCTCGCCAGTCGGCAAGCGTTAGCGCCTAACGCTTCCGACAGGAGTCGAGGATGTTCACTCATAACAAAAAGCTGCAATACACTGTGCGCGTCTCCGAGCCCAATCCGGTGCTTGCGAGCCTTATTCTGGAGCAGTTCGGTGGCCCGCAGGGCGAGCTTGCAGCAGCCATGCGCTATTTCACGCAGGCTCTCGCAGAGGACGATCCGGGCCGCAAGGACTTGCTGCTCGATATCGCCACCGAAGAGCTTAGCCATCTCGAGGTGATCGGCAGCATTGTCGCCATGCTGAACAAGGGAATGAAGGGCGAGCTTGCGGAGGCTACCCAGACGGAGGCGGACCTCTATCGTTCTTTGACGCAGGGCGGAGATAGTCACACACAAGGCATCCTTTACGGCGGCGGGCCGGCGCTGACCAATTCATCGGGCGTGCCATGGACCGCTGCCTATATCGACACCATCGGCGATCCCGCCTGCGATTTGCGCTCGAATATTGCCGCCGAGTCTCGTGCGAAGATCGTTTATGAACGACTGATCAATGTGACGGACGACGCCGGCGTCAAGGAAGCGCTTGGGTTTTTGATGACCCGCGAAATTGCGCATCAGAAGTCCTTCGAAAAGGCGCTTTACGCGATCGAAGCGAATTTCCCGCCCGGCAAGCTTCAGGGCATTCCGGAATATGCCGATCTTTACGTGAACACCTCGCAAGGGGAGGGCGACGCCGAGGGGCCCTGGAACTCCGGCGCGCAGTGGCGTCGGCTCGATGACGTCGTGGGCGGAATTCCCGTTGACGGCGGTGATGGCGATGCGAGCGTTGACCTGACGAGTTCGGAACAGAGCGATTTGTCGAGTTTCGCCGCCCGGACCATGTCCAATCCCGCAGCTAATCCGACGACGGGCGCCGAACTCGGACAATCAGGCCGAGCGTAAGAACCACGGCGCGCGGCGTTCCCCGCGGAGACCGCGCGTCAGTTCCTCAAAATGGAGCGCTTCGAGGAGAGCGGCCATCTTTTTTCGGTGAGATCCGCCTGTTCCATCCGGTGGAGGCGCCGGTAACGACTGCGAGCGGACGCGGGCGCATGCAACTCTCCCCGGCATTGAGCGGATAGGGAACCGCTGGAGCCGGTTGAACCAAGAGGAGAGGGGGATGTTCCGGAGCGCGACAGGCGCCTTTGCGCTATTCGCCGCCCGAGGCGTTGAAGGAATCAGCGGCGAGCGCCATCTTGACCAGTTCGGCCAGATTTCCCGCGCGCATCTTGGCCATGATATTGGCGCGATGCACTTCGGCCGTGCGGATGCTGATGCCGAGATCATGCGCGATGACTTTGTTTGAGAGGCCCTTCATCAGGCCGGCCAGAATCTCATTTTCCCGCTTGGTGAGACTGGCGAGCCGGTTCTTGATTTCGTGGGATTCACGGCTACGGTTTTCTTCGGCGTCGCGACGCTCGAGCGCAGCGTTGACCGCTGCAATCAGCGCTTCGTCTTCGAAAGGCTTCTCCAGGAGATCGGCGGCGCCGAGCTTCATCGCCTCCACCGCGAGCGGCACGTCGGCATGCGCGGTCAGCACCACGACAGGGATCGAGATGCGCTCGTCCTTCATCTTCGCGATGAGTTCGATGCCGTTCATTTCCGGCATTCTGACATCCGTCACCACACAGCCTTCGGCGCGCGTCGCCGCCGCTTTCAAAAAGGCCAGAGCGGAATCATACGGCGCGACCTTGAAACCTTCCGTGCGCAGGAGAAGACCAACTGCGTCCCGCACGGCGGCATCGTCGTCGATGAGGTGAACAATTCTCTGAGTGGTCATCAACAAACATCCGGATTGTGAAGCGAGTGCGGGAAATCGAGACTGGCCCCGCCTTTGGCGTACGGCTGAGTAAAACCCCTCCTTTCAATGTCATCCACAAGCGAACAGGCTGCCGGTAACGCCGCGACCACACCGTCTGTCGTCATCTCCAATGATCCGCATTTCCTAACAAGATCAATCACGTCAACCTGCATGTCAACAAGCTTGACCATAATGGACGCATGTCTGAACCGTGACTTATTATGCGCGAGCGCCACCTCTGTCACTACCCGATGTTACACTTGGCGCTCCACAGCTGGCGTATCAAAGTCAGGGGACCAAATATCATCAAGGCGGCCGTATATCGAACCATCATGATTTCCTGTGACCGACCGCATTCCTTTAAACTAAGGGAAAACCCCTAGGGGACAAGTCAGTTCGTTTTAGGCTAAAGGTTCAGGTGGCGATCGGTTCAGTCAAGCTGGTAAGAATTGAGGCGAAGACTTGCGCGAGGATAGCGGGTGTTTGAATAGAATTATTGTAACAGGAGTTCGCGAGCCCATGTCCAGCGCCCACAGCCCCCCGCATCGCGTCGTCGTAATTGATGACGATCAAGACGTCGCAGATAGTCTCGTGATGTTTCTCGAAACTTTCGGGGTCGAAGTACGCGTCGCCTATAGCGGCGAGGCAGGGCTGGAGGCCGTGCGAGAATTCAAGCCACGGCTCGTGTTTCTGGATATTGGAATGCCCAGGATGGACGGTTATGAAACCGCGCGCCGCCTGCGCGCTCTGCCGGAGGGGCGCGACGTCAGGCTTGTCGCCCTCACGGGATGGGGGCAGGAACAGATCAGCGCCCGCGCGAAGGAGGCTGGCTTCGATCGAGAACTCACCAAGCCGGCGGGGCTCGAGGCGTTGCAGGATTTGCTCGAGTCGCTGGATTGACGGAGGCCGCTCGGGCGAGCGCTGCTATGCGCGCCGAGCGTCGGCTTGAGCATACGGCCTGGCGGATACTCAGGGCGCGGGGGACGTGGCGACGACTATCGGGACGTGAGACGTTCCACCAGGAAGCAAGCCGACATGAGGATGTCCGCCGACATTTCTCCCTGCGGGACCTATCGCTACTTGCTGACGCGCGAATGGGACGCGGGCCTCCCGAAGCTCACCTATGTGATGCTCAACCCCAGCGCGGCCGACGCCAGCTCGGATGATCCGACCATCCGCCGCTGCATCGGCTTCGCCAGACGCGAGGGCTGTGGCGGCATTCTGATCGTGAATGTCTTCGCCTATCGAACGGCGTCGCCCCGCGCGCTCGCATTGGCGCCTGCGCCAGTGGGACCACGGAACAAAGGGGTTCTCTGCCGGGTGGCGAGGAGGTCGCAGCGGCCGATCGTCTGCGCCTGGGGCGCCTATGCGGGGTCAGCCGGCTTCGATGCGGCCGCTGTCTTGCGCGGGGTCGGCGCCGAACTCGTCTGTTTCGGGAAAACCAAAGGCGGGGCTCCGCGTCATCCGCTTTATGTGCGCGGCGATACCGCGCTCGAGCCTTACCGCTGAGGAGAAACGACCATGTCCGGGATTGAGCGATGGCGAGAGAGACGGGGCTCGAACCCGCGACCTCCGGCGTGACAGGCCGGCGCTCTAACCAACTGAGCTACTCCCCCACGCGGCGCGTCCTGCGCGCGAGGACTGCGGGATAGGGCAGCTGGATTTGGAAGTCAAGCGCCTCCCGGCGCCGCCCCGGCCTTCCCGAGCTTTTCTTTCGGGGCGGTCTGGGCTAAGCGTCGCGACCATGCGCGCCGCCCGATCGCCGGGGGGCGCTCCGCCCGGATTCTCTCGAAAAACCATGGCAGAAAAACCTCCGGTCGATCCCGCGCCGAGCGACAGCGACATCCGCCGCCGGCGCATCCGGGTCCGCGCCTGGCGGCGGGGGTTGCGGGAGCTGGATATTCTGATGGGCGGCTTCGTCGACGCCCGCGTTGACGGCCTCGGCGACGCCGAGCTCGTCGAGCTGGAAGAGCTTCTCGATCTGCCCGACGCCGAGCTGCTGAGCTGGCTCGCAGGCGGCGTGGCCCCGCCGCCGGAGCGAGATACGGCGCTACTTAAAGCCATTATCGCCTTCCACGCCCACGACGGACCGATCCATTGAGCAAGGCGGCTCTCAAGACCCGAGGCGCGGCCGCGGCGCTGGAGACGGCGCGCTCGCGTCTGACCAAAGGCGAAAAGCTCCTCTTCGCCCGCGCCCCCGACGGTTTCGACGCCTTTCTGTGCGCCGATCTCGCCCGGGCGCTGGCTCGCGAGGCCGAGGGGCGCCCGGCGGTCTTCGTCCATATCGCCCGCGACGCCGCCCGTTCGGCGGCGTTCCGGGAGGCGCTGCGCTTCGCCAATCCGGGACTCGAAATCCTCGACGTCCCCGGCTGGGACTGCCAGCCCTACGACCGCGTCTCGCCCCATGCCGAGGTCGTCGCGCGGCGCATGACGGCGCTCTCGCGCCTCGCCCGCGCCAGCTCCTCGGCGGAGCGACCGCGCGTCGTCACCACGACGGCCGATTGCCTGCTCCAGCGCGTGCCGCCCAAAAAGATGGTTGCGGCGGAGAGCTTCTCTGCGGCGCCGGGCAATGTGGTGAAGCTCGACGAACTGGCGCGCTGGCTGGAGGCCAACGGCTTTCTGCGCGCCTCGACCGTGCGCGAGACCGGCGAATACGCCCAGCGCGGCGGGCTGATCGATCTCTACCCGCCGGGCCTGCCGGCGCCCATTCGCCTCGACTTCTTCGGCGATACGCTGGAGTCGATCCGCAGCTTCGATCCCGAGACGCAGCGCGCCACCGGACAGCTTCGCGCGCTCGATCTCACGCCGATGAGCGAATTGCGGCTGACGAGCGACACCATGCGCCGTTTCCGCCAGAATTACGCCGCGCGCTTTGGCGGCCAGACGCGCGGCGACGCGCTTTACGAAGCGGTGAGCGAAGGCCGGCGTCATCACGGCATGGAGCACTGGCTGCCGCTCTTCTATGAGCGCATGGACACGCTCTTCGACTATCTTGGGCCCGCGCCGCTGATGCTCGACTCTCTTGCGGAGGATGCGGCGAGCGAACGCCTGAAGCAGATCGCAGACTATTACGACGCGCGTAAGGAGGCGCATGAGCTCGACCCGGCTAACTCCAATTACAAGCCGCTGGGGCCGGGCGAACTTTATCTCACGGCGAGCGAATGGCGCGAGGCGCTGGACGCGCGCGCCAATGCGCAATTCTCGCCCTTCGCCTCCGAGCGCGGCGACGCCATCGATTGCGGCGTGGAGCCCGGCCGCGACTTCGCGCCCGAGCGCAACGAGCCCGACGTCAACGTCTTTCAGGCGGCGGCGGATCATGTGAAGGCGCTGCGCGGCGCCGGCAAGACGGTCATCGTCGCCGGCTGGTCCGATGGCTCCTCCGAGCGTCTTGGTCATGTGCTGCAGGAGCACGGGCTCAAGGACTTGACCCTCGTCGGCTCGCTCGATGCGGCGCTGGCGTTGAGCAAGGGCGCCGGCGGGGTGGCGCTGGCCGTGCTCGGCGTGGAGCATGGTTTCGAGACCGACGCCTATGCGCTGGTGGGCGAGCAGGACATTCTCGGCGACCGTCTCGTGCGCCGCCGGCGCAAGCGCAAGCCGACCGAGAATCTCCTCGGCGAAGTCGCGGCGCTGACGGCGGGCGATCTCGTGGTGCATGTCGATCACGGCATCGGCCGCTTCGTCGGGCTCGAGACGATCACCGCCGCGGGCGCGCCGCATGATTGTCTCGAATTGCATTACGCGGGCGGCGACAAGCTTTATCTGCCGGTCGAAAACCTCGAGCTTCTGACCCGCTATGGCGGCGAGGACGCGGAGGCGCAGCTCGACAAACTGGGCGGCGTCGGCTGGCAGACGCGCAAGGCGCGGATGAAGAACCGCATCCGCGAGATGGCGAAGGGCCTCATCGCGATAGCGGCGCAGCGCCAGTTGCGGCAGGCGCCCAAGCTCGTCCCGCCGGAAGGGCTTTACGACGAATTTTGCGCCCGCTTTCCTTACGACGAGACCGAGGATCAGCTCGCGGCGATCGAGGCTGTGCTCGACGATCTCGCTGCGGGGCGTCCGATGGACCGGCTCGTCTGCGGCGATGTCGGCTTCGGCAAGACGGAGGTCGCGTTGCGCGCGGCCTTTACGTCGGCGATCAATGGCAAGCAGGTGGCCGTCGTCGCGCCGACGACGCTGCTCGCGCGCCAGCATTACAAGAATTTCTGCGAGCGTTTCGCCGGCCTGCCAGTGAAGATCGGCCGCCTCTCGCGCATGGTCGGCGCAGCCGAAGCGCGCGAGACGAAGAAAGAGCTGGCCGAGGGCAAGGTCGAAATTCTCATCGGCACGCACGCGGTTCTCGGCAAGGGCGTCAGTTTTGCCGATCTCGGCCTCGTCATCATCGACGAGGAGCAGCATTTCGGCGTCGGGCACAAGGAGCGGCTCAAGGAGTTGCGCGCGGAAGTGCATGTGCTGACGCTCTCCGCGACGCCGATACCGCGCACGCTGCAACTCGCCATGACCGGCGTGCGCGAACTCTCGCTCATCACCACGCCGCCGGTCGATCGTCTCGCCGTGCGCAGCTTCATCTCGCCCTTCGATCCGCTGATCGTGCGCGAGGCGCTGCTGCGCGAACGCTATCGCGGCGGCCAGGCCTTCTTCGTCTGTCCGCGCATCGAGGATCTCGAGGAAGCGGCCGCGTTTCTGCGCCAGAATCTTCCCGAGTCGAAGTTCGTCGTCGCGCATGGGCAGATGGCGGCGACCGAACTCGAAGACAAGATGGCGGCCTTCTACGACGGCAAGTTCGACATTCTGCTGTCGACGACGATCATCGAATCGGGCCTCGACATTCCCACCGCCAATACGCTCATCGTCTGGCGCGCCGACATGTTCGGCCTCGCGCAGCTCTATCAGCTGCGCGGCCGCGTCGGGCGCTCGAAGATTCGCGCCTATGCGCTGTTCACGACGCCCGCCAATCGCAGCATCACGCCGCAGGCGCAAAAGCGTCTCGAAGTGTTGCAGACTCTCGACACGCTCGGCGCGGGCTTCCAGCTCGCGAGCCACGATCTCGATATTCGCGGCGCCGGCAATCTGCTCGGCGAAGAACAGTCCGGCCATATCAGGGAAGTCGGATACGAACTTTATCAGCAGATGCTCGGCGACGCGATTACCCTGCTGAAGGCAGGCGTCGAGGAGCCGCAGGAAGAGGTCTGGTCGCCGACCATCGCGATTGGCGCGCCGGTGACGATCCCGGAAGAATATGTTCCCGATCTCACCTTGCGCCTGCAGCTCTACCGGCGCCTGTCGACGCTCGAAACCGACGAGGACATCGAATCCTTCGCCGCCGAAATGATCGACCGTTTCGGCCCGATTCCGCCTGAAGTGGAGCAGCTTTTCGAGATCGTCGCGATCAAGGCCATGTGCCGTCGCGCGCATGTCGAGAAGGTGGACGCCGGACCAAAGGGCGTCATCGTTTCTTTCCGCGACAATCATTTCGCCGATCCGGCCGGTCTCGTGCGCTACGTGTCGGAGCAGGGAACGCAGGCCAAGGTGCGCCCGGACATGCGCATCGTTTTCATCCGCGAATTCGACAGCATGAAACAGCGCCTCGCCGGCACGCGGCGCATTCTGCATGCGCTCGTCGGCATTGCGGAAAAAGGCAAGGCCGCCTGAACCTCGGCGCGACAATTCGCCGGATGGTCACAAGGTTTGATCTGTGACAAAGTTATAGTTCTGCGCGCGACAAGCGCGCAGGCTCGCATGGGCTGCAAGGGCTAAGGCTATTGCATCGACCATCGAGACAAAAAAACACTTGGGGAGGTTTCATGACGACGCAGACCAAATTTTTGCGCGGCGGATTTCTGACGGCCGGCGCGGCCGCGCTGCTCATTGCGGCGAGCCTCGGCGTTGCGCGCGCTGAAGACCAGGCGGGCGTGGACCACAGCAAGATGGATCACAGCGGGATGGACCATTCCGCCCACGGCGCCGCGCCGTCGGGGCAGGTGCAATGGGCCGACCCCGGCAAGGCGCAATCGGCGGGTGCTCCGAAGGCGGAAGCGCCAAAGGCCGACGAACATGCCGGGCATCACGGCGGCGACGCGGGCGGCGGCAAGAGCGGCGGCATGATGGGCGGCATGATGGGCGGCATGGGCGGCATGGGCGGCATGGACCATGGCGGCTCGGGCGGCGGCATGGCCGGGATGATGCAGCACATGATGTGCGGCTTCACCGAACATCTCGACGGCCGACTTGCCTATCTGAAGGCCGAGCTGAAACTCACGGCCGAACAGACCTCCGCCTGGGAGAATTTCGCCGACGCCTGGCGCGGCGTGGCCCAGAAGGCCAACGCCAAATGCGCGGCGACGGACAACCGCCCGGACAATTCCAAACCGCCCGTCCTGCAGAAGCTGCAGAAGATGGAAAATCACATGGCGGACCATCTCGAAATCGTCCGCGCGCAGAAGGCGGCGATCGAGCCGCTGTTCACCGCGCTCTCCGAAGATCAGAAGAAGACCGCCAGCGAGACCCTGACCGGCATCATGAAAGTCGGCATGTCCATGGGCGGCGGGGCGGCGGCATGATGGGCGGCGGCATGGGCGGCATGATGGGCGGCATGGGCGGCGGCGGCATGGGCGGCATGAGCCACGGCGGCTCCGGCGGCGGCATGCAGCATTAGTCTGACCGTCCGTCCTTGCGAGGAGCGAAGCGACGAAGCAATCCAGGGCCACATCACGGCTCTGGAGCGCGTCGCTTCGCTCGCAATGACGCCTTCAGCCGGCGTCTTCCTTGTTGCGCATCACCGTGACCCTCTTCCCTGCCCCAGACGCTGGCAACCGGGCTGTCTGACCGTCCGAAGCGTCGGATAAGGGGGGCGGCCCTTTCCTTCGGGGCCGGTCGCTGCTATCCCGGCGCCCATGAGCAGCCCGCACAAATTCGACAACATCCGCAACTTCTCGATCGTGGCGCATATCGACCACGGCAAGTCGACGCTCGCCGACCGGCTGATCCAGGAGACCGGGACGCTCGCCGCGCGCGAGATGGTCGAGCAGGTGCTCGATTCCATGGACATCGAGCGCGAGCGCGGCATCACCATCAAGGCGCAGACGGTGCGCCTGCATTACCGGGCAAAAGACGGAAAAGACTATATTCTCAATCTGATGGACACGCCCGGCCATGTCGATTTCGCCTATGAGGTGTCGCGCTCGCTGAAGGCCTGCGAGGGGTCGCTCCTCGTCGTCGACGCCTCGCAGGGCGTCGAGGCGCAGACGCTGGCCAATGTCTATCAGGCGATCGACGCGGGCCACGAGATCGTGCCCGTCCTCAACAAGATCGACCTTCCGGCCGCCGAGCCCGAGCGCATCAAGGAGCAGATCGAGGAGGTCATCGGCCTCGACGCCTCCGAGGCCGTGCTCATCTCGGCCAAGACCGGCATCGGCATCCCCGATGTTCTGGAAGCCATCGTCACCCGTCTGCCGCCGCCCCAGGGCGACGAAAAGGCGCCGCTCAAGGCGCTGCTGGTCGATAGCTGGTACGACGCCTATCTCGGCGTCGTCGTGCTGGTGCGCATTTTCGACGGCACGCTGAAGAAGGGTCAGAAGATCCAGATGATGGCCGCGGGCGCCCATTACGAGGTCGACAAGATCGGCGTCTTCCGGCCCAAAATGCAGGATGTGGCGTCGCTCGGGCCGGGCGAGGTGGGCTTCATCACCGCGCAGATCAAGCAGGTGGCCGACACCCGCGTCGGCGACACCATCACCGATGAGCGCAAGGCCTGCGCCGAGGCGCTGCCGGGCTTCAAGCCGGCGCAGCCGGTGGTGTTCTGCGGCCTGTTCCCGGTCGACGCCGCCGACTTCGAGGATTTGCGCGCGGCGATCGGCAAGCTGCGCCTCAATGACGCGAGCTTCTCCTACGAAATGGAGACCTCGGCCGCGCTCGGCTTCGGCTTCCGATGCGGCTTCCTGGGCCTGCTGCATCTGGAGATCATTCAGGAGCGCCTGCATCGCGAGTTCAATCTCGACCTGATCGCGACGGCGCCCTCGGTCGTCTACAAGATCCTGCTCACCAATGGCGACGAGATCGAACTGCACAATCCGGCGGACATGCCGGATGTTGTGAAGATCGAGGAGATCAGGGAGCCGTGGATTCGCGCCACGATCCTGACGCCCGACGATTATCTCGGCTCGGTGCTGAAGCTCTGTCAGGATCGCCGCGGCATGCAGGTCGATCTCAATTACGTCGGCAAGCGCGCCATGGCCGTCTACGACCTGCCGCTCAATGAAGTCGTGTTCGATTTCTACGACCGGCTGAAGTCGATCTCCAAGGGCTATGCAAGCTTCGATTATCAGATCACCGACTATCGCGCCGGCGATCTGGTGAAGATGAGCATTCTGGTCAACGCCGAACCGGTGGACGCGCTGTCGATGCTGGTGCATCGCACCCGCGCCGAGGGGCGCGGCCGTCAGATGTGCGAGAAGCTCAAGGAGCTGATTCCGCCGCATATGTTCCAGGTGCCGATTCAGGCGGCGCTCGGCGGCAAGATCATCGCCCGCGAAACCGTCCGCGCCTTCCGCAAGGACGTCACCGCCAAATGCTACGGCGGCGACGTCACCCGCAAGCGCAAGCTGCTGGAGAAGCAGAAGGAAGGCAAAAAGAAGATGCGCCAGTTCGGGCGCGTCGAGATTCCGCAGGAAGCCTTCATTGCCGCGCTGAAGATGGAAGACTAGAGGCTGCCGATCTCATCATGCAGGCGGCGCCAGGCTAACCAATTCTTAAGGCTGTGTTCACCTTCGCAAAAGGCGCGTTCCGCCATTCTCATTCTCGCACGGTCCGCTGGGGCGCTGGGGCGCGTTCGTATGGCTGGCGGTGCGATGAAGTGAACCGCGACCTTTTCACCAGTTTAGTTCCGCGCATGGTGATCATGGGAGGCGAGCGATCCTCTGCTTGCGCAGGCCCTGGTCGCCCGCGCATGAGGACGCTGAGTAGGCCTCAGTCGGGAATCTTCACGCGGGCGGCGCGGCGGCGGTTTTCCGCCGCCGCCCGTTCCAGCGCCGCCCCTGACGCCTCGAGCTCGGCGGCCGTTTTGCGGCGATCCTGAGGCTTGGGCGCGAGCGGGACGTAGTCCATGCTGGCCGGGCGCGATTCGCGGACGAAATCCTGCTCATTTGTCGGCTGCTTGCGCAGACCGAGCGCGTCATAGACGCCGCCAATGATCTGGCCACCCGTCACGGAGCCCGTTTCCTGAGCGGCCGTTGCAGAGGCGATGCTTATCAGGACCGCGGCGAGGGGAAAGCGAAGTTTCTTCATGCGGGCACTGAACCCTCGAATTTTGGCCTTTACAGGGAGAGCGTTCAAACCCAGCCCGCGATTTCCCGCCGCGCCAGGGTTTCGATGAGCTTCATGCCCTCCGGGCTGTCGTTGAGACAGGGAAGGCGGGCGAATTTTTCGCCGCCCTTCTCCAAAAACAGATCGCGGATTTCGACGCCGAGCTCTTCGATGGTTTCGAGACAATCGGCGGAAAAGCCCGGCGCGAAGATCGCCATGCGCTTGACGCCGGATGTTGCGAGCGCGGCGACGACGTCGCTCGTATAGGGCTCGATCCACTTCGCCGGCCCGAAGCGCGACTGGAACGACAGGCGCAATTTCTCCTCCGACATCCCCAGCGCCTCGCGCAGGAGACGCCAGGTCGTCTCGCAATGGCCGCGATAGGGATCGCCGCGATCCACCTGCAACTGCGGCAGGCCATGGAAGGAGGCGACGATGACCTCGGGCTCGAAGTCGAGCGCGGCGAGATCGCGCTTCACGCTCGCCGCCAACGCGTCGATATAGGCGGGGTCGTCGTAATAGGGCGCGCCGACGCGCAGCGCCGGCTGTTTGCGAAGGCGTTTCAGCGCGTCGAAGGCCGCGTCGGCGACCGAGGCGTTGGTCGAGGCGGCGTATTGCGGATAGAGCGGCAGCAGCGCGATGCGCTCGCACCCCTTCTCGATCAACAGATCGATCCGCGAGGGGATGGAGGGCGAGCCGTAGCGCAGCGCGTAATCGACGATCACGGGCGCCTTGCCGTCGAGCCCGGCGGCGGCGAGCTTTTCCGCCTGATTGCGGGTGATGGTCTTCAGCGGACCTTCGCCGATGTCGTGATTCCAGATCGAATCATAGGCGTGCGCGGATTTCTTGGGCCGCGTGTTCAGCACGATGCCGTAGAGCACCGGCAGCCAGACGAGCCGCGGAAGGTCGACGACGCGCGGGTCGGACAGAAATTGCGCAAGGTAGCGGCGGACGGAGGGAACGTCGGGCGCGTCGGGGGTTCCGAGATTGACGACGAGAAGTCCGACCGGTTTTTCCAGCGAAGTCATCCTGGCACAGTTCCTACTGAAATCGCGCCGCGGCGCCTTCGCCCAGATATAGGCTATTTCGGTTTCGACGGAACCCGCGCAGCTTCCGTTTTCAGCCTCCGGTCCGAATCCGGCTCTCGAAGTTCCTGCGTTCGTCATCCGCCATGTGAAAGCCGTGCTCCGGGCCGGGGAACGCGCCGGCGCGCACATCGGCCGCGTAAGCGCTCACGGCGGCGCGCAGCGCCGCGCCGACCTGCCCGTAACGCCGGTTGTGTTTGAATTCGCGTGTGGTCACGCCGGCGAGGTCGTTGACGACCAGGACCTGACCATCGGTCAGGGGCCCGGCGCCGATGCCGATGGTTGCGGCTCTGACGGCGCGCGAGATCGCGCCCGCGAGTTCATCCGGCACGAGCTCCAGCACGAGAAGCTTTTGGCCGGCGGCGTCGGCGGCGAGCGCATCGGCAAAGAGTTTTGCCGCCGCCTCGGCGGTCTTGCCCTGCCGCCGCTTCACGTCCTGATGCTGGGATTCGAGACCGAGATGACCGCAGACGTCGAAACCTTCGGCCGTCAGCGCGGCGACGACATCCGGCTGCGCGCCCTCGAATTTCACGCAGTCCGCGCCGGCGTCGCGGAGGACGATCGAATTCGCGATCGCCTGTTCGGGCGTGTCATAGGTCGCGTAGGGCAGGTCGCCGATGATGTAGACATCCGGCGCGCCGCGCCGGACGGCGGCGATGTGATGCGCCATGTCGGCGAGGGTCACCTCTCGCTCATGCGCATAGCCGAGCACATTCATGCCGACGCTGTCGCCGACGAGGATGATGTCCACGCCCGCTTCCGCCTCGATGCGGGCGGTGGGGGCGTCATAGGCGGTGATGACGACGATCTTCTCGCCACGCCGTTTCTTTTCGAGAAAGAGATCGACTTTCGTCGACACGCAGGACTCCCGCTGTCGGAGGGCTCGTCGGGTCGGTGAAAAGGATTGGCGACGTCTTACCGCGTAGCTGCGTCCTTGCAGGCGTGCGGTATGTCGGGAACGCGGATCTGCTGGAAGCCGCCGCATTTGTCGCAGGCCGAAAGCGCCAGCGTGAGGCCAATGAGCGCCAGAATTGCCGCCAATCTGCTTTTCATGCGCTCCCCCGGGACCGATCGCGCGCGGAACATAGCTCCGAGCGCGGTCGCCGGCAAGGATGCGCCTTTTTCAGGGACCGTCCAGAAAGTTGATGGTCAAAGTTTTGCCCATCGGGCACTTGGCGATCGGCTGGGGCAGGGATGGCGGATATTTGCAGGCCCCCAGGGCCGACATCGGATAAAAATAGGCCTGCAGACAGGTCGGATTGAGCCCTCCGATGCAGTTGGGATTCAGCCAGGGCGCGCCGCAAGCGGCCGGATATCTGGTATTGTGAGGACCTATCGAGGCGACCGGCCCCTGGCATGTGAAAGAGGCTTCGCCCGGGCATGACAGGTTGACCGGCAGATTATAGGCGGGCCCGCTCGCGGTATTGCAATTATTGGTTTTCCATTCGCAATCCGTGCAATCCACGGGCGTCACATTCACATTGTACCAGACGCAGCCCTTGTCTCCGCGTTCACAGCCCAGCGCGGGGACGAAATTGGTTTCGACGATTGTCTGATTGGTGCGCTGGGCGTCGTAGCAGTTGGGGGACTTTCCCTGCGTCGTTGGATATTCGGAGGCGCAAATACGAGAAGGCCCGACGCTCGTCGGAACGGAGGCCCGGCAGGCCCCGCCGGGGCCAATGCGGGTTTCATTGTTGAAACGCAGGCAGCTCGGGGTCCAGACGGCCTGAGCGGGGAGGCTGGTGCGGGCAGAAAAGGCCACGTAGATCGGCTGGGTTCGATGGTTGACGATCTCCACCGTGACCGCGTCGACGAGGCCGTTGGCGAAATCCTGGGCGACGCTCTGGGCTGTCGCCGCCGCCAAAGCGAGGAGCAGGGAGAGGAGCCGAAGAACGCAGTTAAAGTCATGCCTCTGCTGCATGATTCAGCCCCTTGGTTGTGTCTGTCTCTAGCTTGCAACCAGGCCCGGATTAGTCAATCGCCGCCGGCGTCGCAGGGGTGGGCCTTGCATCTTGCGCCGCCTCGCGTATAAGGCGCGCATCGCGACGTTCCCGGCCGGGGGCTGTACGGAAGCGCCCTTATGGGCGAGGGTTATCCCGCCTTCCCGTGTCTCCGCCTTCGAACTCACTTCCTCTCGAGCCTTTCCAACTGGCTCGAAGGGCTTGGCGCCGGAGCGGCTCGCGTTGATAGGAAAGGCGAAATCATGGCTCTCTACGAGCATGTCTATCTCGCCCGTCAGGACGTTTCCCCCCAGCAGGTGGAGACTTTGACCGGGCAGTTCAAAAATGTGATCGCGTCGCTCGGCGGCACGGTCGGCAAGGTGGAATATTGGGGCGTCAAGTCCCTGGCCTATCGGATCAAGAAGAACCGCAAGGCCCATTTCACGCTCATGAACATCGACGCCCCGGCTGCGGCCATCGCCGAGCTCGAGCGTCAGCAGAGCATCAATGAGGACATTCTCCGCGTCCTGACCCTGCGCGTCGAGGAGCTCGAGGACGGCCCGTCCGCGCAGCTGCGCAAGCGTGAGGACGACGACCGCGGCGAGCGCCGTGGCGGTCCGGGCGGCCCCCCGCGTGGCGAACGCCGTCCGCGTCGTGAAGAAGGCCGCGTCGAAGGAGAAGTCGAATGAGCACTGCGCCCCGTCGCCCCTTCTTCCGCCGCCGCAAGTCCTGCCCCTTCTCCGGCGCCAACGCGCCGAAGATCGACTACAAGGACACGCGCCTGCTGTCCCGCTACATCTCGGAGCGCGGCAAGATCGTGCCGTCCCGCATCACCGCCGTTTCGGCCAAGAAACAGCGCGAACTGGCCCAGGCCATCAAGCGCGCCCGGTTCCTCGGCCTGCTGCCCTATGTGATCCGCTAAGAGATCGCTTTTCAACGACTGAAGCCGCGCCCCGAAACGGGCGCGGCTTTTTTATTTGGTCGGGAGGGACTCCCTCTCCCCGCGCTTCAGCGGGGAGAGGAGCGCACTCGGGCCGTCATTGGCGTGGGGCGCTAGCCCGCCCGCGCCTGCGGCGCCGTCGGTTCATGCACGCCTTCGAGGCCGCCGGCGGCGGACTGGGTGGGCTCGGTCATGAATTGCGCCGACGCGAGCGTCGCGAAGCGGCCGCCTTTGGCCACCAGCGACTCGAAGGAGCCGCTCTCGACGATCTCGCCCTGATCGAACACCAGAATGTGGTCGGCGTTGCGCACGGTGGCCAGACGATGGGCGATCACGAAGGTCGTGCGGCCGCGCGTGGCGGCGTCGAGCGCCTTTTGAATCTGGCGTTCGGTGGTCGCGTCGAGCGCTGAGGTCGCCTCGTCGAAAACGAGGATCGGCGGGTCCTTGAGCAAGGCGCGGGCGATGGAGAGGCGCTGGCGCTCGCCGCCGGAAAGCGAGCGGCCGCGTTCGCCGACCCGCGTCCTGCGCCCGTCGCTCTGGCGCGAGACGAAATCGGAAGCCTGCGCCAATTCCAGCGCGCGCTCGATGTCGGCGTCCGTCGCATCCGGATTGCCGATACGCAGATTTTCCTCGATCGAGCGGGCGAAGAGCATGGGCTCCTGAAACACCACGCCGATATTGCGGCGAAGCGAGAGCAGCGTGAAGTCGCGGATGTCGACGCCGTCGATCTTCACCGCGCCCTCGTCCGGATCGAAGACGCGATGCAGGAGGCCGAGCGTCGTCGATTTTCCCGAGCCGGTCGAGCCGACGAGCGCAATTGTCTCGCCGGGCCTTGCGGTGAAACTCACATTCTTTACCGCCTTGCGGCGTCCGTCGTAGGAATAGGTCACATTTTCGAAAGCGACCCCGCCGGCAAGACGGCCCGCGTCGCGCGCGCCCGGCCGGTCGGCGACGGCGGGCTGCGTGTCGAGCACCTGAAAAAATTCGGCGATCTTGGCGGCCTGCTGAAAGAGAACATTCACGAAGCCGACAACCTGTTCGAGCCGCCCGATCAGCATCGTCGCGAAATTGGTGAAGGTGACGATCTCGCCGATCGACGCCATGCCATGGAGATGCAGCCATGTGCCCAGCATGAAGATCGACAGGATCGTCAGCGTCGCCGAGGCGCGGCTGGCGACCGCGACCAGCGCCCACCATGAGAGGACCGGCATTTGCGCGGCGAGCAGATCTTCGACGATGCGCCGCAACGCGAGCGTTTCGCTCTCGACGCGCGTGAAACTCTGCACCACCGGAATATTGCCGAGCGCGTCGGAAGCATGTTCGGCGAGGGAGGAGCTATGGCGCTCCACCTCGCCTTGCAGCGTCTCGGTGCGGCGCAGAACGAAGCTCGTCGAGAAATAGAACAGCGCGACGCAGATCACCAACAGGCCGCCGAGCCGCCAGTTGACGAACATCGTCATCGGCAGCAGCACGAAGAGCGCGACGAAAGAGGCGCAGTTTTCGCGAAAGAATGACAGCCAAAGGCTGAACATGGCCGACGAGCCGTCGAGCATCGTCTTCAGCAGACGACCCGAATGCGCATTCGAGTGGTAGGTGAGCGGAAGATTGAGCACATGCTCGAAATATTCCGAGACCACCGCGAGCCGGCGCCGATGCGCGAGCCGGTCGGCGTTGAGGCCGACGAGAATGGCCCCGCCGATGGAGAAAAGGCCGAAGCCCGCCCAGGCGCTCAGAAGCGGCAGGAGGTCGCTCCAGGTCAGCGTATGCCCCGGCGCCTGCGCCTGCGTCATGCGGTCGATGATCCGGCCGAAGAGCAGCGGCTCGGCGAATTGCGCGATGGCGAGAGACAGGTTCGCGCCGACCAGAATGAGCGCGAGGCGCGACTGCGGTCGTAACAGGCCCAGAACGCGCAAGTAGATTTTCAGGACAGACATCGTCTCGCCCGCCGGAGTGCAGCTTTAACGCGATTACAGGCGCCGCACCCGCGGCGCAAGTGGCGGGTCGCCGTCAGCGCCGCGCAGGCTTGCGCATGGACTCTTCCCGAGACGGTCGGCGCAGGCAAGCGATGGTCGAAGTGTTACAATTTCCTTTTCGGGCCGCCTTTGAAAAAGCGCGGGAACTTGTGTCCGATCCGTTGGACGCCGCTGCCGCCACGCGTTTTCGCGACGAGCAGTTCGCGGTCCTGCGCCGCAATACGCCGAGCGTCATGGCGGCCAATTTCGGCAACGCCTTCGCGCTGCTCGCAACGCTGAGCGATACGCCGCTCGCGCTGGAGGGGGCGGTCTGGACGGCATCAGTGGCGGTCGTCTGCGGCTTTCTCTATCTGCGGGCGCGGCGGCGGCCCGGCCCGCGCCGCCCCGGCGCGCAACCGATGGCGACAGGCCGGCGCGCTGTCTTCAACGCGCTGATCCTCGGCCTTCTCTGGGCGGCGCCGCCGATACTGTTCTTTCCCGCCGCGCGCCCCGGCGCGCAGCTGATGATCGTGGCGCTGACGGCAGGCATGCTGTTCGGCGGCGCCTTCGCGCTGGCGCGCACGCCGCTGGCGGCGGCCGCCTTCGCTCTGCCGATCGCGCTGTCATCGGCGACGACGCTGCTCCTGGGCGCCGACGCGGACCACGCGCGCCTCGCGATCGTCCTGTGCATCTATGTCGCAGTCCTCGGGCGCTGCGTGTTCTCCGAGGCGGATCGGTTCAAGGCGCAAATCCTCGCTCAGGTCGCGGCCGAACATCTGGCGCGAACCGATCCGCTCACCGGCCTGCCCAACCGCCGCGCCTTCATCGACGCGATGGAACGGGAACTGGCGCGAAAGCGCCGTCACGGCGGCAGTTTCCTTCTGTTGTGCGTCGACTTCGATCGCTTCAAGGCGATCAACGACGAACTCGGCCATCCGGCCGGCGACGAACTATTGTCGCAAGCCGCGCAGCGCATGCGCGCAGCTGTGCGGGGCGCGGATTTCGTCGGAAGACTGGGCGGCGATGAGTTCGCGGTCATCGCCACGGAGATCGGCTCCCCGGAGACGGCGCGGCTGGTGGCGGCGCGAATTGCTTCCTGTTTCGAGGCGCCCTTCACGATTGCAGGCCGGCCCGTTCGCTGCGCTGTCAGTGTCGGGGGCGCGCTTGGGCCCCGCCATGGGGACGATCAGCAGGCGCTTTTCAAAAGCGCCGACGTGGCGCTCTATCAGGCCAAGGCGCATGGCGGCGGCTTGTGCCTGTTCGAGCCGGAGGCGGACGCCGAACCGGCGGCCCACGCAATGCCGGCCTAGCTACTCGTCCTCGCCAAAGCGACTGGCGACCAGCGCCTCGAGCGCATTAAGCGCAGCCTCGGCCTGCGGACCGCTTGCAGTCACGATGATCGACGAACCCTGTCCCGCGCCAAGGGTCAAAATGCCCATGATGGAGCTGCCGCCGACGGTCTCGCCATCCTTCGAGACGGTGATCTCCGCGTCGTATTTCTCGCAGCACTGCACGAACTTAGCGGTCGCGCGGGCGTGCAGCCCCTTTTTGTTGATAATGGGGAATTCGCGGGAGAGGCCGGCGTCGGCTCCCCGCTCCTGCGTGTCGTTCATGGTTGAAATCACTTGGGGTTGAGGACTCGGCTCGCAATATAGACGTATTTGCGTCCGGCGTCCTGCGCCTGGAGCACGGCCTGTTCGAGCGAAGCCGAATCCCGCACCGAGGCAAGTTTGATGAGCATGGGCAGATTGACGCCCGCGAGCACTTCGACCTTGCCGCCGTTCATGACGGAGATAGCGAGATTGGAGGGCGTGCCGCCGAACATGTCGGTGAGCAGAACCACGCCATCGCCGCTGTCGGCTTTGTGAATGGCCTCCAGAATGTCCGAGCGGCGTCGCTCCATATCGTCCTCGGGGCCGATGGAGATCGAGATCAGCTGTTTCTGGGGGCCGACCACGTGTTCAAGCGCGGCGCGGAACTCCGTGGCGAGGTGGCCATGGGTCACCAAGACCATTCCGATCATCAGACCCTACCACCCATGAAGACGTCTCGCGCTACGCGATGCGGTTTTTGCCTGTAGTCCCGTCGCGGCCTTTCGCTTCGGCCGACAGCATATACAAACGAAGTCGCCCCGCCCATGCCAATTTCGCCAAGGCGCCCGCAGGGGCGACATTTTGTGCGTTGCGGCGAAATTGGCAAGTAAAAAGCACGCCACCGCCTCAATTAGTCATAATGCTCTGAACGAAAAAGCCGATTCGCGCAACCGAGACGTCGTCGCAGCCGCGCACCTGAAGTCGGGGCAGGGCGATTCCCTTCAGCGTAACCGATTTATCGGCCTCCTCGGGCAGGCGCGGCGGGTTCGCTCCCGGCGCGGCGACATCGACGACCCCCTGTATGATGCAGCAGTATTCGTAAGGGAGGCGTAAAAGTCCGGCGCCCCGGATCTCGACCATGCCGGCGATAGCGGGATGCGGCCGGGCGACGAGCCGTCCGCCGCCCAGCGCCTCGAGCCGGACCCGGTCGTCCGCGACGAGCCGCGCGAAATCGCCCTGCAACTGGAAGCGGGCGAGGAGCGCGAGCGTCAGCGCGCTTTTGCCGGCCCCCGAAGGCCCGCGCAGCAGGAGCCCTTTTTCGCCCAAAGCCAGCGCGTTGCCGTGGATGTAGCCGCGTTCCGCGGCGTCGGCGCTCATCGCGCGGCCGGAAGCCAGACGACGAAGCGGGCGCCGAGCACCGTATCGTCGGGCTCGGGCTCGTCCGTGCCTTTCGGATGGGCGAGGGTGCGGTTCAGGGCGCGGATTCGTCCGCCATGGGCCTCGATGATCTGTCGTGAAATGGCGAGGCCGAGACCGGAGTTCTGGCCGAACCCCTGTTCCGGCCGGTCGGTGTAGAAGCGCTCGAAGATGCGCTCGAAGGCGCCGTCGGGAATGCCGGGGCCGTCGTCGTCCACGATGATCTCGTAGCCCTCCAGTTCGGAGCCGCCCGGCCCCTTTGCCGATTCCGGCCACAGCAGGACGCGCACGCTGCCGCCGGGCTTCGAGAAGCTGCGGGCGTTGTCGATGAGATTGTTGAACACCTGACCGAGGCGCGAGTCGTGGCCCAGCACCCGCCAGAGTCCGCGCGGCGCCTCCGTCGCGCGCTCGCGGATCGTCAGTTCGATCTTCACGCGGTCGCCGCGATCGACGGCGCGGGCGATATCGACGATTGTAATAAGGGCTTTCGAAAGATCGACGTCGAGCATGTCGGCGCGCGCGAGTTCGGCGTCGAGACGCGAGGCGTCGGAAATGTCGCTGATCAGCCGGTCGAGCCGGCCGACGTCATGTTTGATGATGGCGAGCAGCCGGTCGCGCGCCGAATCGGTCTTGGCGATCGGCAGGGTCTCGACGGCGCTGCGCAGCGAGGTCAGCGGATTCTTCAGTTCATGCGCGACGTCGGCCGCGAAATGCTCGATCGCCTCGATGCGATTGTAAAGCGCGGTGGTCATGTCGCGCAGCGCCGCGGAGAGATGGCCGATCTCGTCGGGCCGATCCGAGAAATCGGGGATTTCCTGGCGGGATTTGGCGCCCCGTCGCACGCGCTCTGCGGCTTCCGCGAGGCGACGCATGGGTTCGGTGATCGTATTGGTGAAGAAGAGCGACACCAGCAGCATCACGCCCGCCGAGACGAGGAAGATGCGGATGATGCCCCAGCGTTCCGCGCCGATGATCGCGTCGATGTCGCCGCCCATAGTGGAGAGCAGCAGCGCGCCGCGCACCGAACGAAAGCGCTGCACGGGCACGGCGACGGAGATGATGGTTTCGCCCTTGGCGTTGGCCCGCACCACCGAATGGGCGCGGCCATCGAGCGCGCTTTCGACTTCCGGATAGATCTTGCCGTTGCCCATGCCGATGTCTTCGTAGAGCGGCAGTTCGGGGCGGCGCGTCAGCCGGCGCAGAAGGTCCAGCGCCTTCTGCAGATAGGAAGATGCGTCGATCGTCGTGACCTGGCTCGCCGGCGGAAGATCGAAGCGCATGATATTGGAGCGGCCCGAGACCGACCGCGAATCGAGCAGCAGATAGCCGTCGCGGTCGTAGATGCGCGCGCGCAGCCGCGTCGGCGAAACGAGGCGGCGCAACAGCGGTCCGACGCGCTCGGGATTGAGCGAGAATTCCAGCGCGAGCTGCCCTTCTCCGGGACTTGCGCTCTCGCCCGGCGCAAGCTTCAGGAGCTTTTCCGGATCGATGGTGATGGCGTCCGTGTCGACGGTCGCGGATGCGGCGATGGCGGCGGCGATGATCTCGCCCTGCGTCTGCAGGCTCTGTACGCGCGCGTCGATGAGGCCTTCGCGAAACTGGTTGAGATAGAGAAAGCCGCCGAGCAGCGCGACGAGTCCGCCGAGGTTGAGAACGACGATGCGGCGGGTGAGCGAGGAGGAGAGATGCGACTGCGCCAGCCGCGACAACCGCCGCAGTCGCACATTCATCGTGCGCGTCGCCCGGCGCGCGGGGCGGGCGGGCGAGTCGGGAATAGCGCGCGACGCGTCAGAACCGGCGGAAGCTTCCGCCGGCTCCTCCGCCAGAATGTCGCCGCTCTCCGATGCGCTCATTTCGTCGCGCGCTTACATTTCCTTGAAGCGATAGCCGACGCCGTAAAGCGTCTCGATCATCTCGAAATCATTGTCGACGACCTTGAACTTCTTGCGCAGCCGCTTGATGTGGCTGTCGATGGTGCGGTCGTCGACATAGACCTGATCGTCATAGGCCGCGTCCATCAGGGCGTTGCGGCTCTTCACCACGCCGGGACGCTGCGCAAGCGACTGAAGGATCAGAAATTCCGTCACGGTCAGGACGACGGGATCGCCCTTCCAGGTGCAGGTGTGGCGCTCGGGGTCCATCACCAGCAGGCCGCGTTCGAGAACCTTCGCCTCGGTCTCCTTCTGCGCGGCGGCTTCCTTCGGGTTCGCGCGGCGCAGGATCGCCTTCACGCGCTCGACGAGGAGGCGCTGCGAGAAGGGCTTATGGATGAAATCGTCGGCGCCCATCTTGAGGCCGAAAAGCTCGTCGATCTCCTCATCCTTGGAGGTGAGAAAAATCACGGGAAGGTCAGACTTCTGCCGCAGGCGGCGAAGAAGCTCCATGCCGTCCATGCGCGGCATCTTTATATCGAAGATGGCGAGGTCCGGCGGATTGGCGCGCAGCCCATCGAGAGCCTGGGCGCCGTCGGTGTAGGTCTGAACGCGATAACCCTCGCCCTCCAGCGCGATGGACACCGAGGTCAGGATGTTTCGATCGTCGTCGACGAGAGCGATGGTCGGCATGATCAACCTTTGCTTTGTTGGCGGCGATGGGCGCGACTGGCGGCCCGCGACGCCCGTGACGGCGAAAGCGCCGGCATGGGCCTTGATCGCGGCGCGCGGTCGTTCTCTTTTGTCGCTCGGCGGATCTCCGGGCTATTCGGCCCGTCGAAAGTCCCGGCCCATCGCGGCTGAAATGTGGCCGTTCCCTGGGCCAACACGCCTGATGCGCATGTAAGGAGGCGTCCCTGTCTGCGACAGCCTCTTGCCTCTCTTATATACAGTTTCGGTCGCCATTGCGACCCCGATGGCGCTTTGAGATGAAAAAGCAGGCGAAAACATGACGATAGAGAGTGCAGGCGGGCCACCGCGCGATCCCAGGCAGGACCCGGACTTTCATCCTGTGGCCGAGTCCAAGCGACTTTTGCGGTCGATCCGGACCGCGACGCTGGCGACCCTCACAGGGGCCGGCGCGCCTTTCGCGACGCTGACTGCCATCGCCACGGATTACGACGGCGCCCCGATCCTGCTGCTTTCGAAACTCGCGCATCACACCGGCAATCTCGAGCGCGACGGCCGCTGTTCGCTGTTGCTGGCGCAGGGCGGACGTGGCGACCCGATGGCACATCCGCGCCTGACGCTGGTCGCGACGGCCGCACGCACGCAAAGCCCGACCGCCCGGGCGCGCTTTCTCGCCCGCAACCCAAAGGCGCAGCTCTACGCGGATTTTCCCGATTTTTCCTTCTGGCGCGCCGAGATCGAGGCCGTCCATCTCAACGGCGGCTTCGCCCGCGCAGCGGATTTCGGCCCCGCCGCGCTATTGACCGACCTGTCAGGCGCCGAGCCGCTGCTCGCAGCGGAGGCGGACATCGTGGCCCATATGAACGCCGATCATGGCGATGCGCTCGGGCTCTACGCGGAGAAGCTTGCGGGGGCAAAGGCCGGTCAGTGGCGGGCGAGCGGCGTCGATCCGGAGGGGATGGACCTCGTCAGCGGCGACGCGACGGCGCGGGTGTTTTTCCCGTCACCGGTCCGAACCCCCGAGGAGGCGCGCGCGATCCTGGTCGAGCTTGTCCGGCAGGCCCGCGCGGTCTGAGAGCTGAGGATCAAATTGGGGTAGCCCCGACCCTCTCCCCGCGTGCGGGGCGAGGGGCAAGGCGGCAGCCGCGAACGCGAGCTGCTTTCCAGCCTATGAGGACTTAGGCTTCGACTTCGGTCAGGAAGCCCGCGATCTCATCCTTGAGCACGAGGCGCTTCTTCTTGAGGTCCTCGAGAGTCGCGTCGTCCACCGGCTCCACATTGGTCTCCATGCGATGAATCGCGCGGTTGAGCGTGTGGTATTCCTCGGCGATGCGCGCGAAATGCGCATTGTTGGCCTTCAGCGCGTGGATCGCCTCGGCCTTCTCGGGAAACTCTTCATGCAGTTCATGCGCGACATGGCTCATTTGGCTTTGTCTCCCTTATGTAATTTTGC
The DNA here is from genome assembly GCA_963717565.1 of uncultured Alphaproteobacteria bacterium. GTDB lineage: Bacteria > Pseudomonadota > Alphaproteobacteria > Rhizobiales > Beijerinckiaceae > Methylocystis. The sequence goes on from CAVQWJ010000003.1 coordinate 221,658, forward strand.
GGGCGCGTTGCGCCGTTGGAACCTTGTAGCGGCTTTCTCGAGCGGAACCGAGTCCCCGAATTTGCGACCAAAGAGCGCAAGCGAGACCTGCCTGTGAAAAGCGATTCTCTCTCGCGTCGATGACGCAGGCTTCATCTCGCCGCCCTGTGCAAAGCTGCTGGCCACGTTTTCTCCGACGTCGTGAGCCCCGTCGCATGGCTGGCCGCCATGCTCGTCATTGCTCGGGAAAACCGTCATGACTGCGTCGGCGGCGCGGGTTTCCAAAGGCCATGAGGTCGCGGCGATGATGCGCCTAATGTGGCTCACGGTCGCTAAAGCTCTGATTCAAAGTTATTTTCTTGCCAAAATGTAGGCTGTAGAGACGGCCATGAAGCCGCACGTCGAGCCATTCTGACTGAGCAGGGCAGGGTGGCTTTCGACCGGGGCCATGTCATCGTCCGGCATATTGCCTTTGGTATTGTCGGTCCTCTGATGAGTGCGCGCGCCCCACACTCGGGCGCCTAATTTTTTCTTGCGGATTCGGTTGAATCTTCGCTTGACGCCCTGCCTGCCCGCGATTAGGTTCCGCCCACTTTCGACAGGCCGTAGGTTCACGCCGTCGATGAGCGCCTCGCTCGCGACAATTCGAACTTAAACGCTGTCGCCTTGCCTGTGACCACCAAGTGAGCCGGCTGCCGAGCCGGTTTGGTTTTCATCCCGTCGCTTTCCGGCGACGGACAGGAAGGCACGATCCTGGGGTTTCCCCGGGGTCCTCTGCTCAGGAGCGCCTTGGCCTTGCGGCCATCGGCGCTTCGCTCGTTTGCGCGTCTTTGGAAAAAGCTGCGCGACGGGTTCACCCGAACATCCGCCATTCGCGAAAAGCGAAGCGAAGGACTTTTTGATGCCGACGATCAGCCAGTTGATCCGCAAGCCGCGTCACCCGAAGACCTATCGCGAGAAGGCCCGCCATCTCGGCGCCTGCCCGCAGAAGCGTGGCGTTTGCACGCGCGTCTACACGACGACGCCGAAGAAGCCGAACTCGGCGCTTCGCAAGGTCGCCAAGGTGCGCCTGACCAATGGCTTCGAGGTCATCGGCTATATTCCGGGCGAAGGCCATAACCTTCAGGAGCACTCGGTGGTCATGATCCGCGGCGGCCGCGTCAAGGATCTTCCGGGCGTTCGCTACCACATTCTGCGCGGCGTGCTCGACACGCAGGGCGTCAAGGACCGCAAGCAGCGCCGTTCGAAATACGGCGCGAAGCGTCCGAAGTAATCCGGCCGAAGCAAGGAGACAAAGATGTCGAGACGTCACCGGGCGGAGAAGCGCGAAGTCATCGAAGACGCCAAGTTTGGCGACGTCGTGCTCGCGAAGTTCATGAACTCGATCATGTACGACGGCAAGAAGTCCGTCGCCGAGGCGATCGTTTACGGCGCCCTCGACCAGGTCGAGGCCAAGGCCAAGAGCGATCCGCTGCGGCGTCTTCAAGACGGCGCTCGAGAATGTCGCGCCGGCCATCGAGGTTCGCTCGCGTCGCGTCGGCGGCGCCACCTATCAGGTGCCGGTCGAAGTGCGCAACGAGCGCCGTCAGGCGCTGGCGATCCGCTGGATCATCACCGCGGCCCGCGCGCGCAACGACAAGACCATGGTCGACCGCCTGTCGGCCGAACTGCTCGACGCCTCCAACAACCGCGGCGCCGCGGTGAAGAAGCGCGAAGACACCCATCGCATGGCGGAAGCCAACCGCGCCTTCTCGCATTATCGCTGGTAAGGCGTCGTCGAAGCTCACACGAGGACATTCGTTATGGCCCGCTCGCATCCGATCGAGGACTACCGCAACTTCGGCATCATGGCCCACATCGACGCGGGCAAGACGACGACGACGGAGCGCATCCTCTATTATTCCGGCAAGAGCCACAAAATCGGCGAGGTGCATGAAGGCGCCGCGACGATGGACTGGATGGAGCAGGAGCAGGAGCGCGGCATCACGATCACCTCCGCCGCGACCACGACCTTCTGGAACGGCAAGCGCCTGAACATCATCGACACCCCCGGCCACGTCGACTTCACCATTGAAGTCGAGCGTTCGCTGCGCGTGCTCGACGGCGCCGTCTGCGTTCTCGACGGCAACCAGGGCGTCGAGCCGCAGACGGAAACCGTCTGGCGTCAGGCCGACAAATACAACGTGCCGCGCATCGTGCTTCGTCAACAAGATGGACAAGATCGGCGCCGACTTCTTCCGATGCGTCGACGACATCAAGACCCGCGTCGGCGGCCGCCCGGTCTGCGTGCAGCTCCCGATCGGCTCCGAGAACAATTTCAAGGGCATCATCGACCTCGATCCGCATGAAGGCGGTCGTCTGGGACGACGAGGGTCTCGGCGCGAAATATCACGACGAAGAGATTCCGGCCGACCTTCTCGAGCAAGGCGAAGGAATATCGCACGGCGCTGATCGAAGCGGCGGTCGAACTCGACGACGACGCCATGGCCGCCTATCTCGACGGCGAGGAGCCGACGCGAAGAGACGCTGCAGCGCGCTCATCCGCAAGGCCGTTCGCGGCATCGTGTTCCATCCGGTGTTCTGCGGCTCGGCCTTCAAGAACAAGGGCGTGCAGCCGCTGCTCGACGCGGTCGTCGACTTCCTGCCGTCGCCGATCGATCGTGAGGCGATCAAGGGCGTCGACATGGACACGGGCGAGGAAATGGTCCGCAATCCGTCGGATAGCGAGCCCTTCTCCATGCTCGCCTTCAAGATCATGGACGATCCCTTCGTCGGCACCATCACCTTCGCCGCGTCTATTCGGGCAAGATCGAGTCGGGCACGACCGTTCTGAACTCGACGAAGGACAAGAAAGAGCGCGTCGGCCGCATGCTGCTGATGCATGCGAACAACCGCGAAGACATCAAGGAAGCCTATGCGGGCGACATCGTCGCGCTCGCCGGCCTCAAGGAAACCCGCACCGGCGACACGCTCTGCGACCAGCAGAAGCCCGTCATTCTGGAGCGCATGGAGTTCCCCGATCCGGTCATCGAGATCGCGATCGAGCCGAAGTCCAAGGCCGACCAGGAGAAGCTCGGCATCGCCCTGCAGAAGCTCGCGGCCGAGGATCCGTCCTTCCGCGTGTCGACCGATCAGGAGAGCGGCCAGACCATCCTCAAGGGCATGGGCGAACTGCATCTCGACATCAAGGTCGACATTCTGAAGCGCACCTATAAGGTCGACGCCAACATCGGCGCGCCGCAGGTCGCCTATCGCGAGCGCCTCGGCAAGAAGGTCGAGATCGACTACACGCACAAGAAGCAGACCGGCGGCACCGGCCAGTTCGCCCGCGTCAAGATCATCTTCGAGCCGAACGAAGCCGGCGCCGGCAATGAGTTCGAGTCGAAGATCGTCGGCGGCGCGGTGCCGAAGGAATATATCCCCGGCGTCGACAAGGGCATCGACTCCGTCACGGGCTCGGGCATCCTCGCGGGCTTCCCGGTCGTCGACCTCAAGGCGACGCTGATCGACGGCGCCTTCCATGACGTCAACTCGTCGGTGCTCGCCTTCGAAATCGCGTCCCGCGCGGCGATCCGCGAAGCGCTGCAGAAGGGCGGCTCGGTTCTGCTCGAGCCGATCATGAAGGTCGAAGTGGTGACGCCGGAGGAATACACCGGCTTCGTCATCGGCGATCTGAACTCGCGTCGCGGCCAGATTCAGGGCCAGGACATGCGCGCCAACGCCGTGGTCATCAACGCCATGGTGCCGCTCGCCAACATGTTCGGCTACGTCAATCAGCTGCGTTCCGGCACACAGGGCCGCGCCAACTACACGATGCAATTCGATCACTACGAACAGGTGCCCGAGGCGGAGTCGAAGAAGGTCCAGGCGAAATACGCCTGATCTCACGAACGCATCGGGTAAACGAAACTCTCTAAAGGAGCACGGCAATGGCCAAGGAAAAATTCTCGCGCACGAAGCCGCACTGCAACATCGGAACGATTGGACACGTCGACCATGGCAAGACGTCGCTGACGGCGGCGATCACCAAGGTTCTGGCGGAGACGGGCGGCGCGACGTTTACGGCCTACGACCAGATCGACAAGGCTCCGGAAGAGAAGGCGCGCGGCATCACCATTTCGACGGCGCACGTCGAATATGAGACGCAGAACCGCCATTACGCCCACGTCGACTGCCCCGGCCACGCCGACTATGTGAAGAACATGATCACCGGCGCCGCGCAGATGGACGGCGCGATCCTGGTCGTGTCGGCCGCCGACGGCCCGATGCCGCAGACCCGCGAGCACATCCTGCTCGCCCGCCAGGTCGGCGTGCCGGCGCTGGTCGTGTTCCTCAACAAGGTCGACATGGTCGACGATCCGGAGCTGCTCGAACTCGTCGAGCTCGAAGTCCGCGAGCTTCTCTCGAAGTATGACTTCCCCGGCGACGACATTCCGATCACCAAGGGTTCGGCGCTGTGCGCGCTCGAGGGCAAGAACCCCGAGATCGGCCATGACGCGATCCTGAAGCTGATGCAGACGGTCGACGCCTACATTCCGCAGCCGGAGCGTCCGAAGGATCAGCCCTTCCTGATGCCGGTCGAGGACGTGTTCTCGATCTCGGGCCGCGGCACGGTGGTGACGGGCCGTATCGAGCGCGGCGTGATCAAGGTCGGCGAGGAAGTCGAGATCGTCGGCATCCGTCCGACGACGAAGTCGACGGTGACGGGCGTCGAAATGTTCCGCAAGCTGCTCGATCAGGGCGAGGCTGGCGACAACGTCGGCTGCCTGCTGCGCGGCACGAAGCGCGAGGACGTGGAGCGCGGCCAGGTGCTGTGCAAGCCGGGTTCGGTGAAGCCGCACACGAAGTTCAAGGCCGAGGCCTACATCCTGACGAAGGAAGAGGGCGGCCGTCATACGCCGTTCTTCACCAACTACCGCCCGCAGTTCTACTTCCGCACGACGGACGTGACCGGCATCGTGACGCTGCCCGAGGGCGTCGAGATGGTGATGCCGGGCGACAATGTCACGATGGAAGTGAGCCTGATCGTTCCGATCGCCATGGAAGAGAAGCTGCGCTTCGCCATCCGCGAAGGCGGCCGCACGGTCGGCGCGGGCGTCGTCGCGCGATCATCGAGTAAGAAGCGAATCTGGACCGCGGGTCTTTATGGCTCGCTCTTGTGAACGAGGTCGCGCGCTCATCGGCGCGCGGCGCATGAAGGCGGGCGAGAGAAGCTCGCGGTCCCAAAGGACGAGACAATGAACGGTCAAAATATCCGGATTCGCCTGAAGGCGTTCGATCACCGGATTCTCGACACGTCGACGAAGGAAATCGTCTCCACGGCCAAGCGCACCGGCGCCCAGGTTCGTGGTCCGATCCCGCTGCCGACGAGGATCGAGAAATTCACGGTGAACCGCTCGCCGCACATCGACAAGAAGTCGCGCGAGCAGTTCGAGATCAGAACGCACAAGCGCGTTCTCGACATCGTCGATCCCACCCCGCAAACGGTGGACGCGCTGATGAAGCTCGATCTCGCCGCTGGCGTGGACGTCGAGATCAAGCTCTAAGGACGAATTCGGGCGGCGCCTCAAGGCAGCCGTCTCGCGAAGGAATATTGAACATGCGGTCGGGCGTCATCGCGCAAAAGGTCGGAATGACCCGCGTCTTTACAGAGGCGGGCGAGCATGTGCCGGTCACGGTGCTGAAGCTGGACGGCTGCCAAGTCGTCGCTCAGCGGACCAGGGAGAAGAACGGCTACACCGCCGTTCAGCTCGGCATCGGCCGCGCCAAGGTGAAGAATGTCTCCAAGGCCGAGCGCACGCGCTTCGCCGCGGCGAAAGTCGAGCCGAAGCTGAAGCTCGCCGAGTTCCGAGTGAACGAGGAAGAGCTGCTGCCGATCGGCGCGGAAATCACCGCCGATCACTTCGTCGTCGGTCAGTTCGTCGATGTGACGGGCACCTCGACGGGTAAGGGCTTCGCCGGTCCGATGAAGCGCTGGGGCTTCGGCGGTCTGCGCGCGACGCACGGCGTGTCGGTCTCGCACCGTTCGCACGGTTCGACCGGCGGCCGTCAGGACCCGGGCAAGACCTTCAAGAACAAGAAGATGGCGGGCCATATGGGCGTCGACCGCGTGACCACGCAGAACCTGCGCGTCGTGCAGACCGACGTCGAGCGCGGCCTGCTGCTCGTCGAAGGCGCCGTTCCCGGCACCGCCGGCGGCTGGATTTTCGTCCGCGACGCCGTCAAGCGCGCGCTGCCGAAGGACGCGCCCCAGCCGGGCAAGTTCCGCCTCGGCGACGCGGCTCCCGCTCAAGAAGAAAAGAAGGAGGACTGAGCCGTGAAGATCGACGTCACGTCGTTCGACGGCCAGGCGGCCGGTTCGATCGAGCTTTCCGACGATATCTTCGGTCTGGAGCCGCGCGCGGATCTCATCCACCGGATGATCCGCTGGCAGCTCGCCAAGCGCCGCGCCGGCACCCATGCGGTCAAGAACCGCGCGGACATCGCCCGCACCGGCAAGAAGATGTACAAGCAGAAGGGCACCGGCGGCGCCCGTCACGGCTCGCGCCCGCGTGCCGCAGTTCCGCGGCGGCGGCCGCGCCTTCGGTCCGCAGGTGCGCAGCCACGCGCATGACCTGACCAAGAAGGTGCGCCAGCTCGCGCTGAAGCACGCGCTCTCGGCCAAGGCCAAGGACGGCGGCATCATCGTCTGGGAGAAGGCGGAACTCGCCGAGCCCAAGACGAAGATCCTCGCCGGCGGCTTCGCCAAGTCCGGCCTGTCGAACGCGATCATCATCGACCGGCGGCGCGCCGCAGCAGAATTTCGCGCTCGCCGCCCGCAATATCCCGCAGATCGACGTGTTGCCGGTCGAGGGCGTCAATGTTTACGACATCATCCGTCGCGAGAAGCTGGTCTTGACCCGCGCCGCGGTGGACGCGCTGGAGGCGCGCCTGAAATGAGCAAGGACGTGCGCCATTACGACGTGATCGTCGCGCCGATCGTCACCGAGAAGGCGACGATCGCTTCGGAGAACAACAAGGTGGTCTTCAAGGTCGCGCAAGACCGCGACCAAGCCGCAGATCAAGGCGGCGGTCGAGGGTCTCTTCGACGTGAAGGTCGAATGCCGTCAACACCCTCGTCCGCAAGGGCAAGGTGAAGGCGTTCCGCGGTGTCCGCGGCCAGCAGAGCGACGTCAAGAAAGCCGTCGTGACGCTCGCCGAAGGCCACAAGATCGACGTGACGACCGGTCTGTAAAGAGAAGGCGTGAGGACTAGAAAATGGCGCTGAAGACATTCAAGCCGGTCACGCCGAGCCTTCGCCAGCTCGTCATCGTCGACCGCAGCGGCCTCTACAAGGGCAAGCCGGTCAAGACCCTGACCGAGGGCAAGTCCTCGAAGGGCGGCCGCAACAACATGGGCCGCATCACGGTTCGTTTCCGTGGCGGCGGCCACAAGCAGGCCTATCGCCTCGTCGACTTCAAGCGTCGCAAGCTCGACGTCGTCGGCAAGGTCGAGCGGATCTGGAATATGATCCGAACCGCACGGCCTTCATCGCGCTCATCCGCTATGCGGACGACACGCTCGCCTACATCCTCGCCCCGCAGCGTCTGTCTGTCGGCGACGAGGTGGTCGCGGGCCAGCAGGTCGACGTGAAGCCGGGCAACGCCATGCCGATCGCCAACATCCCGGTCGGCACGATCGTCCACAATGTCGAGATGAAGATCGGCAAGGGCGGCGCGATCGCGCGTTCGGCGGGCACCTACGCCCAGATCGTCGGCCGCGACCAGGGCTACGTGATCCTCCGCCTGAACTCGGGCGAGCAGCGTCTGGTCCACGGCCAGTGCTTCGCCACGATCGGCGCGGTCTCGAACCCGGACCACATGAACACCTCGATCGGCAAGGCCGGTCGTTCGCGCTGGCTCGGCCGTCGCCCGCATAACCGCGGCGTCACCATGAACCCGATCGACCATCCGCACGGCGGCGGCGAAGGCCGCACCTCGGGCGGCCGTCATCCGGTGACGCCCGTGGGGCAAGCCGACCAAGGGCAAGAAGACCCGCAGCAACAAGTCAACCGATCGTTTCATTGTGTCGTCGCGGCACAATCGCAAGAAGAAGGGCTAATCCATGGCTCGCTCGATCTGGAAAGGCCCGTTCGTCGACGGCTATCTGCTGAAGAAGGCAGAAACCTCGCGCGCGTCCGGCCGCTCCGAAGTCATCAAGATCTGGAGCCGTCGCTCCACCATTCTGCCGCAGTTCGTCGGACTGACGTTCGGCGTGCACAACGGCCAGAAGCATGTTCCGGTGAACGTCTCCGAGGACATGATCGGTCACAAGTTCGGCGAGTTCTCGCCGACGCGGACCTTCCACGGCCATGCGGCGGACAAGAAGGCGAAGAGGGGCTAAGCGAAAATGTCCAAGCAAGCCAATCCGCCCCGGCATCGCGGACAACGAGGCCACGGCGGTCGCCCGCATGATCCGCGTGTCGCCGCAGAAGCTCAATCTTCTCGCCCAGCTCATCCGCGGCAAGAAGGTCGACCGCGCGCTGGCCGATCTGGAGTTCTCCCGCAAGCGCATCGCGCATGAGGTGAAGAAGACGCTCGAAAGCGCCATCGCCAATGCGGAAAACAATCACGGCCTCGACGTCGACGATCTGATCGTCGCGCAGGCCTTCGTCGGCAAGGCGCTGGTCATGAAGCGGTTCCACGCCCGCGCCCGCGGCCGCGCGAGCCGGGTCGAAAAGCCCTTCTCGAATCTCACGATCATCGTGCGCGAAGTCGAAGCGCAAGCGAACGCCTAAAGGATAAAGACCATGGGTCAGAAGGTCAATCCGATCGGGCTGCGCCTCGGCGTCAACCGCACCTGGGACTCGCGCTGGTTCGCCGGCAAGGGTGAATATGCCAAGCTCCTGCACGAGGACATGGCGATCCGCGAGGCGGTGTCGAAGACGCTGAAGCAGGCGGCCGTTTCAAAGATCGTCATCGAGCGTCCGCACAAGAAGTGCCGCGTCACCATTCACTCGGCGCGTCCGGGCGTGGTCATCGGCAAGAAGGGCGCGGACATCGACAAGATCCGCAAGCTCGTCGCCAAGCTCACCGGCTCCGAGGTGGTGATCAACATCGTCGAAGTGCGCAAGCCGGAAACGGAAGCCGCGCTCGTCGCCGAGTCGATCGCGCAGCAGCTCGAGCGCCGCGTCGCCTTCCGCCGCGCCATGAAGCGCGCCGTTCAGTCGGCGATCCGCCTCGGCGCCCAGGGCATCCGCATCAATTGCTCGGGCCGTCTCGGCGGCGCCGAAATCGCCCGCCTGGAATGGTATCGCGAAGGCCGCGTGCCGCTGCATACGCTGCGCGCCGACGTCGATTACGGCACCGCGACCGCCCACACCGCCTATGGCGCCTGCGGCATCAAGGTCTGGATCTTCAAGGGCGAGATCCTCGAGCACGATCCGATGGCGCAGGAGCGCCGTGCGGCCGAAGCGGCTTGCCGGCGATCATCATGGCGAGCGTGACCGCGAGCGAGGCGATCGCGATCGCCGCCGCCGCGAGCCGCGCGAACCCCGCGACAACGCGTAACGCGCCACAGGCAAAAGATTAAAGAGCACCCATCATGCTGCAACCCAAGCGCACAAAGTTCCGCAAGGCCTTCAAGGGCCGCATCCGTGGCGTCGCGAAAGGCGGCTTTTCGCTGAACTTCGGCCAGTTCGGCCTGAAGGCGCTGGAGCCCGAGCGCGTCACCGCGCGCCAGATCGAGGCGGCCCGCCGCGCCATGACGCGCCATATGAAGCGCGCCGGCCGCGTGTGGATCCGCATCTTCCCGGACGTGCCGGTCTCCAAGAAGCCGACCGAAGTCCGCATGGGTAAGGGCAAGGGCGCGCCGGAATTGTGGGCGGTGCGCGTCGCGCCGGGCCGCATCATGTTCGAGGTCGACGGCGTTCCGGCGCCGCTCGCCCGCGAGGCGTTGACCCTCGCGGCGGCCAAGCTGCCGATCAAGACCCGATTCATCGAACGCATCGCCGAGTAAGGAGGACGACATGAAAGCCAAGCAGCGCCTCTCCGACATCCAGGCGATGACCGAGGACCAGCTCAACGACGAAGTGCTGAAGCTCAAGAAGGAGCAGTTCAACCTTCGTTTCCAGCGGGCGACCGGCCAGCTCGAAAACACCGCCCGCGTCCGCGTCATCCGCCGCGACATCGCCCGGGCCAAGACCATCGCCGCGCAGAAGCGCACGGAAAAGTAAGGTTTAGAGCGCCATGCCGAAGCGAATTCTCCAGGGCGTCGTCGTCAGCGACAAGCAGAACAAGACCGTGGTGGTGAAGGTCGAGCGCCGTTTCACCCATCCGCTGTTCCAGAAGACGGTGCGCCGCACGAAGCATTATCACGCCCATGACGAGAGCGGCGCGTTCAAGGTCGGTGACCAGGTCACGATCGAAGAGACGGCGCCGATCTCGAAATTGAAGCGCTGGCGGGTTGTCGAAAACGGCGCAACCGCGTAAATACCGCGCTCGAGCCGCTTCACAAAAGGGCCGCTTGCCCTTATAGAGCCGCTCGAGCCCATGAAAATCCGGCGCGCTTTCCGATCGCATGACCTCATGCGATGGGGAAGCGCGCTGAAGTTGGAACAAAGGTTTTCCGGACGAAGTCGGCCATCGCGATCGGGCGGGGCCGAAACCAGACCGGATTGAAAGGCGGGTAAGCCATGATTCAGATGCAGACAAATCTCGACGTCGCCGATAATTCCGGCGCCCGCCGTGTGATGTGCATCAAGGTGCTGGGCGGCTCGAAGCGGAAATACGCCGGGGTCGGCGACATTATCGTCGTCTCGATCAAGGAAGCGATTCCGCGCGGCCGCGTGAAGAAGGGCGACGTGCTGAAGGCCGTCGTCGTGCGCACCTCGAAGGACATCAAGCGGTCGGACGGTTCGGTGATCCGCTTCGATTCCAACGCCGCGGTTCTGATCAACAATCAGAAGGAGCCGATCGGCACCCGCATCTTCGGACCGGTGCCGCGCGAGCTGCGCGCCAAGAACCACATGAAGATCATCTCGCTCGCCCCGGAGGTGCTGTAATGGCCGCCAAGATCAAGAAGGGCGACAAGGTCGTCGTTCTCACCGGCCGCGACAAGGGCAAGTCCGGCGAAGTGCTGCGCGTGATCCCCGACGAGGGCCGCGCCGTCGTCGATGGCGTCAACATCGTGAAGCGCCATCAGCGCCAGACGAAGGACCGCGAAGCGGGCATCGTCAACAAGGCCGCGACGATCGACCTGTCCAACCTCGCGGTCGCCGATCCCAAGGACGGCAAGGCGACCCGCGTCGGCTTCAAGATTCTCGACGACGGCCGCAAGGTCCGCGTCGCCAAGCGTTCCGGAGAATTGATCGATGGCTGAGGAAAAGAAGGCCGAAGGCTGCCGCCAAGGCTCCGAAGGCCGCCAAGGGGAAGCTCCCGCGAAGGCCGCGCCGGCTCGTCCCAGGCGAGCGTCGCTGGGCTATACGCCGCGCATGAAGCAAGCATTACGACGAAGTGGTGCGCCAGCAGCTCATCGAGCAGTTCGGCTACAAGAACCCGCTCGAAGTGCCGACGATCGAGAAGATCGTGCTCAACATGGGCGTCGGCGAAGCGGTCAACGACACCAAGAAGGTGACGTCGGCCGCTGGCGATCTCAGCCTGATCGCCGGTCAGAAGCCGGTCATCACCCGCGCCCGCAAGGCCATCTCGACCTTCAAGGTGCGCGAGAACATGCCGATCGGCGCGAAGGTCACCCTTCGCAAGACGCGCATGTATGAGTTCCTCGACCGTCTGATCACCGTGGCGCTGCCGCGCGTGCGCGACTTCCGCGGCCTCAACCCGAAGTCCTTCGACGGCCGCGGCAATTTCGCGCTCGGCATCAAGGAGCACATCGTGTTCCCGGAGATCGACTACGACAAGGCCGAGTCGATTCTCGGCATGGACGTGATCGTCTGCACGACGGCGAAGACCGACGAAGAGGCGCGCGCCCTGCTCAAGGCGTTCAATTTCCCGTTCCGGCAGTGAGGGGCTAAGGCGTCCTCAAACGCGGATACCGAAAGGCAAGACTACTCATGGCGAAGAAAAGCGCGATCGAGAACAATAAGAAGAAGGCGAAGCTCGTCAAGGCTTACGCCGGCCGCCGCGAGCGGCTGAAGGCGAAGGCCAATGACGAGACGCTCTCCATCGAGGAGCAGTTCGAGGCGCGCCTCAAGCTGGCGCAGCTGCCGCGCAACTCGGCGGAGATCCGCGTTCGCAACCGCTGCGAAGTTTCGGGCCGCCCGCGCGCCTTTTATCGCAAGTTGAAGATGTCGCGCATTGCGCTGCGCGAACTCGGATCCCGCGGCCTGATCCCGGGCCTCGTGAAGTCGAGCTGGTAAGGAGACCCGAAAGATGGCGATCAACGATCCTTTGGGAGATCTCCTCACCCGCATCCGCAATGCGCAGATGCGCCGTAAGGACAAGGTGTCCACGCCGGGCTCGAAGCTGCGCGCCCATGTCCTCGACGTGCTCAAGGACGAGGGCTATATCCGCGGCTATTCGACCACGGATTTCGGCAATGGCCGCACCGAGTTCGAGATCGAGCTGAAATATTTCGACGGTCAGCCGGTCATCAAGCAGATCGAGCGCGTTTCGCGCCCGGGCCGCCGCGTCTATGCGGCAGTCGACGCGGTTCCGCGCGTGGCCAACGGCCTCGGCGTGACGATCATGTCGACGCCCAAGGGCGTGATGGCCGATCACGCGGCGCGCGAGAACAATGTCGGCGGCGAGGTGCTGTGCAAGGTCTTCTAAGACCTTCGCGCGCTCAGACTGAACAGGAATTGCAACAATGTCTCGTATCGGCAAGAAGCCTGTGGTCATTCCGGCCGGCGTCACCGCCAAGGTCGATGGCCAGCTCGTGTCCGTGAAGGGCGCAAAGGGCCAGCTCGAATTCCTGGTGCCCGACGACGTGTCGGTGACCCAGCAGGACAATGCGATCAAGGTCGATCCGCGTAACGACACCAAGCGCGCCCGCGCGCTGTGGGGCACGTCGCGCGCGCCGCGTCAACAATCTCGTCGTCGGCGTGACGACCGGCTTCGAGAAGAAGCTGGAAATCACCGGCGTCGGCTATCGCGCCGCGGTTCAGGGCAAGGTCCTGCAGCTTGCGCTCGGTTACTCGCATGACGTGAACTATCCGATCCCGGCCGGCATCGCCATCGTGACGCCCAAGCCGACGGAGATCACGATCACCGGCATCGACAAGCAGCAGGTTGGCCAGGTCGCGGCGGAAATCCGCGCTATCCGCGGCCCCGAGCCCTACAAGGGCAAGGGCGTCAAATACGCCAACGAATTCATCTTCCGCAAGGAAGGCAAGAAGAAGTAAGGACCAGCCGCCATGGCCAAGGATGTCAGCATCGAACAGCGCCGCAAGGCGCGTGTCCGCAAGGCGATCCGCGAGCGCGCCTATGGCCGCCCGCGTCTCTCCGTGTTCCGCTCGTCGAAGCAGATCTACGCCCAGATCATCGACGACGAGAAGGGTCAGACCCTCGTCGCCGCTTCCTCGATCGAGAAGCCGAACCGCGAGTCTTTGAAGACCGGCGCCAATATCGAAGCGGCGAAGGTCGTCGGCAAGCTTCTCGCCGAGCGCGCCGTCGCCAAGGGCGTCAAGGAAGTCGTGTTCGACCGCGGCGCCTATATGTATCACGGCCGCGTCAAGGCTCTGGCCGACGGCGCTCGCGAGGGCGGCCTGGAGTTCTGACGACGGTTTGGACCGCCACCCCGATCCTCTCCCTTCGAAGGGGGCGGGCAGGGACGGGCGGTCAAGAAACGAAGCGAGCGGCGCTTTTGCGCTGCGTAAGTGACGGAAGAAAAGAATGGCCCGTGAAGGTGAAGGCGGTCGCGGTCGCGATCGCGATAGAGAAGAGCGCGACAGCGAATTTGTGGACCGTCTGGTCCACATCAATCGCGTCGCGAAAGTTGTGAAGGGCGGCCGTCGTTTCGGCTTCGCCGCGCTCGTCGTCGTCGGCGACCAGAAGGGCCGCGTCGGCTTTGGTCACGGCAAGGCGCGCGAAGTGCCGGAAGCGATCCGCAAGGCGACGGAAGCCGCCAAGCGCGCGCTGATCCGCGTGCCGCTGCGCGAAGGCCGCACCCTGCATCACGACGTCCACGGCCGCCATGGCGCGGGCCGCGTGATCCTGCGCGCCGCGCCGGCCGGCACCGGCATCATCGCCGGCGGCCCGATGCGCGCCGTCTTCGAGACGCTCGGCATGCATGACGTCGTCGCGAAGAGCCAGGGCTCGTCGAACCCCTACAACATGATCCGCGCGACCTTCGACGCGCTCACCCGCGAGGATTCGCCGCGCTCGGTCGCCGCGCGCCGCTCCCTCAAGGTGTCGGCGCTTCAGTCCCGCCGCCAGGGCGTCGACGCCGACGCCGTAGACGCGTAAGGGAGATCTGACATGGCGAACAGCAAGCAGATCACCGTCGAGCAGACGGGCAGCGCAATCGGCCGTCCGGAGCGTCAGCGCAGGACGCTCCTCGGCCTGGGCCTGACCCGTATCGGCCGCAAGCGCCAGCTGGAAGACACCCCGGCCGTGCGCGGCATGATCGCCAAGGTGGCGCATCTCGTCAAAATCATCGGCGAGAAGTGAGGACGCGGCTATGAAACTCAACGAACTCTCCGACAATCCGGGCTCCAGCAAGAACCGGATGCGCGTCGGCCGCGGCATCGGCTCCGGCAAGGGCAAGACCGGCGGCCGCGGCGTCAAGGGTCAGAAGGCCCGCACCGGCGTCGCGATCAAGGGCTTCGAGGGCGGCCAGATGCCGCTGCATCGTCGCCTGCCGAAGCGCGGCTTCTTCAATCCCTTCTCGACCGACTACAATGAGGTCAATCTCGGCCGCATTCAGCAGGCGGTGGAGGCGGGCAAGCTCGACGCCAAGGCGGCTGTGACGGTCGAATCGCTGATCGCGGCCGGCGTCATCGCCAAGCCCCGCGACGGCGTGAAGATCCTCGGCAATGGCGAGATCAAGACGAAGCTCGCTTTCGAAGTCGCGGCCGCCTCCAAGGGCGCCATCGCGGCGATCGAAGGCGCCGGCGGTTCCGTGAAGCTGCTTGCGGGCGAGGCCGCATCCGCTTCGTAATAATCGCTTTTCTAAGCGGCCGCTCTCGCTTGGGCGGCCGCTTTGTCTTATAGAACTGTCAACGCAATCGCCGGGCGCGCGACAGGACGGGCTTCCGCTCCCCGCGCCCGCCAACAAAAAAGCGCCTCCACGGCGCAAAGGGGAGTTCCTCCATGGCATCGGCAGCCGAGCAGCTCGCGGCCAACGTCAATCTCTCCGCCTTCGGCAAGTCCGAGGAACTCAAGAAGCGCATCCTGTTCACGCTGGGCGCGCTGATCGTCTATCGCCTCGGCACCTATGTGCCGCTGCCGGGCATCGATCCGGAGGCTTTCGCGAAGAGCTTCTTCGGCCAGTCCAAGGGCATGCTGGAGCTCTTCAACATGTTCGCCGGCGGCGCCGTGCAGCGTCGCGCGATCTTCGCCCTCAACATCATGCCGTATATTTCGGCGTCGATCATCATTCAGCTCCTCACCTCGGTGTTCCCGACGCTGGAGTCGCTGAAGAAGGAAGGCGAGCAGGGCCGCAAGGTTCTCAACCAATACACCCGCTATCTCACCGTCGCGCTCGCGACCTTCCAGGCCTACGCCATGGCGATCGGTCTCGAGGGCCAGCAGGGCGTGGTCACGGAGCCCGGCCTCTTCTTCCGCATCACCACGGTCGTGACGCTCGTCGGCGGCACCATGTTCCTGATGTGGCTCGGCGAGCAGATCACCTCGCGCGGCATCGGCAATGGTTCCTCGCTCATCATCTTCGCGGGTATCGTCGCCGCCTTCCCGTCGGCGATCATCTCGACCCTGGAACTCGGCCGGCAGGGCGCGATTTCCACCGGCGTGATCCTCGGCGTGATCGCCATGTCCTTCGCGGTCATCGCCTTCATCGTCTTCATGGAGCGCGCGCAGCGCCGTCTGCTGATCACCTATCCCAAGCGCCAGCACGGCAATCGCGTCTATGAAGGGCAGACGTCCTTCCTGCCGCTGAAGCTCAACACCGCGGGCGTCATTCCGCCGATCTTCGCCTCGTCGCTGCTGCTGCTGCCGACGACGGTCGCGAATTTCTACCAGTCGACGGGCTCGGAGAGCATCTTCGCGACGATCTCGGCCTATTTCGGTCACGGGCGGCCGCTCTATATGCTCGCCTATGTCGGCCTCATCGTCTTCTTCGCCTTCTTCTACACGGCCATCGTCTTCAATCCGACGGAGACGGCGGACAATCTCAAGAAGCATGGCGGCTTCATTCCCGGGCATTCGTCCGGGCGAGCGCACGGCGAAGTTCATCGATGACGTGCTCATGCGCATCACGGTGCTCGGCGCCGCCTATCTCGCGATCATCTGCCTGCTGCCGGAAGGCGCTCATCGCCTATGCGAATCTGCCCTTCTATTTCGGCGGCACGTCGCTGCTCATCGTGGTGAGCGTGACCATGGACACCGTCGCCCAGATCCACGGCCATATGCAGGCGCAGCAATATGAAGGCCTGATCCGCAAGACCAAGCTGAAGGGGCGTCGGAAATGAGGCTTGTCCTTCTCGGGCCTCCGGGCGCCGGCAAGGGCACGCAGTCGGCTCGCCTGGTCGAGAGGCTGGGCGATTCCCCAGCTTTCGACCGGCGACATGCTGCGCGCTGCGGTCGCCGCGGGCACGCCAATCGGTCTGAAAGCCAAGGCGATGATGGACGCGGGCCAGCTCGTGCCCGACGACATCGTCATCGGCATCATCGGCCAGCGCATCGACGAACCGGACTGCGCGAATGGCTTCATCCTCGACGGCTTCCCGCGCACGGTCGCGCAGGCCGAGGCGCTGGCCGCGCTGCTGGCGCAGAAGGGGCATGAATCTCGACGCCGTCGTCGAGCTTGTCGTGGACGAGAATGCGCTCGTCGATCGCATGCGCAAGCGCGTCGCGGAAACGCTCGCCGCCGGCAAGCCGGTCCGCGCGGACGACAATCCGGAGACCTTCAAGACGCGTCTCGACGCCTATCGCGCCCAGACCGCCCCGGTCTCCAAGCATTATGCCGAGAGGGGCGAGCTGAAGCAGAGTCGACGGCATGATGACCATCGACGACGTCACCACGGCGATCAACAAGTCGATCGGGCATTAACGTCTGGCCCTGTCATCGCGAGCGGAGCGAAGCAGCCCTGAGCCGCTATAACGGCCCCTGGATTGCTTCGTCGCTTTGCTTCTCGCAATGACGGCGGGGCGCTTGCCGCCTACACCCGTTCATCTCGTTGGGAAATGCGCGCATGGAAGCAAAGTCGTTTTGCGGCCTCGACTTCGGCACGTCCAACTCAACGGTGGCGATTGCAGGGAAGAATGGCGTGGAACTGGCGCCGCTGGAGGGTGAAAGCCGCACGCTGCCGAGTTCCATTTTCTTCAATTTCGCAGATGGCGCGCCGGTCTTCGGCCGGGCGGCGATCGAGGCCTATGTCGAGGGCGTCGACGGCCGCTTGATGCGAAGCCTCAAGTCGGTCCTCGGCACGGCGCTGATGGACGAGACGACGCGCATCAAGACGAAGACCTATACGTTCAAGGATATCATCGGCCTGATCGTCCTGCGGCTGAAGCGGGCGGCCGATGACGCGGCCGGGCGCGAAATGACGCAGGTCGTGCTGGGACGGCCGGTGCATTTCGTGGACGACGACCCGGCCGCCGACCGGCGCGCGCAGAACGCCCTTGAAGAGATCGCCCGCGCCCAGGGCTTCACCGACATCGCCTTCCAATATGAGCCGATCGCCGCGGCGCTTGCTTATGAGCAGAAGCGTCAGCAGGGAAGAATATGCGCTGATCGCCGACATTGGCGGCGGCACGTCGGATTTTTCCGTCGTGCGCGTCTCGCCGGAAGGCCGCGCCCGGCAGGACCGGGCCGGCGACGTGCTGGCCAGCAAGGGCGTGCATATCGGCGGCACGGATATCGACCGGCTGTTCAGCCTGAAGTCGGTGATGCCGCTCCTGGGCCTCGGCGGCGAGATGCGCCTCCCGTTCAGCGACAAGGCGATTACCGTCCCCAACGGCTTTTTCGTCGACCTCGCCACCTGGCACCGGATCAACCTGCTCTATACGCCGAAGGTCTCGCGCGATCTCGCCGAACTGGAGCGCTACGCGCTGGCCCCGGAAAGCATCGCGCGGCTGGCGGAAGTGATCGAGAGCCGGCGCGGGCATTCGGTCGCGCTCGCCGTGGAAGCGGCCAAAATCGCTCTGTCGGCCGCCGGCAGGGCGACGATCGACCTTTCCGAGGTGAAGCGCGGACTTTCCGTCGAGACGACCGACGCAACGCTCCATGGCGCGATTGTGGATCAGCTGGGGGCGCTTTCCCGCACGCTCAAGGAGACGCTCGGCGCTTCCGGCCTCTCGGGCGACCGCATCGACGCCGTGTTCCTCACCGGCGGCTCGACAGCCATTCCGGCGGTGCGGGCGGCGGTGACGTCGCTGACGCCGCAGGCGACAATCGTCGAGGGCGACATGTTCGGCGCGGTGGGCCTCGGCCTGGGGCTGGACGCGGCGCGAAAATTCGGTTCTGATGTCGATATTCGGGCCGCATGAGGCTCAGCGGCCATTTATGACCTGATTCTTGCGCATTTTGCTTGACTCTCGCCCTGAGAGCTGGTTATCCGCTGTTTACCGAACGAAATCGAGGAAGTTCTCTTCGGAGGGCTTCCATTTTTGCGTTCTGTGCAACCCTAAACCCGAATACCCGCAAGGGCCGGCCTCCACCGGACGCGGGATCATCTGGCGGCGCCTGACGGCTCCGCGCCAAATGGAGAAAATCGTGGCTCGTATTGCAGGCGTCAACATCCCGACCAACAAGCGCGTCGTCATCGCGCTTCAGTATATTCACGGCATCGGCGCCAAGAAGGCCGAGGAGATCTGCGAGAAGGTCAACATCCCGGCCGAACGCCGCGTGGCCCAGCTCACGGACGCCGAAGTCCTGCAGATCCGCGAGACCATCGACCGCGACTATCTGGTGGAAGGCGATCTGCGCCGCGAAGTCGCGATCAACATCAAGCGCCTGATGGACCTCGGCTGCTACCGCGGCCTGCGTCACCGCCGCCAGCTGCCGGTCCGCGGCCAGCGCACCCACACCAACGCCCGCACCCGCAAGGGCAAGGCCAAGCCGATCGCCGGCAAGAAGAAGTAATCGGCCGCTGGGCCGGTTCTCCCCGGACCTGATCCGGGGATCGCACATTCGCAGTATGGCCGGGGGAACCCGGCCATGACGACCTCCATCCCCAGCGCCTGGCGTTACGGGCGCGCCTGAAGGACAAGAAAATGGCCAAGGAAACCACCCGCGTTCGCCGCCGTGAGCGCAAGAACATCGTCTCCGGCGTCGCGCATGTGAATTCGACCTTCAACAACACCATGATCACCATCACCGACGCGCAGGGCAACACCGTGTCCTGGTCGTCGGCCGGCTCGATGGGCTTCAAGGGCTCGCGCAAGTCGACCCCCTACGCCGCGCAGATGGCCGCCGAAGACGCCGCCCGCAAGGCTGGCGAGCACGGCGTCCGCACGCTGGAAGTCGAGGTCTCCGGCCCCGGCTCCGGCCGCGAGTCGGCGCTGCGCGCGCTGCAGGCGGCGGGCTTCACCGTCACCTCGATCCGCGACGTGACGCCGATCCCGCACAACGGCTGCCGTCCGCGCAAGCGCCGCCGCGTCTGACGCAGGGCGAACGAAGCCTACTTTCATCGAGCATATTACGCGCGCGGTCCGGTCCTCCCCGCGGCCGCGCTCAGGAGCTTCAAGGAAAGGCGTCCCAGTGAGCATCCAGAAGAACTGGCAGGAACTGATCAAGCCGAACAAGCTCGAAGTCTCGCCCGGCGACGACCCGCGCCGCGTGGCGACAGCTGTCGCCGAGCCGCTGGAGCGCGGCTTCGGCGTGACGCTCGGCAACGCCCTGCGCCGCATTCTTCTCTCGTCGCTGCAGGGCGCGGCGATCACTTCGATCCATATCGACGGCGTGCTGCACGAGTTCTCGTCGATCCCGGGCGTGCGCGAGGATGTGACGGACATCGTCCTCAACATCAAGGACATCGCCATCAAGTATCAGGGCGAGGGCGTCAAGCGCCTCACCCTGAAGAAGACCGGCCCCGGCGCGGTCACCGCCGGCGACATTCAGGCGACCGGCGACGTGCAGGTTCTCAACCCCGACCTCGTGATCTGCACGCTGGACGAGGGCGCCGAGATCCGCATCGAATTCACGGTGTCGACCGGCAAGGGCTACGTCCCCGCCGACCGCAACCGCGCCGAGGACGCGCCGATCGGCCTCATCCCGATCGACAGCCTCTACTCGCCGGTCAAGAAGGTCAGCTATCGCGTCGAGAACACCCGCGAGGGTCAGGTTCTCGACTATGACAAGCTGACCCTGACCATCGAGACCAATGGCGCGATCACGCCGGAGGATTCGCTCGCCTTCGCCGCGCGCATCCTGCAGGATCAGCTCAACGTCTTCGTCAATTTCGAGGAGCCGCGCCGCGAAGAGGCCGCCCCGTCGATCCCGCAGCTCGCCTTCAATCCGGCGCTGCTCAAGAAGGTCGACGAGCTGGAGCTGTCGGTGCGTTCGGCGAACTGCCTGAAGAACGACAATATCGTCTATATCGGCGACCTCATCCAGAAGTCGGAAGCGGAAATGCTCCGCA
This sequence comes from uncultured Alphaproteobacteria bacterium, assembly GCA_963717565.1. Classification (GTDB taxonomy): domain Bacteria; phylum Pseudomonadota; class Alphaproteobacteria; order Rhizobiales; family Beijerinckiaceae; genus Methylocystis. The sequence goes on from CAVQWJ010000003.1 coordinate 242,335, forward strand.
CGCCGAACTTCGGCCGCAAGTCGCTCAACGAGATCAAGGAAGTTCTCGCGCAGATGGGCCTGCATCTCGGCATGGAAGTGCCCGGCTGGCCGCCGGAGAACATCGACGACCTCGCCAAGCGCTTCGAGGAGCATTACTGACGCTTCGGCGTGAACGATCCCTCCCCTTTACGGGGAGGGTGGCCCCGCCGTCAGGCGGGTCGGGTGGGGTTCAGCCCCGACAGCCATGTAGCGGCGCGGACCCCCACCTGGCGGTCTTCGACCGCCGACCTCCCCGCAAATGGGAGGGATGAGATCCCCGGCGAGCTTGCGCGCGCCTGGAAAACGAGGACGGCCGTTCCTTGGCACGGCGGCCGCCATAACCAACGGAGAGCCACATGTATCACGGTCACAAGAAGCGCCGTTTCGGCCGCACCCATGAGCACCGCAAGGCGATGTTCGCGAATATGGCGCAGGCGCTCATCAAGCATGAGCAGATCATCACCACCCTTCCGAAGGCCAAGGATCTGCGTCCGGTCGTCGAGAAGCTCGTGACGCTCGGCAAGCGCGGCGATCTCCACGCCCGCCGCCAGGCGATCGCCCAGATCAAGGACGTGAAGCTCGTCGGCAAGCTCTTCGAGGTGCTCGGCCCGCGCTACAAGGACGCGCAACGGCGGCTATACGCGCGTCCTGAAGGCGGGCTTCCGCTATGGCGACAACGCGCCGCTGGCCGTCATCGAATTCGTCGATCGCGACGTCAACGCGCGCGGCCAGGATTCGGGCCCGGTGCAGACCGAAGCCGAAGAGGCGTAAGCACCTCTTCCTTCGATTTTTAAAGGCGGCCGCAGGGCCGCCTTTTTCGTTTGCGCCCTCATTCTCGCCGCCAGCCGATTTCCCGCCTATATTCGCGCCGAAACGATTCTCTTGACGGAGCGGCCGATGCGCCTCGATTTGCGCCGTATTGCCCTTGCAGTTCTCGCCTAGCGCCGGGATGGCGATCGCCAGCGCGCAGGCCGAGGCGCCAGATGGCCCGGCCGTTCCGAAGAGCCGCGCCGAGATCACCTATTCCTTCGCGCCGGTCGTCAAAAAGGCCCAGCCGGCGGTGGTCAACGTCTTCGCCTCCCGCGTCGAGCGGATGCCGCCCAATCCCTTTCTCGACGATCCGATCTTCCGCCGCTTCTTCGGCGAGGGCGGCGGCATGCCGGGGCGGTCGAACACCGCCCAATCTCTCGGGTCCGGCGTGATCGTCGATCCGAGCGGCCTCGTCGTCACCAATAATCACGTCATCGAGAACATGACGGATGTGAAAGTGGCGCTCGCCGACAAACGCGAGATTCCCGCCAAAATCCTGCTGCGCGATCCGCGCACCGATCTCGCCGTGCTCAAGCTGACCGAGGGCTCCAATTTTCCGACGATGGAGCTTGGCGATTCCGACGCGCTCGAAGTTGGCGATCTGACGCTTGCCATCGGCAATCCCTTCGGCGTCGGCCAGACGGTGACGCAGGGCATCGTCTCGGCGCTGGCGCGCACCCATGTCGGCATTTCCGACTATGGCTTCTTCATCCAGACCGACGCCGCCATCAATCCCGGCAATTCGGGCGGGCCGCTCGTCGACATGAACGCCCGCGTCGTCGGCATCAATTCCGCGATCTTCTCCAAATCCGGGGGCTCGGTCGGCATCGGCTTCGCGATCCCGGTCAATATGGTGAAGAGCGTGCTCGCGACGGCCAAGGGCGGCGGCAAGATGGTGAAGCGCCCGTGGCTCGGCGCGACGCTGCAGACGATCTCGCAGGAGCTCACGGAGGGGCTCGGCCTCGAGCGGCCGACAGGCGCGCTCCTTGCCGACGTCGACCCCAAGGGCCCCGCCGCCGAGGCGGGGCTGAAGCGCGGCGACGTCATCACAGCCGTGGACGGTCAGCCGGTCGACGATCCGGAGGCGGTCGGCTATCGCCTCGGCACCAAGCCGCTGGGCGGGCAGGCGAGCCTCGAGCGTCCTGCGCGGCGGCAAGAAGATCGCGGCGCAGATCCGGCTCACGTCGGCGCCCGAGACGCCCCCGCGCGATACGGTGAAGCTGAAAGGCCAGTCGCCCTTCGCCGGCGCAACCGTCGTCAATGTCTCGCCCGCGGTCACCGAAGAAATGTCGCTGCATCGGCGCGACCAATGGCGTGGCGGTCTCGGAGATCGAGGACGGCTCCTTCGCGCAGCAGCTCAATCTCCAGCGCGGCGACATTATTATCGCCGTGAACGACCAGAAGATCGAGAGCACCCGCGATCTCGAACGCGTGACCGCGTCGCGCGCCTATTACTGGAAAGTGACGCTGGCGCGCGGCGGACAGGTCTTCACCACCGTGGTCGGCGGCTGAGGTGGGCGACGTCGCCATTCTCGTCACGACAGTTGATTCGGCCCAGGCGGCGCGGGCGCTCGCGCATGCCGCGCTGGAGGCGAAACTGGCCGCCTGCGTGCAGATCGCGCCGGTTACCAGCCATTACCTCTGGAAGGGGGAGTTGTGCGAGGCGGAGGAATTTCTGCTGCAGATCAAGCACCGCGCGCAAGACTATGCCGCTCTTGCCGAAATGGTGAGAAACCTGCACAGTTACGAGACGCCTGAGATCCTGCGCATCGACGCCGCGGACGCAGATCCGGCCTATGCCGCCTGGGTCGAAGCCTCGACGAAGCGCGGGTGAACGGAAACTTCTCTCGTCCGCGCTTTCAAAAGCCGCGAAGTAGTCTTACCTGTTGCGGCGACGCATCAGGCTTGCGAGGAGCGACATGTCGGCGCCGACGGATTATCTGATTGATCGACGCCGGCTGCGGCGCAGGCTCGGCTGGTGGCGCATGGCCGCCATCGCCGCGGTCGGATTTGCGCTTGTGGTCGCGGTGTCCCGGGTGACGGGCGCCGATTCGACGGACAAGCTGACCCCCCATATCGCGCGGCTTTCCCTTCAGGGAATGATTCTCGGCGACAAGGACACGATCGACCTGATCAAGAAGATCAGCGAATCGACTCAGGCCAAGGCCGTCCTGCTGACGATCGACAGCCCCGGCGGCACGACGACCGGCGCGGAGAAGCTTTACGAAGAGCTGCGTCGTCTCAACGAAAAGAAGCCGGTGGTCGCCGTCGTCGGCACGGTGGCGGCCTCGGGCGCCTATATCGCGGCAATCGCCGCCGATACGATCGTGGCGCAGGGCAATTCGCTGGTCGGCTCGATCGGCGTGCTGTTCCAATATCCGAACTTCTACAAGCTTCTGGACAATGTCGGCGTGAAGGTCGAGGAGGTGAAGTCCTCCCCGCTGAAGGCAGCGCCCAACGGCCTTGAGCCGACGAGCGAGGCGGCGCGTGCCGCCGTCGCCAGCCTCGTGGCTGATTCCTATAGCTGGTTCAAGGACTTGGTGAAGGAGCGCCGTCACCTCGACGACGCCGGCCTCGCCAAGGTTTCCGACGGCCGGGTCTTTACCGCGCGTCAGGGCGTGCCGCTGAAGCTCGTCGACATTCTCGGGGGCGAACGCGAGGCCATCGCCTGGCTTGAGAAGGACAAGGGCGTGGCCAAGGATCTGCCGGTCCGGGAGTGGAAGAAGAAGGGGAGCCTCGAGCGGCTCGGACTGGTGGAGGGCGCCGCGACCGCGTCGAGACTGGTCGGCCTCGAGTCGCTGGCGCTCCTGCTCGATCAGGCGGCGGTTACGGAGCGGCGCGGAAGTCTTGACGGCCTATTGGCGATTTGGCAGGGTTTCGACGCGCGCTGACGAGGCGCAACGCGTTTTGATGCAACGAGATAAACGGATCGACGAATGATCAAGTCAGAACTTATACAGCGCATTGCGCGTCGCAACAGTCATCTCTATCAGCGTGACGTCGAAACGATTGTCAGCACGATCCTGGACGAAATCACCGCAGCGCTTGCACGCGGCGATCGGGTGGAGCTGCGCGGCTTTGGCGCCTTTTCCGTCAAGAAGCGCGACGCTCGCACGGGCCGGAACCCGCGCACCGGCGCACAGGTTTCGGTCGACGAGAAGTGCGTTCCTTTCTTCAAGACCGGGAAGGAAATGCGCGAGCGTCTGAACGAGAACTACATGGGCTGAAGCCTCGACCGCGCGCGATTTGGCGCGGTGATCGACTGACGCAGGGCACTCGCGGCCAGGGCGCTGTCCAACCATGCCGGCGCTGCGTCGGCCACCGGGGAAAAAGCTCATGAAAGCTGTTTTGCGCATCATCATTTTCGTCCCGCTGGCGCTGCTCATATTGTTCTTCTCGATGGCGAATCGGTCGCCTGTGACTATCGGCCTCGACCCCTTCGCCACCAGTGACGCGCCGGGACCGTCGATCGAGGCGCCCATGTTCCTCGTGGTGCTGGCCTCGATGGCGATCGGGGTGCTGGCCGGCGGCGTCGCTTCCTGGCTCGGGCATCTCCCGGTTCGCCGCGACGCCAAGATCGCCCGCTCCGAGGCGAAAAAGACCAGGCTGGAGGTCGAAAAGCTTCGCCAGCAGGCGCTCGCCCAATTGCCGGGCGAAACGACGGGCAAATCCGGCAAACGCTGAAGGGGCGAGGCCTTCGCGAGACGCCACTCGGGAAAAATCCTTCCACGTGGCCGCTTGAAAAAAGCCGCGCACGTCGATAAGAGAAAGCCGCGTCAGCAAGACGCAGACGCCGCAATAGCTCAGCTGGTAGAGCACATCATTCGTAATGATGGGGTCGGGGGTTCGAATCCCTCTTGCGGCACCAGCAATAGCTCAGCTGGTAGAGCACATCATTCGTAATGATGGGGTCGGGGGTTCGAGTCCCTCTTGCGGCACCAATAAATTCAGTCAGTTATCGAAAATTAGGTTGGATGCCCGGGACCTTCATTCGGGGCAAGTGACCACCGAGTGACCACCGATTCCGAAAATCGCAGCGGACGGCTGACCTAAGCAGAGCAATTTATGCGTTGTGCGCTTTGGTCGCGAGCCATGCCCTCAATGTCCGTTTTCCAATTCGACGAAGACGCCAGCTACCTTTTACTCAAGCTCAGCCGCATAGTTCCCGACCTTTGCATTCAAATAGTCCGCCCAACTACCGTGAAGCGGTAGCTTGTTAGGAAATGCTCAGGGACGACAATACTATTCGACGAAACTCTCGGGTGGGCTCTGCTGCTCGAAGGATACTCCAGCAAGCACCGGAAGGTTTGCGCGGACATCAGTTGATAAGTCTACAGCTTCAAAGTTTGCGGTAGAGTTGCGAAACGGAATTTTCCCGTGAACAGCGGTTGGACCTGCGAGGGCAAAGTTAGCGAGGTCGGCGTGAGAGAAATCATTAAATTACGGCGAAGGCATAAAGTCGGGAGCAGCGAGTGGACGGAAGATACAATCCGCGTGCTCCTTAGACGACTAAGCCAAAATTTCCATTCGAACGAGAAATCAGGCTCTACGAATTGCAGGCTTGGATTTATCTCCCATACGCAGATTTCTTCGATAGCCCCGATGTTACGGCAGAAACCGCCCGAGTGCTTAGCATCTACAAAGTTGCTCCAGCATATCGAGTCGAAGAAAAGAAGAATCCTAAGCGACGTGCAGAAGGAATCTTCCTATCTTATTGCGTTATTGAAAATAAATGAATATCAAAAGCCTGTTCGACGAGATAATTGCGCTGAGCGCGGGGTGGGTGAAGTTGGTGGATACAGTGAACTCCATCGGCCTTCGACAAAGCGATCAATAAAAACATCAAACAAGTGGAAGTAGCCACACAACTAGTAGACTACCGATTCCTGATATCTTCGATCACGGCGGTGAAAAAAATAATAGCTTTGCCAACTTAAGCCATGCGTACGTTTACTGTTATAAAAATAACCCGATAAGCGCGGGATGTCCGGAAGAAACATTCGGACTAAATGGGCCGAATATAGAGAAAAGCCGTATTTCTTTATGTAAGCGAAAAATGCGGCATCAAGTTCACTCCAGCGCCACTTAACAACAAAAATTTCGTTGGCGAGATTATAAAGCAAACCAGTGATACGGAAATGATTAATAAATTTTTAGAACGTGTGCATACGTCGCCAGCACTTTCCCTTCCCTGGAAATGTCAGCGATGGTTCAGGAGGAGCCAATGCGAATCCATTCTTTTCCGCCGTCAACGGAGTTGCGTCCCAGCAGTCCTAAAACGGATCCACTCCCGGTCGGAGCCGACGGAATCATACAGGGGCTAGAAAATTACGAAACTGATTACCTAAAATTTAAGGACAACTGACCAGAGGGAGGGGAAAATCATAATTTCCCCTGGAGCAGCGCTATCTGCCCCGGGGTTTTCCATTCTACCCCCGGAATATCGGGGCATTTCGGTAAATCAGTCTCGCCGTTGAAACCCACGGCATCGCAGCCATGGGGTTTTAAGAACGAGCGGAAAGAGACTGATCACAATGCAACGCTACAAGAACTATGTAAGACACGAGATTAGCGCGGATAAGGCACCCGGGTCGCGAAAATTCCAAAAAGAGCCTCCGCACACCCTGGTCCCCAAACCCGCAAATCGCGTCGGAGGATGGAAAAGGCGGAAACGCGGTTTTCCTGACAGAGAAGCAGCTCGCAGCACGCCACCAGAAATCCGTGAAAACCATCCGGAATCTGCGAGTGAGCGGTGGCTACATCCCATACGTCAAGATCGGTCGCCACGTTCGCTATCGGCTAGAAGACATTCTCGCCTACGAGAAGTCGAATTTGAAAAGATTCACGTCGGATGAAGGGGGCGACCATGCTTGATCGCACCGCATCCAACGCCCTTCTCTCCTTACTGCAAAAGCCGGCTGGGTCTCGGTTCTATCGGAACGGTCGAACCTACCTGGACGGAAGGCAAGCAGAAAAAGCCCGCCCAGACCAGTAAGCAAGCCAGGAGCGAACGGCGCAAGCTGATCAAGGTTCTCCGACGTCACGGAAAAGACAACGACCGTGCTTTGCGACTGGCCGACCTTCTATCGAGCTGCTGCAAGAAACATCGTTGCCTGAGCGGCGCTTGCCCAGTTTGTTCAAGGGCAGCGCAGCGGCTCTTGGTCCTCTTCGGCGCCTCGGTCATTGAACGCGGTGGCAAGCACTGGCATGTGGCGAGTGTAGTCTGGCGTGAGCATCGTTTCGCAGAAGGAAAGCTCAACGCCGACCTGATGTTCGAAAGTCTCAAGGAACGCCTGCAAGAGGCCCTCACGAAGGCGAGCATTCGGCTGGCCTTCGGGGGCTTCGACATAAGCATGAACGAACATAAGCATGGAAGGTTCGCTCCGCATTGGCGCCCACACGCTTGGATCCTCGTCGCAACGAAGGATCCGAAGAAGCTACGAAAGCATCTCAAAGAGGCGTTTCCTCCAAGCAAAAGAGTGAGGCGTCCCGTGCGAGTTGTTCGGCTACGATCACTCGCTTGCGGGACTGGCCTACGCCTTCAAGACTAACTTTGTTCGTCGTGTTTCGCTTCCTCGAATGAAGAAGGCCGATTCGACTCTTGCTCGGAGAAACACACGTAATCGTCAATTGCGTGCGACACAGAAGGTCGAACTTGCACTTGCTCTTCATAAAGCAGGGCTTGCTAGCCGGGTGTTCGGCTTAGGTATCGAGGCGGTCAACTGGGATGATTATGTCGATATCGACCATGCTCCACCTCCCGAGATGAAATCCGAGAAGAACTGAACTGCACTGATCATTTGTGTGGTTTAGCTCAAACGATAGCCGCCGTCGCCGTTCGAATGTCGAACGGGTACTCGTGTCGAGCATTTCATTGCGCGACGGCGGTCGGCCAAGCCATGTCAAACGTGTCGGCCATGTCAATGCTCGGACACGACGACATGGAGGGGCGTGTCGACACGTGTATACGTGCCGATCCTGTCGGCACTAATAGATCAGGCCCAATCCGCGCTGCCGTAGGAAACGACAGCGTAAAAACCATGCAAGAGACAGAAAGAATACGACATGCGAAACACACTCGACACGATCATTCACGCTGCAAATGCAGAAGACGAGGCGACCGGCGACGCCTACGAAATTTTCGATTTCAAGAAGGTTGGAAATCGCCCAGGGCAAATCCGTGTGCCGCGGCAAGATCTCCAGAAACCGGAGGCGTTGTATGGGTTGCTAGTTCGCAAAAATGCAGCCTTACCTCTTTTTCCGGAGACATTAGATCAAAAACTGAAGGAAATCATATCGTCTAAGCCGAAGAAAAAATTTCTTTATTCCGCAACAAGTTGGCTGGCGTCCGGGTGGAAATGGATTCGTTACCCCGAAGGAGGTCATTGGCTGTTCAAAGGTGGCGCGCCTGCCATTGCCGCCTCTCTGGCTTGGAGAGCGGCACCTGATGGCCCTGCGCGAGGCCGGCACTTGGGAGAGGTGGAGAGACACCGTTGGAAAGCTCTCTTTGCGGAGTAACGCCGCAATGTTGGCGATTTGTGCGGCCTTCGCGGCGCCGTTGCTGCACTTTACCGCACGGCAGTCCTTCGGATTAAATCTCTTCGGTCGCGCCAAGGCCGGGAAAACATCAGCTCTCTTGGCCGGGGCATCCGTGATCGGACTTGGCCGTGAGGGGGATCTGCCAAACTGGGGCGCGACCGCCGCGGCAAAAGGCGAGTCGGCGCGCATGTTCAATGATATGCTGTTCCCCCTGAACGAGGTGGGGCTGCTTGGCGGATCGAAGAAGAAGGCATATCCCGAAATCCGCGAGACGATCTATCGGCTCGGCGAAGGTCGCGAACGTTTGCGACATACCCAATCCATATTTTCGGCTCCCGCAGCGAGTTCTGAAGTTCGCACAATTTTCTTCTCCACGGCTGAGCATTCCTTCGACGACTATGCTGCGTTAGCGGGGAGACCAGAGACGAAGGCGAGTATGCGCGCTGTATCGATGTGCCAGTCAATCGGCCCAACAGGCATACGATTATCGATCGTTACCCGGCGAGCCTCGCTAACACAAAGCGGAGGAAGTGGGCCGAGGACCGCGTGATCGAACTGCGCAAGGCTTGTGAGGCGAACCATGGAGCGGTCTTTCGCCGTTACATGGAGCACCTGATCGCGCGGCATGGTACCCTTACATCGAGGATCGAACGGTACATGGGCGAAACGGAAAAGCTTTCGCAAAGCGCCACGGTCAAAGGAGCGCTGGAGCATGCCCGTCAAAACATGGCGCTGCTTTATGCAGGAGGCCGCTTGGCTATCGACGCTGGCGTTGTGCCGTGGACGTCAGAGCAATTGCTGATAGCAGTCTCGACGTGTTGGCGGCGCGCCCTTGAGCTCCACCGCAACAAAAAGGATGCCCTGACCGAAGCGAAGCGAGAACTGCGGGCTAATCTAAAGTCGGTGGGCGTCAAAAAGCGTGATTCGTCGGCGTCGTTCTCACCCGAAGAGGTTGAGGGTTACTATGTAATGGAGGATACCGCCAGGATCTATACAGTGCACGCCGCAGCAATGCGGCGGTGGCTGGGGAACGACTCGAAGCAGTTCACAGTGCTGCTGGAATGGCTAGAGTCAGAAGGGTTTTTGAAGCCGCGTCAATCGCGGACCGACAAGACCGACTCCGACTGGGCTATTCAAACGCCAAAATGGCCGAACGGAAAATCGGTTCGCTCTATTGTGTTTCGTGATCCATTCCGGCATCCGACGGAGCGACTAAAAGGGACTGGATCGAATCCGACAAGAAGTCGAGCTCGTTAACCCGCGACGACGCCAGAGAGGCAGAAGGCTTCTCGGCAGCTTTTACCCCAAGGCCGGCCTAGCGGTCGGCTTTGGGCGGCGCAAGAGTGCGCTGAAATACTCGCTCAGCGCTTTTAATTTGCTGCGATGGAATATGAGGCCGAAGCTTTCACCGCGGAAATTCCTGTCGTTACTTTCGTCCGTCTTGGTTGTCTCTCGATTTGAGCTTTCGGAATATTATTTGTTAAATCGCCTAACGGGTTTTCGGCACAGGCGTCCGGGCATCGAAGCGGGAAAGGCAGTTTCGATGAGCACTTTGACAAAGCTCGTTCTTGGCAGGATTGTCAACTGCGCCCGAAGCCCACGAAAGGGGAGGGGTCACAGGAGATAGCACTGCCGCCGCCTAACAAACAGGGTGGCCTCCCGCTGATGAAGGCGCTCGCTAAGCGTCGCTCGGAGCGCGAGTTTGCGCCCACAGAATTGGCGAAACCCGTCCTTTCCGACTTGCTGTGGGCCGCATATGGCGTCAATCGTTCGGACGGGGAACGAACTGCGCCCTCAGCGCTGAACGCGCAGGAAGACCGCATGAGGATCACAGTTTCCCGGCTATGTCCGAAATTCTCGCTGCCGTCATCGTTCTCTCGGGAAAGCCTGACGCGCTCGCATTGGATGGTTACTACATGGGACAATGGGCTGCCGATAAGCAAGCTTGCGACGCTAAAGCTAGCGCAAACAAGATTATTCTCCAGCAAACTGATCTGCTCACTCCTCAACTTCGCTGTAAGCTGATGGGACTTCGTCAGGATGACGGTAGCGGAACGACTTTCGTGGCTCACTGCACCGACATGACTACCACATGGAATGATGAGATAACCATGAAAGCAGATAGCACCCAGTTGGTGCTGAGACTAAGAACGGATGGTCGGGAAATGCGGCTCGTTCGATGCAATCCTTCAACGACCACTCTCAAGAGATAAAAGATCAGACGGCTTCTCAATGGCGCCAGGGGCGGAATCGAACCACGCTCCCCGATGAGCGGGTCTGAGGTACGCTTTTTGGGTCGGGCTTGCTTACCGCGGGTTCCTGCATCGTTTATTGGCTCGCAAATCCTCACCCCCTTGACGAGAGCTCGTTTGCTGCACTTTTTGGAATTCTCGCACCACCGCGCAACTTGCCTCGGCGCCGCGCCATGCAGAGAGCCCTCCAACTGATCGGGTCTGCGGCCCCCCGAACCCTTTCCCTCCACCGGCCGTGAGCACCTGAGTCGCATGCCGCAACTAGCGGAGAATTAGTCCTACTCGGAGCAGTCTGGACAAATTGTGATTGAAATGCGTGCACGCATGCTTCAGAATTGTACAGGTCGTCCAAGACGTGAAATCCTAAATTGAGATTCAAGGTCAGATCTTTAAACCCGCACAATGATGCTCAGGAAAACGAAAAGAAAAATAGAATGGGCATCTTTGACATATATAACGATTTTTGGAAACGGACGTTTCCAGCGTCGCAGAATGAAATAGAGTGGAGAACCGACGAAATTCGGCAACGGCTCGATAATATTGAGCAGAAGTTGGACGGGGTCATTCGACGCAAAAATGGGAATTCTCAAGTCGCTCAAAACCTCATTTTGGAGCTCCTTCGTTTGATAGAGCCGCAAAAGGTCCAAGGATTTCCGAAAATCCGATGTGGCAGTGACCACGATGGCGGCTACATTCTATTGGATGATTTCAACCGAGTAGGATTGGCTTTATCTTTTGGTATTAACGATGACGATAATTGGGATGTTTCATTTGCTGATCGAGGTATACCCGTGATGCAATATGACAACTCTATCGACGCTGGCCCAACAGCGCACCCGTTAATTTCGTTCTATAAAAAAACTATTTCAGACCGCGTATCCTCAAGCTCCACAACTCTTTCTGAGATTATTTCAAGCTATGATATGAGTGGATTAAAAAAACGAAACATCTTGCTCAAAATTGATATCGAGGGGGACGAATGGAGAGTTTTGGACGCCACGCCTGAATGCGATTTACAAAAGATGTCTCAGATCGTGTGCGAATTCCACGGAATGTCCTTGCTCCTTGACGCTGACTTCTACAAGCGAGCACTAAGAGTCTTCAAGAAGCTGCATTCTCATTTTGGAGTGTATCACGTGCATGGCAATAATCACGGTGAAATCGTCAGCATCGCCAATATTGCTATCCCGGATGTAATCGAAATTTCTTTCGCGAACCGCTCACTTTACGAACTTATTGAAACAAAAGAACTATTCCCGACTCCCTTAGACTCTCCGTGTAATAGGAACTTGGCAGACATTTATCTCGGAAGCTTTAAGTTCTAGAGCGCTTCCTGCCAAAGTGGATCAAAACGAAACTTCGCCGAATTGTTAGGGACAAGCCCCTTCACACAATTCCAGCGAAGTCAGCGCTTCCACCTCCGCGGACCTTTTGTGGTGACTTATCTCTATGCACAAGAGAACTTTGCTCTGTCGGTTGCAATGCCCGCATATCGCGATCATATCGTGAATTGAGCCGAGGGGTTCTTGCCGCATCGCCTGAGGCTTAGGAGCGGTCCGCCATGACTATCGGTGGGCCGCTTTTTTGCGGCAGTGAGCGAAAGCGTGAGGCCGATAACGTCGAACTTTTTTAATCGCCAGCAGTCACTCACGTAATTGCTGGCTGTTCTTCTAAGCTCGACTTGAAGAAAAAGACGTGGCCGTGTCCCGTGGGACTAGAAGAATAAGCCGAGACACCCACCGGCAAGTCCGCCGACGACAGCCGCAGCAATTGTGTTCGGAACTCCGCCAAGCGCAAAGGCCGCCAGCGTGCCAATGATCACGGCGCCGACACCTGCGAAGATATAGGTGTTCGTTGTGATTTCCAATTCTTTGCTAGCCATGTCGCTTCCTTCCAGATGTTGTTGAGGCTCACGTCCCTCGCTCTGCGCATCCGTCCGTTTAAGGAACTGGGCGCGACACTTCGACGCAGGAAGTGTAGCAGAATGGCCACGTCTGTCCATCGCTCATCCGTTGGCTGCGGAACCCGATGACCAACCCAGAAATCGCCGAGCTGAAAAAAGAACATCGCTACGGTAAATGCACGGAGCAATACCGCAGTCATCGCGGGCGAGTTGATAACGTTATACCACGTCGGCCAGAACGCAGGGCCGCCAAAATTTTACCCTTTTAGGCGAATTGCACTTTCCATGCGGCTATTGGCCGACTATCGCGGTCCGAATGGGATCAATTTCGTGCCTTCGCATTCGGCATAACCAAGTAAGCCTTTTGCCTGAGTAGAGGAGGCCGCGGGCGCATGGCCACTCCATACGCAGCCCTTCTTCACACATCGGTGCGATCTTTTAACGTTGATCGTGTAAGACGCCGTCTGCGATGGCCCCCTCATAGCTAACTTCACCGCCCTTGTCCGTCTACTTTGCGGAAACGCCAGTGACCTTGTTCCCCTCAACATTAACGGTCCATGTTCCCTGATATTCTCAACTCAGTCACGAGCCAAGTTTTTGGTTCCCGGCGAAAGCGGGAGCGCCGACGCCCAAGAAGCACCACCATCGGGGGGTTAGAAAATGGACCGAAGCATTCCGTCAGGGAGCACGCCGAAATCCTGGCCTGCACGCAGGTAGTCAGGGCTATCTTCCTTGAATAATTGCGCATTCAGTTCGAAAAGTTCGTAAAAGGAGAAAATCGAGGCCGTAGTGCGCCCAATTTTTGGCTCTGTCAGGACAGCCATCCTACCAGTTGGTTCGTCTTGCCAGTACCCAAACCTTCCCCCTTCGTCCTGAAAAAAGCGTGAGCGATGATGGCCGAAATCGAATAATATCGAGGATACCGATTGGAAATCCGAGCATTCGCTTCCGGGTGGGATAAGCAGGGCAATTAACGCTGCCTTGTGGGTTCGAGGAAAACTCAACCTGATTAAGTTTTCGTTCACCGACTTAACACCGTTCCCTTCGATCCTGGCGCAAAAATAGATACCATCTTTCAATTGAGCTCTCCCCCGCTTCCCGAGGGCGAGTCACAGAGCTCAGTTCGGAAGAGCAAAAATGCATAAATTCCTTGGTGCTTTTGTGCTTGGTGGAGTTGCAGGCTTTGCCTGCACGACCACCAACAGTCCGAAGGTCGTCGCCTGCCAGCAACCTATCCAAGCAGCGCCAGCTTTGACGATGGCAGTCGATCTACCTGACGAGCATGTTCGACACATGCGCGCCCATAACAAAGCCGCAGAGGTAGAGGAAACCTCAAAAGCAAGCCAAGTTTCGGACGCCGCTGAGCAAACGAAGCCAATAGTCGATGAAACGCCCACTGGTTCGATCAAGAGCACTAAGCCCAGGAAGCCCAAGCTCCTTGCTCATAAGAAGAGAAAGATTGCGAACGAGCAGCAAGTGCTCACCGAACAAGTGCCTCCTGCTGAGATCGAAAGCCCAGCACCTCGTG
>CAVQWJ010000004.1:0-107500 GCA_963717565.1 uncultured Alphaproteobacteria bacterium
ACTGGCCCCACAGGTTCGGCGCGCTCTCGTCGATGAATTCGCGCAACCCGTTCGAAATCGAGGCGTAGACGCCCTCGCCGACGATGTCGATGACATGGCCGAGTTCCGCCTGGACGCGCGCGAGCGCCTCGGGGAACTCTCGTGGCGTGGTTTCCCGACCTGAAGACCAGCCATCTGATAGCCGCAGGAGTTCGCGGAGGACGGTCTCCGCTGGACCTGCCAGTTCGCACGGCAACTCGTTCGGAACCCGGGAAACGGCTTCTTGCAAGGCGCAATTTAGCTGTTCAGCGGCGTTCCGGGCGGCGTCGAGGTTTTTTCCCCTCGCCAGGCGCGCCCAGGTTCCCTCCGCGCCAATGATGGCGTGCATCAGACCTTTGACTTTGGGCAGCCACGCCGTCGGCGGATAGGATTTGACCACGCGTCCATATTCGATCCGCCATAACTCGCCCGTGCCGATCAGCGTCAACCCGGCGAGCGGGGTTTCGCGAACAACTCGTCGCGGTTGGCTCCGTAGAGCGACCGAAATCTCACATTGATCTGCTCGATGGGATCTGGCCCGTCTGCAAACGCCGTTGACGGATGGCTGCTCATGAATTCCTCCAGCGGCATGGACGAAGGGAGATCGTTAGGTCACCTGAATAACAAGATTTCAGGCTTGGAGCACCCTCGGAGGTGTCAGTTTGGAGTCGGTGGCGCAACCCAAGGCGGAGGCGGCACGTGGTAGCAGGTGGACGACAGCAGCGTACAAGCCCGGCGCAAGCCGACAAAAGGCGCTCTCGCTCCATTTTGCTCCGTAAAACGGGAATGTGAAGCCAATGGTTTGGTTGATGTTAGGCTAGAACAAAAGACCAACAATGAGCCGGGTCCATTTGTCCCCGCAGGAACAAGTAGTTGATTTGACCAACTATCGCGATAGTTCCAGATTAAATCTGGGCTCTTATCAGGGGCGGGGAATGCCACAAATGCCAGCCGAGGGGCGGGGGCTCACGACCGCGAACCAACCGCCGTCGCAAAGAAACCGTGACCTGCAATCTCTCCTCGGCCCGGCCCCGCTCCTCGAGGGCGAGGACCCGACAGCCTATGATGAGTTATGGCAGCACGTAAAGACCGCGGTCGCGCCGGCAGACGCGATTGAAGAAGTGTGGGTGCGCGACATCGTCGACCTGCTATGGGAACTCTGCGCTAGCGACGGCTCAAGGTGAAGCTCCTGCAGTGGGCGGCGCGCGGGGGCTCGAGAAGCTGCTGGGGCTGCTGGTCAAAGAGACGTCCCCATACAGCTCAGTGGGCCACGAAATCGCCGTTCGCTGGGCGCGTCGCGACCAGACGCTGTCGCCAGGTCAACGATTGCTTAAGGGGGCGGGCTCGACCAGGAGGCGATCGCTGCGCAGACGCTGGCGATCAAGATCGACTCATTGAGCAAATCGATCGCTGATCACGCGGACCGAAGCCCGACGCACTGCCGTCTTGCGCGAGATCGATCGCCGCCGAGAAGCGTTGGCGCGCCGTCTGCGGGAAGCAGCCGCTGCGATCGACGCGGAATATACCGAAATCGCCCCGCGCGCCAGGACGCCGCTAAATGAGACCCTCCGCGCGCACCCGCGCGAACCGCCGCAACGCGCTCGCCAGCACCGGTCCGAGGACGCCGACGGCAAAGCGCGCGTCGCCAAGAATGCGCTGCGCCACGGTCTCGCCGTGCCGGTGAGCCGCGACCCTCATCTTGCGACCAGATAGACGGCCTTGCGCGTATCATCGCGGGCGAGGGCGCCGCGCAGGGGACTGAGACGGGGCCCGCTCATCGCCGAAGCGCAGATTGAAATCCTTCGGTGCGACAAGCGCGCTATTCCTTGCTCGGCGATCCCGAGGCGCGCCGCAAGCCGACTCGATCGAGACATAAGCTCTTTCGCGCCTGCAAGCGGTTGTTGCGCGGCCGCGCGGCCCTAGCGCGTATAGACGGGCCTGCGCATTTGCGCTCGCCTGGCTGGACCAGCAGGAGCCGTGCGCGCCGCCCTCTCTGGTCGAGGGTTTCGAAGTCTTGGCGGCCCAACTTGAACGGCTCGACCGCTACGAGGCCGCGCTCTATCGCGGCGCAAGTCTGCGATCCGCGCTTTCGATCGCTCCGGCTTAGCTTGATTGTTATACCAGCATTCTTCGATTAGTCTTGGCTCGTTAGAATTTTAGGGCGAGCAATGGCCAACTATCTCTTCAAAAACGCGCATGTCGTTTTCGATGGCCGAGACGCGCTCGAGTCGGATTTCAATATTCTTGTGAAAGAAGATCGGATTGCGGCAGTAAGCCGGGATACGATCAATCCCGAAGGCGTGACTGTCATCGACGTGGGCGGCAAAACACTGATGCCCGGTCTGATTGATGCGCATGCCCATATCACGGGTCTCTCGCTCAGCCCGAGGAACCTCAGCTATCCCGCTGCTGACCTCGCATTCGCGGCGGCGACCTACCTGCGAAACAGCCTGATGGCGGGTTTCACGACCATCCGGGAGGCCGGAGGCGCCGATTATACAATCGCCCATCTCCTGGAGAGCGGCGCGATTATCGGGCCGCGCCTGTTCTATTCGGGTAAAGCGCTGACGCAGACTGGCGGCGGCGCAGATTTTCGTTCGCCGATCGAAGCAACCGATCCCTGTGGCCACGTGAGCCCCTTTTCCGTGATGTCCGTCATCGTCGACGGCGTCGACAACGTCCGCCAAGCCGCTCGGGAAGAGTTGCGAAAGGGGGCGTCGCAACTAAAAGTGTTCGTATCGGGCGGCGTTGTGTTTCCCGCAGAAGGCCATCCGACACGTTATGAATTTTCTGAAGCAGAACTTGTCGCAGCCGTTGAAGAGGCGGCGGCTCGCAGCACTTACGTCATGGCGCATGTCTACACGGACGAAGGCGTGAGGCGATGCCTGAAGGCTGGCGTGCCGTTCGATCGAACACGCTAATTTCGCCAGCGAGGAGGCGGTCTCGATGATGGCGCAATGCGGCGCTTTTCTCGACATGACGTTCATATCGTTAGTCCAGCGTATAGAAAGCGCCCACGAAAACTCGTCTTCCCGCTGAGACTGTCGACAATATCAAGCGTACCGTGGAAAGGGGCAAGCAGGTTTACGAGTGGGCCAAAAAATATAACGTCCCCATCGCATTCGGAACCGATCTCTGGGGTCCGGAGGCACAGAAATCTCAACTGAAAGAATTTGAAATTCGGAAGGAACTTGACACTGCTCCGAACGTCATCCGATCCGCGACAGCCGTCAATGCGGAACTCCTCATGCAAAAGGGCAAATTGGGGGCGATTGTGACAGGCGCCTATGCGGACATTCTCGTCATCGAAGGGGATCCCCTCACCGATTTGCGCGTCATGCAAGAGCCGGAGAAAAATCTAAAGCTCATCATGAAAAACGGCAAAATCATAAAGAACGAACTTATTGTAGCCGGCCATTAGTTGTTGCAAGTCGATGCAACTGCGCCAATTTGTTAACCCGTCAACCTGAAAAGTCTGAGCGCGTTGCGGCGACCGATTTTTTCCCGATCGTTTTCAGCGATGCTCGCCATGTCGAACCAAGCCGCAGCATCGCTCAGCTCTTCAAATGGATAGTCGGTCGAAAACAAGACCCGATCGGACCCAATCTCCGAAATAGCGTTTATCAAAGCCTGTGTTCGGAATGAGCCTGAAGTCGTGAGGTAGAAATTTTGATGAAAATACTGCTGGAAAGATCTTTTTGATTTGAATGCCTCTCGGCGCAGTGGCCACCCGATGGTCGACGCGCCAGATTAAAAAGGGCAGGCCTTCGCCATGGTGACCCAGAATAATCTGCAGTCCGGGGTGTCGGTCGAATAGTCCGCTTCCCATCAGTCTGAGAGCATGCGTCGCCGTCTCGACGCCGAAGGCCCATGCAGAGCCGAGTAGCCAAGGATGGTCCTGGTAGATGCTGCACCTGGAAGCTATCGGATCGCGCGGATGCAGATAGAAAGGTCGATCAAGCGCCACAAACTCCGACCAGAATTCGCTGTAACGGCGGTCATCCAGGTAAACGACCGTCTCCTCGTCCCCGACCTGCGAAAATCCATTTACCAGCGCACCGACGAAACCGAGCTCGACGATGCAACGCCGTGCTTCGAGAGCAGCAGCGCCCGGATCTTGCATCGGCAGCGCTGCGAAGGCGCGAAATCGATCGGGGCGTTTCGCGACATGCTCAGCAAGCATATCATTCGCCCGCTTCGCGACTTCTATCGCTTTGGGAACCTCGCTAATGGCTTGGATCGCAGGCGCGTTTAGAGAGACAATCATCAATTCAATGTCATTCTGATCCATGAGCCGCAGGCGAAAGTCGCCGACATCGAGCAAACGCCGCTTCATCTCGCTCCATTTGCCTTCTAGGAAATACTCCTCGGAATCACCGAGAGTGTCGGGGTGAGAGAAATGCTCTTCGAGACCGATCTTTCCCTTCATGAGGCAGCCTCCCAAGAATTGACAACGAAATTGAGTTTGGAATTTCCGCAGCAGCTTAGGTCGACTTTAATCTAATTCCTGACACCCGCGCGGAAAATTCATTCAACCAAAAAAGCGCCGGGGTGCATCGCGACACGTCACGATGCACCCCGTTCTTTAACTGTGCCATCCGCATCGTAGCAGTCGGCTAATATCTTATTCGGCTGCGCTGAGCCGCAACGAGCTTACGGCGAGGCAGCACGCCTGCATCGACGAAGCAGGTCCTGCGCACGGTAGGAGCCCCCTGGGGCGTCCAGCCCCGCCGATAGTAGGATCTGACATCTCCAGCCAGCAGTCCGCCAATCACCTCAGCCACGATGCGGCTGCCGGGGACCAAGCTTGTGGCCATCGTGGACGATCTTCGACTCCGCGAGGATGTAGAGCCACAGCGGCGTCTCGGGCGCTCACGCGAAGCGCGGCGATGCGTCTTAGGCGGGTGTTGCGCTAAGCGCGGGAATCGCGGATGCGATTTCAGCGTTCGTATAGACAAGGATGTTAGGTCTTCTCTGCTCCAGGCGTACTGCGACGGCCTGGCCGCTCGGGAGCCCGTACTCGTGCGCCCGCTGAATATTGCGCTGAGCGAGGATAGAAAGGCCCGCGTCGGGCTCCGCCCCCGCCGGAAGTGTGAAAAGTCCGCTCGACAGCAGCGTGTCGATCTTGCGGCTGACATTTGCCGTCACTTGGCCGGTGCGGGCTGGCCGGTCGTGGGCTGGCCGTCGATGGGCAGGAAATTAGGCCAGAAGATCGTGTGATCTCGGCGATCTGCCTTCCGCCGTGGAGGTCATCGCGGTCTCCATTGAACACCTGTACCTTCGGGTTATCTCCGTCTCCGCAATGCGGCGTGATCTCGCCGCAGCCCTTCAAAAGAATATAGGCCTTGCGCACCTGGGAGTGGCCGAAGCGATAGGCTGCCACCGAGAATTCGACCGGCATGACGGCTTTGAAAGCCTGCTTCGGATCGAAGTAACGGGTCTGGATAGTGCCGTCCTGATGGAACACATCGGCGTAGACTCCGGATCCAGCACTTCGGGTAAAAACTCGTGAACGACGATCCATTGGTACCGCCACCTCATCAACTCGCGCGCTTGTTCTAAGTTATAGCCCTGGTCGATCAGCGCATTGTGGGCCCGCAGGAACGCGACATGGACTTGCGCGACAATTTGGTTCTCGTCGTTGCGCCCTTCGAAGAGGATGGCGCGGCAGGGAGTCGAGTGGTGATCGGTAATACGCAGGAGGGATCGCGCGGCAAGTCGAAGTCGTTCACCTTTAAGGCGCAATTTATCCGGCGCATACAGCTCGGGGTTGGCCTCCGGGCCTAGGCCGTACACACTGTCGAGGTTTAGGCGCGGGTCCCGATTGTTGACGATCGTCGTGGGGTCCACGAAGCCGTCGGCAGCGGAAGCTTGTCGAGCGTCATGTCGTGATCAACGAACTGCCCGAAGTAAGTGAAGAAAGACGGAACGTCTTTAATAGGATCTGGGCAAGGCAAGATTGGGCAGTCCAACACGGTTCAGGAGGAGGTAGAACGTATACAGAATTGTCGTCATTTCCGCCCCCATCCCCGTCATCACTTTTGGGAATCGTTGGCGCAGCTATGTTTTGATCGAACATCGGTCCCAAGTTATCAGAGGCTGAAGCTTCACCGTTTACGGGTGGAGTGTAAGCTGTAGGCACCCGTTTCTGCCAGGGACAATCAGCCGTGATTGTGCTTGCGGTTTTGCCACAAGTGAGGGCGATCAATGCGCGGTCTACTTGGTCAATGTCGACGGTAGGCGCTTGGTATTCGCGTAAGTCCGGAAACATCCGACCAAACATAAATGTCTGCTTTGCGCATACGGGCGACGAAAGCAGAGCGAGCCCGCTAAGTAGGGGAGCATTCAAAAAGCGAATACGTTTCATCATACGGGTTCCTACATGAAACTGCAGCTGTAGTTCATAGCTTGCGCTACGGTAACGCTTGTTAGCATCTTTCGTTCCGTGTCGCGCCAGCTTATCTGCCGCGCTCCGGGGTAGATCGGTTTTTGGCTGCCTTTGGCCGCTCGCCAATACGCTCGGAGCGATAGGCGGACATGCATTTTTCGCCGCCAGGGCGGGCGGGCTGGAGTAGCAATTCCCGTTGTGGCAAGCTGCCGACATAGGAGACGCCCCAGTTCTTCACGGCCCCAGATCAATCCCCGAAACCAAAGGCTCTGCCCGCCGCCAGAGCCTGCTCGGCCGCTAATTTCTCTGCACGGCTCTGGGGAGGCCGCGATGCTCGGCCTGTTTTCTTCACCACTGGCGGCGCTACCGGCGCTCCATTGTTAATGGCCCCCACCTTCGGGATTTCAATTTATGACAATCACGCGCAGGCGGGCGTGATCGCGCAAAATCACATAATTGAAATCTCCGAGCACGGCCTGCGCGATGGCCTCCTTCGAGCTGCAGTAACTGCCTTGTACAACCTCTTCGCCGAGGGTGTCGCTGCCCATTTAACATCCGCTTCGAGGTCCGATAGAAGCTGTTGGAGCGTGACGCCCGCACGGGCATCCAAAAAGATTTCGCTTGTCGTTTTGGCCTGTATCTCGTGCCGCAACGGTGCATTACCCCCTGGTGTAGGAGTGAGACTTGCAATCGGCGCCGTCGACGAGCCACGTTGCAGCGCGAGTGTAGCTCGGCGGCATCGCAGATGCCGGGGCATGCTCGGCGGCTGGAGTTCGCCCCAACGACGCCTCGGATCGAACGACGTGGCAGGGAGAGAAGTTGCAGTCACATTGTGGATTAGATTTCGCGCCAAGACAAAAGGGGCGCCATCGCTAGAGGGAGCGCAAGTAACAAATGCGATGCTGCAGTCCCAAATAGTAAGCTCCGACGCACAGCCTTCTATTCGCCCATCGGCCCCGCTTCAAATGTGAGGATGTTCGAATGTGGAGTATTTCGACAAGGACGCGCCCGGCGTTGCCGCGATTTTCATCTTATGGTTGGAGCTTTAATCCCCAGAAGAAATCTGTTTCGCTAAACAGAGCATAACATTCTGAAAATTATGGCATAAGGGCTGAGCTTTAAAGTGAAAATAGCCGTCACCTGCCAGTCCGGTTGAATATGCTCTACCGGTCGTGGAGGTTTGCTCCCTCGTCATTGGGCGCCAAGCTGATCGAGCTGCTCGCGTAACCATCCTATCCGCGTGCCAAAAACGCAAATTGTAGAGAATTCTGCGCTATCACGGCGCAGAGCACGATTGATTGCCGAATTTACAGGATCGCTTCCAGGGGCGTTGGCGGTGGATATTCACGCAAGATTGAAATGGGCGCGAGAAAAACGAGGCTACGCGTCCGCGCGCGAAGCCGCCGACGCGATCGGCGTTCGCTATAGCACTTACGCGGGCCACGAGAGTGGAATCCGGGGGATCAAGCGCGACGCGCTACGCCGCTATGCGAGAATTTTCGGCGTATCGCCTGCGTGGCTTGAGTTTGGGACACGGCGAAGAAGCGCCGCAGAGCATCGATGACGAGAACGAGCCCAGCGAGAAAGTGGCCAAGCTCCAGAGGGGCCACGAAAATACAATTTATCTCGTCTTCGATCGTTGAGCCGATGCGCTTTGGGTGGCTTCATCCAAGCCGGGATTTGGGTGGACCCGAGCGTTGTTCTCGAAAAACAATCGACCGGGGAGGGCGTCTCGGCGATTGCCGGGAAGTGGGGGGGACTGCCGCAATTCTCTTATGTCGCCAAGGATAATTCTGCGGATCAGCTGCGTATATCGAGGGCGACTATGTGCTCTGCGTCCCCTATGAGCGCGCCCGCGGCGGCCAGCTCCACGACAAGGACATCGTGGTGATCGAAAGGGTCCGCCGCGGAGGCGCCTTCGAACGCACGATAAAGCAGATCATATTGAAGAATTCGAAATGCTCGCTCGTCTCGCGAAGTTCTGAACCCCGCTATCCATCCATCGAGATAAATGCAAAGACCATGACGGAGAAAGACGGCACGATCGTCCGCATTGTCGGGCTGGCCATCGCCGTCTGTCATCCCGCTGCGGACGGACTGAACAGGTCTGATTTTGTAGATAGGCTCGGGGCCTCCATCGTCGAAGTTTGCGGG
Source organism: uncultured Alphaproteobacteria bacterium (assembly GCA_963717565.1). Taxonomy (GTDB): domain Bacteria; phylum Pseudomonadota; class Alphaproteobacteria; order Rhizobiales; family Beijerinckiaceae; genus Methylocystis. The sequence goes on from CAVQWJ010000004.1 coordinate 8,561, forward strand.
TCTGCCCATCCCTTGACGGTTTTTGCTTGCAAAGTGTTATGCGTTATGTATAATGCAAAATGCAGATGACGAGGCGTCTTTATGCGGGAGGGGTAGGTGAGAGACACAACAGAAGGGACCGGCGGGCCGTTTTGAGGAGACGCAGCGCTGCCTGCGCCGCTCTCAATGAACGCCTGTCAACGAGCGCTGCAGAATTTAGCCGCTAGGCTTCGCGGCTTACGAGACTCGAGGGGCTGCATCGCCGCAGATCTCGACGAGGATGCGGAAAGCGCCGCGGCAGTGGCGGCGCTCTCCAAAGAGATCGTCCGGCTCGTGGACGCCGCCCTCGTCGAGCTCGCGTTCCACGCCGGCATCGACGATTGCGAGCCCGCGCTCCTGACCAGCGACGCTATGGCCGACTTTCTCTCCGTCTGCGATCTGGTCGAGGAACGCCGCACGCCGCGCGACGACAGTCGCGCCGAGCACGGCACGCTTCACCGCGTGTATCAGGGAGTGTGAGCGATGCGTTTCCGAGTGAATTTGCACTTCGACGGGGCCCCGCGTCTCTCCCTCGAGCGTCACCCGAGCGGGGTGACCTGGATGGCGCTCCACGACAGCGCGCATGCGCAGGAGACTGACGCGCAATATGTCGCCATATTCGCGCAGGTCATACCGGTCGAGGGGCTCAATCGCGCCGTTCAAGCCTTCAACAGCGCGATCGACGCGGCTTTTCCAGGGATAACGCGGCGCGAGCCGCCAGAGGCCGCGGAATAATCCCTTGCTATCGAGCCGAGCCGCCATGCGCCGAACGTCAGAACACCAGCAAGAGCCATCGCTCGGGCGGAGACCAACGGCTTCGCTCACGAGAGGGCCCAACGATCTTGCCGTCACTTGGGGGCGAGATCCCCTGCATCAAAGCCGCGTACGGAGAGATGAATGACATCGGCTGTTAGAACGCGCGACCTGGAGAGAGAACTCAAAGCCGCAGAGCTGGTCCGCGAGCAGGTTCAAGACTTGGTGGGCGAGGACCTCGCGCTCATCCGTGACTCGGTCGAAGGGCAGACAAGTCTGTTCGAGATCATGTCGGCCATGGCGGAAGCAGACGGCGAAGAAGCGGCGCTCGTCGAGGGCCTCGCCGCCTATATCAAGAAATTGCAGGATCGAAAAATGCGCATCGAAGAAAGGCGGGAGATCCGGCGGGCGCTGATGGCGAACGCGTTGGACGTCGCCGAACTCCCGAGCCTTGTGACCGCCGCCGGAACGATCACACGCAAGGCGCTGCCGCCGAAGGTGATCGTCGTCGAAGAGGCGGACATTCCGGCGCGCTTTTACGTGCCGCAAGAGCCGAAACTCGACCGGGCGGCGCTGCTGAAAGCGCTCAAGGAGCGCGCCGCCGCCATCGCTGAGATCACAGCCGAGCCTGGCTCTCTCGACGACAAGGGAGCGCTCGCGATGATCGACCGCAAGTACCCGCCAATACCGGGCGCGACGCTATCGAATGGCGGGACGACCATCCAGATCCGGAGGTAGCCAATGGCTGGCGCGATCATCCCGATCAGCAAGGCGGCGACCGTCGCTTACAACGATCGCGACTTGGCGCTCATCCGCCGCACCGTCGCGGCTGACACCAATAATGACGAGTTCAATCTCTTCATTCACATGGCCCGTCATTTGGGCCTCGATCCCCTGCGCAAGCAGATCTACGCCTTTGTGTTCTCTAAGGACGACGCCAAAAAGCGCCGGATGTCGGTGATTGTCGGGATCGACGGGTTACGAACCATTGCGGCCCGCGCCGGCGACTATCGCCCGGACGAGGATGAGCCCGAGTACGAAGTAGACGCCGAGCAAAGAGGCGAGACCAACCCGCTCGGTCTTGTCAAGGCGACCGTCCGCGTCTGGAAACACGCCTACGGAGATTGGCACAGGATCACCGGGAGCGCTTATTGGGAAGAGCTCGCGCCCCTCAAGGAAGAATGGGCGTGGAGCGACGCGACGCGCAAGAAACAGCCAACGGGGAAGAGGATCCTCGATCCGCGCAGCAACTGGGCAAAAATGCCGCGGGTCATGCTGGCCAAATGCGCCGAGGCGATCGCGCTGCGCAAGGGATGGCCGGACGATCTCTCGAACGTTTACGAGACCTCGGAGATCGACCGGGCGCGAGCGATCGATCTGCCCCCGTCGGAAGCCGCAGAGCAGGGCGCCGCCGCCGAGCGCCTCCGAAAGCTGGGTCTCCAGAAGGACACCGTCCCGCTCACCTTTGATCAGTTGGGGACCATCGAGTTCGTCCCCCTCGGTCAGGCGGCGGACCGCTGCATGGCGTTCCTGCTGGAAAAGCGCGATGAGCCGTCACTGATCCGCCAGTGGGCGGCGCGCAATCGGCTGGGCCTGCGCGAGTTCTGGGCAAAAGCCCCCAACGACGCGCTGGCTGTCAAGAAAGAGATCGAGAAGGCGATCGCTTGAGATGAGGTGGACCCTGGAAGGGAGTCGCGCCAAGATCGGCAAGGCGCAGGGTCGCTCGGTGACGGAGTGGATTGGGAAGACGCCCGAGGCCACGCCGCCGGCGGGGGTGCGGCTGCGTATCCTGCGTCGCTTCGACCGCAAGTGTCAGCTTACGGGAATCATCATCGCGGATGGTCAACCTTTTGATCTGGAGCATAGGAAGCCACTCGAAGAAGGCGGCGAGAACCGCGAACGCAATCTTGTCCCGGTTCTGCGCCTACCCCATGAACTCAAGACAGCGGCAGAAAGAAAACGTCAGGCCAAAGCCGATCGCATCGCCAGGAGGGCGCATCGTCTTGACGCTCCGCCGAAGAAGAAAATTGAGAGCCGCGGCTTCGACAAGGTTGAGAAGCAGCGAAAGATCGACAAGAGCGTATTGGGGCCGCTTTGGTTGCCCGCCATTGCGCGCCGATATCGCCCTTGGTCATAGGATCGCGCATTCGGTATACAATTCGTGTAGGTGAAGTTTGGTCGCGTCAGGGACTTGGGATGATCGCGCCTGCCGCAACCCGCTCTAGTTCGTGATAGGAATAATTCCTAGAAGCTAAGCGCTCGCTGGTAATTTGGCAAAACAAACCCAATCGGCCATAATTATATGAGTTCTAGGCTATTTCGAACATTTGGCGCGATGCCCGTGGGGCCGTAAAAGTGGAGAAGGCGGAGCCGTTGACGATTTTTATCGTCCGTCACCTTGCGCCCTGTGCGCGCCCATCGCCCCCAGCCCGGAGCTCCCCTTGCGCATCGCCACCTGGAACGTGAATTCGGTACGGCAGCGGCTGGCGCCGCTCCTGGCCTTCCTGAAGGAAACCGCGCCCGACATTCTCTGCCTTCAGGAGCTGAAATGCGAGGAGGGCGCCTTCCCGCGGCTCGAGGTCGAGGACGCCGGCTACAATGTCGTGCTGCATGGGCAGAAGACGTTCAATGGCGTCGCCATTCTCTCCAAAAATCCGATCGAGGAGACGACCGTCGGCCTGCCGGGCTTCGACGGCGAGGGGCAGTCGCGCTACATCGAGGCGGTGGTTTCGGACGGGGCCGGCGGCGCCGTCCGCGTGGCGTCGATCTATGCGCCGAACGGCAATCCGCCGGATACGCCGAAATACGGCTACAAGCTCGCCTTCATGGCGGCGCTCGAGGCGCATGCGCAAGCGCTGTTGCGGCTCGAGGAGCCAACCGTGCTGGCGGGCGATTACAATATCATCCCGGAGGACCGCGACGTTCACGACCCGGCCGTCTGGGCCGGCGACGCGCTGTTTCTTCCGCAAAGCCGCGCGGCGTGGCGGCGGCTGACGAATTTGGGCTACAGGGACGCGCTGCGCGCCGTAACGGACGAGGCCGGCCTCTACACGTTCTGGGATTATCAGGCCGGCGCCTGGCAGAAGAACAGGGGCATTCGCATCGACCATCTGCTGTTGTCGCCCCAGGCGGCCGATCGCCTCAAGCGGGTCGAGATCGTGAAGCACGTGCGCGCGGGCGAAAAACCGTCCGACCATGTTCCGATCTATGCCGAGATCGCCTGATCAGCCGGTCAGCACGCGAAGCGAGCGCCAGATCACATAGACCGCGACGGCGACGATCACCCCCGCGAAGATCATGGCCAGCGCGCCGCGCTCGGCGGCGAGTCGCCGCGCCGCTTTCGAGCCCAGCCGCCCGCCGATGACGCCCCCGCCGAGGATGGCGGCGGCGAGGGGCCAGTCCACGAAGCCGGACAGAGCGTAATTGCCCGCCGTCGTGACGCCGAAGGCCGTCACCGACACGAGAGAGGAGCCGATCGCATTGATGATCGGCAGATCCGCGGCAAACATCAGCCCCGGCACGATGAGAAAGCCGCCGCCAATGCCGAAGAAGCCCGACAGCGTCCCGGCCGCCGCGCCTGTCGCCGCGAGGCGCGGGAAATTTTCGCGGTTGAGCCGCACCTGCGGATAGCCCTCGCCGCTGCGGTTCTTGAACATCAGCGCCCCGACGACGAGCATCAGCAGGCCGAAAAGCGCGAGCAATTCCTCGCCGTTGATGCGCTTGCCGAGCGTCGAGCCCAAAAGCGCGCCGCCCGCGCCGAAAGCCGCGAAGACCGAGGCGCAGCGCCATTTGATCGTGCGCGAACGGGCGTGATGCGCGAGGCTGGCCACGGCGTTGGCCGCGACGGCGACGGCGCTCGTGCCGATGGCGATATGCGGGTCCGCCACGCCGACGAAATAGACCAGAAGCGGCACGGCCAGAACCGAGCCGCCCCCGCCCACGAGGCCGAGCGTGAAGCCGACGAGCACGCCGGAGACCGTCCCGGCGGCCAGGGTGAGGACAAAGGGCGTTAGCATCCACGCCCTCCAGAGGCGACTACATTAGAACTTGCTTATTTAGATAGACCGCATATAACCTCTCCGCAAGCGGAAATTCGCCGGGGAGAAAAGACATGCTGCAGGCTGAAATCCGGGCCTTTTTCGATGAATCGACCTTCACCGTCACTTATCTCGTTTCCGATCCGGCGACGAAGAAGGCGGCGATCATCGACCCCGTTCTGGACTACGAGCCGGGCGGCGGCGTTGCGGATTCACGCTCCATCGACGCTGTTCTGGCGGTCGCGACGGCCGGGGGGCTGAGCGTCGAATGGGTGCTGGAAACCCACGCCCACGCCGATCATCTCTCCGCCGCGCCGGTGGTGAAGGCGAAGACCGGCGCGAAGATCGGCATCGGCGAACACATCACGAAGGTTCAGGAGATTTTCCGGCCGATGTTCCTTGCCGGGGACGTCGCGCCGCAGGGCCGCGATTTCGACGGCCTGTTTACGGATGGCGAACGTTTCCCGCTCGGCGACCTGACAGTGGAGGTTCTCTATACGCCCGGCCATACGCCGGCCTGCGTCTCCTACAAGATCGGCGACGCCGTCTTCGTCGGCGACACCATCTTCATGCCCGACTATGGCGCGGCCCGCGCGGATTTCCCGGGCGGCGACGCCCGCGCGCTCTATCGCTCGATCCGCCGCCTGCTGGCGCTGCCGCCGGAAACGCGCCTGTTCATGTGCCACGACTACAAGGCGCCCGGCCGCGACGTCCATCTCTGGGAGACGACCGTCGCGGAGGAGCGCGCGAAGAACGTGCAGATCGGCGACGGCGTGAGCGAGGCGGAATTCGTCGCCCTGCGCCAGAGCCGCGACAGGTCGCTGGCCGCCCCGCGACTGCTGTTGCCGTCGATTCAGGTGAATATCCGCGCCGGCCGCTTCCCGCCGCCCGGGCCGGACGGGGCGTCGCGGCTCTTGATTCCGGTCACGTTCCGGGGCGACGCCGCGGCGGCGAAGTAGCCGCGCCTGTTCACAGACGATCTCCGCTTCGCTCGCGATGGCGCGGCTGACCGGAAGATGCGGGGCGCCCCTTCCTTGCGTCCCCGCCATGGTGTAGAAGCCCCGCCAGGGATTTGGCGTCGAGCGCGGTCTTGCGGCCGCGGCTCCGCTAGGGAAGAAGGTCTGAAATGCAGCAGGTCATTATCGCGATCCACCTGATGGTGGTCACGGCGCTCGTCATCCTCGTGCTCTATCAAAAGTCCGAGGGCGGCGCGCTCGGCATGGGCGGCAGCGGCGTGTTCACGGGCCGGGGCCAGGCCAATGCGCTGACCCGCGCGACCGGCATTCTCGCGACGATCTTCTTCCTCACCAGCATTCTGCTGACCGTTCTGCCAGCCTGGGAGCGCCGCGCCGCAGGCGGCGACGACTGGACCAAGGCCATCGATCAGGGCGACGTCAAGCTCAAGGAAGTGAAGCCCGGCGAGAAGGCCCCCGAGCCCGGCAAGGATTCGCTCTTCGACCAGCTCCAGCGCGCCCAGCAGAAGCGCCAGCAGGGCGGCGCCCCGGCGACGGAAGCGCCCGCCGCTCCGAAAGCCGAAGCGCCGAAGGCCGAGGCCCCCAAGGCCGACGCTCCGAAATCCGAGCCCGTGATGGAGGCTCCGAAGGTCGAGCAGCCGAAGGCGCCCGCCGCCGAAGCTCCCAAGACCGAAGCTCCCAAGACCGAGGCCCCCAAGGCCGAAGCTCCGAAGGCCGAGACCCCCGCCGCTCCGGCGCCGGAGGCTCCGAAGGCAGAGGCTCCCAAGGCAGAGGCTCCGAAACCTGAAGCGCCGAAGGCCGAGGCCCCCGCTGCGCCTGCGGCTCCCGCGGCCCCGAAGGCCGACGCGCCGATCCAGTGGAAGTCGCCGCAGCAGTAAGCTCGGCGCGCGCCATTCCACCGCGATGACATTGCGCTGGGGAAGACGGCTTCCCCGGCGCAATAAACGCTACCCAAACTCCTCGAAAGGCGTTAGGCGTTAAGCCCCATGGCGCGCTACATCTTCATCACCGGCGGCGTGGTTTCCTCACTTGGCAAGGGTCTGGCGTCGGCGGTTCTCGGCGCGCTCCTGCAGGCGCGCGGCTATACGGTCCGGCTGCGCAAGCTCGACCCCTATCTCAACATCGATCCGGGGACCATGTCCCCCTATCAGCATGGCGAGGTCTTCGTCACCGACGACGGCGCCGAGACCGATCTCGACCTCGGTCACTACGAGCGCTTCACCGGCCGCCCGCGACCAAGCGCGACAATGTGACCACCGGCCGCATCTATCAGGACATCATCAACCGGGAGCGGCGCGGCGACTATCTCGGCGCGACCATCCAGGTCATCCCCCACGTCACCAACGCCATCAAGGAATTCGTCCTCGAAGGCAATGAGGACGTGGATTTCGTGCTGATCGAGATCGGCGGCACGGTGGGCGACATCGAGGCGCTGCCCTTCTTCGAGGCGATCCGCCAGCTCAAGAACGATCTGCCGCCGCATCACTGCATCTATGTGCATCTGACGCTGCTGCCCTACATCCCGAGCGCCGGCGAACTGAAGACCAAGCCGACGCAGCATTCGGTGAAGGAGCTGCGCTCGATCGGCATTCAGCCCGACATTCTGCTCTGCCGCACCGACCGCGAAATTCCGCGCGAGGAGCGCCGCAAGCTCGGTCTGTTTTGTAACGTGCGCGAGCAGGCGGTGATCGAGGCGCGCGACGCGGCGAATATCTACGAGGTGCCGCGCGCCTATCATGCGGCGGGCCTCGACGCGCAGGTGCTCGCGGCCTTCGGCATCGAGCCGGCGCCCAAGCCCGACATGAGCCGCTGGAACGCGGTGACGCAGCGCATCGCCAATCCGGAAGGCGACGTCACCATCGCGATCGTCGGCAAATACACCGAGATGAAGGACGCCTATAAGAGCCTCATCGAGGCGCTTGCCCATGGCGGTCTCGCCAATCGGGTGAAGGTCAATCTCGACTGGATCGAATCCGAGATTTTCGAGGGCGGCGATCCGGCCGCGCATCTCGAACATGTGCACGGCATTCTGGTGCCGGGCGGCTTCGGCCAGCGCGGCGCCGAGGGCAAGATCCTCGCGGCGCGTTTCGCGCGCGAGCGCAAGGTGCCCTATTTCGGCATCTGCTTCGGCATGCAGATGGCGGTGATCGAGGCGGCGCGCGCGCTTGCGGGGATCGGCAAGGCCAATTCCACCGAATTCGGCCCCTGCGAGGAGCCGGTCGTCGGCCTGATGACCGAATGGCTCAAGGGCAATGAGCTGGAGCAACGCGCGGCCGACGGCGATCTCGGCGGCACCATGCGGCTCGGCGCCTATCAGGCCCGCCTCGCGCCGGGCTCGCGCATCGCGCAGGTCTATGGCGCGACCGAGATTTCAGAGCGCCACCGCCATCGCTATGAGGTGAACATCGCCTATCGCGAGCGTCTGGAGGCCTGCGGCCTGATGTTCGCGGGCACCTCGCCGGACGGGCTGCTGCCGGAGACGGTCGAGATCGCGGACCATCCCTGGTTCATCGGCGTGCAATATCACCCCGAGCTGAAGTCGCGGCCGTTCGAACCGCATCCGCTGTTTGCGAGTTTTATTGCGGCGGCGAAGGCGCAGAGCCGGCTGGTTTAAGGTTCCTGCGTATTCAGGTTAGCGCCTCGAGCCAAAACGACGCCCTCATCCTGAGGAGGCCCGCAGGGCCGTCTCGAAGGATGGACAGCCTCCGCGATTTTTGCCGCTGCCTCGTCCGTTGCTGACGGATTTCCTCGTCCTTCGAGACGCGCGCCTCCGCGCGCCCTCAGGATGAGGAAATCCTCCTTCCGTCATGGCCGGGCTTTTCCCGGCCATCCATGCCCCTTTGGCGAATTGCGCCGGGATTGGGGGTAAGCGCGTTACGCTGTATATTCCGTGCAGGAGGCCCGCCATGACCGATCAGCCACGGATAACCCTCGATCCCGACGTGCTTGCCGGCAAGCCAGTGGTGCGTGGAACGCGCCTCTCGGTCGAATTCATTATCGGTTTGATGGCGGATGGTTGGAGCGAGGCAGACATTCTGCGCAACTATCCGACGCTGGCGCATGAGGATATTTCTGCCTGTCTCGCTTATGCGCGGGATGCTCTGAGGTCCGAAAAAATCTATCCCAGCGCCGCCTGAGATGCGGTTCCTCGCCGATGAGAATTTCCCCGGTGAGGCTGTGGCCGCACTTCGCAGAGCAGGGCATGACGTGCTCTCGATCTGCGAGGCGGCTCGGGGCGTAAGCGACGCTCGCGTACTCGAAATCGCGCTGGAACATGCGCGTATTCTTCTCACCTTCGACAAGGACTTCGGCGAGCTTGCCTGGAATTCAGGACTTCCTGCGTCCTGCGGCGTCATCTTGTTCCGATTGCCCACGCCGGCGGCGACTTCAATCAGCGCCACGCTTTGCGCCCGGATCGAGGAGCGAAACGACTGGGTTGGTCATTTTTCCGTCGTGGAGCCTGGCCGGGTAAGAATGCGCGCACTGAAGGCCAGTTAACTACTCCGCCGCCATCACCTGCGGCGGCGGGAAGACGATCTCCACCAGCGTCCCCTCGTTCTTCCGGCTGCGGATCGTAAAGCTCGCCTGATTGGCCTCGATCAGCGCCTTGGTCAGCGGCAGGCCGAGGCCCGTGCCGAGTTTCTTGTGCGACACGGCCACCTGCTTGAAGGGCTCCAGCGCCGTCGCGATCTCGTCGTCCGACATGCCGATGCCCGTGTCCTTCACCCGGATCGCGACATGGCCCGACTCGGTCAGGGCGCTTGAGACGATCACCTGACCGCCGGGCACGTTGAACTTCATCGCATTGGACAGAAGATTGAGCAGGATCTGCTTCAGCGAGCGCTGATCGGCGCGCACAGGCGGGAGGCCGGGGGTGAGCGAGAGGCGCATCACGATCCGCGATTTATTCGCCTGCGTCTGCATGAGCGAGGCGCATTCGGAAATCACCGCATTGGCGTCGACGCGGTCGAAGTCCAGCTCCATCTTGCCCGCCTCGATCTTGGAGAGATCGAGCAGGTCGTTGACCAGCGACAGCACGAGCTGGCCGGAGGAATGCACGTCCTTGAGATAGTCCTTGTAGCGCTCATTGCCGATGGGCCCGAGACGCTCCTCCATCATCAGCTCCGAGAAACCGAGGATGGCGTTCATCGGCGTGCGGATTTCATGGCTGACGCGGGCGAGGAAATCCGATTTCGCCGCATTGGCCTGCTCGGCTGCGTCGCGCGCGGCGGCGAGTTCGAGATTGCGCGCGTCGGCCTCCTCCGCGCGCAGTTCGACGCAGAGCCGCTGTCCCGGACCGAGCCGCCGCAGCATCGCCGAAAATCGTTTCGCGCCCACCCGCGCCGTGAGACGCAGCGGGCCGGCGTCGGCGGTGCGGCCGAGCCGCGCCGTCAGCAGCCGCGCGTCTTCCGCCGTGAAAAGCGAGCCGAGCGGCAGGCCGTCGAAGGCGCCTCGTTCGGCGTCGAACAGCGCCGCAAAGGCGCCCGTCGCGCTTTCCACGCGGCCGTCGTCGTCGACGATCGCCACGGCGACGCCGCTCGTCTCGACGATGGCGCGCAGCAGGCTGTTGTCGGCGCGGGCGCGGGCGAGCTTTTCGTCGCGCTCGCGGGCCAGCGCCAGCGCGCTTTCCTCGGGGCCGGGGAGGCGGGCGCGGTTGCGGCGCAGGGTGACGAGCGTCGCCGGCTCGCCTTCCCAGTCGACGGTCTGCAAATGCACGTCGACGTCGAGCGCCTCGCCGTCGACCGACTGCACGGCGGCGGCCCGCGCGCCCGCATCGCCCGGCGGGCGGCCGAAGAACATGCGGGCGAGCCCGCCGTCGGCCTCGAAAGCCGCGATGTCCCTGTAGCCCAGATAGTCGAGCAGCGTGCGGTTGGCGAAAAGCGTCCCGGCCCCGCGCGCGATCAGCACGCCGACCGGCAGGCAGTCCAGAACGCCAGCCGCCGCCGGCGGCGGAGAGGCGGGGGCCAGCGCGGACTCGGGCTCGGGGTCGACCGCTCCCTGCAACAGCGCGCCAAGCTCGGCCGCGAGTTCCTCAACCGCCGCGTCGGTCAGCGGCGCGTCTTTCTCTTCGGGTTCGGGGGTCGGCGGCGGCGGCGGCTCGACTTCTTCGAACTCAGGCGCAGAGTCGAGCGCCTCTCTGGCGCGGAGCGCGCGGGCGATTTCCTCGAAATTCTCCTGCTCGGCGGCGGTCAGCGCCGCCTGCTCGGGCTCGGGCGGCGCCTCGGCCGTCTCGCGCTGAAGGGGCCGCAGCGGCACGACATTGTCGCCGAGATAATTCTCCGGCTCGGGCGAGGAGTGCGCAAAAGCCGGACTCTCCGGTGGTCGCGCTTCAGTGAATGGCGCGGCGAGGAAGGCGCGGTCGAGGCGCATCACGCCATAGCCCTGAAAGCCGGCGAAGCGGCGGTCCGCGTCCGTGACCGGCAGGCCGCCGAGCATCGTCGGCGCGCGGGCGCCGTCTTCCGCGAGCGGCCAGTCCGCCTCGACGCCCGCAAAGCTCTTGCGCGCCGCAATCGCAACCGCAAAAGCGGGATCGAGACCGAAGCTGAAGACGACCTCCTCCACCGTGCGGCCGATGATGTCGGAGCCTTCGTCGCCCGCGACGTCGGCAAGCACATGGGTGACGTCGATGAAGCGGCCCTCCGCGTCCGTCTTCCACAGGAAGCGGGGCGCGCGGGCGCCGCTGCGGCGGATCAACCGATCGGAAAGCGCTTCGGCCGAGGGCGGATCGGGAGGCGGTTCCTGCGCCGCCAGCGCGGGGGCGGCGTCGCGCGGCAGGGCGCGCAGGCCGAGCGCCGCAATGACGAAAAAGTCCGGCGCCGCCGGCTCCTCGAGCTTGCGGCACAGAATGGTGACGTTCTGAGCCCCGTCGACCAGATCGAGCCGCAGCCGTTCGAGTCGCAGCGCCGCGCCCTGACGCACCGACTCGACCAATGCGGCGAGCCGTTTCGCGCTGGCGTCTTCGCCGCCGAAGAGCAGGGTCGCCAGCGCTGCGCGATCGGCGCCGAAGACCGCCTCCGCGGCGTCGTTATGGAAGATGATCTGGAGCGGGTCGCCGCTCACCGCGACGATGGGCGCGCCGGAGGCGTCGAGCGCGGCAAAAGCGGGATCGGCCGCAATGCGGCTCCTGGCGCGCGCGCCTTCCTCGATCTCTGCCTGTGAAGAGCTCATGACGCTTGCCGCCTTTGCGACGCGGAATACTCGTCCAATCCCGCCACGCCAAGGCCGCCGAAAGACGTCAACGGCCGCGCTCGAGCTCGGGCTTAACACAAACTTAATCGTTCGGCGCGGGTCGGTCCATCCGCAACCGCCCGCTTTCAAGGCATTTTTTTCAAGTGAACGGCGCAGGTTATGGTGCGTTGCACAATAATTGTTGCATTGCAGCAGAGAACCGGGCATACTTTCCATGCCTTCCGGTTTCCGCCGGCGGGCCGCCGCCGTGTTGGAACAGTCCGGCGCAAATAGGGGCGGCGACGACAGGAGAGATAAATGGCTGATCCGATTTACCAGGTCCCCACCGAAGTTCGCGATTTCGCGGAGAAGAGCGTCGAGCAGGCGCGCAAGGCTTTCGACGGCTTCGCCGGCGCCGCCCACAAGGCGCTGAGCTCCACCACCGAACTGCCGATCGTTCCGCCGGGCGCGAAGGATGTCACCGCCAAGGCGTTTTCCTTCGCCGAGGCCAATGTCAACGCGGCTTTCGACCTCGCGCAGAAGCTCGTGAAGGCCAAGGATCCGCAGGAAGTTTTCCAGCTCCAGGCGGACTTCGTGAAGTCGCAGTTCGAAGCGATTCAGGAGCAGACCAAGGAACTGGGCGCCGCGTTTCAGCGCTCCACGACGTTGAAGGGCTAAGAGCTGAGCAATTCCAGAACCTCAATAACGCGAAGGAGCGGGAAGATGGCGACGAAAAGCAAGGCTGACAAAAGCAGGCCCGACGACGCCGGTGAGGGCGCCCTCGCCGCAGCGCCGCCGGAGACGAATTTCGCCGCCGCGGCGCCTATCGAGACGGTAGCGGCGGAAGCCGCTGGGTTCGAACCGGCTCCGCCGGTCGCGCCGGCGTCGGAGATTGCGGACAGCATATCCACGCCCCTCGCCGTGATTGAGGAGGCGGTCGAGTCCGCGACGGAAGCCCTTTCGGCGTCCTTGCAGTTCGACACGTCCGACTGGTCGAAGAAATCCATTGATCTGTGGGCGGAAAACGCCGCCGCTTTTCTCGATCTCGCGGAAGAGATCGGCAAGGCCAAGACTTTGGAAGAAGTTCTCGACGTTCAGTCACGCTTCGCCAGCGACCGCTTTCAGGCCTTCATCCGCCAGTCGCAGGAACTGATGGATCTGGCCCGGCGCGTGGCGACCTTCTCGGTCGCGCCGCTTTACGGCGCGCAGAAGGCGGCGTGACGTCTTAGAGTTTTCGCTTGATCCTTAGCGGGCGTCGGCGGCCTCCGGGCCGTTGGCGCTTTTTTTTGCTTACAGCGTCGCCACGATCTGCGCGCGCAATTCCGGCGTCACTTCCGGCATGACGCCGGTCCAGTCGCGGAAGGCGGGTCGGGCCTGATGCAGCAGCATCCCCAATCCGTCCACCGGCGTCGCGCCCATGCGCCGCGCCGCCGCCAGCAGCGGCGTTTCCAGCGGCGCATAGACGATATCGGCGACGACCGCCGTGGCTGGGAGAGCGGCCAGCGACAGATCGAGCGGCTCCTGCCCGACCATGCCCTGACTCGTCGTATTCACCAGAAGCCCGGCGCCGGCGAGCGCCTCGTGGCGGGCCTCCCAGTCGAAGGCGGCGACGGGCGCGCCGAAATCGGCGGCGATCCGGTCGGCGCGGGCGCGGGTGCGGTTGAAGAGGCGGATCTCCGTCGCGCCGGCCTCGATCAGGCCCGAGACGATCGCCCGCGCGCCGCCGCCCGCGCCGATCACGACGCAGGCGCCATTGGCCGCCTTCCAGCCGGGCGCGCCCTCTTCGAGCGAGGCGATGAAGCCATAGCCGTCATAGTTCCGGCCAATCAACGCGCCATCCTTGTCGACGACGACGCAATTGACGGCGCCGATGCGGCGGGCCGCCGGGTCGATCTCGTCGAGAAAGGCGAGCGCGGCCTCCTTGTGTGGTATGGTGAGGTTGCAGCCCGCGAAACCGAGCGCCGGCAGCGCCCGCAGGGCCGGGCCGAGCCGGCCGGGCTCGACGGGGAGCGGGACATAGCTTCCCGGAACGCCATAGCGCGCGAACCAGTAGTTGTGGATTTTCGGGCTGCGCGAATGCGCGATGGGCCAGCCCATGACGCCGGCGAGGATGAATTTGGCGTGCGCGCTCATCTCTGTTCCGCTCGCGGCGTCTGGCTTTGAGAAAATTTTAGCATATGTCGACCGAAAACATGCCTTCCGACAGGAGACAGTTCAAAACATGGACGCGGCGCGAAACCGGCGGTTGACCGCCCTGCTCGAAGATGCGGAACAGTCCATCGCCGCCCATTGGGAGCGATGCCAGGACAGCGGCGTCGCCGGCGCGACGCCCGAGGCGACCGCGCGCGTCGACGCCTGCGTCCGGGACTATTTCGAGGGCCTGAAGGCGTTGCCGCCGCTCGCCCCGGAAGCGCGTATCGTCGAGGCGATCTCGCGTGTTTTCGACGACCTCATGCGGCTCGACGCGGAGACCGGCGGGGATCTGCTCGAAGACGCGGAGCGCGACCTGTTGCATCCGCTGATCCTCAACGCCGCCGAGGCGGCCGGGCTCGATCCTCACAAATTCCCCCGCCGGGAGCCCGGCGGGAAGAAGCTCGACTTCAGCGTGGCGCGAGCGCGGTAAACAGCGCGTCGTCCTCGTTCACTCCGGCGTTGTTCGTCGTGAGCAGTTTCTCGCCGTAGAAGATCGAGTTCGCCCCCGCGACGAGGCAGAGCACCTGCGCCTCCTGCGTGAGGAAGGAGCGGCCGGCTGAGAGACGCACGCGGGCCCTGGGCATGACGATGCGCGTCGTCGCGATCATGCGCACGAGTTCGAGCGGCTCGACCCTTTGCTGCTGCGCGAGCGGCGTGCCCTCGACGGGGACGAGCGTATTGATCGGCACGCTCTCGGGGTGCGGATCGAAGCCCGCGAGCACCTGAAGCATGCCGGCGCGGTCGCGCACGCTCTCGCCCATGCCGATGATGCCGCCGCAGCACATCTCCAGCCCGGCCCCGCGCACGGCCTTCAGCGTGTCGAGCCGGTCCTGATAGGTGCGGGTCGTGATGATGTCGCCGTAGAACTCCGGCCCGGTGTCGAGATTGTGGTTATAGGCGGTGAGCCCCGCCTCGACGAGGCGCTTCGCCTGCCCATCGTCGATCATGCCGAGCGTGACGCAGGCTTCCATGCCGAGTTCGCGCACGCCGCGCACCATTTCGACGACCGCGTCGAAGCGCTTGTCCGTCGGCGCCGAGCGCCAGGCGGCCCCCATGCAGAATCGGTCGGCGCCGGCGTCCTTCGCGGTCTTCGCCGCGGCGAGCACATCCTGCGGCGACATCAGATCGACGCGGTCGAGCTTCACCTCGCGATGATGCGCCGACTGCGGGCAATAGGAGCAGTCCTCGGGGCAGCCGCCGGTCTTGATCGAGAGCAGCGCCGCCTTCTGCACGTCGTTGACGTCGTGATAGCGGCGGTGGACGGCGTTGGCCTGCGCGATGAGGTCGAGCAGCGGCAGATTATGGATGGCGACGATCTCGTCGACGGTCCAGTCATGGCGGATGTTGAAATCGGATGCGGGCGCGTTCATCACGCTGCTCCCTTGCGGTTCTGTGAACGGGCGGCGAGCTTGCGTCCGGGGGCGGCGGTCTGCGCGCCGTCCTTTTTGCCGCTCAGGGTCATGAAGGCCACATAGAGCGCCACGACCACGTCGAAACCGACGGTCGCCATGACGGCGGGGGCGGGGGCGAAAGCCTGGCCGGCGCCGAGATAATGCTCATAGAGCGTCCAGGCCGCATGCAGCAGCAGCCCCACCACCACGAACCAGGGCGAGCCGACGATGGACATGCCGGCGAGCGTGCCGAAAAAGGCGACCGCGGTCATCTCGAAGCCGACCCAGGTCTCGTAATTCTCGGCGCGGATGGCGAAACCGACATAAAGGAAGGAGATGGCGATGAGCGCATAGGCCGCGAGCAGCGCCGGCCGGGTCTTCGACCAGCGGGTCAGAACGATGAGGCCGATGGCGAAGAGAACCCCGAGCCCCGCGAAGAGGGCGATTTCCATAGTGTCGAGCATGGCGTGACCGGTTGGGCCGCAAAGGCGTTGAGGTATTTCAGGCCGCGCAAGGTCTATAAGGGGGGCGGGGAAAATCAACAAGGGGCGCAAGCGGCACGGCCGGCAGGGGGGCGGGAGGCCGAAACGAAAACGGGCCCCGTGGGGCCCGCTCGCGTAAAGCTTCGCTGGAGGCGCGTCAGTAGAGCTTGCCATCCTGGCCCTTCCACTTGCCGCCCTCTTCGTCGAAGCGGGTCTCGTCCTTGAAGTCGACGACCTTGCCCGGCTCGATATATTGCTTCTCCTTGACCATCTGGTTCTGGATGGTGGTGGAGTAATAGGTGCTGGGCGAGCAGCCCTGCTTCACCGCCCCGGCGGCGTCGGGCTTGCATTCGAGATTGGCGCCGTTGGGGAATTTCACGCTGGCGGTGAAATAGAACTCGTAACCGGCGTGGCCCGCGCCCTCGACGTCGAGCGGCCAGAAGCGCGTGACGTCGAATTTCTCGACGACGGCGTCCTTGTCGAATTTGGTCTTGACCAGATTTTCAAAGACCTTGCGCGCGTGCTCGGGCTTGGGCTCGCAGTTGACGAGGCAGAAGGCCTTGGCGGGGACGGCCCCGGCGAAAGCCGCGAACATGGCCAGCGCGGCGATTTTAACGATTTTCATGATGCAGCGTCTCCCTCCGCCTTGTCGAACCGCCGACGGTCGCCGCTCATTTTTCGGCCGCGACTCGCGGGCGTTTTCCTATTCCTTGACGTTTTTCAAGCTGCACGGCTTCACCCTTCCGGGCAAGGGAGAGCTTCCGCGCGAATTGTCGCACGGCGAGGCTCCGTTGGCCCATGTTGCGCGGGGCGCCCCGGCGCTCTATTGACGGCGCGGGTTTCTCGAACACAGAGGGTTTTCATGTCCGCCCACAAGCTCCTGCTCCTGCCCGGCGACGGCATCGGTCCGGAAATCTCCGCCGAGGCCGAGAAGGTGATCGACTTTCTGAGCCAGGCGGGCGTGGCGAAATTCGAGATCGAGCGCGGTCTCGTCGGCGGCGCCGCCTATGACGCGCACAAGGTCGCCATCAGCGAGAGCGACATGGCGCTGGCGCAGGCCGCGGACGCCGTGCTGCTCGCCGCCGTCGGCGGGCCGAAATGGGACGGCGTGCCGTATAACCAGCGCCCCGAAGCGGGGCTCCTGCGCCTGCGCAAGGATCTCGCCCTCTTCGCCAATCTTCGTCCGGCGATCTGCTACCCGGCTCTCGCCGACGCCTCGTCGCTCAAGCGCGAACTCGTCGACGGTCTCGACATCATGATCGTGCGCGAACTCACCGGCGGCGTCTATTTCGGCGAGCCGAAGGAGATCGTCACGCTGGAGAACGGCGAGAAGCGCGCGGTCGACACGCAGGTCTACACGACCCATGAGATCGAGCGCATCGGCCGCGTCGCCTTCGAACTCGCCCGCAAGCGCGGCAACAAGGTGACGTCCTCCGAGAAGGCGAATGTCATGCGCTCGGGCTATCTGTGGCGCGAGGTCATCACCGCGCTCCACAAGCGCGAATATGCCGACGTGAAACTCGAGCACATGCTCGCCGACGCGCTCGCCATGCAGCTCGTGCGCTGGCCCAAGCAGTTCGACGTGGTCGTGACCGACAATCTCTTCGGCGACATGCTGTCGGATGAAGCCGCCATGCTCACCGGCTCGCTCGGCATGCTGCCCTCGGCCTCGCTCGGCGCCGCGGACGCCAATGGCAAGCGCAAGGCGATGTACGAGCCCTGCCATGGTTCGGCGCCGGACATCGCCGGCAAGGGCATTGCGAATCCGATCGCCATGATCGGCTCGCTCGGCATGGCGATGCGCTATTCCTTCGACAATGCGAAGGCCGCCGACGCCATCGATCAGGCGATTGCGGGCGTGCTCGGCAAGGGTCTGCGCACCATCGACATCAAGGGCGACGCGCCGTCGTCGATCTCGACGAGCCAGATGGGCGACGCGATTGTCGCGGAGCTGAAGACGATTTTGGGGTAAGTGCGAGGGCGGCCTCGTCCTTCGAGACGCGTGCTGCGGGCGCTCCGCAGGATGAGGCCCAAGTCATGGCAAAGTGACAAGCCCCTCATGCTGAGGAGGCCCAAAGGGCCGTCTCGAAGCACGAGGGGCGCCTCAAACAACGCATCAACCCGAAGCGCTCGCCGAGAGACCGGCGAGCGCCTTTTCTATTTTCGGCCCCATCGTCTTCTCGCGGAAGCCGAAGAAATTGCGCGCCTTGTCGACGAGACTGTTGCGGCCGGTGACGACGCAGTCGACAATCGTCCGCCCGCCGTCGGGACGCAGCGAAACGGTCGCCAGACTTTCCGCGCCGCCGCACAGAACCCGCAGCACGACCCGCTCCTCCAGCGCGCTCTCGACGACCGACGCCGCGCCGAGCGGCGCCCAATGGGCGGGGTCGCGCGCGAGCGCGAAGACGCGGGAGACGTCGGCGTCGACCGGCGCGGAGCGGCCGACCGCATAGCGGTCGGACTGCATGATCAGCGCGGCGGCGGCGAGCGCCAGCAGGAAATAGAGAAGCACGAGACCGACGCCGATCATGACCGCCTCCAGACGCGAAGCCCTTAGGCGTCAACTTAGCGCCCGCCCGCGTCGCGGCCACTGCCGGGACGGCATTTCCCGGCCCGCGCGCGCTGCGCTAGATTCAGCGGATGAGAATCGACCTCAACGCCGATCTCGGCGAAGGCTTCGGCCCCTGGCGCATGGGCGACGACGCGGCAATGCTCGACGTCGTGACCAGCGCCAATGTGGCCTGCGGCTTCCACGCCGGCGATCCGGACATCATGGCCAGGACCTTTGCGCGCGCCCGGGAGAAGGGCGTGGCTGTCGGCGCCCATGTCGGCTTCCCCGATCTCGCCGGCTTCGGTCGCCGGCCCATGGCCATGACGCCGGCCGAGATCGAGCGCGCGGTCGCCTATCAGATCGGCGCCGCACAGGCGCTCGCGGCGCTTTCGGGCCATCGCGTGACCTATGTGAAAGCGCATGGGGCGCTGGCCAATATTGCTGAAAGCGACGCCGCCGTCGCCGATGCGCTGGCGCGGGCGACACGGGCGGTCGATCCTTCGCTCATGCTGCTGGCCATCGCCGTTTCCGAACAGGCGCCCGCGGGCGAACGCGCGGGGCTGAAAGTGGCGCATGAGATTTTCGCCGACCGCGCTTATGTCGACGACGGCAGGCTACAGCCGCGTGGCGAGCCGGGCGCCGTGATTACCGACGCAGGGAGGGCTCTGGCCCGGGTGCGCGAGATGCTGGCTGAAGGGGCGCTGGTGACAGTCTCCGGCAGGCGCCTGAAGACGCCGATCGACTCGATCTGCGTGCATGGCGACACTGCTCACGCCGTCGACATGGCCCGCGCGTTGCGGGCGGGGCTCCAAGCGGAAGGCCACGAGCTGCGCGCCTTCGCCGGGGCGTGACATGCGCTACGAAAACCCGCGATTTCTCGACCAGGGCGACACGGCGCTGACGGTGGAGTTCGGCGACGCTGTGGATCCCGAGATCAACGCGCGGGTGCTGGCGCTCGACGCCGCCTTCCGCGCCGCCGCGCCGCCGGGCGTGCGGGAGACGACCCCGACCTATCGTTCCTTGCTCGTGCATTACGAGCCTATGGAGATTTCCCGCGCCGCGCTGGTCGCGTGGATCGAGGCCCACCTGCCCGCCTCCGTCAGTGCGAGCGAAGCGAAGCAATCCAGGGGCCGTGATGAGGCGCTTGATGGCGCAGCGCCGCTCACAAAGACGTCATCCCCTGCTGCTATGATCCCGCCGTCGCCGAAGACATCGAGGAAGCCGCCGCGGTGCTCGGTCTCAGCGCATCCGATCTCGCCGCCCGGCACGCGGCCGCCGACTATCGCGCTTACATGTATGGCTTCGCCCCCGGCTGGTGCTATCTCGGCGGCCTGCCGGAGCGCCTCGCCATACCGCGCCGCCATTCCCCGCGCGGGCCGACGCCGGAGGGCGCCGTGCTGATCGGGGGAGGGCTGTCGCTCATCGCCACCAACCCCATGCCGACCGGCTGGTATGTCATCGGCAGGACGCCGGAGCGGCTTTTCTCGCTGCGGCGCGACCCGCCCTTTCTGATCGCGCCGGGCGAGGCCTTGCGCTTCGAGCCCATCGACGCCGCGACCTTCACCGCCCTCGACGCCCGCGCGGCGGCAGGGGAGACGCTTATCCGCCGCGAGGATGGCGCATGACCGCGCGCCTTCTCATCCACGCCGCCGGTCCCGGCGTGACGGTGCAGGACTGGGGACGTTTCGGCTATTCCCGCTTCGGCGTCACCCCGGCCGGGCCGATGGACCCGTCAGCTTTCGCGATGGCGACGCGGTCCGTGGGCGGCTCGGCGGCGGCTCTGGAAATCTCCGTCGGCGGCGTCGAACTCTCGGCCGAGGGCGAGACGCTCTCCGTTGCGATCGCGGGCGGCGCCTTCGACATCAGACTGGATGGGACGAAGCTTCCGCCCGCCTGCCTGCTGCCGCTCGAACCCGGCGCGCGCTTGTCCATCCGCGCCGGCGCCGCCGGCGCCTGGTGCTACGCGGCCGTCGGCGGGCGCCTCGATCTTCCTCCGGCGCTCGGCTCGCTTTCGACGCATGCGCGCTCGGGGATCGGCCCGAAGCCGCTGGCGGCAGGCGATCGCATCGTCCTCGCCGCCGTGCCGCCCGCCCCGCATGGCTCTCATGCGCTTTCGACGCCATGGATGACCGCGCAGGGCGGGCCGATCCGCGTCATGCTCGGGCCGCAGGCCGATTATTTTTCTTCCGAAACGCTGCAAAGCTTCCTCTCGACCGAGTGGCGGGTCGGGGCGCGAAGCGACCGCATGGCCTATGCGCTGGAAGGCCCGCCCCTGTCCCATTCGAGGGGCCACGACATCGTCTCGGACGGCGCGGCCATGGGGGCGGTGCAGGTTCCCGGCTCCGGCGCGCCTTTCGTGCTGATGGCCGACCGCCAGCCGACCGGCGGCTATCCGAAGATCGCCACCGTCATCTCGGCCGATCTCGGGCGCGTGGCGCAGTTGCGGCCGGGCGAGGCCCTGCGCTTTCGGGCGGTGACCTTGGAGGAAGCCGTCGCGGCGCGGGCGGCGCTGCAAAAGGAAATGGCGGCGGGATCAGCCCTGACGCCCCTCGCCGCCGAAATTTCCACCGAGGCGCTCCTCGCCGCCAATCTGATCGGCGGCGTGGTGAGCGGGCGGGAGTAGCAGAGCTGGCGGGACCGCGCTCCTCTCCCCGCTTGCGGGAGAGGAGGAGGACTTACTCCGCGGGCTCCTCGACCTTCGTCAACGCGCCTGCCGTCACGGCTTCGCGCCGGCGCTTCCACGACTTCCACAGCATCATCCACCACGGATCGCCGACATGAAGATGATAGCGCAGCGGCGTCTTGATGATGGCCAGCACCAGACCGATCGAGAACAGGCACCAGACCGCCGGCCATTCATTGATGTTGTTCGTCGTCAGACTGGCGAGCATCGGCCCGGCGATCCAAGAGAACAGGATGAAGCGCCAGCTTCCGTAGAGCGACGGAATATAGAAGGCCATCAGCGGATAGCTGATGAAACCGCGGCCGAGCCATGAGTTGCCCGCCATGCTGTTGCCGATGCCGTTGGAGGGCACGAGCCATGCGATGTGCCATTCGCCCTTCACCGTGCACAGCACGTCGCCGCAGAGCGGCCGGCCGAGCGCGCAATGGCCCGCCCAGTTGAATGGATAGAGCTGCAGCAGCATGACGATGGCCGCGACGAAGCAACCGAAGAAGGCCCAGGGCGCGATGATGCGCGCGCTGTCCTTGGGCATGAAATACAGTGCGACGGCGTTGATGAAGAATGGCTGGAAAGCAATGTGCAGATAACCGAATATCGTCATCAACTGATTCAATGGCGAGTCGCATTGGTTGAGCACCGAATAGGCGACGGCCTGAAGCGACTCCATGCTGGCGAAATAGAGAAGGCAGACCCACAGCGCCATCGGCTCGGGGTTCTTCTTCAGAGCGGAATAGGCCGCGCCGGCGATGCCCGTCGCCGCCAAAACAGTCGAAGCTTCGCCGCTCCAGCACATTTGGGTCGTTTCCTCTTCTTGTCCTTTGCCGCCCCGATACACCATCCGGCTGAATGCAAAAAGCCCCCGGCCGCGCGAAACGACTGCAGTCTTCCTACTGCGGGGGCTCCGCGTCCGGAATCTCCCCCGGCGCGGCGAGCTCGAAATGCGCGAATTCGAAGCCGGGAGCGACAGTGCAGCCGACCAGCGTCCAGTCCCCAAGGCTTCGGGCCGACTGCCAGACCCCGGCGGGGACGACGCCTTGCGGCCGCTCGCCGCCCGGAAGGTCCGCGCCGAGCCGGTGGACCGTGTGGCGGCCCTCTGCGAAGAGCGTGAGCTCCAGCGGCGCGCCGGCGTGCCAGTGCCAGATTTCGGCGGCGTCGACCCTGTGCCAGGCCGAGACCTGCCCCGCCGGCAGCAGGTAGTAGATGGCGGTCGAGGCCGCCCGGCCTCCGGCCCCGGCCGCGTCGCGGAAGGTCTCCCGATAAAAGCCGCCCTCGGGATGCGGCCCGAGATCGAGAAGCCGCGCGACCTCGGCGGCGGAAAGACCCTCCATGGCCATCACGAAAACCGGTTCTTGCGTTCGCGCATTTCGGCGAAGACGGCGAAGGGGTCGGCGTCATCCATGCCCATCGCTTTCTTTACGAGCGAGTCCTCGACGCGCAGGAACGGGTTGGTGGCGTTTTCCAGCGCGATGGTCGTCGGCAGGGTGAACCTGCCTTCGGCGCGCAATTCCGCTACCCGCTGCACCCGGTCGCGCAGAACAGGGTTCTCGGGATCGACGGTGAGGGCGAAGCGGCCGTTCGCCTGCGTATATTCGTGCCCGCAGTAGATCAGCGTCTCGCGCGGCAGATTGGCGAGCGTCTCCAGCGACAGCCGCATCTCGTCCGTCGTGCCCTCGAAGACGCGCCCGCAGCCCAGCGAGAACAGCGTGTCGCCGACGAAGACCACCTCGTCCTCCGGGAAGTAATAGGCGATGTGCCCGGTCGTATGGCCCGGTGTGGCGATGACCTTTGCGCGGCTATGACCGATGGCGACCTCGTCGCCGTCCGCCACCGCCTGATCCAGCGGCGGCAGCCGGTGGGCGTCGCTGGCGGCGCCGACGATCTTCATTTCGGGAAAGCGCTTCTTGAGCGTCTCCCATCCTTCCACATGGTCGGCGTGGTGGTGGGTGATGATGAGATGCGTCAGCGGCCAGCCGCGCCGTTCGGCCTCAGCCGCGATGGCCTCGCCGTCCGGCGCGTCGACGCTCGCCGTCGCGCCGGTGGCGCGATCATGGACGAGCAGGCCGAAATTATCGCTCAGACAGATGAACTGAGCCACCTCGATGGTCATATGAAACTCCGCGTTATTTGCCGCCTTTATAGCCGCAGCGGCGAAAAATGCGACCGACGCCAGCCTTGCCTGAACAAGCGAACCGGAAGATGATTGCCCCATGGGACCAGACGTCGTTGAACTCAGAGCCTTTTACGACACCGCGCTGGGCGAGGTGGCCCGGCGCGTCGTTGGCCGGCTTTTGCGCACGCGCTGGGAGGATCACGCCGGCCTGCGCGTGATGGGGCTGGGCTATCCGAGCCCCTATCTCGACGGTTTCCGCGAGAAGGCGCAGCGCGTGCTGGTCTTCATGCCGGCGACGCAGGGCGTGGTCCACTGGCCGCTCGACGGCCGCTCGGCCACGGCGCTGGTCGAAGCCTCGATGATGCCGCTGCCCGACGCCTCCATCGACCGCATCCTGATCGTGCACGCGCTGGAGGTGGAAGAGCATCCGCAGGATCTTCTCGACGAGGTCTGGCGCATTCTCGCCCCCGGCGGCCGGGTGGTGATCGTCGCGCCGAGCCGCACCGGCCTGTGGGCGCGGGTCGACACCACCCCCTTCGGCCACGGCCATCCCTATTCGCGCGGCCAGTTGCAGACGCTTCTGCAGGAAGCGCAATTCCTGCCCGTGTTCTGGGGCGAGGCGCTCTATGTCCCGCCGTTCCAGCGTGTGACGCTGCTGCGCTCGGCCCCGGCCTTCGAGCGCATCGCCGGGCGCTTCTCGCTGCCGGGCGGCGGCGTCCATGTCGTCGAGGCGACCAAGCAGCTCTACCGTCCCATCCTGCGCCGCGCGGTGAAGCGCGTGCCGGTCGTCGTAGAGCCGGTGCTGGAGCCGGTGCTCGAACCGGAGGGGGCGGAGCCGGCGTGACGCGCGGCTTCGCCGCTCACCCCAACCCTCTCTCCGCAGGCGGGGAGAGGGGGCGGGGCAAGGCCTCAGCCGCCACGGTTTCCTAGCGCCGCCCGAATTCCACCTTCACCCCCAGGGACTGCGCCAGAAACAGCGCCCCGTGGATCAGCCCGGCATTGTCAATTCCGTGACCCAGCCCGGCGGACATGTGCCATTGCGTCGGCACTTTCATCGCGGCGAGCGAATTGGCGGAAAGCAGCAGCGCCTCGGCGGGGATGAGTTCATCGTCCTCGCCGTGAACGAGCAGCACCGCCGGTGGCGGATTCTGGGGCGCCCGCTCCGCGCCCGGCGCCTCCGCGCCGAGCACATGGATGCCGGAATAGCCAAGGATCGCGCGCGGGGGCACGCGCCGGCGCAGGCCCGTATGCAGCGCCATCATCGTGCCCTGACTGAAACCGACGAGGGCGAGCGAGCGTTCGTCGAAACCGCGCTTTTCCAGTTCGGCGTCGAGAAAGGCGTCGAGGGTGGGGCGGGCGGCGACGACGCCGCGCCAGCGTTCGTCGGGATCGCGCGTGAAGAGGGGAAACCACTGCCGCCCCATGGGCGACTGGGTGCAGCGTTCCGGCGCATGGGGGGCGACAAAATCGGCGTCGGGGAGGAAGGCGCGCCACTGACGGCCGATCTCGATGAGATCATTGCCGTCCGCGCCAAAGCCGTGAAGGAAGACGACGAGTTGCCGGGCTTTGCCCGACTTCGCCGCCACTCTGGGACCATCAATCGCCGCCGTCATTCTCGCGCTCCGCTTTTTCCCGTAGCTGTCGGGCGTCGGCGGGCGAAGGTCAAGAGGGCCGGCCGGTCCGGTTAGAGCGCGTGAACCGCGAAGCGAAGAATCTTGAAGGCGAAGATAAACGCGCCGGCCAATGTGCCGTGCTTCACCATGGTCATCGCAATGTAGATATGGTCCGGCCTCATCATCGCTTCATACCTTTCAAAAAGGCGCACGCCGCCGCGCGGGCCTTGTCTGTTCCACGACGGAAAGAGACGTATTGTTGTCAGGCGCCGGGCGTCTGCGTCTCGACCAGACCCTTGCGAAAGACGCGCCAGCGCGCCCTTATTCGACTGAGCAATTTCGTCGCACCCTGTAGCGGGACGTCGATGCTCGACGGTCGAAAACCTTCGAAACGAGGTAACTTCGAGCCGATTTATTTGCAAGCGAAGGTCTTCGCGATTTGCGCCTTCGCGACAATATGTCACTTGCTCGATTGAGCGCGCCGAGCCGGTTCGAGGGCACAGCTTTGACGTCGAGACTTTTGATTTTCGCAGGGTTCTTGCTGATCGGCCTCGGTCTCGTCTGGATGATTGGCGAACGCTTCGGATTGGGACGTCTGCCGGGCGACATCATCATCGAGCGCGGCAATCTGCGCATTTACATTCCACTTGCGACGTCGCTGCTGCTGAGCGTAGCGCTGAGCCTGCTGCTCTGGTTTCTCAACCGCTGACAGGCTTGGCGCTTATTCCATTGAGCCAGCCCGCGCGACGCCGGTTCGACGCAGGGCGCTTCTCCCCATGGCCTTTTCGAGCGCAACCGTATACAGGCGTCGGGAGACGGGCAGACAAGCGAACCCGCGCCTATGGCGCAGGGAGGGAAGGTCGAATGCGCTCGCTCACAATCTCGCTCGCACTCTGTCTGGTTTCCTCGATCGGCCTCGCGCAGGAGATCAAGCCGCACTATACGTCGCTGCAGGATTGCAAGACGGTCAAGTCCCTCAAACTCCCCGACCGCGTGATGAAAGACGGCGTTTTCCGTTGCAAGGGCGCCGGCGGCTACACTGTCTATGTTGTCGAGGACGATCCGAGAAGCTTCCTCGTTCTCGAACGCGGCAAGAAACTTTTCTCGCTCGAAAAGCCGATGGTCAACGAGTTTACGCTCGGCAATTTCCCGAATGTTTCAGTCACGAAAAAGACCGAGTGGCGCATCGCCTCGGGCAAGGCGGTCGCGTTGATCGCGCGCGTCGCCTATCAGAAGCCGGAGAATGGAAAGGAAGCCTCGACGCTGCTCGTTTTCGATCTGCGCGGCGACGCGCCCGCGCTGATCGGCGCCGCGACGGGCAATGACGAGGCGCGCAAGCTTGCAGACGCGGGCCCGGGCGGGTCGGACGAGGAGACGCTTTCTCGCGGCTGCAACGCCATCTACGCCGCTCTCTGCAAGGATTTTCCGCCCGGACCCGAGCAGCTCGGCCGTTGCTTCGACAAGCGGCCGACGATCGCGGACAAGGTTCCGCCGAAATGCGTCGCCGACTTCCAGACGAATATCGAGAATTATCATCAGGCCGTCGGGGAGACGAAATAGATCGCGCGGGCTTTTCTCCGCGTCGACAGGAACAACCTCGCCGCGCTCCTCGTTGATCGCTCACATGAAAACAATGGGGCGGCGCGGACCGAGGGTGTCGACATGCAAATCTTCAGGCGAAACCGGGAACGTGACGTGCAGGACATCAAGGGCGTCGTATCAGAGCAGGCGTCGGCGGCGGCGGATCAGGCGCAGCGTCTGATGGACGAAGGAATGACCCAGGCGAGCCGCGCCTTGTCCGCGGCGCGCGAGCAGGGCCAGCAGCTTTCTGAAGACGCGGGCGAGGCGCTCGGCGAATGGCGCACGACTGTCGAAGGCGCCGTGCGCGCGCAGCCGATCACCGCGCTGGCGCTTGCGGCGCTCGCCGGCCTCGCCTTCGGCGCGCTGTTCAGGACGAGTGACAAGTCCTAGGGCCGAAGCTGATTCTGGACGCCTCGCTTCGCTCGCAATGGCGGCAGTCATTGCGGGCGACGTCGTTTTGCGGAGGACGACGCCTCTGCTAAGAGCGGCGGATGCCGCCTTCCGAAACGCTTTCCACACTTGAAGCTCTTCGCCGTGGCGACCTTTCGGGGGCGCGGGCGCTTAAACTCCCGGGACTGCGTGAATTCCCGCGGGAGATCTTCGGCCTCTCGGATACGCTCGAACTCCTCGACCTCGGCAATGGCGCCCTCGGCGAGCTGCCGGACGACATCGGACGTCTGAAAAAGCTGCGGGTTCTCTTCTGCTCCAACAACCATTTCGCGCGACTGCCTCCCGCACTGGGCGATTGCGCTGAGTTGCGGCTCATCGGCTTTCGGAAATCGGGATTGAGCGAGGTTCCTGGCGAGGCTTTGCCGCCGCGACTGCGCTGGCTCACGCTGACCGATAATGCAATCGAGCGTTTGCCCGACGCGCTCGGCGCTCGGCCCGATCTGCAGAAGCTGATGCTCGCCGGCAACCGCCTCGACACGCTGCCGGAGGGACTTGCAGGCGCGGCGTCGCTTGAACTGATCCGTCTGAGCGCGAACCGCTTCGAGCGCCTGCCCGCATGGCTGCGCGCTCTGCCGAGCCTTGCGTGGATTTCCTGGAGCGCCAATCCTTGCGCGCGAGACCCCGGCGCCGGCGACGCGCGCCCGGCGCCTTGGTCGCAGCTCGCGATTGGCCCGCTTCTCGGGGAAGGCGCCTCGGGCCGCGTGCACGCCGCCGAATGGCGCACGGATGACGAAGCGGCGCGGCCCGTCGCCCTGAAGCTCTTCAAAAGCGCAATGACCAGCGACGGACTGCCCGCACATGAAATGGCGGCCTGTCTCGCTGCTGGCGAACATCCGCATCTCATGTCGGCGCTCGGCCGGCTTACCGAACATCCCAAGGGGATGGACGCGCTTCTCATGCCACTGGCGCCGGCGCATTGGCGCCCGCTCGCCGATCCGCCGAGCCTCGAGAGCTGCAGTCGCGATGTTTATGATCCGGGCTTGCGCTTTTCCGCCGAAGCGGCCCGTCGCCTGTTGCGGGGGATCGCGGGGGCAACCGCGCATCTGCATGGGCGCGGCCTGATGCACGGCGATCTCTATGCGCACAACATTATGTGGGATGGCGCGCGCGGCGACGCCACGCTGACAGATTTCGGCGCCGCCTGCGCACTGCCTCTCGATGACGAGAGTGTGGACTGGCGACGCATCGAAACCCGCGCCTTCGGCCTGCTTGCGACCGAAATTTTGGAGCGTTGCCCACCGGACGCGGAACTTTCCAGCCTCCACAAACTGGCTCACGACTGCACCCAGCCAGATGTGCGCGCGCGCCCCCTGATGGAAGAGGTCGCGCGCGCGGTGTAAATGCGCACGGTGATTAATCGTCGTCGCCGTCGTCGTCGTCGGAATCGTCCGAGTCGTCGTCGCCAGAGTCGTCCTCCTCCTCTGCGTCGTCGCTCCCTTCCTCTTCCTCGTCTTCCTCGTCCTCTTCGTCTTCGTCTTCGTCTTCGTCTCCTTCCCCCTCGTCCTCTTCTTCCTCGCTTTCCTCTTCCTCTTCGGATTCTTCCTCTTCGTCGGATTTCCTCCTCGAGCGTTTCTTCGGAGTCTTCTTCCGTTTCCTCGCTCTCGAATGACGAATAGCTTTCGCTAT
Source organism: uncultured Alphaproteobacteria bacterium (assembly GCA_963717565.1). GTDB lineage: Bacteria > Pseudomonadota > Alphaproteobacteria > Rhizobiales > Beijerinckiaceae > Methylocystis. The sequence goes on from CAVQWJ010000004.1 coordinate 37,191, forward strand.
CCTCGATGAAGGTCACTTCGCTCTCGACGCTCTCATAGAACTCGACGTAATCGGAAGAGACGTCCTCGGAATAGTGAAAGTCGTCGTCACGGCCGAAGAAGAGCAGCTCGATGAAGTCATAGGCGTCCGGCCGGTAACGATTGATCAGGCTATGATCGACGCCGCGCAGCAGCGGCCGCCCGTCGGCGACCCAGCCTTCGTCAGGCTGAGGCAGATGTTCCTCGCCGCGCAACATCCAGCAGTCGCCGCCATTGAGCTTTTCGCTCATGAGGTAATTGTAGGGCATGTAGCAATAGCCGCCGTCGCCCCAGTCATCGCCCCAGGAGTTGCGCACGATGAAGACCCTGTCGACATCCGAATAGCCGACGCAGAGCATGGCGTGCCGGCCGTGCTCGCCGCGCGCGACAGCCTGCGGGTCCGGCATGGGCACGACGCCGTGGCGCCTGTTGCAGTCGTCGAAGGACTCGAACAGCGCGCAGCCAAAGACAATGGGATAGCCCTCGGCGAGACAATGACGCCAATGGTCGAGATGGACGTCGACCTTCTGCATGTCGAGCACGCGGAATTTCTCCGCCTGCGTATAAGAGCGCTTCTTCGGCTGCTCCAGGACGGCGGCGCTTTTATAAGGCCAGACCTTCTCGTCGCAGGCGCCGAAATTCTGCAGGCTCTCCATGCCATATTGAATGACGCTGCCGCAGTCTTCCCGCTGCTCGCCGTTGCGCCAGCGCGCATTGTAGTAAATGAACAGGCGGCTGAGATCGACATGCGCGCCGGTGTGTTTCTTGATGAGATATTCATAGGCGCCGGCGATGGCGTTGGCCGTGCAGGATTGCAGCTCTCCCTGATTTTCGACGGGCGTCATCAGCGGACGCAGATCGACCTTGCCCGGCGGGCTCAGTTCAAGAGACGGGCGGTAGGTCCGGGCCTCGGGATTTGGCCACGCGAACTGATAACCGCTGTTTTTGATCGACATGCAGGGCGCTCCTCAGCTTGATCTTTGCTATTCAAAGACCATGCTGGGTCACCGTCCGGGCGCAAGCCGTGCGGGCAGGGTGACGCCCGATATCCTGCATAAAAAACAGGCAGATGGTTAGGGCGCGCACAGGCGGCTAGCGGCGCGCGAAACAAGTAGTTTCCACAACTGGCGAGGTATTGCCGTCAGGGTATCGTGCCCGGGCGCAAGCAAGAGGCCGACAAGAGCCTGCTGCGCGGTCTGCAGGGTGGGCAGACGAGGACTGGCGGTCCGTCACCCGGGAGGGGACGGGCCGCCAGCCGGAAAGATTGCCGACGCCGAGATTAGCGAAGCCATCCGGAGCCGCCGTAGCGGCTCTGGATGGCTTGGTTGCCGGCGCTCGCCGAGATCACCGACCGCGCCCTTTGCCCGTCAGTCCTTCGCGAGCATGTCGAAGTGCCTGTTGATGCCGGCGTGGAAGAGATTGCCGTCGAAGCGGGTTCGGGTGGCGACGCCGTAATCGTATCTCAACGCTCCGGTTCGGTCGACGGAAGGAGCGCCGGTTCCCGACCAGCCGTTGGTCGCGAAATTGAAGCTTACGCCTGTTGAGTGCGGGTCTGCGGCGTTGGCGTTGCCGAGATCGTAATAGAGATACTCCGCCTTCAGGCTCCAGTTCGGCATGAACATCCACTCGAGACCGCCGCCCACGGTCCAGCCGACAAGCGTCTTCTGATAGTTGGCGTTGGACAGCGTCACCGCCGGGTTCGACGTGGCGGCGCCGGCGGCGCGCGACGTGAACAGCGCCGTGTTGGAAATGACCCCGCCATAAGCAAGACCGCCCGTGCCGTAGAGCAGGAGAGTCGGCGTCGCCACATAGCCCAGACGGCCGCGCACCGTGCCGATGTAATTCAGCGTGGTGTTGCGCTGCGCCCAGTTGACGTAGAGATCCTTGTTCGCCGCCGTCACGGTGGAGCCATTCACCACCGAGTTCGTGTTGCCGGAGACCGCATGCAGATCGGTCTCCACGCCGGCAAGAATATTGTTGTCGAAGCGGAAGTTGCCGCCCACCTGCATGCCGCCGATGAAGCCCGACAGAGGGTTGTTTCCGTTCGGAAGATAGTTCGCCGCCGCCAGCGTGTTGCTCAGCGCCAGCGTCGAGCCGGTGGGCGGCCCCACCCACGTCGTGGTCCCCGGCGGCAGCACCGCGGCCGCGGAGGGCGCAACCCAAGTGTAGGTTCCCGGATTCGACCAGGCGCCGCCGCCGTTCAGGCCCACGTAAATATCGCGCCAGCTCGGCGGCGGCGCGGCCGGCGCGTTCGGGCCGACAGCTCCCCACAGCGTCGAGACAGGGTCCTTGGTGATCGGCTGACCGTCGCCAAAGGCGTTGGCCGAGACTTCCAGATAGAAGAAGTCGCTCGGCTTGGAGGTCAGCCCGTTGGTCGTCCCCGTCTGGCGGACGTTGAACCAGGAGTCGGTCAGATTATAGGACTGCGGCCAGTAGGGTTGGCCACGCACCGGCGGCGCGAAGCTCGCCGGGAAGCTCCCCGGCCAGAAATGCGCATAGCTCGCCGTCAGATTGATGAACTGCGACAGCTTGTAGCGGGCGCGAATGTCGAACTCCGTGCCGAGGAAATTGCCCCTGCCGAGGATATTGCCGAGCGGCGAGAAGAGATTGGCGCGATCCCAGGCGTTGGCCGCGTCTGCGAGCCAATAGGCGCTGAAGGCCGTGTCGATCAGCAGATTCTTCGCCGGTGAGAACTCGAGGCGGACCTTCGGGTCCTTGATGTTGTTCCAGGCGAAATAGTCGTTGCGCGAGAAGGGCTGATTGAAGCCGTAGAAAATGTCGAAATTGTTGTTGGAATAGTTGAACGGGCTGCCGTTGCCCGAGCCGTAGACATAGACGGCGCTGATGCGCGGCTTCCAGGCGAGATCGGAGAAGGTGTAGCCCGCCTCCAGGCCCCAGGCGAGCGCGTCATGGGGAACCGTGACTTCGATATTGTCGTAGGTCTGGCCGTTGAGAACCGCCGTCTGCAGCCGCCCGAAGGAGCCGAACTGCTTGTTGATGTCGAAGTCATAGTCGAAATTGCCGAGCACGCCATAGATGCGCAGGCCCGGCGCATAGGTCTCGCGATGCGTCTTCAGCGCGGTGGAGGTATTCAGCTGGTCGCCATATTGCGTGCGGCCGAGGAAATAGGGCTGCACCGTCGCATATTCGGAGAACTGGCGGAAACTGAAGACGCTGCCGTAAATCCAGTTCTGCCAGTCCGGCCGGTCGAACTGATAGGGATAGCGGATCACGGGCCGCATCAGGAAGTTGTCGAGGTCCCAGTCATTGTCCTTCTTGCCGATCTTGATGCGAAAGCCGTCGAAATTATTGGTCGTGTTGCGGAACTCGTTTTCCGCGATGAGGCGCCTGTCGAGCAGCTCCAGATGGAAGCGGCCGGCGCGCACGGTCAGCGGACGATCATTGCCGCGCGGATCCTTGCCGAAGGCGTCCTTGAAATAGAGCTCGCCATAGGCCGAGATGAGATCGGTCTGATTGATCTCCTGTCCCTGATATTCATAGATGCTGTTGAAGGCGCGCGAGTCCTGGAACTCGACGACGGCGCGGAAGGGATCGAGAATATCCTGGATGCCGACATAGACGCGCGTGCGCGACAGCCACAGAGAATTGGGGAAGAGTTTGCGCTGCGAGCTGGGCGGGTTGGTCGCCGTGTTGGTCCAGGGGCGGTAATCGTTCTGGCGAAATTCGAAGCGTGCGCGCGAATCGAGACCGACGTTCAGCCAGTCGATTCCCTTGAACTGATCGTAGGTCTTGCCGAGATTGCGCACGTAGGGCGGAATGTCGGGCTGCGGCTCGAGGCGATAGCCGCGCGTCGGGACGTAATAACTCTTCTTTTCCTCGGGCTTCGCGCCGGCGGCGGGTTTGGCTGCGTCTCCCTTGGCGCCGGCCTTTCCGCTGTCAGCCTTTTGGGCGGGCTTTTCCTTTTTCGCGTCCGGCTGCGCCGCGACGGAAGACGAAGCTGGCTTGTCTTCGGCAAGAGCGCCGACAGGGGCCGTCATCATTGCGGCAAGAAGCGCTCCCCAAGCGACAGTGGTCTTCGCGACTGCTTTGGCCTGAAGACGGACACCCGATTTCATCTCTGAATTCCCTTTTCGAGGAGGCGGAACTGATTGCACGTGGGCCAATAAAAAGGTCGAGCCAGCCGGCAGTCAATCAACTTTAGTGATTTAATAGACTAGATATGCAAACTCCTTGGCGGCGTTGCTGTAAAGACACAGTTCCCCGTGGCCGGGGTGTCGATCTCAGGGGAATTTTTTGGCCGCGCAGCGCTTCGGTCCTGCGGGGAACCCGCTACCGCATCAATCAGGCTGCTCCGTTTGGTTTCGTGACAAGGAATCGTCCAAGGCGACATAGAAATGTTACGGGGTCGGCGCCGACTACCTGAACGTCAGATGAATGTCCTTGACACGCATCGTTCAGCTTGGATGAAGTCCCATCTGCCTTGGGGGCGGCGCGAGTCCATCGCGCTGAGTTCTTCAATCCTGAATCGGAGCGGTGCCATGTCCACGTTGCGTAAAGCGATGACCGCCGGCGCGATAGCGACCATTGTCGTCACATCTGTCTTTGCTTCCACGCCAGCGTCGGCGTGGGGCCGTGGCTGGGGCGGCGGCGGTGGCTGGGGCCGCGGCGGCGGCTGGGGAGGCGGCGGCTGGGGCCACGCGCGCGGTTGGGGCGGCGGCGGCTGGGGCCGTCCCGGCTGGGGCGGCGGAGGCTGGGGCCGTCCCGGCTGGGGAGGCGGCGGCTGGGGCTGGAACCGCGGCTGGGGCGGAGGCGGCTATTGGGCCGGCGCCGCTCTCACGGGATTGGCGGTCGGCGCGGCCGCAGCAAGCTATCCCTACGGTTACGGTTATGGCTACGGCAACTACTATGGCGGTTGCGTCGCCAGGCAGCCTGCCTATGACGCCTGGGGCAATTTCATCGGTTACCAGCGCGTCTATGTGCCCTGCTACTGAGCAGGCTTCGCGCTCGAGGGCCGCTTCGGCCCGGCGTGGCCGCTTCCTGGCCACGCCGGGGTCCGTCACTACTTCCTCTCGGCTTCGGCCATGCCGTCATGGGCCATGATGACATCCAGAATCCTGCGGTTGTGATCTTCGATGAAATCGTAGAGCGCCCCTGCCTGCTCATTTCCCGATGTCCGGGAAACCTGCGCCAGCTCCCAGAGCTTTTCGACATCCAGCGCGACGCTGCGAATGCTTGCGTTGAACTCCGCGCCGAGAACGCCGCCGGCGTAGCGCGCGACATTCAACTGCGCCCATCGAACCATTTTCAAAGACGCATGAGCGGCTTCGAGAGCGTCTTCGAGTTGATCGAGCGCGGAGCCGAGCTTCATATCCTGCTCGACAGTCAGCCTTACCATTGTTGATCCTTAGTCGATGAGTTGAGTCGCCGTCAGGGAGCGCGCGGGTCCTGCGTGTTCGGATTCAGGCCGTCGCCTTTACCCTTGTTTCGCACGAAATCCAACAGCTCGTTCAGTCTTTTCTCTTCAGGAGACGCGGCGGAGATATAGGCGCTCCAGGCGTCTCCCAGATGTTCAAGAGCCTGGCCGCGTGCGAGCTGGGCCAGCTCCGTTTCATGGATCTGCAGCCTTTTCCGGGAAAGGCTGTAAAGCTTCATCAGGTTTTGCAGATCGTTGATAAACGCGATTTTGAGACGCGCCTTCCAGACGAGCGCCATGTCGTCGCCGACCCTTTTTCGCTCTTCGAACGATGGTATCGCGCTGAGCCAGGCGTTGGGGTTCCCCCAGGCGGTCTTGCTCATATCGAGCCCATATTTTTGTGCAGCCTTTTGAATGCGGGCGAGCGGTTCACGGAGCGGCATTGCGTTCAGTTCGTCCGCCGCGGCGCGCTGAAGCGCATTGATCGCAAAAGGAAGGTCGCAGGCCGATGCGGCGCGCGCGCCCTCGATTTCCGTTTTTGGTTCCGGGAAACTCTGACGAAGGAAATACAGGGCGTCGGCAGCTTTCGCGCCCGGCTCGCCTTCCTTGACGCTCGCCCCTGACGTGAGAAGCTGCGCGACCTCGGCGATCTCTGCAATGTCCGCCTCGAGCGATCGAGCCTCTGCAATATAATGCTGATGGACTCTCAAATATGTCATTCGCTGTTTGAGGTCGGCGAGCCGGATTTTCTCGCTGTCGGGCGTCTGCGTCTCGGGAACGACGTTGAGAAGAGTCCTGTTGGCCGCCGTGATGCGCTGCGCCTCAATCGCGAGCTTCCTGGATTGTTCCTGGCCTCCGCTGGTCGCGGAAGAGGCGGCTGCCTGCGCCGACTTTGCAATGTCGCGTAACGAGCAATCGCCCGCGTTGCAAACGGTCGGCGTAAAGAGCAGCAGACAGGCTGTTATTATGATGGGCTTTTGCGACATTCGCGGACATCTGCTTTTGCTTCGGCGACCGTCCCAAAGCTGAGGGCGGCGGCGATGACTAGCGGAGCCTCTCGTATCCCTCGTTGAAGCCTTCCAGACGCACCAAATGACGAAGGCCCTCATAAGGCTCCAGATAGATGACGAGCGTCGCGATTTTTCCGCTCTTGAGCTGGGAAAGGAGCTTGTCCTCGATCGGAATATCGGAGAGGCAGCCGCCGGCCGAGCATCGGAAGAACGACGCGCGCCCAATGTCGTTTTGATCAATTTTCAGGCTCACGCCATTGAGGAGATAGACGTTCAGCGGAGCGACAACCCGCAAGACGGTGGTCTTCAACTCCGGGGGCCGGGCGACAATGACGCCGAGATTGGCGTTCGCCTTGTCTTCCGACCTGACAGTCTGGACGAGCGCGCAACGCTCGGACGTCGCTCCGGACGGCGTCTCGCAATGGAGCTCCCATGCGCCAAACCTGGTTTTGGCCTTGTCTTCGGCTGAGGCTATGGCGTTCGGCCACATGAAAAACATTGGCGACATAGCTATTGCCGCAAGCAAATTGACGATACGTGCGTGCATTTCTTCCCTCGTGCGCTACCCGGAGGCTAGCTCTTTTGGCTGCGGTTAGGAAACTTACCGTCCCGCGCTAATGTTAAGTTTAAGCATAAGACGTTTTTGCTTTCGTGGCGCTAAGCAATTGACTTACGTTGCAAGCGATCACGGCAATCTGATTGCGTGTCGCCTGTTATAATCGCTCAAGACGAATCTGTGGATCAAAGCTCGCTTGGTCGAAAACTCATTTAACCGAATTAGCCAGTGCGGATTCAGTCTCGAACATCTGCGCGAAATGAATACAGGGAGGATCCGGCTGAGGACTGCCGCACGTCCCTTTTTGTAATTACACTACGTTCGAATCAGCCATTCGCTCCCCTGTCGCGTCACGTGAGCGTGGGCGTGTTATCGCCGCGGAGCAGATTAACGCGAACTGACTGTGCGTGCCGGACGGACGGCGCCGTTACTGGCCCGGGGCGCGCCGTCGCAGACGAAGCGGCTTCTGGCGAGCCGACCATCCCTACCGGGCTTTTTCGACGACGACTCAACAGCGCTGTCGGAAATCACGGCGAAAAATGGCGCTGGCGGTCCCGAAGGGATTCGAACCCCTGACCTTCGGTTTAGGAAACCGCTGCTCTATCCTGCTGAGCTACGGGACCACTCTTTTATTTTCAATATCTTACGAAAGCTTTCGCGCTCGGTTCTTCGATCCTGCGCGCCGTGTATGCGGTGCGCCTCTGATCCCTTTCTATATCGCGCCTCCGGGAGATGGCCAAGATCATAAAGGCTCCATCGGACTGGCTTCTCGCCGACCGGCGGAAGGCCGGAGGAGGCGCAATGACGACCTCGCCACGGTCGTGATCCCCGCGTCGCGGTCGGGTTTGGACGGGTCGGTGGCGTTAATCATGCAATCAGCAACGACCATAGCGGAGCACAGCCTTGACCAATCCCCGGGAGCAAAAATTATCCCGGCAGCTTTTTGGACGGGCTTCATCGCGCTTGGTTTCGTCACCCAATCCGCCGCCAAGTCGCTAGGAGCGCCGCGCGTCCCCTATCGCTCAAAGCTCTCGCAACGGGCGCCCGGCCAATCGGGACCCCTTAGGATTCGAAAAGAGGGCGGCTCTCAGGCCGCCGCCGAACTGTTTTGCCTACATGCCCCCGCTGAGCAGAGGTCAGCGTGCATCCGGTCGGAAGGCTCGCCGCGCCCAGACGGTTGTCCTCATCAGAATCACAAAAAGATCGGCGCCCCCCATAACCGCAAGGCCTGGATTTTGCCCTATCCAGCGTCACTCTCATATTGAAAAATGTCGGCATTTACCTACGGTTGAGGCGCCTTCGTGCGACGAGCGGGCGCTACGATAAAGACGATCGACAATGCGCTCGAAGCCGTCGGAACCGGAGAGCGCTTTCGTGACGCATCATAAGTTATGCTCCAGAAAGCACTTTAAATTAGAAAATGATTATGCTTGGATAACCTAAGGTTGAGTCTTGAGAACTCACTAAGATTGATATCAGGCTTATTCGCAATGGGAGAGCGCGATGGCTAATTACGGAATTTACATTCCCCCCTTCCCGACTTTCCCTCCTCTTCCCACCGTCCAGCCCGGAGCGGTGTCGACCGGATCCTTTTCCGGGACATCCGGCTCATATGTTTCTTCGTCCTCCAATGGGCCTGGTCCGCAATGCGCCAGCTGGGCCAATAAGAGTTACATTTCTTCGCTCGCAGCCAATGTCACTGGGCCGCTCGACGGCACTGCAAATGTTGCGACCATGGCCTCGTACGCCGTGCCGGTTCCTGCCCTCAGCAGTTACACATCGAAGCAGGCTCTCGCACTGGCGGTGGGAGCTCCCTCATCGACAGACTGGACTAACGCGACCGGCGTCCACGCCGGGCTGACGAACTTAGCCAAGACGGTGCCGAACAGCTGCTACAAATTCATGGTCGGCGAACTCGGGGGCAGATACAACGTTGGCGGCGTTACCCTGGAAACCGTGAACGCCCGAGTTGCCCTGACCCTGAATTTGCCGGCGGAGGCGGCTCCTCTTCCGGGTCGCCTGTTCGCCGCCATCACCAACGTCACCCCTGCCAACACATCTATCCGGGTTTCCAACAGCTGGTTCTGACGATAACCAAGTACCGGCTACGCCGCTTGGTTACTAAAACTTATACCAGTTATGCGAGCTTTTATAATGAAGTGCAGAATGCAGTGTTGACCTCGGAACATTGACGACCGGCACGCCCACGCCCGTCACGATTTCCGTAAGTCAAACGCTGGCAAACTCGCGACAGGGGGTTTTTTTCAAAGTGGTGCTCTTCGACCCGCCGGCGCCTTCCGGAGCCGATGCGGCGCCGGCGCCGACAGGACCTGCGAATGAGAGCACTGAAGGAAAAAACACGCTGAATAGCGCGAGCACGAGCGCCGATCTCGGCCTTCGTCACGAGTCGGATTTAACCTTGCTACTTGGCGATATCGCGCCTGGACTGATCGTTTTCGCGTGTCTCGCCCTTGTTGCGGGCGCCCGGGCGTTGACGTCGCGAAAAGCATCCGGGGCCAACGCGCGCTGACGGGAGGCGATTACAATCTGGCGCCTTCATGCGCGGCGACCGCGCAAAGGGGTGCTGAGGTTGATCGCGCCGGCGCCGAAGCGGCGACCGCCTTCATCCATTTGTGGCGCGCGAGATTCCCCCGCGTTCCGATACTCGGCTCTCGTGGTTGTTTCCGATTGCCGGTTTCGCTGCCCTGCCGTGAACTCTCCGACCTCTCGCCCCGTTGATCGAGACGGATGGTCTCGGACGGTTGGCCGATCTGCTGAAGCGCGTTGTTCAGGATCGGTGATATCCCGAAAGTCTTGAGCTGCGCTTGGGCTGGGATAAGCAGGGCCTGTTTCGGTTCTGCGAGTGTTGAGGGCGACGAACCAGTCAGCTGCTATATGATCGGCGATCCACAGTGGGGCGAGCAGCGCAAGCGAGCGCGGCGGGGAATTTGACGTCACGCGTCTGGCGCTTCTGACGAGCAACGATTTGGGAGACCGCTGCTTAATCCTGCTGAGCCACGGGACCGGGTGTGCTAGCATTCAGCAAAGCGGCCCCGTTTGAATAGTTCAAAGCCCCATGTTCCAGTCCGCCACCCTGCCGCATGTCATGACCAGGGCCGAATTCACGGCCCTTGAAACGCCGCTGCGGGAGCGGCTGCTCGACGCGCAGTTCGATGTCGCCGAAAAGAAGCGGGCCGCCGTCATGGTGCTGATCAACGGCTCCGACGGCGCCGGCAAGGGCGAAGTGGTCAACCGGCTTTATGACTGGCTCGACGACCATTTTGTCGAAACCCTCTCCTATGGCGCCCCGACCGACGAGGAACGCGCGCGGCCCGGGGCCTGGCGCTATTGGCGCGACATGCCGGCCAAGGGGCGAATCGGCCTGGTGCTCGGTTCCTGGCATCATCGCGCCCTGCGCAATCGCGCGCTCGGCCGGCTGGACCGCGCCGCCTATGACGACGTGCTGGAGAATATGATTCGCGCCGAAGAGATGTTGCGCAACGAGGGCGTGTATCTCCTGAAGATCTGGCTGCATATGGACGAGCGGGAAGCGCGCCGGCGGCTCAAGAAATTGCGCGAAGCAAATGGCGCCATGCGCCGGCCCGCGGTCATCGAATGGGACGAATTCGACACCGCCAGGGATCGCGCGCGCCTCGCGGCCGCGGCGATGGAAATGATCGAGCGCACCTCGACCGGCGATGCGCCCTGGGCCGTCGTCCCGGCCGCCGATCCGCATTACCGCGACGCCGCCGTGGGGGATCTGCTGCTGCAAACGCTCGCGCGGGCCGCCGCCGAAACGCCGCCGTCTCCCCGCACCCTGGCAATGGCCTCGCCGACGCAGGATCTACCCAAACCAAGCCTCGTCACCGCCCTCGATCTTTCCGTGACCGCGGACCGGGCGAGCTATGGGGCCGAACTCGCCGCGCTGCAAAGGCGGCTCACCGAGGCGACGACCTCGAAACGCTTTCGCGACAAGGGTCTCGTCGTCGCTTTCGAGGGCAATGACGCGGCGGGAAAAGGCGGCGCCATCCGCCGCGTGCGCGAGGCGCTCGATCCGCGCCGGTTCCGTGTGCATGGCGTCGCCGCGCCGACGGACGAAGAACGCGCGCGCCCCTATCTTTGGCGTTTCTGGCGCAACGTCCCGCGCCGGGGCGACGTCGCGATCTTCGACCGCAGCTGGTACGGCCGCGTCCTGGTCGAGCGGGTCGAAGGTTTCGCCGAGCCGGACGAGTGGATGCGCGCCTATCAGGAAATCAACGATTTCGAGCGCGAACTGCATGAAAACAACTATATCGTCGTCAAGATCTGGCTCGCCATCTCTCAGGAGGAACAGCTCGCGCGCTTTCACGACCGCGAGGCGAAACCGTTCAAGCGTTACAAGCTCACGCCCGAAGACTGGCGCAATCGCGAGAAGTGGGGGCTCTATGAGGCCGCGATGACGGATATGGTCGACCGCACCAGTTCGCGTCACGCCCCCTGGACGCTCGTCGAGGCGAATGACAAGAAATTTGCCCGGCTGAAGGTGCTCGACGCCATCGTCAGGCGCCTGGAGTCTTAATAGTCAAGCACAAGTTTCACGCAAAGCTGATCCATTAGCTTGTGCAATGCGTCATGTTCATGATGACTCTTCCGTTCGGGAAGGAGACGACGCATTGCGAGGAAAAAATGCAGGCGAAAGACCCCTTGGCGCGTCTGCTCTGCGCCGATTGCGAATTTCTGGCCGCCGCCGGGCCGGCAGTGCTCCGTCTCAAGCTTCTGGAGGCGACCCATCTCGCCGAGAGTCGGCGCCTGCCTCAGGAAGTGCGCGAAGCGGCGAGGCAGGCGGCCGCCGAACTGCGGGAACTCATCCGCGTGCGGCCCTGCGTTTCTCTTATCGACTATCAGGCGAAACGGGCCGTGACGGGGAGATGCGCCATCGAGGCGCCGACGCCGTTCTGCGGCGAAGCCGGTCACGCCTGATCTATCCAGCCTCTCGTTCAGAGAGCTTCCTCTCCCAATCGAGCGCCTGCCGGACGATCTCGTCCAGATCGTCATGCTCGGGCTTCCACCCGAGTATTTTACGCGCCCGCTCGTTCGAGGCGACGATCATGGCCGGATCGCCGGGACGGCGCGGGCCGTAATCGACGCGAAAATCGACGCCCGAAACACGCTTCACGGCCTCGATGACTTCCAGCACCGAAAAACCATGCGCATAGCCGCAATTGGCGACCAGGCTTTCGCCGCCGTCGCGCAAATAGCGCAGGGCGTCGAGATGGGCGCGGGCGAGGTCCGTGACCTGAATGTAGTCGCGCACGCAGGCGCCGTCGGGCGTCGGATAATCCGTGCCGAAGACCTGCATGGACTCGCGCTTGCCCAGCGCCGTCTGCGCCGCGACCTTGATGAGATGGGTGGCGTTGGGCGACGACTGGCCGGCGCGGCCTTTCGGATCGGCGCCCGCGACATTGAAATAGCGCAGCGCGACATAGGCGAAGTCATAGGCGCGCGCAGTATCCTCCAGCATCCATTCGACCATGAGCTTGGAGCGGCCATAGGGAGAGACGGGCTTGAGCGCCACGTCCTCCGTCACCGGCTGTCGCTCGGGGTCGCCATAGACCGCGGCGGTCGACGAAAAGATGAAGCGCTTCACCCCGCTCGCCACCGCCGTCGCGATGAGATTGCGGGCCTTGGAAGTGTTGTTGAGGTAATAGCCCAGCGGATCGGCGACCGACTCGGGCACGACGATCCTGGCCGCGAAATGGATGATGGCGGTGATGTCGTGCCGCGCGATGATGTCGGCGATCAGGGCTTCGTCGCCGTCGTCGCCCGTGAAGAAGGGAACGCCCTCCGGCACCGCCCAGCGGAAGCCGGTGGAAAGGTCGTCGAGCACCACCGGGCGCTCGCCGGCGTCGAGAAGTTCGAGAACCGTGTGGCTGCCGATGTAGCCGGCGCCGCCTGTGACCAATACCGCCATTTTCCCGACTTCCCCGGTTGCTCACGTCAAATTAACGCCGCAACCGTCAAATTTAGGTCTACATAAGCGTGAGAGGGCTCACGCCGGGTTAACCGCGTCTAACGAAATCTCACTCGAAAACGGACACTCATGACCAAGCGTATCCGCAAAGCTGTCTTCCCCGTCGCCGGACTCGGCACGCGATTCCTCCCGGCGACCAAGGCGGTGCCAAAGGAAATGCTCACGGTCGTGGACCGTCCCGTCGTGCAGCATGTCGTGGACGAGGCGCGCGAGGCCGGCATCGAGCATTTCGTCTTCGTCACGGGACGCGGCAAGGGGGTCATCGAAGATCATTTCGACATGGCCTATGAGCTGGAGGACACGCTCAAGCGCCGCAACAAGAACAAGGAATACGAAGCTTTGATGTCGGACCTGCCGGCGGCGGGCGCCACGAGCTTCACCCGCCAGCAGGCGCCGCTCGGCCTCGGCCACGCCGTCTGGTGCGCACGCGAGATCATCGGCGACGAACCTTTCGCCGTGCTGCTCCCGGACATGATCACCCTGCCGGCGGCCGGAAAAACCGCGCGCTGTCTCGCCCAGGCGGTCGAGGCCTATGAGAAGCACGGCGGCAACATCATCGCCGTCGAGGAGGTGAAGCCCGAGGAGACGCACCAATATGGCATCGTCGCCAAGGGCAAGGATTACGGCCCGACCTTCGAAATCACCGGCATGGTCGAAAAGCCGCCGCAGGGAACGGCGCCGAGCAATTTCATCATTTCCGGCCGCTATATTCTGGAGCCCGAGATCTTCACGCTGCTGGAGAAAGGCGAGAAGGGCGCGGGCGGCGAGATTCAGCTCACCGACGCGATGATCCATCTCGCAAAGGAGCGCCCGTTCCATGGCGTGCGCTTCGACGGCCGCACCTATGACACGGGCTCCAAGCTCGGCTTCCTCGCCGCCAACATCGCCTTTGGTCTGGCCCGGCCGGATATTGCGGAGGGCCTGCGGGCGGAGATCGCGAAGCTGATCTAGCGCTTTTTGGCGCAAGCGACGAAGCAATCCAGGAGCCGCGATGAGGCTCTGGATTTCTTCGCTGCGCTCGCAATGACGTGGGTAGCTGCGGGTCTCTCCGTCAAATCCAGTCCGGCACGCGATCCATCGCGATGAGCTCCGCGATGCTCGGACGCGGGCGGATCACGGCGAAGCGGTCGCCGTCGACCAGAAGCTCCGGGATCAGCGGGCGGGTGTTGTAGGTTCCCGCCTGCACCGCGCCATAGGCCCCGGAGGTCAGCACGGCGAGAAGCTCGCCCGGCTGCGCCTCCGGCATCCTCCGGTCGAGCGCCAGATAATCGCCCGTTTCGCAGACGGGGCCAACGACATCCGCCACAGTCTCCGCGCGGTCGACGGGCTCCCGCACCGGGATGATGTCGTGCCAGGCGTCGTAGAGCGTGGGGCGCACGAGGTCGTTCATACCCGTATCTACGATGACGAAAGTCTTGGCCTCGCCCTGCTTCACATAGATGACGCGCGTGATCAGCAGGCCCGCGTTGCCGACGATGAGACGGCCCGGCTCGAAGACCAGCTTGCAGCCCAGCCCGGCGAAATGGCGGCGTACGATGTCGGCGTAGCGTTCGGGATGGTACGACTCGGGGTCGTCCCCGTCGTGATAGGGAATGCCCAGACCTCCGCCGAGATCGACATGCGAAATTTCATGGCCGTCGGCGCGCAGGTCGCCAACAAGTTCGGCGAGCAGGGTAAAGGCTTCGTCGAAGGGTTCGAGGTCCGTGAGCTGCGAGCCGATATGCATGTCGGCGCCGCTGATTTTCAGCCCCGGCAGATTTGCGGCGCGGGCGTAGACCTCGCGGGCGCGCGACAGCGGCACGCCGAATTTGTTCTCGGCCTTGCCGGTCGAAATCTTCTTGTGGGTGCGCGCGTCGACGTCGGGATTGACGCGTAGAGACACGGGCGCCTTCACCCCCCGCGCCGAGGCGACGCGCGAGATCGCTTCCAGCTCCGGCTCGGATTCGACGTTGAAGCAGAAGATGCCGGCGTCGAGCGCGGCGGCGATTTCGTCGTCGGTCTTGCCGACGCCGGAGAAGGTGATCTTCTCGCCCTTGACGCCAGCGGCCAGCGCCCGCGCGAGTTCGCCGCCGGACACCACGTCCATGCCGGCGCCTTCCGTCGCGAGGAGGCGCAGCACGGCCTGATTGGAATTGGCCTTCATCGCATAGCAGACGAGCGTGTCGAGCCCCGCGAAGGCCTGCGAGAAAACCCGAAAATGCCGGCGGATCGTCGCCGCCGAATAGACATAGAAGGGCGTGCCCACGGCCTTGGCGAGTTCGGACACGGCGACGTCTTCGGCGAAGAGCGCGCCGTTTCGATAGTCGAAGTAATGCATGGGGCCCTTAGAGCAGCGGGTCGAGCGGGAAGGGATACTGCGCCGGGGGGCGGTTGCCGGTGACGCCGGAGGGAATCGGCGGCGGCGGCGCGGGGACGGATGCGCCCGGCGGGAGTTTTTTGGCGGTTCTCGCCAGCTCCGCATCCTGCTGCGCCTTCAGCGCCGCGCCCTGCGCCTGATACTCGGGGGGCAGCTCCAGCGGCCCACGGCGGCCGCAGCCGGCGAGCGCCGAGGCGGCGAGCGTCGCGGCGAGTATGGCGAAAAGACGGGTTCTGCGAAGCGTCACGGGCGGATCCGGCGTTGTATGCGAAACGCCGGCACTATAACGATCCGGCCTGAAAAGGCGAGTGCGCAGGGCTCAGCTCGCCTTGCGCCGGAGCAGCAGCAGGGCGGCGCGCTTGGCGAAGTCGCGCGCGCGGCGTCGCGCCAGCTCGGCGCGGCAAGCCGCGTCGAAAGCCGCGGCGCGCAAGGACACTGCGGCGTCGCAGATCTCGAGCCGATCGGGCCATAGCCTGTCGATCATCGGATGATTGGCGATGGCGCAGGAATCGGTCAGCTCGATTTCCGGGCGCGCCAGCTGAAGCCGCGTCAGCTCATAGAGCAGCTGAACGCCGGGCGCCTGGGCGCGGTAGCGCTCGTCGAAGGCGATCTTCCAGCAATAGCTGCGGTCGCCGCTGTCGAAGAGGATCGCCATGGCGATCGGCTTCCCGTCGAGACGCAGCGCGGCGATCCGGCAGAGCCCGTCCTCGGCGAGGACGCGGGTGGCGCTGCGCAGGAAGGTCGCAAGCGACGCCTCGCTCAGCAGGGCGCCGCGCCCTGCCTTCCAGCCGGAGGCTTCGAGCGCCAGAAACGCCTCCGCCGCGGCCTTTATGTCCATGGGCGCGACGGCCACGTCGAGGGCGACGACGCCCATCTCGCCGAGGCGGCGCCGCGCCCTGCCAATTTCGTTGAATCGCTTTCGCCCGCCGGCCTGAACGAACTTTTCGTCCGCCGGAGCCGCCTGGCGCCAGCGCGGCCCGGGCGTGGGTTTCAAGGAGCGCAAGATCGCGCCGTCCGCGCGCCGCCTCGCCGAGCGCCGCCCGGAACGCGCCGCCGGCGCAGAGGCGCGGAAACAGAACGCCGGCCGCCGAGCTTCCTTCTTCGGCCCAATCGAGAAAGGCGGCGATGGTCTCCGCCGGGCGCGCAGCGATCAATGAGTGGCGTGGCGAGCGCGCTCAACTCGCCGCGCCATAGCCTTATGAAGCCGTCCGAGCCGGAAAGGCCGGCGGACGCGAGGGGGAACAGACCGAAAAGCCGCCCGTCGTCGCCGCGAAGGGCAATGAAGCGCGGCCTTTCGGCGGAGGGGAAATGCCGCGCCGCCGCGAGAAGAAAGCCGGGCGCGGAAAAAGCGTTCGGTTCGAGCGCCTGGGCGGCGAGGCGCGTCCATTCGGAGCGCGCCGCCTCCATCTGCGCCAGCGACAGCTCGCATATGTGAAAGGCGACCAAATGCTGCTCCCGACGAGCCCCGCTGCGGCCGCTCGCGCAAATCCGCTCAGGCGCCGAAATGACGCGCTCGCGTTGAAAATGGTCTGCCCTGACCCATGATGATTTTTAATTGGTAAATATTCCTGTCACGCTTCCATCCGGGCGGCGGCGTCAACCCTAACGACAGGGACGCCTTTACCGATTGGAAACCACATGTTTGAGTTCTCGTCATGAAAACCTTCGTCCCCGCCTTTCTTGCCTGTCTGCTCGTCGCGGCTCCCTGCCAGGCGACGGTGCGCATCTCCATCGATCTGTCGAAGCAGCGCCTCACCGCGACCCGCGGCGACGGCGAGACGGTGGTCTGGAAAATCTCCAGCGGCCGGCCGGGCTATGAGACGCCCTCGGGCCGCTATTCCGTCATGCGCATGGAGGCCGATCATTTCTCGGACGAATATGATCAGGCGCCGATGCCCTACGCCATCTTCTTTTCGCCGCGCGGACTTGCCATTCATGGCAGCTACGAGCGCGGCCTCGGCAGCCCCCGCTCCCATGGCTGCGTGCGCCTCGCGGTCGGCAATGCGGAAAAACTCTTCCAGTGGGTGGAGACGCAGGGCGCGTCCATCGAGATCGTAGGCGCGACGCCCGGCAGGGGCGCCGTCGGCCATGAGCGCCGCGTCAGGCGGCGCGCGCCTGAGCCGGAAATCCCGCTGGATCAGGCCTATCGCTACTGATAAAGGCCTTTTTGGGCGCCGTTGCAGGGGCGCCACAGTTCCACATGAATCGGCTCCGGCGCCCCGCTGGCGGTTTGCTGCGCCGTAGCTGAGGGGATAAGTCTGGAATTTGTGTAAATTTGCGGACAGACGAGAGTAAGCCTTTGACGACATCGAAGACCCCCCTTCTCGATCAGCTCCCCACTCCCGAGGAACTGCGCAAGCTCCAGCCGGGCCAGCTCAAGCAGGTGGCCGAGGAGTTGCGCCGCGAGACCATCGACGCGGTATCGGTCACGGGCGGGCATCTGGGCGCGGGACTCGGCGTGGTCGAGCTGACCGTGGCGCTGCACTATGTCTTCGACACCCCGCGCGACCGCATCATCTGGGACGTCGGGCACCAGACCTATCCGCACAAGATTCTGACCGGACGCCGCGACCGTATCCGCACGCTGCGCATGGGCGGCGGCCTTTCCGGCTTCACCAAGCGCGCGGAGAGCGAATATGACGCTTTCGGCGCCGGCCACTCCTCGACCTCGATTTCCGCCGGCCTCGGCATGGCCGTGGCGCGCGATCTCTCCGCATGGCAATAATCACGTCGTCGCGATCATCGGCGACAGCTCCATGTCCGCCGGCATGGCCTATGAGGCCCTGAACAACGCCGGCGCGCTGGACTCGCGCCTCATCGTCATCCTCAACGACAACGACATGTCGATCGCGCCGCCGACCGGCGCCATGTCGGCCTATCTCGCCCGCCTCGTCTCGGGCGGCGCCTATCGCTCGATCCGCGACGCCGCCAAGCAGCTCGCCTCGCATCTGCCGCGCTTCATCTACGACAAGGCGCGCAAGGCGGAGGAGTTTTCGAGAAGCTTCATCACCGGCGGAACGATGTTCGAGGAGCTCGGCTTCTATTATGTCGGGCCGATCGACGGGCATAATCTGGATCATCTGCTGCCCGTGCTGACGAATGTCCGCGACAAGGACGACGGTCCGGTGCTGGTCCATGTCGTGACGCAGAAGGGCAAGGGCTATGCGCCCGCCGAGGCGGCCGACGACAAATATCACGGCGTGGTGAAGTTCGACGTCGAGACCGGCAAGCAGCACAAGCCCAAGGCCAACGCCCCCTCCTATACGGGCGTCTTCGCCAAGGCGCTGGTGGCGGAGGCCGAGCACGACGACAAGGTCGTCGCCATCACCGCCGCCATGCCCTCGGGCACGGGCCTCGACACATTCGGCAAGCATTTCCCCGAGCGCACCTTCGACGTCGCCATCGCCGAGCAGCATGCGGTGACTTTCGCGGCGGGCCTCGCCTGCGAGGGCTACAAGCCCTTCTGCGCGCTCTATTCGACCTTCCTGCAGCGCGGCTACGATCAGGTCGTGCATGATGTGGCGATCCAGCATCTGCCGGTGCGCTTCGCCATCGATCGCGCCGGCCTCGTCGGCGCCGACGGGCCGACCCATGCGGGCGCCTTCGACATCGCCTATCTCGGCTGTCTGCCGGGCATGGTGGTGATGGCCTGCGCCGACGAGGCGGAGCTCATGCATATGGTCGCAACCGCCGTCGCCTATGACGAAGGCCCGATCGCCTTCCGTTATCCGCGCGGCGAGGGCGTCGGTATCGAACTTCCCGAGCGCGGCGACGTTCTGGAGATCGGCAAGGGCCGTATCCTCCGCGAGGGCTCGAAGGTCGCGCTGCTGTCGCTCGGCACGCGCCTCGCCGAAGCGCTGAAGGCGGCCGAGGAACTGGAAAATTACGGCGTCTCGACGACGGTCGCCGACGCGCGCTTCGCCAAGCCGGTCGACCGCGACCTGCTGCGCCGTCTCGCGGCGAACCATGAAGTGCTGATCACCATCGAGGAAGGCTCGATCGGCGGCTTCGGCAGCCAGGTTTTCCAGGCGCTCTCGGACGACGGTCTGCTCGACGGAACGCGCGGCGCCTTCAAGTTCCGCAGCATGACGCTGCCCGACGTTTATATCGACCACGACAAGCACGAGCTGATGATCGCGAGAGCGATGCTCGACAGCAAGGCGATGGTCGCCAAGGCGCTGGAGCTCCTCGGCGACGAGAAGGGCGCGGCGCGGGTGATGATCGCCTGACGATTTACGAACCCGTGGCGCCGGGCGTCCCGGCGACCGCTCAGCCCGTCTCATTCCCCTTCAGGGTGACGCGCGGATAAACCTTCGCGCCCGGCTTCGTCAGATCTTCGGGCAAGAAATTCATCCCTGCCGAGGCGATCACCCCGGCCTTGCGGGCGCGGATGCGGTTGTCGATGATCGCCGCTTCGCCCGTCCTCTCGCCGGTGGCGAAGACGACCCCGTAATCCACATCGGAAATATCATTGGCTTCGGCGCGAAGATTTTCGCGCCAGCCGCCGAGCGCGACGCCGATCCAGCCCGGCCCGACGATGTGGTTCCCCGAAACCACGGCGTTCTTTTCGACCAGAATCCCGGTTAGCCACAGCATGTCCGGCCCGAAGTCGGCGTCGGGCCGGTTCGGCTTCATGCCGATGATCGTGTTTCCCGAAACCAGCGCGCCGTCGGTGCCGTGATCGGCGTTGGCGACGGCGATGCCGGCTCCGGCGTTTTCGATATGGTTGTCGCGGAACGTCGCGTTCTTCGCGCCGAATTCGGCGTACATCGCTTTTTCGCCCAGGTCCCGGCAGTCGTTGCCGAGGACGCTCACCGAATGGCCGGCGTTGTTGCGCACCGCGCTATAGGCGCAGCGGGCGATGCGGTTTCGCGCCACCGAAATCCCGCTCGCGCCCCAGACGAGCACGCCATTGCCATAGGGGCCATTGCCGCCGGAGCGGTTGCGCACATCTTCGACGCTATTGTTGCGCACCCGCGCGCCCTCGTAGCGGCCGGCGGCGCTGGCCCGCAGCACGACGCCATTGTCGGCGCAGTCCCGAATATGGTTGCCCTCGATGTTCAGGCCGAGACCGTCGAGCGAATGGAATCCGGCATCATCCGCGTGCGAGATCTCGTTTTCGGCAAAGACGCCCCCGCAGCGGGTGAGGCTGACGCCGTGGCCGGTCGAATAGCGGATCACGCAGCCGTGGATGGACAATTCCGCCACGTCGGAAAAATCGAGAAGCCCCTTGTCCCTGCCGATGAAGCCAGCCGCGCCGTCGAGGACAAGTCCTTCCAGCGTGATCCGCCGCGCCAGATGAGCGGAGAGCAAAGGGCCGGCGCCGGAAAGCTTCAGGATCGTGCGGCCGGGAACGCCTTTGAGGGTCGCTCCGTCTGGCAAATCGAGCCCGTTCACGCTGATTTCGCCAGCCGGCAGAGACACGGCCGCGCCCGTCGTGATCGCCGCCCGAAGCCGCGCCGAGAGGTCGAGGCCGCGCGCGCGCGCGATAGGGGAGGGCAGGAGAAGGGAGGCGTTTGCGGCGCCGCAAAGGCGCAGCAATTTTCGGCGGGAGAGCATTGTCGAGGCGGAATTGCTGCGCAGCATCAGGCCAGCCGCTCGCGCCACGCCGCGCGCGCGTCGCGATAGGTCTTGGTGACGGATTTCCGCGAGAACATAGCGAATCTCCTGGCGCTACGACCTCGAGATTAGCTTTGGAGACGGCAAAGGTCACGCTGGCGCCTGTCCGTCGCGTTTTTCCCGCAGCTGCCCGGCTTCCCTGCCTACCGGAAAATGCTAGGAAGGCGGCGGAATTCACCGGACCCGTCTCGTCCCCCTTGGCGAGAGCGGCCGAGCGCCGCGCGGCGGAAGGCAAAATGTCAACGGACGAAAAGAAATCTAAAGTCGAAGCGCGGGCGCCGCGCGGTTTCTCGGATCGCGAGGCGGGCGAACTCGCCGCGACGGGCCGCATGCTCGACGTCATCCGCTCGGTCTACGAGCTTTACGGCTTCGAGGCGCTGGAGACGCCGGCTTTCGAATATACGGACGCGCTCGGCAAATTCCTGCCCGATCAGGACCGGCCCAATGAGGGCGTGTTCTCGCTGCAGGACGACGACGAGCAATGGCTCTCCCTGCGCTACGATCTCACCGCGCCGCTTGCGCGTTTCGTGGCGCAGAATTTCGACCGCCTGCCCAAGCCCTATCGCTCCTATCGCTGCGGCCACGTCTATCGCAACGAGAAGCCGGGGCCGGGGCGCTTCCGCCAGTTCATGCAGTTCGACGCCGATACGGTCGGCTCCGCCTCGCCCGCCGCCGACGCCGAAATCTGCATGATGGCCGCCGACGCGCTGGAGCGGCTCGGGATTGCGCGCGGCGACTATGTCATCAAGATCAACAGCCGCAAGGTGCTCGACGGCGTCATGCAGGCGGTGGGCCTTGCCGGCGAGGAAAACGCCGGGCGCCGCCTCGTGGTGCTGCGCGCCATCGACAAGCTCGACCGCCTCGGTCCTGACGGCGTGCGCCAGCTTCTCGGCGAGGGCCGCAAGGATGAGAGCGGCGACTTCACCAAAGGCGCCGGCCTGTCGCTGACGGCGATCGACACGATCATGTCCTTCAGCCTCGGCGGGCAATATAAGGACGGCAAGCCGGAGTTCGATCTCTTCGGCCTGCTCGGCAAGAGCGAGATCGGCGCGCAGGGCGCCGAGGAGCTTCTGGAGATCGAGGATCTCGCCCGCGACGCCGGTTTCGGCCCCGACCGTATCCGCATCGACCCGTCCGTCGTGCGCGGTCTCGAATATTACACTGGCCCCGTCTTCGAGGCGGATCTCACCTTCGAAACGCGCGACGAAAAGGGCCATCCGGTGCGCTTCGGCTCCGTTGGCGGCGGCGGGCGGTACGACGGGCTTGTCGGCCGGTTCCGGCCGGAAAACACCCCGGCGACCGGCTTCTCCATCGGCGTCTCGCGCCTCTTCGCGGCGCTGAAACTCGTCGGCAGCCCCATCGTGACGGCGCAGCCGCATGTCGGGCCGGTGGTGGTGCTCGTGCTCGACCGCGACCGCCTCGCCGATTATCAGCGCATGGTGTCGCAACTGCGCGCGGCTGGCATAGCCGCCGAGCTCTATCTCGGCGCGGCCGGCATGAAGGCGCAGATGAAATACGCCGACCGGCGCCGGTCGCCCCTCGTCGTCATTCAGGGGTCGGACGAAAAGGCGAAGGGAGAGGTGCAGATCAAGGACCTCGTCGCCGGCGCGAAGGCCGCCGCCGCCATCGCCACCAATGAGGAATGGAAGGCCGCGCGGCCCGCTCAGTTTTCGGCGCCCGAGAGCGAACTGGCCGCAGAGGTGGCGAAGGCGCTCGCGGCGCAGAAGGAAGTGGGTTAGCCCGCCGCAGCGCGCCGCGACAAAGGCCGGACTAGGCGCGGACCCGCCCGCGACATAGGTTTGCGAAAGAGCACCGGAGAGGAAAAGCGATATGATCGGCGAGCCGCCCAAATCCATCATCCACCCGACGGACCTTTCCTTCGCCAGCCAGGACGCTTTCGCCCATGCGCTGCGCATCGCGGTGGCGACGAAAGGCGACCTTCATCTCGTGCATATCGCGGAGCCCGCCGAGGACGATCCCGACGACTGGAACCGCTTCCCCCATGTGCGGGAGATGCTGGCGCGCTGGCGCATGATCGACTCCGCCGCCTCGCGTCAGGAGACCGCCGAGAAGCTCGGCGTCAAATTCGTCAAGGCCTCGATCGAGTCGCAGTCGCCGGTGCAGGGCGTCGCCGCCTATGTGCGGCGTCATTTGTGCGACCTGATGGTGCTGATGACCCATAGCCGCAGCGGGCTCGAACGCTGGCTCGAGGACTCGATCGCCGAGGAGACCGTGCGCGAGACGAATATGCCGGCGCTGTTTCTGCGCGAGGATCACAAGGGTTTCGTCGACAGCGACACGGGCAGGATTTCGCTCAATACGGTGCTCATGCCGGTCGAGGCGAGCGTCCCGCCGCTCGACGCCTTCCGCCACGCCGCCGATTTCGCCCATGCGCTCAATCCCGCCGCCGACGTCATGCTGCTGCATGTCGGCGAGGAACTGCCGATCTTCGAGGGACTTTTGCCGCATATCGAATTGCGTCAGGGGCCGGTGATCGACACGATACTCTCCTACGCGGGCGAGATCGGCGCCGACCTCATCGCCATGCCGACGCAGGGACGCCGTGGCCTGCTCGACGCGCTGCGCGGCTCGACGACCGAGCGCGTGCTGCATGGGTCGCCCTGTCCGGTCTACGCGGTTCCGGCGAAGTAAGGTCCTCCCCCCTCATCCGGCGCTTCGCGCCACCTTCTCCCGCAAGGGGAGAAGGGATAAGCGACGCAAATTCTTCCTTCTCCCCTCGCGGGAGAAGGTGGCCCCGCGAAGCCTCTCAATCCGCCGACAGCCGCGTCTTGCCCGGCCCATGCGGCTCCACCAGCGCGCCGAAATCATGCGGCTCCTTGCGGGCGCGGCGCAGGGCGGCGTCGAGAAAGGCGGTCATCGCGTCGATGTCCGCCTCATGGGTCCGGTGGTTGAGAATGGCTGCGCGGATCGCGGGGGCGCCGTCGAGAATCGTCAGCGAGGGCGCCGCCTCGCCGCGCTCGTGCAGCTCCATCACGATCTCGCGGGCCAGCGAGCCATCGGGATCGTCCTTCACCGCGAAGCAGACGATGTTGAGCGCCACCGGCGCGCGCATGACGAAAGTCCCGGAGCCCTCGATCCACGCTTCGAGTCTCTTCGCCATGCGGCAGCATTGCTCGATGCAGTCGGCGAGCTTCGCCGTCCCGAAGGTCTCGATGGTGAACCAGGTCTTGAGCGCCCGGAAACCGCGCGAAAGGTCGGGGCCGAGATCGCAGGGCCAGGTGTCGCCCGCCGCGAGTCCGCGCGGCGCGCGCGAGAGATAGGCGGCGTTGGCGGCGAAGGCGCGCTTGTGCGCCTTCGGATCGCGGACGAGGAAGAAGCCCGCGTCATAGGGCACATGCAGCCATTTGTGGAAGTCGAAGGCGATGCTGTCCGCCCGCTCCAGCCCCTTCACCAGGGGCTTCAATTTCGGCGACAGCGCCGCCAGCGCCCCGAAGGCGCCGTCGACATGGAACCACATGTCCTCGGTGTGCGCGACGTCGGCGAGCCGGTCGAGCGGGTCGATCGCGCCGACATCGACCGTTCCCGCCGTGCCGACCACGAGGAAGGGCCGGAAACCCGCCGCCCGGTCGGCGGCGATGGCGTGGCGCAGGGCGCTGATCTTGATGCGGCGGTTCTCGTCGGAGGGGATGAGCCGCAGATGGCGGGCGCCGAGACCGGCGAGCTCCATCGCCTGCCGGACGCAATTATGCGCCTCGCGCGAGGCATAGGCGATGAGCTGGCCGCGCTTCGCGCAGAGCCCGTTGAGCCGCACGTCGCTCTCGCCATAGGCCTGATCGCGCGCGACGAGCAGCGACAGGAAATTCGCCATTGAGGCGCCGGTGACGAAAATGCCGGAGGCGTCCAGCGGGAAGCCGAAGGCCTGCGCCATCCAACGGGCGATCTGGCGCTCGACGTCGATGGCGATGTGATTGCGCCCGCCGCAGTTGGAGTTCATGCCGGCGGCGAGCATTTCGGCGATCATGCCGACCGGCGTGCCCGCGCCCTGCGCCCAGCCCATGAACATCGGATGGATGTTGCCGGTGGCGAAAGGCTTGATGTAGCGGTCGAAGTCCGCGAGCACCTCGGTCAGGTCGCGTCCCTCGGCCGGCAGGTCCCGGGCGAAGCGCGCCCGCGCCTCGGCGCTGGGTTCCGACCAGACGGGGCGCTTTCTGAGATCGCGCAGATAGTCGATCATCTCGTCGAGCGCGCGATGGCCCTCGGCGCGAAAGGCTTCCCAATCATCGGGGTCGAGGTCGACCGGCCCGGTCATGTCGCGAGGGCCCCATCCAGGGCGGTACTATGGGGCATGCGCCGCGCGTCTCCCGGCGGGTTCTACGGCTTTGCAAATAGCCGCCTTTGGGCCCTCGGCGCAACCGGCCTTTATCTGGCGAGCGTCACGCGGACCGAGCCAACGCCGGCGATCTCCCCTTCGGCTGCGTCGCCGGGCCGCATCGCGCCGACGCCGGAGGGCGTTCCGGTGAAGATCAGATCGCCCGCCGCGAGCGCGACATTGGTCGAAAGCGCGGCGATGATTTGCGGCAGGCTCCAGATCATGTCGGAGAGATCGCCCTGCTGGCGGATCGCGCCATTCACCGACAGCGCGATGCGCCCGGACGCCGGATGGCCGATCTCCGCCGCCTTGCGAATGGCGCCGATGGGCGCGGAATTGTCGAAGCCCTTGGACATGTCCCAGGGCCGCCCGGCCTTGCGGGCGGCGCTCTGCAGGTCGCGGCGGGTGAGGTCGATCCCGGCGGCGTAGCCATAGACGCAGTCGAGCGCGCGGGCGGGATCGATGTTCTCGCCGCCCGACTTCAGCGCGGCCACGAGCTCGATCTCGTGGTGGAGATCGTCGGTCAGGGTCGGAAAGGGGATGGCGGCGCCATCCGCCACCACGGCGTCGGCCGGCTTGGTGAAGAAAAACGGCGGCTCCGCGCCGGGGTCCTTACCCATCTCGCGGGCGTGATCGGCATAATTCAGCGCCACGCAGAAGATGCGGCGCACCGGGAAACGGCGGCTCTCGCCGGCGACGGCGACGGCGGGATGGGGCGGCGGGGGGAAGACGAAGGCGTCGGTCATGGGCGCTTCTGTAGCGCGCTTTAAGCGCGGGAGAAAACGGCGGCCCCGTAAAAAAACTGCAATCGCGTCATACTACCGGCCTTACGCACCGGCCAATTGCCGAGGGCCAGCTTATGCTGCGCCGCATGATTACATGGCGGTCACTTTATGTTTTAAACAACCTCCAGTTGCCGACAGGACTGCCCATTTCATGACCGCTTTCACCTTCGAATATTCCCACATGGGCGAAAAGCCGATCGTTTCGGAGACGATCGATATCGGGCATCCCCTTGAGGTCTGGTGCCATGTCGAAGCGCTGGCGCTGCGGCTGGGCGAGCGGCCCGGCGCCTTTATTCGCGTGCGGGACGACAAGGGTCAGGCGGTGGTGCGCACCGGCGTCGCCACGGCGCTCGCCTCCATCGAGACCTGCCGCTGCAAGGGCTGTCCGCTGAAAAATCGCGCGCCGGGCGGCGCCGCGGCGATTCCGGCGCCCTGCCGCTATAACGCCCCCTGCGCCTGCGGCCCGGAGGGCGGCGAGCCGCATTGACGGACTATTGCTCCATCGCCGCGAGGACGCTGCGGGCCAGCGCGCCGAAGCGCTGTTCGATCAAGGCCGGGCTCTCGCAGACATAGGTGATCATCTTGCGCTGCTCCTCGAAGAGCCGCACGCGCCATTGCAGCGCCTCGGCGGCCTTTTTGATCGCCTCCGGATCCGGCGGCTTCTGGTTTTGCACGTCGTAGAAGGCCTGCGTTTCCTGACGCGTCTTTTCCGCCATTTCCTTCAGGCGCCGGCCGAAGCGGTCGAGGCCGTTCACAACGTCCCGCCGCTCGTCGTTCATGCGTTCGTATAGTCCGGCGAAAAGCAGCGTCAGACGCGCCTTGCGCTCCGGCCCGGCCGCCTTCGCGAAGGCTTCGATTCGCTTTTCCGCTTCCTCCTGCGGCGTGCGGCGTGGCGCGATCTCGGCGACGAGATCGGCGACGGCGCGATCGTCGCGCCAGGCATGGAGTTCCTTGTCCAGCGCGGGGCCCGTCCAGACGCCGCCAAGCGCGATTTCCGGCACGCGGACCTGTTTGCAGGGCCAGTCGCCCTGCATCGTCTGGGCGGCCGACGGCGCGGCGGCGAAGAGGAGGAAGAGCGCGGGAAGAAGGGCGGTGTGTTTCGCGATTGGCATGGGCCTATAATGCCCCATGCAGGTCATTCCCGTCATCGATATTCGCAACGGCGTCGCCGTGCGCGCCGTCGCGGGCGATCGCAAAAACTATGCGCCGCTCACGACGCCGCTCGCCGCGACGAGCGATCCGCTCGACGTCGCGCGCGGGCTGATGACTCTTCATCCTTTCGAGGCCATCTACGTCGCCGATCTCGACGCCATCGAGCGGCGAGGGAACAATCGCACGAGCATCGCCGCCATCGCGAAAGCGATCGCGCCCGCGCGTCTCTGGCTCGACGCCGGATTCACAGGGGCGCTCGAGGCCGGGGCGTGGCGTTCGCTCGAAAATGTCGATCCCGTCTTTGGCAGCGAGACGCTTCAAGAGGGCGACGACCTGCGCGCCGACAAACACGCAATTCTGTCGCTGGATTTTTCGACGCGGAGCTTTCTCGGCGATCCGCGCCTTTATGACGATGAGTCTTTCTGGCCCGATCGCCTGATCGTCATGACGCTCTCGCGCGTCGGCGCGAAGCAGGGACCGGATCTTTCGCGCTTTCATGACGTCGCCGCGCGCGCGGGCAGTCGGCAGGTCTACGCCGCCGGCGGGGCGCGCGGCGTCGATGATCTGCTCGTGCTGAAGGAAGCGGGCGCCGCCGGCGCGCTCGTCGCCACGGCCCTGCATGAAGGAAGGCTGACGCCAGCCGATCTCGAGGTTCTGGAAGGCCGCTGAGGCCCTTCCCTTCACCCCGCAAGTGGGGAGAGGGTTGGGGTGAGGCGCGAGGCCGCCGGCACGAACCGGGGATTCAGGCGCTGGCGCCAAAAACGAAAAAGGGGAGCCTGCGCGGGCTCCCCCTGTAAGTCTCTCTCGCGGCCGGATCAGTTGGCGGCGAAAGGATGCTTGGCGGTGACGCGCTCCTGGACGACGCGCTGGGCCTTGGGGTCGCCCTTCATCGCGCGGGCGATGGCTTCCTTCGTGGCCTGATAGTTGAAGTCCTGGATCTTCTGGTCGTCGTTGGCGTCCCAGTGGATGAACACGCCGACGCAGATGAAGATGTCTTCGGCCTTCTCGAGCGGGATCACGCCCTCGGCGACCGAATCGGCGACGGCCTTGGCGACGCCATGCTGCGCCGGACCGAACATCTGAACGGCCTGCTTGGCGTTCTTGATGGTCACCTTGTTGAACATCATCGTGTACGGCTTGACGAGCAGATTCGGCGCGATGACCGCGAGCAGCGTCGTGAAGCCGTCCTTGTTGTTGACGAGGCCGTTGGCGAAAGCCTTCTCGGCCGCCGAGCCGCGCGGACCCATGATCAGGTCGATATGCGCGACCTCATTCCCGTCGCCGACGAGCGATTCGCCAACGCCCGTCTTGGCGCTCGTCGAGCCGGTAAACCCGCTCGACGGCTTGGGAAACAGCGCGCCAAGAATCTTCTCGAAGAAAGAAGCCATTTTTCTCATCCCTCCCGGTGCTGTTCGCATCCAGCGGCGGTTTTTGTTAGCGCACGCGCGGAAGCCCACCTGTTATTCCAAAGCCGCGACACGCGCATTGCATGTCTCGTACGGCTGAAAGGGGAGCCGGCGACGGCTCCCCGGAAGTGCCCCTTTAAGGAGGCGCCGAACCTTAGTTCGGCGCGAAGGGGTGCTTGGCGTCGTTGCGCTTGGCGACGACTTCCGAAGCCTTCGGCTCGCCGCGAACGGCGCGGGCGATGGCTTCCTTCGTGGCGGTGTAGTTGTAATCCTGAATCTTCTTGTCGTCGTTGGCGTCCCAGTGAATGAACACGCCGACCGAGATGAAGATGTCGTCGGCTTCCGAAACCGGGATCACGCCTTCGGCGACCGAATCGGCAACCGCCTTGGCGACGCCGTGCTGGGCCGGGCCGAACATCTGGACGGCCTGCTTGGCGCCCTTGATGGTGACCTTGTTGAACAGGATGGTGTTCGGCTTGCAGAGCAGGTTCGGAGCAACGACCGCGAGAAGCGTCGTGAAGCCGTCCTTGTTGTTGACGAGCGCATTGGCGAAAGCCAGCTCGGCGGCAGAGCCGCGCGGACCCATGATCAGGTCGATGTGAGCGACTTCATTGCCCTCGCCGACGAGCGACTCGCCGACCAGCATCTTGTTGATAAGAGCCATGTGCGTTTCCTTTCCAGGTTCCCCCTGCGCCGCGCGTTCAAGCGCTCGGCGCACCTATCTTCGTTTTCTGCATCGGGCTCTAAAATGGCCCGACCGGTTGGCCAGATAGCCGCGAGACCACCCCGCGCGGCGCGGACTCAACCATTTTTGGGCGCGCTTGCCAAGATGCGCCGGAGAGAATCGGCAAAAAGAACAGCGACCGTAAGGTCCGCGCTCGTGCCGGGATTGACGCGTCTATCCTTGAGCTCGCGGTCAAAAGCCAGCGCCAGCGCGAAGGCTTCGTCACGGGTCGCGGAGCCGATCTTCTCCGCTCGGAGCCGGGCCTCCGCCTGCACCCTTTGCGCAAGGTCAAGTCCGTATTTGCGGGCGATATGACTGTCGGGGAAACTGGCGAGAAAGGTCAGATAAACCTCGAGCGTCGCGCGCGCCGCGTCATGGCCCTGCCTGCGCGCCCGATGCAAAGCGTCGAGCCCGAGGCCGAAAATATCGGCGAAGCCATGGGCGTATTGCCAGCCGATGCGGTCGCGCGGCGCGCTCGCCCGCATGGCTTCGAGCAGCGTCGTCTGCGCCGGGCCGGCGACGTCGTGCTCCTGCGCCGCGCCGAGACCCGCCGGATTGGCCCGCATGATGGCCTGGAAGGCGGCTTGCGCGTCGGCGACGTCGAGATCGGCGAGAACGCGGGCCGTCTCCTGCGCGAGATCGTCGCTTTCCGCGGTGATCGCCGCATGGGCCAGCGGCGCGCAGAGCAGGATGATGCCGAGATTTGTGTTCTGGCCGACGGCGGTCCATGTGGCCTCGACCGCGCCGAGAATGCGCGCGCCGACACGCGCGTCCGGCGTGGCGATAGAGGGCGCGGCCGCGCGGGCGCTCTCGATGAAGTCCCGCGCCGCCATGCCGTGGCCCGGCGCGAAATGATGGACGTTGCCGGGTTTGGGCGCGGCGAGTTCGGCTTCGCAGGCCGCGACGAAGGCGTCAGCGACCGCACGCTCTCTCTCTCCGCATGCGGGGAGAGGGTTGGGGCGAGGGGCGGTCGGAAGCGTCAAATCTTTCGGTTCCTGTCCAGGCGAAAACGCCGAAGCGCCGGATGACGCCTCGCGCCTCACCCTAGCCCTCTCCCCCCATAGCGGGGAGAGGGGATCGCCGCGAGGGCGTCGGCGGCGAGTTGGCCTGCGATGTCGGAGCTCGTTATGCGCTGGAGGCCGCTCCAGCCGGGCATGCTGTTCACTTCAAGAACCATGGGCCGACCGTCCGCGCCCGCGATCAGATCGACCCCCGCGACGACGGTCCCCATCGCCTCCGATGCGGCGAGCGCCAAAGCGCGCTGCTCGCCGGTCGGCTCCACGGCGACGGGCTTCGCGCCCTGGCGCACATTGGTGATCCAGTGGCTCGAGCGCCGCGTCATGGCGGCGATGATTGCTCCGCGCGAGACGAGGATGCGCATGTCCTCATAGGGCGGCCGCGACGGGCCGACGAAGCGCTGCAGATAAAAGACGCCGCGCGCCTCCTCCAGCGAGGGAATGTCGCTTTCCTGCTCGATGAGCCGCAGGCCCCAGCCCTGCGCGCCGAAGAGCGGCTTCATCACCAGCGGCCCGCGCGCGCATTCGCGCCGCGCGATGGCCCGCGCCTGGGCGAGCGACTGCGTGGCGAAAGTTTCCGGCGCCGGCAGGCCGGCCTTGCGGAGGAGGAAGCTCGCCATGCTTTTGTCGGTGCAGCGTTCGATGGCGCGGGCGGGGTTGAGGAGCGGCGCGCCCAGCGCCTCCAGCGCATGCAGCACGCCGAGCCGCATGGTGATCGCTTCGAGCGAGCCGTCGCCGATGGCGCGCACGATGGCGAGATCGGGAAGCGCGTGGAAACCCGGAATGGCGAGCCCGTCCGGGCGGCTCGTGTCGATGCGGCAGGCGGAAAGCCGAACCGCGACCGGCGTCGCGCCCAGCGCGCGAAAGGCCGCGAGCGTGTGATCGACGTGCCAGTCGAGCTTGTCGGTGAAAACCGCGACGCGGGGCGCGTGCATGGCGTCAACCTCGCCCCTCAATCCTGACCTCTCCCCGAAAGACGAGCGCATCTCGACGCCCCTTGCGGGGAGAGGCAATAGTTCACCCGCCGAAGGATTTGTCGAGCAGCTCTTCGTTGATCTTGCCGGCGCGGAAGGTTTCGCCGGTGTCGACCGCCGTGACCAGCGCCTCCGCCGGCGAGAACAGGCTGCCGTCGATCTGGTAGAAGTCGCCCTTGTAGGCCTTGAAGATTTCCGCGAAAGGCCGGCCGTAGTCGCGCGAATTGAAGCTCGGCAGCTTTTCGGCCAGCTCCTTCGCCGCTTCCGCCGAACCCTTCACGAAGAGATGGGCGCGGCCGGCGTAGATGATCGCGTCATTGGTGCGGCCCATGGCCTGCACAAAATCGGGATGCGGCGGCGAGAGCGGCGCCGTGGCGATTCCGTCGACGATGTTTTCGAGCGGGAAATGCAACTCGTGCGCCTTGTGCAGCGCGACTTCGAGCACGCGGCCGACCACCTGCACGCCGCCGGCGAGCGACTGCGTCGGCGCGTAGATGAAAGCCACCTTGTCGGGCGTAAGCCCCGACTTCGACGCGACCTTCTCGACCACTTCCTTTGGCGGCGGCGAGCCGCTCTCCAGCACGATGGTCACGCGGTCGGCCTGATCCTTGTAGCCGAGCTCCTCAAAGAGCTTCTCGACGCGCGCCTGGGCGCGGCCGGGGCCCGAACCCAGCGCGAAGAATTTCTCGTGCTGCAGGCTCCAGCCGGCATATTGGCTGGCGAGGCAGGCGACGACCGGATCATTGCTCGAAACCGTGAGCCAGAACGGCCATTTCGCCGCGCCCGGCGAATGGGAAAGCGTGACCTTGCCCAGCCCGCCCATGCAGATTTCGGTGAGCAGCAGGCCGGCGTCGACGCCGCCCCGCGTTTTCGAGCCGGCGTCGATCAGCAGTTCGCCGAGGCTCCCGCGCGAAACCGTGACGCGGTAGCGATCCGCGCCGGCAACGAGGCGGTCGACGATCGCGCCCGCGAGAGTGTTCACGCTGGCCCGGAATTGGCCCGAGTTTTCGCTTGCGCTCACTGGTGGTCCTTCCCTCGAATTTTATGTGGCTCTACCGGCCTTTTATTCGCCCTGTAAAGTGACGGCCAAACACCGACTGGCCGGGCGAAACCTAGCGGGCTTATGAGCGAAACGAAAGCGGGTCGCAAGCCTTTTGGGAGGAAACGCCCCCTTGGTCATCAAGGCTTCATCTCTTGGCCTTATGTGGGGAAAGCAACGTCTCGAAGGATGAGTCGATGGACGGCCAGGGCTTGCGTGGATCGGGTGAGGCGCCGAAGACCGTATCGGGAGTGGATCTCCTGCTGGTCGCAGCGGCCGTTATTGCGATCATTTGCGCCAATGTCGGCGTCGTTCGCGCGCTCGACGTCGCCCTCGACGCGGTCCACGACCAGCCAGCCGTAACGACCGCCCTCAACAGATAAGGCGCCGCCCATCGGGCGCTGACCTCTTTTTTCAGGCTCTGTCTCTACCGGAAGCGCCTGCTCGCGGGTTGAGCGCTGGCCGAATCTGTCGTTTTTTTGTCATTGCGCGACTCCGGTCCTCGCCGGAAACTAGTATTTATGAGTATTGACAAGCTTCCGTTCGATCCATTGCTTATGTTCCGTAGCGAGCAGCCACGCTCCGAGATCGTCGCTACTCGCAAAGTCGGTTTTCTCATCTATCCCGACTTTGAAATCGTCGATCTGACCGCTCCGCTCGACGCCTTTTATTACGCCAACCGATCGCTGGGCATGACCGACCGGGCCGGTGAGCCCGGCTACGAAATGCTGCTGATCGCACTCGAGCCCGCCCTCGTGAAAAGCAAATGCGGCCTCGAGATTCGGGCCTCATACGCATGTCGCGACGTCGCCAGTCTCGACACGCTCATCGTCATCGGCGGGGAAGGGGCGTTCGCGGCCTGCGAAAACCGCGAGCTGATCGACTGGATTCGATTCATGTCGGGTCGCGCGCGGCGCCTCGCCTCCATCTGCACGGGCGCTTTTCTGCTGGCCGCCGCCGGACTCCTCGACAATCGCAAGGTCACGACGCACTGGCTTTACAGCCAACAGCTCGCGGCCGCCTATCCGTCGCTGCGGGTCGACGCCGCCTGCATCTTCGTGCGCGACGGCGGGATCTACACCTCCGGCGGCATTACGTCGGGCATTGATCTCGCGCTGATGCTGATCGAGGAGGATCTCGGTCGCGAGGTCCCGCGCATGGTCGCCGGCCTGATGGTCGTCTTTCTGCGCAGACCCGGCGGGCAGACGCAATTCAGTCCGTTCCTCGAGGGCGATATCACCGCCTGCCGCGACATCGCCGAGCTGAAATCATGGATACTCGGCAATTGGAGCGAAAATCTCACCGTCGAGCGTCTCGCCGAACAGGTCGGCATGAGCCCGCGCAATTTCGCGCGGCGGTTTCTGGCCGAGACCGGCGTCACGCCGGCGCGTTTCGTCGAACGCGCGCGCGTCGAGGCGGCGCGCTGCCGGCTCGAACAGACCAGCCAGTCGCTTCAGACCATCGCCGAGGTTTGCGGCTTCGTCACCATCGAACGCATGCGGCGCGCGTTCCAGCGGCATCTCGACGTCGGGCCGCATGAGTACAGGGAGCGATTTCAGTCGAGTTTCCTCGCGCAATAGGAGGGGTTCCATGAAAATACTTTTTCTGACGACTGCTCATAACAGCCTCAGCCAGCGTTTGCTGATCGAACTTACAAACCGCAATCATCACGTCTCCGTGACCATCGCCGACAGCGCGCAAACAATGATCGACGCCGTGCGCGCGCACGCTCCCGAACTCATCATCGCTCCCATGCTGAAGGCCGCCGTTCCCGAGGCGATCTGGCGGCGCCATCTGTGCCTCATCGTGCATCCGGGAATCATGGGCGACCGCGGGCCTTCTTCGCTCGACTGGGCGATCATGGAGGGCGAAAGGCGCTGGGGGGTCACCGTATTGCAGGCGGCGGCCGAAATGGACGCGGGGCCGATCTGGGCAAGCCATGAGTTCACGATGCCGCCCGTGGCCGATGCAAAAGGAAGCCTCTATCGCAATGAGGCGACCGAGGCCGCCGTGCGCGGCGTGCTCGAAGCGGTGGAGAAACTTCAGTCGGGCCGGTTCCGTCCCGTCCCGCTCGATTACGCCCGCCGCGACGTGCGCGGGCGGCTGCGCCCGCCCATGACGCAGCGAGATCGCGCCATCGACTGGACGCGCGAATCGACAGACACGATCCTGCGCAAGATCCGCGCGGCCGACAGCGCGCCCGGCGTGCTGGACCGCCTCTTCGGCCAGCAGGTTTTTCTCTATGGCGCGCATCATGAGGATCGGCTGAAAGGCGAACCGGGAAGCGTCATCGCCAAACGCGACGGCGCCATCTGCCGCGCGACGGTCGACGGCGCGGTCTGGATCAGCCATCTCAAACTCAAGAGCGGCATGCTGGATGAAAACTGCGGCTTCGCCGGCTCGGGCTGCGCGCATTGCGACGCCGAATTCTGCCTGATCAGCGGAATAAAATTGCCGGCGACGCAGGCGCTGGGGCCGCTGCTGCGGGGCGTTCCCGAGTCGGTGCTGCCGGTCGTCGGCGACAGCGACCATCGCAGTTACCGTGAAATCCGATATGAGGAGCGCGACGGCGTCGGCCATCTCTATTTCGACTTCTACAATGGCGCGATGAGCACCGGGCAATGCTATCGTCTGCGCGACGCCTTTCTTTTCGCGCGCAGCCGGCCGACGCGGGTGATCGTGCTTCACGGCGGCAAGGATTTCTTCTCCAACGGCATCCACCTCAATGTCATCGAGGCGGCGCCGGATCCGGCTCTGGAATCGTGGCGCAATATCGTCGCCATCGACGATCTGGTCTGCGAGATCGTCAACACCATGTCGCATGTCGTGGTGTCGGCCATACGCGGCAACGCCGGCGCCGGCGGGGCGATACTGGCGCTCGCCGCGGATCGGGTGCTCGCGCGCGAGGGGGTCGTCCTCAATCCGCATTACAAGGGCATGGGCGGACTCTTCGGCTCCGAATACTGGACCTATCTGCTCCCCAGGCGCGTCGGCGAATCCCGCGCGTGGGAGGTGATGGACGCGTGCCGACCGATGGGCGCGCGCGAGGCGACGTCGATCGGCTTCGTCGACGAGGCGCTGTCGGGCGATACGGACAGTTTCGAACGGCAGGTCGCCACGCAGGCCGAGGAGATCGCGCGCCGCGCCGACCTCTGGAGCCTCCTGCGGGAGAAACACGAAAGGCGTGTGCGCGACGAAAGGGCGAAGCCTCTCGCCGCCTATCGCGAGGAGGAGCTTGCGCGCATGCGGCTGAATTTCTTCGGTCCCGATCCGGCCTATCATCGCGCGCGCGAGAATTTCGTCTACAAGGGACGGGTTCCGCCCCAGAGGGCGCCGGAGCCCACGCCGCTCGCGGTCGGGTGAGGCGCTGAAATCAACCTCTCCCCGCTTGCGGGGAGAGGCAGGGCGAGGGGCGAGGCGATTATCCCGGGTTTTTTTCGATGAACTCCAGCGCGACCCCGCCGGCCATCGGCGCGTCGCCCTTTTCCTTCGCGTCGGCGAGGCGGTCGAGGCGGATGAGGGCGAGTCCCTCCTCGCCCAGCGACGAGCCGGTCACGCCGATCTCGATTTCGCCGGCGCGGATCGGCTCGCCGGGCTTCGGCGCGCCGCCGGGGGCGCGATAGGGCGTGACGCGCTTGCGCACCAGATTGCGGTGCTTCATACGCGAGACGACCTCCTGGCCGACATAGCAGCCCTTCTTGAAATCCAGCCCCGCGAAGAGGTCCATGTCCGCTTCATGCGGGAAAGCGTCGCTGTAGGCGAAGTCGACGCCGCCTTGCGGCACGCCGGCGCGGATGCGCCGCGCCTCGTAATCGGCGGCGGCGCCGGTCGCCGCGATCCGCCCTTTTTCGGCGAGCCCGCGCCAGCCGAGCGCCTCGGTGCGGGGATCGGGGGCGAGCGCCAGCGCCTCGACTTCCGGGCGCGCGTCGGCGTCCGGGAAGGCGACGACATCCAGAGCGCCGGAAAGATTGGCGACTGTGAGCTTGGCGCGGAGCTTATACATGTTCAGGCGTTTTTCGAGATCGGCCGCGAGTGAAAGCGGACAATCAAGTAGAAAACGTCCATCGCCGGGCGTGAAAACTACAAAATCGAAGAGAATCTTACCCTGTGGCGCAAGCAGCGCGGCGAAGCGCGCCTCGCCCGGCTTCAGGGACGCAATGTCATTGGTGACGAGATTATGCAGGAACTTGGCTGCATCTTCGCCGGAAACCTCGATAACGCCGCGGTCCGCCAGCACGATTGCCGTGGTCATTTTGAAATTTTCCTGTGTTTTGGAGCAGCCTCGGGCCGCGCGGTCTTCCTTTTGCGCCGCAAGCGCTTGGCGCATCCAGATCTTGTCCTTAATTTAGGTCGAACCACGCAAACGGGGCGCCATTCATGTCGCAGGTCTTTGACGTCATCCTTTCCGGCGGCACGCTCGTCAACCAGGACGGGGAGGGCCAGCGCGACGTCGGGGTCCGCGATGGCCGGATCGCCGAGATCGGCGACCTCTCCCGCGCCTCGGCGGGCGAGCGGATCGACTGCCGGGGCCTGCACATTCTGCCCGGCGTCGTCGATTCGCAGGTGCATTTTCGCGAGCCGGGGCTGTCGCACAAGGAAGATCTCGAATCCGGCTCGCGCAGCGCCGTGCTGGGCGGCGTCACCGCCGTCTTCGAAATGCCCAACACCAATCCGCTCACCGCCGGCGAAGCCCAGCTCGCCGACAAGGTCGCGCGGGGAACCGGGCGGATGCATTGCGACTTCGCCTTCTGGGTCGGCGGCACGCATGAAAACGCCAGAGATCTCGGCGAGCTCGAGCGCCTGCCGGGCGCGGCGGGGGTCAAGGTGTTCATGGGCTCCTCGACGGGCTCGCTGCTCGTCGCGGATGACGCGGGCATCGCCGAAATTCTCTCGCACACGCGCCGCCGCGCCGCCTTCCACAGCGAGGACGAGGAGCGGCTCAACGAACGCAAACCGCTTCGCGTCGAGGGCGACCCCTCCTCGCATCCGATCTGGCGCGACGAGGAGACCGCGCTGCGCTCGACGCAGCGCCTGCTGCGCATCGCGCGGGAGAAGCGCGCGCTCGTGCATGTCCTGCATGTCACCACGGCGGAAGAAATCGCGCTGCTCGCCGACAACAAGGACATCGCCAGCGTCGAAGTGACGCCCAACCATCTCATTCTCGACGACGAGGCCTATAAGCGCATCGGCACGCTCGCGCAGATGAATCCGCCGGTGCGCGCCGCGCGTCATCGCGAAGCCTTATGGGAAGGTCTGCGGCAGGGGGTGGTCGACGTCATCGGCTCCGATCACGCGCCGCATACGCTGGAGGAAAAGGCGCAGCCCTATCCGAACAGCCCGTCGGGCATGACCGGCGTGCAGACGCTCGTGCCGCTGCTGCTCAATGCCGTGAACGAGGGGAAGCTGACCCTCGCCCGCTTCGTCGATCTCACCAGCGCCGGTCCGCTTCGCCTCTTCGGAATGGCCGGCAAGGGCCGCGTCGCCAAAGGCTATGACGCCGATCTGACCATCGTCGATCTGAAGCGGCGCGAGACCATTCGCAACGAATGGGTGGCGTCGCGCGTCGGCTGGACGCCGTTTCATGGTCTGGAAGTCACCGGCTGGCCGGTGGGCACTTTCGTGCGCGGCGCAAAGGTCATGTGGGACGGCGAACTCGTCACGCCCTCGACGGGCCGGCCGATCCGCTTTCAGGCGGCGCTCTGACTAGCGGGGCTCGTCGAACCCCCTTGTCGCGGCGCGGACGAAGCCTTGCGCCACATTGCCGTCGAACCTGATCGTCTGCGGCAGTTCGGCGCGCGCCTCGTTGAAGAAGCCGACAGTCGTCGTGGGCGTCTGCTGCGCGTCGATGCTGCGGCAGCCTGAAATGCTGATCTCCGTCGGCAGCGACTCATAGGCGTATTCGAGCGAAAAGCCTGTGTGCTTATTGGCGGGCCAAAGGCCGTTCGCTCCGATGTCGCGCGCCTCGTCGTCGATGAAAGCGACATTGCGCACGCGGCCGGCAAGGACGAAGCCGCCGAGACCACAGCGCTCGGCGCGCGACCTGCGCACGACGCCGCCCTCCGCATGAGTGGATTTGAAACAGAAGGAGTCGATGTCGCGCAGCGCCGCGCCGTCGATGGTGAAATTCCGGGTCGTATGTTTTCCGCTGAAATCCAGGCCCTCGCCGACATTCGAGATTTCAGCGTTCAGAATCGTTAAATCCTGCGCGCCGCTCGAGTTGATGCCGTCGGTCATGTTGTTGCGGCGTCCGTCGGCGCGACCGCCGTGCGCCTCGATGGCCGTCGGCGTGAGGTCGTGAACGCGCGGCGAGTCGAGGGTGACGTCGCGCGAGGCCAGAGCCCATATGCCGACCATGATTTCATTCTCCGGCTGCACGGCGCTGGCCCAGCGCATGTCGTGGACATGCGGCCGGATCAGACGGACATGCGCCGCCTCGACAATCTTTATTCCGGTTCCGACGCCGTCGCCGAAGACCTCTATGTCGGTGAGCGTCGCGTTTTCGACATGCGACAGAAGAATGCCGGCGCTGTCCAGATGCGTGCGAGAGGGGTCGGCGCCGGGCGCGAGGCCCTGGCTCGGGTCGCGCCCCCTGTCCAGCCGAATATTGGTCATCGCGATATTGGCGACATTCTCCGCGACGATGGCGCGAATGATCGCGCCTGAGGGAAACGCCTGACGAAAGGTCGCGTCGGCGAGCGTGGCGTCGCCCGGAAGGATCACCGGCCGCGTGATGCGATAGGAGCGATCCTCGCCCGTAACCGCGCAACCCGTGGCGAGCGCCCGTGCAATCGCCGCATCGTCGTCGGCGCCGAAGTCGTGAATGGCGACGCGGCATCTCCCGGCGGCTTCGCCTGCGTTCGCCGTCATCAGCAGCGTCGCCAGCAGGGCGCCCCCGCAAAGCTTCATTCGGGACGGCGCCATTCCGTGCAGTGGGAATGGGCGCCGGACTTGTCTTCGGTGAGATCGCCGCTGATCTTCAGCCCGTCCGTGACCTTGATGCTGACGATGCCGTTATGGAAGCCAAATCGGTAATCGCGTTTCATCGGATAGGAATGGCCGTCGCTCGCGATGTAGAAGCAGAATGAACTGTATTCGGGATTGGCCATGCGCGAGATGGAGCAGTGAATCTCGTAAGGCAATGGCGCGCAGCGCAGCACGACGTCGCGGTTGGGGATGTTGAAATTGGGCGAGGCGACCGAGCCCGCGAATGCCGGCGCCGGTGCGAGAAAAGCCACGACGAGCGGCGCGATCCAGTTGCGGAGAAGTGTCATCGACTACCTTGCGGCGACGCCCGCGCGCGCGGGCGTCGCATGTGTTGGTCCGGTCAGATCATAGGCCGGGATGCGCCGGATCACCAGCAGCCGCAGCGTCTGCCGTAGCCATAGGCGGGATAGGCCGCGCCGTAGTAGCCGCCATAAGCCGGATAGGCCGCGCCGTAATAGCCGTAGCCGCCCCAGGGAGCCGTCGCCGCGCCGGCGAGCGCGCCGACCGCGAGACCGCCGAGCAACCCGGCCGCGAGCCCGCCGCCGCCCCAGCCGCCATAACCCCAACGGCCATATCCGCCCCAGCCGCGACCCCAGCCGCCGCCATAGCCCCAGGCCGGGCGACCCCAGCCATAGCCCCACGCCGACGCCGGCGTCGATACGGACACCGCGCCCATCAGCATCGCGCTCGCGAGCGCGACAGACACGAATTTGTGAGCCTTCGTCATTGCCATCTCCTGGGTCTCTGTCCGCCAAAGCCCCAAAGCCACCCGATGCAACGCGAAGCCGATTTGCTTGTTCCGTAACGATGTCGCGGCGCGTTTCACGGGCGCGACGTTTTCCGCCGCGCTGAGGATTTCCGCCCGAGCCAGCGGCGCTAGATGGCAAGGCTCCCCCTAAAGGAGAACGACTATGGCCAATCCGACAGAAACGCCGCGTAACGAAGGCGAAGGCAATCGCACAGCGGCGAAGCAGTATAACGACGCGCAGCGCAAATTCGTCGAAAGCGGCAAGGTGGGGCCCGCCGCCAAGGACGCCGAGCATGCGCTTGATACAGATGAAGCCGAAGAGCTGAAGCGCGCCGAAGAAAAGGGCCGCTCGCACGCGAGGCCGCACGAGCAGGAGAGGGAAATCTAAAACGCCGCCCCGTCTTGCGAGGAGCGCGGCGACGACGCGATCCAGCGCCGTGATGTGGCTCTGGATTGCTTCGCTTCACCCGCAATGATATCAATCCTCGCTCCAGAAATAGTGCCACACGCCATCGGACGCTATTCCGATGCGGGTGACGCGCGGCCTGCCGTCGGCGTTGCTGCGCGAGAGATCGGCGAAGCGCACGCAGGACCATCGCGCCCGCGCATCCTCCTCATTCGCCGGCGGCGACGGCTGTCGCGCGAAGGCGGGCCATTCATAGAGCGTCACCGGCCCGCGTGTGATGACCACATACGGCTGCGATAGAACGGCGCGCGCGACAGCGATGGTCTCCCGGCCTTTGCCGTCGAAGGAAAGGCTCTTCAAAATCTCGATCGGGTCCGTTCCGGCCTTGAAGAGCCCGCTTTTGGCGAAGAGCGGGCGAACCTCGTTCCAGTCGATGGGAATGCGCAGCGCCTCGACCTCGTTCTTCTCCAGCGCAGCGAGAATCTTGTCGCGGATCGCCCGCACTGGCGCCGGCAGCGCGGCGAGGTCGTTCGAGGGCTGAGAGACCGTATCGGCCGGGGTCTTGCCGGGGAAAGTCTTCTTTGCTCGTGTCATGCGCGCCTCGGCCCGGTCATGGCGGCGCTTGTCGGACATCGCCAATGCGCCAGCGTTTATAGCTTCGCGCCAGCGAAAGGAATTGTATAATCGGCCTCGAACCGCCATCTGGACGGCAGACCGTCCGCGGAGCGTAAATGCAGGATCTTCCCGAAAACGAGGCCCCCCGGCCGGAGGGCGCGGAGGCGCTCGACGCGGCGCTGCGCCGTTCGGCGCAGGCCATGCTCACCGAGCGCCTGTTGCGTCTCGGCGCCGCGCTTGCGACGCTGACGCTTTTCTTCCTCACCCTCTCCTGGATCGGCCTGTGGGGCGCGCTGCCGGTCGAAGCGCGCATAACCGGGGTCGGGCTTTTCGGCTTCACCGCGCTCTTCCTTATCGTGAGGGAGGCCGTGCGCGGCCTGCCGCGCCGCGCCGCCGCCGCCGCAAGGCTCGACGCCGAGGCCGAGGGGCCC
The DNA here is from genome assembly GCA_963717565.1 of uncultured Alphaproteobacteria bacterium. Lineage (GTDB taxonomy): Bacteria > Pseudomonadota > Alphaproteobacteria > Rhizobiales > Beijerinckiaceae > Methylocystis. Next base: position 78,743 of record CAVQWJ010000004.1, read on the forward strand.
TTGAAGCCCGCCGCCTCGCTCGACGATACGCTGGCGAACGACGAGCCAGCCAGCGCGGCGCTCTGGACGCTGCATCGGAAAAGGCTCCTCGCCGCGCTTGCGCGCACGCCCATCGCGCCGCCGCGCCCGGGACTGCCCCAGCGCGACCCCTATGCGCTACGCGCCTTCGCTCTGGTCGCGGCGGTCGCCGCCGCCTTCGTGGCGGGCGACGAGAAACGCGCGCGCCTTGCCGCCGCTTTCGACTGGCGCGTCGTCCATCGCGCGGGCCCCACTGACCGTCTCGACGCCTGGTTCGAGCCGCCGGCCTATACCGGGCGCCCGCCGATCGTGCTCGCGCAGCAGAGCGGCGCCGTCGAGGCGCCGGTCAATTCGACCCTGCGCCTGCGGCCCGCCGATGCGAGCGTTTCGACCGACGGCGCGCTGGCGCCAATCGAAACCTCCGGCGACAGCAAGGAGCGCGGTTTCGTCCTCGCCGGCCCGGCGCGTCTCGATCTGCCCGACGGCCGCAGTTTCGAGGTGACCGCCATTCCCGACCGCGCCCCGCGCATTTCGCTCCTGGACAAGCCGCAAAACAATGCGCGCGGGACCATGACGCTCAGCTATCAGCTCGAGGACGACTACGGCGTCGTCAGCGCCGAGGCGATCTTCGAGCGCAAGCAGGACGGCCGCCGCGCGCTTTACGAGCCGCCGCGCCTGCCGCTCGATCTGCCGGCGGGCGCCGGCGGTCTTGGCGAGGGCCGCGCCACGCTCGATCTCGCGGACAGCCCCTATGGCGGGGCGAAGGTCGTGATGCGTCTCGTCGCGAAGGACGCCGCCGGGAACGAGGGCGCCACGACGCCTGTCGAGGTGACGCTGCCGCAGCGGCGCTTCGTCAAGCCGCTCGCCCGCGCCCTCGCCGAGCAGCGCCGCATTCTGGCGCTCAATCCGGCCGCGCAGGGCAATGTGCGCACGGCGCTGGACGCGCTGTCGCTCGCGCCCGATGCGTTCGAAACGCCCTCCGCCATCCATCTCGGCCTGCGCGCGGCGCGGCGCAGTCTCGAAGGCAAGCGCAGCGACGACGAATTGCGCGGCGTCGCCGACATGCTCTGGGCCATGGCGCTGAAACTCGAGGACGGCGACGCCAGCGAGGCCGAGCGCGATCTGCGCGCGGCCGAGAAGGCGCTGCGCGAGTCGATTGCGCGCGGCGACAGCGAGGAGGAGGTCGCCAAGCGGACGCAGGAATTGCGCGCCGCGCTCGACAAGTTTCTGGAACAGGTCGGCGCGCGGCCGAGCCCGCCGGGCGAGGAGCGCCAGAGCGCCGAGGACGCCGACAGCGTCACGGCGGATGATCTTCAGTCCATGCTCGACGAAATCGAACAGGCGGCGAAAAACGGCGATACGGCGCAGGCGCAAAAGCTCCTCGATGAATTGCAGGACATCATGGAGAACGCGCAGACCGGCGATTCCAGCGGCGAGATGAGCGCCGCGCGCAAGGCCCGCCAGCGTCAGATGCAGAAAGCGCTTGGCGAGATCGACCAGCTCTCGCGCGACGAGCAGCAGTTGCGCGACGAGACCTTCAAGGGCCTGCAGTCGCCCTTCGAGGACGATCCGCGCAAGCAGCGCGGCAAATCCGGCGAGGCGCAGGCGGGCGGCGACGCCGGCGCCGAGCAGAAGCGCCAACAGGCGCTGCGCGAGAAGCTCGAGCAGCAGCAGGATGCGATGAAGGACGAGGCGGGCGAGGCCGGCGAGGAGCTCGACGAGGCCCGCAAGGCGATGAAGGAGGCGGAAGCCGCGCTCGGCCCCGGCGGCGAGGGACGCGGCAAGGCCGTGGACGCGCAGGGGCGCGCGGTCGACTCGCTGCGCAAGGGCGCCGACAAGCTCGCTCAACAGATGCGCAACGAGGGCCAGCAGGGGGCCGATGGCGAGGACGGCAAGGACGGCAAGGGCAAGGGTAAGCGCTCCCGCCACGGCAAGGGCCGCGATCCGCTCGGGCGCTCCTCCGGCGGAGAGGCGAGCACGCGCGGAAAATATGATCCGCTCGGCCTGCCGCCGGCGCAGCGCGCCCATCGCGTGCAGGAGGAACTGCGGCGCCGCCTCGGCCAGCCCGAGCGTCCGGCCGACGAGCTCGACTATCTGCAAAGGCTGCTGACCCGATAAACGCCTTGCACGCGGGCAGGGGCTTCTCTACTTGCTCGCGTCGGCAATCCAAGGAAGCGTCATGGGCAATCTGATCGTTTTCGTCGCCGCGGCGGCGGTGTTTCTCGTGCTGCTCGCGGGTTTTTTCAATATGTTCCGCGGCGGCGTCGGCGCGGGCCAGCGGTCGCAGACGCTCATGCGCTGGCGCGTCGGCCTGCAGTTTCTGGCCCTGGCCATTGCGCTGACCGTGCTTTACCTGCGGGGACACTGAACGTGGTCAAGCTCGACAGAATCTACACAAGGGGCGGCGACAAGGGGGCGACCTCGCTCGCGACCGGCGCGCGCCGCCGCAAGGACGATATTCGCGTCGAGGCCTATGGCGCGATCGACGAGACCAACGCCGCCATCGGCGTCGCCCGCCTCGCGATCGAGACCCGCGACGCCGCGCTCGACGACATGCTGGCGCGCATCCAGAACGATCTCTTCGATCTCGGCGCCGAGCTCGCGACGCCGAACGATCCCGAAAAGCCGCTCGATCCCGCCATGCGTCTGGTGATCCTGCCGTCGCAGGTGGCGCGGCTGGAAAAGGAGATCGACGATCTCAACGCCGATCTCGCGCCGCTGCGCTCCTTCGTGCTGCCCGGCGGCACGGCGGCGGCGGCGCATCTCCACATGGCGCGCACCATCTGCCGCCGCGCCGAGCGCGTGATGGTGACGCTGATGGAGACCGACGGCGAGGAGCTGTCCGCGACCGCGCTTTCCTATGTCAACCGGCTCTCGGATTTTCTCTTCGTGGCGTCGCGTTTCGTGAATCGCGAAACGGGCGACGTGCTGTGGAAGCCCGGCGCGACAAGGTGACGGCAGGCCTTTGGCTTCGCCCAGAATAGCAACGCGCCTTACTTCCCCACGCTCTTCGCGAGCCACTTCACGACAAGCGGATCGTCCACCGCGCCCGTCACCGACGTCACAGCCCCATCGGGCGCCACGAGCGCGGTAAAGGGCAGTTCGCCGCGCCAGCCCTTGTCCGCCTCGAAATAAAGCTTCTCGACGAAATCATCCGCGAAGCCGTAATGCGCCGCCCTGCCGAGTCCAACCTTTTCAGCGCGCGCTCCGGCCCGCGCGCGATCTTCTTCGCCGTCGGTATTCACGAAGACGATGTCGACGTCCTTGCGTTCATCGACCATTTTCGCCCATTGCGGCAGCTCCACGATGCAGGGCGGGCAGGTCACCGACCAGAAATGGACGATGAGCGGACGGCCCGCATGCGCCTTTACGATCTGCGCGAATCCGCCGCGTCCGTAGGGCTTGAAGTCGAGCGCCGCCGCCTGCCCCGAAGCAAGCGCGAAGAGGGCGAGCGCGGCGATCCTTGTCAGTCGAAACATCGCGCCGCTCACTTGGCCGAAGCGCTCTTCTCGTCGCGCGGCAGCGGGATGAGACGATAGCCTTCCTTATGCGTGACCCAGGAGAGGTAAGCGGCCTTCTTGTCTGCGACGAGTTCGGGATGATCCGAGGCGTCGGCGGTTTCGGCGATCACGCGCGGCGCGCTCCAGCTCTTGCCGCCGTCGCGCGACATCTGCAGGGCGACGGTGGTCGTCGTTCCATCGAACTCCTTCCAGACGCGATAGAGCCGGCCCTTGGCGGCGATCGCGACCGGATGGCCCGGCGCCCTGGCGTCGTCGCCGAATTTGTCCGGCGTCGAGAAGGTCTTCCCGCCGTCTCGGCTCTGCGCGTAAAACAGCCCCTGCCGGTTCTTGCCCTTGGTGAACCACACGATGTGCCAGACGCCATTGGCGTCGATGGCCATGCCGGGTCCGTGATGCGGGCAGGAGTTGATCGCCCAATTGTCGTCGCTGACGCGCCCGCCCGAAAGCGTCGTTCCGTCCGCGGAAAGTTTCGCGGCGTAATGGTCGCGGATATTGCCTTCGAACACCTGACGCCAGACGAAGACCGGCAGCCCGTCCCTGTCGAGCGCCGCGGACATGCGGCAGCATTCGCAGGCGTGATCGAGCAGGATCTTCTTGCCGTTGAAGGTCTGGCCGTGATCGTCCGACCAGCCGAAGGCGACGCCGCTGCCTTCGAATTCCTTGCCTTCGGCCTTGGCCTTCAGGGCGTTGGTCTTGTCGAGCCAGCCGGCGTAGATGCGCCCCTTCGGCGTGACCGCGAAGGTCTCGAAGCGCTGGCCGCCTTCGGTCAGCAGGGCTTGCGGCTGAGAGAAACTCTTGCCGCCGTCGGTCGAGCGCGCAGTGAAGATCGTGCCGATCATCTGCTTGTCCGGCCGCGTCGTATAGCTTGCAAGCAGCGATCCGTCGGCGAGCGGGACGATTTTCGGCCGCGCGTCGCCATGCGAGTCGATGACGCCGTCCGCGATCGTTGCGACCGTCGCGGGCGCGGAAAAATTCTTGCCGCCGTCCGCGGAGCTCGCGACATAGACCGTCTTGCCGACCGCGAAGGCGACCCAGAGCGTTCCCTTCCTGTCGAAGGCCGGATTGACCGTCATGGCGCAGGCGGGCTTGGGATCGTTGCAGGCGGGCGCGGCGTGATGGCTCATGGCGGCGGGGGCCGGAGCCGGCGCCGCTTTCGGATCGGGCGCGGGCGCCGTTTCAGCGAGCGCGGACGCCGGCAGGAAGGCGAGCGCGGCGAGAAGGCCGGCGCGGCGCAAGATATTGCGAGTGGAAATCATTTTCTTCGTCTCCCCGATTGAGTGGGCGCTCTTCTCGCGTCTTCTTTCGAAAAAATGCTGGTTCAGTGGAGGTGCGGCCCCGAAAAGGTCGATCTCAGGATCAGCCGGGATCTCGGATGCGTTGTCGAGACGGCGTGAAGCGCGCTTGCCCCTTCCACGTCACGAACCGCCTCATATCGGCGGGTCGTCACGGGCCGGAAGGGAAAGGCGCCGCGCCCGTCGTCCCATTCGAAAGCCCAGGCCGGCGTTGCGAGCCCAAGGGTGAGCAGGAGGAGCGCGAAACGGGCCATCGTCTCACCTGAATTTGAAGGTCTGGCCGACATCCATCGATCCGCCCGGCGGGGGCGGCGTGACGACCTGCGAGAGGATTTGTTTTACGATCTCGGCATGGGCGGGACTCGTCGTCTTGTCGATCGTGATCTTCTCGACCTTGCCCGACGGCCCGACGATGAAGCTCGCCGTCACTTCGCCGGGGCCGGATGGATTGTCTTCCGGCGTGTGTTTGGCGATCTCGCTATAGAGCAAGCCGAGATATTTGCTCTCGGACATGGCGGGCGCCGCCGGCGTGGCGGGCGTCGCTGGCGCCTGCGCGGCGGGCGTGGCGGGTTTCGCCGGCGCTGCCGGAGTCGCCGCTGGCGCAGTCGGCTTTGGCGGCGCGGGCGTCGGCGTTTGCGCATGCGCTGCGCCGGAAAAGGCGAGGGCGCAGGCGAGTGCGACTCGCCCGCGAGTAAGCAGCGTCATCTCTTTGCTTCCCGTCGAAGGTGTTACGGCGGGCCAGTGGCCCGCCGTTAGTCGTTAGTGGAAAGCGAAGGCCTGGCTCACAAAGGCCGCGCCGCAACTTCCCGGACCCCGCGAGGACGAGACGATGCGCCGGGCGAGCGCAGCATGGCCCGGCGAGGAGCCGGAGGCCGAGACGCCGGAGATGCCGCCGCCCGCATTGACGTGGAACGTCACCTGCGCCGTGCCCGGGCCGAGGCTCGTCGAGCCGGGCGTATGCTGGCGCAGCGACGCCGCGACATGGGCGAGGCAGCTCGCCTGTGACGCGCCGGAGCCGCCGCCCGCGTCGGGCGCCCCGGCGCGACGGCGGGCCTGCGCCTCGCGCCGCTGCTCGGCGTGCTCGACCTGCTTCTGCTCTTCGCGCTTGCGCTCGGTTTTCTCGACGTCTTCCTTCTTCATGGCGAGCGGAATGGGGTCCGGCGCCATGACCACCGGCGGCGGCAGCGCCAGATCGGGCTGCTCCACCGCGACGGGCGGCGGCGTGTCCTCCGCCGCGCTCACTTCCTGCTGCTCGACGAAGTCGCCTTCCTGGACCAGATCCATGGTCAGCGAGTTCGAGCGAGATGGTCTTCGGAGCCGGCGCGTAGAGGAAGGCAACGAAGACCGCGATATGCGCCGCGACGATGGCGGTGATCGCGGCGGGCCGCAGCCAGGGCGGGTTGATCGGCGGCGGTCCCGCCGGCTCCTCCCCGCGCTGGCCGGCGAGGCCGGGCGAAAGCGCCATATCGGTCATTTCGCCGCTCCCGCCGCTGGCGCGGCGGGGGCCGCCACCGGAGTCGCCGCCGCCGGAGCGCCGCCCTTGGGGGCCGCGCCCGTCTTGCTGCGTGAGTTGGTCATGATCGCGATATGGGTGATGCCGTGGGTCGCGAGCTTGTCCATCACGGCGACCACCTCGCCATAGACCGCTTCGCTGTCCCCGCGCACGTGTACCACGCGCGCCAGGTCGTCGCCCATCATGGCGTGAATGCCGTCGATGAGCGCCTCCTCGGACACCTGATCGGAGCCGAGCGACACCTTGCCGTCCTTGCCGACCGTGACGACGATCGGGTCCTTCTGATTGATCGGCTGCGCCGCGCTGGCCTGCGGGAGATTGACCTTCACGCCCTTCGCGAGCAATGGCGCCGTCACCATGAAGATGATGAGCAGCACCAGCATCACGTCGACGAGCGGCGTGACGTTGATGTCGGCTAGCGGCTGGTAAAGGTCGTTGTTGTTCTTGAAGCGCGTGGGGAGACCCATTATGCGGCCTCCTTCTGCGAACGGGCGCGGGCGGCGGCGCCGGCGGTGGTCATGCGCAGCGCCTCGTCCTCGATGTAATGCGCGACCTGCTGGCCGGCGCGCGAAAAGGCCGAGCCGATACGGTTATAGCCAACCGAGGCGGGAATGGCGGCGGCGAGGCCATAGGCCGTGGCGGCGAGGGCTTCGGCGATGCCGGGCGCCACGACCGCGAGGCTCGTGTCCTGCGACTGGGCGATGCCGGCGAAGCTGGTCATGATGCCCCACACCGTGCCGAAGAGACCGACGAAGGGCGCCACGGACGAGATCACCGCGAGATTCGGCAGGCCGCCTTCCGCCCGGGTGAGATACTCTCGCGCCGCGCGGCTCATGTTTTCAGCGACGCGCTCGCGCTTGTCGCCCACGGTCTCGTCGGGAATGTTGAGCGCATTGGCCTCTCGGCCGGCCTCGGCGATCGGCTCCAGCACGCCGATCGGGCGGCCCGCGCGCGCCTCGCGCGCGGCCTTGCCGATGCGAAGGACGGCGAAAGTCGCTTCAATGATCAAAACCCAGGTCCAGATGGAGGCGAGAAGCAGCGACGCCATGACGACCTTGCCGACAGGGCCGGCGTTGAGGAACATGGCGAGAGGGGAAAGCGACGAATGATCCATGTAACGCACTCATTTTCTATGGGGACGCGTGCGAGTTAGCAGCCGGCGTCTTTTGATGTTTTTATTGTGATCCCGGACGCGCTCGGCGTCCCCCGATCGACTATTGTAACCGCAAGCAGCCCTCGGGCCACCGTCGCGAGTCGTCGATCGGAAAAGTTCTAAACTAGGGAAGGCGGCGCCCGGGCGCCGTGGGCCGCTCGCGTTCCGGCGCCTTCCGGCTCATGCGCCGTGAGCGAGAGCCGATAGAGCGGAGACGGTGAGACGCGGGGGGCGGCCGGAGTCGCGACGCGCGACGGCAGCACAGCGACAGCGCCATGCGCGGCCAGGCAGCAGCACGGACAGGGATGCTTCGCGTTCTTGTGCCCCTCCTGCGTCCTGTCGGCGTTCGCGAGGTCGACGCGCTGCGTCATGTGACGCTTGAAACAGGCGAAAAGTCCGGCGCTCGCGGAAGGGTCGTTTCTGAAGGCCGGATCAGGCGCGCTTGCCGCGGCCGTCCCCGACGCAGCCACGCCGAGCAACAGCGCCAGCACGACCGCCAATGTAATGGCGGCGCTTATGTGACGGCTGAGGACGCGCAACTGTGACATAAAAGTCTCTTACTGGATTTTTTGGAAACTGACAACGCAGCGCCCCCGGGAGCGCCTGGCTCGCTGGAAAGGTTCCGTAATTGGAAACGACAGGCCGCGCCGCAGCCCGGTTTCGAGGGATCAGTTCGGGTTCAGGTCGGACGACGGAAGCGCCATGCCGCGGAGCCTTTTGTCACTTTGCGAACAAAGGAGCCGCTGAGCCGTTTTCCGTCGCAATGTTTGGAGCATTCGCTACGGGCGTCACACCGGGGTGAAGAGCGTGCGTGCGATCGGCTGCTGCAGTTGGGGGCCGTCGCTGCCGGTGCGGCCGATTTCGGAACCGATCTCGTAAAATTCCAGCAGGTCGTCGCCCGCGGGCCGCAGGAGCGCGGCGGCCTCTCCGGCGCTCACCTCGTCGCAATCGAGCCAGGCGTCGAAATCCTTCGCGTCGAGAATGACCGGCATCCGGTCGTGCACGGCCGCTGTCGCCGTATTGGCCTCGGTGGTGAGAATGCAGGCCGTGTCGATCTCGGCCCCATCGGTCCCGATATAGGTCTCGAACAGGCCGGCGAAACCCATTGGCGCGCCGTCGGCGCGGCGGAAGAGATAGGGTTTGCGCTCGATGCGCCGCCCGGCTGAAAGCTTCAGCCATTCGTAATAGGCGTCGGCGGGGACGAGACAGCGACGCCGTTTCATGGCGTTGCGAAAACTCGCCTTCTCGATCACGGTTTCGGCGCGCGCATTGATGATCAGCGGAAAGTCGCGCGGGTCCTTCACAAAGCCTGGCAGGAAGCCCCACCTCGCCAGCATGAAGTGGCGAATGCGCGCGCCGTCCTCGCGTTGCGCCATCACAATCGGAATGGGTTGAGTCGGCGCGATATTGTAGCGCGGCGGAAAATTCGGCGTCTCCGCATAGCCGAAAAGCTTGCGGATCGCCTCGGGGGGCGATGTGATTGCATAGCGTCCGCACATGGCGCTTTGTATCTCCTATCGCGTCGGCCGAGGATAGAGAAAATAGCATTGCGCCGATAGGTTGCGAAAATTTTGCATCGCGTTTCGCGTCGCCGGAAAGAAAATTTTATTACATTTATTGTCAACTTCACGCTTGAAACACGTGGGGCCGCTATGACTTTTGACTCTCAGTTGATCGACCCGGGCGCGACGCCTGCCGCGGAGCTGTATTCGAAATCGCTCGTCAATCCCATGTCCGGCTTGGCGAACGACTATCTCAACCTGTTCAACGAGGTCGTCATGATGCTCGAGCAGCTTCCGCTGATGCCGGAGCTTTACGAGGACATCTGCGCCTGGCGGCCGGTGAGCTACCGCGACTACTTTCTCAACTCGCCGCTGCCGGATCGTCATTCCGCGCTCGCCGCCTATGAGCAGCTCAATCCCGCGTTTCGCAAACGCTTCGAAACCTTCGTCTCGGAACTCGACGTGATCGCCCTCGCCAGCGTCGCCTCCGTGCGCCGCCAGTTCCGGGACGGACCGCCGGCGGATATGGCGCGGCTGACGGAGACCTGCGAACGCTCCGGCGAGAAGATGCGCCAGATACTGGTGCGCGCCTCGCGTCTCGTCAATTACGCGAATCTGGAAGCGTAGGCGGCTATCTCCGCGCGAAGAAGGCGGCGAGGCGCTCGCGCGTCGCGGGCGAGGCCAGCGCCTTTGCAAAGAGCTCCGCCTCCTCGTCGATGCGCGCGACGATCGCCGCCGGGTCGCCGCGCAGGAGCCGTCTCGAGGCGCGCAGCGCCTCCGCCGGTTTGGCGGCGAGCGTCCGCGCCGCCGACAGGGCGGTCTCGACGACGCCGTCTGGCGGCGCGAGGCCGTTGACCACGCCGAGGCGATGCGCCTCTTCGCCCGAAAGGGTTTCTCCCAGCAGCAGATATTGCGACGCGCGGGCCATGCCGAGCCGCTGCGGAACGAGAAGGCTCGCCCCCGCTTCCGGCACCAGTCCCAGATCGATGAAGGGCATGCGCAGGCGCGCCCCGGGGCTCGCATAGACGAGGTCGCAGTGGAACAACATGGTCGCGCCGACGCCGATGGCGTCGCCCGTCACCGCCGCGACCATGGGTTTCTCGAAGGCGGCGAGCGCGCGCACGAAGGTCAGGGCGGGAAATTCAGCAGGCGATTCGAGAAAGTCCCGAAAGTCGGCGAGATCGTTGCCGGCGGTGAAATCGCCGCCCGCGCCGTCGAAGAGAACGACCCTGACGTCAGGATCATGGGACGCGCCTTCGAGGGCGCCGATCAGGGCGGAATAGCTGGCGCGGTCGAGCGCGTTCTTTTTCTCGGGCCGGTTGAAGGTGAGACGCAGAATCGCGCCGTCCCGGGACACCATCACCTTTTCGCTCATGCTCGGCCCTCTGTTTGAACTTTATCTTGACAGTTTAGCCCGGTCTGAGACCTATGATAATCCGTCGCGCCGGCTCCCCAAGCCTTCGCGAATGATGACGCAACCAGCGGAGCGGTTATGCTGATGCGTGGAATTCTGGCGTGGCTCACCGGGGATTCCGCGCCGTCCGCGGGGAGCTTCCTCGGCGACCGTCAGCATCGCGCCGCCGCGAAACTTGCAGACTCTTCGCCCGAGGATGTCGAGCCGATTCAGCTCTCCGTTCTGGGCGCCCTTGGCGCAATCGTCGCGGCGGCCGCGCTCGTCGCCTCGTCCCGGTGGCTCTGGCTCGCGGTTCTCGTCCCCATGGCGATGGCGCTCAACTGGTACGGGCTGTCTGTCGATCTGCCGCTCGCGCGCCGTGGCCATGGTTTCGAGACGGCGGCCGAGGGCATGGCCCACCATGTCTGCGAGACGTTCTCGCATCTGCTGCTGATCCTGGCCTATGGCTTCTCGCCCTTTCTGACCCTCCGCTCGGCGACAGTCATCCTGTTCTGCTACCTTCTCTTTTCCGCCTACGTCTATATCCGGGCGGCGGCCCGGCCCGCGGCGCAGATGGTTTTCATCGGCTTCGGGGTGACGGAATTCCGCATCCTTCTCGCCTTCTGGCCCCTGATCGCCATGGCCACGGGCGTGCCGGCGTCGCGCAACGACGCGTTGCCCGCAATCGATGTCGCGGTCATGTCGCTCGGCGCTGTCGCGGTCTGCGGCTTTTTCGGCAAGCTCGTCCTTGAGGGCCGCAAGCTCGCGGCGGCGGCGCGGCGCGGATCATAGACCTGCGCAGCCGTCTGATTCGGCGCAGCAATTCGCGGCAATGCTTAACTTTGGCCACCAATCCGATGGCAAGCGGGTTGCTCCTGGGGGTGACGTCAATAATTGTAAACATATTCATTTCCTTAGGTCGTATTGCGCCCTCTTGATCGACGCCTCTCCAGCTGATAGTTCACGAATGGTTAAGTTAACGCTGTTACGGCTTGTTCCAGATCGGCACGCCGTTTGGAGTGGCTTTGAAATCGCGATTCCCCCTCATCAAATTGTCTCTTCTTCTCGGCGCAATCGCATCGCTGGCTGGCTGCGGACTGACGCCCTCGAGCGGGCCGTCGCGCGGCGCCATTCTGGACGGGGCGTCCTCATGGCCGGATCAGGAAGCGGCGGCGCCCTATGCTCTGGTTGAGGTCGACGATCAGACCCTGAACCGGCTCGCCCGCCGCAAATCGCCGACGCTGCGGGGCTATTTCGGCGATTACCGTCCCTCGCCAACGCAGGTGATCGGGGTCGGGGATTCTCTTCAGATCACAGTCTGGGAGGCGGCGTCGGGGGGCCTTTTCTCGGCCGGCGACGGCGGCAATGTGAGTCCCGGCGCAAGGTCCGCGCCCATTCCGGAACAGACCGTGGGCCGCGACGGCGCCATCACCGTGCCTTACGCTGGCCGGATCCGGGCGGCGGGCCGCACCCCGCAGCAGGTCGAGGCGGCGATCGTCCAGGAATTGCAGGGCAAGGCGGTCGAGCCGCAGGCGCTGGTGAATGTCTCGCACAACAACAGCAATACCGCCACGGTAACGGGCGAGGTCGCCAATGGGGCCCGCGTGCCGCTCAGCCAGCGCGGCGACCGCATTCTCGACGTCGTCGCCGCCGCCGGCGGCTATCGCTCGCCCGTGCACGAGACCTTCATCAGTCTCACCCGCGGCGCCCGCACGGCGCGCGCGCCGCTTCAGGCCCTGCTGACCAACCCTTCCGAAAACATTTTCGTGCGCGCGGGCGACACGCTGACCATCGAAAGCCGCCCGCAGACCTTCACGGTCGCTGGCGCCACCGGCGTCAACGCCGTGATTCCCTTCGACGCCCGCGGCGCGACTCTCGAGGAGGCGATCGCGAAGGCGGGCGGTCTCAATGACAATCGCGCCGATGCGGATGGTCTCTTCATTTTGCGTTACGAGCCGGCGCGGCTCGTCCGCGATTTCCCGACCGCGCCGCGCGCGCTGCTCTCCGAGCCGACGGTTCCGGTCGCCTATCATCTCAACATGAAGGACCCCGGCGCGCTTTTCGCGGCGCGCCGGTTCGCGATGCGCGACAAGGACATTCTCTATGTCTCCAATGCGCCGTTCGCCGAGATCGGCAAGGTGGTGCAGCTCATTCAGATGGTCGCGCAGCCAGCCGTCCAGGGCTATGCGATCAGCCGCATCGGAAACTGACCTTTCGTGTCCGGCGCGCAACTCTTGGTTGTTTTTTCGTTGACGCCAAACTTGAACGTGACAATATCAGGCGAGGGTTAGCGGCGTTCGTGTGAGTTGAGTGTTTCGCCCTGTCGTCCGGCAAATCTCCAGGAGGGGCTTGGTTGGCCAGCCTCAGAATCAACGACAGTTTTCTCGCAGGCCTGGAGCGCAAGCTCCTTGCCGGACTCGTGCGACGGCTTCCGGCCGGCGCGACGCCCGACCACCTGACCGCCATCGGACTCGCCGGCGCCCTTCTGACGGCGGTGGGTTTCGTCGCGTGCCGCTGGTCCGACGCCGGCCTCGTTCCGGTGGTCGTGGGGCTTTTTCTGAACTGGTTCGGTGATTCGCTCGACGGCACGCTGGCGCGATTTCGGCGGATCGAGCGGCAGCATTATGGTTTCTTCATCGATCATTCGGCCGATCTCATCGCCCAGACCCTCATCATCGTCGGCCTGGGCCTGTCGCCCTTCTTCACGATCCCGTCGGCGCTGCTGGTTCTGTCGCTATATCTTCTGATGAGCTCCTACACCTATCTGCGCGTCGTGACCGAAAGCGTGCATCGACTCTCCTATGGAGGGATGGGCGCGACGGAGTTTCGTATCCTCGTCGCGGCCTGGGCGCTGTTTGCGGCGGCTTGCGGTCCGGGCCTCATTTCCTTCGAGATCTGTTCCTTTGTCGGGCTCGACCTCATCATCGGCCTGCTGTCGGCCGTGACTTTCATTGGCTTCATCGGCGTGGTGCGTAACGATCTCAGTCGCCTGCGGCGCGAGGAGCCGCTGCGCGAAGCGCCCCGCGCCATTGCCCCGGCGCCCGAGGTCATTCTGGACCACGGCCTTCAACGGCGGCTGGCGCAATAGCCCCAGGTGGGCCGCTTTTGCGAAAGGCGACCGCCGCCCCGCCGACCGCAAGCCTGACCGCAACGCTCGCAAAGCAGTTCAACCCCCTGTAAAAATGTCTTCCGGGGGTTGTGGTGTCGTGATAGCGCCATTCGACTTCGACGCGGATTTCTGGCGCTGGGAAATATGAATAGAGACGGTCTTGTTCTGGTGACGGGCGCAAGCGGCTTCATCGGCGGCGCCCTGGCGAAGCTCCTTATCGCAAAGGGATACAGGGTTCGGGCGCTGGCGCGGGGATCGAGCACCCACGACAATATTCCCGCGCAATGCGAAATCGTCCCTGGCGACATCACGGATCAGGAGAGCCTGCGCGCCGCCATGGCGGGCGTCCGTTACGTCTTTCATGTCGCCGCGCATTACCGACTCTGGGCGCCGGACCCGCGCCCGTTTTTCCAGGTGAATGTGCAGGGCACGGAAATGGTGATGCGCGAGGCGCTGCGCGCCGGCGTCGAGCGCGTCGTTTACACGAGCAGCGTCGCCACGCTCGCCGCCGCCAACGGCCATATCTGCACCGAGCGCAATCGGCTTTCGGCGGAAGAGGCGATCGGCGCTTACAAGCAAAGCAAAATCCTTTCCGAGCGCCTCGTCGAGGAAATGGTGGAAAAAGAGGGATTGCCGGCGGTGATCGTATGCCCCGCGGCGCCGCTGGGGCCGGGCGATGTGAAGCCGACTCCGACCGGTCGCCTCGTCGCGGAAGCCGTTCGCGGCGCCATGCCCGCCTATGTCGAGACGGGTCTCAATATCGTGCATGTCGAGGATGTCGCCGAAGGGCATATCGCGGCGATGACGCGCGGCGCGATCGGCGAGCGCTATATTCTCGGCGGCGAGAACTTGACTTTATGTGACCTCCTGACCGAAATTTCCCGCGTCACCGGCCGCGCGCCGCCGCGCATCAAATTGCCGGCGGGGCCGCTCATGCCTCTGGCCTATGTCAATGAATGGGGAGCGCGGCTGATGGGATACGAACCCTTCCTGCATTGCGACAGCCTCAAAATGTCCCGTACCCGCATGTTCTTCGACGACGGGAAGGCGCGGCGCGAACTCGGCTATCAAACGCGGCCCGCGCGGCTCGCGGTGCGAGACGCGGTGGATTGGTTCAAAGCCGCGCGGAGAGGGGCCTGACGCCCCCGGTCGTTTACGACGTCACGCGGCTCGTCACCCGTGGACTCAATTCCGCGCCAAACGGAATCGACCGCGTCGATTTTCTGCTGGCCCGGCATTTTCTCGAGAACGGCGCGACGCCGCTGGCCTGCACGGCGCTGGGGCCGCGCCTTGCCGACTCCGGGGCCGCGCTCGCGACCATGGACGCGATCGAATCTTGCTGGCGTGAAAATGCTGACGCCACAGCGGACGCCGTCTATCGCTCGGTCGTCGATCGGATCAGAGGGCGGGGCGACGCTTCGCGCATAAAGTCCGGGTCCGGCGTCGCGCGCGTCCTGCGCAACGGGCGCGCCTTGCGCGACTGGGGTTTTCGTCTGGGACGTTCGCCCGGCGACGCGCCGCCGGGGTCGGTCTATCTGAACGCCACGCAATTCCTGCTCGACCGGCCCTGGTATGTTCGCTGGCTCGCGTCGCGGCCGGATGTGAAGCCGGTTGCATTCGTCCATGATCTGCTGCCGCTCGATCATCCGGAATTTTTCCAGCCCAGAGAGGCGGCGCTGCATCCGCGCCGCATTCGCAACATCTGTCGTCTGGCGGCCGGCGTCGTGGTGGCGTCGCAGACGGTCGCGCGTCGTTTCGAGGCTTACGCTGACGAAAATGGGCGCAAGGACTTGCCCATTTGCGTCGCGAGACCGCCGGTCGCGCCTGTTTTTACGCAGCGGATCGATGCGCCCGAGGAGCTTGCCGGGGTCGATTATTTCATCGCCTGCGGGACCATCGAGCCGCGCAAGAATCATCTGCTGCTGCTCAATGTCTGGCGCGAACTCGCCGCGAACGGACCGGCGCCGAAGCTCGTCCTCGTCGGCAAGCGCGGCTGGCTCAATCAGAATGTCGTGGACATGCTGAGTCGATGCCCGGCGTTGCGCGGCAATGTGATCGAAGCGGGAGGGCTGTCGACGCCGGGCCTGCGTCGTCTGATGGCGGGCGCGCGCGCCCTGCTCATGCCGTCATTCGGCGAGGGCTTTGGCCTTCCGGTTGCAGAGGCGCTGGCGGCGGGTCTTCCGGTGATCGCCTCCGATCTCGACGTCTTTCGCGAGATTGCGGGCGCGGCGCCGGAGTATCTGCATCCGCTCGATGGGCCGGGCTGGAGTCAGGCGGTTCGGGATTATCTTTCGCAAGAATCGTCGCGGCGCGCGGCGGCGATGGCTCGGATGGAAGCGGGCGAATTCGTCACCTCGCCTCAGGCGTTTTTGGCTACGGTCGACTCCTTTCTGACGTCATTGCGAGGAGCGTAGCGACGACGCAATCCAGAGCCACATCCCTAGCCTGGATTACTTTCGGCGGTTCAATAGCCCGTCATCTCGAGATAGCCTTCCCCGCTCTGCGAGCCGGAAAAGGAAATCGGTCCTTCCCAGTAGGAAAAATTCGCGCCCATCCAGCTTTTCGGATTGAGCGGGGTCGTCTCGACGTCGAGGCCGCGGCTCTTCACTTTCACGCGCCAGCGGGTCGGCAGGCTTTTGTCGCCGATGGCCGTCTGCGCGAGCGGTTCGAGGGCAATGTCGTCCGCGGCGAGAAGGCTGCGTCGTTCCGTCGCGCGCGATCCAGTTGCCGGAGAGATAATCGCGCCGGCCGCGAAAGCGGAACAGCATCAGCTCGTCGCCGCTGGCAAGATGCAGCGAGAACCAGTCCCAGCCTTTCTGATCCGGCGCGAGCGACTGGCTGCTCCATTCGCGGTCCATCCAGGCGCGGCCCGTGACCTTTGTCTCATGGCCGTCGAGCGACAGCGTGCCGTCGACGGAAAAGAAGGGCTCGCTGTAATAGTGGGACGACTGCCCCTCGTCCGACTTGCGGCTGTAGCCGGCCTCGCCCTGAAGCACGAAGGGGCCGTTGCGCATGAGCGCGAGGTCGTAGGAAAAGCGCGGCGCTTTTGCGACGACGCGGGCTTTCGTGAAAGCGTCGTCCTGCGCCTCGAAAATCCAGTCGTCGATGAAGGCCCTGAAGGGGGCCGCCTCCACCTCCGCCTGTCCGACGCCGGCGCGGCTGGCGGTCTCGGCAAAGACATGCGTCGTGGCGCTGGTCGCGGCGGCGTGCGCCATGAAGACGTTGCGATCGTCCCAGCCTGCGCCCGAGCCGGGTTCGAGCGCATGGCGGAAGAGCGTCCATTGTACGCCGTAGGTCTGACCATCGGCGCCGTGCAGATTGGCGGTGAGATACCACCATTCGGTGCGAAACGACGGATGCGGGCCGTGGTCTTTCGGGAAGACGATCGGCGTGCCGGGCTTTGGCGTTTCGAAACCCGGCGCGGGCGCGCCCATGCCGGCGTAGCCCTGCGCCTGCGCAAAGGCGGGCAGGAGCGACAGAAGCAGGGCCATCGCCTTATCTTTCATTGGCGAAAACCTTCAGGAGATCGACCGGCGCGCTGCGCGCGAGGCGGATCGCGGGAGCGAGCGCCGCGACAAGCGCGGCGCCAAGCGCCACAATGAAGACCTGCGCCCATTGCGCGGGAAAGACATGCAGCGGCAGGCGCCAGCCGAAGGCGGCGACATTGACGATATCCACCAGCGCCCATGTCATGAACAGGCCCAGCGGAATGGCGAGGAGCGCCGCGCCCGCCGAAAACAGCAGGATGCGCAAAAGCTCCAGCCCCGCGAGTCGCCGCCGCGTGACGCCGATGGCCCAGACCGGCGCGATATGGGCGATGCGCAGATTGCTGAGCGTCAGCAGGCTCGCGAAAAGCGCGATCGCGGCGACGATGAGCGTGAGCACATTGAGCGCCGCCGTCACAGTGAAGGTGCGCTCGAAAATGCCGGTCGAGATTTTGTGGATTTCGGCGTTGTCGATCAGCCGCGCGATTTTCGGGCCGAAGCGCGTGCGCATCTCCTCCATCACCTGCGCGACATTTTCAGGCGCGACGCGAAGCGAATAATGCACGCCCGAGGCGTCGGAGAAATGAAGCGCCAGCCGGTCGTGATCGACGCGCAGCGCGCCGCGCGGATTGCCGTAATCGGGGAAGATCCCGACGACGGTCGCGCGCCATGTGTCCTGCGGCGCGGGGATGTCGACCGCGGAGCCGACGACGACGCCGAGACGCCGCGCAAGCTGTTCGCTCATCAGCACGGCGTCGGTTTCATGCAGGGCGCGCCAGACGTCGGGCGCCGCGTCGAGCAGCGAGAAATGCGCGGAATAGGTCTCGTGCGGCGCCATGCCGATCATTTCGACGGGCCAGTCGGAAAGACGCGTTCTCGTGCGCCAGATCGGCAGGATCGCGGTGATTTCCGGGCGCGTCTTCGCCCATGTCTGCGATCTCCTGCGCATCGGCGGGCGTTGCGGCTTCGTAATAGATTTCCGCGACGAGGCGCGTATCGAGCCAGCCGGTGAATGTCTCGCGGAACCCCTCCACCATGCCGCCGACGCCGATATTCGTCGCCAGCGCAAGCAGCAGCGCCTTCAGGGCGAGGGAGAGGCCGGCGATCTCCTGTCGCCCGTCGGCGAAGAACCAGCGCGAGAGCGGACGTCGCGCGAGACGCTCGCCGATGTGCAGGATCGCCGCGAGCGCGAGCGGGCAGAACCAGCGCCGCCGCGAGCAGGACGAGCGCGATCACCATGAAGCCCATGACGAGCCCCGTCGCCGCGCGCCAGGCGATCGCCGCGCCGATGAGCGCGAGGGCGGCGAGAGCCGCCTGTCCGCCATAGATAGCGGCGATGCGCCTCGCGCCAGGCGACGGGCCGCGCGACGGAGAGGACCGGCAGGCGCAGGGTTTTGACGAGGCCGCTTGCGGCCGCGAGCAGCGCGCCGCCGCCGGCCATGGCGAGGCTCGACAGCCACCATTTTGCATCGAGCGCGAGCCGGCCGGAGAGTTCGGCGCCATAGAGACCTTCGAGGCTCGCGGCGACATCGGGCAATAGCGCGGCGGCGATGAGATAGCCGCCGATCACGCCGAGCCCGCCGGCAAGGAGCGTAAAGAGCAGCAATTCGCAAAGGATCGCCGCCGCGAGCGCATGCGCCGGAACGCCGAGCGCGCGCAAGGTGCGCACCATCGGCAGGCGCTGTTCGAAGGCGAGGCCGAATGAGGCGCTGACGATGAAGAAGCCCACGAGAAAGGCCAGCAGGCCGAAGGCGGTGAGATTGAGATGGAAACTGTCGGTAAGGCGCGAGAGATCGCTTTGCTCGTCCGGCTCCACGATGCGCAACGCGTCGCCCGTGACGTCGCGCAGCCGTGCGGCGTCGAGCGGCGTTTCCTTCGAGACGAGCAGACGCGACAGGCGCAGCGGCTTGTCGAGCGCTTTTTGTGCGACGCCGATGTCGACGACGATGGTTCCGGGCGGCGCCGCTTCTATGGCGTAGAGCGGCGGCAAGGAAAAGCCGCGCTCGGTCGTAACGCGCGCGCCCTCTGTGAGACGCAGCTCGCGCAGCGTTTCCGGCGTGGCGAAACTGCGTCCCTCGCCGCTGAGAATATGTGTGGCTTCGTCATTTTCGCGCAGCGAGGCGAGGGGCGTCGCGCGCGGCAGGGTGACGGGCTCCAGCCCGATGAGGCGAAGGCTTTTCTCGCCGATCCGCACCGAGCCTTCCAGCGCCGGCGAGACTTTCACGCCCGCGCGACGCAGCCGCGCGAAAAGCTCCTGCGCGAAGAGCCCGCCGCGCGCGGCGACGAGATTTTGCGTCTCGCCGCCCGAAAAGACCTGCGCCGCGCTGTCGTAGCTCTTGCGCGCCTGCGCATTGAGCGCCTGCACGCCGCTCCACAACGCCGTGGCGATGGCGAGGCCGAGGACCAGCGTCGCCAGATTCATGCGATGCCGGCGCCAGTGGCTCATCAGCGCGAAGAAGGTGAAGAGCGTTTCCTTCATGCCGCCGCGAGCGTCCCCGCTTCGAGAACAACCTGCCGCGACAGCCGCGCCGCGAGCCGCGCGCTATGGGTGACCATGAGAAAGCCGCAGCCGGTTTCGCGCACGAGGTCGAGTGTGAGCGCCAGCACGGCGTCGCCGGTCGTCTCGTCGAGATTGCCGGTGGGTTCGTCGGCGAGAAGCAGTCGCGGCCGCACGGCGAGCGCGCGGCCGACGGCGACGCGCTGCTGCTGGCCGCCGGAAAGCTGCTCGGGATAGCGCGCGAGAAGCGGCGTCAGGCCGAGACGTTCAGTGAGCCGCGCCTGCCATGTGGGATCGTAGCGGCCGGCGAGCCTCGCCTGAAAGGCGAGATTCTCGGCGACCGTGAGGCTCGCGATGAGATTGAACTGCTGGAAGACGACGCCGATCTTCTCGCGCCGCAGCGACGCCCGAGCGTTTTCGGAGAGGCGCGCGGTCTCGACATCGTCGATGAGGATCTCGCCGCCATCGGCATGATCGAGGGCGCCGATGAGATGCAGCAGCGTGCTCTTGCCGCTGCCGGATTCGCCCATGAGCGCCAATGTCTCGCCGGCTGCAAGCGACAGGTTTACGCCGCTGAGCACGGGCAGGGGCCCCTGCGGCGTCGCATAGGATTTTTGCAGATTGATCACGCGCAGCAGCGCGGGGGACGCGGTCTCAGGAGCGGGCGCGAGGCTGGCCGAGGGGGCGTTCACACAGGAACCTTTGACAAATGACAATCGCGGGGAAGTTCGCCACGAAGGTCATATAGGCGAAAGCCTGTCGCAACGCCCGTTCTGTTTGAGACAATTTGCGTCACAAACAGGTCGCTCTCAGGCGGCGCCCTCGGCAAGCGAGGCGATCACCGGCCAGCCGACCGAGCCCGCCGGATCGACTTCGGCGAGAATGCCGAGAAGCGCGTCCGCCGCCGCGCGATGGCCCCGCTTCAATTCGATGAAGCTCAGCGCCTTCAGGGTGAAGAGCGCGAAACGGGCGGCGCCGTCGGCGTTGGACTGGCCTTTCGGCCAGAGCTTCGGATCGGCGGACCATCCAGCCTGACGCGCCGCTTCGCGCAGCCCGTCGAGCGCGGCTTCCCGCGCGACCTCGAGATTTCCCATGTAAGTGTGGATTTTATAAAGGCACAGATAGGCGGCGAGCGCCTCCGGGGCGAGGTCGAGCGCCTGTCGGAACAGGCGGTCGGCGCGCTCCCTGTCGCTGCGATAGGCGACGACGCCCTGTTGCAGCAAAGTGTCGACCGGGCCGGGCAGGGCTCCAAAATTGACCCCTTCCGCTTCGCGAAAAATATCCATTGTTGCAATCCGCTCGAAGTGGCTCCCCGGGCGGACGTCACGCAAACACGGCGCCAGACGGCTGACGCGAGGCTTGCGAACAATTGTCCAGCTTCGCCGCAAGCCTTGTTCGCGGGCGCGGCGCAACCCATTTTTGACATTCGACAAGGAAACGCAGCCGCCCGAATGGAGCTCATCGTCGCGACGCCGCAGGGGCTCTATTGCCCGCAAGGCGACTTTCATATCGATCCCTGGCGGCCGGTCGCGCGCGCGGTGATCACGCATGGCCATTCCGATCATGCGCGCTGGGGCTCGGCTGCCTATCTGTGCCAGACCGACAGCGCGCCCATCCTGCGCCGGCGCCTCGGCGACGTCGCCATCGAGACGCTCGACTATGGCGCGCGCGTCGAGATCAACGGCGTGACGGTCTCGCTTCATCCCGCCGGCCATGTGCTCGGCTCGGCGCAGGTGCGGGTGGAACATGAGGGCGAAGTCTGGGTCGCTTCGGGCGATTACAAGACGGAGGCTGACGGCGTCTGCGCGCCTTTCGAGCCGGTGCGCTGCCATGTCTTCATTAGCGAATCGACCTTCGGCCTGCCCATCTACCGCTGGCGCCCGCAAGCCGAGATCATGACCGAGGTGAATGGCTGGTGGCGCGAGAACGCCGCCGCGGGACGGGCGAGCGTCGTCTTCGCCTATGGGCTCGGCAAGGCGCAGCGGATGTTGGCGCATCTCGATCCGACCATCGGCCCGATCGTCTGCCACGGCGCCATCGAGCCGATGAATGAAATCTATCGGGCGCAGGGCGTTGGGCTTCCCGTGACGCGCCGTGTCTCGGACCTCTCCGGCAAGGACGCCTTCGCCAATGCGCTGATCGTCGCGCCGCCCTCCGCCGCAGGGTCCGGCTGGATGCGCCGCTTCGGCGATTACTCTGACGCTTTCGCCAGCGGCTGGATGCAGATACGCGGCAATCGCCGCCGGCGCGGGGTGGATCAGGGCTTCGCTCTGTCCGATCACGCCGACTGGCCGGGGCTCATCGAAGCGATCCACGCCACCGGCGCCGAGCGCATTTACGCAACTCACGGCTCGATCGGCGCGCTCACGCACTATTTGCGCGAGAGCGGGCTCGACGCGCGCACGCTCCATACCGAATATGGCGAGGAGGAAGCGGAAAGCGGGCCGTCGGAAGAGGCCGCGACGTGAAGGAATTCGCCGCGCTCTATCGCGCGCTCGACGCCGCGACGTCGATCAAGCGCAAGCAACAGGCGCTCGGCGCCTATCTCAGCGCCGCGATGACCGATCCGGGGCGCCATGCGAGCGCCGCCTGGGCTGTCTACTTTCTCGCCGGCGGCAAGCCGCGTCAGCTCGCGCCGACGAAACTTCTGCGCCGTCTTGCGCTGGAGGAAGCGCAACTGCCGGAATGGCTTTTCGAGGAATGTTATCAGACCGTCGGCGATCTCGCGGAAACACTAGCGCTGCTGCTGCCGCTCGGCGGCGAGACGGAGGAGGTCACGCTTGATAATTGGCTGCGCGCGCGTCTGCTGCCGCTGCGCGCGGCGGCCGAGGAGGAAAAATATGCGCGGCTCTGTGAGTGGACGCGCAAACTGCCGCAACCGCAGCGGCTCGTCTTCTTCAAGCTGATAACAGGCGAATTGCGCGTGGGCGTGTCGCGGCTGCAGGTGACTCAAGCGCTGGCGCAGGTCGCGGGCGTGGACTCGACGCGCATGGCGCAGCGCATGATGGGTTATACGCAGGCCGGCCGCTCGCCGTCGGCGACAGATTTCGCCGCGCTCACGGCGCCCGCAAGCGATGATGAGGATCAGGCGCTGAAGGAGGGACAGCCCTATCCCTTCTATCTCGCGCATCCCTTCCAGCAGCCGGTCGAGGAGATGGCGGCCGTTCTCGGCGCGGTCGAGGACTGGATCGTCGAATGGAAATACGACGGCATTCGCGCGCAATATGTCCAGCGCGGCGGACAATGGCAGTTGTGGTCGCGCGGCGAAGAACTGGTCACGGATTCCTATCCCGAACTCGCCGAGCTGAGCCGATGGCTGCCGAACGGCGTCGCGCTCGATGGCGAACTCGTTGTGCTGCGCGCGGAGACTGTTTCGGGAGCGGAGGATCTTTCGGGCTTGCAGCCCTTCGCGCTGCTGCAACAGCGCCTGGGGCGCAAGGTCGTGAGCGCGAAAAACCTGCGCGACCTGCCTGTGGCCTTCATCGCTTATGACATTCTCGAAAAGGATGGCGTGGATTTGCGCGCGCGTCCGCAGATCGAGCGCCGTCTCGCGCTCGAGGCGCTGGTGTCGGCGGCCTTGTCGCGCGCGCGTGATTTCGGCGTGCTGCTGCCCTTGCGTCTCAGCCCGATGCTGAGCGCGCCGGACTGGCCGGCGCTTTACAACAAGCGGGAGGAGGCGCGCGCGCTCGGCGTCGAAGGCATGATCCTGAAGGCGCGCGCGGGCGCCTATGGCGTCGGACGGCGCAAGGGCTCCGACCGCGAGAACGTCTGGTGGAAATGGAAGCTCGATCCGATGAGCGTCGACGCCGTGCTGATCTATGCGCAGCGCGGCCATGGTCGGCGCTCCGGCGTCTACAGCGAT
The DNA here is from genome assembly GCA_963717565.1 of uncultured Alphaproteobacteria bacterium. Taxonomy (GTDB): domain Bacteria; phylum Pseudomonadota; class Alphaproteobacteria; order Rhizobiales; family Beijerinckiaceae; genus Methylocystis. The sequence continues at coordinate 102,088 of CAVQWJ010000004.1, forward strand.
TACACTTTCGCCGTGTGGAGCGATCCGCCCGAAGCGCGGGAGCGTTCGCTCGTGCCTTTTGCAAAAGCCTATTCGGGACTGACCGACGCGGAAATGCGCGCGGTCGACGGCATCATCCGCAAGACGACTGTCGAGACCTTCGGCCCTGTGCGCAGCGTGAGGCCGACGCTCGTCTTCGAACTCGGCTTCGAAGGCATCGCCGAGAGCAAGCGACATCAGGAGCGGCGTCGCCGTGCGCTTTCCGCGCATGTTGCGCTGGCGGCTCGACAAGCCTGTCGAGGAAGCCGACACGCTTCAGACCTTGCGCCAGCTTCTGCCGGCCCGCCATGCTTGATCGAACGCAGACACATCACGCCGTGGCGCAATGGTTCGAGGCGAAGGGCTGGCGGCCGTTCGACTTCCAGAAAGACGTCTGGGCGCGCATGGCGTCGGGCGAGAGCGGCCTTCTCCATGCGACGACAGGCACGGGGAAAACGCTCGCCGTCGCGCTCGGCGCCTGGCAGGCGTTGCGGGAGCCGCCGACGGGGCTGACAGTCCTGTGGGTCACGCCCATGCGCGCGCTCGCCGCCGACACCACGCGCGCGCTGTCCGACGCGCTCGACGCGCTGCATGGGTTCGACAGGGCGGCGCCGCGCTGGACGCTCGGCCTGCGCACCGGCGACACCTCATCGAGCCAGCGCGCGTCGCAAAGCCGCAAGCCGCCGACTCTGCTGGTGACGACGCCGGAAAGTCTCTCGCTTCTGCTGTCGCGCGAAAATGCGCGCGATTATTTCGCGGATCTGCGCTGCGTTGTTGTCGACGAATGGCATGAACTCCTCGGCAACAAGCGCGGCGTGCAGACGCAGCTTGCGCTGGCGCGGCTGCGCGGCTTCCGGCCCGATCTCATGACCTGGGGCATGTCGGCGACGCTCGGCGATCTCGACGCGGCGAAGCGCGCGCTGCTCGGGCCGCATGGCGCGGGCGCACTGGTCGAAGCGCGGCTGAAGAAAGAACTCGTCATCGACACGCTCATTCCCGACGCGCCCGAGCGCTTTCCCTGGGCCGGCCATCTCGGCGTCAAAATGGCGCCCCGCGTCGCCGAAGAAATCGAGGCGCATCGCAGCACGCTGCTCTTCACCAATACGCGGTCGCAGGCGGAGCTCTGGCACCAGCATCTGTTGCGGCTTCGGCCCGACTGGACGGGCGCGGTCGCGCTTCACCATGGTTCGCTTGCGCAGGAAGAGCGCGACGCGGTCGAGCGCGGATTGAAGGAGGGCGCGCTCAAGGCCGTCGTCTGCACATCGAGCCTCGATCTCGGCGTCGATTTCCTGCCGGTCGAGCGCGTGCTGCAGATCGGTTCGCCCAAGGGCGTCGCGCGGCTCCTGCAACGCGCCGGCCGCAGCGGCCATGCGCCGGGCCGCGTCTCGCGCGTGACGCTGGTCCCGAGTCACAGTCTCGAACTCGTCGAATCCGCGGCCGCGCAATCGGCGATCCGCAAGGGACGCATCGAAAGCCGCGCGTCGCCGATCGCGCCGCTCGACGTGCTGGCGCAGCATCTCGTCACTGTGGGACTCGGCGGCGGCTTTGTGCCGGACGCGCTGCTCGCGGAAGTGCGCGAGACCGTCGCTTACGAAACGCTGAGCGATGAGAATTGGCGCTGGTGTCTCGATTTCGTGCGGCAGGGCGGGCCGACGTTGCGCGCCTATCCCGATTATCGCCGCGTCACGCCGGGGGCTGACGGCGTCTGGCGCGTCAGGGATAAGCGGCTGGCGCTTCGACATCGGTTGAACATCGGCGCCATCGTCGCGGATGCGAGCGTGCTGGTGCAATATGGCCCGGCGCCGCGCGGGCAGAAGCTCGGAACCGTGGAAGAAAGTTTCATCGCGCGCATGAAGCCCGGCGATAAATTCTGGTTCGCCGGGCGCTTGCTGGAACTGGTGATGGTTCGCGACCTCACCGCCTTTGTGAAAAAAGGCGCGGGCGGCGGCGCGACGCCGCGCTGGATGGGCGGACGCATGCCGCTCTCCACGACGCTCGCGGATGAAATGGTCGAGACGCTCGCGCGCGCCGCCGAAGGCGATGTCTCGGGCCCCGAAATGCGCGCCGCCATGCCGCTACTGCAATTGCAGCAGAAATGGTCGGCCCTGCCGACGCCGCAGACGCTTCTCGCCGAGACGCTGAAATCGCGCGAGGGCTGGCATTTGTTTCTCTATCCCTTCGCGGGACGCAATGCGCATCTCGGGCTTGCGAGCCTCGTCGCCTGGCGCGCGGCGCAGATCGCGCCCGGCGCCTTCTCCATCGCCGTCAATGATTACGGCTTCGAGCTTCTGAGCGGCGCGCCGCGCGACTGGGCCGCCGATCTGCCGCGTCTCATCGAGGCGCGCGGTCTCGACGAAACGCGGGACGAAGTGATCGAGAGCCTCAACGCCGCGGAACTGGCGCGGCGGCGCTTCCGCGACATCGCCCAGATCGCGGGGCTCGTCGTCACCGGCTATCCGGGCGAGCGCAAGAGCGCGCGGCAGTTGCAGGCGTCATCCAGCCTTTTCTACGACGTCTTTCGCAAATACGATCCCGGCAATGGCCTCCTGAAACAGGCCGAGCGGGAATTGCTGGAGGACGAACTCGACGTGCGGCGGCTCCATGACGCGCTGATCCGGATGACGGCGCGGCGGCTCGATTGCGTCGCGCTGCGGCGCTGCTCGCCGCTCGCCTTCCCGCTGGTGGCGGAGCGCTTTCGCGAAAGCCTCAGTAACGAGAGCTTCAATGCGCGTATCGAACGCATGCTGGCGCAGCTGAATTCGGCCGCCGATAGATGAGCGCAACCTCCTATCCCTTTCGCGGCCTGATCCTGCTGCCCGAGCGCGCCGTCTTCGAACCGCAGAGCCGCACGCTGTTCATCGCCGATCCGCATTTCGGCAAGGCGTCGAGCTTTCGCGCATTGGGCCAGCCGGTTCCGCGCGGAACCACGGCGGAAAATCTGCGCCGCCTCGGCGCCCTCGCCGACGCCCATGACGCGCGCCGCCTCGTCGTGCTCGGCGATTTCCTGCACAGCCGCACTGGGCGCACGCAGAGCCTCTTTGCGCGGCTGAGAGAATGGCGCGCGGCGCGTCCAGCGCTGGACTGTGTCGTCGTGCGCGGCAATCACGACGTCCGCAGCCGGCGACGCGCCGGCCGATTGCGGCTTTACGAGCGTCGACGAACCCTTCGCGCTCGACGGCGTCGAAGGCTGGCACCACGTCGAGGGGCCAGCCGGCGTCGAGGGGCCGGTCATTCTCTCCGGTCACATCCATCCGGTCGTGCGGCTTGCCGGTCCGGGGCGGGACCGTCTTCGGCTTCCCTGCTTTTGTCTTCGCGGCCGGGAGATCGTCCTGCCGGCCTTCGGCGAATTCACGGGCGGCCATGCGGTCGATTCGCGCCACTGGCGCGAACTGGTGGTGACGACCGGAACGCATCTCTTCCCGATCCCCGCCGGCCCGCCGATTTTGCGACGCGGCGCGCAGGCGCTAAGAAGCGGCAATGACGACGACCCTCTCGCAGCCGCTCGCGGGGACGAAGACCCGTGAAGAGCCCTACATCGCCGCCGCGATCCTCTTCCTCGCCTGCGCGGCGCTGCTCGCCTTTCCCTGGCTTTCGGGCCGGGTGACGATCCCCTGGGACGCCAAGGCGCATTTCCAGCCGCAATTCGCCTTTCTCGCCCATGCGCTGCATTCGGGTCAGTCGCCCTTCTGGACGCCCAATGTCTTCGCCGGCATGCCGCAGATCGCCGATCCGCAATCGCTGATCTTCTCCCCCTTTTTCCTCATCGCGGCGGCGCTCGTTCCCGAGCCGTCCTTCATCCTCGAAGACGCGATCGTCTTCGCCATGCTCGCCATGGGCGCGCTGGCGCTGATCGCCTATTTCCGCGATCGCGGATGGAGCGCGGCCGGGGCGCTCCTCGCCGCTTTCGCCTTCGCCTATGGCGGCTCGGCCGCCTGGCGCATCCAGCACACGGGGCAGATCATGAGTTTCTCATGGCTCCCCGTGACCCTGTGGCTGCTGGCGCGGGCCCTCGACCGGCGCTCGGCCGCCTATGGCGCCGCCGCCGGCGCGGTTGCGGCCTTCATGGTGCTGGGGCGCGATCAGATCGCATTTCTCGGCGTGCTCACGCTCGCGGCTTATGCGCTCTATCGCGTGGCGACGGACGACGCGCCCGTGACGACGGCGCTCGCGCCATTGCTCTCCGGCGCCCTCGTCGGCGCCGCCATCATCGCCGTGCCGCTGGCCTTCACGCTGGAGCTTGCCGCGCATTCCAACCGGCCGGAGATCGACCTTGACGGGGCGCATAAGGGCTCGCTGCCGCCGGCGTCCTTCCTGACGCTGCTGTCGGCCAACATCTTCGGCACGGACGGCCCGCTCGCCGCCTTCTGGGGCCCGCCCGTCGGCGAGCCGGATCTTTATCTCGCCCGCAACATGACGGATGTCTATGCGGGCGCGCTGACGCTGGTCGCCGTGATCGCCGCTTTTGGCCGGCGTTTCTTCGCCGACAGGGAAGCGCGCTTCTTTGCCGTCGCTCTTGTCGCCTTCGCCCTCTATGCGCTCGGCCGCTACACGCCCGCCTTCGCGCTTTTCTATCACATCCCCGGCGTCGATCTGTGGCGCCGGCCCGCCGACGCAACCTTCCTCTTCGGTTTCGCACTGGCGATTCTCGCGGGCTACGGTCTCACCCTGATCGAACGCGGCGAGGCGCGTCCCCGCGCAGGCGCGCTCATCGCCACGATGATCGGCCTTTTCGCGCTTGCCGCCTTCTACGCCGCGCATAAAGAGCATTTCGCGCAGGCAACGACGCCGCTCGCATTGGGCGTCGCGCTCACCGGGGCCGCCGTGGCGTTGCTTCTCGCCGTGAGCCGCGGACGCTTATCTGGGGCGTCGCTGATTGGCGCCGTCGCGGCGCTGATGACCACGGACCTTGCGATAAGCAATGGCCCCAATGAATCGACGGCGCTGCCGCCCGAGCAGTTCGACGTGCTTCGCGCCGGCTCCAGCGATCCGGTCATCGCCTTTCTCAAGGAGCGGTTGAAAGAAGACGCCGCCCCGGACCGGCGCGACCGCGTCGAGCTGGCGGCGATCGACTTTCATTGGCCCAACGCGACCCTCGTGCATGGGCTCGATCACGACCTTGGCTACAACCCGATCCGGCTGAAGGTTCTCGAGGACGCAACCGGCGCCGGCGACCATCTCGCGCTGCCGGAGCAGCGGGAGTTCACGAAACTCTATCCCGCTTACCATTCGCCGCTCTCGGACATGCTCGGCTTGCGCTATGTGGCCACGGGCGTACCGATCGAGAAAATCGATTCGCATTACAAGCCGGGCGATCTCAGTGAACTGACGCAGATTGGCAAGGTCCATGTCTACGAGAACAAGAGCGCCTTCCCGCGCGTGATGGTCGTGACCTGCG
>CAVQWJ010000004.1:112500-328203 GCA_963717565.1 uncultured Alphaproteobacteria bacterium
AGTCGTGAGACGCTCTGGAGGTCTCGGAAGTGCGAATGCTGACATGAGTAACGAGAAACACTGTGAAAGACAGTGTCGCCGAAAGTCCAAGGGTTCCTGCGTAAAGTTAATCTTCGCAGGGTTAGCCGGTCCCTAAGGCGAGGCCGAAAGGCGTAGTCGATGGGAATCACGTTAATATTCGTGAGCCAGCAGGTGGTGACGCGTGGGGTATATTGTCTGGACTTACTGGATTGTCCGGGCAGTGAACTCGCGCCAGGAAATAGCCCCTGCATCAGACCGTACCCGAAACCGACACAGGTGGACAGGTAGAGTATACCAAGGCGCTTGAGAGAATGACGTTGAAGGAACTCGGCAATTTACCTCCGTAACTTCGGGATAAGGAGGCCTTCGGCTCGCGCAAGCGGGTCGGAGGGGCACAGACCAGGGGGTGGCAACTGTTTAACAAAAACACAGGGCTCTGCGAAATCGCAAGATGACGTATAGGGTCTGACGCCTGCCCGGTGCCGGAAGGTTAAGAGGAGGAGTGCAAGCTCTGAATTGAAGCCCCGGTAAACGGCGGCCGTAAATATAACGGTCCTAAGGTAGCGAAATTCCTTGTCGGGTAAGTTCCGACCTGCACGAATGGCGTAATGACTTCCCCGCTGTCTCCAACGTCAGCTCAGTGAAATTGAATTCCCCGTGAAGATGCGGGGTTCCTGCGGTCAGACGGAAAGACCCCGTGCACCTTTACTGTAACTTTGCATTGGCATTCGTGTCGGCATGTGTAGGATAGGTGGTAGGCTATGAAGCATGGGCGCCAGCTCGTGTGGAGCCACCCTTGAAATACCACCCTTATCGTCATGGATGTCTAACCGTGATCCGTCATCCGGGTCCGGGACAATGCATGGTAGGCAGTTTGACTGGGGCGGTCGCCTCCCAAAGAGTAACGGAGGCGCGCGATGGTGGGCTCAGACCGGTCGGAAATCGGTCGTCGAGTGCAATGGCATAAGCCTGCCTGACTGCGAGACAGACAAGTCGAGCAGAGACGAAAGTCGGTCATAGTGATCCGGTGGTCCCTCGTGGAAGGGCCATCGCTCAACGGATAAAAGGTACGCCGGGGATAACAGGCTGATAACCCCCAAGAGTCCATATCGACGGGGTTGTTTGGCACCTCGATGTCGGCTCATCACATCCTGGGGCTGGAGAAGGTCCCAAGGGTTCGGCTGTTCGCCGATTAAAGTGGTACGTGAGCTGGGTTCAGAACGTCGTGAGACAGTTCGGTCCCTATCTGCCGTGGGTGTCGGAGAATTGAGAGGATTTGTCCCTAGTACGAGAGGACCGGGATGAACATACCTCTGGTGGACCTGTTGTGGCGCCAGCCGCAGTGCAGGGTAGCTATGTATGGACGGGATAACCGCTGAATGCATCTAAGCGGGAAACCCACCTCAAAACGAGTTCTCCCTCGAGAGCCGTGGAAGACGACCACGTTGATAGGCCGGGTGTGGAAGCAGGGCGACCTGTGAAGCTTACCGGTACTAATAGCTCGATTGGCTTGATCGCTCTCATTTATCAACGCCCATCTCCAAACAGAGAGATGGCTGCATGTTCCCAAAAAGCGCCTGGCGGTTTTTGGATAAGAACATGCGCAAAAGCTGCATACGCCCGAAAAGCGCCAAGCGGTTTTCGGATAAAGCGTATGCACAAAGATAGAAAATCCTTTGCTTCGAAATGTGTTTCGCCGGCCTGGTGGCCTTCGGCGAAGCGATCAGACCCGATCCCATCCCGAACTCGGCCGTCAAACGCTTCCGCGCCAATGGTACTATGTCTCAAGACCTGGGAGAGTAGGTCGTCGCCAGGCCTGCCAAACACATCAATCCTCTCCACAGATCACACACCAAAAAGCGCCGCTACCCCCTAGCGGCGCTTCTCGTTTGACGCGGGGTGGAGCAGCCCGGTAGCTCGTCAGGCTCATAACCTGAAGGTCGCAGGTTCAAATCCTGCCCCCGCATCCAAGATTCTTCCGACAGAACCGATTCGCCCGTTGCAGTCCGTCATTGCGGCGGGCAAGGCCATAGGCTCATCACGGCTCTGAATTGCTTCGCTTTGCTCGCAATGACGTTCTCATGACTGCGCGCCGCCCACAGCCAGGAAAGCTCCAACCTTTTGGTCTATCGTGGCGCGCTCGTCCGCTCGGACTGTGGAGTTTCCCAGGGTAACTGTCTCACCTCTTCGAGCGCCGTCTTCCTGTCCGAAAGGAACAGGACGAGGCGAAGACCGTCAGTATAATATTGGTCTCCGGTCAGATTTGTGCGGGGTTTCAGGATGGGAGCGGCCCCAACGCCGGCGACGTATCCGTAGCGATCGAGAAAGCCCGACAAGAGAAGGTCCTGCAAAAGATAGAAGCGATCGAAATCCACGTCTGGACCGATCTTGTGCGTCGTCAGGTTCCAAGCCTTATCCGTCAATTCGACGCCGATATCCCTGCTGATCTGTCCAACCCAGACGCGCCGCGAATGATATTTCTCCGGCGCGAGCCATAGCCGCAGGTGTATTCGCTCATTGATCGTGGAGCGCGCTTTCTGGAGGGCGAAGTCTTCCTTTCGTCCAAACAGATAAAGCGGGCTGACAGGCGAGGTCGAATAGGGGTCTCTGAACAGAAACGCGCGCGCCGTGTCGATGGCGCTGTCCACATCGAGTGTTTGCACAAGATGCCAATCTCTCGACGCGACGGCGGCAATCGCATCGCTTGCGCTCTCCACGATTGCGATGTTCAACGGATCGCCCTGTTTCGTTCCGCTCGCATCCGTGGTGCAGCAGGGATAAGTTTGCAGCGTCTGCTTCAGCGCACTGAGGTCGACGTCTCGAATCTGCGTATCCCGATAGGGGCTCTCAGTGGCCAGATTTTGGCCCAGGAAACGGGCGCCAGGAATCCTTAGGACAAATTCGAACTTTTCCTTACGTCCGTCGCCTTCGATCAAGACTGGCGCAAATTTCATCCCGGCGTCGAGAACGGTGTAAATGAAGCCGCTGGTGACGGTGTGCGGCTCAAGCACGCTTTTGATTTGTCGATTGAGAAAAAACGCGTCCCGCTTTCGATTTTCCGTGGACGAGAACAGACCATGGAAGCGGTAGGAAACTTCATAAGGAGAATAATAGGCAGGGTCGGTTGCGACGGGAAGTAAATGCAGGGACGTGTCCGTATTGTTTTCGATAGAAATCCAGAGCGGCTGGATATTGTAGCGCGCGAGATCCTCTCCAAAACTACGCTGGCTTTCTTCGGGACCAAGCGCGCTCGCGCTTACTTTGAGGCCTGCCGCCGTCTGGCTCTCCGCTCTCGAAATGAAGGACTTGTCGGCGGATGGATCCGGATTGAATTCGACTGACCCAACAACCAACAGAACGAGAAATCCCCCCAACAAAAGCAGGCCGGAGATTAGTGCGCTCTTGCTCGTCATCCCTTGAACCCTGGGCTTTCGACTTCGAATGCGGCACAGCGAATTGCGCGCCGGTATCTCGTGCTAAACATGCTTTCACGCAAGAGAGGTCGCTGCTTCGGCCGGGAAGATTTCCTTAGTTCAAGAGAGCCGTCAAAACCTATTTCCACGGCCCGCGCGCGGGGCCGCTTATTACAGTGGATATCCAAACCGCTCTCCTGCCGCGATCGACTGACCAACGCTGCCGCGGATCTCTGTCAAGTCATTGAGTTGGCGGCGATATGTTCTGCTCCCATATGGCATGGACGCGCGCGGCGCCGGCATTGCCCGGGGGAAATCCAGGAGCCTGTCGACTATGCGCAATCCGACGCCTAGCTTAACATTAGCCTGATTCGAGCTTTTTGGGCTCCCTTTCAGGCGGACGAGGCTCCTCGTTCGCGAGGAGAATAGCCACGGTGCGGAACAAGAGGCGCGTAAACTGCGACACGCCGCGCCGATCGGCGCGAAGTCTCGCTCGCAGCGTCATTCTCGCGATCGCCCTTGTGTCTTCCGGCTGCTCCGTGGGGCCGGATTTTTCGTCCCCTCCGCCGCCAGTCGCCGATAGCTGGCTCGAATGGCGGAGCAAAGCCCTGAAGTCGGACGGAGAAAGCGCCTGGGATTGGTGGCGGGTCTTCAACGATCCGATTCTCGATCGGCTGATCGAAACAGCATATAGGCAAAATCTCACGCTGCTCAGTGCGGGGACGAAGGTCCTTCAGGCGCGCGCCCAATTGGGAATCGCGATCGGCGATTTTTATCCGCAGCAGCAGGGCGCCTCCAGCGCGCTCAATTATTCGCGCGCGAGCAACGCGACCCCCGCGTCGCAGGGCGGCAACTCGGTTACGCTCGGCAATTTCTGGTCCGACAGATGGTTCGTGCAATCGTCGTGGGAGCTCGATCTGTGGGGGAAGTTCAGGCGCGGGATAAAATCGGCCGACGCCGCCTATCTCGCATCGATCGCATCCTACGACGACGTGCTCGTGACTCTGCTGTCCGATGTCGCGAATACTTATGTCGGGATAAGGACGCTGGAGCGTCAGATCGCCATCGCGCGCAAAAATGTCGTGCGGCAACGCGAAGCGGTTCGAATTGCGCGAGACCGTTATGAGGGAGGCGCGACCAGTCTCCTCGACGTGCATCAGGCTCAGAATGTTCTTGCATCGACCGAAGCGTCAGTCCCCCGGCTGACACTCCAATTGAAGCAGGGCGAAAACGCGCTTCGCTTCCTTTTGGGCATGTCTCCGGAGCCGCTGGGTTTTCTGCTTGCACGCGGGGTGGGCGGAATTCCGGCCGCGCCGAGCAAGGCGGTTGTCGGAATCCCTGCGGATTTGCTCCGACGCCGGCCCGATATTCGTGCGGCGGAACTCAAGGCCGCAGCGCAGAGCGCCCAGATCGGCGTCGCGCAGGCGGAACTTTATCCGGCGATCAGCATCAGCGGCGTATTCGGAGGACAGGCCAGCAATGTCGGCGTCCACAACCTTGCGCAGATGCTGCATCCGGTGGGACGCATGTTCTCGGTTGGGCCCTCGTTCAGATGGAACCTGCTGAATTACGGGCAAATCACAAATAATGTGCGGCTGCAGGATGCGACCCTGCAGCAATATCTGATCGATTATCAGAGCAGGGTCCTGAAGGCTCAGGAAGAAGTCGAAAACGGAATCGCGACTTACCTCCTCTCCGCGTCCGAGGCCAGTTATCTGCGTCGCAGCGTGAGTGAAGCGCAAGGCGCGCTGCATATTGCAATGCTCGAATATCAGCAGGGCACGCGCGATTTCACCACGGTGCTGACCGCGGAGCAGAATCTGTATCAGGCCGAGAATAATCTCGCCGTGGCGACGGGGAATATTTCGTCAGGTCTGGTTTCGCTCTATCGCGCGCTTGGCGGCGGGTGGCAGATTCGAACCGGCAAACCCTTCGTCAACATCGCGACAGCGACGGAAATGCGTAACCGGACCAATTGGGGAACTCTGCTGCCAGCCGATGATCAGGCTGACGCCGAAGCTCCAGGATTGCCATCCCCTCAGGACGTCAGTTCAGCGATCAGGTTGCCCGAATGATGACCGCCGAGCGTCGCTCTCGCATTCTGGAAGGCTTTTGATCATGCGGAAGGGCCTCTTCGTGTTAAAGCATGCAGCATCCCCCGCGAGCGACCCGTATTTCACGCGCGCGGCGATCTTTCTGTTTCTTTCCGCATGCGTCCTGATGTCCGGGGAAGGACGCGCGGCGTCGTGGTGGGGCAGGATCTCCGATCAGAGGGCCGCCGCCGATCTCATGAAACTTGCGGCCGCCGAACCCGCCAGGGAGCCGCCGACGCTCCCGGTCGCAGCGCCGTTGCAGCAGAAGGTGACGGAATATATCGAGCTGACCGGCAACGCCGCCTCGACGAACACCGTCAGTCTGATCGCGCGCGTCGAAGGCTATCTGGAGAAAGTGCATTTTCTCGACGGGCAGATCGTCAAGAAAGGCGATCTGCTTTTCACCATTCAGCAGGATCAGTACAAATCGCAGCTCGTGCAGGCCGAGGCGCAGGTGCGCGCGCAGGCTGCCGCGCTCGCCTATGCGCAGATCGAAGTCGATCGCTACAGGGGCTTGCGGCGGAAGGGCGCGGCGGCTCAGGTCGTCGTCGACAACTGGAATTTTCAGGCGAAGAAGTCCGAAGCCGAACTCGCTTCGGCGAAGGCGCAGGTGGAGATCGCCAAGCTCAATTTAAGTTACACGGAAGTTCGCGCGCCTTTCGACGGCCAGATGGGCAAGCATCTCGTCGATCCCGGCAATACGGTCGGCGGACCCGGCCAGCCCTCGACGCTCGCAGAGATCATCCAGCTCGACCCGATCTATGTCGTCGCCAATCTGAGCGAACAGGAAGTGCGGCGCGTCCGGCAGGCCTTGGGCAATCACCGTCTCTCGCTTGCGGAACTGCACGATACGCCTGTCGACGTGGGATTTGAGGCCGGGCAGGATTATCCCTATCACGGGTTCATCCAATATGTCGCGCCGGCGATCGATCCGAAAACCGGCACGATGCTGGTTCGTGGGCTGCTGCAAAATCCCGACCGCCGAATGCTTCCGGGTTTCTTCGTTCGTATTCGTCTGCCCGCGGGGAAGGTGATTCCCAATGCGCTCCTTGTTCCCAACCGCGCCGTGCAGACGGATCAGGGCGGCCGCTTTCTCGTCGTGGTCGGCGCCGACGACGTGCTCGAGAAACGCTATGTCGAACTCGGCGAGACCGAAGGAGAGCTTCGCGTCATCCTTTCCGGCTTGAAGCCGAATGAACATGTCGTGATCGGCGATCTGTGGCGCGCGAATCCGGGAAACAAGATCACGCCGCGACTGACCACGCTGGAGAAGGGCGCCGGCGGGAGTTCCCAGCCATGATGTCGAAATTCTTCATCGAGCGGCCGGTTCTGGCGAATGTCATCGCCATTCTGCTGGTCGTGATCGGCGCCGTCGCTCTCTATGGCCTGCCTGTCTCACAATATCCCAACATCGTTCCGCCGACGGTGCAGGTCACCGCGAGATATCCGGGCGCCAGCCCGCAGACGGTGATCGACACCGTCGCCTTGCCGATCGAACTGCAGGTCAATGGCGTCGACGGCATGCTCTACATGCAGTCGACCAGCGCCGCGGACGGCTCCTACTCGCTGACGATCACATTCAAGATCGGCATGGATCCGGACACGGCGCAGGTTCTCGTTCAGAACCGCGTTTCCAATGCGCTCGCCTCGCTGCCCACGGCCGTGCAGATGCAGGGCGTCGCGGTCAACAAGAAATCGACGGCCATTCTGCAGATCGTGACGCTCGATTCTCCGAACGGTTCTTTTGACGCTTTGTATCTGAGCAATTACGCGACGATCAATCTCGTCAACGAACTCACGCGCCTGCCGGGCGTCGGTAACGTCAATGTGTTCGGCGCCGGCAAATATGCGATGCGGGTTTGGATGGACCCGGAGAAGCTGCACAGCTTCGGACTCGTGCCGAACGACGTCATCATGGCGATCCGCCAGCAGAGCCAGATCGTCGCCGCCGGTCAGACCGGCATGCCGCCGGCTCCGAATACGCAAGACTTCCAATATACGATCGACATCCAGTCCCGACTGGACGACCCCACGGAATTCGCCAACATCATCGTCAAGGCGCAGACGGAGCAGGGCGGGCGGCTCGTTCGGGTGAAAGATATCGGCCGGATCGACCTTGGCTCGCAAAATTATTCGCAGCAAACCTTCGTCAACGGAAAGCCCGCCTCCTTCATCGCCATCTATCAGACGCCCGACGCCAACTCTCTGCAGGTCGGCAAAGAGGTCAAGGCGAAGATGGACGAGCTGGCGCGCCGCTTTCCCAAAGACCTGCGCTACGACATTCCCTATGACACGACGATTTTCGTCAAGGCCTCGATCGAGGAGGTCTATCACACTCTTTACGAGGCCGGTTTTCTCGTTCTCGTCGTGATTCTGTTCTTCTTGCAGAATTTCCGCGCGACGCTGGTGCCCGCGACGACCGTGCCGATCACCATCATCGGCTCTTTCGCCGCCATGTACGCCCTCGGCTATACGGTCAATCTGTCGACGCTCTTCGGCGTCGTGCTCGCCATCGGCATTGTCGTGGACGACGCCATCGTCATTACCGAGGCCGTCTCGGCGGACATTGAACTCGGCATGTCGAGTCACGACGCCGCCATCAAGGCGATGTCGGAGCTGATCGGACCCATCATCGGCATCACGCTGGTGTTGACGGCCGTGTTTCTTCCGGCGGCTTTTCTGCCGGGTCTTACCGGCAGAATGCTGGCGCAGTTCGCCGTCGTGATCGCGGCGACGGCCCTCATCAGCGCCATCAATGCGGCGACCCTGAAGCCGACCCAATGCGCGCTCTGGCTGCGTCCGGCGGTCCCGCCTGAAGAGCGCAACGCCATCTACAGAAGCTTCAACGCGGTCTACAACCGGCTCGAGGCGGAATATACGCGGCTCATCAAATGGCTCGTGCAGCGCAGCCGCCTCGTCGTGCTGGCGGGGCTTGCGATCTCGCTCGCCGGCGTCGTTGGGATCGCGCGCCTGCCGACGGCCTTCATCCCCAATGAGGATCAGGGCTACGCCATGACGGCGGTGCAGCTCCCGGAGGGCGCGGCGCTCGGGCGCACGATTGCGTCTTTGCAGGAGGCCGGCAAGATTGCCCTGGCGACTCCCGGGGTCAAGAAAGTGCTGACGATCGCCGGCATTTCCGTGCTCGACAACAGCGCGACTCTCGCCAATGGCGGCGTGAATTATGTGATGTTCGAAGATTGGGACAAGCGCGAGAAGGAGAAGGGCCAGGATATTATTTCCCTCGTGCTGGGCTTGCAGAAGAAAGTCGAGGCTCTGTCCGACGGCCAGGCCTTCATGCTGGCGCCGCCGCCGATCCAGGGCATCGGCAACGCCGGCGGTTTCCAGATGCAGCTCGAATTGCTGGGCGGAAGCTTCAGCTATCCGCGCCTCGCCGAAACGGCCGACGCCATCGTCGGGGCGGCGAAGAACAGCCCGGAACTGCAACGCGTGCTGACGACCTTCCGGGAGGCGTCGCCGCATGTCGGCCTCGAGGTCGATCGCGTGCAGGCGGAAACCCTGCGTGTGCCCGTCGGCGACGTCTTTTCCGCGCTCACTTCCTTCGTCGGCTCAACTTACGTCAATCAGTTCGTCAAATTCGGCCTGCCGCTGCAGGTCTATGTGCAGGCGGATTCGCGCTTCAGACTGAACCCGGACGATCTGCTGAACATGTATGTGCGCAGTCAGGACGGAAACATGATTCCGCTGAGCACGCTTTCGAAGCTCACCGAACGCGCCGCGCCGCCCCTGATCACGCTTTACAATCTCTACCCTTCGGCGACGATCGTCGGCTCGCCGACGCGCGGCTTCAGCTCGGGGCAGGCGATGGACGAGATGGCGTCGATCGCCCGGAAGCTGTCGCCTTCCGACATTGCTTTCCAATGGAGCGCGATCTCCTATCAGGAGAAGGTGACCGGCAATCTGCTCTACTGGTGTTTCGCCCTGTCGGTTCTGCTCGTCTATCTCGTGCTGGCGGGCCAGTATGAGAGCTGGATTCTGCCGCTGTCCGTCATTGCCGCCGTGCCGCTGGCGCTCGTTGGTCCGGTGCTCACGCTGACGAGTCTCGGCGTCGACAATAATCTCTATGTTCAGATCGGCCTGATGCTGCTCATCGCCCTTTCCGCGAAGAACGGCATTCTCATCGTCGAGGTGGCGCGCGAACACCGGATGGCGGGAAAGCCGATCATCGACGCCGCGATCGACGCGGCGCGCATCCGCTTCCGCCCGATCCTGATGACGTCCTTCGCCTTCATTCTGGGCGTCCTTCCGCTGGCGATCGCAACCGGCGCCGGCGCCAATGCGCGCCGTTCACTTGGCATAACCGTGCTCACGGGAATGCTGTCGTCGACCTGTCTCGCCGTCGTGCTGGTGCCCGCGTTCTTTGTGTTCCTGCAGCAGATCGACGAGAACAGAAAGCGCGGAAAACAGCCGGCGGCGCCGTCGAGTCCGGCGCATGCGCATGGAGCCGAAGAAGAGGACAAACTCGAGGAAGCCTCGACTTCCGCCGGATAGGCGCGCGCCACAGGTTCAGGCGTTGTTCGACCTTGCATCGGACAAGGCGCGCTCTACAAGATCAATCATGTCCGCACCCTCTTTGGCGGCGGCCGCCAAAGAAGCCATCTTCGACATGTTGCAGGCTTTGACGCCGTTATGGAAGAAAGTCGTCCGCCGGAACGCGATGGCATGAGAGACCACTGGGGCCGTCGGGCGGCGGAAGTTCAGAATGATCCGAGCGGTATTTCTTGGGCGCGATCCCGGACCATTTGCGAAATGTTCGGCTGAAGACGGCAGGCTCGGCGTAGCCGAGCGCCGTGCTGATCGCGGCCAGTTTCATCCGGGTTCCGACCAGAAGCTGACGGGCGATCTCGAAGCGGGCCGCTTCCCGCAACATGAGGAAACTTGTTCGGCAGTCCTCCAGTCTTCGCCCCAGCGTTCTTGGATGCATGCCCAATTGGTTTGCGATTTGCGAGAGGGAGGTTCGTCCCGTCAAGACTTCAGACACTAATGTGCGAAACACGAGGTGGCAGAAGTCCGGCGGCGCCGACAGCCAATAGTCTCTGATCAGTTGCAGCAGGCGCTCACGCTCGGCCGGGTCCGCCCCGGCGATGGGACGATCGAGCTCCTCGATGGGGATCGTCAGAAGATAGCACTCCGCGTCAAAATGCACTTTCGCGTCAAACCACTCTTCGATTTGTCGCTTCTCTTCAGCTGTCGGCGGCGGCGCTCTGGCCAGATGGACCTCGTAACGGCAGGCGGGCGCCAATTCTTTCAGGAGGCGCACGCCCACGGCCGCTGCGGCCATGCAGATCTGCTCCCGGGCGCGCATACCATGCTGGTACACGAAGTAACCCCAACGGGCCTCTCGTTCGTATCTATGAAAAAAGACGGTGGCGCCGCGCGCGTATCTCACCTGATTGACTGCGATATCTTCGAGAGCGTCGCCTAGCGAAGGCGCTTGCTTCATGAACCAGCCCATGAGTCCGAGCGTTTCGAGCGAAACTCTGTTTCCGAGCAGATAGCCAAAATTCGGGCATCGGGAGTCTGCCACGCATTGCTCCAGAAATCGCCCCAGCGTGATGAAAGGAATCGTATTATCCGGATCGGAGAGAATGACCGGATCCAAACCTGCGGCCTCCGCCGTCTTCGCCGGATCGGCGCCATGCTGAAGCAGTATTTCTTGCGCCAACACCAGAGGGCCAACCCGAAACAGCCCGCCTTCCGAGCCGGTTCCCGAGCGAGCGTCGCATTGCGCAAGCGTGTCTTTCAACCGTTCAGAAAAAGGAGATTCCGATTTTTTCTGATACATGAGGCGTCAGCATCTCTTGCAAGTAAAGTTAAATTACAGGATAAGCTGCCGAGTTCAAGCGACAGGAAGCCCACCGCCCGGTTTCTGCTTACCTCCGGGGCGTTGAGCAAGTGATGCTGACGCACGGGCGACGGCGGAGGCGACATGTATTGGGGAAGCGATTGGCTTTGGGGCCTGCCGGTCATCGTAATTACAATCACCTTGCATATATGCGTCCTCGTTCTGATCGAAAGAATCCTTATTCGGGAGCTGATGCAAAGGGAGCGCCACGGCGGCTATCGGATCTCGGCCATTACAATAGTCGCGCTTTTTGCAATCACCCTGCATGCCTGTGAAGCTTTCGTTTGGGCGCTCCTCTATGTGCTGTTGAAGGCCACGCCGGATGCGAGGGACGCGGTTCTCTATTCTCTGAGTTCCATCACGGCTTTCGGCCATGCCGCTCTCTATCTGGACAAACGCTGGCAATTGCTCGGCGCCATGGAAGCGATGAATGGCGTCATTCTTTTCGGGCTGACGACGGCTTTTCTTTTTTCGGCGGTCCAGTTGGCGAGGCCCGATCGAAGAGATTGACGGGCGGACAGCCAGGGCGCATGCTTGACCTTGTCTATTGGTCCGATTATTTTCATCTAATGCGAGCCGCGACAAAGCGCATTGGCGCAGCGCAAGTCTGCTTTTCATGATCGGCGCGAGGCGAGAGAGGCGTAACCCCGCTGATGAGCTCATCGCCCGGCGAAAAGACGGGGCCTCGCCTCGAAATTACGAAGGATATTGAATTACGCGACGGCCATCTGTTCGCAGAAAGCGACGAGCCATGGCTGCTTCTCGTGGACGAGAGTCTTCGCAGAGGGCGCAGTCGTTTCATCGAGATGACGTATTGGGTCGATGCAATCGAGCGTCCGGTCCGTCCGATTTTGCGAGTCTGGTTCGGCCGCGAACATTGGCGGGACGTCATCATGCCCGCGCCCACCGACGGAAATGGCGTCTGGATTGGAAGATTGCCCCGCGGCTGGACGGAGCTTTGGATCAGCCCAACCAATCGCGCCGGGGAAACAAGTTTCACGATTGTCGACGTGCAATCTCCCTCCCTTGCTTCGATTGCAAGGCGGTTGATGAGAAATCCGAAGCGCCTGTTCTTCGCTTTGTCGGCGGAGATGGTCGGTCTCCACGAGGAAGCCGACCTCAACTGGCGTTGGGCGCTCGGCAGGGAACCGCGTAGCGCCTATGCGAGATGGCGCGCGGCGCGTCGCCCGAGGGGACAATCTCGAGCGGAATGCAGCGGGCCCGTGTTTTGCGAGATTTTCCTGAATGTCGGCAAGGCGAGCGCTTCGCAGATCGACGCGAGCTGCCGTGCGATCGAGGACCAGTCGCATGACGCCTGGCGCGTCTCCTTTTTTGGAACGCCCGCGAATGAAGACGCCGCGCAGCGCCTGAGCGCATGGGCGCATGAACCGCAGTTTGGCGGTTGCGGCGATATAGCGGCCTCATCACTCGTCTGTCGCCTGCAAGCAGGCGATCTTCTGGACCGACAGGCGCTCGCAACGTTCTCCAGTTTCTTCGATCGACACCCCGAGATCGCGCTTGCCTACTCGGACGCGACCCAGATCGACCCCTCGGGGCGCCTTTCACGAATCTGGCGTCCCGGATGGAGTCCCACGCTTCAGCGTTTCGTCGATTATGTGGGACGTGGCTTTTTTTTCCGGGGTCGTCTCGTAGATAACGCAACGCATTGGCTGGATCTTGGAGAGACAGCTCTTTTCAACCTTCTCGCGTCCCGCCTGAAGAACCATCAGATCGGATCGATCCCGCGGCCCTTAATTACCTTCCCTCTGGCGCCGCCGCCCGTTCCGCGGAATGTTCCTGCGATACACAATGGCTCCGCGCCATCCGTCACGATCGTGATTCCGACGCGCGACAGGGCTGATCTTCTGGAAGTCTGTCTCAACAGTCTCTTCGAAAGAACGACCTATAAGAATTTCCAGGTGGCGCTGATAGATAATGACAGCAGGGAAAAACGCACGTTTGCGTTGATCGAGCGCCTGAAGCGGGAGCAGCCGCGTCTGAGTGTGCTCGTTCAGCCGGGCGATTTCAATTTCTCGGCTCTGAGCAATGCAGGCGCCGCGGCGACCGCCGACGACTATCTGCTCTTTCTCAACAACGATACGCAAATCGTCACCCCGGACTGGATCGAGCGTCTTCTCTATTTTGCGACACAGTCAGACGTCGGCGCCGTTGGCGCGAAGCTTCTATTCCCGGATCGGACAGTCCAGCATGTCGGCGTTGTGCTCGGCATGGGTGGCGTCGCTGGCCACTTTGGCGCCGGGTTGAAAGAATCCGACGCGGGATGGCTGGGGCGCAATCTCGCGCCGTATGACGTTTCGGCGGTCAGCGGCGCCTGTCTCATGGTTGCGCGCGACAAATTCGATGCAGCCGGAAAATTCGATGCGGAGAATCTCCCCGTCGATCTCAATGACATCGACCTTTGTTTGCGGCTCCTGCAAATGGGCCTGCGCAACATCTGCCAGTCGCAGGCCGTTTTGATCCATCATCAATCCGCGAGCCGGGGCGGGGGGCTGAGACTGCAGCGCGTCTATGCGCGCGAGCGCCAGTTTTTTGTCGAGCGCTGGCGCGCGCTCATTCGCGACGATCCTTATTTCAATCCCGGGCTTTCGCTTTACGCTCAGGAGGAAATGCTTCCATGAGGTTGGCGCTTGCTTTCGTCGCGCGGCAGTCCTATCTTCAACGCAAGCTTGACAATTATTCCGGCAGCCGCGGAAAATGCGCCGATTGAAGGCAAATGTACAGAAGCACCCGCTTTGACTGGCTGACGGGCTGGCTGAAAGCCGCGCATTTACGCCTCGCCGAAACGCTTTCGCGCCATGCCTCCAGCGCGGCGACTCGTGGTGGCGTCAGGCTTCCGGCGCTGGTCGAGAGCGTGGAGTATCTCTCCGACGCATTGACGGCGTCGCGGGCGACGAGCGGCCTGATCCAGAAAAGCTTCCTGGCGTTTGTCGTGGCTCCCGCAATCTGCTTCTGGCTCTACGCCGCCTTCTGGCAAAGCGAGCGCTTCGTCGCCGAAACAAAAATGACGGTGCGCGAGGCGCAGAAGCGGGAGCCGGCGAAGGGGCCCGACGCGGCGTCGATCGTCGCCAAACTGAGCGGCGGTCTCGCCTCTCACGACGCGCAGAACGCCTATATGGTGCTCGCCTATATCAAGAGCCGCGCCATCATCGAGGATCTTGGCGGCGCGGCCTATTTCGAGCGGCTGTTTTCCTCGCCCGACGTCGATTATTTCTCGCGCCTCGACCGCGGCGCTTTTCTGGAAGAAATCTGGAAATACTGGCTGTCTCATGTCTCCGCCAGCGTCGAGAATGTCTCGGGCATTCTGACGGTGCGCCTCGACGCCTTCAAGGCCGTGGACGCAAATGAAACGGTCAGGGACATCGTCAGGCTGAGCGAGGCGCTCGTCAACAAGATCACGCTGCGCAACCGCGCCGATGCGCTCGCGCGCGCGGAGACGGAGGTGACGTCCGCGCGGGAACGACTGGCGCGCGCGAGAGAGGAAACACTCAAATTCCGCAATCGCAACCTGATCATTGATCCGGCTTCGAGGGCGACGGGCATTGGCGAACTGATCGGCAAGCTCTCGATCGAGCGGATAGATCTGCTGAGTTCCCTCTCGACCTTCTCAGCCTCGCTCTCGGCCGACGCGCCGAGCCAGCGCCTCCAGCGCACGCGACTCGCCATCGTGGACCGGCAGATTGCTGATTTGCGCAGGAAGCTGACGGATGGGCAGGGATCGGGCGCGGTTTCGGAGCAGATCGCAAGCTACGAGAATCTCAAACTCGACGAGCAGTTCGCGGAGCGAGTTCTACTCGATCGCCCTCGCTGCTTATGAGAGCGCGCGACAGGACCTCGAGCGCCAGCAGCTTTATCTCGTCACAATCGTGCCTCCGACCTTCCCGGAGGCTGCGACCTATCCGAAAGTATTGGCCAATAGCTCGCTCCTGTTCGGCGCGCTGCTGATTGCATGGGCCATCATCGTCCTCATCGTGGCGAGCGTCGCCGATCAGACGACCTGACGAAATTTTTGGCCTATCTGGCCATGTGGTCGCGCGCCATCAAAGCCAGTCCGAGGAGCAGCGCCCAGATCAGGACCGCCGGGCCGACGATGATCGACCATTCGAGAAAGCGGCGCGGATAGATGGCTTTCTCCGCCAATGTGGGGCGCAGGAACAGCGCCAGATAGGTCCGCTGCCGCTCCAGATCGATCCGGGCGGCTTCATAGGCCGCCGACGCCGCGCCATATTGTTGTTCGGCGAATTTCAGCTCGACTTCGGGAGCCGAGAGCGCGCTGGCGCGATTGGCCAGCGCGGTCTTGTCTTCCTTGCTGGCGATCGCGGCCGAATAGTCCGCGATCTGCTTTTTCAGGCTTTCGGCGCGCGCGGCGAGCAGGCGCATCTGCGGCGACTGCTGCGTTGGCGCGCTCGACTGTAAGGAAGCGAGATTCTCTTCCGTTGTCGCAAGATCGAGCCGCAATTGCGTCAGCACCTTGTTGATGGCGTCCGCCGCCGCGGGCGCGTCCAGCACGCCTTCCGAGTTGCGCGCGTCCCGCATCGTCGCCGTCGCCGATTTCAGCCGCGCTTCGGCGCGCGCGACCTCGGCCTGCGTCTGACTCACCGCGTCGCGTCGCGTTCGGGTGGAGAGTTCATTGACGAGCCTTTCCGAAAGCTCGACGACTTTTTGCGCGATGACGAGGGAATTGGCGGGCGTGAAAGCGCGGATCTGGAACGAGACGATCCCCGACATCATGTCGACGGTCGCATCCACGCGCTTTCTCCAGTATTTTTCCAGTTTCTCGATCGGGTCGACCGGGTCGAAGCGCGACAGATAGTCGGCTTGCGAAAATTTGCCGCGCAGATTGATGGACTTGTCGAGTTCGTCGACCATCGCGCGGCTGAGAATGTAGCGCACGACAACTTGCGAATCCTGAATCTGTCTGTTGTCCTGCGTCGAAACGCCGAGCGCTTCGAAAGAGGGGCCGTCCGATGTTTGCAGCGCGAATTTCGCTTCGGTCACATATTGCTTGCTGGCGATCAGCCCCCAATAGATCGAGGCGGCAAGCAGCGGCAGGATCACGACGATGGCGAAACTCGCAATAATCCCCGAACGCAGCAGCCTGTCGCCCGGCCGCGACATATAGGCGCCGCCGGTGACGATGCTGACCGGCGCGCGCGATTTGTTGGCCGCGCGCTTCAGCGCTCTGGAGATATTTTGTGCAACCACTGCGGCCTGATCCGCAGGGATCGCCGCATGTGGAGGGGGGAGCGCAATCTGGCGACCGTCGTGCTCTGGATTCGAGTCAGGCATTGAGCTTCTTGTAGAGTTCGATGGCTTCGTCCAGATTGCGGAATATGTGCATCTGGCCGCCGGCGAGGACGATCCCCCGATCGCAATAGTCGCGGATGGTTCCGAGAGCGTGGGAGACCATGATGATGTCGGCCTTTCGCCGGCGCCGGTCGAATTCTTCCTTGCATCTCGCGGCGAAGCGCGCGTCGCCGACGGCGGTGGTTTCGTCGATCAGATAGCAGTCGAAATCGATCGCGAGACTGAGCCCGAAGGCGAGACGCGCGATCATCCCGGAGGAATAGGTGATGATAGGCACGTCCATATAGGCGCCGATATCGGCAAAATCTTCTACAAATGAAATCACCGCGCGCGGGTCCTGACCGTAGACACGGGCGACGAATCTCGCATTCTCGCGCCCTGTCAGCCTCGAATGCAGACCGCCGCTGAAGCCCAGCGGCCAGGAGACGCGCGCCCTGCGCCGCACGCGGCCGCCATTGGGGAGTTCCGTGCCAGCGAGAATCCGCATCAGCGTCGACTTCCCGGCCCCATTCACGCCGAGCACGCCGTAGCTGCGTCCCGCCTGAAACTCCAGGGAAACGTGATCGAGCACGACCTTCCGATGGCCATGCGTGCGGTAATATTTGTAGACATCGTCGAGCGCGATCATGGGGCGGTCGGGAGCTGGCGTTAAACTTAACCTGTAGTATATGATTTTCGCATGAAACAGGAAACCGTCTTTCAGGCGGCGCGCCGGCATTTGCGCAATGGCTGGGTTATTCTCACCACTCGCGGCGGGGTTGCGCTCTTCGGCGCGGCGATGCTGGAGGCCGCGAAACTGATCGATTCGCCTGTCGGCGTTTTCCTGCCGCCGCGAAATGTGGCGCGACACGGGCCGAGATGCTGGCGCGAGCATGGCGCGAGGGGAACGATCGGGGCGGTGCTGAGACAGCTTGCGGCGACCTATGATCCGCCGCTCGGACGCCGCCGGAATCCGGTCAATGATCCGCTGCGCGCACAGGCGGTGAATTATCATTACACTTATGAGTTGATCAGAGAAGATGGCGTCGTGCCGTCTCGACGCCCGGCCAATGAGTTGGATTTCGCGCTCGCGACGCCTTTCGACTATGCCGCGCGCCCCTCGCATCGGGGACCGATCGCGGCGATCGTTCACGTTTTTTATCCCGAAGGCCTCTCGCTCCTTTTGGAAAAGATCGCGAATGTGCCGGTTGACGTCGACCTTTTTCTGTCGACGGATACGCAGGAGAAGAAAGCGCGCCTCGCACGTGAGAGCGACGGCTGGTCGAAGGGGCGCGTCGAGATTCGCGTGCTGCCGAACAGAGGCCGCGACATCGCCGCGAAATTTGTAGGCTTCCGCGACGTCTACGACCAATACGAGCTGTTCCTGCATCTTCACGCCAAGCGGTCGCCTCATGGCGGCGCGGCGCTCGCGCGGTGGGGCGATTATCTTTTCGACACGCTTATCGGATCGCCGCAGATCGCCAGCTCCAACCTCGCGCTCTTCGACGATCCACGCATCGGCGTCGTCTTTCCGCAGCATTTGTTCGACCTTCGCGGCGTGTTGAACTGGGGTTATGATTACGATCTCGCGCGCGGCCTCATGAAGCGCATGGGCGTCGAGATCGACAAGAATCTCGTGCTGGAGTTCCCCTCGGGCTCGATGTTCTTCGGGCGCAGCGCCGCCTTCCGCCCGCTGCTCGATCTCGGTCTCGGTTTCGACGACTTTCCCGAGGAGGGCGGGCATGTCGACGGCACGCTCGCGCATGCAATCGAGCGCGTGTTGCTGATGGTCGCGGAGTCGCGGGGCTTCGAATGGCTGAAGGTGGCGCGGCGCGATCTTTATCCCATGCCGCAGACGCTGCTTGCCCTGCGTGGCCCGGATGATCTTCCCGCGCATCGGTTGAAGGTCTTTCGCCCCTGTCTTGGCAACGTCGACGACGGCCTTCGTCCGCAGGAAAAGGGCATTGCTGAAACAAGGCCGCTGCTGTCCTATCCCTCGCGAAACAGGCGCCCGCGCCTCAATCTGCTGACGCCGACCGTCAATCCGCGTCAGACCTTCGGGGGCGTCGCGACGGCGCTCAGGCTCTTCGATGATCTCGCCCGGGCGCTAGGCGACGATTTCGACCGGCGCATCGTCACGACGGATGCAGACGTAGAGTCGGCCGCCTATGACGCCTTTCCCGACTTTACGCCCGCGCCCTATGCAGCCACTCTCGACACCGGGCGCAGCCTCCTCGTCGACGCATATCAGCGCGAGGGCGGGCGGCTCGACCTGCGCGCCGGCGACGTCTTCATTGCAACCGCATGGTGGACAGCAATTCTGGCCCGCAATCTCGAGCGCGATCGCGCGCGCCTCTTCGGTCGCGCCTTGCCTTTGCTTTACGTCATCCAGGACGAAGAGCCCTATTTTCAGGGCCGGGGCGCCCGTTACGCGCTGGCCGCGTCTACCTATCGAAACGCGAGTCCGACGATCGCCATCATCAATTCCGAGGAGCTCTATTCCAGCGTCACTTCCAACTATCCCTTCACCGAAAGCTATTGCCTTCCCTATGCGATGAATCCCGAGCTCGCCTCGGCGCTTCGTCCGGCCCCGCGCGAAAGGCTGCTGATCGTTTACGGACGTCCGCATGTGGCGCGCAACGCCTTCGAGCTCATCATCGACGCGCTGTTTTGCTGGCAGCAGCGTGATCCCATTCGCGCGAGTCGCTGGCGCATTGCGTTCCTTGGCGAGAATTTTGCGCCGTCGCAGTTTTATCCCGTGCAGAATGCGGAGGTTCCCGGCAAGGTGAGCCTCGCGCAATATGGCGACTATCTGAGCCGGGCGAGCGTCGGCGTTTCACTGATGCTCTCGCCGCATCCGAGCTATCCGCCGCTCGAAATGGCGGAGGCCGGCCTCGTCACTGTCACCAATGAATTCGAGGGCCGCAGCCTGCGGCGTCGCTTCGACGACATATTGTCAATCGAACTCTCGGAACCAGCCGCATTGGCCGACGCGATCGAGACCGCCGTGGCGCGGGCGGAGCCGATGATCGGCAAGTTCTCGCCGCGCCGTCAGGGGACGGCGCCGGAGATCGACGCTGCGGCGCTGTTCGACGCGGAGGCGCTCGCGGTGCGGCTGCGTCGTTCGATTACTGAGGGTGCTGCAACAGGCGCGTGACACAGCCGTCGAGCGATTGCCGCCACGGCGGCAAGGCGAGGCCGTAAATTTCGCCGAGCTTCGTCGTGTCGAGCCGCGAATTCGCGGGTCGAAGCGCGGGCGTCGGATAGTCGGCGGTGGTAATGCGCCGCACCCTGACGCGCCTGCGCCCGAATTTTTCGGCGGTCTCGAACGTCGCTTCCGCCAGATCGGCCCAGCTTGCTTCGCCTTGTCCGGCGAGATTGAAAACCCCGCGCAACGATGGTGACGCGTCGGTCGTCACGCGCCGGGCGATGGCGAGCAGCGCGTCTGCGATATCGAGGGCGCTCGTCGGATTGCCGAGCTGATCGGCGACGACGCCGACCTCTTCGCGCGTCTCGCCGAGGCGGAGCATCGTCTTGACGAAATTGGCGCCGAAGGGACTGTAGACCCACGCGGTCCGCAGGATCACATGGTTGGGATGCAGCGCTCGGATCTTCTCCTCGCCTGCGAGCTTTGAGCGGCCATAGGCGCTTGTCGGACCCGTGGGATCGTCCTCTCGATAGGGCCGCGAGAGCCTTCCGTCGAAGACGTAATCCGTCGAGAGGTGCAACAGCGGCGCATTCAGCTCCGCCGCGGCTTCGGCGACATGCGCCGCGCCCTCGCAATTGACGCGCATGGCGACGTCGGCCTCGCTTTCCGCCTTGTCGACGGCGGTATAGGCGGCGGCGTTGATGATGACGTCGCAGCGGGCGTGGCGCAAGCCGGCCAGAACGGCGGTTCGCAAGCCGAGGTCGAGTTGCGGCCGCCCCAGAGCGGTGATTTCCACGTCCTTGCCCGCGCGCTCTATCAGCGCGCTGACGACCTGGCCGGTGAGGCCGGTGACGGCGAGTCGGAGCGTCATGTCAGCGACTCCGCGAGTGAATGACGCGTCAAGTTTACGACGGCGACGCCGCGCGCGGCAAGGCGCGCGGCGCGGAGCCGAGCTTACCGGCGCCCGATGCTGACATAGGTGAAGCCGCGCTTGCGCACGTCCGCGGGTCGGTAGACGTTGCGAAGGTCGACGATCACGGGCTGCTTGAGAAGGCTTTTCACGCGATCGAGGTCGAGCGCGCGGAACGCATCCCATTCCGTCACGATGGCGACCGCGTCGGCGCCCTCGAGCGCCGAATAGGCGTCGTCGTGGAACGTCACCTCCGGCATCAGCGGACGCGCCTGATCCATGCTTTCCGGGTCATAGGCGTGCACGTCCGCCCCATCGCCCGCGAGCGAGGCGACGATCGCGAGCGACGGCGCGTCGCGCATGTCGTCCGTGTTGGGTTTGAAGGCGAGGCCGAGCAGCGCAATCTTCTTGCCGCGCACCGAGCCGCCGAGCGCCAGGATGATCTTGCGCGCCATGGCGCGCTTGCGGGCGTCGTTCACCGCCACCACCGTCTCGACGATGCGCAGACTCGACCCCTCGTCCTGGCCTGTCTTGATCAGCGCCAGCGTGTCCTTGGGGAAGCAGGAGCCGCCATAGCCCGGACCGGCGTGAAGGAATTTGGCGCCGATGCGCTTGTCGAGGCCGATGCCGCGGGCGACCTCCTGCACGTCGGCGCCGACTTTCTCGCACAGATCGGCGATCTCGTTGATGAAGGTGATCTTGGTCGCCAGAAAGGCGTTGGCCGCATATTTGGTGAGTTCGGACGTGCGGCGCCCGACGAAAACGAGCGGCGGCGCATTGAGCGACAGCGGCCGGTAGATTTCTTCCATCACATCGCGCGCGCGCGGGTCCTCGATCCCGATGACGACGCGGTCGGGACGCTTGAAATCCTCGATGGCCGCGCCTTCGCGCAGGAATTCCGGATTGGAGACGACCGTGAAATCGGCGTTCGGATTGACGTCGCGGATGATGCGCTCGACCTCGTCGCCCGTGCCGACGGGGACGGTGGATTTGTTGACGACGACCGTGAAGCCATCGAGCGCGCCGGCGATCGTCTTGGCCGCGGCGTAGACATAGGAAAGGTCGGCGTGTCCGTCGCCACGGCGCGACGGCGTGCCGACCGCAATGAAGACGGCGTCGGCGCCCTTCACCGCCGGGGCGAGATCCGTGGTGAAGGACAGGCGGTTCTGCTTGACGTTATTGGCGACCAGCTCATCGAGCCCGGGCTCGTAGATCGGAATCTCACCCCGATTGAGGCGATCAATCTTGGAAGCGTCGGAATCGACGCAAATCACGTCGTGACCGAAATCCGCAAAGCAAGCGCCAGAAACGAGCCCCACATAGCCGGAGCCGATCATCGTGATTTTCATCTAGGGGAATTCCTCTTACGGAAGATTCGAGGGGCGAGGACGGCCTGCCCCACTCATTATTTGTGACAGGGGCTTTGTCAATGTGGTTACGTTACGTCCTGACTCCCCTTTAGTAATCAGTTATTTGTGGCGATTTCAGCCGCCGGCGGCCCAACGGCTTTACGACGCCCGCAAAACAGTTTTTTGAAACAGGCGGAGCGGAAAGCGGACCCGCGCCGATTAGTCGCAGCCTGCTTTCGGCCGGATGAAAGTAAGTTGAGCCTCTTTCACTGCTGCAGCGCAGCAATTCGGCGCGACTAAACAATTCCAGCGCAATGGAGTCGCGCCCTCAATTGACGAAACGTCGTTTTGACGAACTGCATCATTTTTCCGGGGGCCGGTCTACTTTCGGAAACAAATTGACAAGCGTGCAGCTATAGCCGATTGAAACGGCGCGGCAAAAAAGAAAACAAGCCTGTATCAGGCGCTGCGGGGAAACATTGAACGACACCATC
Source organism: uncultured Alphaproteobacteria bacterium (assembly GCA_963717565.1). Classification (GTDB taxonomy): domain Bacteria; phylum Pseudomonadota; class Alphaproteobacteria; order Rhizobiales; family Beijerinckiaceae; genus Methylocystis. The sequence goes on from CAVQWJ010000004.1 coordinate 135,096, forward strand.
GAGAGGGTTTCCGGACCCGACACGGCGTGCGGTCCGGATGCGCGGGCGCTCGCGCAACGCATGGCGACGCTGAAAACTCAGGCGCGCGAAATGGGCTATTTCAACGTTCCGGTCTGGGAGCAGACGCTTCGTTGCGTTGAAATGGTCGGCGTTCCGGTTCTGGCTTTCTACCTGCTGTCGCAGGGCGGCCTGATGGCGGTCGCCGGCGGACTGCTGCTGGGGATGCACTATCCGCGCACCGCCTATCTTGGCCATGATCTCGCCCATAATCACTGGGGGCCGCGCGACGACGCGAAGCCGCGTCTGATGCTTCGCGCGATCGCCCTCTTCCAGGGTTTCGGGGCCACCTGGTGGGTCGAGAAGCACGAGCTGCACCATTCCTTTCCCAACGCCTGCCGCATGACCGATGGCGTGCTGACGCCGATCGACGGCGACATCAATTCCGTGCCGTGGATCGTCTGGGACAAGTCGCTGATCAAATACAACGACACGGCCCGTCGATCGGCGTTCGAGAAGCTGCTTGCCTATGTGATGCCGCGCTTTCAGGTGCCGCTCTTCTTCCCGCTGCTGTCGCTCGCCCGCTTCAACTGGAGCTGGCAGAGCATTCAGACGGCGGCGTCCAGACAGAGGAACATCGAGGCGGCGCTTTGCGTGGCGCATTGGGTCATCGGCCTGACGCTCGCCGGGCTGCTGACGCCGGGCCCGTTCTGGACCGGATGGCTGTGGTTCCTCTCGGCGCAGCTTTTCGGCGGCTTCATTCTCGCTTTCGTCTTCGTGCTCAATCACACGGGGATGGAGGTCTATGACGCGACCGAAGCGAAGGGTTTCTACGACCGTCAGGCGCGCTCCACCCGCAATACGCCGAGTTCGACGTTTCTCGACTGGCTGACCGGCGGTCTCAACAGCCAGATCGAGCATCACATGTTCCCGACCATGGCGCGCCGCAATCTCCCCAAGATGCGCGAGGCGACCCGCAGGGCCATGCTCGAGTGCGGCTACGCTTACGAAGAGCTGAAAAACAGCGAGGCGATGCGCGCCGTCATGGGCGCGCTGAGCGAAGCCGCGCGAGCCTGACGAAACAAAGCGCCGCCCGGTTCCGGGCGGCGCTTACTTTGATTTTCCTGCTGATTTTTGAATTTTGTAAAAAACCAATCATCTCGCGCGCTCAGCCGGACGCGCTCTGGACCCTGCCGACGGGTTTCTCCACAATCGCCGATCAGGGGGAAGAGGCGAGGATGCGGTCAAGGCCGCGGCTTCCCCGGGAGCCGCAGGATGGATCGACCCGACGAGAAAGACGCCAACGGCAAGAGGGGATGGCATTTCGATCTCGGCTATTTTCTCGTCGCCGCGATCGCCATTCTGCTGTTGCAGCAACTCTGGGAAAGCTATGGGGAGACGAATGTCGTCGCCTATAGCGAATTTTACGATCTGCTTCGCGAGGGAAAGCTCGACGACGTCACCGTCGGCGAAAAAGTCGTGCGGGCGACGCTCAAAAAGCCTCTGCCGGACGGCAAGAAGCAGATCGTCGCGGTGCGGGTCGACCCCAATTTCGCGCAGGAGCTGGAGGCCGCGAAGGTCAAATATTCCGGCGCCGTCGAACATGGCTGGGCGTCGACTCTTCTCTCCTGGATCATCCCTGCGGCGATCTTCTTCTTCATCTGGAGCCTGCTGGCGCGCCGACTGGGGCAGGGGCTCGGCTCGGTCATGTCCGTCGGCCAGAGCAAGGCCAAGATCTTCGTCGAGACGGACATAAAGATCGGCTTCAAGGATGTCGCGGGCGTCGACGAGGCCAAGGAAGAATTGCAGGAAGTCGTCGCCTTTCTGAAAGACCCCAAGACCTACGGCCGAACTCGGCGCCCATGTTCCCAAGGGCATCCTGCTTGTCGGTCCGCCGGGCACCGGCAAGACGCTGCTCGCGCGCGCCGTCGCGGGAGAGGCTGGCGTTCCCTTCTTCTCGATCAACGGCTCCGAATTCGTTGAAATGTTCGTCGGCGTGGGGGCCGCGCGCGTTCGCGATCTCTTCACACAGGCGCGCGCCGCCGCGCCCTGCATTATTTTCATCGACGAGCTCGACGCGCTGGGGCGCGCCCGCGGCATTTCCGGCCTGAGCGGCGGCCATGACGAAAAGGAGCAGACCCTCAATCAGCTTTTGAGCGAACTCGACGGTTTCGATCCGACTGTCGGCGTCGTCCTGCTGGCGGCGACCAACCGGCCGGAAGTGCTCGACCCCGCGCTGTTGCGCGCCGGGCGCTTCGACCGCCAGATCGCGGTGGATCGCCCCGACAAAAGCGGCCGCCTCGCCATTCTCGACGTGCATCTGCGCAAGATCAAGCTCGCGCCGGATGTGGAGCCGGCGAAGATCGCCGCGATGACGCCGGGCTTCACCGGCGCGGACATCGCCAATCTCGTCAATGAAGCCGCCATGCTGGCGACCCGCCGCAAGGCGGAGGCCGTCACTTTCGACGATTTCACCGCTGCGATCGAGCGCATCCTGGCGGGGCCGGAGAAGCGCAAGCGCATTCTCAATCCGCAGGAGCGGCGCATCGTCGCCTTTCACGAAATGGGCCACGCCATTGTCGCCATGGCGCTGCCGAAGGTCGACCCCGTAAAGAAAGTCTCGATCGTGCCGCGCGGCGTCGGCGCGCTCGGTTATACGATGCAGATGCCGACCGAAGACCGTTATCTGATGACGCGGGCCGAACTGGTCGACCGAATGACGGTTCTGCTGGGCGGCCGGGCGGCGGAAATGCTGGTGTTCAGCGAAGCCACAACGGGCGCCGCCGACGATCTGCAACGCGCAACGGAGATGGCGCGCGCCATGGTCACGCGCTACGGCATGGAGCCGGAGTTCGGGCAGGCGTCCTTCGTCGTGGAGCGTCCGCGCTATCTCGATTTGCAAGGGCTTGGGCCCCAGCAGTCCGAGATGAGCGACGAAACCAATGCGAAGATCGACACGGCGATCAACAGGCTCGTCGAGCAGGCCTTCCTGCGCGCCCGCGACATTCTGAAAACCTGTTCCGCCCTGCATGTCAGCTCCGCCGAACGGCTGCTCGATCAGGAGACGTTCACCGAGACCGACCTCGCTCCCCTCTATTCGGCGGTGCGTGAGAGAACATCCGGCATGCTGCGCGAACACGCGCACAATTGACGTTCAGCCTTCAGGATCGACAAAGAAAGACGGCAACGTCGCGCCTTTTGCGATCATCGGCAGGATAAGCTCGCATGCCGCGAGCGCCTCGCCGATGGTGACGTCCATGTCCAGATAACGATAGGTCCCAAGTCTGCCCATGAAGCTCACGCCGGGCGTCGACCGCGCGAGGGAAATGTAATCCTTGAGCATCTTCTGCTCGTGGGCGAGACGGATGGGATAATAGGGAATGTCATTCTCCCCGCAGGCGCGACTGACCTCGCGATAGCAGATCGTCCGCTCGAAGTTATCTCTTTCCCAGGGCGCGAAATGCTTGTGCTCGGTGATGCGGGTGAAGGGGACTTCCGCGTCACAATAATTGAGGACGGCGGTGCCCTGGAAGTCGCCATCCGCGTAAAATTTCTCGAAATCGAGCGTGCGATAGTTCAGTCGGCCGAGTTTATAATTGAAATAGCGATCGATCGGGCCGCTATAGAAGACATGCGCGAAGGAACCGGCAAGCGCCTCGAAGCTTTCGCCTAGGCGCAGGTCGACATTGGGCGCGTCGAGGATCGACGCGATCATCGCGGTGTAGCCCTCTTTCGGCATGCCCTGATGGCGATGGGCGAAATAGCTGTCGTCGTAATTGAATCGCAAAGGCAGGCGCTTGAGGATCGAGGCCGGGAGTTCGGTCGGCGCAAGTCCCCACTGCTTTTGCGTATAGCCCCTGAAAAAAGCCTCATAAAGCTCGCGGCCGATCATCGCGAGCGCCTGTTCCTCGAAATTGCGCGGCGTATCGCACGGCGTCGCCTTCGAACGGATGAACGCACGCGCCTCGGCGGGGCTCATGGTCTTGCCAAAGAATTGATTGATTGTCAGCAGATTGACCGGGAGCGCATAGACGCGCCCGCGCGAGACCGCCTGCACGCGGTGGGAATAGGGCGTCATGGCGCAAAAGCGCCGCACATAGGACCAGACCGTCTCGTCGGAGGTATGGAAAATATGCGGCCCGTAGAGATGCTCCATTATTCCCGTTTCGGAATCACGCGCCGTTGCGCAGTTTCCGCCGATGCGCGCGCGTTCGTCGACGACAATGACAGAGTGACCCGCCTCGCCCAGCGCGCGCGCGACAACCGCGCCGCTCAATCCCGCCCCGACAACACAATAGCGCGCCAATCGACCTTCTCCCCGGTTCGCCGCGCTCAAAAAGGCGGCCTTAACCAAGAAGACGTCGAGAGGCTGTCGCGAGGCTGATCTACGCGAAGCCGATAACAAACGAGCCAGCAGGCGCATATACATTCAGTGCGGCAATTCGAGTTTCATTTTGCGTGCGAAATCGCATGGCAGGTTTAAGTCTCCGTTAAGTCGCAGGTTCTAAAACTCAACCTTACGAACCGCTCTGCAACAGGCGGAACAGGCCCTCGTGTTGGCCGGGCAGATGATCTGCCCCACTCGGACGCGCGGCGCCTTGCAGAAACTGCAAGGCTAAACGCCCCGTCGCCGATCCGCACGACGATGTCTCCTTCAAACCGACAAAGCCCGGCGTGACGCAGCTTCTTCGCAAGCGCGCATCGTTGGGTCCGATCACGCGATTCCTGCCGGCGCGTCCGGAAGGCGTCCCGTCCGACGCAACGAGCAGACAGAGATTCTTTAGGGGCTGGCCAAAATGACTTCGATCATCGCCTCACTTTCCGCCAAGCAGATCGCGCTGCTGTCGACCGACACGATTTCGAAACTGACGACCGACGATATCGCCGCGATGAAGACCGTTCAGGTCGCCGCGCTGTCGTCGACGCAGCTGGGCGCCATGACGACGGAAGACGTCAGCGCTTTCACGACGGCGCAGTTTTCCGCAATCGCGGCCAATGCGATCGCCGGATTCACCAGCACGCAAATCGGCAATCTCACGACCTCGGAAGTTTCCGCGCTTTCGTCCGCGCAGCTTGCGAAGATCGTCGCGTCCTACATCGACGATTTCACGACCGATCAGATCGCGGCGTTTTCAACGAGCCAGATCGCCGCTCTGTCGAGCACGCAGGCCGCCGCGATCGAGACCGACGACATTGCGGTGATGAGCAGCGCGCAGGTCGCCGCGCTGAACTCCAAGAGCGTTTCGGCGCTTTCGACCGATCAGATTTCGGCCCTGACCACCAGCGCCGTCGCGGCGCTCACGACGACGCAGGTCAAGGCGCTGTCGTCGGCGCAGCTCGGCGCGCTGTCGACGGCGCAGGCGGCGGCGCTCACCACATTGCAGATGTCGTCGCTGTCGTCGTCGCAGGTCGCGGGTCTGACCACCGACAGCGTCGCCGCTCTGTCAACGGATCAGACAGCCGCCATCGCGTCCAAATCCGTTTCCGGACTGACGACGGCGCAGATCGTCACGCTCTCGACCGCGCAGGCCGCCGCGCTGACGACCGCGCAGATCGCGTCGCTCACCGCCGCGCAGGCGGCGGCGATGGAGACGGACGACCTTGCGGCATTGTCGACGGCGCAGGTCGCCGCCATCACCAGCAAGGACATCGCCGTTCTCACCACCGGCCAGATCGCCGCCATGGAAACGGCCGATCTCGCCGCGCTGTCGAGCGCGCAGATCGGCGCGCTCACGACCGCGCAGATCGGCGCCTTCTCGACCGATCAGACCGCCGCGCTGACCACCGCGCAGATCAACGCCTTCTCGTCGAAGCAGGTCGGCGCGCTGACGACAGATAATGTCGCCGCGCTTTCGACCGCACAGATCTCGGCGGTGCGCACCAGCGCCATCGCGGGCCTCACGACGGCGCAGGTCGGCGTCATCTCCACGGATCAGGCGGCGGCGCTGACGACCGCGCAGGTCTCGCAGCTCTCGACTTCCCAGGCCGCGGCGCTGTCGACCGACGACGTCGTCGCCCTGTCGACGGCCCAGTTCGCCGCGCTCAGCGCCAAGGACGTGGCCGCGCTCCTCTCTACACAGGTGGCCGTCATCGAGACGACGGACCTCGCCGCGCTGTCGACGACGCAGATCGCGGCGATGACGTCGTCGCAGATGTCGCATCTCTCTACGGATCAGGCGGTCGCGCTGACCACCGCGCAGGTCGCCACCTTGTCCTCGTCGCAGGCGGCCGCGCTCACGACCGACGCCATCGCGGCCATGTCCACGGGGCAGATCGCGGCGATCAGCTCCAAGGCCATCTCCGCTCTGACGACGGCGCAGGTGGCCGCGCTGACAACCGATCAGGCTGCGGCGCTGACCACAACGCAGGTCGCCGCGCTGACGACGAAACAGGCCGCCGCGATCGAGACGGCCGATCTCGCCGCCTTCTCGACCTCTCAGGTCGCCGCGCTCGCCAGCAAGGACATTGGCGCGCTGACGACGGATCAGATCGTGGCGATGGAGACGGCCGATCTCGCGGTTCTCTCCACCGGTCAGATCGGCGCTCTTACAACGGCGCAGATTGGCGCTCTGACGACCGATCAGGCCGTGACGCTGACGACGACGCAGATCGCTTCCTTCTCCTCCAGGCAGCTCGGCGCGTTGAAGACCGACGACATCGCAGCTCTGTCCACCGGACAGGTCGCGGCGCTGAGCTCGAAAGCCATCGCCGGCCTGACGACGGCGCAGGTCGCGAGCTTCTCGACCGATCAGATCGCCGCAATGACAACGGCGCAGATCGCCGCCTTCTCCTCGACACAGGCCGCCGCCATCGAGACGGACGACATTGTCGCCCTTTCAACGGCCCAGACCGCCGCGCTGTCATCGAAGAGCGTCGGCGCGCTGACGACCGCACAGGTCGCGGCGATGGAGACGGCGGATGTCGCCGCCCTCTCGACCGCGCAGGTCGGCGCCCTGACGACCGCTCAGGTCGCCACGCTGTCGACGGATCAGGCGACGGCGCTGACGACCTCGCAGCTTGCGGCCTTCACCTCCAAGCAGCTCGGCGCGCTCACCACGGCCGACATCGGCGCGCTGTCGACCGGTCAGGTCGCCGCTGTGAGCACCAGGGCCATCGCCGGCCTGACGACCGCGCAGGTCGCCGCGCTCTCGACCGATCAGGTCGCCTCGCTCTCGACCGCGCAGATCGCCGCGCTCTCCACGACTCAGGCCGCCGCAATCGAGACGGATGACATCGTCGCCCTCTCGACGGGCCAGATCGCCGCGCTCTCCTCGAAGGGCGTCGCCGTGCTGACGACGGATCAGGTCGCCGCCATCGAAACGGCGGACCTTGCCGCCATGACGACGGCGCAGATCGGCGCGATGAACACCGCGCAGCTCTCCAAGCTCTCCACTGATCAGGCGGCGGCGCTGACAACCTCGCAGATCGCGACGCTGTCGTCCAAGCAGCTTGGCGCGCTCACCACCGACACCGTCGCGGCGCTGTCCACGACGCAGCTTGCCGCCGTCACCACGGCTGCGGTTGTCGGTCTGACGACCGCGCAGCTCGGCGCCGTGTCGACGACGCAGGCCGCGGCGCTGACAACGGCGCAAATCGGCGCGCTCACCTCGTCGCAGGTCGGCGGTCTGTCGACGGATAGCGTCGCGGCGCTGTCCACCGGACAGATCGCGGCCGTCTCGACAAAGGCCTTCTCGGCGCTGACGACCGATCAGATCGTCGCCATCACCACCGATCAGGTGGCTTCGCTGACGACGGGCCAGATCGCCACCATGACGACGGCGCAGGCCGCCGCCATCGAGACGGCCGATCTCGCCGCCTTCTCGACGGGCCAGATCGTCTCTCTGACGACGAAGGATCTCGCGGCGCTTTCGGCCTCGCAGATTCTGGCGATCGGGACAGCAGACGCGGCGGCGCTGACGACCTCGCAGATCGCGGCGCTGAAGTCGGATCAGGTCGCCTCGCTGACGACCGATCAGGTCGCGGCGTTGTCGACGGGCCAGATCGCCACCCTGTCGTCGACGCAGCTCGCCGCGATGACGACGGAGGACGTCGCCGCGCTCTCCACCACGCAGGTCGCGGCCCTCGCCACCAAGGCGCTGGCCGGACTGACCTCGGATCAGGTCGTGACGCTCTCGACCGCCCAGGCGGCGGCGTTGACCACGGCGCAGGTCGCGACGCTCTCCTCTGCGCAGACAGCAGCTATCGAGACGGACGATCTCGCGGCGCTTTCGACCGCGCAGGTCGCCGCCTTCAGCAGCCGCAGCGTTTCGGCTCTGAAGACCGATCAGATCGCCGCGCTCACCACGACAGAAGTCGCGGCGCTGACCACGACCCAGATCGGCGCGCTGACCACCGCGCAGATCGCAACGCTGTCGACCGATCAGGCCGGCGCGCTAACGACGGCGCAGGTCGGGGCCTTCTCGTCCTCGCAGATCGGCGCGCTGACCACGGACACTGTCGCCGCTCTCTCCACCGATCAGCTCGCCGCCGTGAAGACCGCCTCTCTGCCGGGTCTCTCGACGGCGCAGGTCGACGCCTTGTCGACCGGCCAGGCCGCCGCGCTCACCACGGCGCAGGTCGCCGTGCTGTCGTCGCAGCAGGCCGGGGCGCTCGGCACGGATGAGCTCGCTGCGCTGTCGACCGCCCAGGTCGCCGCCATCGCCGCCAAGGCGGTGCCGGGACTGACGACGGGTCAGGTCGGCGCGCTGACGACGGCTCAGGCGGCGGCGCTGACCACCACGCAGCTCGCCACGCTCTCCACCGGTCAGGCGGCCGCAATCGAGACGGACGACCTCGCGGTTCTGTCAACGGCGCAGGTCGTCGCCCTGACGACGGCGGCCGTCGGCGCCCTGACGACCGACCAGGTCGGCGCGCTGACGACGACCGAAGTGGCGGCGCTGAGCACGCGTCAGATCGGCGCGCTGAGCTCGACGCAGGTCGCGGCGCTGTCGACCGATCAGGCGACGGCGCTGACCACCGCTCAGGTCGCCACCCTGTCCTCGCGACAGATCAGCGCCCTGTCGACGGAGGACCTCGCCGCTTTGTCCACAGGCCAGATCGCCGCGCTCACCTCGAGCGCGATCACCGGCCTCACCTCGGATCAGGTGGCGGTTCTGACGACGGCGCAGGCTGCGGCGCTGACGACCGCGCAGATCGGCGTGTTGTCCACGGCTCAGACGAAAGCCCTGACCACGGACGACATCGCGGCGCTGTCGACGGCGCAGTTCGCGGCCTTCACCTCGTCGGACATCGCCGCCCTGCTGACGACGCAGATCGAGGCGCTCACGACGGCCCAGGTCGTCGCGCTCACGACCGCGCAAGCGGGCGCGCTGACCTCGGACCAGATCGCCGCTTTCTCGACGGCCCAGTCCGCCGCGCTGGAAACGAGCGACATCGCCATGCTGTCCTCGTCGCAGATCGGCGCGCTGGAGACCGACGACTTCGCGGCGCTGACCTCGACCCAGCTCGGCGCGATCGGCTCCTCGGGCCTCTCCGGCCTGACGACGGACGACATCGGCGCCTTAAGCACCGCGCAAGCTGACGGGTTTACGTCAACTCAGTTGCAGGCGCTCAACGCAGACATTCTGAACGCGCTGTTCAAGCTTTACAACGGCTAAGAACAGCGTCGCTTCGAGACAGTCGCCAAACGCCGCGCCGGCTCACAAGCCGGCGCGGCTTTCGAGTCGAGCGTCGCGTCCTTTCTTCCAACGGAAGGGTTTTGAATGCTTGCGCCGGCTACCTCTCCCGAATTGATCGCGCAATATTTCAGACAGGAAACGGACAAGGCGCGCGCGGGCCGACAGACTCTCGCGGAGCTTTTCGGCGCGGCGGAGACGCTTTCTTCCGCCAATCAGCTGCGCCTCGCCGCCGAACTCTATCGCAACTGGATCGCCTTCAACCCCGGCGATCCGCTGGCGCATATGGCCTATTTCAATCTCGCAGTATTGCTGCGCCGGCTCGACGATTTCCCCGGCGCCATCACTGCGTTCGCCGAATGCGCCCGATTGAAGCCGGAGTTCCATCAGGCGCGCATCAATCTCGGCCGCGCCTATGAAGACGCCGGCCAGGTCGGGCGCGCGCTCGATCAGTGGAGCCAGGCGATCGCCGGACTTTCCGGCGTCACCGCCGAAACGCTGAAACTGAAACTTCTCGCGCTTCAGCAGAGCGGCCGCGTGCTCGAAGCCGCCGAGCGCTGCGAGGCGGCGGAGGGCGTCCTCAAACAGGCCATCGAGCTGCGTCCCGATCTCCCCGAATCCGCGCAGCACTGGATCGCGCTGCGCCAGCGCCAGTGCAAATGGCCCGTCCTCGCGCCGAGCGATTATGTGACGCGGCGTCAGCTTCTCGACAGCATGTCGCCGATTTCGCTTGCGCTTCACGCCGACGACCCGCTGTTCCAGCTTGCAAAGGCGCATCGCTATAACCGCAACCTCGTCGGGCGCCCGGACATACAGCCTCTGGCGTCGAAGCCGCGCAACAGGTCTGAAAGACTGCGCATCGGCTATGTCTCTTCCGATCTGCGCGAACATGCGGTGGGCTTCGCGCTCGTCGAAGTTTTCGAACTGCACGACAAGTCTCAATTCGAAATCTTCGCCTATTATTTCGGCGAGGACAGGCCGGCTGACGCGACGCAGGCGCGTTTCAAGGCGTCGGTCGATCACTGGACGGACATCACCGCGCTCGACGACGACCGCGCCGCGCTGGAGATCGCGGAGGATCAGATCGACATTCTGGTCGATCTCAACGGTTACACGAAGAATGCGCGCGCCGGCATTTTCGCACGGCGCCCGGCGCCGGTCATCGTGAACTTCTGCGGCTATCCCGGCACGATCGGCAGCGCCTACCATCACTATCTCATCGCCGACCCTCATATCGTTCCGCCGGAAAGTGAGGTTTTCTATTCCGAGAAAGTGCTGCGCCTCGCCTGCAATCAGCCGCTCGACCGCAAGCGCCGGATCGACCACGGCGCTTTGACGCGGGCCGACGAGGGATTGCCGGAAGACGCCTTCGTCTTCTGCTGTCTCAACGGCATGCAGAAAATCACGCGTGAGATGTTCCTGCTCTGGCTGCGCATCCTGCAGGGTGCGCCCGGCTCCGTGCTGTGGCTGCTCACCGGAACGCAGGACGTCGACGACAGGCTGCGGGCGTTCGCCGGCGAGAATGGCGTGGCGCCGGAGCGCATTCTCTTCGCGCAGAAGCGGCCGAATGCGCTGCATCTCGCGCGAATGTCGCTTGCCGATCTTTTCCTCGACACCTTCCCCTACGGCGCCCATTCGACGGCGGCCGACGCGCTGACCGCCGGCGTGCCCGTGCTCACGCGGCCGGGACGCAGTTTCGCCTCGCGCTTCTGCGCCAGCGTCGTTCGGGCCGCGGGGCTCGACGATTTCGTCTGCGAGAGCGTCGAGGATTACGTGCGTAAGGCCGTCACCATCGCCTCCGACCATCCGCGCATCCTCCAGCATTATCGCCACAAGCTCGCGGCGCATCGCGACAGCAGCGTGTTACGCGACATGAACGCCACGGCGCGGCGGCTGGAGCAACTTTATCTCGAAATGCAGGCGGCCTGCGACGCTGACGACTTGCCTGTCCCAGACCTCGCCAATCTCGACGCCTATTACGAAATCGGCGCGGCGCTCGACGCCGAGCAGCCGACTTTCCCGGACGATGCGAGCTATTTCGCCGCATGGCGGACGAAACTCATCGCATGGAATCAGCACACGCCGCTTTATCCAGACTCGCGGCTGTGGCGCCGTCACTAGCCAATTCTAATAGCTTCGAGAGGAAAGACGGATGTTGACACACACCGCGGCGCGTCGGCCCCGGACGATCCTGCTCACTTTCGCCGGTCGGCGGGACCGCATGACGCTTTTGACCTATTATGTCGAGCGCGCCATCGAACGCGGCCTTATCGACGAATGGCATGTGTGGGATTTCGCGCGTAACACCGCCGATAAGGAATGGCTGCGCCAGCGTTTTCCGGTGACGCAGACCACGCCGAGCAATTCCTTAGAGTATTTCCCACATCAACGCCGCCTCGCGCTTGGCGGGAAAAGAACTGTTCTGCGCTGCTCGGTGGCCTCGCGCAGCGACGCGCATCTCGGTCTGCGTCGCGTCGATGGCGAAGGCCCGAGCTATGAGATCGTGATCGGCGGGTGGAACAATCAGGCGAGCGCGCTGCGGGCCTTCGACGACGCGCAGTCCCTGGCCGATGTGACCGCGCGCGATCCCCTTCATCAACCGCTCGCCATCGCCGCGACGCCGGACATCCTCCCCGAATTCGGCTTCGCCAACGTCGAGGCTGAATTCGGCGTGGGCGAGATCAAGGTTTTCGTGCAGGGACGCGAGGCGCTCAATGCGTCGATTCCCATCCCGCCGGGAACTTTCGACGTTCTCTATCGCACCGGCTATGGGTCGAACGGCGAATGGCTGTTTCCGGACACCGAGGAGGCGCCCGCACGGCTCTTCGTCAGAGGTCCGTCGACCGACTATCCGCCCGGCGCCATGTTCTACAACAGCGCCTACCAATATTACGGCGCAAATGTCGACCGCTACCAGAACGACATTTTCCTGAAATGCGATGACGACATCGTCTTCTTCGACCTCGACCGCCTCGCTGAATTCATCGATTTCCGTCGCCGCAATACAGGTTACTTCCTGTTGAGCGCCAATGTGGTCAACAACGGCGTGTGCGCCTATTTTCAGCAGGCCAGCGGCGCCATCCCGCCGGGTTTCGATGATTACGAAATGCCAAGAGGCGGCATGTGCGGATCATTATGGGGGAGCGGCGCGAAGGCGCAGCGGTTGCACGAATTTTTTCTCAAAAACACGGCTGCGTTTCGCGACGCCGCGCGGGCGCCGATTTGCTGGACCGAGAGAGTCAGCATCAATTTCATCTCCTGGCTTGGCGCCGATCTTACGCATATTCCCGACATCATGGCCGATGACGAGCACGATCTCTGCTACGGCGTTCGCAAGCGCTCGAGAAAGGTCAACGCGATCTATCCGCGGTTCCTCGCCTCGCATCTCTCCTTCTGGAAGCAGGATGCGGAGATGGACATTGATCGGATTCTCTCGGGCTATCGCGCGCTGGCTGATCGTGAGCTTCACGCGCGCGCGCCGCGAAAGGAGCCATCGGAGCAGGAAGAGGCGCCAATCTCATTGAGCGCCTGAACGAACTCAGGGCCGCGACCCGCGTTAAGGCGCCAGGTGCTGAAAGCGCAGGAGCGAGTCAATGGTAAAGCTGCCTGAACTGAACCGGCATATAGTTGGTCTCTCCGCGATCGCGGTGGCGATCGCCGGTCTGGGTTACGCCGCAAACGTCATGAAAATAAGTGGCAATCGACCCGTGGCGCGGCTGGAGAGCCTCCAGCCGCAGCCTAATCAAATAAGCGCGAACACGACGTGGAACTCGGACTTCCTGTCGATGCTGAAGCAGATCCCTCCCAATGCGTTCGGGCGCGCGCCCGGCGCGGATGAGGACGCTGCGAAGCCGCAGGGAGGAGCCGGAGACTCCGCCGCGGAAGCCAAAAACTGGACGCCGCAGGATTGGCGCGTCGCAGCCGAGGCCGTGGAAAAACTGCGCTCGGCCAAGTCTCAGGCTCAGAACAATTCGATGACCGGAATGGTCTGGGCGCCGCCGGAGGAGATCGCAGACAAGAGCGGCAAAGCTGCGCAATAAATGAAACATCCCTCCCCACTGTGGGGAGGGATGACCTCACGGTGTCCTCAATAGGCGCTCAGCATTTCGACTTTTGCGTTGGAAAGAACCAGTCTCTGCGCGAGGAGCTTCGCCAGATTGGCCATGATGCGTTCGGCGCAACGGGGGTGAGTGCTTCTGAAACGCCGATAGGCGTCCATCGACAGTTCCAGGCAATAAACCGGCGTGTCCGCCCAGACATCGGCCGAGCGCTTGGTGTCGATCAGCGCCATTTCGCCAAACACCATTCCGGGCAGAAGCGACGCCAGACGCGGGCCGCTCTGAAGCTTGATGCTGACGACGCCCTTTTGCAGGAAGAAAAGCGACGCAGCCGGATCGCCGGCATGAATGATGCGCTCGCCGCTCTTGTAGGCGCGCTCGTGGCAGAGATCCGCAATTTCGGCAAGTTCGTCATCTGAAAGTCCGTCGAGTAGCGCCTGCTCGTTCAGATGACTTGTCGAGCCGTGATATTCGAAGCCGCCGTAGCGGAAGATCACCTGGTCCTCCGCCCATTCGATCGCATCGTCGAGTAGCTGGAAATATCTGACGTTGGGCGATTTCTCCATCCATGCCGCCATGGGTGTCCAGAGCGCGGAAGATTTGTCGAAGCCCGAGAAAAGCAGAAGGATTCCCTTTCGGGTGAAATTTTCGATGATCTTGTCGGCGAGCAGCACGGCGGCGTCGGTCACGCTCGGCACCCGACGCAGATCGATGAGAATGAAGCTCGGTCCTTCGCCCTCCGTCAGTCGGCGCGACACGAAATCCATCGTCGCGAAGGACAAAGCGCCGACAAGCTCCATGATCCTGATCGCGCCGCCCCGCTCTTCGAGCAGCTGAAGCTCGCTTTGCGTGCGGTTGCGCCGCGACGACAGGCCCGTTGCGGGGTAATCGGCGATGATGCAGGTGCGGATGTCGTCGTTGCGGTTGAGGACATGCAGGGCGTAATGCGCGGACAGCGCCTCGCAGACTTTCAGGCCGCGCGCGCTGTTGCCATGATCGTCGAGGCGCGGGGAGAACGTCCCCAGACCCAGTTGCGCCGGCAGCGACGCGATAATGCCGCCGCCCACGCCGCTCTTGGCCGGAATTCCGACGCGATAGATCCATTCCCCGGCGTAATCATACATGCCGGAACTGGTCATCACCGAAAGCGTGCGCGACACGACGTAAGGAGAAATGATCTGTTCTTCCGTCACGGGGTTGCGGCCCCCATTCGCCAAAGTCGCCGCCATGATGGCGAGGTCGCGCGCGGTGACGAGAATGGCGCATTGCCGGAAATAGACGTCGAGCACGCGGTCCACGTCGCATGCCAGGACATTGTAGTTATGAAGGAGCCAGGCGATGGCGCGGTTGCGGTCGCCGGTCGCGCGCTCGGACAGATAGACGTCGTCGTCGATGTCGAGCTTTCGGCCGGCAAAGCGGCTGAGCGTATCGTGAATGAGGTCGAAGGCGCCGCTCCCTTCGGCCTGATGGATCAGTCCCGAGCAGGCGATGGCGCCGGCGTTCACCATCGGATTGAAAGGCCGGTTGTCGGCGGTGAGGCGGATGGAGTTGAAAGCCTCGCCGCTCGGTTCGACGCCGATCGCCCTCTCGACCCTTTCGTGTCCCAGCCGCTCCAGCGCGAGCGCGAAAACGAAAGCCTTCGAGATCGACTGGATCGTGAACGGAACCGCGCTGTCGCCGATGTCATAGACATGACCGTCCATCGTCGCCAGGCTGACGCCGAAATGTGCGGGATCGGCCTTGGTGAGTTCCGGGATGTAATCGGCGACTGCGCCAGAGTTGTCGTTCAGGAACGCAGCGTGGCAATGCTCGAGAAATTCCTGCAGCGGCGACGGCATATGTCTTCCCTGGCTGGCGATTTACTTGGCCTTAGCAATTCTGACGGCGCGGGTCTATCGTCTGCTCTACCCTTTTCTCAGGCAATCCGTGCAAAAACTGCGTCGACACGCGCCCCTCTATTCAAACCCTTGTGCATGGATATTTCGAGTCCATCTGCGCTGGCCTCGGGGCCGAGGCGCGCCAGCAGGACGCGCGCCGCCGCTTCGCTCTCCACAAAGGCGAAACCGGTCGGACCCCATGACGTCTGGCCGCCGCCGGTCGCGCCCTCCCGGGTCAATCGGCCGATGGCCGCCTCGACTTTGGCGCTGGTGAACCGCCGGCCGCCCTGCCTCGGCGCAAAATAATCGCCGACGACTTCCTGAATGCGGGCCACGGCGGCGCCGAAGGGCGCCAACTCCCGCTCGGCGAGGGCGGGCAGCGCCTGCATGAGCACGAGGCGACAGAGCTCGCCGCTTTCCTCCGCGCTCGACGGCGGCAAAGCGATGAAAGCCTCCCGCTCATCCGCGCCATGCAGCCCGACGGCGGTCGGGTCGGAGACGAGCAGCACACGCCACTCCTCCGGAAATTCGGCGCGCGCGATAACCGGGGGCGTGCGTGTCAACGGGCCACGGCCGCCGTCCACCACCAGCCCGCCCGTGGCGAACAGCCCCGCGCCGAGTCCCGAACGGGCGCCACGTGAGAGCAGCGCCGCATCGGCGGCGGCGTCCTGGGGAAGGTCTTCCAGCCGGCGAAGGGCGGCGGTCACGGCCAGCGCGAGCTGCGTGCCCGAGCCGAAACCGGAATGTGCGGGAATGGCTTCATGGATGGTCAAGCGATGTGCGACTCCGGGGGCGAGCGCCGCCTGCGCGCGGGCGAGAAGCTCGGCCGCCCGCGCCTGTTCCGGCCCTTCCACCTGATTTTCGTCGGTTCGCGTCAGCGTCAGCCGGGTAACAGGGGAGTCGAGCGACAGGCCGAGGCCGCCGAATTTGCGTCCCAGCCCGCCATTCATGTCGAGAAAACCGAGATGCAGTCGCGCCGTCGCCGTGACGCTCACTTGTGCCGACATGTCGCTCCCTGTCTGTCGATCGCGCAAGACTTACCGCTCGTTTAGGCTATATCTGCCTCAGGCGAAAGAAGTTGCGCCGCCGCCTTCGCGGGGGCGCCCGTTAGGGGAGCGAAAATGAGCAAGGAAGAGAAGGCTTTGCCAGAGGAGGACGTCATCGCGCGGCTCGGCCGGGAGCTGCCGCACTGGCGTTACGAGAACGGCTGGATCCGGCGCAAATACAAGACGCACAGCTGGAAGGGCACGCTGATGGTCATCAATACCGTCGGCCACCTGTCGGAAGCCGCCTGGCATCACCCGGACATCGCCGCCTCCTACGCCTGGGTCGAGGTCAAGCTCATGACCCACACGGCGAAAGGCATAACGGACAAGGACTTCGAGCTCGCGAAGAAGATCGAGGACGTCGTCGGCTGGCGGCCGGGCAAGGAGGGTGGCGCGCTCGAGGGCACGCCGGAGACGGACCAGCGTTTCGCCTACATCAAATATGACTGAGACTTACGACTTCGACCGGGCGGCCATCGCCGCCGCCCGGGACCGGTTTTTCGCGCCCATCGGCCGGCGGCCGGTGATCATGGGCATCGTCAATGTGACGCCGGACTCGTTCTCCGACGGCGGGCTTTTCGTCTCGAAAGAGGCGGCGCTCGCCCAGGCGCAGAGAACTCGCGGCGGAGGGCGCCGATATCGTCGACGTCGGCGCCGAATCGACCCGTCCGGGCCACACGCCGGTGCCGCCCGAAGAGGAGTGGGCGCGGCTCGCGCCTCTGCTTGCCACACTGGTGGCCGAGGCCGGGGTTCCTGTGTCGATCGATACTTACAAGGCTGTCACCGCGCGCCGCGCGCTCGCGGTGGGCGTGGCCGTCGTCAATGACGTCTGGGGGTTGCAACGCGACCAAGACATGGCCCATGCCGTCGCCGAGGCGGGAGCGGGGGTGGTGATCATGCACAATCGCGAGGCGGCGGACCCGGAAATCGACATCGTCTCGGACATGCGCCGCTTCTTCGAGAAATCTCTGGACATCGCGCGGCGGGCAGGCGTGAGCGCGGCGCATATCGCGCTCGATCCGGGCATCGGCTTCGGCAAGAGCCGCCAGCAGAATTACGAGGCGCTTCGCGCGACCCCGGCGCTACTGGCGCTCGGCTTCCCTTTGCTGATCGGGGTCTCGCGCAAGTCGATTTTCAAGGGCTTGCCTGACGGGAGGATCGAGGGGCGGATCGTCGGCACGCTTGCGGCCAATCTCCTCGCCGCCCAGGCGGGCGCGCAGATTTTCAGGGTGCACGACGTGGCCGAGCATCGCGCGGCCTTCGAGGTCTTGTCGACATTGGGCGGCGCTTGCGTGAAAGGGTGAGAGATGCGGGTGGGGTTCGGGCTGGGCAGCAATATCGGGGACAAGCCGGATAATATCCGCAAGGCGCTGAAGTTATTGGAGGACCTGCGGGGTTGCGCGGCTGACGGCGGTCTCCCGCATCTATCGCACGCCGCCCTGGGGCGTGCTGGATCAGGGCGATTTCGCCAACGCCTGCGCCATCGGCGAAACCCGCCTTTCACCCTATGAATTGTTGGCGGCCGTCAAGAAAATCGAGGCCGACATGGGCCGGGAGCCGACGCGCCGCTGGGGCCCGCGGCTCATCGATGTCGACATTCTCTTTCTGGGCGACCACACGCTCGACGATCCCGAACTCACTTTGCCGCATAAGGAGCTCTTCGGACGAGGCTTCGTGCTTTTGCCGCTCGCCGAGATCGCGCCCGACCTCGTGCTCGACGGCGTGCCCGTCGCCGAGGCTTTGGAGGGGGTCGACACCGAGGGCGTGAGACCCTGGGCGGAAGGTTAATCGGCCTACCCCCGATGGTTGGTGTTACCGCACTGCAACATCACGGCCTGGGCGCAGCGCAAAACCAGCTCTCAAAAGCCGAAAAAATCATAGGATTGACAGCTATTGCGCTGTCCAAAAAAGACTCGTCGGAAAGCTGCCGCCGGAGAAGAGGGTAGTCCTAAACCTATCCACTGGGGTTGTTCTTACTATTCGATAGACAGTATTTTGCTATCCCAAGGGATATTGTCATTATGTTGGCGAGGGGGAATGGTTGGGCCACGCTAAACGGGGTCTCCTGGATTGGTCCGGGAGGGCTATTTGGGGGCTTTGTTTAGGCGGCGACGTCGGTGTTCGTCCGATAACAACAAGCGGCAGGGTCGAATGTTCGGTGTTTGGAGGAAGTTCTTTCGGGAATTTTCTTCCGGGTCCGGGTGTTCGAAGGTCGCGACAAGAAAGGGCGGGATGGTTTTGGGCGACGTTTTGGAACGTTCCAGACCTCACGTTTAATCAAACGAGGACGAAGCAGCTCTGTTCTGGGAGGCGGAGCGAAACCGGTCACGCGCATTTCCCTGGGAGCACATAGGAGGAGTTAAATATGAGCTCGACGACTAGCGCCGCCGCTGGCGCAGCTACAGAAACAGCTGTAGTCGACCTGCGCGGCATGTGGATCGGCCTTGCGGTCCTGAACGTCTTCTATCTGATCGTTCGCATCTATGAGCAGATCTATGGCTGGCGCGCCGGCCTGGATTCGTTTGCCCCTGAGTTCCAGACGTACTGGATGTCGATCCTCTGGACCGAAATCCCGCTGGAGCTCGTCTCCGGTCTCGGCCTTGCCGGCTATCTGTGGAAGACGCGCGACCGCAACGTCGACGCCGTTTCTCCGCGTGAAGAGACCCGTCGTCTCGTTGTCCTGGTTCAGTGGCTTGTCGTTTACGGCATCGCCATTTACTGGGGCGCTTCGTTCTTCACGGAGCAGGACGGCACCTGGCACATGACGGTGATTCGCGACACGGACTTCACGCCGTCGCACATCATCGAGTTCTACATGAGCTATCCGATCTATTCGGTGATCGCGGTTGGCGCGTTCTTCTATGCGAAGACCCGCATTCCGTTCTTTGCTCATGGCTACTCGCTGGCGTTCCTGATCGTCGCCATCGGCCCGTTCATGATCATCCCGAACGTTGGTCTCAATGAGTGGGGCCACACCTTCTGGTTCATGGAAGAGCTGTTCGTTGCTCCGCTGCACTGGGGCTTCGTGTTCTTCGGCTGGATGGCTCTCGGCGTGTTCGGCGTCGTCCTGCAGATCCTGGCGCGCATCCACGCGCTGATCGGCAAGGAAGGCGTTGCGCTTCTGACCGAGTAATTCGGACAAGGGCCGCTCGCGCCTTATGGCGCGAGCGGATGGTCCGAGCGGGCTTTTCGCCAAACCAAAAGAGACATTTGAATTCGTCTGAACTGGCCGCGTGACGCGGGTGGGGAGGGGTTTTTGGTGTCGCGACCCGGGCAAACCCGGGTTTTGGAAGGGGTAAGGTTTCGCGGCGCTGCGTTAGCGTTGCGCAAGAGGAAACCGGGCGCGGGGGCTGCGAGGCTGTCGGGTTCGGCGCGGGTCCGGGGCGAGAGGGTTTCGGACTGGCGACAAAAGAAAGCTCGGGGCCTTGAGGCTTACCGAGAAACACCAAGGAGAAGAGTGATGTCACAATCGAAAAGCGGGGGGGCGGTCGGTCCGTTCAACTCCGTCGCCGAGGCGGCGGGTTGCGTCGCGACGACGGACTGGATGCTTCTTGTATTGCTGTTTTTCGCCGTTCTGGGCGGCTACCACGTCCACTTCATGCTGACGGCGGGCGACTGGGACTTCTGGGTTGACTGGAAGGATCGTCGTATGTGGCCGACGGTCGTGCCGATCCTTGGCGTGACCTTCTGCGCGGCGTCGCAGGCTTTCTGGTGGGTTAACTTCCGTCTTCCGTTCGGCGCCGTTTTCGCGGCTCTGGGCCTCCTGATTGGCGAGTGGATCAACCGCTACGTCAACTTCTGGGGCTGGACGTATTTCCCGATCAGCCTCGTGTTCCCGTCTGCTCTGATCGTTCCGGCGATCTGGCTTGACGTGATCCTGCTTCTGTCGGGTTCCTATGTGATCACGGCGGTTGTCGGTTCGCTGGGCTGGGGTCTGCTGTTCTACCCGAACAACTGGCCGGCCATTGCGGCGTTCCACCAGGCGACCGAGCAGCATGGTCAGCTGATGACCCTGGCTGACCTGATCGGCCTCCACTACGTCCGCACGTCGATGCCGGAATACATCCGCATGGTCGAGCGCGGCACGCTGCGCACGTTCGGTAAGGACGTTGTGCCGGTTGCGGCGTTCTTCTCCGGCTTCGTGTCGATGATGGTGTATTTCCTGTGGTGGTTCATGGGTCGCTGGTATTCCACGACCAAGGTCATCGACACCATCTGATGCGGGCTTGGCCGCAGCCCTCGAGGCGAGGCGGCCCAACTCGAAAAGAGCACGCGGCGGAGATGGTTGGATCATGGATTTGGCCTGATCCGCTGCGGATGAAAAAGTCGGCTGGCGCGCGAGGCGCCGGCCGGAAGGAGAACCTGGGAGGTTTGTTCATGAAAAAGCTAGTCAAGCTCGCCGCCTTTGGCGCGGCGGCGGCTGTGGCGGCGACGCTCGGAGCTGTCGCTCCGGCCTCGGCCCACGGTGAAAAGTCGCAGCAGGCGTTCCTTCGTATGCGCACGCTGAACTGGTATGACGTGGCGTGGTCGAAGACGCTGGTCAACGTCAACGAAGAGATGATCCTTTCTGGTAAGGTTCACGTCTTCTCGGCGTGGCCGCAGGCTGTGGCCAATCCGCGCGTGTCGTTCCTGAACGCCGGCGAGCCGGGTCCGGTTCTGGTCCGCACGGCGCAGTTCATCGGCGAGCAGTTCGCGCCGCGTTCGGTGTCGCTGGAGATCGGCAAGGATTACGCCTTCTCGATCAACCTGCGCGGCCGTCGCGCTGGCCGTTGGCACGTCCATGCTCAGATCAACGTCGAGGGCGGCGGTCCGATCATCGGCCCCGGCCAGTGGATTGAGATCAAGGGCGACATGAAGGACTTCACCGATCCGGTGACGCTCCTCGATGGTTCGACCATTGACCTCGAGCATTACGGCATCAGCCGCATTTATGCGTGGCATTTGCCGTGGATGGCGGTTGGCGCCGCCTGGATCCTGTTCTGGTTCATCCGGAAGGGCATCATCGCTTCCTACATCAAGGTTGCCGAGGGCCGTCCTGATGACGTGATCGGTGATGACGACCGTCGTATCGGCGCGATCGTTCTCGCTCTCACGATCCTGGCGACCATCGTCGGTTACGCTGTGACCAACTCGACCTTCCCGCGCACGATTCCGCTTCAGGCCGGCTTGCAGAAGCCGCTGACGCCGATCGAGACGGAAGGCACGGCTGGCGTCGGCAAGGAGCAGGTGACGACCGAGCTGAACGGCGGCGTCTACAAGGTTCCGGGCCGCGAGCTGACGATCAACGTCAAGGTCAAGAATGGCACGTCGCAGCCGGTTCGCCTCGGCGAATATACGGCGGCTGGCCTGCGCTTCCTGAACCCGGCGGTGTTCACCTCGAAGCCTGACTTCCCCGACTACCTGCTTGCCGACCGCGGCCTGTCGAGCGACGACACGATCGCGCCGGGCGAGTCCAAGGAGATCGTCGTGAAGATCCAGGACGCGCGTTGGGACATCGAGCGTCTGTCTGACCTGGCTTACGACACCGACAGCCAGATCGGCGGCCTGCTGTTCTTCTTCTCTCCGGATGGCAAGCGCTTTGCGGCAGAGATCGGCGGCCCGGTGATTCCGAAGTTCGTCGCCGGCGATATGCCCTGATCGAACCAACTGATCGCTAAATAAAACGCCGGCCGGATCGAAAGATCCGGCCGGTTTCTTTTTTCCAGGGGGACGATCATTGGCGCCCCGGGGGCGGAAAATACCGTCGAGAAAGGCCGCTTTCCGGATTGGCGACCGCCCCGCGCACATCGCCGGCAGTCAGCCGTAGGAGCGGATCAGGCTGCCGACCAGCAAATTCCAGCCGTCGATCAGAATGAAGAAAAGCACCTTTGCGGGTAGAGCGATCGTTGTGGGCGGCAGCATCATCATGCCCATCGACATGGTGATCACGGCGACGATCAGGTCGATCGCCAGAAACGGAACGACGATAAGAAAGCCGATCTCGAATCCACGGCGCAGTTCAGAGGTCATGAAGGCCGGGACGAGAATATCGAGGCGCGGGCCATCCTTCATTGTCGATGGATCAGTCTTCCGCAGCTCCGAGAAGAGCTTGAGATCCTTCTCCCGGACATTCGCAAGCATGAATTCCCGAAACGGAGTCGAGATGCGCGTGAAGGCTTCGGCCTCCCCGATCTTTCCTTCCACGAGCGGACGTCCGCCAGTCTCCCACGCCTTCTCCGCGCTCGGCGCCATGACATAAAATGTCATGAACAGCGCGAGGCTGATCATCACGAGATTCGCCGGCGTGCTTTGCAGCCCGAGACCGGCGCGCAGAAAAGACAGCGCGATGGCGAAGCGGGTGAAGCTCGTCGCCATGACCAGAAGCCCCGGCGCGATGGAGAGGATCGTCAGCGCGCCGAGGAGCTGGATCATCCGACCGCTCATCGAGCCGCCGCTGCTGGGCAATAATGCGCCGAGGTCGAAGGATTCGGCGGCGTGACCCGCTGACGGCGCGAGAAGGGCAACTGACAGGAGCAGACACGCCGCCGCGACGCGCAATCGTCTGCTCATTGGACGACCAGCGACTCGATGATGAATTCCTTGACCTGTCGCTCCGACCGCGTCGTCGCCCGTTCGCCGAGTTCTTCCTGAAGCCGCCGCAGCCCATCCGCGCCCTCGATCGACGAGACGTCGATCGTGCTCATGAAGGCGGTGATGTCGGACATGATCTCGGGAATCAGCGCCTCGGGGTGCTGGGTCTCGTGCGCGTCGTAGACAATGGCCGACTGCAACCGCACCCAGTTCCTTTTGTCTCCGCCCAAATTGGTCACAAGCGCCGGCAGCTCTTTTACGCGCAGCTCTGGCGGCGGCGGCGGCGCTTTTTCCGCCGCCTTGCCATGCGGGTCGCCATGTGTGTCCCCATGTGCGCCCGCATGTGCGTCGCTCTTGCCGTGAGGGTCCCCCTGTTTGTCCCCATGCGATTCCCCATGCGGGTCTCCATGCGCTTCGGCTTTGGCGCCGCCATGCGCCTCCGCCTTGTCCTCGGACTTCGCATGGCCGGCCGATTCCTCGGCGGCCGGCTTTTCGGCCGCGCTCTGAACGCCTTCGCCGGCCGTCTTGCCTTTTTCGGGTTCTTTCGGCGCAAGCAGGGACATGCCCAGAAAGGCGCCGCCGCCGCCGCCCACGACCGTGACCGCGATGAGCGGGATCAGCAGCCCCATGAGACCGCCCTTGGATTTTCCGCCAGCCGCCGCCATCGTCGAAAGCCCTTTCAGAACGGAACGACAGTGTCGTAGAGCTGCTGGCCCCAGGCCGGCTGCTGGACTTCGCTCAGACGCCCGCGCCCGCCGTATGAGACGCGCGCCTCGGCGATCTTGTCGTAGGAAATGGAATTGTCCTTGTTGATGTCGCGCGGCCGCGCGATGCCGCCGACAATGAGCACGCGCAGCTCATTGTTGACGCGAATCTCCTGAGATCCGTGCAGAACGAGGTTGCCGTTGGGCAGCACGGCCGTCACCGCCGCCGCAATCGTAAATCGCACCTGTTCGGAGCGATTGATCGACCCCCGGCCCTGCGTCTCGGTCTTTGAGTCGATGTCGTTCTGCCAGGCGCCGGTCTGCTTGGTCTGCGAACCGGCCTCTCCGCCGATCTGCGGGAGGAGGTTGAGCAGGAAGGACCATTTTGAATTGACCTTGCCTTCGCGAGAGCGGTCCGTCGAATTGCCGAGATTGGCGCGGTCGTCCATGGCGATGGTGACAGTGACCACGTCGCCGACGCTCATCGCCTTCACGTCGCGGAACAGATTGACGCGGTTTTCATCGAGCTTCATGCCCGGTCCGAGCGAGGCGGCGCGGGTGATTCCGGTCGGCAATTGATCGTCGTAGAAATTGAGGCCGCTGCCGATCGGCGACATATGCGGCTCACGCGCAAAGTCGCGCGGGTCCGTCGCGCAGCCGGCGAGCAGGAATGTCAGCGCGGAGGCGCAAAGAAGTCTGATCATGGCTTTCGTCCCGCGCTGGCCTTGCGCAAATCGGAAATCTTCTTCGCCAGCGCCGCGGCGCGCGCTGCGTTCATTTCACCGAGAATTGCGCTGGAAACCTTTGGTTTGAGCTGCAGCACCAGCGCCGCGCCGAGGTCTTCGTCGAGTTCGGCGATCTGCGCCGCGGCGGCGTCGGGCTTCATGCGCGAATAAAGTCCGAGGAGCGCCTCGCTCGCCGTGCGTTCGAAGGCGTCGAGCCGGTCGACGAGGACGCGTAATTCATTTTGCCGCGTCTCGAGCGCCTCGAGTCTCTTGCCGACTTCGGCCTCGAGGTCGGCAAGGTCCTTGCGGCGCCGTTCGAGCCGCAACGTTTCGGAGGATGCGGCGATATTGGAACAAAATTGCTGCTGCTCCTTTGGCGCCGCGCGCGCCTGCGCCTGCGCGGAGCCACAGGGAACGGCGACAGAAAGAGCCCATGCGGCCGCGCGTCCCGTCATCGCCACCGCAAAGCGCATCCGCCCTGTTCCGACTCGCATCGTCATCTTGCACAGCAATGGACTTGCAAGCTTACCCGTGACTGGCGCAGGTCTATGCGCGAGCGCCAAGGATCGCGCCCAGCTCCCGAATGACTCCGGTTTTCGCTGGCGAATCCGGGGCCTGCTGGAGAGCCTGATAGATGGTTGGAGTCAGCGCGACGGCGCGGTCGAGCGACGCGTCGCCGCCCGGCTGATAGCCGCCGAGAAGCCGCAGATCGCGCGTGTCCTCGAAGCGCGCGACCATCGCTCGCGCCTTTGCGACAATGTCGCGCTCTTCCGCGCTCCAGACGCGATCGGCGAGACGCGAGATGGATTTCAGAATGTTGATCGCCGGATAGCGGCCCTGTTCGGCGATCTCGCGCTCCAGCACGATATGGCCGTCCAGCGTGCCGCGCACGCAATCGGCGATCGGATCGTTGTGATTGTCGCCGTCGACCAGAACCGAGAAGATCGCCGTGATCGAGCCGCCCTCGTCGATCCCCGGGCCGGCGCGTTCGAGCAGCCGCGGAATGTCGGCGAACACGCTCGGCGCGAAGCCATTGGCGGCGGGAGGTTCGCCCGCGGCAAGCGCGATCTCGCGCAGCGCATGGGCGTAGCGGGTGACGGAATCCATGATCAGCAGCACCGACTGGCCGGCGTCGCGATAGCTTTCGGCGATGGTGGTCGCGGCGAGCGGCGCGAGCCGTCGCATCATCGGGCTTTCGTCGCCCGTCGCGACGACGACAACGGCGTTTGCCGCGCTCATGCCGAGCGCCTCGGTGAGGAAGTCGCGCACCTCGCGGCCGCGCTCGCCGACGAGACAGATCACCGCAGCGTCGAATGCGGCGGAGCGGGTCATCATGGAGAGCAGCGTGGATTTGCCGACGCCGGAGCCGGCGAAAACGCCGACGCGCTGCCCACGGCAAAGCGGGGTGAAGGCGTCGATGGCGGCGACGCCCGTCGGCGCCGGGACATGGACGCGCGCGCGCAGCATGGGATTGGGCGGCGCGGCGTCGAGGGGCAAAGACGCGCCTTGCGGCAACGGGCCGCGCGCGTCGATGGGATGGCCCAGCGCGTCGATGACGCGGCCCTTCCAACCCGGATGCGGCGCGATGCGGATGGGTCCGAGAAGCGTGACGCGGCGCGCCGAGTCCGACGCCGGCGTTGCTCTCGAAGGATTTGACCAGCACGCCGCGCCGGTCGATGCGGATCGCCTGTCCGTGGCAGGCGCGGCCCGCGCCTTCCAGCAGCACGCAATCGTCGAGCCGCAGAAACTGCGACAGTCCTTCGACGCGGAAATGCGACGAAGAGACTTCCGTCACCACGCCGCTGACGGCGATCCGCCTGTCCGAGTGGATGAAGGAGTCCACGGCGTCGCCGAGGCGCGACAGCGCGTCCGCCATGCGTTACCCGGCGCCGAGCGTGCGCACGGCCGCCCGCTGCGACGAATCGAGCATGTCATAGGCGGCCGAGGCGCTTTCGAAGCTGCGATGCGCCATGATCAGCCGGGTGATTTCCGTCACGGGGCTGACATTGGCGTTTTCGAGATGGCCCTGCGCCACGCCATTGCTGATGAAGTTGAGAACGGGCGTGGCGGGGATCGAGGGAATGACGCTGGAATTTTCCGCGCGCTTCAGCGTCGCGGCGTCGTCGATCGCAAAGAGCCCGACGGCGCCCACCTGCCTGTCGCCCTGCTGAATCGTGCCGTCGCGGAAGATCATCGGCGCGCCGGCCGTGGGATCGAGCACGATGGGCGCATTGCCGGCGTCGAGCACCGGAAAGCCGAGCAGCGTCCGCACATCGCCGGTCTCGGCCATCTGGAAGCGGCCGTCGCGCGTATAGGCCACGCCCTGCGGCGTTTGAATACCGAACCAGGCGTCGCCGATGGCGGCGACGTCGAGGGGATTGTCGGTCTTTATGAACCCGCCGGAGGTCCGCGAGATGAAATCCGCGCCAGCCGAAGCATAGGCGGTCGTCGTCGGCGAGGCTTTCGACAGCACCGTGTCGAAACTGACGCCGGTCGCGCGATAGCCGACTGTCGCGGCGTTTGCGACATTCTCGGCGATGGTCGTCAGTCGCTTGTCGAGCGCGACCTGGGAAGAGAGCGTGACATAAAAGGCCGATTGCATGGCGCGCATGTTCGGCGCGCAAGCTTGCCCGAGGCTCGATCACCTGCCGGCGTGGAACGCCGATTTGACGACATTCGGGCTGATGGGTTCTTCCAGAAAGAAATCCAGCACGGCGGGGTAGGCGGGATCGACGGAATAGGCGGAAATATCGGTCACGCCTTCCTCGGCCAGCACGCGCACGTCGATGAAGAAATTGCCGGTGCAATCGCGCGAGGGCGCGCGTCAGAATGGCGTGGGCGGCGTCGGCGACGATCTCCGGCTTGCGCGAGCGCTTGATCACCTCGTCGCCGCCGAGCAGATTGCCGACGGCGGCGGTGGCGATGGCGGTCTCCGGCCAGAGCGAATTCACCGCGACGCCATCCCGCGCGAGGTCCTTCGCGAGTCCGAGCGTCACGAGGCTCATGCCATATTTCGCCATCGTATACGCGAGATTGGGCGCGAACCATTTCGGGTTCATGTCGAGCGGCGGCGACAGGGTGAGAATATGCGGGTTCTCCGCCTTGCGCAGATACGGCAGAGCGACCTTGGCGCAGAGATAGGTTCCGCGCGCATTGATCTGATGCATCAGATCGAAGCGCTTCATGTCGAGCTGGTCGATCCCGCGCAGATCGATGGCGCTGGCGTTGTTGACGAGAATGTCGACGCCGCCGAAAATATCGACCGTCTGTTTCGATCGCCTCCTCGACCTGATCGTCGAAACGTATGTCGCAGGGAATGGCGAGCGCCTTGCCGCCTGCGGCTTCGATCTCCTGCGCCGCCGGTGAAGATCGTGCCGGGAAGTTTTGGGATTTTCCGTCACGCTCTTGGCGGCGATGGCGACATTGGCGCCGTCGCGCGCCGCGCGCTTCGCAATGGCGAGGCCGATGCCGCGGCTCGCGCCGGTGATGAAAAGCGTCTTGCCCTGAAGCGAGCGTGCCATGGCGGCGTTCCCCTTTGCGATTCCTCTAAAGGCTTTCAGAGAGACCTTTCGGAAGGCTTTCCTCACCCTGAGGAGCGCGCGGCGCGTCTCGAAGGGCGAGGAAAGACGTTACCCGGTTGCGTCAAGGCGTCGGTGAGCGGCCGATCCTTCGAGACGGCCCTGCCGGCCTCCTCAGGATGAGGACGGTGGAATGGGCCGACGCAAATCCCCTCCCGTCATTGCGAGGAGCGCGCGACGAAGAGTCAGGCCGCGACTTGCGCCGGATAGCCCGCCTCGGTGATCGCCTTTGCGAGCGCCGAAGGGTCCTTCGGCGTCGGCGACACTTCGACCTTGCCGGTCGCGAGATCGACCTTCACCTCGGCGCCGGGCTCGACCGTCTGCACGGCCTTGGTGACATGCTTCACGCACATGCCGCAGGTCATGTCCTTCACGTTGAATGTCGTCATTGCTGTTTCCTCCTTGTTGTCCTCAGATGAATCGCGGCGCGGGCGCGTCTGCATCGGCGCGCCTCGCTTCATCGACGCGGCGGCTGGAAGCGGCGCAGGCGCAGCGCATTGGTCAGCACGAAGACGCTGGAGAGCGCCATGGCGCCGGCGCCGAGCATGGGCGAAAGCTGCATGCCGTTCACCGGATAGAGCGCGCCCGCCGCGACCGGAATGAGCAACGCATTATAGCCGAAGGCCCAGAACAGATTCTGCTTGATGTTGCGCATGGTCGCGCGCGAGAGCGCCAGCGCCGCCGGCACCTTGGCGAGATCGCCCGACATCAGCACGACGTCGGCGGCTTCGATCGCGATGTCGGTGCCCGTGCCGATGGCGATGCCCGCGTCGGCGGCGGCGAGCGCCGGCGCGTCGTTCACGCCGTCGCCGACAAAGGCGATCTTGCTGGCCTTCGCGCAGGCGTTTCGAGCGTCGCGACCTTGCCGTCGGGCATGACGCCGGCGACCACCTCGTCGATGCCGAGCCGCCGCGCGATGGCGTTGGCCGTGCGCGCGTCGTCGCCGGTGATCATCGCCGTCTTCACGCCAATGGCGTGCAGCGCGTCGATGGCGGGCTTCGTCGTCGGCTTGAGATCGTCCGCGACGCAGAGAATTGCGCGAACCTTGCCGTCGATGGCGACATAAAAGGGCGTCTTGCCTTCTTCGGACAGCGCGGCGGCTTTGTCCGCAAAAGCCTTCGTGTCGAAGCCCAGCGACGCCATGTAGCGCTCGGCGCCGATGGCGAGCTTGATGCTTCTCGACCACGCCCGCGACGCCCATGCCCGAGACCGATTCGAAGCTGGCGACCGGCGCGAGCTTCAGACCCCTGTCCTTCGCGGCGGCGACGATCGCCGCGGCGACCGGATGTTCCGACTGCGCCTCGACGCTCGCCGCGAGCCGCAGCAGCGCGTCGTCCTTCTCGCCGGGCGCCGCGATGAGATCGGTGAGGCGCGGCTTGCCGAAGGTGAGCGTGCCGGTCTTGTCGAAGGCGATCAGCGTCACGTCCTGCAAGCGTCTGCAGCGCCTCGCCCTTGCGGAACAGAATGCCGAGTTCCGCCGCGCGTCCCGTGCCGGTCATGATGGCCGCGGGCGTGGCGAGGCCCATGGCGCAGGGGCAGGCGATGATGAGCACGGCGACCGCGGCGACCAGCGCATAGGTGAGACGCGGCTCCGGGCCGATCAGCATCCAGACGAGCGAAAGTAAGCGCCGCAATCGCGAAGACCGCCGGCACGAAGACGGCGGTGACGCGGTCGACCATCGCCTGAATGGGGAGCTTCGCGCCCTGCGCCTGCTCGACCATGCGGATGATGCCGGCAAGCGTCGTGTCGGCGCCGACGCGCGTCGCGCGGAAGGAGAAGGCGCCCGCGCCATTGACCGTCGCGCCGGTGACGTCGGCGCCCGGCGCCTTTGCGACCGGCGCGGGTTCGCCCGTCACCATGGATTCGTCGACATGAGACGAGCCCGACGTCACGACGCCGTCGGTCGGAATGCGCTCGCCCGGCCGCACCAGCACGATGTCGCCGACATGCACGTCGTCGATGTCGACGTCGACCGTCTCGCCATTGCGTTCGACGCGCGCGGTTTTGGGCTGCAGTTTCGCCAGCGCGCGGATCGCTTCCGAGGTGCGGCCCTTGGCGCGCG
The DNA here is from genome assembly GCA_963717565.1 of uncultured Alphaproteobacteria bacterium. Taxonomy (GTDB): domain Bacteria; phylum Pseudomonadota; class Alphaproteobacteria; order Rhizobiales; family Beijerinckiaceae; genus Methylocystis. The sequence continues at coordinate 165,349 of CAVQWJ010000004.1, forward strand.
CTTCGAGGAAGCGGCCGAAGAGGATCAGCGTGACGATGACGACCGCCGCCTCGTAATAGACATTCACCGCCCCTGCCGGCAGCGCTTGCGGCAGAAACGTTGCGACGCAGGAATAGAGATAGGCGCTGAGCGTGCCGACGGCGACGAGCGCGTTCATGTCCGGCTGGCCGCGCAACAGCGCTGGCAGACCCTTTTCGTAAAAGACGAGCCCCGGCCCGAACAGAACGATGCGTCGCAAGGAAGAAGGACAGATAGCGGATCGTCTCCTCGCCGATCGTCGCCATCGACCAGTGATGGAACGCCGGAATCAGATGGCCGCCCATTTCCAGAATGAAGATCGGGCGCGGTGAGCGCGGCCGAGACGATGAGCCTGAAGCGCAACTGCTTCATCTCTTCCTCGCGCCGCGCGCGCTCGCGATCGGCGCCGCCGGCGTCGTTCTCGATCTTGCGGGGCTCGTATCCGGCTTCGGTAATGGCGCGACGCAGCCGGTCGACGAGGCCGGGGCCGGAAAGCGCGCGCACGCTGGCGCGTTCGGTCGCGAGATTGACGCTCGCCTCGATGACGCCGGGCACGGCTTTCAGCGCCTTCTCCACATGCGCGACGCAGGAGGCGCAGGTCATGCCGCCGACGCCGAGTTCGATCGTCTCGACGACGGGGTCGTAGCCCGCGTCGGCCACGGCTTTCGCGAGCGCCGCCGGATCGGCGTCGGGCGCAAGCGTCACGTCGACGCGCTCGGTTGCAAGATTGACATTCGCCGCCTCGACGCCGGGCGTGGCCTTCAGCGCTTTCTCCACATGCGAGACGCAGGAAGCGCAGGTCATGCCGCGCACGTTGAAATCGAGCTGCGTTTGCGCGCCCATGCTACCCCCTTTGAAACATGCGACAGACTAGAGCCAGCGGCGCGTGCGCGCCACATAGGCTTTGTAGTCGTCGCCGAATTTTGCGCTCAGATGCCGCTCCTCGGGCTCTATCGAGAATTTTTGCAAAGCGATGGCCAGAACAGGCGTCAGCAGCACGACGAAGGGCGAGCCCATGAGCAGACCCAGCCCCAGCGTGACGGCCACATGCGAGACATAGATCGGATTGCGCGAGAAACGGAACGGGCCCTCGGTCGCGAGGCGCGAGGCCGCGCGATGCGGCAGGATCGTCGTATTCAGCCGCGCAAAGGTGAGCGCGCACCACACGTCATTGGCCAGCGCCAGCGCCACAATGAGGCCGCCGAGAAGCGGCGCGCCGGGGAAGGAAACGAGACCGGCGAAGGCGCCGCCGGTCAGCGCGTCGAGCCCGCGTCCGGCGATGAGCGTCACGACGATCAGTATGGGCGGCCAGGGGGCGCGGGCGGGCGGGACGTCGGCGTCGGGGGAAGGGATCATGGGGCCTCCGTAACGCTTAACATCGCGACGGAGCCCCGCTTTTTCAACCCGGCCGCCAAGCTTGCGCATTCTTGACCGGGCGCCGCGCCGCCGTTACCTCTCAAGGTAATCTCGGAGAAAGTCGTGACGTCCCTGCTGGAGCGATATCGGGCGGACCTTGCCGGCCTCGCCGCGCGCGACCGGCTACGCGCGCTCGCGCCGCGCGCCGGGCTCGATTTCGCCTCCAACGATTATATCGGCCTCGCCGAATCGGCGGAACTGGCCGAGGCCGCGGCGGCGGCGCTGGCGCGCGGCGTTCCGGTCGGCGCCGGCGGCTCGCGTCTGCTGCGCGGCAATCATCCCGAGCATGAGGCGCTGGAGGCGGAAGCGGCGCGCTTCTTTCACGCCGAAAGCGCGCTGTTTTTCGGCGCGGGATTTTCGGCCAATGAGGCGCTGCTCTCGACGCTGCCGCAGCGCGAGGACTGTATCTTTCACGACGCGCTCATCCACGCGAGCGCGCATGACGGCATGCGCCTGTCGCGCGCGCCGAGCCAATCCTTTCCACATAATGACGTGACGGCGCTCGAAGCTGCGATCAGCGGCTGGCGGGAAAGGGGCGGCGTTGGCCGGCCGTGGATCGTCGTCGAAAGCCTTTACAGCATGGACGGCGACATTGCGCCGCTCGACGATCTGATGAGCGTCGCCGCGCGTCACGAGGCCTTTCTTCTCGTCGACGAAGCGCATGCGACGGGCGTGCTCGGGCCGGGCGGCCGCGGGCTCGCCGCGCGCTTCGAGGGACGCGAGAATGTGATCAGCGTGCACACCTGCGGCAAGGCGCTGGGCGTCTCCGGCGCGCTCGTATGTCTCGCGCGCCCCTTGCGCGAGTTTCTCGTCAACCGCTGCCGCAATTTCATTTTCGCCACGGCGCCCTCGCCGCTGGTCGCCGCTTGCGTGCGCGCGTCGCTGAAAATCTGCGAGGCGGGAGACGCGCGCCGCGCGGCGCTGCAATCCCGCGTCGCCCTTGCCGGGCGCGAGTTGCAACGCCGATGCGGCGTCGCGCCTTCAGCGACGCAGGTGCAGCCGGTGATCGTCGGCGCCGATGCGCGGGCCATGTCGCTTGCGGCCATGATGCGCGCGAAGGGCTATGACATCCGCGCCATTCGCCCGCCGACCGTGCCGGAAGGCACGGCGCGGCTGCGCCTGTCGTTGACGCTCAATGTCAGCGAAGCGGAGATTACGCGCATGGTCGCCGATCTCGCCGAGGCGCTCACGCAATGACGCGCGCCTTTGTGATTGTCGGAACGGACACGAATGTCGGCAAGACCGCGTTTTCCGCCGCGCTCGTCGGCGCGCTCGACGCTTTTTACTGGAAGCCCGTGCAATCGGGCCTCGAAGACGAAACGGATTCGCAGACTGTCGCGCGCCTATCCGGCGTTGCGCCGGCGCGCATTCTCCCGGAAGCCTGGCGCCTCAAGCTGCCCGCCTCGCCGCATATCGCCGCGCGCGCCGAAGGCGTCGAGATCGACGCCGAAGGGCTCATTCCGCCGAAGGTCGACGGCCCGCTCGTTATCGAGACAGCCGGCGGCGTGATGGTTCCGCTGACGGATCATGTCCTGACCATCGACCTGCTCGCAGCGCTGGCGCCTGCCGGTCGTCCTCGTGGCGCGCACCTCGCTCGGCACGATCAATCACAGCCTGCTCACGATCGAAGCCCTGCGCCGTCGCGACATTCCCATTCATGGCGTCGCCTTCATCGGCGAGGAGCAAAAGGCGGCGCAGGAGACGATCGCGCGCATCGGCGGCGTACGCGCGCTCGGGCGCCTGCCGCGCCTCGATCCGCTCACGCGCGAAACGCTGCGCGACGCCTTTGCCGCCGCCTTCTCCCTGAGCGACTTCACATGAGCCTCGTCATCAACTCGCCCGGTCTGGCGCCCCTTCACGCAACACGCCCTGCAGCCCGGCGCCCATCAAGATTGTCCATGCCGAGGGCGCCTGGCTCACGGCGGAAGACGGGACCCGCTTTCTCGACGCCATCTCCTCCTGGTGGGTGATCACGCATGGCCATCGCCGCCCGGAGATCATGGAGGCGATCCGACGGCAGACGGAATCGCTCGACCAGATCATCTTCGCGGGCTTCACCCATGAGCCGGCGGAAGCGCTCGCGCGGCGCCTTGTCGAGATCACGCCTGAAGGGCTCGATTACGTCTTCTATTCGGACAGCGGTTCGACTTCCGTGGAAGTCGCGATAAAGATGGCGCTGGGCTATTGGCGCAATCGCGGCGAGGCGCGCACGCGCGTTATCGCGCATGGAGCACAGCTATCACGGCGATACGGTCGGGACCATGTCGGCCGGCGCGCGCTCCGTCTTCAACGCGCCTTACGAGCCCCTGCTCTTCGACGTCGCGCGCGTTCCCTTCCCGCATGCAGGGCGCGGAGCAGGGGACGCTGGACGCGCTCGACGCCTTCTGCCGCGCCGGCGCCGCCGCCTTTATCGTCGAGCCGCTCATTCTCGGCGCGGGCGGCATGTTGACTTACGGCGCGCATGTGCTCGCCGAGATGAAGCGCGTCTGCGAAACCCACGATGTGCTCTTCATCGCCGATGAGGTGATGACGGGCTTCGGCCGCACGGGAACGCTCTTCGCCTGCGAGCAGGCCGGAATCGTTCCTGATATCGCCTGCTATTCGAAGGGTCTGACCGGCGGCGCCGTTCCGCTCGCCGTCACCATGTGCCGGCGCGAGATTTACGACGCGCATTACGCGCCGGATCGCGCGCGCGCCTTCTTTCATTCGAGCTCCTTCATGGCCAATCCGATCGGCTGCGCGGCGGCGCTCGCCAATCTCGATGTGTGGGAGACGACCGACGCCCGCGCGCGCGTCGCAAATCTGACTGCGCTGCAGGCCGCGCGCGCCGCGCGTTTCGCCGGCGATCCGCGCTTTTCCGACCTGCGCCATCTCGGCACGATCGTCGCGCTCGATCTGAACGCGCCGCAAAGCGGCTATGGGTCGACGCTGAGCCTCGATCTCATGCGCTTCTTCAACGCGCGCGGCCTGCTGCTGCGGCCGCTGGGGGCAACCATCTACGTGTTGCCGCCCTATTGCGTGACGGCCGGGGAGCTCGACGGCGTCTATGCGGCGATCGACGCGGCGGCCGATCAGTTCGCCTCACGCGCCGTCTGAATCTCGGTTTTCACCGAGCGCCCCCGGCCTTCGTCCGGGGGGCATTTGGCGCGCGCCTCGAACTCCTCCTTCAGCGCGCGGCGCAGGATCTTGCCGACATTGCGTCTTCGGCAGCGCGTCGCGGAATTCATAGAAGCGCGGAACCTTGTAGCCCGTCAGCAGCTCATGCGCGAAATGGCGCAGCTCTTCCGCCGTCAGGCTCGGATCGCGCGCGACGACAAAGGCCATCGGCGCCTCTCCGGAATGCGGGAAGGGCACGCCGATGACGGCGACTTCCTTCACCTTCGGATGCTGGATCAACGCCGCCTCCACCTCATTGGGATAGACGTTGAAGCCCGAGACGAGGATCATGTCCTTGAGCCGGTCGACGATGCGCAGCATGCCGTCGGGCTCCATGATGGCGATGTCGCCGCTTTTGAAGAAGCCGTCCGCGGTCATCACTTTCGCCGTTTCGTCGGGCCGGCGCCAATAGCCCGGCATGACCTGGGGGCCGCGGATGCAGAGTTCGCCGCGTTCGCCCAGCGGAACGATCTCGCCGTCGCCGTTTCGGATCGAGATGTCGGTCGAGGGAAGCGGATAGCCGATCCCGCCGGAATAGGCTTCGAGGTCAGGCCGATTGATCGTGACGATGGGAGACGTTTCGGACAGGCCGTAGCCTTCGATGATTGGCCTGCCGGTGATTGCCTTCCACTTGCGCGCGATGACTTCCTGCGTCGCCATTCCGCCGGAAATGCTCATGACCAGATGCGAGAAATCGACCTTGCCGATATCGCGATGCTCGGCGAGCGCGGCGTAGAGCGTATTGACGCCCGAGAACAGCGTGAAACCCGAATTGCGGAGCGGTCGCGATAAGGCCGTTGAGATCGCGCGGATTGGCGATGAGCAGGCAGCAGCCGCCGGTGCGGATGATCAGCATGCAGCAGGCGGTGAGCGCGAAAATGTGATAGAGCGGCAGCGCCGTCACCATGTAGAGCGGGCCGCGCGGCTCGAGATACCATTTCAGCCAGCCCCAGGATTGTTCGACATCCGCGGCGACATTTCTGTGAAGCAGAACGGCGCCCTTGGCGACGCCGGTCGTGCCGCCCGTATATTGCAGAAAGGCGATGTCGTCGGGCTCGACCGGGACGGGCGCCAGCTTTTTCGAATCCGCTTTCAGCACCTGCGAGAAAGGCTCGGCGCCCGGCAAACGATAGGCCGGGACCATCTTCTTCACATGGCGCGGCGACGAAATTGACGATCAGGCCCTTCAGCCCCATCAGATCGCCCGCCGTGACGATGATCGCCCGCTCGATGGTCATCTCGGACCATGCGGCCTCGGCGGTAAAGGCGAAATTCTCGAAAACGAAGAGATAGCGCGCGCCCGAGTCGTTGATCTGATGCGCGAGTTCGCTCGGCGTATAGAGCGGGTTGACATTGACCACCACGCCGCCCGCGATCAGCGCGCCGAAAAGAATGGCCGGATAGGCGAGGACGTTGGGCGACATGATCGCGACCCGGTCGCCCTTCTGAAGACCCTGCGCCTGCAGCCATGCCGCGACGCGATCGGCGGCCTGCGAAAGTTCGCGAAAGGTCAGACGCGCGCCGAAGCTTTCCATGGCGGGGCGGTCCGTGAAAGCTTCCACGCTCTTTCGGAACATGTCGACGAGCGTCGAATATTCGGAAGGGTCGATCTCATGGGGAACGCCGGGCGGATAGGAGGCGAGCCAGGGCCGCGCGGCATAGGGGTCATGCTGTGGATCGCCGGTCATTGCGCGCCTCTCTCGAAACCGAATCGGTTTATTCGAGTGAAAATAGCGCGTGTCTTGCCGATTTAACGTAACCGCCGGACGACGACCTTTGCTGCGGCGCAGTAGCGCGAGAGTTTCTCAGGCCGCGCCGAGCGACAAACCGAAGCCCAAAAGCAGCGCGAGCCCTAATCCCAGCACGAGCAAGGCCGCGAGAAACTCGGCGCCGCGCGCGAAAAGGGCCGGGCCCCGCCCGCCCGGCCCGCTCAGGCGCAGCGCCAGATCCTTGGCGAGAACGGCGACGGCGGCGATGGCGCCGGTGGTGATGGCCGTGCCCGCCGACATCGCCATGACGGCCCCCGCGCCGGCGGCGAGCATGTTCTGCGAGAGGGTGAAGACGAGCACCAGTATCGCGCCGGAGCAGGGCCGCAGCCCCGCCGCCACGACCGTCGCCAATGCGTCGCGCCACTGGAAGCCTGGGCCGGCGAGCGTCGCGGGGTCCGGCGCATGGGCGTGGCCGCAGCTCGGGGCCGTGGACGTGGGTCGGATCGTCGATCGCCTCGCAGACGAAGCGGCCGGAAGCGCCGGCGGCGCGCGCGCGCAGGGCGGCGGCAAGGCCGCGCCCCTTTGTCCATACGAGACGCGCGCCGAGCAGCGCGATGGCGATATAGCTTGCGACCTCGATCGCCTGCGCGGCGCCCGTCATCTGCCCGGCCGTCGCGTTGAAGACGAGCGCCGCGACCGCGACGAGGGCGATGGCGACCAGCCCCTGCAACAGGGCGGCAAGGGCCGCAAGCAGCAGCCCGCGCTTCAGCTGGACCTCGTTGGCGACCATGTAGGAGGCGAGCACCGCCTTGCCGTGGCCGGGGCCGGCGGCATGGAAGACGCCATAGGCGAAGCTTGCGCCCGCCAGCGCAAAAAAGGCGTGAGGGCTTGTTTTCAGCGCGCGCGCGGCGGTCTGCAGCTCGACGTGAAACTTGTTCTGCCAGGAGAGAATCAGCCCGGCGAGGCCGGTCGCCGCGCCGGCGGCTTCCTGCCCGCCGACGGCAAAGGGATGGCGCTGCGCGAGCGCCGGATGGAGCATGAAAAACAGGAGGGCCGCGGCGCCCGCCGCGAGACCCCCCCAACGCAGGGTGCTCACGGGCAGGCCACGATGGCGCGGGTCGCCAGCTTCATGCCGAAATCGGCGCCGGGCGACATGTTCTGGAAAAAGGCTTCGCTGAGCTTCTGATTGTCGGTGGCGACGAGCGGCGCCGGCTCCACGAGGCTCACCGAGCAGCCCTGGGGCGCCTGGGCGAGCTTCACCGGGTCCTTTTTTTCGAGCGCGAAGGAGACGAAATAAGTCGGGTCATAGACCTGGAAAGAGAAAGGCTTCTTGGCCGCGACGGGCGTCTCCAGCGGCAGGAAGAAATGCAAGGTCACGATCTTCTTGTCGTCGGCCTCGAGATAGACGTCCTCGGGGGCCTTGAACGCAGCCTTGGCGCTGTTTTGCTTGGCGTAAGTGAAGTAGTCGAATTCCGCGAGCGATTCGACATTGGTCTTGGCGATCGGGGCCAGTTCGTCGCGGGTCGGAGGCTTGCCGTTCTTGCCAAGCCCCTGTACGGCGAAGGCCGAATACATTTCGTCGAATTCCCAGGCGTGGCGCACGCCCGTGATCCGGCCATCGGGGGCGAAGACGACCTCGCTGCGGACGGCGACCCAGACATGCGGATGCGCCCGGACCGTAACCGTGCCGCCGAGCGTCAGGAGCAGGGCGAGGAGAAGGAGACGCAGGCTCATGTCGGACCAGTTTAGGGTTGGAAATCGGCGAAAACAGGGCGTTGCGCCTCGCGTCGAAAGCCTGTGTATCCCATAATATCTGTTCTTGAAAACGTCATTCGCTCTGGCTTACAGTGAAGTGTGCCGAGCCCTGTGGGCGCCCAGGCGGGCGCGGAAGCGGCTCCTGAATGCGGTCGAGTCTCGGGCAGACTCAACAGTGCTCGTTCCTTGTCGTTTTTGCGTTCCTAGCGCACGACCTAAGCGCGCATCGCCGTTTCGCGCAGGAGAGTTGTTGAATGGCGGATCCTTTCGCCGGCGTCGTGACCACCGGCTCCGCCTTCGGCGAGGCAAGTCTCTCTCCGATCGCTTCGACCTTGCCCGCGATCGCGTGCTGATCACCGGCACGCAGGCGATCGTGCGCCTGCTTCTCATGCAGAAGGAGCGGGACCGGCGCGCGGGACTGAACACGGCGGGCTTCATCACCGGCTATCGCGGCTCGCCGCTCGGCGGCGTCGACGCCCAGATGCACAGGGCGAAGCCGCTTTTCGAGCCCAATGACATTCTGTTCATGCCGGGCCTGAACGAGGATCTCGCGGCCACCGCCGTCTGGGGCGCGCAGCAGGCGGAAATGCGCGGCGAAGGCAGATATCGACGGCGTATTTTCCATTTGGTACGGCAAGGGACCCGGCGTCGACCGCAGCGGCGACGCGCTGCGCCATGTCAATCTCGCGGGCACGGCGCGCCACGGCGGCGTGCTCGCGTTGATGGGCGACGACCATACGGCGGAATCCTCGACCACCGCGCATCAGTCTGATTTCGCATTCGTCGACGTGATGATGCCGATCCTGTCGCCGGCCGGCGTGCAGGAGATTCTCGATTACGGCGTTTACGGCTTCGCCCTGTCGCGCTTCGCCGGCGTCTGGGTTGGACTGAAGCTTCTCAAGGACACGGTCGAATCCACCGCCTCGATCGACGGCTCGCTCGATCGCGTGCAGCCCGTCATTCCGACGCGATTTCGTCATGCCGCCGGGCGGGCTCAATATCCGTCCCGGCGATCCGGTGCTGGCGCAGGAGGAGCGGCTGCAGGAGAGCAAGCGCGACGCCATGCTCGCCTTCATCCGCGCCAATCGCCTCAACCGCATCATCACCTCGGGCGGCGCCGATCCGAAGATCGGCGATCATCACCGTCGGCAAATCCTATCTCGACGTGCGTCAGGCGCTCGACGATCTGGGGATCGACGAGGTGAAGGCCAATGATCTCGGCCTGCGCCTCTACAAGATCGCCGCGCCCTGGCCGCTCGAGCCGCAGCGGCCTTCAGGAGTTCGCGCGCGGGCTCGATCTCATCATGGTCGTCGAGGAAAAGCGCTCGCTCATCGAAGTGCAGTTGCGCGAGGAGCTCTACGGCGCGCCGCATCAGCCGGTCTGCATCGGCAAGAAGGACGAGCGCGGCGACTGGCTCTTCCCGGCCAAGGGCGCGCTCGACGCCAATGACATCGCTATCGCCATCGGTCGCCGTCTGCTGAAATATCATGCGCTGCGAAGATCTCGAAGCGCGCGTGCGGCGGCTCGAGCGGCTGCAGGAGCGGCGCAAGGCGATGACCGACGTCACCGTGCGCGTGCCGCATTTCTGCGCCGGCTGTCCGCATTCGACCTCGACCCATGTGCCGGAAGGCGCGCGCGCCTATACGGGCATCGGCTGCCATTACATGGCGCAATGGATGGATCGCTCGACCGAGGGCTACACCCATATGGGCGGCGAGGGCGCCAACTGGATCGGCGAGGCGCCGTTCTCGACGCGCGAGCACATGTTCCAGAATCTCGGCGACGGCACCTATAATCATTCGGGCTCGCTCTCCATCCGCTTCGCCGTCGCGGCCGGAGACCAACATCACCTTCAAGATTCTCTACAACGGCGTCGTCGCCATGACCGGCGGCCAGAAGCATGAAGGCGAGCTGACGGTCGAGGCCATTGCGCATCAGGTCGCGGCCGAGGGCGTCGAAGAAGATCGCGCTCGTCTCCGACGAGCCCGGCAAATATCCGCCGACGATCACCTGGCCGCCGGGCCTGACCATCCATCACCGCAACGTCATCAATGAGGTTCAGCGCGAGCTGGCGCAGACGCCGGGCGTGACCGTCCTCATCTACGATCAGACCTGCGCCACCGAGAAGCGCCGCCTGCGCAAGCGCGGCCTGTTCCCCGATCCCGACGCGCGCGTCATCATCAACGAACTGGTCTGCGAAGGTTGCGGCGATTGCGGCACGGCGTCGAACTGCGTCGCGGTGCAGCCGGTGGAGACGGAGTTCGGCCGCAAGCGCCGCATCGATCAGTCCGCCTGCAACAAGGATTTCTCCTGCCTCGAAGGCTTCTGCCCGAGCTTCGTGACGGTGCATGGCGGGCGCATGAAAAAGGCGCCGCTGCCGACGAAAGAGGACACCAAAGACCAGCCCGCGCTGCCCGAACCCAAGATCGCCGAGATCGGCGCGACGCCTTACGGCATTCTCATCGCGGGTCTCGGCGGCACGGGCGTCGTCACCGTTTCCGCCATTCTCGGCATGGCCGCGCATCTCGAGGGCAAGGGGATCGGCGTCATCGACATGGCCGGCCTCGCGCAAAAGGGCGGCGCCGTCTATTGCCATGTGAAGATCGGCCCCACGCCCGCGGATGTTCACGCGATCCGCATCGCCGCCGGCGAAGCCAATCTTCTGCTCGGCTGCGATCTCGTCGTCGCGGGGGCCAAGCAGGTGCTCGCCGCCGTCGAGCAGGGCAAGACGGCGGTGCTCGTCAACAGCGCCGAGGTTTTCCCGGGCGACATCGAGCGCAATCCCGATTTCGTGCTGCCTTCGGATGAGATCAGGCAGGCGATCCGCCGCGCCGCGGGGCCGGAGGCGACCTTCATCGACACGACGGCGCTGGCGCAGGCGCTGCTCGGCGACTCCATCGCCGCCAATATCTTCATTCTCGGCTACGCCTGGCAGAAGGGCTATCTGCCGCTCTCGGAAGCCGCGATTCTGCGCGCCATCGAGCTCAACGGCGAGTCGGTGCCGATGAATCATTCGGCCTTCCTCTGGGGCCGTCGCGCCGCGCATGACATGAAGAGCGTCGAGGCGGTGGTGGAGTCGCTGCGCCGTCCGACCGAGGCGAAGCAGCGGTCGACCGCGCTTCAGGAGGTGATCGAACGCCGCGCCGCTTTCCTCGTCGATTATCAGAACGAGGCTTACAGCGCCCATTATCGCGCGCGCGTCGACGCGATCGCGAAACTGGAGAAGGCGCGCGCGCCGGGCTCGACCGAACTTACCGAAGCGGTGGCGCGCTATCTCTTCAAGCTGATGGCCTTCAAGGACGAGTTCGAAGTCTCGCGGCTCTACACGAGCGACGCCTTCCAACGCCAGCTTGGGGAGACGTTCGAGGGCGATCTGAGGCTCGAACTGCATCTCGCGCCGCCGATCCCCTTCCTTCAGCGCAAGACGGATTTCGGCGGCTCGCGCAAGATCACTTTCGGCCCGTGGATGTTCAAGGTGATGAAAGTGCTGGCGCGCCTCAAATGGATGCGCGGCTCCTGGTTCGACATCACGCGTTTCAACAATGACCGCATCGTCGAACGCCGGCTGCTTGCGGAATATGAGGCGCTGATCGACGAGCTTCTCGTGTCGCTGACGGCGGAGAATCACGCCGCCGCCGTCGCGCTCGCGCGTCTCCCCGAAAGGATTCGCGGCTTCGGCCATATCAAGGCGAACCATATCGCGGCGGTCGAGCCGGAGCGTGAGCGGCTCCTCGCCGAATTCCGCAGCCCGGCCGCCGTGAAGCTCGCCGCCGAGTGAGGCGCGCAGAGTGTGTAAAGAAGCGGACGGCGGGCGCGTGCTGACCCCCTCCCTGAGCCCCCTTGCGGGTTGCGGGGCCCCCCGCCGCATCCTCCTCCTCGCCGGCACGAGCGAAGCCCGCGCGCTCGCCGCGCGCCTGGCGCAGGAAGGCTGCGACGCCGTCGCCTCGCTCGCCGGCCGCACCAGCGCGCCCGCGCCGCTGGCGCTTCCGACGCGCGTCGGCGGCTTCGGCGGCGTCGAGGGGCTTGAGCGTTACCTCTCCGAGACCGGCGTCACCCATGTCGTCGACGCGACCCATCCTTTCGCCGCGCAGATGTCGGGGAACGCGCGCGCGGCCTGCGCGGCGCTGGGCGTGCCGCTCATCGCCTACGCCCGGGCGCCCTGGCGCGCGGAGCCGGGAGATCGCTGGATCGAGGTCCCCGACAACGCCGCCGCCGTCGCCGCCCTCGGCGAGGCGCCGCGCCGCGTGTTCCTCACCATCGGCCGTCAGGGCGTCGCGGACTTTCGCGCCGCCCCGCAGCATGATTATGTGCTGCGCGTGATCGACGCCCCTGACCCGAACGACCTGCCGCCAAGCTGCGCCGTCATCGCCGCGCGCGGCCCCTTTGCGCGCGAGGATGAAATCGCGCTCATGCGCGAGCGGCGCATCGACAGTGTCGTGAGCAAGAACAGCGGCGGCGCGCTCACCTACGCCAAGATCGAGGCCGCGCGGGCGCTCGGGCTTCCCGTCGTCATGATCGCCCCGCCGCCGCGCGACGGCGTAACGCTCGCGCATGATCTCGACGACGTTTTGGCGTTTCTCGGATCATGAGCCGCAAGCTGATGATTCAGGGCACGGGGTCGGACGTCGGCAAGTCGCTCGTCGTCGCGGGACTTGCGCGCGCCTTCGCAAATCGCGGCCTGCGCGTCGCGCCCTTCAAGCCGCAGAACATGTCCAACAACGCGGCCGTCACGTCGGATGGCGGCGAGATTGGCCGCGCGCAGGCGCTGCAGGCGCGCGCCGCGCGACTGGCCCCCAGCGTCGACATGAATCCCGTGCTGCTCAAGCCGCAGGGCGGCAATGGCTCGCAGGTCGTCCTGCGCGGCGTCGTCGCCGGACAGGCGAAGGCGCGGGAGTATCAGGACTGGAAGGCGCGTCTGAAGCCCGCAGTGATGGAGAGCTTCGCGCGTCTTTCCGCCGCGAGCGATCTCGTTATCATCGAAGGCGCCGGCAGCGCGGCGGAAGTCAATCTGCGCGCCAATGACATCGCCAATATGGGTTTCGCGCGCGAGGCCGACGCGCCGGTTGTGCTCGTCGGCGACATTGATCGCGGCGGCGTCATCGCGCAGCTCGTCGGCTGCAAGGTCGTGCTCGACGAAGCAGACGCGGCGATGATCGAGGGCTTCATCGTCAACAAATTTCGCGGCGACGCGTCGCTGTTCGATGACGGCATGCGCTTCATCGCCACGCGCACGGGCTGGCGCGCGCTGGGCCTTGTTCCCTATTTCGACATGGCCGCGCGCCTTCCCGCCGAAGACGCCTTCGGCTTGCGCGGGGCCCGCGCGCCCGTGGGCGACGGCGTCGTCATCGCCGTTCCGCTGCTGCCGCATATCGCCAATTTCGACGATCTCGATCCGCTGAAAGCGGAAGCCGGCGTCGATCTGCGCTTCATCGCGCCGGGCGAGCCGCTCCCCGCCGAAGCGCAACTCGTGATTTTGCCGGGCTCCAAGGCGACGATCGCGGATCTGACAGCGTTGCGCGCAAATGGCTGGGACATTGATCTTCTCGCCCATGTGCGGCGCGGCGGGCGCGTCTTCGGCATTTGCGGCGGCTATCAGATGCTCGGCCGCATCATTCGCGATCCGCACGGCATGGAAGGCGAGACCGCGCGAGGCGCCGGGCCTCGGCCTTCTCGATGTGGAGACGATGCTGACCGATGCGAAAACGCTCCTCGGCGTCACGGGCCATGCGCTCGCTTTCGACGCGCCGTTCCATGGCTATGAAATGCATGTCGGCGTCACTTCGGGCGACGATTGCGCGCGGCGCCTGCTGCGTTTCGACGATGGCCGCAGCGATGGGGCCATCTCACGAAATGGTCGCGTGATGGGCGCCTATGTGCATGGGCTTTTCGCCGACGACAATTTGCGCGCGGCTTTCCTGAAACATATCGGCGCGCAGGCGTCGCACCTGCATTATGAGGAATCCATCGAGGAAACGCTGGACGCGCTCGCCGCGCACTGCGAGAAGCATATCGATCTCGACGCGCTATGGGAGATCGCCCGATGAGCGCGCATCACGCGCGGCCTATCGCCCATGGCGGGCGGCTCGACGCGGCGCGGCGTCTTTATCCCAATGCGCCGCAACCATGGATCGACCTGTCGACCGGGATCAATCCGCGTCCCTATCGGTTGCCGCCCATCGCGCCGGAAGCCTGGACGCGCCTGCCCGACGACGACGCTTTCGCCGCGCTGGAGGCGGCGGCGCGCGCGGCCTATCGCATGCCGGATGAGGCGGCGCTGGTCGCGGGCGCCGGCGTGCAGGCTTTCATCCAGCTTCTTCCGCGAATCTTTCCGGCGGGCCGCGTCGGCGTGCTCGATTTCACCTATGCCGAGCACGCCGCCTGCTGGAAGGCCGCCGGCGCGCAGACGATAATGGTCGACGCGCTATCCGACCTCGCGGCCTTCGACGCCGCCGTCATCGTCAATCCCAACAATCCGGATGGCCGGCTGTTGAGCCCCGACGAACTGGCGCCGCTTGCGCGGGACATGACCCGCAGGGGCAAACTGCTGATCCTCGACGAGTCCTTCATGGATTTCACGCCCGAAGAAAGCGCCTCCTCTCTCACCGCGATGGAGGGCGTCGTCGTTTTGCGCTCCTTCGGCAAAGCCTATGGGCTCGCCGGTCTGCGGCTCGGCTTCGCTTTATGTGCGCCCGCCCGCGCGGCGGCGCTGCGCGCGGCGATCGGACCCTGGGCGGTGTCGGGGCCGGCGCTCGCCATCGGCGCGCGCGCGCTTGCCGACACGGGCTGGCGCGACGCCGCCGCAGCGGCTTGCGCCGCCGACGCCGCGCGCCTCGACGCGCTGCTGGCAGGCGCCGGTTTCGAGCTTATCGGCGGCGTTTCGCTCTACCGGCTTTTTCGCCATGCGCGCGCCGCCGACTGGTTCGCCCGGCTCTGCGAAAACGGCGTGCTGACGCGCGCCTTTCCCGAGCGGCCGGAGTGGCTGCGATTCGGTCTGCCGGCGGACGAAGCCGCCTGGGAGCGCCTGACAGCCGCGCTGGAGGCAGGCCGATGAGCGACGAAACGACGTTCATCCCGCGGCCTTATGCCGCATCGGAAGTCGAGGGCGAACTCGGTCCGGCGGCGCCTTTCGACGCCGCCGAGCGGGCCGCCGTTTATCGGGCGATCTATACGCGGCGCGACGTGCGCAACGAGTTTCTGCCCGAGGACGTCCCGCAGGACGTTCTCATGCGCATTCTCGACGCCGCCCATCACGCGCCGTCGGTCGGCTTCATGCAGCCGTGGAACTTCGTCGTGGTCCGCGACGCCGCGATCCGCGGCGCGGTGCATGAAGCCTTTCTGCGCGGGACGGCTGCGGAAGCGCAGATGCTGGAGGAGACGCGCCGCGCGCATTACCTCAATCTGAAACTTGAAGGAATTCTGAAGGCGCCGGTCAACATTTGCGTCACCTGCGACCGCCGCCGCCACGGCGAGACTGGCCTGGGACGCACGCAGCAACCCAATACCGACCTTCTGAGCGCCGCCTGCGCGGTGCAAAACCTCTGGCTCGCCGCGCGGGTCGAAGGCGTCGGCGTCGGCTGGGTCAGCATCATGCAGGAGAGCGATCTGAAGGCCATTCTCGGCATTCCCGACGAGATCGCCGTCGTCGCTTATCTTTGCGTCGGCTTCGTCGAGCGTGCGTACAGGAAACCTGAACTGGAGGTGAAGCGCTGGGCGTCGCGCCTGCCGTTGGAGGAACTGGTCTTCGCAGACCAGTGGGGCCGCGCTTGCACCTTCACAAAGCCGCCTTAATTGCTTCACCAAATGGTTACGGGCGATTAATCGTCTGGCAACGGCGTCTTAAGCGTGACAGCCAAAGCTGTTTGCAAATAGGGCGCGGCCGGTCGATCATCGCGACGCCTCAAAAGCGAGGCAGCGGAGACGCAACATCATGGCGCCGGCGAATATCGAACATTACTTCGACAAGTCTTTCTCGCTCGCCAACAACACGGTGCTCACCGTGACCGAAGTGCCCGATTGCGAAGAGGCGCTTCTGAAGCTTCTGGAGCGGGCGATGCTCCGGGGTTTCGACAACCACGCCAGACTGACGGAAATCCATCTGCCGATGGAGCGCTTTCCCGATATGGACTCGAAATTCTGGCATGTGCCGATCGAGGATTGCGGCAAGGCGCAGGTGCTGCGGTTTTTCTTCGAGCATCCGGATACGGAAGCGCAGTAAGTCGAACGACTCGCCGCAAGACTCAGCCCGTCAGCGCCTCTCACGTCGCCGCGACTTCTCCCCGCGCCGGCGCTTCCTTCGGCTTACGCCGCAATTTGCTCATCAGCAGGTAGATGACCGGCGTCGTGTAGAGCGTCAGCACCTGGCTGAGCAGCAGACCGCCGATGATGGTGATGCCGAGCGGACGCCGCAGCTCGGCGCCGATGCCGCTCGAAAAGGCCAGCGGCAACGCGCCGAACATCGCCGCGAGCGTCGTCATCAGAATGGGGCGGAAACGTTCCCGCGCCGCTTCCAGCGCCGCGTCATGGGTCGACAGTCCGCGCTCGCGTTCGGCGGCGAGCGCGAAATCGACGAGCATGATGCCGTTCTTCTTCACGATGCCGATCAGCAGCAGAATGCCGATGAAGGCGATCACCGTGAATTCGGCGCCGAACAGCTCCAGCGACAGCAGCGCGCCGAGCCCCGCCGAGGGCAGCGTCGAAATGATCGTGACCGGATGCACGAGGCTTTCATAGAGAATGCCGAGAATGATGTAGACGGCGAGCAGCGCGGCGACGATGAGCAGTCGCCATGCCGCGCGCGACTTTACGGAAATCCGCCGCGTCGCCGGCAAAGCCGGCGTGCAGGCTGCTCGGCGGATTGAGCTCGGCGATCAGCGCTTCGATGGCGGTTGTCGCGGCGTCGAGCGAGGAGCCGGGCGCAATATTGTAGGAGATGGTGACGGCGGCCAGCACGCCCTGATGATTGACGACGAGCGGCATGGAGCTGCGCTCGATGCGCGCAAGCGAGGTGAGCGGAATCTGCATGCCGGTCGAACTCGACACGTAAATGCCGGCAAGATCGCGCACGTCGCGCTGGCGCGCGGGCGGCGTCTCGAAGACGACCCGATACTGGTTGCGCTGCGTGTAGATGATCGTGTCCTGCCGCTGGCCGAAGGCGCTGTTGAGCGCAGTGTTGATCGCGGCGATCGGCACATTCATGCGCGAGGCGGCGTTGCGGTCGATCACGACCGAGGCGCGCAGGCCGCCGGCCTCCTTGTCGGAGGTCACATCGACGAGTTCGGCAGCTTCTTCATGGCGGCGGCGATTTTTTCGCGCCACTCCTCCAGCTCCTCGAGCGAGGCGTCGGAGAGCGTGAACTGATATTGCGACTTGCTCGACGCGGCCGCCGCTGCGCAAATCCTGCGAGGGCACCATGAAGACGTTGACGCCAGCGATCTTGGCGAATTCCTTGCGCAGCCGGTCGATGACCTCCTTGCTCGACGCCTTGCGCTCGCCGATGGGCTTGAGCATGACGAAGAGGCGCCCCTGATTGCCCGAGGCGGTAAGCGAGCCGGCGCCGATGAAGGAGCCGACGTTGAGCACGTCCGGATCGGCGAGCAGCGTATCGCTCACCCGCCGCTGCAGCCGCGTCATCTCAGTGAAGGAGACGTCCGGCGACGCTTCCGTCGTGCCGTTGATGAGGCCGATGTCGTCCTGGGGCAGATTTCCCTTCGGAATGGTGCGGTAGAGCTGAACGGTCCACGCGATCGTGCCGAGGATGACGACGAGGGTGATCCAGGGATGATCGACGACGGGCCGCAGCGTGCGCGCGTAGAAGTGAAGGACGCCGTCGAGCGCCCCCTCCACCCAGCGATCGAGCCGCGTCTTCCTCGCCTCCTTTCTGTGGGGCAGCCAGGCGCAGATCATCGGCGTGACGGTCAGCGACACGACTGTCGAGATCACGATGGTGAAGACCAGCGTCATCGAGAATTCGCGCAGAAGCCGCCCCATCACGCCTTCCATGAACAGCAGCGGGATGAAGACGGCGATGAGCGACAGGCTGATCGAGACGACGGTGAAGCCGATCTGCCTTCGCGCCGACGAGCGCCGCGTCGAGCCGGCTCATGCCGCTCTCGCGATTGCTCTCGATATTCTCGATCATGACGATGGCGTCGTCGACGACGAAACCGACGGAGATGGTCAGCGCCATCAGCGAGAGATTGTCGATCGAGAAGCCGGCGACCCACATGGCCGCGCAGGCGCCCACGAGCGACAGCGGCACGGTATGCCCGCTGCGATGACGGGCGTCGCGCGCCGCAGGAAGACGAAGACCACCATCATGACGAGCGCGATGGAAATCGCCAGCGTGAACTGGATGTCGTGGATGCTGGCGCGGATCGTCTGCGTGCGGTCCGAGAGAATTTCGATCTTGATGCCGGAGGGGATCCATTCCTGCAGCTGCGGCAGCATCTCCTTTATGTGATCGACCGTCTCGATGACATTGGCGTTGGGCTGCTTGAAGACGATGACGATCACGGCCGGCCTGCCATTGAACCAGCCGGCCGACATTCGATTGCGCACGCCTCTTTCGACTGTCGCCACATCGCCGAGCTTGACGATGGCGCCGCCCCGCGAGGCGATGACGATATTGCGATAGTCTTCGGGCGTCGCGAGCTGGTCGGTCGTGCCGAGCGTGATCTCCTGCGTGGTTCCGGTGAGCGCGCCCACGGCCGAATGCGCGTTGGCCGAAAACAGCGCGCGCCCCACTTCGCTGACGCCCAGATTCATCGCTGCGAGCCGCGCCGAATCGACCTGCACGCGGATCGCCGGCTGCTCGGCGCCGGCGATGCGCGCCTCGGCGACGCCGGGAACCTGCGAAATGCGCTGGGCGATGACGCTGTCGGTCGCGTCGAAAATGGCGCTCGTGGGCAGCGTGTCGGAGGTCATCGCCAGCACCAGCACCGGCATGGTCGACTGGCTGGCCTTGCGGAAGCTCGGCGACGTCGGCAGATCGCTCGGCAGATCGACGAGCGAGGCGTTGATCGCCGCCTGCACATCGCGCGCGGCGGCGTCGATATTCTTGTCGATGTCGAACTGGGCGATGATCTGCGTATTGCCGAGAGAATTCGACGAGGTGAGTTCGTTCAGCCCGGCGATGCTCGACAGGCGCCGTTCGAGCGGCGCGGCGACGGAGGCCGCCATGGTCTCGGGGTCGGCGCCGGGGCGTGTCGCGCTGATGCCGATCGCAGGGAAGTCGACCGCCGGCAGGCTGGCGACCGGCATGAAGAAATAAGCGACGGAGCCCAGCAGAAACAGGGCGAGGGCGAGAAGCGTCGTGCCGACCGGCCGGCGGATGAAGATCTGGGAGAGGTTCATTCCGCCGCCTCTCGCCGCGGCGGCGGCTCCTCCGCGCGCGGCGCCGCCTCTTCGAGAGGCGTTTCGCGCAGTCGCGACAGATAACGCTGCCGCAGCCGCTCAACCTGAAGATAGATGACGGGCGTCGTGTAGAGCGTCAGCGCCTGGCTGACGAGCAGGCCGCCGATGATCGAAATGCCCAGCGGGATGCGCAATTCGCTTCCCGGACCATGCGCCAGCGCGAGCGGCAGCGCGCCGAAGAGCGCGGCGAGCGTCGTCATCATGATCGGACGGAACCGCAATTGCGCGGCGCGCACGATGGATTCTTCCGGCGACAGACCCTCGATCGCGCTCAGCGTCGAGCGCGAAGTCGATCATCATGATCGCGTTCTTCTTCACGATGCCCATCAGCAGAACGATGCCGATCAGCGCGACGATCGACAGATCGATCCTGAACAGCAGCAGCGCCAGCAGCGCGCCCACGCCCGCCGACGGCAAGGTGGTGAGAACGGTGAAGGGATGGGCGAAGCTCTCGTAGAGAACGCCGAGCACGACATAAATCGCGATGATCGCCGCGAGGATGAGCCAGGGCTCGCTCGCCAGCGATTTGTTGAATTCCGCCGCGTCGGCGGTGAAGACGCCGATGATGGTCGCCGGCATGCCGATGGCCTTCTCGGCTTTCGCGATCATCTTCACCGCGTCGCCGAGCGCCACGCCTTTCGACAGATCGAAGCTGATCGTCGAAGCGGGAAACTGATCCTGATGCGCGACGGAAAGCGGCGCGGAGATATTCTCGAACCGCACGAAGGTCGCGAGCGGCGTCTGCGGGCCGCCGCCGACCGGCGCCACATAGAGCTTTTCGAGCGCCGACATGTCGCGCAAATATTGGGGCGCGGCTTCGAGGATCACGCGATACTGGTTCGACTGCGTGTAGATCGTCGAAATCTGACGCTGGCCGAAAGCGTCGTTGAGCACATTGTCGACGTCCTGCGCCGAAATGCCGAGCCGGCCCATCTTGTCGCGATCGATGCGCATCAGTCCGCGCAGACCGCCGTCCTGCGTCTCCGCGGCGACATTCTTGAGCCCCGGCGTCGCGCGCAACTGATCGAGCAGCCGGTTCGACCAGCGCAGCAGGTCGCCCGCATCGGCGGAGGTGAGCGTATATTGATATTGCGAGCGGCTCGGGCGCGTGGTGATCTGAATGTCCTGCACCGGCTCGACGAAGAGCGTCGCGCCCACCGTCTTTTCGCCCGCCGACTTCAGGCGATCGGCGATCGCGTCCGCGCTCACGCTGCGCACGTCGCGGCTGCGCAGCGTGACGGTGAGACGCCCCACATTGGTCGTGGCGTTGAGTGGTCCGACGCCGAGCACGGAGGTGACGCCCGTCACTTCCGGATCTTTTCGGAAAACTTCGGCGACTTTGGCCTGAAGCGCGACCATGCGCTCGAAGGAGGCGTCTGTCGAGGCTTCCAGAACGACGCTGAGCACGCTCGTGTCCTGACGCGGCAGAAAGCCTTTGGGAATATAGGCCCACAGGGCCAACGTCAGCGCCAGCGTGGCGCCGGTGAGAACGAGCATGAAGCGCTGATGGTCGAGCGCCCAGTCGAGCGAGCGGTAATATTTGCGGTCGAGCCACAGCGACATGATTTCCCATGTCGAATGGGTGCGCGCCGGCGCCGTGCGCAGCAGAACGGCGCAGAGCATGGGAGTCAGCGTCAGCGAGATGGCCGCGGAAATGATCACGGCGATCGACAGCGTCATGCGCGAATTCGCGGAACATGCGGCCCACGATGCCGGTCATGAACAGAAGCGGAATGAACACGGCGATGAGCGAAACCGTCAGCGACACGACGGTGAAGCCGATCTCCCGGCGCCGTCGAGCGCCGCCTGCAGCGGTTTCTTGCCGTGCTCGATGTTGCGGAAAACGTTCTCGATCATCACGATGGCGTCGTCGACGATGAAGCCCGTGCCGATTGTCAGCGCCATCAGCGAGAGATTGTCGAGCGAAAAGCCCATCGCCCACATCGCGAAAAAGGTGGCGATGATCGAGAGCGGCAGGCTGACGCCCGCGATCAGCGTCGCGCGCCAGCTCCGCAGGAACATCAGCACCACGGCGACGACGAGGCCCGCCGCGATGACGAGCGTCATCTGCACCTCGTGGATCGAGGCGCGGATCGTGTCGGTGCGGTCGTTGACGATGTCGAGACGTCATGCCCGCGGGAAGCTCGCTGTGCAGCTTCGGCAAGGCCTGCTTCACCAGTTCGACGGTGGCGATGATATTGGCGCCGGGCTGCCGCATCACGTCGAGGACGATCGACTGCTCGCCATTGTACCAGCCGCCGACACGGGCGTTTTCGAGCCCGTCCGAGACCTTCGCCACGTCGCGCAGCATCACCGGCGCCTTGTTGCGCCAGGCGACGATGATCGTCTCATACTGCTTGGCCTGGAGGATCTGGTCGTTGGCGTCGAGCGTATAGGACTGGCGCTGGCCTTCGAGCGAGCCCTTGGCGCCGGCGTTATTGGCGGAGGCGACCGCCTGCCGCAGGTCTTCGAGCCCGATGCGATTGGCCGCGAGCCGGGCGAGGTCGGCTTCGATGCGGATCGCCGGGCGCACGCCGCCCTGCACGGAGACGCGGCCGACGCCGGAAACCTGTGCAAGCTGCGGCGCGATCAGCGTGTCGGCGATGTCGCTCAGGTCGCGCAAAGTCGCCGTCTTCGAGCGCAGGGTCAGGGTCAGCACCGGCGTGTCGGCCGGATTCACTTTCGCGTAGACGGGCGGATAGGGAAGATCGCGTGGCAGCGTCGAGGCGGCGGCGTTGATCGCCGCCTGCACGTCCTGCGCGGCGGCGTCGATGTCGCGGCCGAGGTCGAATTGCAGCGTGATCTGCGACAGGCCGAAGGAGCTTTGCGACGACATGCCGCTGAGCGAGGGGATCTGCCCGAACTGTCGCTCCAGCGAAGCCGTCACCAGCGAGGCGATCGTGTCAGGATTGGCGCCGGGTAGCTGGGTCGTAACCTGGATCGTCGGGAAGTCGACCTGCGGCAGCGGCGAGATCGAAAGGCGCATATAGCCGAGCAGGCCGAACAGCAGCACGGCGAAGGCCATGAGCGAGGTCGCCACCGGCCTTTTGATGAAGGGCGCCGAAACATTCATCTCGCGTCAGATCACCTTCCGGGAGAGCCTTCTCCCTTTGCGTCGCGTTCCTTGTGCCCGCCACGGCCTTTCCTGGGTTCGGCCGGCGGCGGCGCGGGAGCCTCGCTCGTCGTCGCGGCGGCGACGGGCGGCGCCTCGCTGCGGGACACATGCACCTTCGCGCCGTCGAAGAGCCGCGCGAATCCGCTCGCCACCACGGTCGCGCCGGGTTCGAGCCCCGACGTCAGGACGACCAGTTGCTCATCCTGCCGTCCCGTCGTGACGCTTTTCATATGGGCGCGACCGTCGCTTTCCAAAACATAGACGAAGGCGCCGTTCGGGCCGCGCTGGACGGCCGGACTCGGGACCACGGTGGCGTTGCGGATCGTGTCGAGCATCAGCCGCACATTGACGAACTGGCCCGGCCAGAGGCCGAGGTCCTTATTGGCGAAAGTCGCCTTGAGCTTGACCGTGCCGGTGAGCTGGTCGATCTGATTGTCGACCACGGCAAGGTCGCCGGTCTCCAGCACCGAGGCGTTGTCGGGGCCGAGCGCGCGCACTTTCGCGACGCCGGCGGCCTGGGCCTTCTGGACCGCGGGCAGCGCCTGCTGGGGCAGGGTGAAGACGACGTAGATCGGCCGCAGTTGCGTGACGACGACGATGCCGTTCGCATCGTTGGGATGAAGAATATTGCCGACGTCGACGAGCCTGATGCCGACGCGCCCGTCGATCGGCGATCTGATCGTCGCATAGTCCAGCGTGGTCTTTGTATTGTCGATCGCGGCCTGATCGGCGCGCACCTGCGCCTCGAGTTGCGAGACCTGCGCCTTCTGGGTCGAATATTGCTGCGCCGAGAGAAACTTGCCGGCGACAAGCTTTTCATAGCGGACAAGATCGACGCGGGCGTTGGCGAGATTGGCCTCGTCCTGCGCTTTCTTGGCGACCGCCTGATCGTAGAGCGCCTTGTAAAGCGAGGGGTCGATTTCAGCGAGCACGTCGCCCTTCTTGACGTCCTGCCCCTCGGTGAAGGCGAGGTTCAGAAGGCGCCCGTCGACCTGGGTGCGAATGGTCACGGTATTGAGCGCCTGCACCGTGCCGACGGCGTCGATCGTCACGGGCACGTCCTGAACGCGGGACTGCGCGGTCGCGACGCTCACCGCCTCGTCGCGGCGCGGGACGCCGTCGGGCCCGACCTGCACCGTATCCGCAGCGGGCTTGTCGCCGCCGCCGAAGCGAAAGCCGCTCTGCCACGCCCAGCCAGCGGCGAGCGCCAGGACGAGCGCGCCAATCGCCATCGTTATACGCCGGTCGGCGCGGATCATGGGAAGATGCCCTTGTCGGCCTCATAGGCCGCGTTTGCCTGTGCGATTTCGACGTCCCGGGTCGTGGGAGACCAGCCGCCGCCGAGCGCCTGATATAGGCTCGTTGCAGCCTGAAAGTAAGTGAGACGCGTCACCGCAAGCTGATCCTGCGCCTGAAAGAGCGTCGTCTGGGTCGTCGACAGGGTAATGATGTCGATCGTGCCTTCCTGCAACCGCATTTCGGCGGCGGTCAGCGCCCTCTGGGCGGCGGCCGCCGCGACGGTCTGCGCCTTCAGCGCCGCCTCCGTCTCCCTTACCGCGATCAGCGCGTTCTCCGTATCCGCCAGCGCGGTCAGGATCTGCTTGCGGTAAAGCGCGGCAAGCTCGGTGAAGCGGCCTTTCTGCTGCTCGTAATTGCCCTGAATGTTGAAGCCGTCGAAGATCGGCTGGGCCAGATTGGCCGCCGCCTGCCAGGCGATGGCCTCGGGGCGCAGAAGGTTATGCAGCAGCGCGCTCTGCACGCCATATTGGCCGGTGAGCGTGATCGAGGGGAAGAAGGCGGCGCGCGCCTGCAGGACGGAGAATTCCTGCGAGGCGAGCCGCGCCTCGGCCTCGGCCACGTCGGGGCGCCGCAGCAGCACTTCCGACGGCAGGCCGGGATCGACGCGCGGAAACCTCAGCTTCGTCAGCGACCCGCCCTTGATCTCCACGCTCTCGGGCGTCTCGCCGATGAGAACCGCAAGCTGGTTCTTGGTCTGGCGCAGCGTCTGCTCCAGCGGCGGGATGGTCGCGAGCGCCTGCGCCAGCACGCTTTCCTGCTGCGCGGTGTCGAGCGCGCTCGCCACGCCCACCTGGAAACGGGCCTGAATGGCGCGGTTCACGCGCTCGGCGATGGCCACGTTGTTGTGGGCGATGCGCAGCCGGTCCTGCGCGGTCAGCACCTGAAAATAGGCGTTCAGCACGGAGGCGATGGTGGAGATTTCCACGGTGTCGCGGTTGAATCGGCTGGCGTTGGCGAGAAGCCGGGCCGCATAGGAGGCGTCCTCGTTCTTGCCCCAGAAGTCGATCTCATAGCTCGCCGTCAGGCCGAGCTGGAAGAAGCCGAACTCACGCGCGCGAAAGTTGGTGGCCGTCGTCTGTTGCGAGGAGGAGCCCGTCGAGGTCGAGGCCGGCGTGATGTTGGAGCCGGCCGAGGCGACATTGGTGGTCGTGCCGGGCACGCGGCTGGTGCGGGCGATGTCCTGCATGGAGATGTTCGGCCACAGCGCGGCGCTGGAGACGCGCGCCTGCGCGTCCGCCTGGGTGATGCGGGCCGCGGCGGCGGCGATGTCGAGATTTTCGCCGACGGCCGATTCGACGAGTTTCGTCAGCTCTTTGGAGCCGAATTTGACGGCGAAGTCCGGGCCGCGCGGAATGGGCTTGGCGGAGGCCGGCCTGGATTCGCGCAGCCGTTCGGGCGGCGGAACCGCGAGGTCCGGCTTGTTCCATTCCAGATCGCAGCCGGAAAGAAGCAGGGTCGCTCCTGAGAGCAGGACGCGGGCGCGGCGTGAGCGCAGAAGGGACTGGGTTGCCACGCCGGCCGTCAACAGAAGCTCACTCCATCTTTCCGCCAACGCGCCGGCGCTCGAGACGGGCGCCCTGCAGAAACCCTGACAGACCTTTCGGGATCGCCTGCGACGTCGACGCTGGCAAGGAGGCGGCCGCGCCTGGCGGCCGCGACTGAATCATCGGCGCCACGCTCGCTCGCCCGGCCGCGGCCGTCAAGCCGCGAACCATAAACTTTACCGCCCAAATCGGGTCAGTTGGCCTCTTCTTCCACTGGTTTCGGGCGCGGACGCGGAGCGACCTTGGCCTCGGCAGGCTTGCCGTCGACGGGCTTGCCTTCAACAGGTTTGGCGACCTTCCCGGGCTTTGCGGGCGCAGCCTCGCCGGCGCTCTTGCCCGGCTTGGCGGCCGCGCCTTCGCCGGCGGTCGCCGGCTTGGCCGCCGGCTTTTCCAGAGCCTTCTCGGGAGCCTTGACCTCGGCGTTCGCGCCCTTGTCCTTCTCGTCCGCCTTTGCCTCGGGCTTTGCTTCCGCCTTGGGCTTTGGCGGCCCGGACAGGCGCGTCCAGGTCTCGCTCTGGCAGAGGAAGGCGACGAGACAGCCGGTCATCGTCAACTGCGTGGACGAATCGTAAGTGATCTTGCCCGTATAGGTCTTGCCGTCCTCCGGATTGAAAAGATCGCCCTTCCAGCTGTTCGGCCCCGTCTTCGCCGCGGAGCGCAGGATAATGGGCGCGGGGCTGCCATCGACCTCTGGGATCGTGCCCTTGGCGCAGAGCTTGCCCGAACAATCGTAGAACTCGAGCTTGTCGGTTGGGTGGCCATCGCGCGCCCAGACGCCATAAATCGCATCGGCCGCGAAGCTCGCTGACGGCCAGCAGAGGGCCATTGCGGCGGCAATGCTCAGCATAGATCTCTTCATGACGCGCAATTCCCGATTTCTGGCGTAGGAGCGCCTGTTAGATCGAAACAACCAAATGCGAACAGATGCTTTCGTCAAGTCGCGTCAACCTCAGGTTGCGGATGACGCGGCGGCCCGAGGAAGGCGGGAACGATGATAAAGGCGGCGAGCAGGGTGAAAAATAGCGAGATTGTCAGGAGTTCGCCCATGCTGGCGGTGCCCGGATGGCTGGACAGGAACAGGCTGCCAAAGGCTGTGCCGGTCGTCAGCGAGCTGAAGAAGATCGCGCGCGTGAGGCTTGAGGCCAGCATGTCGACCACGCCCTTTCGCCAGGCGATCACGTAGTAGATGTGGAACGCCACGCCGACCGCGAACATGAGCGGCAAGGCGATGATATTGGCGAAATTCAAGGACACTCCCAAAAGCTCCGCGGCCTGAAGGCTCATGATTCCCGCGAGCAGCAGCGGGCCGAGCGTGAGCGCCACGTCTATTGCATTACGCAAAGCTACGGCGAGAATAAGGAAGATCGCCACAAAGGCGAAGATCCCGGCCTCGAGAAAAGCCTGGGTGACGGTCTTGCCGGCCTCCGAAATGATGATCGGGGGGCCGCTGGAATCGGGCGCCACCGCCAGCATGGCGTCGGCGAATTTGCGCATGACCTCGCGGTCGTTGCTGTCGCCCTTGGGCACCGCCTCCAGCCGCACGAGTCCATCCGCCGAAATCCAGTCGGCGCGCAATTCCTCAGGCAAAGAGTCGGGCGTGACGCGCTCGGCCTGCAGCGCGTCGCGCAATTGAGCGAGAAGCTTATCGAACCCGCCGAAGGCGGCGAGCCGCGCCTTTTCGCGCGTCTGCGGCGTCGCATTGGCGAGATCGTCGAGCGCGGAGGCGAAGCGCAGAACCGGCGGCGACAGTCTCTTGCCCATGCCGGCGCGCAGCGCCTTGGCCGCGGTCTTGAGCGCTTTCACAGTCTCCGCGTCGCTCGGCGCGGGTTTGACCTTGGGAGCGAGCGCGCCGTGAAGTTCAGTCGCCGCGCGCTGGATGAGCGCCAGCTTCTCATCCTGATCGCCGGGGATGAGCGAGAACACCGAATCGACGTGATCGACTTCCGGCAAGGCGAGGATTTTTTCCTTCAGTTCCTTTGCCGCCTCCAGTGATGGCGCGAGCGTTTCGATTTTGTTGGGCGCGGTCTTCGGATCTTCCGACAGATCGAGAAATGTTGCGACCGATTCGACCTTCTGGCTGCGCAGATTTATCGGGTTGGAATCGAAGTGCAGGCGCATCAGCGCCGGAACGCCGGCGAGAACGATGGCGGCCGTGCCGATCAGCACGGCAGGGCGATGATGTGCGATCCAGTGGTCGACGGCCGCGAGCGAATGGGTCGCGATCGGCACATGTTCCGCCGGGGGATGCAGAAGCTTGATGAGAGCCGGCAGGAAGGTCAGCGTCGCAACATAGGCGATGATCATGCCGACGCCGGCGATCAGTCCGAGTTCGGCGACGCCGAGGAAAGAGGTCGGCAGGAAGCAGAAGAAGCCCGCGAGCAGCGAGATGGCGGCGAGCGTGAGCGAGAAGCCGATGCCCTTCGTCGCATGCAGCAGCGCCCGCTCCAGATCGCCATGTCCGTGACGCTCCTCGCGATAGCGCGTCGCGAACTGGATGCCGAAATCGACGCCCAGACCGATGAACAGCGCCGCGAAGGCGACCGAGATCAGATTGAAGCGGCCGATCAGCAGAATGCCGGCGCCCGAGGTGATGCCGAGGCCCGCCAGCAGCGCCGCCAGCACCGCAAGAATGAGCTTGGGAGAACGCAGCGCGGCGAAGAGGATGAAGGCCACGACGACGAGCGTGCCAACCGTGTTGAGCAACATATTCTCGGAGAGCGTGGCGAATTCCTCATCCGCCAGCGGCACCTCGCCGGTGAGGCGGAACGTGTAGCCATTTTCCTTGGTGAGGCCGAGTTCCGCCGCCGTCTTGCGGACCAGTTCGATGGCCTGCGCGCCGGGCTGAAGTTCGGTGAAGTCGAGCACCGGGTTGATCAGCACCATGCGGCGCTTGTCCAGAGGCGGGCCGGGCGGCGCCGACTCCTTGCCGCCCGACAGAAGCTTTTCCCAATTGACCTGGGTCGGATGGCCGGCCAGCGTATCCTCGAACGACTGAGAAAACTGCTCGAGGCCGGTCAGATACATTTCCGTGGCGCGGGGACTGCCGGCCGCGCGCTTCTGGTTGAGCGTGAGAACATTGGAAAGGCCGCGCAGCGTCGGGTCTTCGGCGAGCGGCGTCAACACGTCGCGCTGGCCGATCAACGTGCCGACCGTATGTTCGACCTCGGGCAGGTCGAGATAGAGCAGGCCGTTCTTGGTGAAATAGGCCGGGTCGTCCGGGCGCCAGACGCGCAGCATCAGCGGCTTGCCCTTCAGCTCGGCGGTAAGCCTCGCCGCGGCGTCGTCGGCGGCCTCGCCATTGGGCGCGTCGATGACGGCGACAATGGAATTCTCCAGCTGCGGGAAGGCGCGATAGAGCGCCATCTGGTTCTTGCGCCAGCTCATGTTGGGCGAGAACAGGTTCTGCGTGTCGGTGTCGATCGCAAAACGCTCGACGGTGAGGTAAACGCCGCCGGCGGTCAGAGCGAGCGTGAGAAGAACCACTGTCCAGGGCCAACGAAGACAGAAGGCCACCAGTTTTTCCAACATGTAAAAGACCCCGGACCAGTGTTGAGATATTTCCCGACCGAAAATTGCGTTCTTCTATACGCGCCCGGCGCCCGCGCACCAAGCCGCCGGACGCCAGGGGGACCGGCAAATTACAAGAAAGCGTTAAGCGTCAAAGGTAACTAAGGACCCACAAATCCGTGCGCCGGCGTTTCACCTGCGCGAACCAGCGGCACAGCGGATAGAGGGCGGCGACCACGAGGACCCACGCCACATAGGCGCCGCCGAGGCCAACCCCGAAATCCGCCGGGGGTCCTGATTTCATGAAACCCCCAATGTCGGCAAGGCTATAGCCTTGCGCCGCGGCGAGCGCCAGCGCCGCGGCAACGCCAAGGTAAAGATGCAGGACGTAAAACAGCAGGGGCGTTCGCCCGAAGGTTTCGAGCACGCGCGCCGCATGGCCATGGAGTCGCGCCAGCGCCGGCAGGATCAGCGCCGCGCCGCCCAGCGTCACGAGGAGATAAAGGGCCGAAGGCGGATATTTCGTCAGATTGAAAAAGGAGAGCAGCGAGAAGAGTCCGTCGCGCTGCGTCGTCCAGGGATGCGGATCGCCGTAGAGGTTGGCGCCGCGCAGGACAAGGAAAGCGGCGAGCGCGCCAAGGCCGGCGAGGCGCAGGACTCGATCGCGGACTTCGGGCGCGGCCTGAAACAGCGGACCGAGGCCGAAGCCGAGCGCAACCACGCCAATCCACGGCAGGGCCGGATAATAGACGGCGCCCGGAATATCGAAGGGCAGCGGCCCGCCTTCATGCAGCAGCCGCCACAGCGGGGCGAAAGCGCCGAGATCGGCAGACCGGACGCCATCGAGGAGATTGTGCCCGAGAATGATCGCGGCTCCGATCGCCAGAACGACCCGCGACGGCAGAAGCGAGAGAACCGACAGGGCGAGCAGGCCGCAGCCGATGGCCCAGAGCGTGCCAAGCATGACGCGCCCCGGCCCGCCCCAGACAGGGCTGATCACGATGGCGTCGAGGGCGATGAGCCAGAGTCCGCGCGTCGCCAGAAACAGGCTGAGCGTTTTGTGGCTGCGCCCCCGCGCGCCGTAGAGATAAGCGCCGACGCCGGCGAGCAGAGCGAAGGTCGGCGCGCAGAAATGGGTGACGAAGCGCGTCAGGAACAGAAAGGGATAGGTGCGATCGAGGTCGGTGGGACTGAACCGCATCGCGTCGGCGTCGAAGAAGTCGCGCATATGGTCGAGCGCCATGAGGATCATGACGAGACCGCGCAACCGGTCGATCTCCGGCAGGCGGGGATCCTTTTGCGGCTCCCAGCCGGCGTCCGCGCTCATCCCAGCGTCGCCAGCCCGGGAAACAGTTCAAGGAGCCAGAACGACATCTCCTGCACGCCGCCGGTCAAAAAGGCCACGCCGGTAAAGATCAGCAGCACGCCGACGATCTTCTCCACCTTGCCGAAATGTTTGCGGAACCGCGCCACAAAAGCGAGAAACCGTCCGAGCGCGAAGCCGGCGCCGATGAAGGGCAGGCCGAGGCCGAGCGAATAGGTGGCGAGCAGCGCGGCGCCGCGCGCGACCGTATCCTGCGTGCCGGCGACGGCGAGGATGGCGGCGAGGATCGGCCCGATGCAGGGCGTCCAGCCAAAGGCGAAGGCGAGGCCCATCACATAGGAGCCGAAAAGCCCCATGGGCTTGGCGATCTCCGCGCGCTTCTCGCGATAGAGCAGCTCGACCTTGAGCAGCCCAACGAAGTGCAGGCCCATCAGAATGATGACCCCGCCCGCGAGCCAGGAAAGAATTTGCAGATTGGCCCGGATCACCGAGCCGAAGGCGCTCGCCGTCGCGCCCAGCGCCACGAAGACCGTGGTGAAGCCCAGCACGAAGAGAACGGCGGAGAGCAGCACGTCGCGGCGCGCCCGCGAGCGCGTCTCGATCTCGAGGTCCTCCATCGAGACGCCGGCGAGATAGGTCAGGTAGGGCGGCACCAGCGGCAGGACGCAGGGAGAGAGAAAGGATAAAAGCCCCGCCGCCGCCGCAGCCGGAAAGGTGACGTCCGCCGCCATGGTGATCCTCTTGGAGTGGTTCGAGGGTTCTGCCACAGGCCGGGCCGGGGCGCAAAGGCGCCGCTCTGGCGCGGCCGAGGAGAAGACGCGCCGCGCGGTGAAGTCGCTCAGTATTGGCGAAGCTTCGCTATAATATAAATGAGAATTGGTTCTGCGAATTTCATCTCATCTGGTGCTTTGACGCACAATAATGACCGTTACTCTAAACTCCGACAGGGAAAAATCAGGAGCACGGGAATATGATTCAGCACAGCCGCGCGTCAATGGTAAAGGCGACAATGTTTATTGCCGGTGGACTGGCTTTCTTTCTCGTCATTATGCATCAGGCGTCGCAATTATTCAGATAGAGGATGACGACATCCCGGCGGCCGCGCTCTCCCAGCCGCCGGGTTTTTTTCACTCTGCCGGCTGTAGCGCGACGGCTGGCGATTGGCTTCTTTTTGCTTCCTTACTGTCGGACAAGGCGCGCCCGAAGCGCACCAGTCGCTGCTCCAGCGGGAACATCATCAGACAGAACAGGACCACGCCGCCCATCAGGGCGAATTGGGTGAGTGCGTCGAGGTCGTTGAAAATAGGCCCGGCGCAAAGCTGCTGCCAGAGATAGACCGAGTAACTGGCCCGACCGAGAAAGGCGACGGCGCGGTTCGACAGCAGGCGGCGCGTCAGCGTTCCCGATGCGCCCGAAAGCAGAACCAGCGCCGGGATGGCGCAGATATAGAGTAGCCGATACCAGGCGATGAGGTCGCCCCGCGCGGCCTCGTCCGCACCGAAGGAGGCAACGACGCTGCGCGGCATGAAGACGATCGCCGAGGCGGCAATGAGCGCCGCGACCCGCCAGCCGCCGGAGATGCGCCAGAAGGCGTCCCCATGTTTCGCGGCAATGAAGCCAAGGAAAAACAGAGCGTAGGCGATCAGGCAGCCGATCTTGCCGATCCACCAGATGGTGAAGACGAAGGGAATCGCCGCGAAGGCGAGGGCGGGCGCGAGGGCCCTGGGGTCCGGCGCCCGGCCCAGCGCCAGCCATGCGAAGGCGGCCGGAAACAGGAAATAGAACTGCGCTTCGAAGGCGAGGCTCCATGTGTGGCCGACATACCAGTTGCAGGTGACGCCCGGCGCGGTGGAGTTGCAGAGGTAAAGCGCGGAGCTGATGAAATTGTCCCAGCCGAAGTCGATGACGCCGCAAAGGCCCAACGCCATCAGCGTCGAAAGATAAAGCGTCAGCGGCGGGACGATGCGGAAGAAGCGGCGCAGATAAAAGGCTTTCGCGGAGAAATCCCCGGTCCGGGACGCTTCGTCGAGACAGCCGAGACTGACGACATAGCCGCTGACGAAGAAGAAGATGAAGACGCCGGTCTCGCCATATTGGGCGATGACGCCGAGCGGGCTTCTCTCGTAAAAAGCGCCGATCGCGTGGTTCATGCCGAGGTGGTCGGCGAAGACCATGAGAATGGCGGCGACGCGCCAGCCGTCGAGATAATCCAGTCGGTCCAGCGCGCGCATGATCTTTCCACTGGCGCCGGCGGGCGCGATTCGGGCGTGATCCCGACAGTTTCAGATCATTGCGCTAAAGTGAAGCTTGCGGCCTCAGAAACGTGTGGCCGAATAGGGGGTTGGGTCGGTGAAGGGCGTCTCGCCGGTCATCATTTCGGCGATGAGCCGCCCGCTGACCGGCCCGAGCGTCAGCCCGTGATGGGCGTGGCCGAAGTCGAACCACAGCCCCTTGTGGCGCGGCGCCTCGCAGAGCACCGGCAGCATGTCCGGGAAGCAGGGCCGCGCGCCTTTCCACGGCGCGGCGTCGAGCGCCGGACCGAGCGGAAACAGGAGGCGCGCGATGGGCTCGCAACGCTCGATCTGCACCGGCGTCGGCGGCGCGTCGCGCGGCGCGAATTCCGCGCCGCTGGTGAGCCGGACGCCGCGCGTCATCGGCGCCAGCAGATAGCCGTTGTCGGCGTCGAGAATGGGGTGGTTGAGCTTCGCCCCCGATTGCGGCGCGTAATGCATGTGATAGCCGCGCTTGAAGCCGAGCGGCATGTCGTAGCCGTAACGCCGGTAGATCACGTCGGACCATGGGCCGAGCGCAAGGACCGTCGCCGGGGCCGCGATCCGGCCCTCCGGCGTCAAGACGCTCCAGCGCCCGTCGGGCTCCTGTTCGAGAGTCAGCGCGTCGGCGGCGATGAAGCGCCCGCCGCGCGACAGGAAGAGATCGGCATAGGCCTTCGCCAGCGCGCCGGGATCATTGATGAAGGCCGTGTCGAGGTAATGCACGGCGCCGGCGACGGTGGCGAGATTGGGCTCGCGCGCGACCACGTCCTTCGACGTGAGAATGTCGATGTTGAGATCGTAGGCGCGCAGCCTTTCGGCGTCGGCGACGCCGGCGGCGAGCGTTTCCTGACGGCGAAAGAGCTTGATCCAGCCGGTGCGCCGCAGGAGCGTCCCGCAGCCGGCCTGCTGGATCAGCGCCTCATGTTCGATCAGGCTGTGCTCGATGAGCGGGCGGCGCGCCTCGATGTTCTTTCGCACGCGCTCGGGCGCGCTTTCGCGCCAGTAGCGCATCAGCCAGGGGCCGACGGAAGGAAGCGCGCCGAGGTGATAATGCGCTTCGGGGAGCAGGTTGAGCGCATATCTGATGAGCCGCACGGGATCGCGCGGGAAGAGATAGGGGAAGATCGAGGATCGCTCGATCAGGCCGGCGTTGCCGAAGCTGGTTTCGAGCCCCGCCCCACGCCGGTCAATCAGGACGACGTCGCGCCCGCGCGCCTGCAGATGCAGGGCGGCCGAGACGCCCACCATGCCCGCGCCGAGAACGATGACATCCGCCGATTTCATGCCGCCTCCATGATCGCTTCATATGGCCGCGCGACGGCCCGGCCGCCAGCAGTCTTTAGGGAGGGGAGAAGCAATACGGGGACCGCGGGCGCCGTCACCCAAAAAGCGACGCCAGATAAAAGGCCGCTCCCGCCGCCAATCCGCCGACAAGGAAGGTCTGCGCCCCGGCTTTCAGCGGGCTGACCCCCGTCAGCCGGCCCTTCACCGCGCCGAAGACGAGAAGAGCGAAACCGGTGAAAAGCGCCGAATGGAACAACGCCCGTTTCACGTCGTCTTCCATCATGTAAGGCGCGAGCGGGATCATCCCGCCGACGGCATAGGCCGCGGCGATGGTCATGGCGCTGATGGGGGCGCGTTTCGGGTCGGGGCGTTCGAGTCCCAGTTCGAAGCGCATCATGAAATCCACCCAGCGCGTCTTGTCGGCGGAGACAGCGGTGACGACCGAGTTCGAGCTCGGGCTTTTGCAGCCCATATTGGGAGAAAATCTCCCGCAGTTCGTTTCGCTCCTGCTCGGGAAGTTTCTCGACCTCGGCGTATTCGCGCTTCTCCTCCGAGTGGAAGTGTTCCTGATCGCTGCGCGCCGCGAGATAGCCGCCCAGTCCCATGGCGGTCGCGCCCGCGACGATTTCCGCAAGCCCGGCCGTCACCACCACCCGGCTGGAGGCGATCGCCGCGGTTATGCCCGCCGCCAGCGCAAAGGGCACGGTGAGTCCGTCGGCCATGCCGATCACCACGTCGCGCACGGTTTCGGTATTGAGGAAGTGCCGCTCGACATGTTCGCCCGATGCGCCTTTCGGCCGCCGCCGGCCCCAGAGCAGGGTGTGGAGATCCTGCGCCCCCAGCACGCGCTCCAGCTCGACAAAGGCGAAGAAGGGGATGAGCGAGACGAAGACCAGGATCGCCGAAATCAGGATCGCCTGAAGCGAGCCGTCGCCGATCGTCGGGACCGACTCGGCCACGGTCTTGCCGCGCCAGACGCCGATGAGCGTTTCCTCGACGAGATGGAAAACAATGAGCAGCAGGCCGAAAATTGCCGATTTGATCAGGGCGGGCGCCGCAACCGGCGCGTCCGGGCGGCTGCCGCCGAGCTTGAAGTGCTGCCCGAGGAGCACGACCTTGGCCAGGGCGAAGGCGTTCAGAAGCGCGAGGCCCTGATGGTAGGTGAGGAGATCCTCGTTGAAAATGAAGGCTCTATGCAAGGAGAAGAGGGTGAGCAGCACCCACAGATACAGGAAAATCGCGAGATACTGTTTGCCTTCCTCGGCGGCTCCCGCCTTCAACCGAGCCAGTTTTTCATGATCCATCGTCAATGCCTTCCGGACGCGTCCTGAACGCTTTTACCCGGCGCCGACGCAAAGAACATCACCACGAAGCAAGGAGCGTGCATCGTCGCCGGCCGGATTGACCGCGCGGCCCGAATTTGCGAACCGAAGCCGCGCCGGCGGCGTCCGGTCCGACCCCTCAAGCTTTCCCAGAGGCGCTATGATCCCCCGCTATTCCCGACCCGAGATGACGACCATCTGGGAGCCGCAGACGCGCTTTCGCATCTGGTTCGAGATCGAGGCCTATGCCTGCGACGCGCTGGCGGAACTCGGCGTGATCCCCAAGGAGAGCGCCAAAAACATCTGGGACAAGGCCGACTTCGTGAAGTTCGACGTGGCCCGCATCGACGAGATCGAGCGCGTCACCAAGCATGACGTCATCGCCTTCCTCACCCATCTCGCGGAATTCATCGGGCCGGATTCGCGCTTCGTGCATCAGGGCATGACGTCCTCGGACGTGCTCGACACCTGCCTCGCCGTGCAGCTCGCGCGCGCCGCCGATCTGCTCATCGCCGACGTCGACGCGCTGCTCGCCGCGATCAAAAAGCGCGCCTATGAGCATAAATTCACGCCGACCATCGGCCGCTCGCATGGCATTCACGCGGAGCCCGTGACCTTCGGGCTGAAGATGGCGCAGGCCTATGCCGAATTCACCCGCGCCCGCGAGCGTCTGGTGACGGCCCGCGCGGAGGTTGCGACCTGCGCCATCTCCGGCGCCGTCGGCACTTTCGCCAATATCGACCCGCGCGTCGAAGAATATGTGGCGCACAAGATGGGCCTCGTTCCCGAGCCGGTTTCGACGCAGGTCATCCCGCGCGACCGCCACGCCGCCTTTTTCGCGACGCTCGGCGTCGTCGCGTCCTCGGTCGAGCGGCTGGCCATCGAGATTCGCCATCTCCAGCGCACCGAAGTGCTGGAGGCGGAGGAATATTTCTCGGCCGGGCAGAAGGGCTCTTCCGCCATGCCGCACAAGCGCAATCCGGTGCTCACCGAAAATCTCACCGGCCTCGCCCGTCTCGTGCGCGGCATGGCGATCCCGGCGATGGAGAATGTGGCGCTGTGGCACGAGCGCGATATTTCGCACTCATCGGTCGAGCGCATGATCGGCCCGGACGCCACCGTGACGCTCGATTTCGCGCTGGCGCGTCTCACCAGCGTCATCGAGAATCTCCTCGTCTATCCCGAGAACATGAAGAAGAATCTCGACAGGCTCGGCGGCCTCGTCCATTCGCAGCGCGTGCTGCTGGCTTTGACGCAAAAAGGCGTCTCGCGCGAGGACGCCTATGCGATGGTGCAGCGAAACGCCATGCCGGTCTGGCGCGGGGAGGGCGAGTTCAGAACGCTTCTCGGCGCCGATCCGGATGTGAGCGCCAGACTGTCGCCGGCCGAACTCGATGAATTGTTCGACCTCTCCTACCACTTCAAACATGTGGACACGATCTTCCGCCGGGTCTTCGGCGAGGGCTGACCGACTTCTTTCGGGGCCGCGCGACGTCAATCCTCGCGCGGCCTTGTCGGCCGCCAGCGCCGCGCCTTTTTATGCATCGCGTCCAGGTCGATCTCGGCATATCCGAGTTTCACT
This sequence comes from uncultured Alphaproteobacteria bacterium, assembly GCA_963717565.1. Lineage (GTDB taxonomy): Bacteria > Pseudomonadota > Alphaproteobacteria > Rhizobiales > Beijerinckiaceae > Methylocystis. Next base: position 202,066 of record CAVQWJ010000004.1, read on the forward strand.
TCCTGAGCGAAAAAGATGAGCGCGGCCGTGAACTGCCCCATGGCGACGACGAACAGGACGCCGGCGCCATATTCATGCGGCAGGTGCAGGAAGGCGGCGGCGAACCCCAGCATCACCAGGAGACTGGTCACGATGCAGCTGGCGATGCCCCAATAGATCGAACGATGCACCAGCTCGGCGCGCCGGCGCAGGAACGGCAGCTCCGCCTTGCGCGCCGCGGCCGCATCGTCGTCGCCCAGCGCGGCGATTTCATGGGAGCGGTCCACGATGCGGTCGAGGCGCGAGACGACCACGCTCAGCAATTGCGCCTCCGCCGCCAGCAGAAAGGCGGGGCCAGTGACCTGAGTGATGACATTGGAAAGCTGTCCAATGGTCGGCGCGTTGAACAACAACATGAGCGGCCTCGTGCGGAACTCCGCCATAGCAATGGAAGATTCCGCGCGTCGTCAAGCCTCGGCGAGACGGAGCCCGCGCCGCCGGGCGCTATCTGGGCTCGGTGAATTTCGAAATCAGCTCTCCCAGCGCGTCCGCTTTTGAGAAATAGATCGCCGTGGCCATCCCGCACCACGCGAACAGCATGATACACGCCATCCCATAATGTTCGAATGCGGTCAGGCCCGTAAACACGATGATAGGGAATGTCAGCAGGAACAGGATGAAGCGCGTATTGGTGATCACCTGCGTGCGCAATCTGTCCTTGTCCATCGCGGCGTCGGCGGCCTTCTGTTCGATCTCCAGATGCGCCGCCTGCGACCTGTTCTCGGAATCGATCCGCGCTTGCCTGATCTTTTCCTCTGATTCCAGCAGGCTCATGACGATCTTGGCGCGTTCCTGTTCGGGAATTTTTTCGATTGTCCGACAGATTTCCGCTCCGACGAGTTCGGCTGAATGTCTTTCGACCGACAATTTTATTTCTTTTCGAATCGCGTCATTCGCCAATGTCACGGCTTCAATGTCTTTCATGCCGATCTCCCGAGAAACTGGCGGGAATCATCTTCCCCGGCGGCGCGGCCTGTCAAGTTCTGGCTTTGATCCGGCGGCGGCGCCAGGACGCGCGGGTCGCGCGGCCCTTCCAATAGCGCTTTGAAAGCCTTAAACAGCGGGCCATGATCTGGCTCGTCCTTGCTCTTCTCACCGGCGTCGCCGTTATGGCGATCCTCGCGCCGCTGGCCATTCGCGGCGAAGCCCGCGACGCCGGCGCCGCCGACATCGCCTTTTTCGAGGAGCAGATCGCCGAAATCGAGCGGGAGAAGGCGGAGGGCCGCCTCGATCCCGCGGAGGCCGAGGCCGCGAAGACGGAGGCCGCGCGCCGCCTGCTGCGCGCCGAAGCCGCGCCGAAAAGCGCGTCCGGCGGCTCGCGCAGGGCGGCGCTCGTCGCGGCGCTGGCCGCCATCGTGCTCGTCCCCGCCATTTCGGTGCCGCTGTATCTGCGGCTCGGCAAGGCCGAGATGCCGGACATGCCCCTGACGGCGCGGCTCGACTCCGCGCCCGCCGCCGGCGATCTCGCCGGCGCCGTCGCGCGCATCGAGCAGCATTTGCGCGAGCACCCGGAGGACGGGCAGGGCTTCGAGGTTGTCGCGCCTTATTATCTGCGCACGGGGCGCGGCGAAGAGGCGGTCGCCGCCTATGAGAAGGCGCTGAAGCTTCTCGGGCCGACGGCCAAGCGTCACGCGACGCTGGGTCAGGCGCGCATGATCGTCGCCCAGGGCAAGGTGTCGGCGGAAGCGAGGAAGGATTTCGAGGCGGCGCTGGCGCTCGACCCGGAGGACCCCATGGCCCGCTTCTATCTCGCCGTCGGCGCCGAACAGGCCGGCGAGACCGACAAGGCCATTGCGATGCTGCGCGCCATGGAGGCCGACGCGCCCGCCGACGCTCCCTATCTTTCGGCGGTGAAGGACCGGCTCGCCAAGCTGCGCGGAGAACCCGCGCCCGCGCCGCCCGTCGCGCAGGGGCCGGGTAGCGAGCAGGGCAAGGCCATCGCCGCCATGCCGACGCAGCAGCGCGACGCGGCGATCCGCGGCATGGTCGACAGGCTCGCCGCGCGGCTGCAGACCAAGGGCGACGACGTCGAGGGCTGGCTGCGGCTCATCCGCGCCTATAGCGTGCTGTCAGAGCCCGAAAAGGCGAAAAAGGCGCTGGACGACGCCCGCAAGGCGCTGGCCGGCAAGGACAGCGAAGCCGCCCGCATCGACGAGCTGGCGAAGGAACTCAATATCGGGGGCTGACCCGCACCGCGCGGGCCAAATCGGCGAAGAACATGACGCGCAAAGGCAAGAGACTGACACTTATCATCGGCGCCCTCGCGGCGCTCGGCGTCGCCGCCGGGCTGATGCTGTTCGCGCTGCGCGACAATATCGTCTTCTTCTACACGCCCTCCGAACTCGCTCAGAAGCAGGTGGCCCCGAACGCGCGGCTGCGCATCGGCGGGCTGGTGAAGGAAGGCAGCGTCGTCAAGAGCGGCAAGGATGTCGCCTTCGCCGTCACCGACCGCACGAAGGATCTCGACGTCACCTACACCGGCCTGTTGCCGGACCTCTTCCGCGAAGGGCAGGGCGTCGTCGTCGACGGGCAATTGCAGACGGACGGCAGATTCAAGGCCGACAGCGTGCTCGCCAAGCATGACGAGCGCTACATGCCCAAGGACGTCGCGGACAAGTTGAAAGCGCAGGGCGTGTGGCAGGGAGAGAAGAAGTGATCGTCGAGACCGGACATTACGCGCTCGTTCTCGCGCTCGCTCTGGCGCTGCTGCAATTCGCGGTGCCCTTCGCGGGCGCGCGGCTCAACGACGCCGCGCTGATGCGCGTGGCGCGGCCGGCGGCGTTCGTGCAGTTTCTCTTCGTCGCGCTCGCCTATGGCGCGCTGACCTACGCCCATGTCGTTTCCGATTTCTCGCTCGTCAACGTCATCGAGAATTCGCATTCGCTGAAGCCCTTCATCTACAAGATCTCGGGCGTCTGGGGGAATCACGAAGGCTCCATGTTGCTGTGGGTGCTGGTGCTCTCGCTCTGCGGCGCGCTGATCGCGATCTTTTCTTCCGCCATGCCGGACAAATTGCGCGCCGACGCGCTCGCCGTTCAGGGCCTGCTGGGCGCGGCCTTTCTGCTCTTCATCCTGCTGACGTCCAATCCCTTCGCGCGCGTCGATCAGCCGCCGTGGGAAGGCCGCGACCTCAATCCGATCCTTCAGGACCCCGGCCTCGCGATCCATCCGCCGCTGCTTTATCTGGGTTATGTCGGCTTCTCGATCGTCTTCTCCTTCGCGGCGGCGGCGCTGATCGGCGGACGCATCGACGCGGCCTGGGCGCGCTTCGCCCGGCCATGGACGCTCTTCGCCTGGATCGCGCTGACGCTCGGCATCGCCATGGGCTCGTACTGGGCCTATTACACGCTCGGCTGGGGCGGCTTCTGGTTCTGGGACCCGGTCGAGAACGCCTCGCTCATGCCGTGGCTCGCCGGCACGGCGCTGCTGCACAGCGCGGCGGTGATGGAGAAGCGCGAGGCGCTGAAGGTCTGGACGATCTTCCTCGCCATCCTCGCCTTCTCGCTGTCGCTGCTCGGCACCTTCCTCGTGCGCTCGGGCGTGCTCACCTCGGTCCACGCCTTCGCCAGCGACCCCGATCGCGGCGTCTTCATTCTCGGCATTCTGATCTTCTTCATCGGCGGCGCGCTGGCGCTCTTCGCCATCCGCGCCGGGGCGCTGCCCGTCGGCGGCCTGTTCGCGCCGATCTCGCGCGAGGGCGCGCTGGTGGTGAACAATCTCCTGCTCTCCGTGAGCTGCGCGACGGTCGTCATCGGCACGCTCTATCCGCTGGCGCTGGAGGCGCTCACGGGCGAGAAGATTTCCGTCGGCGCGCCCTTCTTCAACACGGTGCTGATCCCCGTCGCCCTGCCGCTCGCGCTGCTCATGCCCGTCGGCCAGATGCTCCCCTGGAAGCGCGGCGATCTCTCCGCGGCGCTGCAACGCCTGCGCGTCGCCTTCGCGGTCGGCGTCCTCGGCGCGGCCGTGCTCGGCGCGCTTTATGGAACGCCTTTCCTCTCCATCCTCTCGGCGGGAATTGCGGTCTATCTCGTCGTCGGCGCCGTCACCGACATCCTCCAGCGCGCGACCTTCCGCGCTGCGTCGGCGCGCGTCGCCTTCACCCGCCTCTTCGGCCTGCCGCTCTCCGCCTGGGGCACGTCGATTTCCCACGCCGGCATGGGGCTGACACTGCTCGGCCTCGCGGCGACGGGCTGGGGCGTCGAGAACATCATCTCCATGAAGCCGGGCGATCTGTACGATGTGGGGCCCTACAAGGTCGGCATCGACTCCGTCGACGCGCGGCAGGGGCCGAATTATTCGGAAGTCTACGCCGTGATGGCGCTGCACGAGAATGGCAAGACCGTCGCCCGGATCGAACCCGCAAAGCGGAACTATCCCGCGCGGCGAATGCAGCGCTCCGAGGCCGGCATCGTGACGCTGGGTCTCGGTCAGGTCTATGCGGCGATCGGCGAGTCGCATCCTGACGGCACGATTGACGCGCGCCTCTACTGGAAGCCTTTCGTGACGCTGATCTGGATCGGCGCGCTGGTGATGGCCTTCGGCGGCGCCTGCTCGCTCGCGGACAGGCGGTTGCGGATCGGCGTCGCGCGCCGGGCCGGCGCGGCCCTGCCGGAGGCGGCCGAATGAAACTGAATATCTTGAGGACGGCGGCGTTCGCTCTGGCGTTGATCGTCGCCCCGGCCCATGCCGTGACGCCGGAAGAAAAGCTTCCCGACCCCGCGATGGAGTCGCGCGCCCGGTCGATCACGAGCGAATTGCGCTGCCTCGTCTGTCAGAATCAGTCGGTCGACGATTCCGACGCCTCGCTCGCCAAGGATCTCCGCGTGCTGGTGCGCGAGAAGCTGAAGGAAGGCCTGAGCGACGCGCAGGTGAAGGACTATGTCCACGCCCGCTATGGCGATTTCGTCCTTTTGCGGCCGCCGGTGAAGATGGAGACGATCCTGCTGTGGACGGCGCCGTTTTTGGCGCTGCTCGCCGGCGCCGCCGCCGTCTGGGCCGCCGCCCGCCGCCGCGCCGCGCCGGCGGGACCCGCTGCGCTGACCGAGGAGGAGCGGGCGCGCCTGAAGGCGCTGGGGGTCGAGAACGAGCTCGACCAGGGAAGCCGATCGTGAGCTCATCCCTCCCCCTTGCGGGGAGGGTGGCGCGCCGAAGGCGGGTCGGGTGGGGTCAAGCCCCATCGACAATTGTATCGGCGCGGTCCCCACCCGGCGGTAAAGGGGAGGTATGGGAGGCTAACCCCGTCGACGCGTCATCCGCCGATCGCGCTCGCCCCCTATCCAACGGCTCCCTGCTGCAATATAGGGGGCGGAGCGTTTTTGAGCCGCCCGCGCGGCGTCACGAAAAGAGCGGACCATGGCCGAACATTCCACGCCCCATTTCCACAACACGTCCGGCGTCCCAGAGATTCGCGTGGGGGCGAAGGAATTCATGTGCATCGGCGCGCTGCCGCCCTTCGATCATCCGCATGTCTATATCGACATGGGCGCCGAGCCGCAGGCCGTCTGCCCCTATTGCTCGACCCTCTTCGTCTATGACGCCTCGCTCCACGGCGGCGCCGAGCCGAAGGAATGCGTGTACCACGCCGAACAGGCGGCCTAAGCCTCAGCCATGAGCGCGCCCATCGCCATTGCGGGCGCCGGAATCGGCGGCCTGACGGCGGCTCTCGCCGTCGCCCGGGCGGGACGCCGCGTCCTGCTGCTGGAGCGCGCCGCCAAAATCGAGGAAGTCGGCGCCGGTTTCCAGATCGCGCCCAACGCCGGCCGCGTGCTCGCGGGGCTCGGCCTCGAATCCGCGCTCTCGGCGGTCGCCCTCGAACCGCAGGCGATCAATATCCGGCGCGGCCGTGACGGCGCCGTTCTGGCGCGACTTGATCTTGCAGGCGCGCGCGCGCGGTGGGGCGCGCCCTTCCGCGCCTATCACCGCGCCGATCTCCAGCAGGTTCTGCTGCAAGCGGCGCTGGCTCATCCCGACATCGAAATCAGGACGGGCGCCCGCGTCGGCGAATTCGAAGAGAGCGGCGGCGTCATCCGCCTGCGCGTCCATGTCGGCGACGGCGTCGAGGAGATCGAGGCGGCGGGGCTTGTCGGCGCGGACGGCCAGCGTTCCGCCGTGCGCGCCCATCTGCTTCCCACGGAGCGCGACGCCCCGTTTTATTCGGGCCGCACCGCCTGGCGGGCGCTGGTCCCGGCCGAGCTGGCGCCACCCGAGCTGCGCGCGCGGGAAACCAGCCTGTGGCTGATGCCCGGCGCCCATGTCGTGCATTATCCGCTGCGGGATGCGTCGATCATCAATGTCGTCGTCATCGTCTCCGAGCCGCCGCGTCACACCGAGGGCGCCGCCATCCTCTCGCTCGAAGGGCGGGAACTGGCGCGCCATCTTGGCCGTCAGCGACCCGCCGAGGCGCTGGCCGCGCTGATCGAGGCCGGCGCGAGCTGGCGGCACTGGCCGCTCTTCGCCCGCCCGCCGCTGAAGCGCTGGAGCCGGGGCGCGGTGACCCTGCTCGGCGACGCCGCCCATCCCATGATGCCGTTCCTGGCGCAGGGGGCGGCGCAGGCGATCGAGGACGCCGACGCGCTCGGCCGCGCTTTCCGCCAGCTTGGCGCAAGCGTCGAAAGCGTCTTCGGCGCCTATGAGGCGCAGCGAATTGACCGCGCCGCGCGCGTGGTGCGCGCCTCCGGGCGGCAGGGGGAGTATTTCCATCTGGGCGGGGCGCCGGCGCTGGCGCGCGATCTGGCGATCCGGGCCTTGGGCGGGCGTGGGGTTCTCGCCCGCAACGCCTGGCTTTACCGCCAGCCGCGCTGACTGTGTCGAAAGCGCAACAATTCCGGTATGTTGGCCCGGATGGGCGCGTAGACAGTGGCCAAGCGGGGCCGGGCTTGTTAAGAAACCGTCAATTATTGGAAAAGAGGGCGATTTTCTTGCGAGCCGCGGCGATCAAATTCCTGCTGGCCGGTGTTGGCGCCGCTTGCCTCGCCAGCGCCTGCGCCGCGACCGAGCTGACGCCCCCGCCCCAGACCGATTCGAAGGGCTGGATCGTCACGGTCAGCGTGATCGGCGCGGTGCGCCCGAGTTTCCCGGGCTCGTCCGACATGACGGGCTATCCCTTTCCCGCCGTCGCCTTCCGGCGCGTCGGCGAGCCGGAAACCTTCTCCACCCCTGACGAGGGTTTCGGTCTCGACATCCTCGACCTCGGCTATGTGAAGGCCGGGCCCGTCGCCAATTTCACCTTTCAGCGCGGTCGGCAGCCCGAGCTTTTCGGCCTGCACACCGTCGGCCTGACGCATGAGGTCGGGGGTTTCGTCGAGGCCTATCCGATCGACCACTTCCGCGTCCGCGCCGAGATGCGGCAGGGCGTCGACGGGCACAAGGGCTTCGTCGCGGCTTTCTACGCCGACGCCTATGAGTCGCTGGGCCCGTTCCGCCTCTCTGTCGGCCCGCGCCTCAATTTCGGCGACAACACCTACGCCAACGCCTATTTCTCGGTCACGCCCTTCGAGGCGCTGCTCAACGGCCGGCTCACGCCCTATCAGGCGACGGGCGGCTTTACCGCCGCCGGCGGCATGGCGACGGCGCGTTACGCAATCAACGATCTGACCAGCGTCTCGGTTTATGGCGGCGGGCAGCGCCTGCTCGGCAGCGTCGGCTCGAGCCCGATCCCCAACATTGTCGGCTCGCGCAATCAGTTCAATGCGGGCCTCGCCGTCTCGCGCTCCTTCATCGTGAACCCGGAAGCCTGGCTGCCCGGAGTCTTCTGATCCGGCCGCGCTTCACGATTTCGCCGCTTCTCCGCCACAAAAATTACAGCTGCGCTCGCGCGTTAACCGGTTTCCGGGCGTGCTGTTAACGATTGCCCGTTCAGGTCTGGCGAAATAGAAATCGGCGGACCTGACGACCCCTGTTCGATGCCGAAGAAATACAATTTTGTCAGTGGCTTATGCGAAAAGATCGAATTTTACGCATTTTCGTTCCGGAAAATTATACTTACCATCTGTCTCCGCAAATCTAAACGGCTTCACGTAAAATGCCGCATAATTACTTTCATCGACAGCAAATCACGCAACCTATTCTCGTCTCATCGAATGGAGACGGGAAATGTTCGGGTTCATCGTCAAAACGGCCGCCGCTATCGCACTCGCTGGAGCGGCTTTGGCCGCGTCGGCGCAGACGGCGACCGCCGGGCCGGACGCGGCGGTCTACGCCGTCGTCGGCGCGGAGACCAGCGTGCCTTACGGCTGGGTCGATTTCTGCCAGCGCTATGCCGGCGAATGCCGCGACGAGGCGCGCGCCCCGCGCGACGTCGAACTCACGCCGGCCGCCCTGAAGAAGATCGCCCGCATCAACGCCTGGGTGAACAGGTCGATCGAGCCCGTGACCGACCAGGACCACTGGTCGGCGGTCGACGCCTGGGATTATCCCACGGACGGCAAAGGCGATTGCGAGGATTACGCGCTGCTGAAGCGCCGTATGCTGATCGAGGAGGGTTTCCCGCGCGAGGCGCTGCTGCTTACCGTCGTGAAGGAAAAGAACGGCGACGGTCATTCGATCCTGACCATCCGCACGGATCGCGGCGAGTATGTTCTCGACAATCTCAGCAATGAGGTGAAGGCCTGGACGCAGACGCCCTATCGTTTCGTGAAGCGCCAGTCTCAGGAAAACCCGAATATCTGGGTCGCGCTCAGCGAGCCGTCGACGCGCCTCGCCTACGCCGGACGCTGAATCGCCCTCTCTTGCGGCGCAGACGGACTGCGCCGCAAGCAATGCGCAAACCCGCCGCCGGTAACCATAAGTTAAAGAGACCTTAACGCGGTCCTTGGCAAACCCGCCCAATTCGTTAAAGTTTTCTTAACGGTCGGTCGGCGGTTAGGGTTGCGTTAACATGTGTGTCCTGCGTCGGATTTTCAAAGCTCTGGTTTTCGGCGCCGCTGCGCTGAGCCTCTCCTTCTCAGCCGCCGACGCCGGCGTCCGTCTCCCCGAGTCCACTTTCTCGCCGCTCGGCCCGGAAACGAGCGTTCCGTTCGGCTGGGTCGATTTCTGCCAGCGCTACGGCGCCGAATGCGACGACGCCTCGGTTGCGCCGGAGGCGATCGAGCTGACGCCTTCCGCCTTCCGCAAGCTGCAGAGCGTCAACGCCTCCGTGAACGCGAAAATCACGCCCGTCGTCGACTCGGAGCATTCCGGGGCCCCCGACTCCTGGGACTATCCCACCGACGGCAAGGGCGATTGCGAGGATTATGCGCTGCTGAAGCGCCGCATGCTGGTCGAGGCCGGCTTCCCGCGCACGGCGCTGCTCATGGCGGTGGTCAAGGACCAGCACGGCGACGGCCATTCCGTGCTGATGGCGCGCACCAGCCATGGCGATTTCGTGCTCGACAATCTTGTCGACGAAATCAAGCCCTGGACGCGCACCTCCTATCGCTTCGTCAAGCGCCAGTCGCAGGACAACCAGAATGTGTGGGTGTCCATCGGCGCCCCCACCAGCGCGCCGATGTATGTGGCGAAGTGAGCGTCGCGCGCCGTCATCGCGAGGAGCGTGAGCGCCCAGGCGATCCGGAAGCCGCATCACGGCCCTGGAGTGCGTCGCTTCGCTCGCACTGACGGGGGCCGCTAGATTTCGGCGAGACCTTTCAGATAGCGCTGCCCGTTCTCGACATAATGCTTGGCCGATTCCAGATGCGCCGCGCGCGAGTCCTCGCCGAGTTCGCGCATGACTTTCGCCGGCGAGCCGACAATGAGCGAGTTGTCGGGATATTCCTTGCCGCCGGTCACCAGCGCATTGGCGCCGACGAGGCAGTTCCTGCCGATCTTCGCCCCGTTGAGAATGGTCGCGCCCATGCCGATCAGGCTGCCCTCGCCGATCGTGCAGCCGTGCAGAATCACATTATGCCCGATGGTGCAGTCGTCGCCGATCACGAGCGGATAGCCCATGTCGGTGTGCAGGACGCTGTTGTCCTGAATATTGGTGCGCGCGCCGATGGTGATCCATTCATTGTCGCCGCGCAGCACGCAATTGAACCAGACATTGGCGTCTTCCATCAGCTCGACGCGGCCGATGAGTTGCGCGCCCGGCGCCACGAAATAGCGGCCGGCGGCGGGCAGGCGCGGCGCGACTCCGTCGAGCGTGTAAAGCGGCATTCGTCATTCTCCCTGGCTTTTGGCTTTCCTCGGGACATTGCCATTTCGTCCGCCGCGCCGCAAAGAGCGGCGCCGGCTCAGCCTAAGGCAAATTCGGCGCGCAGGTAAAATCATGTATAAACAAGCGCGCACGGCTGGGCCGGCGAATCGGAGGGTCGGGAACTGAACGGGGCGCTGCGGGACCGGATGCGACTGGCGGGCGCCTTTGCGGCGAAGGCCTTTGCGCGACGCGCGGCGACGCCCTATCACATCGTCCGCTCCATGGTCATCGCGCCGCCCGAACGGCTGCGAATCGCGCCGCCCGACATTCGCACGACCGACCCGACCGTCGCCAATGAGATCGGCGACGGCTACTTCTCCTTCGCCGGCAAAACCATGCAGAGCCATGGGGCGTCGCCGTTCCTGCTCACGCCGCCATCGCCCGCCTGGCGGCGCGCGCTGACCGGCTTTTCCTGGCTTCGACATTTGCGCGCCTCCGAGAACCCGCAGGCGCAGGCGCGCGCGCTCGTCGCCGATTTTCTCGCGCTGAAGAAGCTCGGCCCCGATGATCCGGCGATGGAGCCGGCCATTGTGGCGCGGCGCATGCTGTCGTTCTTTTCGCAGTCGCCGTCGCTGCTCGACGGCGCCGAGGCGGAATTCTACGACGCCTTCATGCAGTCGCTGGCGCAGGGCGCGCGCGTTCTGTGGCGCGCGCTCGCCACGGGGCGGGCCGAGGGCGCCGACCGTCTGTTCTGCGCCATTGCGCTCGCGGAATTCGCGGTCTGCGCCGACACCGGGCGAAAGATCGCGCCACAGGTTTCGCGCTCCCTCGCCATGGAGCTGGACCGGCAGATCCTCCCCGACGGCGGTCATATCAGCCGCAATCCGCAGGTGGCGGTCGATCTGCTGCTCGATTTGCTGCCGCTGCGACAGGTGCTCGCCGCGCGCGGCCTGCAGACGCCTCCCGCGCTGATGCGCGCGGTGGACCGCATGATGCCGACGCTGCGCATGATGCAGCATGGCGACGGGTCGCTGGGCCTCTTCAACGGCATGGGCGCGACGGAGCTCGATCGCGTCGCCAATGTCCTCGCCAATGAGGACACGCGCGGCGCGCCGCCGCTGAAGGCGCCCTATTTCGGTTATCAGCGGCTGTCGGGGCGAGACTCGCTCGTCCTCGTCGACGCGGGCGCGCCGCCGCCGCCGGAATTTTCGAGATGCGCCCACGCCGGCTGCCTCTCCTTCGAATTTTCGCGCGGCGTCGAGCGGATCGTCGTCAACTGCGGCGCGCCTTCTGCGCCGCATGACGATCTTCGCGAGATGGCGCGCGCGACGGCGGCTCATTCGACGCTCGTCATCGACGACCGCTCTTCGGCGCGGCTCGCCCCGAAGGACGCCGGCTGGGGCGCGGGGCTGATGACGGACGGGCCGCGCGACGTGGCGGCGGAGCGCAGCGAAACGCCCGAGGCGACGATCCTGTCGCTGTCCCACGACGGCTATGCGCGGGACTTCGGCCTGATCCATGAACGCAAGCTGACGCTGGCGTTGGACGGCGACACGCTTTCGGGCGTCGACCGGCTGCTTCCCGCCGAAGAATTGGCGAAAGCTGCGCCGGAGGCCGAGTTCGCGGTCCGCTTCCACCTCCACCCGCGCGTGCGCGCCGCGTCGATCGAGGGGGCGATCGTTCTGGAGCTGGCCAATGGCGAGACGCTTCTCTTCGCCGCCGAGGGCGCCGTTCCGGAGATCGAGGACAGCGTATTTTTCGCCTGGCCGGGCGGGGCGCGCAAATGCGCCCAGATCGTGCTGCGCGGAAAGGCCGCGCCCGGCGCGGAGCTGCGCTGGTCCTTCAGGCGGGTGTGATTTATCGGCGCTTTCTCGCGGCTGAACCGGTTCTAGATTTGGCTGAAAGCGCTTCAGACGGTTCCGCCGCCCCCTCATGTGTGTTAAGCGCGGCGCGAATTTCTGTAGACATGAGGATGAAACCATGCCGGTCGATCAGCGTAAAATCGCGCGGGCGCTTCTCTCCGTCTCCGACAAGACCGGCCTCGTCGATTTCGCGCGCGCTCTCGCCGGCCATGGCGTCGAGCTCGTCTCGACCGGCGGCACCCGCAAGGCGCTGGCCGACGCCGGTCTGGCGGTTCGCGACATATCGGACTTGACCCACTTTCCCGAGATGATGGACGGGCGTCTCAAGACGCTGCATCCCAAGGTCCATGGCGGCCTGCTCGCGATCCGCGAGAACCCCGAGCACGAAGCCGCCATGCTCGCCCATGACATCCGGCCGATCGATCTGCTGGTCGTCAATCTCTATCCCTTCGAGGCGACGCTGGCGAAGGGCGCGCCTTATGAGGAATGCGTCGAGAATATCGACATTGGCGGGCCGGCCATGATCCGCGCGGCCTCCAAAAATCATGACGACGTGGCCGTTGTGGTCGATCCTTCCGATTACGCCGTCGTCATCGACGAGATGGCGTCCACTGGCGGCGCGACGCGGCTTGCGACGCGCCGGCGTCTCGCGCAAAAGGCCTTCGCGCGCACGGCGGCCTATGACGCGGCGATCTCCAACTGGCTGGCGGTCGAGCAGGGCGAAGCCTCGCCGCCCGTCCGCGCCTTTGGCGGCCGCCTCGCCGAGCCCATGCGCTACGGCGAAAATCCGCATCAGTCGGCGGGCTTCTATCTGACCGGCGAGGCGCGGCCCGGCGTCGCCACGGCGCGGCAGGCGCAGGGCAAGCAACTGTCCTATAACAATATCAACGACACAGACGCCGCTTTCGAATGCGTGGCGGAGTTCGATCCGGCGCGCGCGGCGGCGGTCGTCATCGTCAAACACGCCAATCCCTGCGGCGTCGCGGAAGGCGCGTCGCTCGAGGACGCCTATCGCAAGGCGCTGCGCTGCGATCCGGTCTCGGCCTTCGGCGGCATCGTCGCGCTGAACCGCAAGCTCGATGCGCAGGCGGCGCGGGAGATCGTGAAGATCTTCACCGAAGTGATCATCGCGCCCGACGCAGAGGATGAGGCGATCGAGATCGTCGGCGCCAAGAAGAATCTGCGCCTGCTGCTCACCGGCGGGCTGCCCGATCCCCGTGCGAAAGGTCTTGCCTTTCGAAGCGTTGCGGGCGGCTTCCTCGCCCAGTCGCGCGACAACGCCGTCGTCGACGATCTGGAGCTGAAGGTCGTGACGAAGCGCGCCCCGACCGCGCAGGAGCTGGCGGATATGAAATTCGCCTGGCGCGTCGTCAAGCATGTGAAGTCCAACGCGATTGTTTATGCGAAGGATCTTGCGACGGTGGGCATTGGCGCGGGGCAGATGTCGCGCGTCGACAGTTCGCGCATCGCCGCCCATAAGGCGGGCGAGGCGGCGCAGGCGGCGGGTCTTGCGGAAAGTCTCGCCAAGGGGGCGGTCGTGGCCTCTGACGCCTTCTTCCCCTTCGCCGACGGCCTGCTCGCGGCGGCGGCGGCGGGGGCGACGGCGGTCATCCAGCCGGGCGGCTCGATCAATGACAAGGATGTGATCGCGGCGGCCGACGCGCAGGGCCTCGCCATGGTCTTCACCGGCGTGCGGCACTTCCGGCACTAGCTTTGCCGCCCCCCGCCGGGCTAGACTGCAACCAGAACTGGTTTTTTCGGGGAGTTTTGACATGCGTCGCGCCTTCACATTCTCGCTGGGCCTCGCCCTTGCGCTGGGCCTTGTCAGCGGAGATGCGCTGGCGAAATCGCGTCGGAAGGCCCCCGCCGCGCAGGGGACGGTGGCGCAGGACCCCAATGCGATTCCGCTGCCGGCAGATCTGAAGACGAACAAGGACTGGCTCGACGACGGCGCCGGCAATCCGGCGACCGGAAATCTCCAGCCGGACGCGCACAACAACGACAATTATTTCATCCAGCAGCGGGGCGGCTACGACCCGACCTGGTACACGGAAACGGGCGGCCTCTTCGACGGGCGGTATTGAGAACGCGGCCGCGCGACGCCTCAGTCCGTCATTGCTTCGTCGCTTTGCTCCTCGCAATGACGGGTGAGCGACTTACGTCTCGCTCTGCGCCAGCAGCTTCTGCTGGTGATCCGTGATCAGCCCGTCGATGATCTCGTCGAATTCGCCTTCCATCACGCGATCGAGCTTGTAGAGCGTCAGATTGATGCGGTGGTCGGTGACGCGGCCCTGCGGAAAATTATAGGTGCGGATGCGTTCCGAGCGGTCGCCTGAGCCGACCTGGCTCTTGCGATCCGCAGAGCGCTCCTGATCGAGGCGCTGGCGCTCGGCGTCGTAGAGGCGCGAGCGCAGCACGTTCATCGCCTTGGCCCGGTTGCGATGCTGCGAGCGCTCCTCCTGCATCATGACAACGATGCCGCTCGGAATATGGGTGATGCGGATCGCCGATTCCGTCTTGTTGACATGCTGTCCGCCCGCGCCGCCCGACCGCATGGTTTCGATGTAGAGATCCTTGTCGTCGATGTCGACGTCCACCTCTTCCGCCTGCGGCAGAACGGCGACCGTCGCCGCGGAAGTGTGAATGCGGCCCTGCGTCTCGGTTTCCGGCACGCGCTGGACGCGGTGCACGCCGGATTCGAATTTGAGCCGTCCATAAACGCCGCGTCCCAGAATTTCCGCCACGACTTCCTTGAAGCCGCCGAGCGGACCGGGGCTCTCTGAGACGAGTTCGACGCGCCAGCCCTTCAGCGCGGCGTATTTCTGATAGGCGCGGAAGAGATCGCCCGCGAAGAGAGCGGCCTCGTCGCCGCCGGTTCCGGCGCGCACTTCGAGGATGACGCCTTTTTCGTCCGCTTCGTCCCTGGGCAGCAGCGCGAATTGCAGGGCCTTGTCGGCGGCGGCGAATTTCTCGCGCGCCCCGTCGACCTCGGCTTCGGCCAGAGCGCGCATCTCGGAGTCGAGCGACGCGTCGGCGAGCATGGCGTCGAGGTCCTTCACCTCGCGCTCGGCGTCGCGCCAGGCGCGGATCGCCGCCACGACGTCGTCGAGCGTCGCGCGCTCGCGCGAGAGGGCGACAAAGGACTGCCCGTCGGCGCCGCTCGAGAGCTTCTCGCCGATTTCGTCATAGCGACGCAAGATGAGGTCGAGCTTGTCTTGTGCGAACATCTGTTTTTTCGGGATCGGTAAAAAAGGGGCGGCTTATCGTGAGCGATAAGCGTCGCTACAGCGAAACGCCGCGCGTCAGCGCGAAGTCGCGCAGTTTTTCGCGGATCGACGGCGCGCCGTCATGGGCCGCCAGCAATTGCGCCACATATTCCTGCGTCGCCCCGAGATCGAGACTGAGGATCATGGATTTGACCGGCCCGATCGAGGACGGCGACATGGAGAGCGAGCGATAGCCGACCGCGAGCAGGCCCAGCGCCTCCAGCGGGCGTCCGCCCATCTCGCCGCAGAGCGTGACCGGCGTGTCGGCGCGCTTGCCGGCGGCGGCGATGCGCTCCAGCGCGCGCAGCACCGGCGGCGAGAGATTGTCGTAGCGCTTCGAGACGCGCGTATTGTCGCGGTCCGCGGCATACATGTATTGCACGAGATCGTTGGACCCGACCGAGAGAAAATCCGCGCGCTGGGCGATGAGATCGAGCTCCCACAGCAGCGAGGGCACCTCCACCATGGCGCCGAGCTTCAGCGTCCTGGGCTCCTCGTAATTGTGCCGGCGCAGATGTGTCGAGCTCGCGCAACGCAACCGCCTTGGCCGCCTCGAACTCCGCCACATTGGCGATCATCGGGAACATGATGCGCAGGTCGCGCCCGGCGCCCGCCTTCAGCATGGCGCGCAACTGCATGCGCAGCAGGCCCGGCCGGTCGAGGCCGATGCGGATCGCGCGCCAGCCCAGCGCCGGATTCTCCTCGTCGATCTTCGCCATATAGGGAAGGATCTTGTCGGAGCCGATGTCGAGCGTGCGGAACGTCACCGGCCGGTTGGGCACGGCGTCGAACACGCCCCTGTAGAAACGATACTGCTCGTCCATGCGCGGAAAGCGCGGCGCGAGCATGAATTGCAGCTCGGTGCGAAACAGTCCGATCGACGCCGCTCCGGTCTCGTGAAGATGCGGCACGTCGATGGCGAGGCCGGCGTTCATGTGCAGCGCGATCTCGACGCCGTCCTTGGTGACGGCGGGAACGTCGCGGAGCTTGGCGTATTGCTCCTGCCGGCGGGCGCGCAGCCGCGCCTTTTCGGCATAGGCGTTCTGCACGTCCGGCTGCGGACGCACATGCACCTCGCCGGTGGAGCCGTCGATGATGATCGGGTCGCCCGTCTCGACGAGGTCGATGATCCCGGGCACGAGGCCGACGGTCGCGATGCCGATCGCGCGCGCGACGATGGCGACATGGCTCGACGGGCCGCCTTCCTCGAGCACCAGACCGCGCAGGCGCGAGCGGTCGTAATCGAGCAGCGCCGCCGGCCCCATGGTGCGGGCGACGATGATGGCGTTCTCGGGCACGCTGTCGCGGTCGGCGACATAGCTCTGGCCGGTGAGCTGATGCAGCAGCCGGTTGGCGATGTCGTCGAGATCGTGCAGCCGGTCGCGCAGATAGGGGTCGGTCTGGCGCTGCATGCGCGCGCGGGCGTCGCTCTGCACGCGCTCGACGGCGGCTTCGGCGGTCAGGCCGGATTTCACCGCCTCGCGCAGCCGGCGCACCCAGCCGCGGTCATAGGCGACCATGCGGACGGTCTCCAGCACGTCGCGATGCTCGCCCGCGCCCATGCGGTCGCCATGGGCGACGAGCTCGTCGATCGAGGCGCGCATGGCGTCGACCGCCTGCTCCAGACGGGTGAGCTCGCGCGAGAGATCCTCGGCGACGAGCTGCTTCACGACGACGCGCGGCTCGTGCAGCAGCACATGGCCGAGGCCCACGCCGTCGCACATGGCGCGCGCCCTTGAGGGTCGCGGGCCGGTAGAGGGCGAGGTCGCGCGGGTCCTCGATCGCCTGCAATTCGCCGGAGGCGATGAGCTCGGCGAGCAGCATCGCCGTCGTCTGCAGCGCCTCGACTTCCTCCTCGGAATAGACGCGGCGGACCTTGTTCTGCACGACGAGGACGCCGAGCGTCGAGCCGCCGCGCAGGATCGGCACGCCCAGGAAGGAGTGATAGGCCTCTTCGCCCGTCTCCGGCTTGTAGGCGAAGGCCGGGTGGTCCTGCGCCTCGGAGAGGGCGAGCGGCTCGGCGCTTCTGGCGATGAGGCCGACGAGGCCCTCGCCGGCGTGCATGGTCGTCTGGTGGACGGCCTCGCGGTTGAGGCCCTCGGTGGCGTAGAGCTCCAGCCGCTGGTCGCCGCGCAGCACGTAAACCGAGCAGACCTCGGCGACCATATTGGCGGCGATCTGGACGACGATCTTGTCGAGGCGCGTCTGCGCGCTCACCGACTCCGCGCTGATTTCGCGCAGTCGGCGCAGCAGAAGGCGGGGACCGCCGAGGGCGCTACGCATCAAGATCCATTCCCACTCGCAACGCGACGTCCTCGGCCGGGCCGTCGCGACAAACCCCGTTCACCCCTTATCGGAAATCCGCGCGCGCCGCGCTACTGATGTTCCCAGAGCGTATATTGACGGCCCCCGCCGTCCGCAAGCGCTGCCGACCTTCTCACGCAAAGACCATACCGCATTTTCCCCCGAGTTGAATCGGCTTGCAGAAGCGGCCCGGAAGCTCTACTGATTTGAGGCGTCCGGCGACCCAGGCGCTTGCGGGGCAGGCGTTTCGCCTGAACTGCCAAGGCTTTCTGGATTTTCGGACAGCCCCTGTGCCGTCTTTTGCCCTGCGAAAGTCGCGTCTTGGCCGCGATCAGAGACTAGAAAAAAGCCGCTCGACCGAGAAGAGCGCCCGCCATTCGGGCCCGCAGCCGAGAAGAGAATGTGCGCCTTCAAAAGCTTCTGATCGCCCTTTTCGCCCTTCTGGTCTCGACGACCGCCGCGCTTGCCGTCGAATCGGTGCGCGTGCCGCAGGACGCCCGGGCGATCGACCTCACGCATGTTGTGGAAAACCACTCCTCCCAGAGCGACAGGCTGCAGGTTTCGACCGCGCCGGGCTCGGACGGCATCGTGCGCCGCATCGAAGTGCGGCGCCCGCGAAGCGGGCAGCCGCCCCAACTGGATCGTCTTCGCGCTGACGAACGACACCGACGAGCAGATCGAGCGCCTGCTGGTCGCCCCGCATTTCCGGCTGCAGGGCTCGGGCGTGATCTGGCCCGATCTCGGCTCCACCCGCATCTCGGCCATCACCGCCAGCCAGGGCTTTCCGCCGGAGGCGCGAGGATATCCGCCGACGCCGACGTCTTCCGCCTCACGCTCGATCCCGGCACGACCGTCACCTATGTCGCCGAGCTGCGCACGCCCAACCTGCCGCAGCTCTATCTGTGGGAGCCGGACGCCTACAAGGACAAGGTGACGAGCCTCACCCTCTACAAGGGCATCGTCATCGGCATCGCCGGCCTTCTGGCGCTGTTCCTGACCATCGTCTTCGTGGTGAAGGGAGCGGTGATCTTCCCGGCCGCCGCGGCGCTCGCCTGGGCGGTGCTGGCCTATGTCTGCATCGACTTCGGCTTCTGGGACAAGATTTTCGGCTCCGACGCCAATACCGACCGCATCTGGCGCGCGGGCGCCGAGACGGTGCTCTCGGCGACGCTGGTCGTCTTCCTCTTCGCCTATCTCAATCTCAACCGCTGGCATGTGCGCGCCTGGCATGTGGCGGCGCTGTGGCTGTTCATCCTGGCCGACGCTGATCGGCCTCGCCATGTTCGACGCGCCGGTCGCGGCGGGCGTCGCCCGCATCTCGCTCGCGACCATCGCCGTCGTCGGCTTCGTGCTGGTGCTCTATCTCGCCTCGCATGGCTTCGAGCGGGCGATCATGCTGATCCCCACCTGGTTCCTGCTGGTGGTCTGGGTGGCGACGGCGGGCTTCGCGGTGGCGGGCTGGATGACGAACGACCTCGTCTCGCCGGCGCTGATCGGCGGTCTGGTGCTCATCGTCATGCTGATCGGCTTCACCGTGATGCAGAACGCCTTCGCGACGGGCGGCCTCGTCGCATGGGGCGATCAGCGACGTGGAGCGCAAGGCGCTGGCCATGACCGGCGCCAATGAGATCGTCTTCGACTGGGACGTGCCGGCCGATCACATCTATGTCAGCCCCGAGGCCGAGGCGGCGCTGGGACTCGACCGCGGCGGGCTCGAAGGCGCGGCTTCCTCCTGGCTCGATCTGCTGCATCCTTTCGAGCAGGATCGCTACCGCGCCTGTCTCGACGCGCTGCTGGAGCAGCGCCGGGGCCGCCTCAATCAGGAATTCCGCCTGCGCGCGGCGGATGGGCATTATCTCTGCTACCGCCTGCGGGCGCGGCCCGTGGTGGGGCCGGACGGCGAGGTGATCCGCGTCGTCGGCACGCTGACCGACGTCACCGACGAGCGCAATGCGCAGGAGCGCCTGCTGCATGACGCCGTCCACGACAATCTGACCGGCCTGCCGAACAAGCGAGCTGTTCTTCGACCGGCTGGAGGCGGCGCTGGTCTTCGCGCGCATGGAAAAGGACCTGCGCCCGACGGTCATCGTCATCGACATCGACCGTTTCAAGCAGATCAACGAGCAGGTCGGCGTCGCCATGGGCGACAGCATTCTGCTCACCGTGGCGCATCGCCTCACCCGCCTCCTGCAGCCGCAGGACACGCTGGCGCGCATCAATGGCGACACTTTCGCGATCATTCTCGTTTCCGAAACGCATCCGGACCATGTGATCACGCTGGCCGATTCCGTGCGCCGCTCTCTGGCGACGCCGGTGCGCTTCACCGACCGGGAGATCGCGCTGTTCGCCTCGATCGGCATCGCGCTCTACGATCAGCAGATGCACCCCGGCGCGAGCGACATGCTCGACGACGCCGAGATCGCCATGCGCTTCGCCAAGCGCACCGGCGGCAATCGCATCGAAGTCTTCCGCCCCTCCATGCGCGTGCAGCGCTCGGACCGGGTGACGCTCGAAGCCGACATGCGGCGCGCGCTGGAGCGTGGCGAGGTGAAGGTCTTCTTCCAGCCGATCGTGCGGCTGGAGGATCGCACCATCGCCGGCTTCGAGTCGCTCTTGCGCTGGGACCATCCGCGTCTCGGCCGTCTGGAGCCGGCGCAGTTCATGCCGGTCGCCGAGCAGACCGGCCTCGTCATTGATTTCGGCCTGCTGGCGCTGGAGCGCACGGCGCGCGAACTCGCCGCCTGGCAGCGCGCGCTGGCCGTCGATCCGCCGATCTTCGCCTCGGTGAACGTCTCTTCGCGGCAATTGCTGCGTCACGATCTGCTGCGCGACGTCAAGAGCGTGCTGCTGCGCCACAATGTCACCAAAGGCAGCCTGAAGCTCGAACTGGCCGAAGCGCTGGTGATGGAGAACCCGGAATATTCGGCGCAGATTCTCTCGCGCGTGAAGGAACTCGGCGCCGGTCTCATGATCGACAATTTCGGCACGGGTTATTCGTCGCTGGCCTATCTGCAGCGCTTCCCCTTCGACACGATCAAGATCGACCGCGCCTTCGTGAAGCAGAGCGGCAAGGGCGCCCGCCCGGTGATCCTGCGTTCGCTGGTGGCGCTGGCGCAGGACCTCGGCCTCGACGTGATCGCGGAAGGCGCGGAGACGGAAGCCGACGCCATCGAACTCTATCAGCTCGGCTGCGGCTATGCGCAGGGCTACGCTTTCGGGCGCCCGATCAGCTCGCAGGAAGCCCGGCGGCTCGTCGGCGCCGCGCCGGAGGCGGCGTAGCGTGGAGGTCCGCAATCACGGCCTTGCCCGCTTCATTTATCCCGTCATTGCGAGCAATGACGGCTGAGGGCCGGATTGCCGAATGACCAGAAAGTCAGCTTCTGACCTGACGTCGATCGAAAGTCTCACATTGCGCCAGGCCCGCGCCGAACATTCGCGGCTCGGCGAGGCGATCGCCGAATATGACCGCGCCTATTATCAGGAAGACGCGCCCCTAGTGCCGGACGCGGATTACGACGCGCTGCGCCGTCGCTACGAGGAGTTGGAAAAAGCCTTTCCCGAACTGGCGACCTCTGAATCCCTGACAAAAAAGGTCGGCGCCAAGCCCTCCGAAAAATTCGCCAAGGTCAAACACGCCGTCCCGATGCTCTCGCTCGGCAATGTGTTCTCCGATGAGGAAGTCGGAGATTTCGTCGCGCGCGTGCGCCGCTTCCTCGGCCTTGCGGAGGACGCAATCGTCGCCTGCACGGCCGAGCCGAAAATCGACGGGCTGTCCTGTTCATTGCGGTATGAAAAGGGAAGGCTCGTGCAGGCCGCGACGCGCGGCGACGGGTTCGAGGGCGAAGACGTCACCGCCAATATCCGCACGCTGAAGGAAGTCCCGCAGAAGCTGCATGACGGCGCCCCGGAGATTCTGGAGGTTCGCGGCGAGGTCTATATGACCCACGCCGATTTCGCCGCGCTCAATGCGCGTCAGCAGGCGGCGGGCAAGGCGCTCTTCGCCAATCCCCGCAACGCCGCCGCCGGCTCCCTGCGCCAGCTCGATCCGACGATCACCGCCGCGCGGCCGCTGCATTTCTTCGCCTATGGCTGGGGCGAGGTCAGCGCCCTGCCGGCGAAGACGCAATGGGGCGCGCTGGAGGCATTCAAGGCTTATGGCCTCAAGGTCAATTCGCGCACGAAGCTCTGCAGGAGCGTCGCGGAGATGCTCGCGCATTATCACGCGATCGAAGCGCAACGCGCGACGCTCGGCTATGACATCGATGGGGTGGTGTACAAAGTCGACGACATCCTGCTGCAGGAGCGACTGGGCTTCGTCTCGCGCGCGCCGCGCTGGGCCGTCGCGCATAAATTTCCCGCCGAGCGCGCGACGACAATTCTGCGGGACATCGAAATCCAGGTCGGCCGGACCGGCGCGCTGACGCCCGTCGCGCGGCTGGAGCCGGTGACGGTCGGCGGCGTCGTCGTCGCCAATGCGACGCTGCATAATGAAGACGAGATCGCGCGCAAGGACATTCGCGTCGGCGACACCGTCGTCGTGCAGCGCGCCGGCGACGTCATTCCGCAAATCGTCGAGGTGGTCGAAGAGAAGCGGCCAGCGCATACGAAGCCCTACCAGTTCCCGCATGTCTGCCCGGTCTGCGGTTCGGCGGCGCTGCGCGAGATCGACGAGAAGACTGGAGAAGCGGATGTCGTGCGCCGCTGCACGGGCTCGCTCATCTGCCCGGCGCAGGCGGTGGAGCGGCTCAAACATTTCGCCTCGCGCAACGCTTTCGACATTGAAGGGCTCGGCGACAAGCAGATCGAATTTTTCTACGACGAAAAGCTCATAAAGACCCCTTCCGATATTTTCACGCTCGAAGCGCGCGACCGCCAAAGCCTGACAAAAATAAAGAATCGCGAGGGCTTCGGCGAAACGTCGGTGCGCAATCTCTTCGCGGCGATCGAGGCGCGGCGGACGATCGCCATCAACCGTTTCATCTTCGCGCTGGGCATTCGTCACATCGGCGAGACAAACGCGCGCCGTCTCGCGCGCCACTTCGGCGATTTCGAGCAGTTGCGCGAGACCGCGCGCGACGCCGCCCCCGGCACGGAGGCGCGCGCGCGCATCGACTGCATCGACGGGATCGGCCCGGCGGTCGCCGAGGCGCTGCATGATTTCTTCGCCGAGCCGCATAATGAGAAGGAGCTCGACGCGCTGCTGGCGCAAGTGACTCTGGAGCCGATGCCCGAGGTCGCGTCCGCCTCGCCGGTTGCCGGAAAGACGGTGGTCTTCACCGGCTCGCTCGAACGCCTCACCCGCGACGAAGCCAAGGCGCAGGCCGACCGCTTCGGCGCGAAAGTGGCGGCCTCGGTGTCGAAGAAGACGGACCTCGTCGTCGCCGGGCCCGGCGCGGGCTCGAAGCTCGCGAAGGCGCAGGAACTCGGCGTAGAGGTGATCAGCGAAGACGAGTGGTTTCGTCGCACGGGGCAGGGGTAGCGGCCTTTCCTCTCACCCAACCCTCTCCGTGCAAGCTGGGCGCGGGGTCTGGTCAAGGCCTGCGTCTGCCCCCTCTCCGCGCTTGCGAGGAGAGGCTGGGTAAGGGGCCGGGCGGGCGGCGACTACGCCTCTCGCCGATGCCGCCGCGCAGGACTGCGCATGGTGACGAGTTCTTCCGCCGCTGTCGGATGCACGGCCATCGTCGCGTCGAAATCCTGTTTGGTTGCGCCCATGCGCATGGGGATGGCGACGAGCTGCGCCATCTCGCCCGCCTCGGGGCCGAAGATATGCGCGCCGAGAACGCGCTGGCTCTCCCCATCGACGACGAGCTTCATATAGACCCGCTCGGCGCGGCCCGAGAGCGTCGCGCGCATGGGGCGGAAACTCGTTTCGTAAATATCGAGCGCGGGGAAACTCTGCATCGCCTCCGCCTCTGTGAGACCAACAGTCCCGACTTCCGGCGTGGTGAATACTGCGCTCGCCACGCAATCGTAATTCACCGTCGTCGGCTGGCTGCCGAAAACCGAATCCGCGAAGGCGTGGCCCTCGCGGATGGCGACAGGCGTGAGATTGATGCGGTCGGTCACGTCGCCGACGGCGAAGATCGACGGCACATTCGTGCAGGACTGCGCGTCGACGATGATCGCGCCATTCTCGCGCGTCGCCACGCCCGCGCGTTCGAGCCCGAGATTTTGCGTCATCGGCCGGCGGCCGGTGGCGATCAGCACGGCGTCGACCTCGCGCGTCTCGCCGTCGCTCATCGCCGCCGTGAAGCCGCGCGCGCTCTTGTCGATGCGCGTCGGCAGCGCGCCCGCGTGATGGATGACGCCCGCCCCCGTCAGCGCCTCGGCGACGCGCTGGCGCAGATCGTCGTCGAAGCCGCGCAGCGGCAGATCGGCGCGATAGGCGAGATAGGTCTGCGACCCGAGCCGCGCGAAAACGCTGGCGAATTCGACCGCGATATAACCCGCGCCGACTATGAGCAGTCGCTGCGGGAAAGTCGGCAGGTCGAAAATCTCATTCGACGAAACGCCCCATTCGAGGCCCGGCACATGCGGCGCGAGCACCGGCGCGCCGCCGGTGGCGATGAGGATATAGCGCGTGGTCGCCGTGCGCCCGTCCGAGAAATGCACGGCGTTGGGGCCGGCGACGGTGGCGCGGGCGCGGATGAGCTCGACTTTCGCATTGCCCAGCGTCTGCTCGTAAAGGCCGGAGAGGCGGGTGATCTCCTTCTCCTTGGCGGCGACGAGCGCGCACCAGTCGAAGCGCGTTTCTCCGACATGCCAGCCGAAGCCGCGCGCATCTTCGATGTCGTCCTTGAAGCGGCTGGCCAAGACATAAAGTTTCTTGGGCACGCAGCCGCGAATGACGCAGGTGCCGCCGACGCGAAACTCCTCGGCGATGGCGACCCTGGCGCCATGGCTCGCCGCGACCCGCGCGGCGCGCACGCCGCCCGAGCCGGCGCCGATCACGACGAGATCGTAATCGAAAGCGCTCATGCTCCGCCGCCCGTCACATCGCCGATAACGCGCACGCCATCCGCCCCTGCGATGAAGATCGCCGTGGCCAGGCCGATGAAAAGACCGTGGTCGACGACGCCCGGAATGGCGGCGAGTCGCTCGGCGAGCGCCTCTGGCGCGTCGATGGCGCCGAAGGCGCAGTCGAGAATGTAATGGCCGCCATCCGTCACATAAAGCGTATCCGGCGCGCTCAGTCGCGGCGTGATCGTTCCGATCAGCCCGAGGCCGCGCGCGACGCGCTCGATGTGCAGCCTTGTCGAGCGCGCGCCGAAACGGTCGATCTCGACCGGCAGCGGAAAGGCGCCGAGCGTTCCGACTTCCTTGGTCGCGTCGGCGATGACGAACATGCGCGTCGAGGCGGCCGCCACGATCTTCTCGCGCAGCAGGGCGCCGCCGCCGCCCTTGATGAGCCGCAGCGCGGCGTCGAATTCATCGGCGCCGTCGATGGTGAGGTCGAGTTCCGGCGTCTCGTCGAGGGTGGAGAGCTTAATTCCGAGCCCTTCCGCCTGAAGCCGCGTGCGCTCCGAGGTCGGCACGCCGACGACCTCGAGCCCCTCGCGCACCCGCGCCCCCAGAAGATCCACGAAATGCGCCGCGGTCGAGCCGGTGCCGAGTCCGAGCCGCATGCCATGGACCACATGATCGAGCGCGGCCTGCGCGGCGGCGCGTTTCATGGCGTCGGCGGAGAGGGTGGCGGTCACGGGGCTTCCTATTTCGCGGGCGGGGTGCAGACCACGGAGCTTTCGTTGAGCACGAAACAGATCGACATCATGCCCGAGCGCAGATCGACGCGAAAGACGCCGCCTTCGCCGCTATGGCGCGAGGCGACGAGCGCATAGTCGCTGAAGGCTCCCGCCTTGGCGCCTTCGCCCGGCGGGTAGCAGAGGGTGACGCCGACCTGCGTGCCTTCCTTGAGCCCATATTGGCAGGCGCCGACTTCGCCGCTCGCCTTGTCGAGGCGGAAGACGCGGTTGAGGTCGGTCTGCGGCGCGGCCAGAAATTCATAATTCCCGGCGGCCGTTGCTTGAGCGAGGCTTCCCGCCAGGAAGGGCGCCGCGAGCGCGACGGCCCGCCACGACACGAAAAATTGCGACAGACGCATTTCTCCCTCCAGTCCCGAATCGGTCCCGGCAGTCTACACAAGCGGCGCGCGCGGGCTTCGAAAAATTGGCGCGGAGCTTGATCCGGGCGGCTTCGGCCGTTACCCCAATGGGCATGACTGAACGCGCGCCCATACTCGTATTCGATTTAGACGGCACTCTGGCGGAAACCGCCGGAGATCTCATTTCGACCCTGAACGTCCTGCTCGCCCGCGAGGGGTTGCCCACGGTGGCGCCCTCTGCGGCCCGCGGCCTCGTCGGCGCCGGGGCGCGGGCGCTGATCGAAGGCGGCTTCGCCCTGAACGGCGCGCCGCTCGCCCCCGAGCGGGTCGATCCGCTGGTGCGGGATTTTCTCGTTCATTACGAGGCCCATATCGCAGATGAGAGCGTGCTTTTCCCGGGCGTGCGGGCGGCGCTGGACCGCTTTTCCGCCGCCGGATTCCGGCTGGCGGTCTGCACCAACAAGCCCGAGCGCCTCGCCCGCCTGCTGCTCGAAAAGCTCGACGTCGCCGACCCTTTCGCGGCGATCTGCGGGCGGGGCACTTTCCCCATGCACAAGCCCGATCCGCGCACCCTCATGCTGACGATCGAGGCGGCGGGCGGCGACCCGCGCCGGGCGCTGATGATCGGCGACTCGAAGACCGATATCGACACCGCCAAAAACGCCGGCGCGCCGGTGGTGGCGGTGGATTTCGGCTATACGGACACGCCCGTGGCGGAATTGTCCCCGGACCGGGTGATCTCCCATTTCGACGAGCTCTGGGAGGCGGCGACGGCGGTTCTGGGCCTATCCTCCTTCGCCCGCACTTGACGGAAGCCCTCGCCCTCTCTTACAGGAAAGCGGTTCGCGTCGACGCGACGGGCGGCTAGCTCAGCGGGAGAGCACTCCCTTCACACGGGAGGGGTCACAGGTTCAATCCCTGTGCCGCCCACCATTGAAATCAGACAGTTATACAGCTTCATCTTATCCCTAAATTGGCCCTAGCTACCGTATAGCTACCAGCTGCGTTCTTGTGACATGGCTAGACATGGACTGCTTGGTGAAAGATACCTCACCGCCCCCTTCTTTGGCCTGATGTTTTAACCGGCAGTGCGGCCAGTCGACATTGCCAGCACGATCTTGAGTGCCATCCGCCCCAAGTGCCGCGTGTATCTCCAGAGCCCCAGCTGCTGTTCCGCGCGGTGTCGGAACTATCTCGGTCGCGGGATTGACAGGCACCACTAGCGCTGACTCTATACCGCTCAGGAGGCGAAGATGGACGAGCTGATCGGCCTGGGGCTTTACACCCCTGCGGAAGCAGGCCGGTTGCTGCACATTCCGTCAATGAAAATTGTGCGGTGGCTTCGCGGGCATCGCATTGGCGATCGCGAATATGCGCCGCTATGGACATCGCAGGTCGATCTCAACGACGGACGCATCTATCTAGGTTTTCGTGATCTCATGGAGACGAGGATTGCGGACAAATTCATTGACTACGGGGTCTCGCCTCAGCGCGTCCGCTCAGCTATCCAATTGGCACGGGGATTCATTGGGGAAGACCGGCCCCTGTCAACAGACCGGTTTCGCACCGATGGGCGTGATATTTTTCTCCGTGTCGTCGAAAAAAACGAGCACGGCGAAGAGCGCGAACGCCTTTTGAACCTTTTCCGGCGGCAGTATGAATTCAAGCAAATCATTGAGCCACTGCTGAGGACGATAGATTTTGACGAGAAGGGTGCGCCCTCCCAATGGTGGCCAATGGGCCGACGAGGGAATGTGCTCGTTGATCCATCGCGCGCATTCGGCCAGCCGATAGACTCTGTTACGAGCGTTCCTACAGCGATCCTAGCGGCTGCAGGTCGACAGGAAGGTATTGAGAATGCCGCTCGCGCCTTTGACGTTCCCCAAACCTCTGTGCGGCGCGCTATCGAGTTCGAAGCTGCGCTGGAGCGGCGAGCGGCGTGAATGTGTTGTTCGACAATTGCACGGCTCCCGTCCTAGCGACGACTCCTAATGGTTTTATCAGTTGCTATGGCCATCGAGCCGTTCATATCAAAGATATTGATGGTTTAGCGAAAGGTCGCAGTTCAACCGATCTCGAGTGGATCAGCCATCTCCAGCGGCGCCCAGAGCAATGGGTGTTTGTCACCGGCGATGGACGTGTTCTGAAGAACGCGGCTGAACGTGCCGCATTGCGGTCCGCGGGGCTGCACGGCTTCGTAATTGCGCCAGCCTACCAAAAGACGCCGCTTAATCAGGTCGCAGCATTAATCGTTTGGAGATGGAGCCGGAAATTGAGTCGGTTACTAATCTCGTTGCTGCGCCATCGATGCACGAGATCCCAGTTAACAAGCTGAGCAAGCTTCGTTCGCTTCCACTGTAACCCAACCAAAATGCCGGCCGCCCAAACGGAAAACGCCCCGCCGATACATCCACGATCGGGGCGTTTCTTCGCTACATTGGGAAAGCCCAATTATTGCTTACAAACACTGGAGACGCAGACTGCACCCCCACCGCCACAGACGCTGCCACATCCACCGCAATTATCCGGATCGCTCGTCAGATCGACGCAAGCGCCTCCCACGCCTTGAAGTGTTTTTCAAACATGGCTGAGGCGAAGATTTGATAGATCTGGGCCTCGCATCCCCATGGCGGCCGTGCTCAGAAGTGGGCGAGGAGGGATGTACATTGTCCCCTCCTCCTGATAGTACGCAACCGGATTGTTGCTGAAAACCAGCGATAACCACGCCCGGCTGGTGCGGCGCATCGATCTCGATCGAGTCGCGCTGATCGCCCGTGCGTAACAGCGGCGCGGGAACGCGATAACCCTGGCGCGCCTTGTCCTCGATCGTCGATTGAGCAAGCGGTTGCCAGAGATCATGCCCGATCATGCCACGCGCCTTGCGTCGAACTCAATTTGCAAGGCCCGCACCATCGCCGCGTCTTCGATCTCTCCGCTGCCAACCTCCGCGGCGTCGAGGAGAATGTCGGCAAACTCTCTCAGTGAGATCGGCATGGCGCTTTCCCCGTTTCCGCCAAGCGTATCTTATCGGCCAAAACGAGCAAGAATGACGCCTTGCAATATCGCACGCAAAGTGGGTCACGCCGGCATTGGTTAGCCAATCCGCGAGCTCCTGGGCGGCCACCGCGATGGGGTTCCTCTTGTCGGGAGGCCCATGATCTCAAGCGCGCGGGTGTCGATGTAGCCGCCGTCAACGGACGCCATGAAGCGCTTCACATTCGAGACAGCTTTCCGTTTCTCCGCGTCTGTGAGACACTTTTACGAGCCCCGTAAGATGGGGCGGCGCTGGTTACGCCGCCCGCCCCACCATCCGTCAAAACTCTGAGCGTCCCCCGCTGCTCTAGGCCCAGGACCTATTAAAATTGCCTGAACTGTGATTCACAAGGGGTTCTGAGTCGGGAGCCTCTTGATGAGCGGATTGTTTCTGCTGAGCGCGCGTCAGATGTCGCGGATATCGCCTTTATTTCCTCTGGCGCATGGGGTTCCGCGTGTCGACGACCGACGGGTGGTGAGCGGCATTGTCTATGTCATCAAGAATGGCCTGCAATGGAAGGACGCTCCCAAAGGCTACGGGCCGCACAAGACGCTCTATAACCGCTTCATCTGGTGGAGCCGGCTTGGCGTCTTTGACCGTATCTTTGCGGCGCTTGCCGCCGAGGGGCCGAAGCCCGAGCGGCTTATGATCGCTCGACCCATCTGAAGGCGCATCGCACAGCGGCGAGCCTCTTAAAAATGGGGTTCTTCCCCGTTGTATCGGGCGCACGAAAGGTGGCTTGAACTCCAAGCTCCACGTCGTCTGCGACGGCGGCGGCAAGCCGCTCGCGATGCTACTAACCGAAGGGCAGATGAGCGACCACAAAGGCGCGCGGATGATGCTCGGAGCTTTCCCGCCTGCATCAACGCTGATCGCCGACAAAGGTTATGATAGTGGCTGGTTCCGGGAAGCGTTGAGGGCGCGTGGGACCGAGCCTTGCATTCCGCCAACCAGAAGCCGCAAGATCCCTCTCGACTATGACAAGGCGCTCTACCGCCAGCGCCATAAAATCGAAAACCTCTTCGCCAAACTCAAGGACTGGCGACGCATCTCAACCCGCTACGACAGATGCGCCCACACCTTCTTCTCGGCAATCTGCATCGCTGCAGCCGTCGCCTTCTACCTCAATCAATGAGTCCTGACCCTACTAGGGGATAGCAGATGCTCCTTGCCTCCCGGGATAGACGTTCGAGGCGATGGTGGCTTCGTCTTCGCTCCCGGCGCCGTGCGGCCTGACGGCGCCATGTATGAGCCAGACCCCGAAAGCCTTGATCTTGCGGAGGCGATCCGCAAGGGGCTGATCCCAACGATACCGGGCTTCCTTGAAGAGATGATCCGCCAGAAGCCGCCGTTGCCCAAGGAGACGAAAAGCAAGTATAGCGAAAAGGCGCCAGCCGCAGGCCCCCGGGAAAAGAGCTACGCGCGAAGCGCGGCGCAATGTGCTTTCCGTCCCCAACGCGGTAGGAAGAAAGCTCGCGCGTCACTTCGACCCTTCGGCAGGGGCGCATCTGCATCAACCAACTGGCGTCTGCCACGAGAAAACCAGTTATCAGGGGGGAAGAGAGACATCCGATTCATGCTACGCCATCGGCGACCCCGTTGATCCAAGGCAAGGCTGCTTTGCTGTCAAGCTGCTAGGCATTCAACCGCCTTCGGCAATTGCGAGAGCATGCATATTCCCGCCGCAATTTGCGAGGCTCATCGTACCGGTGGCCCTTATTGTTAAACTTCAGGCATTTAACGTAAGCGGAGGGTGTCGTGAACGCGATTTCTCGATTGGTTGTCTCCCTGCTCCTTTGCGCTTTGAATATCTCTTCCGTTGAGGCCGGTGTTCCTCTTTGGACGACACCGAATGGCTTCGCTGTTGGATTCAACGAGCCGTGGATTGGAGACTACAGGTGCGATTATTACAGCGCATGGCTTTCTAAAAATTATGCATTCAATATGAACCAAGGTGTTCCAGATGCGACTGCTACTCCCACTGCCTGCAATACGGCTTTCGTGAATAAGCAAGTTACCCTATCCCTCAGCTCTACGACGACCGGTGCGACTCTTCCAACGCAGTTGGTGAAGCTTTCGAGAGATAACAATCTTCCGAACAACTATCTGTGGGGAATTCGCAAAGCAAACGGCAGCGTTGTGAAGTTTTTGCTGTTTTCAAATCTACAGGGATTGCTAGTTTCCAGTCCTCTGACATCAGCAAGCTCACCGGTTCCAAATCCCCGTCACCTGGCGTCGGATTTCATAGCAAACCTCGATGCGCTGTTGACTCAGGCGCATCAGATGGGGCTGAAGGTCTACGTCACCGTGCTTAATGGCGGTGATATGAAGTCATGGGCCAATAATTCAGCCTTGCCACAAATGCAGAGATATTTTCAGAATTTAATACGGGACCCGGTTACGAAGGCGAATTTCAAACTCGTCTTGGATGACCTTCTTACCGTGCTCAACAATCATAGAGGCGACGTTTATGCGATGGATTTTGTAAATGAAATAGAGGCGCCCCTGAACGTGGGTTCGATCTACTTTCCAGACGGCTGGATAGGTGCGCGCGCGTGGATTGCGGAGATGGTCGGCTACATAAAACAAAAATCCAATTATCTCGGTTTCATATTTCCAATAACGGCAGCGGCTGGCTACAACTATGCCGCACAAGAGATCACGCTGGGCCTCTTCTCGGGGATTGGTCTCGATTTCTTTGATCTGCACGAATACACAGATTCTGGTCAGTATCCGGGGCAAACGGCGCTCTGCAACAAGGTGAGAAATGATCAACAACAAATTATCCTTGGAGAGTTCGGGCAGAAGTCGAAGACCTATAGCGACGTGATCCAGAACAACGCCACAACTGCTTTTCTCTACGGCGCGGCGCGTAGCTGTTTCTCGGGCGCTTTAGCTTGGAAGTTTGAAGGTACGTCTTATAGCAATCCGCAACTTGGCTACCGAACACAGGCGAGTGGGCCTCCGCCACCTCCACCAGTTCAGGAAGCTCCTTCGACGGGTTCTTACCCATATCGCCCTGCATATTGTGCGATTCGGATGTGCGGCAGCGCGGATGTAGCAAATTTCCATGGTGCGTATTGTGGAGCGAACCCCGAGGCGGGGAACTGCAGGGTGTCGTCTCCATGGGGGCCCTGAGAAAATTTCCCTCCTAGGAGGGTAGCCTTTAACGACTGCTCAAGTAGGAGAAACAGTCGATGTTCGATGCAAAAACTCTAGTTGTCGTCGCCCTAATGTTGGTTAACGGCGCGGCGTTTGCGGAATCGCCGATTCTTAAAGACTCATGGGTCGTGCATATCTCCAACACCGTTAGAGATGCCGACGCCTCAGCGGCCGATACAGCAATGAGCAAATCAACGAATAGCTCCGTCAGAGCTTTCGCTGAACAGATAAAGCGTGACTATTCCGCGGAGAAGGAGCATTCCAATCAGCTTGGCTTAAACCCCGAAAATAATGAGCTTAGTCAATCATTGACGGATGTGGGAAGCGAACGAAGCAAGGAACTTTCTGGGCTTAGCGGCTCGGCCTTCGACAAAGCGTACCTTCAGAACGAGGTTGCCTACAACGTGTTTGCAATAGGCGTATTTGAGGTGACGATGCTGCCATCAATCAAAAATACGCGTCTGAAGCGGCTCATTGAGTCTCGTCTCGCGCTCATGAAATCCCATAAGAAAGACGCAGAGACGCTTTTGGAAAAGTTGAAATAGTTGCTGATCATTCCACCTCCGTGCTGCCGTCCATCGCGTTATCCGCATCATTTCTTGTTTTAGAGCGACTATCGGGGAGGTCTTTTCGGAAGGCCTCTGTCTCATTCAAAGCGCCACGATCAGAGATACGCTTCGTTGCTAACTCTGCCAACACACAGTGCGACGATTTGAGTAGTTGCTTATGGGCCGCCCACCATGCCTGCCGAATATCAGAAATACAGTCGTTCACGGACGACCGTTTTCTGCGCGGGGGCAGGTTTAAAGGACATCTATCGCCATTCTCTCAACTGAATGTAGGCTGTCGTGTCACTGTTAAGTTGATGTCATAGCGTGGGCTCCATGGAATGAAGGGGCCATGGCAATGACATCTCTTACCTCGGAAACCGATCTTTCGCCAGGAGTTGGCTCACGCGGCCCAAAACCAAAACTCGATCATTCCTTCAACCTCCAGAGCGCGTTGATTTTCCTGGCGGTTATCGCTTGCGGCCTGGGGTTCACGGCCTGGAGCATCTGGAGCGACATGAGAGCGGTTGGCGCGCCGGTCGTCACCTATCTTCCTTTCGTCCTGCTCGGCGTTGCGCTGCTGATCGCGCTGGGCTTCGAATTCGTGAACGGCTTCCATGACACCGCCAACGCTGTTGCGACCGTCATTTATACTCATTCTCTGCCAGCCAATATCGCGGTCGTCTGGTCCGGGTTCTTCAATTTCCTGGGCGTGCTGTTTTCGACCGGCGCGGTTGCTTTCGGGATCGTGTCGCTTCTCCCGGTCGAACTGATCTTGCAAGTAGGATCGAGCGCCGGCTTCGCGATGGTGTTCGCCCTGCTCATCGCCGCGATCGTCTGGAATCTTGGAACCTGGTGGCTTGGGCTTCCGGCCTCCTCCTCCCACACTCTGATCGGTTCGATCATCGGGGTGGGCGTCGCCAACGCGCTGATGCGCGGCCGTGATGGCACGTCCGGCGTTGATTGGGGTAAGGCGACGGAGATCGGCTATTCGCTCCTGCTGTCCCCCGTAGTCGGGTTCACGGCGGCGGCCCTACTGCTTCTGCTGATGAAGTTCGTCGTGCGCAATCCTGCGCTTTACAAGGAGCCGGAGGGCCAATCGCCGCCGCCCTGGTGGATCCGCGGTCTGCTTATCCTCACCTGCACCGGCGTTTCTTTTGCGCATGGATCGAACGACGGCCAGAAAGGCATGGGCCTCATCATGCTCATTCTGATCGGCACGGTTCCCACGGCTTATGCGCTCAACCGCTCACTGCCCGCGAGCCACATTGAAGCTTTCACGCAAGCGTCCGCTGCCGCGACGAGGGTGGTAGAAGCAAAGGCGTCGGGCTATCGTGTGCTCGGCGACCCGAGACCGGCTGTGACCAATTACATCTCGCGTCACGAACTCAATGAGGGAACCTTCCCGTCGCTCGTCGCGCTGATGAAGGAGATCGCGCAGGACATCAAGAGCCATGGCGAGATTTCGAAGATTCCCTTCGCCGCCGTCGGAAACACCCGCAACGACATCTATCTCGTCTCCGAGGCGCTGCGTTTCCTTGCCAAGGACAAAGCGGCGGAGCTCACCGATGCGGACAAGAAAGTCCTGAAAAACTACAAGGACGAAATCGACAAGGCGACAAAGTTCATTCCCACCTGGGTGAAGGTTGCGGTTGCGATCGCCCTCGGCCTCGGAACGATGGTGGGATGGAAACGCATCGTCATCACTGTCGGCGAAAAAATCGGCAAGGAACATCTGACCTATGGTCAGGGCGCGGCCGCGGAGCTCGTCGCCATGAGCACAATCGCGGCGGCGGACTCCTTCGGTCTGCCGGTGTCGACCACGCATGTTCTCTCTTCAGGCGTCGCCGGAACCATGGCTGCAAACGGATCGGGGGTGCAGATGCGCACGATCCGCGCCTTGCTGATGGCCTGGGTGCTCACGCTCCCATGCGCCATTCTCTTGTCGGGCTCGCTCTACTACATCTTCAGCCACGTTCTGAAGTTCGCAGGCTGATCTCCAAACCGGCGCCCGGCGGGATCGTGCAAGAGCGCGCCGGGCCCTTGGGTTTTTTGGTTGGCTCGATCAGAAGCCAAAGAATTTGCGGCGAAGCGCCTCTTCATAAGCTTCCTTTGCCTCGAGCGCAGTCGCACGCGCTTCCTCTTCGTCGAAATGGGCCCGCTCCCATTTGTCGACCTCCGCAACCGTGTGATTTACGGATGCAAGCGCCTCTTCCTTGCGGATGGCGACTATCCATTCCTCGATCGCCGCCTTGTAGCGAGACTGAAGATTATCCAATTCAGCGAGTTGTTCCGCTTGCTGGTCGACCATGTCCGTCACCTTGATGATAGTGCTGTGCACGGACATGGTACGAAAGCGCCATGAACCAACCAAGACAGAAATAACACGCGGATCGCCCGCGTTGGCAGCGCATCTTTCCAACGAGACGCGGCGGTCTACGAACCTGCGCCCGGCAAGGTCGTCGCGCCGGGGCCAAGCGAGCGCTGCATGATGACCGAATCCGTCCAGCGGCCATATTTGAATCCGACTGAAGACAGATAGCCCGCCTGGACGAAGCCGCAGGCCTTGTGGAGCTTCAATGAGGCTTCATTTGAGGCGTCGATATAGCCGATCAGCTGCCGATAGCCTGCAGCGGCGCAGGCGTCGATCAGAGCCGGCAAAAGCAGGCGTCCGACACCGCGGTGAAGGTGGTTGGGGTCGACGTAGATCGAGTGCTTGACGACGTAGCGGTAGGCCGGCCGTTTGCGAAAGGGCACGGCGTAGGCGTAGCCGATCACTGTTCCGTCAAGTTCTGCGACGAGATGGGGAAGGCGATGGCTGCCCATGTTCTTGCGCCGGCGTTTGAGGTCTTCCCTCTGCGGCGCCTGGTAGAGAGGCGCCTCCAGCGCGTCGATGCCCCTGCGCACATGATGCAGATAAATTCGCAGCATGGCGTCGACATCCTCGTCGCGGGAAGACCGCACGACAATGGCGTGTTCTTCCGCCCCGGCGGTGGACGCTCCGGCCTGCACGCTCATTCGCTCACGACATAGGTATAGAGCCGCAAGCGGCCCTGTTCGTCATATTTCTTGTAAAGCCCCTGTATCTCATAGTCGAAGCCGGGGAAAAGCGTGCCGCTGCGCTCGAACATCTTGAGATATTGCAGCATGGGCTGCGCCTTTTCGGAAAGGCGCTCGCCTGGAATGATGGTCGCTATTCCAGGTGGATAAATGACGAAGAGAGTTGTCGCGATGCGTCCCGCGATTTCGTCGAGCGGCAGGTAGTCCACGTTGTTGCGGACGAGATGCAGATAGGCCTCACGCGGCGTCATAACCATTTCGGGAAGATGCTGCGCCGTGAACTGAGCGCGCTGCAGGGCGCTGACGTTCATCTCCCTGAAGAAGCAATGCATCTCGCTGCAGAGGTCGCGAAGCCGGACATTGTTGTAGCGTTGAGGGCGGCGCGCCACGAATTCGGGAATGACGTCTTTCAGCAGCGCATTGTCGTCGTGCAGGCGCTTGAAGGCGACGAGCGCGGAGACGAGCGTCCCGGCCTTGCTCGCCTCGACGCCCGGCGTGAGCAGGAAGAGCAGCGAGTTGAGATCGTTCTTTTCCGGAACGATGCGATTTTCGCGCAGATATTGCGCGACGATCGGCGCCGGCACGCCATGATCCGCATAGGCCCCGGTCCTGCGGTCGAAACCCGGCGTGAGCAACGTCAGCTTGCAGGGGTCCGTAATGGCGAAGCCGGGCGCCAGATTTTCGAAGCCATGCCAGTCGGCGCCCGGCGCAAGTTCCCAAAAGCGGGCGTCTCGCGAGAGCTGCTCGGTTGAGACCATCTCCCAGGCGACCCGATGCGCGCCGGAATCGAACGCCGCGTCATGAATGTCGACCTTGTCGGGGACAAACGGATCGAAGAACCAGCGCCGCGCCGGATCCTTCTCCTTGTTCTCGAACTCACCGCGCACGGCGCGCAGTTTCTTGCGCAGCTCTATGCCCAGACGCACTGTGTCATCCCAGAGCATTTCCCCCGAGCGGCCCTTCATCATTTGCGCGCCGACGTCGAGCGAGGCGAAGAGGGGATAGAAGGGCGAGGTCGATGCATGTTGCATGAATCCCTCGTTGAAGCGCCGGTGCTCCACCCGCCGTCTTTGCCCTTTGATATGGCGGTCGCGGACATGAATCTGCGACGCCTGCGAAAAGCTCGCCAGCTGCTTGTGCGTCGACTGGGTTGCGACAATGCCCGGCGACGTCTCGGTGAGATCTTTCAACCCCATCGCGTAGCGACGCTCGTAGAGGGGGTGAAATTTCATGAACCCCGCCCAGGCCTCGTCGAATAATATGTAGTCGCAAAGGTGGCCGATCTTTTTCACGATCCATTCAGCGTCGTGGATCGTGCCGTCATAGGTGCATTGCTCGATGACCGCGGCGCGAAAGGGGCGCTCCCTGCGCCAGGCGTCCTTGTCCTTCACGAGGGGATTGGCGCGGATGCGCTCGCGCAGCGCCGTCTCGTCGAAGGCCCGGTGATCGATCGGTCCGATGAGACCAAAAGCGTTGCGCGTTGTCGGCAGAAAGATCGGAACGCCGCCGCCGAGCAGGAGCGCGCCATGATGCGCGGCCTTGTGATTATTGCGGTCGAAGAGCACAAGATCGCCTTCCGCGATAAGATTGCCGCAGACGATTTTGTTGGACGAGGAGGTGCCGTTGAGCACGAAATAGGTTTTCTCGGCCCCGAAAATCTCCGCTGCGGCCTTTTGCGCCTGCAGCGCGGGTCCTTCGTGGGTGAGGAGGTCGCCGAGCTCCACGACTGAATTGTCGAGATCGTCCCGGAACACCGCCTCGCCCAGATGCTCCATGAAGATGCGGCCGACAGGACTCCGGCTGTAGAAAATGCCGCCATTGTGGCCCGGACAGGTCCAGAGCTGATTGCCCTCCTCGGCGTAATCGACCAGCGCGCCGAAGAAGGGCGTCTTCAGCGTCTCTGCATATTGCTTTAGCCGCGAGACGAGGTTTTTGGCGATGAATTCGGGGGTCTCTTCGGCGAGAAACACATAGCCGTCGATGAAATCCAGCACCTCGACCGGAATGTCCTCGAAGCGCTTGCGGCGGATGAGCAAGACGATCGGCATCTCGAGACCGCGTTTGCGCATCATGTCGATAAGCGACGCCGTCTTTCCTTCTATGCCCTTTTTTCCCCAGTCCACCACGAGGCAGCCGATGGCGGCGTCGGTCTGAACCACGATCTCGGCGTCCTCCAGACGTCTGGCTCGAACGACCTGGAAGCCCATGCGCTCAATGGCTGCGATGATCTGGTTGACGCGAAGACCCTCTAGGTCGTCGGCGTCGAAATTGGGCGCAGAGAACAGGAATGTGAAACGCTGGAAGAAATCCATCTGGCGCCGCTCTCGATCAGCGCCTTCCAGGAAGACGCGGTTTGCGATAGTGAAGTCACTGAGCGATCTTCGATGACAAAACTGTGACAGCTATACTGCTTGCGAGTCAAAGCGGTCGCCGACGGCTGCGGCGCGGAGAAGTCGCCGCATGCGCCGCAGATTCAGTGCGGGGCAGGGTGGGTTCCGTCGCCTTGAGCGGATCTTAGATCCTCGGACTTGATCGGTAGCCGCCGCAGACGTTTGCCCGTCACGGCGAATATGGCGTTCACGACGGCAGGCGCGATGGCTGAGGTCCCGGGCTCGCCGACGCCGCCGGGCGCGGCGTCACTGTTGATGATGTGGACCTCTATCGCCGGCGCCTCGTCGATGCGCATCATCGGGTAAGAATCGAAATTGCCCTGCATGACGCGCCCCTTTTCCAGGGTTATTTCGCCATAGAGCGCCGCCGTGAGGCCGAAAATGACGCCGCCCTCGATCTGCGCCCTGATCGTGTCGGGGTTGACGGTTCGGCCGCAATCCACAGCACAGACCACACGCCGAACGCGAGGCCGACCATCCCTGGCGACAGCGACTTCGGCGATCTGGGCGATGTAAGTCTCGAAGCCGAACATCACCGAAACGCCGCGCCCGACGCCTGCCGGCAAGGGGTTGTGCCAACCCGCCTTTTCGGCCGCGAGATCCAGTGCCGCCGTCATGCGCGGGCTCTCCTTGAGCAGCATCCGCCGGTAGGCGACCGGGTCGTTTCCCGTCGCCGCAGCCAGTTCGTCGATGAAGCCTTCGACCATGAAGGCGTTGTGCGTCAGTCCGACGCCGCGCCACCAACCCGTCGTCAAGCCGGACGGCGGCTCCTGACGAACATAGTCCACGAGGACATTGGGGATTGCATAGGGGCCGGAGGCGCCTTCGACGGCGTCCGAGTCCAGGCCGTTGACGACAGCCTCCGGCGCCCAGCGGGCTTCGACCGACGAGCCGACGACGCGGTGGCTCCAGGCGATCGGCAAACCCTTTTCGTCCAGGCCGGCGGCAAGGCGATCGTAGTAATAGGGTCGATAGACATCGTGCTGAATGTCCTCTTCGCGGCTCCAGATGACTTTCACTGGAAAGTCGGCCTGTCTGGCGATGAGAACCGCCTGGGTGACATAGTCGACGTCGAGACGACGGCCGAAGCCGCCGCCGAGTAGCTGATTGTGGATCTGGACCTTCTCGAGCGGGAGGCCGGCGGCTTCTGCGGCTGCGGCCCGGGCCCGCGTGACGACCTGCGTGCCCACCCATACGTCGCAGCCGTCCTTGCGCACATGCGCCGTGCAGTTGATGGGCTCCATCGTCGCGTGCGCCAGAAATGGCGCCTCATAGACCGCTTCGACGGTTTTTGCTGCGCGCGCCATCGCCCTGGCGACGTCGCCCTCGCTTTTTGCGACGACGGCCGGGCCGTTCGCGGCGTCTACCAGTCGTTTGACGATATCGGCCGTGGAAACATGGGCGTTCTCACCTTCATCCCAGACGATGTCGAGCGCCGCGAGGCCTTTCTGCGCCGCCCACATGTGGTCCGCGATGACGGCCACGGCGTTGTCGAGGCGAACGATCTGGCGCACGCCTTTTACGGCGCTCGCTTTGCGATCATCCACACGCGCCAGCCTGCCGCCTATGACGGGTGAGGCGGCCACGGCGGCGATTTTCATACCCGGGACGGCGACGTCGATTCCGTATATCGCCTTGCCGTTCACTTTGTCGCGCGCGTCGAGGCGCTTCGCAGCCGTGCCGATCACTTTGAAGTCTTTGGGCTCTTTCAGCGGAACCTTATCGGGCACCGGCAGCGTTGCGGCGACGTCGACGAGCGCGCCGTAAGCGATCCTGCGCGCGGTCGGAGCGTGGATGACTTCCCCGCCTTCCGCGTGGCAGGAATTTGGAGGCGCTTGCCAGCCCGCCGCCGCAGCGGCCACCAGCATGCTACGCGCCGTGGCGCCCGCCCTGCGCAGCGGCTCCCAGAAGGCGCGCACCGACGTTGACCCGCCGGTCGCCTGAAAGCCAAGAAGGCTGTTTCCGTAAAGCCCGTCATCGGCGGGCGCGTGCTCGACGCGGACGTGCTCCAGCCCGACTTCGAGCTCCTCGGCGATGAGCATGGGGAGAGACGTATAGGTTCCCTGTCCCATTTCGACCTGGGGGATGATCAGTGTCACCTGCCCGCTGCGATCGATGCGGATGAACGCATCGGGCTTAAAGGCGCCTGAATTGGCGGCGTCGGCGCCGCTTGTCGCCTTTGCCGTCGTTACGCTCAGCAGCAGGCCGCCGCCGATCGCTGCGCTCGCTTTCAGGAAGGTTCGACGAGAGACGTTGCTTTCGGCTGTACCGCCGATGGAGGAGGGAAGTCGATCCGGAGTCATGCTCGAGCCTCTAATTCTCCGGGCCGGACTTCGCGGCCTGCTTGATCGCCTCGCGGATACGGACGTAGGCGCCGCACCGGCAGATGTTGCCGGACATGGCGTCGTCGATGTCGCGGTCGGTGGGATTGGCGTTCTTCGCGAGCAGTGCTGAAGCGGACATGATCTGGCCCGGTTGGCAAAAGCCGCACTGCACGACCTCCACATCCAGCCACGCCTTCTGGACCCTCTTGCCGGCTGGCGTATCGCCTATGGCTTCGATCGTCGTGATCGCGGAATCGCCGATCTCTTCGATCGCCGTTACGCAGGAGCGGATCGGCGCGCCGTCCCGATGCACGGTGCACGCCCCGCAAAGAGCCTTGCCGCAGCCGAACTTCGTGCCGGTCATGCCTAGAACGTCGCGAAGCACCCACAGCAGCGGCGTGTCGCCGTCGACGTCGACCACATGCTCCGCGCCATTGACTCTGATTTTATAGGCCATGGGCAAAGTCCCCTTGGCGCTATACGGCGGAAATCCTGTCGCGATGTCAATGCGCCTGGCGCGGCGCCTCGCTCGAACTCGTCTTCCTTGCCCCCAGCCGTTCGATGAGCTGGTCGCTGACCCGGCGAGCGGACAGCGCCGCGCCGTCGGAGTGCGAGCTTTCGGTGAAGTCGCCGGCAAAATATATGTTGCCGAAGGGGCGCCGGAGAAGATCGGAGAGCGAGTCGAAACGCGAGCGTCCGACGGGCCATGCGGCGATGGCGCGCGGATGGTATCGGTAGAAGCTCCAACTGTGGATGAGGGGCCGGATGCCGGGAAAGAGCTGTTCGAGCGCTTCCTCGAGCCGGGCCTGGGCGTCGTCCAGCGAGCCCGTTCGCGCGTTGAAGCCCTCGGCCGCCGGACCATGGACCAGCAGATTGAGCAGAACCTCCCTGGGGCTGCCGGCTTGTCCATCGGCGGAGGCGCCGGAATAGAGCACGCCGAGCGACCCTCCGGCGAGAAGTGGCAGAGCGCTGCGCCCGTCAACGGTCCAGAACCTTGCGGCCGCGGCGTCCAGCACGACATGCGCGGTGAAATAGGAGCCCCAGCCCTGCGTCTGGATGGCCTGTTGGTATTCATCCGGCAGGCGGGGCGTGAACTGAAGCTCGAGCAACCGATAGAGCGGGATGGTCACGACGGTGGCTTTTGCGCTCAGGCGGTGGACGCGGGACGTCGCGGTGTCGATGGCGCGAACCTCGACGCCGTCAGGCGTCTGGATCACATGCGTGACCTGCTTGTTGAGCCGCAGCCGGGCCTCCCCCAGATTCGCCGCGAGCGCCTCGACAAGACGCTGATTGCCTCCAACGACGTGATGGGGGCGGGCGCCGGGCGCTGTGAAGACATGCCACTCGGCAATGCCGTCGAGGGCGCTGATGCTCTCCAGGGTCGTGCCGACCTCCGGCTCCAGAGCGGCCCTTATGAGCGCGCCGACACGGGAGGGAAGCTTCTGGCCTTCGAGCCATTTGCCGAAAGACAGCTCCTTGAGCGCCATCATGGAGGGCGGAACGGGACGCTGTTCGAGCGTTTTCAGATGTCCCTGCATCTGATGATCCCAGGCCTGATAAGCTTCGTAATCCTTCACGCCCAGAACAGTCTCGAGGAACGCCGCGTTTGTGGCCTGAGCAAAGGGCTCGATGCGTCCCTCCAGCACCATGCTCGAGAAAGTGGTCTCTTCGTGCTCCAGCGGAACTTTGAGCGCTCGCGCCACATCAATGGCGGGGTTCCCCTCCCAGAGTTCCGCGAGGCCGGTCTCGGCGCGGAGTCCGCCGGGATACGCGGCCGTGCGAATCCGGCCGCCCAGCCTTGGGGCCACCTCCAGAAGCGTGAAGGAGACGCCAGCCTGTTTTAGATAATAGGCGGCGCAGAGACCCGAGAGCCCGCCGCCCACAATAATGACATCGCCCGCCTGTTCTGGCTCCTCCGCCGCGGCTGGTGTAACCCAGAGCACCAGAGAAGCGAGAAAAAGGCATGCCGCGTAAAGCAAGGTCGGCGGAGAGGCTTGTCGATTGACTTCCGGCTTCATGCCCAAGTCGTCGCATGACCAAGCGGCGCGGTCCAGTGGCCGAGACCGACCGCCGACCATCACCGGAAAAAATTCGCTGCGCACAAACCGCCGGCGAGAAAATATACTTGGCGGCGTCGTCGCTGAAACGGAGCTTTTGACAAATGCCGCCTTCCGTAAGAGACAATGCGTTGGGCATGCAGCGCGCCATCAGCCGCCGCGATTTTCTGAATGGCGTTGCGATTGGCGCGGGCATGGCGCTGGCGGATTTTCCATTGCCAGCCGCGGGCTCTCCGGCGTCAGGCTTTCGTGGACAGACCGACCAGAACTTTGCGATCATGCACGCGCTCAGGGACGGACGCTTTTGGTCCAACGCCGGGCCGGCGGAGGCGCTCGGCGAGCATTACGACCTGATTGTCGTTGGCGCCGGCGTCAGCGGCCTTGCATCGGCCTTTCTCTATCGCCAGCAGGCGGGGGCGGGGGCTCGCATCCTCCTTCTGGAAAATTCAGGCGATTTCGGCGGCCATGCCGTCCGCAACGAATTCACCGCTTCGAACGGCCGTCGCATCATTGGCTATGGCGGCTCCAAATCTCTCCAGACGCCGAGTTTCTTCTCGCCCGCAGTCTCAAAGTTCATGGGCGACGTCGGGATCGACGTCGGCAAATTCGATAAATGGTACGACCGCCGATGGGCGGCGGACCGCGGCCTCGGGCCAGCGGTCTTTTTCAATCGCGAAACCTTCGGCGCGGACGGTCTCTTTCGAACGGACGGCAAGGCGGATGAATGGATCGCCCGCACGCCGCTCGACGAAAAAGCAAAAAG
Organism: uncultured Alphaproteobacteria bacterium; assembly: GCA_963717565.1. GTDB lineage: Bacteria > Pseudomonadota > Alphaproteobacteria > Rhizobiales > Beijerinckiaceae > Methylocystis. The sequence continues at coordinate 245,087 of CAVQWJ010000004.1, forward strand.
CGATCTCGTCAAGCTGTTGAGCGCGCCGGCCGATCCATTCAAGGGCAAGAGCCGGGCGGAGAAGTTCGCGCTCCTGTCCCAAACGACCTATGAAGCGTTCCTTCTGCAGATACTGGCCCTGCATCCGCAGGCCGCAGCCTATTTGGCGGATTCCACAAAATCCTATTTCGGCGTCGGAGCGGAGGCTGTCACCTGTCTCGACGCACGCGCCATCGGCGCTCCTGGTTTCGACGCCATGGATCTGGGCGACGCCGTTCACCCGACGCTCAGTCCCAGCGGGAGATTGTTACAGAGGAATCCCGACCCGTATATCCACCATTTTCCGGATGGCAACGCCTCTTTGGCCAGAGCCATCCTGCGTCGACTCCTTCCCGATGCGCTGCCAGGCGAGTCGATCGAGGATCTGTTGCTGGCGCAGGTGGATTACAGCCGGCTCGATCGCGAGGGCAGCCCTGTCCGAATGCGCCTCAACGCTCCCTGCGTGCGCGTCCAGAATGTCCGCGACGCGGTCGAGGTTTCCTACGTCAGTAACGGCCGATTGTTCAAGGCGTCGGCGGGACAGGTGATTTTGGCCTGCTGGCATCGGGTGATCCCGCTGCTTACCGACGAACTCGCGAAGGAGCAGAGGGACGCCCTGGACGATCAGCAAAAGGTTCCGCTGATTTACGCTAATGTTTTGCTGCGGTCGTGGGAGTCGTTCGCCAAACTCGGCGTCGTGGGGTTCAGGGCGCCGGGCGCCTGGTGGGAGGGATGCTGGATCGACGAACCTGTGAGCATTGGCGATTACCGCTTTGCGGATACGCCCGACGACCCCGTTCTCCTGCACCTTGGGAAGGTCGTTATCGGCGACAGGGGGGAGTCGGCGAGAGAGCAGGCGCGCGTCGGACGCCACATGTTGGCTGGACTCGCATTTTCGGAAGCAGAGTTTCAGATCCGCGATCTCCTGGCCCGCGCCATGGGGAGCGGCGGCCTCGATCCCGCCCGGGACATTGAAGCGATTACGATCAACCGCTGGTCGCATGGCTACAGCTACGAATACATGCGTCCGTGGGACGCCTATTGGCCGGATGGGCCATTGCCGATTACGACCGCGCGGAGGGGGTGGGGGCGCATCGCAATCGCTAATTCGGATTCGGGCGCTTATGCCTACGCCCATTCCGCGATTGATCAGGCGGTGAGGGCCGTGCGGGAATTGCTCGGGGTTCCGGACGCGGCGCCAGACTATGCCCGCTTTCCCGGTCCTCCACTTGAGAAGATCGGATTGGAATAACTCATATTGCGATTCAGTTCGCCGAGGCTAACAGCCCGAGGCGGGTCAGTTCGTGCTCGCGAATGTTGCGGGTGATCGGATAATAGCCGCCCCTCTTGGCCTGCGTCTGCCCGTCGCGCGAGAGAATATATTTGACGAACTCTCCCGAGAGCGTGTCCAAAGGCGACTTCGGATTTTTCAGCAGATAGACGTAAAGACCGCGCGCCAGCGGATATTTGCGAGTGTAAGCGCTCTCGAAAGACGTATCGTAGCATTTCTTGCCGTCGCCAGCGGCGATGGGCACGGCGCGCACGCCTTCCGTCCGGTAGCCGATGCCGGAATATCCAATCGCGGAGACTTCGTCCGCGACCGCCCGAACCACAGCCTCCGAGCCCGGCTCCATATGCGTCTCCGGCTTGAAGTCCCCGCCGCCAAGCGCGTTTTGCCGGAAATATTTGTGCGTGCCCGACAGGGCGTTTCGGCTGTAGAGCGCAATCGGCCGCGTCGCCCATTTGCCGGTAAGACCCAGTTCGCCCCAGTTATGGATGCTCTTGCCGCCGCCGCTTTTCGGGTCGGCGGCGAATACGCGCTCGAGCTGCTCCATGGTCAGGCAGGTGATGGGATTGTCCTTGTGGACGTAGATCGCGAGGGCGTCGACGGCGACGAGAACGCCTGTCGGCTTGTAGCCGTATTTGGCTTCGAAACCTGCGAACTCGTCAGGCGTCATCTGGCGCGACATGGGAGCCAGCTGCAACTCGCCGGAAAGCAGGGCAGGCGGCGCCGTGTTGGAGCCCTTGCCCTCGATTTCGATTTCGACGCCCGGGTAGATCGCTTTGAAGCCTTCCGCCCAAAGCTCCATCTCGTGGAGCAGCGTGTCGGACCCAACCGATTTCAGCTTGCCGGACAAAGCCCCGAGCGGCTTGTAGGCGGAAAGCTCCAGATCGTACGAAAAGGCGCCGTTCAGCGTGAGCGCGCAATAGGCGAGGACGGCCGCGAAAATTCGCTTCATGTGGGTTCCGCCAGAAAAGTAGACACGATTAGCAATGTAGAAACAATATGACGTTCGCGTGACCAGGCGGAGCAGAGGCTGGGCGATACCCCCGGATTGTATGACGGCTCGCGACCCCATCGGGCCGCCGGAACGGCTTGATGCGACCCCGATCTTATGCTTACAAAGATGGAATTGTGTTTTGAAATTCATTTCAGGGAGTGCTTTCATGCCGGCCCCGGGATCGCTCTCATGGCTAACGCGTCTGCATTGGTGCGGGCGCATTCTTCTCGCCTGCCGGGTCAGCGTTTTGAGCGCGCTCGCCGGATTTCTGCTGTTTTCCTTCGTGCCGCAGGCGCGCGATCTTTTCGACGACATTTCATACGGGCCCCTGCCGTACAGCCTCTTCGCTTGGGGCATGTGGCTGCTGTTTTTCGTCTATGTCTTCCTCATCTGGGCCTTTCCCGTGCATTTCGCCGCGCGCGCGATCCTGCGCACGGATAGCTGGATGATCCCCAGTCGCCTGCGCGAAGCCGTAGGAGATCGCGGTCCCGGTTGCGCAGAGGCGGTGGGAGAAGAACTCGAACACATACGGCGCGAGATCGGCTGCTGCATCAAATGGACGCCGCGCGTCCTCGGCTCCCTGCCGTTCGTCGCGGTCTTCGTCGGTCTTTACAAATCCTATGAGGTTGCGGCGCAGACACAGGCTGCGCTGGCGCCGTCGGCGGCGGCCGTGGTTCAGCTCTACGTCCTCATCCTGTTGAATGCGCTGTTTCTTGCCGGCTTCGTGATTTTCGTGATTTATCGTCAGCAGTTTTTCACGATGAGCGTGAGATGGGCGCGCGTTCTCGCCATTGTTTCCGCGCTCGCGGTCACGGTATTCTTCTTCCTTTCCTATTTCGCGCCCTTCCTTCAGGCGGGCATTGCGCCGCGGGCGCTCGTCGTGCCCTTCCTTTTCGGCAGTCTCGTGTTCCTCGGCGCGGCGCTCTCGTGGCTCGGCGATTTTCTCGGTCTGCCGCTCCTCGCGGGGGCGATTGCGCTCGCTTTCGGGGTGACGGCGTTCAACCAGCATTTCAACGATCTGCGTCTGATCGAGGGCGCGCCGAAAGATCTCGCGCGGCGGCAGATCGAGTTGGCCGACGCGGTGGCCAGATGGAAGAGCGCCAATCACTGCGACGGCGACAGGCCGTGTCCGCCGGCGCTGATCGTCGCGGCGGAAGGCGGCGCGAGCCGGGCGGCCTTCGCCGCAGCGACCGCGGTCGGCGATGTGCTCGAGCGGTCGAAGCAATTGCCAGATCAACAGGACAGCCCGATTGCGCCGGCGCGTCGCATCTTCGCGATCTCCGGCGTCTCGGGCGGGGCTTTGGGCGCGGCGACGATCCGCACCGCTCTCTGGGACGCCCTCTCGCGCAACGGCGCGGCCCCGCCCTGCAGGCGCGCCCCGCATTACTGGTTCGGCGCCACGGACGGCGGCGCGGAGGCGCGCGTCGCGAGCGACTGGCGCGCCTGTCTGCAGGCCCTCGTTTCAGGCGACTATCTCACTCCTGCCTTCATCGGCCTCGGCTTTCGCGACAATCTTTCGCCTCCCGCGCATATCGTCTCGGGCCCGACGCTGCTCAGGGATGACCGCGCCGCCCTCGTCGAGCGCGCCTGGGAAAGCTATTACGACGACGTGGTCGAGGGCCGCAGGTCATGGAACTGGAATGCGTCGCGCGCCGTCCGCTCCGAATCCGCGAGCGGTCTGCGCCGGCCCTTCGGCTATGTCGCGGAGGCGCTGGAACAGCATGACGGCGCCTGGTTGCCGATGCTGCTTCTCAACGGAACCTCGGTCGACCGGGGCACGCGCATTCTTGCCTCCGATATCATCTCGACGAAGCCGGGAACGCCGCGCGAGGGCGACATCGGCGGACGCGCCCCGCTCTACCCCGCCGCTTTCGATCTCTTCGAGATGCTCTCGACCCCCTGTCCGCCGGCGCGCGTCGTCCATCACGCCTGCGAAGAAGCTCATGACGGCTTTTCGGACGTTCCGACGCGGCGCGACGGCGCAGATGTGCGGCTCTCGACGACGGCTATGCTTTCGGCGCGCTTTCCCGTCGTCTCTCCCGCCGGCACGATCCGCGCGAAGGGCGACGGCGGACAAAATGGCGACCGGGTCGTGGATGGAGGCTATTTCGAAAACGCCGGCATCACCACGTCGCTCGACGTCGCGCGCGCGCTCAGGGAGCAGGGTGTGACTCCCATTCTGCTGTGGGTGCAAAACGATCCCACCATCGATCTTGAAGATGTGAAGGAGGCGGAAACCCCGCGGCCCCAGCTCGACAAACTTGCCGTCACGAATCCACAGACCGGCGAAATTCCACAGTTTCCGCCTCGCGCCGCAAGCACCCCGCGCCTGCAGGGCGCGTGGCCCGGGTGGCTTCAGGCGTTTCTGGCGGTTGTCGCCACGCCATTTGAAGCGCTGACGGCGACGCGGGACGGTCATGCGCTCGAGGCGGCCGAAACCGCCCAGAGACGCCTTCAGGAGATGAACGCCGAGGCAAGATGCGTCGAGGGCGACTGCTCGCTTTCAGCGAGCTATTTCACCTTCAGGATGTTCAGGAACCCGCGCTTCGACGAAACGGCGACCGAATGCCGCGCGCTCGCGAACGCCAAGCAGAAGCCGGTGATGGGCGTCGTCTCGATGAGCTGGTGGCTTTCGCAATCCGTGCAGGCCGAGCTCGACTCGCAGATTTGCGACACACGCAACCGCCGAAGCCTGGATGATTTGATGAAGCGATTGACGCAGAGATTGCGATAGCACGTTTATAGCAAAGCTGCCCCGCGTCCAGCCGGATTCAGGGCAGCGCCCTTAGTTGAGCGTCGAGCTCCTCCAGCCGGCGCAAGCTAATTCCGATCGACCCGCGAAGCACGTCCTGACGCAACGATTCCGCCAGGGCGCGGGCCATGCTTCTGACGGTCCCGCGGTCATCGGTCGGGCATAATTCAATGGCGTCGATGATCCGCCGTCTTCTCGAGTCCGGCATATGGGTCTCGTCGAAGATGGTTGCGTCGCTATTCGCCCATGCTGCTAATTTTTCCCTTAGTCTGACATAGGCGAGGCGGGTTCTTTCTCCGAGAATGCCTCTCTCGGCTGCTTCCGAGGCCAGAGAAAGCAATGTAAGGCTCACGAAGCCGATCGTTGTCGGACCCTTCATGTCATTTCATTCCAGTGAAGGGCGAGCGCCGGGGGCTCTCCAGACGGCCCGCTTCAGGAGCTGCGAAACAAGCGCTCATACAAAGCGCTGGCTAACCCTACGGGCGCCCCCAGAAGAAACCCGAAGAGTTCGGACGAAGCGTCATAGATCAATCGGTTGAGCGCTTTCATTGCTGCTGGTCTCCGAATCGGTTTTCGAGGCGACTGATACTTTCCGCGATTCGCATGACGAAAAATTTTAATGCGAAGTTCGGCGTTTCGTCATGTCGGCCGGCTAGACGGGGCGCGCGTTCACTCAGGAAAGAAATCAGTCGATGTCAGAGGCGGCTTCCACTGGAGAGGCAATATCCGGCGCAGCATGGCTCGAGGGATTGGGCGAACGGCAGAAAATCCTGGCGCGGCTGTGCGCGCTGAAAGCCGATGACGCGCAACTGCTGGAGGCGCTCGCACGCATAATGGAGTGTTACGGGCCCCTGGAGAAGCCCTGGTGTTTTCTCGCAATTGAGGCGCTGCTGCCGCCCTCGGTTTTCTGGCGCGCCTTTCACCAGAATTGGCAAAGCTTCGAGCAGCCGCCACACGGACGTTATCTTTGGGCGCTTGGACGCAGGCGGCTTCATTGGCGCGTCAATTACATGGCGCCCGACGATGCGGCGGCTTTCGTCACTCTTCCTGAAACGCTGCGTCTTTATAGAGACGAGGACAGTCGATCCCGAGTTGCTCTGTCCTGGCGATTGTGCGAGGCCGCGGCTGAAGAGAGCGGTCCCTCCATCAAGGCGAAAGCGCCCAAGGCCAAGGTCGCGGGTCTCTACGCAACCAAAGCCGAAACCCAGATCGTTCTCTTCAGCTGCAGACACGCCGCCGCGCTATGATGACGCACTAATTTAGATTTGTCGGCTTTCTTGACAGATATATAATTCGTCCTGTGCACGCATTGACATTTTCGAGTGGCGCGCAAGTTCAAACTTTATTGAGCCGTTTATGGTGCGCGGATGCTTGATATCGCCTATGTGGCGCTCCTCGATTTTTTCGTAAGAAAGCGCCGGATGCCCGGCGGCTTGCCATCGAGCTTTCCTCGTGACCACGCCGACGCGCCCCATGCAAAGTCAAAAGACGTACGCACGGAAGATGAGGTGGAGAGGCGCAAGAAGCCGCGTCCGGAAAAATAGACAGTTGCAAGCTCAACGACCTGACCCTTGGATCTCTGAAAGCGACGAGACGGCCGTCTGGCGGATCACCTTTTACAGTTCCTATTTGAAACGGTGAGCGGCGAAGGCGCTCTCGTCCGACGCGGCTTCCTCAGCGAACTGGAGCAGAATGCGCTCGGCGGCGAGCGCGACCGCGATCCAGACTTCCGGGCCGCCCGGATCGCCGCAATCCCGTCTGGCGGCGGCGTAGCGTCGCGCGGTCACGGGCGCCCCTTCGCGGAACTTATTGACGAGCGCCCGCGCATGAATTTCGATCGCCTGTTCGAGAGAAATATTCATGGGTGACAGTCTAGCTGTCATTCGGGAACCGCGCCAGTCTTGCCGCGCCCTGAGACCTCGGCAAAGGCGTCGCGCCGCCGCGAACGCGCTACCCAGCTTCAAAAAGGTATAGTTCAAGCAAACCTGCCTTTATCTCGCAGTTGCTAAATGCAAGATGCAGACTCCCTTCACTATAGAGATGGCCATGCAGCTAACCTGCTGCGCGCACGCGCGCTATCGGCGGGGGGCATCCGGCCGGACGCCGAGACTGCTGTTAGCATCTGCGCCTGGGCCCGAGCGAGATCATCGCCATTCAGGGTTTAATCGCGAAAAAAAATATTCATTGTGACAGTCTCGTGTGGAATAGATGACGTTTGCGTTACGGCAGAGGCAAAGCAGCCCCCTTGCCGGAGCATGAGCCGGAGATAGAAATGAAAGTTGAAAAAACGCTCGAAGGCGCCGACACGGCGCGCATGCGCGCCTGGTTCGAAGGCGTGGGCGGCAACATATTCGTTGGAGAGGGAAAACTGAAACTGGTCAAAGTCTCCAAAAAAGGAAACAAGCTGACGCTTGTCGTGAAAAAGAACAGGAAGAAGGACAAGGTCGCAAGTCAGCCAACGACGGCCTGACGGCAATCTTGATCGGGCGAGCAATGGAGAAAAATTCTTCGACGCCTCCCTCGCCGGCTGATGACCCGCTCAGCCGGGACAGAGGACGGGAGGTGGAAGTCAAACTGGAATGTCCGCCCGATCTTCGATCTTCGCTCTTCAATCTCGAGCTTTTGTCCACGGCGGTCGTTCGGCCCCGCGGGCAAAGGCTTGTCGCGACCTATTTCGATACGCAGAACCACGCGCTGGAACGCGCGGGAATGTCATTGCGGCTACGCAAGAGCGGCGCGCGGCGCGTCATGACATTGAAATGGACGCTCCCCGAAAGTAACGGCTTTTCGCGGGGAGAGGTTGAAGAGCCCTTCGGCGCCGACCAGCCCGATGTGGATATCTTCGGGCCGGAAATTTCGCAGAGAGTAAGGGACGCGACGAATGGCGAAGCGCTCGTGCCCTGTTTTGAAACACGCGTGCGACGCCGCACGGCGGAAATGTCTTTGGGAGCTTCGCTCATCGAAATCGCCCTCGACGAGGGAGAAATCATCGCGGCCGAAAATAGAGATAAAGTTTCGGAATGCGAATTGGAGCTGAAGGAAGGCTCGTCGGCGCCGCTATTTACCTTGGCTGCGCAATTGACGCGCTCGGGCATGAGGCTCAACCCGGCTATGAAATCGCAACGCGGCTATCTCCTGGCGCGGGGCGAGAAGCCGTCTGAGGTCAGGGCCGTGGCGCCGCGGCTGGATGCGGCGGAGTCGGTCGAAGACGCGATGAGCGCGATTATCGAGAACGCGCTGATGCAATTCATCGACAACTGGCCGGCCTTGCTCGATGCGGAACTTCCTGAATCGATCCACCAGATGCGTGTCGCCCTCCGGCGTCTTCGCGCGGCGCTCGCACTCTTCGAGAAGGCGTTCGCGGGCTCTGGTTTCAAACGGTTCCGTGACAGCGCCAGGCGTTTGGCGAACGCACTCGGGCCGGCGCGGAATCAGGATGTGTTCATTGCGCTGGTTTCCGAGGGGCCGCTTAAGATCTTTACAGCCGAGCCCAGCTTCGAGGCGCTGCTTTCAGCATCTTCGGCGCTGCGTCTCGACGCTTATCGGCAGGCGAAAGAGACAATCTGCGCTCCCGACGCGTCGCAATTCGTGCTCGAGCTGCAAGCCTTCGTGGCGTCGAGAGGGTGGCGCAACGCCCTGGGAATTGAGGACCTTCCCCGTCTCGGGCGGCCAGCGCGGGGCCTCGCGGACGACGCCCTCGAACGTCTCTACAAGCGCGCGCGTAAGCTCGGCAAGGAGATCATGACCGCGGAGCCTGACCGCCGTCATGATTTGCGGATCGTCCTGAAAAACCTTCGTTATGCATCCGAGTTTTTTGGTTCTCTGTATGACGCGGCGGCCGTGAAAAAATTCACCAGAACAGTGGGCGCGCTTCAGGATGCGCTCGGCGCCCACAACGACGCGGTCTCCGCTTTGCGGCTGATGGAACATGACGCCATGCCCTCACAAACGCCGGCGGCCGGGATCGTCAAGGGCTGGTGCGCTCGGGAGATCAGCAGCCCGGAGCCATATATGGGCAAACTCTGGCTTACGTTCAAAAACGCACGCTGCTTCTGGCGTTGACGGATGCGGGCGCCGGGGACGACCTACGGTGTTCTCCAGCGTCGCCGCATGGAGCGCCCATAGATCGCAAAAAGGAGCGTCAGTCCGCCCGCGGCCAGCAGAAGCTGGTTCATAGCCTCCTCCTTGCCGGCAAGGCCGTGGATCAGCAAAACCGCTCCGATCAATCGAAGAAGAACGTCCATTTTCTAAGCGCCCTGCGCTTTCTTCGCTTCGCCTTGGCCAACCGCGATTGCGAGGCCGAAAAGCGCGCCGAGTGGACCAATCATAAGCAGGGCGAGCAGCGCCGCATGGGCTTGGCTGTCCCAGGGATCGGGGAGAAGTTCGAGTGAAAGCGCTCCGAGCCCCGCGCCGTCGAGATAGCCGATGATGACGTTTATCAGGATGGCGAAGGCTTTTGGCATCGTCATGCCTCTGCAAACTGCTGCCAGACGCGGGGACACCCGACCATCCATGTCACGCCCGCAAGATGACACACAGATGACGGTGCGATCGCCCTCTCGTCAAAAACAAAGCAGATCCGGCGGCCCGCCTGAAGGGAACCAGCGTCTCCCGTCTGATGCGCGCCTATTGATGAAAGCCGCTAGCGCTGACGTTCAACGCGCGACATTGCGCCGCCACCGGCCGGCGACTGATGCCCTCTTTCTCCCAAGGCTTGAGCCGCGAAAGGCTCTGCTCTGGCGTTAGTAGACATCCCGCGGTCTCGCTCCTTGCAACCAGCGGACGGTTTCTTTGTGTTCGCGGTCGCGTTCACGCTTAGCCCGGGCTCTCTTCGCGGGGCTGCCATCCATGGTCCCAAGGCTGTAAATTTTGAGCGCGAGGCGCTCCTCTTCAGTAAATCCCGAGAAGTCTGCCAATTTCATCCATGCGCATCAAGACGCGAAGCTTTTTGCCGTCTCGGCGGCGCGTTCTGAGCCAGTCCTTCGTTGCGGCGACCTGCGCCCTGACTTGGTCAAAGTCTGCCTCCACGCAGCACCGTGCCGCGTGGGAGGCGAGCGTCGAGTCGCGCAAATCCAGATACACCGCCGGTGGAGCAGTTCCGTTGCGAGGCGGTCGCTCTTTCGGCGGCACCGCCGCGAGTGTGTTTGCTAGCACCTTCAGCCACGCATCCGGGTCGAGGATTTCACCATGCCCACGGCGAAACCGGCCGAGCGCAACGGGGTCAGCGAGGCGCCCCTCGCCCGTGCGGCGGTGCTGAACTTGCGCGTCGGGGCCGCCATCAACTCGCCCTCCGTTTCGCGTAGACGATCGCGCGCGACCTCAGCCGGTTTCGAGTCGCCAGCCCCGGCTGCTTCGGCTCGGCCGCATTCAGTTCGCACGGCTGCGGCCAGCCTCCTCGAAACAATCGTGAAGGTGTTCAGCGTGCGCTCGGTTGACGGTACGACGGGTCAGGACATGACCGGCGGCCGTCTCGCGCCTGTATTGCTCGCAAAGGTCCGCGACCGTCTCGGCGCGCCTCTCCGCCTGTTTTGTTCCGGCAGGGTCGAGCCCCTTGACGACATCGCCGAGCAAGCGCTTCGCCTCGGCTCTTGCGAGGTCGGGCGTCCAAGGCGCGCCGTGCTTTCCAATGGTGTGCCAGCGCTGTTTCCCGCCGGCCGTTCGATATTTCAGAACATAGGCGACGGCCGCGCCCTTCTGGCGGCGTGCGCAAAACCGGCGACGGCCGCCTTTCCCATAGTCCCAAATTACCGAGTCAACGCCGAGGGCTGTGATGTCTTTGACGCCAATAGGCATAGGGAGTGGTCCAGCTAGCAACCAACTAGCCACCACAAAAACTCAAGCCCGCGCGAACCGTATCTAACTTCTGGAAAATATAACAAGTATAAATCAGTTGTTTATCAAATTCATCAAAGACTTAATGCGCTTCGCTGGATGGCCTTTGGGTATGGGCGGCGCCAGGGCGGCGCATCAGTGTCTCGGCGCCTCTCCTGCAAGCGTGATTTCGCGCGCCCCTATTCTTCTTGCGGGGGCGCCTGTGTGGAACCACTTTCGGGTTTAGCCGAAAATGCCGAACGCTTGGCCGTACTGCTCTTCGCACAGTAGGCGAGCCCTCCTGGGACCCTTGTCGTTTCAATGCAACCGCGCAGGGGCGCGGTTGCATCTCTTTGCCTTAGCCCGGCGGAGATGGCTGGGCCGGTCTTAGGCAGAAATCGCTAGCAGCTGCAGCTGCAACCGCCGTAACCGTATGTGGCGGGATAGGAATAGGTTGGCGCTGGGTAGGCCGCCCCATACGTTCCGCAGGCGGCGGAGCCGTAATAACCAGGATAGGCCGAGCCATAATAGCCATAACCGCCGTATGGAGCGCCTGCGCCAAGCGCCAGGCCGCCGAGCAAGCCCGCTCCCAGGCCCAGTCCCAGTCCGGCGCCGCCATAACCCCAACCGCCACGACCCCAGCCGCCGCCGTAGCCCCAGTGGCGGCCCCAGCCGCCGCCGTAGCCCCAGTGACGGCCCCATCCGCCGCCCCATCCATACCGACCCCATGCGGAGGCGGGAGTGGAAACCGACACTGCGCTGATCAACATGATCGCGGCGAGCGCCGTCGAAAACATCTTCGTCGAATTCCTCATTGCCGCGTCTCCGGGTCTTTGAGTGACAAGCCCCTCGGCCACGCGTGCAACGCGAGCGCTTCCTAGTTGTTCCAGCCTGCGAGCGGCTCCCGCTGGCCGCGTGACTCCCGCCGCCGGGAGCTACGGCGCACCCGCGACGGCTCGACCGCGGGTTAGCCTGAGCCGGGATATCGTCGCCCTACCACGCTTGCGGGACGCGGCGGACCGTTCCAACGGCCGTGGAGCGCTTGGAAGCAAAAAGTGGCTTCCCGCACACTCCTGCTCAGCGCCAAAAGCGTTTCGTCACGCTTGCAAGCACACTCTTGGTAGCGATTGCATACTCTGAGCCCGAGACACGTCCGCGACGTCCGCGACGTCCGCGACACGACGGTATTCGATGGCGACCGGTCTCCTGCATCCGTGCCGATTGTGACGCTGCGAAGCCGGAAGGTGAAACTTTGGACGCTTTCGAGACGGAGCGACAAATGACGTTGGTGAAGGCGGGTCGGAATGACGGCAATAGATGACAGGAACGAAGGCCGTCACCCGACTCCGAAAGGGTCGCGGAACGTCTGCTTGAATGTCATGGCGCCAGCTCATGACATTCGTCGCGCCTTCCGAAGGGTCATCGCTCGTTGACGGCTTCTGAAACTTCGAAGTGACCGGAATCGGTTTCGCCGCTTTCACCCGACGCCGCCAACTGTGCTCCAATCTGGCGCACGACCGAAGGGACTTCCGCAAAGGTGTTATGACCGACGAAATCGGTGTTGAGCCTGGAAAGGTCATAGAACGAAACGCCGAGAGCTTCCAGCGCCTCTCGGCTTTGCTGATTGTTTGGGTCCAATCCCCCAAGCCGAGGACGATCCCCTGCGATGCGGGAGGAGAGCGCAAGCGCTCGGTCGGTGCCTGATACGAAGACGGTCACATGGTCCGGACCGACACGCGCAAGCTGCTGGGCGAATACGTTGAAGTCGATATCCGGCGCCGCCAGCATGACTTCACCCAGCCTCCCGTCCAGATCGGGATGCCCGGAAATCGCGATGCCTCTCAAGCTTTCCATGGCGAGCCACGCCCCCATCGAGTGGGCCAGAATATGGACTCGGCCAACGCCGTGAGTGTTGGAGAGACGCAGGATGAGCCGCTCCAGCTCGTCGCGCGCCGCCGTCGCGCTTTCCTTATCGGCCTCGTAAGCAGCGAGGCCGCTGCGTGAAATTGAATCCCATGTAAACAATGCCGGTATGCCGGCGAAGCCGGAATCGGCGACGAGTTGAGCCGTTCGAAACCGTGCTTCATCGAGGGTGATGTCGTAACCGTGAACGTAGAGAAGGATGTCGCGACCGGCGCCGCCGCTCGACGCCCGGGTCGCGATCTCTTCCAGAAACGCGGATTCATTCAAATCCTGCCACGACAGGATCGCGAAGTGACGACCTGCGGTGTTAGGCCGATGCTTGCGCGCTCAATGACGCCGGGGCGGTGGTTGGGTGGGATGCTGACTGAAACCAAAGAAAAATGAGGATGATTCGCGCGTGAATGCTCGCGTCGCGTCGACGTGACAAAGATCGGAACTTCGAGCTGCCTTGAACCCGCAAGGGCGAGAAAGCTGGACGGATCGCCACTCCTGTCCTGCGGCGAACACCCAGCGAGGATCACCGACAGATGGGTGATTGCAAGCCAGACAACGGCTTTCCTTGCTGGAATGTAGCCGGCCATATCTTTCCTTTGAACGTCGACGCAAGGCGGCTTGAAAGCGTGAGGCGCGTGTCATGACAGGTGGAAGAGCCATGGTTAGGGGCAATCAGTTAACGCACGTTAACGCTCCGGGAAAACGTGCGTCTTGGGTTAAGAATCTCCTAAGCGGCGCTGCGCAAATCTTATGGGCGGCGCCCCCGAAAGCCAGTTTGCGACGTCCTCCAAAGCAGGGGGAGCGCGCTCGGCCGCGAACCCGGGGTGAAAGTCGCCCCGCATGGGGCCCCGTTGCAAATGCAGGCGTAATTAGATGAATATTATCCGGAAGGCCCCGGTGGACTGGCGGTCCATCGCTGGACTGAAGATGATGAGGCGATCCTGTGATTCCAACTCTCTTGCTCGTGCCCGGCCTCGCTTCGGATTCGGAGTGCTGGCGACCTCAGATTGATGCACTGACAGGCGCTGCGCAGGTATCTGTCGTAGATCTGAAGACATGCCGATCGCGTCGCGAAATGGCGGACGCCGTCCTCGCCGACGCGCCCCCGAGATTCATTCTCGCTGGCAATTCGATGGGCGGCTGGGTCGCTCAGGAGGTCGCGGCGCGCGCGCCCGATCGCGTGACGAGCCTCATCCTGGTTGCGACCTGGACGCGTCCCGATCCGGCTTTCAATAGCAAGCAACGGGAGGGCATCGAGGAAATACGTGAAGGCCGTTTCGAAGAGGTGATGCGCGACCATGCGCGTTCGATCCTGCATCCGAAGTTTCAAAACGATCGCGCGCTCCTCAGGGCGCTTTTTGACATGCAGGACAGGATCGGCCCCGAGACGGTTGCGCGGCATATCCAGGCGATGATCGATTCTTACGAAACGACCTCGCTGCTGCCAGAAATCGTGGCGCCCACACTCGTTATCGCGGGTCGGCAGGATCCGCTGTTCTCGGTGGAGGAACACGCCTTCATCGCGCGTCAGGTCGCGAGGGGCCGCCTCGCAATCGTGGAGGAGTCAGGTCATGTCGTGCAGATGGAGCAGCCGTCGGCGGCGACAGCCCTGATGCGTTACTGGATAGAGTATGGCGGGCTCGACGCAGGAGCGCCGACTCCGTTTCACACGACTGGTTGAGTCCTTACTCCCCGAACAGCGCCGAGAACGGATTCAAATAATATCCCCGCCTCGGCGCGTAGCTCGCATGCGACAGATACCGGCTGCTTGCGTAATGACCCGCGTGCGACGCCTGCCTCGAGCCCGTGATCGAGATGCTGGCGCCTTCCGCCGCCACCATCTGATACAGCGCCGCCGCATTCCCCGGCGCGAGCCGGACGCAGCCATGGGAGGCCGGCCGGCCGAGCGATCCCGTCGCGTAGGACCCATGGATGGCGTAGCCGCCGTGGAAAAAAATCGAATGCGGCATGGGCGACATGTCGTATTTGCGGGAATAATGCATCCGCTGCAGACCGGTCGCGGAGAAATGGCCCCGGGGCGTCACATAGCCGGCCCGGGCCGTCGAGACAGGCCAGCTGTAGCTCCCCTGGGCGGAGTTCACATGCATGGTCTGGGTCGACAGATCGACATGAATGTGCACGCGGGCGTTTGCCGCGGGCGCGAAGCCAAGCGTCGCGATCACGATCGCGGGGAAGGTTCTCGAAATATGCATCGTCGCCTCCAACTGCCGCGGCGGGCGGCTTTCAAACAATGACAGGCAGGGGGCCGCAGGCGCGGCTCTCTCCTTCACGCTTGATAATGCGTTCAGGGGCGTAATGTTCCGCCCGTCCGCCTCGGTCGCGGGGGAGGGCGCCGCGGGGCGGCGGGCGAGCAGGCCAGACCTGCGCATCACGCGGGACAGGACACCGACTTTCCCGCTACAATGCGCCCCATGACCCTCACGCATAAACCAGTCGGCCCCGGCAGCCATGTCTTCCTCGTCGACGGCTCCTCCTTCGTCTTTCGCGCCTATTTCCAGTCGATCCGGCAGGATGCGAAATATAATTACCGCTCCGACCGCCTGCCGACCGGCGCGGTGCGGCTGTTCTGCACCAAGCTTCTGCAATTCGTCCGCGAGGGCGCGGCGGGGGTGAAGCCCACCCATTTGGCCATCATCTTCGACAAGAGCGAGAACTCCTTCCGCAAGGAGATCTACCCCGACTACAAGGCGCATCGCGCCGAGCCGCCGGAAGACCTCGTTCCGCAATTCCCCCTCATGCGGGCCGCCGTTCGCGCCTTCGGCCTCACGCCCATCGAGCAGGACGTCTATGAGGCGGACGACCTCATCGCCACCTATGCCGACCAGGCGCGCAAGAGCGGCGCGGATGTGCTCATCGTATCGGCCGACAAGGATCTCATGCAGCTCGTCGGCCCCGGCGTGACGATGTATGACCCGGCGTCCGGCGTCGCCGGCGCGAAAGGCGCCCGCGAGGAGCGGCTCATTACCGAGGCCGAGGTCGTCGATTATTTCGGCGTGCCGCCCGACAGGGTCGTGGATGTGCAGGCGCTCGCCGGCGATTCGACCGACAATGTGCCGGGCGCCAGAGGCATTGGCGTGAAGACCGCCGCGCAGCTCATCAATGAATATGGCGACCTCGACACGCTGCTCGCAAAGGCCGACGCCATCAAGCAGCCCAAGCGCCGCGAGACGCTGACCGATCCGGAGTCGGTGAAGCTCATCCGCCTTTCCAGAAAGCTCGTGGAGCTGGTGCGCAACGTGCCGGTCGAGACAAAGCTCGCCGATCTCGGCCTGCATCAGCCGGACGCGAAAAGGCTTGTCTCCTTCCTGCAGGCCATGGAGTTCACCACCATCACCCGCCGCGTCGGCGAGCTTTATGGGGTCGACGCTCACGAGGTCGAGCCCGACCCTGATTTCGTCGGCCCGGCCGGCTGGCGCGCGCGCAATGGCGAGGTCGATCACGCCGCGCCCGCCCCGGCGCTCAAAGCGCCGGCGCCCGCAGTCGAGACGAAAGGCGCCGACGGCTTCGCGCCCTCGACGCTCGCCGCCGCCCGCAAGGCGCAGGCGCTGGCCTCGAAAATCGACCGCTCGACCTATGAGATGGTCATGTCGGTCGAGCGACTCGATCAATGGATCGCCGACGCCTTCGCCGCCGGCCTCGTGGCGCTCGATACGGAGACGACGTCGCTCGATGCGATGAGCTGCGAGCTCGTCGGCGTGTCGCTCGCTCTGGAGCCGGGCCGCGCCTGCTACATTCCGGTCGGCCATCGCGAGGGCGGCAATGGCGATCTCTTCGGCGGCGCCGATCTCGTCGCGGGGCAGATTGCGCTGGAAAGGGTCATCGAAAAACTGAAGCCGCTCTTCGAGGACGACGCCGTCCTCAAGATCGCGCACAATATGAAATACGATCTGCAGGTGTTGTCGCGCTACGGGATCGACGTCGCGCCGATCGAAGACACGATGCTGATCTCCTATGCTCTGGATACGGGCCGCAACAATCACGGCCTCGACGAGCTGGCGCAGAAACACCTCGGCCATCAGAACATCACCTTCGGGGAGGTCGCGGGAACGGGCCGCAGTTTCATCGGCTTCGCGCGCGTCGCCCTCGACAAGGCGACGGAATATGCGGCCGAGGACGCCGACGTGTCGCTGCGGCTGTGGCGCGCGCTCCAACCGCGCCTCGCCGCCGAGCAGAAAGCGACCGTTTACGAGACGCTGGAGCGGCCCATGGTCGGGACGCTCGCGCGCATGGAGCGGCGCGGCGATCACCATCGACCGCCACATGCTGTCGCGTCTCTCGGGCGAATTCGCGCAGGACATGGCGCGGCTGGAGGCGGATATTTTCGAGCTCGCGGGCGAGAGCTTCAATCTCGGCTCGCCCAAGCAATTGGGCGATATTCTCTTCGGCAAGATGGGTCTGCCCGGCGCCAAAAAAACCGCGACGGGCGCCTGGTCGACGTCGGCGAGCGTGCTGGAAGATCTTGCGACGGAAGGCAATGATTTCGCCCGCCGCATTCTCGACTGGCGCCAGCTTTCAAAGCTCAAGAGCACCTATGCCGACGCGCTGCCGGGCTTCGTGAACAAGGAAACCGGGCGCGTGCACACCTGCTACTCGCTGGCCGCGACGACGACGGGGCGGCTCTCGTCGTCGGAGCCCAATCTGCAAAACATTCCCATTCGCAACGAAGCGGGCCGCAAGATTCGCAAGGCTTTCGTCGCGGGGCAGGGCAATGTGCTGATCAGCGCCGATTATTCGCAGATCGAATTGCGGCTGCTCGCGCATATCGCCGATATTCCGCAGCTCAAAAAGGCTTTCGCCGAGGATATCGACATTCACGCCCTGACGGCGTCGCGAGATGTTCGGCGTGCCGGTGAAGGACATGCCGGCGGAAGTGCGCCGCCGCGCCAAGGCGATCAATTTCGGCATCATCTACGGCATATCGGCCTTTGGTCTGGCCAATCAGCTGTCGATCCCGCGCGAGGAGGCGAGCGCCTATATCAAGCGCTATTTCGAGCGCTTTCCCGGCATTCGCGATTACATGGACGCAACGAAGAAGCTCGTGCGCGAAAAGAATTGCGTGACGACGATCTTCGGCCGTTCGCTGCATTTCCCGCGCATGGCCTCGGCCAATCCGTCGGATCGCGCCTTCTACGAGCGCGCCGCGATCAATGCGCCGATCCAGGGCGCGGCCGCGGACATCATCCGCCGCGCCATGGTGCGCATGGAGGCGGCGCTCGCCGAGGCGGGGCTCGCGGCGCAAATGCTGCTGCAGGTGCATGACGAGCTGGTGTTCGAGGCGCCGAAGGCGGAAGCCGAGGCGACGATTGCGGTGGCGCGCCGCATCATGGAGCAGGCGCCGCTGCCGGCTGTGGCGCTATCCGTGCCGCTGAAGGTCGACGCGCGCGCCGCGCATAATTGGGACGAGGCGCATTGAGGCGCCATTCGCCGTCACTGCGAGGAGCGCAAGCGACGAAGCAATCCAGAGCCACATTACGACTCTGGATTGCTTCGCTCCGCTCGCAATGACGGTTCAGATACCCGGATCGTTTCCGAGTTGCTCCTCGTGGCTTTCCAGCCCGTAGGAGTAGCGCGTCCAGAAGCGCTCGTGCACGTAATAAAGCGCGAAGATCACGCCCATTTCCACACTGGTGATTTCCGCGGCGAGCGTCGGGTCCTTCACAAAGGCGAGGACGACAAGGAACGTCGACAGGCTCGCCGGCAGGAGCCACGAGAAGGCTTTCGCGAGACTGCGCTTGCGCGCCGGGCGATAGGTCGCCGGCTCGATTGCGACGCCTTCCATGGAAGCGTAGCTGAGATCGGTGAGCGGCGCTTCGGCGCGGCGCGCGGAAGCCGCGACCGTCTTCACCATGCCGACCGCCACCGTCTCATTGGTGATGCGGTCGATGAGGATGAAGCCGCCGGTCTCGCGGTTCTCGACATAGGGGTCGCAGGCGACCGCCGTTTCGAGCGAAAGCTTCGCTTCGCCGATCTCGTTGAAGGCAAGCGTTCCGTCATCCGCGATCGGCGCGGCGAGACCGGATTCGATCTCGATCTTCGCATCGACCGCCGTCACATTCGCCGGCGTGGTCTTGGTTCCGATCTTGAGAAGATAGCTCTTGCCGATTTGCAGCGGCTCGCGCACCAGCCACAGGAGCTTCGCGTCCAGCCGGTCGCCGACCTTCGCGGGCGAGACGGGCGAACTGAGGAGATCGCCGCGCGAGCAGTCGATTTCCTCGGTGAAGGTGAGCGTCACCGACTGGCCGGAGACGCCGCTGTCGAGATCGCCGTCATAGGTGACTACGCGCGAGATGCGCGTGTCGCGCCCGTCGGGCAGGATGCGCACAATGTCGCCGGGGCGGATGTTGCCGCCGCTGATGAAGCCCGAAAAGCCGCGAAAATCCAGATTGGGCCGATTGACCCATTGCACCGGCATGCGGAACGGCGCGATCCGCATCACATCCTCGATCGCCACGCCCTCGAGATAGGTCAGCAGCGGCGGGCCGTGGTGCCAGGGCATGCTTGTCGCGCCATGCACGAGATTGTCGCCGTCCTTGGCGACGAGCGGCAGCACATAGATGGAGGCGAAGCGCAGATGTTTCGCGAATTCGCGGAAATCCGCCTCGATCCTGCGGAAGGTCGCCTCGCTGTAGTCGACGAGGTCCATCTTGTTGACGGCGACCACCACATGCCGCACGCCGAACATCGAGGTGATGACGCTGTGACGGCGCGTCTGCGGCAGAATGCCCTTGCGCGCGTCGACGAGCAGAATGGCGAGATCGGCGGTCGAGGCGCCCACCGCCATGTTGCGGGTGTATTGCTCGTGGCCGGGCGTGTCGGCGACGATGAATTTGCGTCTGTCGGTCGCGAAATAGCGATAGGCGACGTCGATGGTGATGCCCTGCTCGCGCTCGGCCGCCAGGCCGTCGACGAGCAGCGCGAAATCGAGATCGTCGCCCTGCGTGCCGTGCTTCTTCGAATCGCGTTTCGAGCGCGGCGATGAGATCGTCGGGCGCGAGATCGGCGTCATAGAGCAGGCGGCCGATCAGCGTCGACTTGCCGTCGTCGACCGAGCCGCAGGTGATGAAGCGCAGGAGCGGCTTGTCCGCCGGGGCGCGCGTCGCGACCGGCGCGGCGACGCCTTCGATGAGCTCGACGCCCTCCATGTCAGAAATATCCTTCCTGCTTCTTCTGCTCCATGGAGCTGGAGCCGTCATGGTCGATCAGGCGGCCCTGCCGCTCGGAAGAGCGGCTTTCGCGCATTTCGGTGATGATCTCGTCGAGCATTGGTCGCCTCGCTCTCGATGCCGCCGGTCAGCGGATAGCAGCCGAGCGTGCGGAAACGCACCATCTTGTGCTCGATCACTTCTCGCCGGCTCGAGCTTCAAGCGGTCGTCATCGACCATGATGAGCGTGCCGCTCGCGGCGCACGACCGGGCGCTCCTTGGCGAAATAGAGCGGCACGACAGGGATATTCTCGCGCGCGATGTAATCCCAGATGTCGGCTTCGGTCCAGTTGGACATTGGAAAGACGCGCAGGCTTTCGCCCGGCGCCTTGCGCGTATTGTAGAGGCGCCAGAATTCGGGCCGCTGGTTCTTGGGGTCCCAGCGATGCTGCGCCGTGCGGAAGGAGAGCACGCGCTCCTTGGCGCGCGACTTCTCCTCGTCGCGGCGCGCGCCGCCGAAGGCCGCGTCGAACTTGTATTTGTCGAGCGCCTGCTTGAGCGCCTCGGTCTTCATGATCTCCGTGTGGAGCTTGGAGCCATGGGCGAAGGGGCCGATGTTCATCTCGATCCCTTTGGGATTGATATACTCGAGCAGCTCGACGCCCCATTCTTTCGCGATGCGATCGCGAAACTCGATCATTTCGCGAAACTTCCACGTCGTGTTGACATGGAGAAGCGGGAAGGGCGGCTTCGACGGATAGAAGGCCTTCATGGCGACATGCAGCATCGCCATCGAATCCTTGCCGATCGAAAACAGCATCACCGGATCGTTCGCATTCGGCGACGACCTCGCGCAGAATGTGAATGCTCTCGGCTTCAAGCCTGTCGAGATGGCCGAGCGAGCGCGTTGGCAGCGCCGTCATTGAAAAGCCTCCGGCTCTTTGGGCGCGGGGCCGCGGCGCAGCGCGCCGTCCTCGCCCACATGCAGCCCGCATTCCTTCTTGTTATCCTCTTCCCACCACCAGCGGCCGGCGCGCTCGTCCTCGCCGGGCTCAATGGCGCGCGTGCAGGGCGCGCAGCCGATGGAGAGAAAGCCCTTGGCGTGCAGCTTGTTCACCGGGATGCGAAAGTTCCTCCGTCGCCGCGACAATCGCTTCGCGCGAGTAATCGAGAACCGGATTGATCTTGATCGTCCTGTATGTCGCGTCGAAGGCGATCATCGGCACGTCGGCGCGCGCCGCCGACTGATCGGCGCGCAGGCCCGTGATCCAGCCGGAGACGCCATGCGAGCAGGCGCCCGAGCGGCTCGACCTTGCGCATATGGCAGCAGGCCTTGCGGGCCTCGACGGATTTGTAGAAGCCGTTGACGCCCTGCTCCTCGACGAGCTCTTCGAGCGGCTCGGCCTGCGGATAGACGGCGCGGATGCGGCGCGCGTAGCGCGCCTCCGTATCCTCCCAAAGCTCATAGGTCTCGGGAAAGAGCCGGCCCGTGTCGATGGTCACGACGTCGATGTCGAGACCCTGCGTGAAGATCGAATGGGTGACGAACTGATCCTCGACGCCGAAACTCGTCGTGAAGACGATGCGGCCGGGGATGAGTTCGCGCACGAGCTGGAGCCGATGATCGAGATCGAGCGGCAGCAGGCGCGGCGCGAGGATCTCGGGGATGGAAGCGCTCATTGCGTCGCCGCCTTTCGCCGCGCGTCGAGAATGGAGCCCGGCGCGACATAGCCGCGCTGATAGGTCCGCGCATGGGCCTCGCGCGCCGCGCGCCATTGCGCCTCGTCCTGACGCTCGGCGATGTCGTCGGGAATCTCGACCGTGTCGAAGCCGCAGCCGAGCGCATGGCCGATATTGATCGGCAAGCAGCCGGCCGCTCGCGCGCAATTCGCCGGTAAAGCCGGCGCGGCGCAATGAGCCGCGCCAGCGAAAAGCCGCGTCCGTCGGCGAAGGCCGGGAAGGCGATTTCGATGAGAGCGAGACGCGGCAGCGCGCTCGCGAGCGCGGCGGGTTCGGTCGTATTGGGAACGTTGACGCCGAGGCTCACGCCCGGCGGAAGATGGGCGAGGGCGTGCTCCAGCCGCGCAAGCGACACGACGACCTTGCCGCCTTTCGGAACCGCCTCTTCCTCCGCGAGCCGGCGCCAGCCGTCTTCGATGAAACGGCCGTCAGATATCAGCGCCATCTTCGCCCTCCCGCCGCAGCACGTCCTTGAAGCGCGCGTGACCGATGCGCCGCCATGTGTCGATGAAGCTCTCGCCCTCCCGGCGCTCGGCCAGATAGAAGTCGACGATGATGTTCGATCACGTCGGGGACCTGCTCCGCGGTGACGCCGGGGCCGACGAGCTCGCCGATATTGGCCGAGAAGGTCGGATCGCCGCCGAGCGTGATCTGATAGGATTCCTGGCCCTTCTTCTCGAGGCCGAGAATGCCGATCGCGCCGACATGGTGATGGCCGCAGGCGTTGATGCAGCCCGAAATCTTGATCCCCAGTTTGCCGATGCGGCGCTGGCGCGAGAGATCGGCGAAGCGCGTCGAGATCGCCTGCGCGATCGGGATCGAGCGCGCCGTCGCCAGCGCGCAGTAATCGAGACCGGGGCAGGAGATGATGTCGGAAACGAGACCGGCGTTGGCCGTCGCGAGCCCCGCGGCGTCGAGCAGCTTGCCACAGATCGAAGAGATCGTCCTGCTTCACATGCGGCAGGATGACGTTCTGCTCATGCGAAATCGCGCAGCTCGCCGAAGCCGAAACGCTCGCTTGCGTCGGCAAGGACGCGCATCTGCGCCGAGGTCGCGTCGCCGGGAATGCCGCCGATCGGTTTCAGCGACACGGTGACGATCGGCGTAGCCGCGGAGCCTTATGCGGCGCGACGTTCACTTCGACGAAACTGCTGAAGGCCGGTTGCGCGACCCGCGCCGCGCGCAGCGTCTCGGACTCCGCCGGCAGCGTCTCATAGGGCGGCGGCGCGAAATAAGCGGCGATCCGCTCGAATTCGGCCGGGTCATAGGAGAAGACGCGAGCGGTCCATGGCGGCGAATTCGGCCTCCACCGCCGCGCGCACTTCGTCGATCCCCTTCTCGTGAACGAGGATCTTGATGCGCGCCTTATATTTATTGTCGCGGCGGCCGAAGCGGTTGTAGACGCGCATGATCGCTTCGAGATAGGCGAGGAGATCCGCCCGCGGCCACGAAGTCGCGAATGACCTTGCCGACGAAGGGCGAGCGGCCGAGACCGCCGCCGACAAAGACCTGATAGCCGATCTCGCCCGCCTCGTTCTTCACGATGGCGCAGGCCGATGTCGTGGACCTTGACCGCGGCGCGATCATGGGCGGCGCCGGTTACGGCGATCTTGAACTTGCGCGGCAGGAACGAAAATTCCGGATGCGCGCTCGACCACTGCCGCAGGAACTCCGCCGTCGGGCGCGGGTCCTCGATCTCGTCCGGCGCGACGCCGGCGAAATGATCGGCGGTGACATTGCGGATGCAATTGCCGGAGGTCTGGATGGCGTGCATCTCGACTTCCGCCAGCGCCTCGAGAATATCGGGCGTGTCGACGAGCTTCGGCCAGTTGTACTGGAGATTCTGGCGCGTCGTGAAATGGCCGTAGCCGCGGTCATATTTGTCCGCGATGTCGGCAAGGCGGCGCATCTGGCGCGCGGTGAGCGTGCCATAGGGAATGGCGACGCGCAGCATATAGGCGTGGAGCTGAAGATAGAGCCCGTTCATCAGGCGGAAGGGGCGGAATTCGTCCTCGGTCAGCGCTGCCGTCGAGGCGCCGGCGCACCTGTTCGCGGAACTCGGCCACGCGCTCCTTGACGAAGGCGGCGTCGAATTCGTCGTAGCGATAGGTCGTGACGGGCGAATTGGGTCGCGCGAGAATGGGGTCATGGGCGGACATCATGCGCCTCCTGAGGCCTGCTTGCCGAGATCGAGGCGCACGCTCGGTCCCTTGATCCGCATTTTTTCGCGATAGTGGAGCGGCGTCGGAACGCCATTCGGGCCGATTTCCACATCCGCGAGATAAACGTCGACGACGCGGTTGGCGGCGATCTCGGCCTTGCCGAAAGCCTCCAGCGCGCTCGCCTCGTCCTTGTCGCGCGCGACTCGGGCTTTGGCGTGGTCGCGCTCCCAGCCCGAGGCGCCGAGAAACAGCACCTCGCCGTCGGAGAGGTCGGAGGCGAGCAGAATCTGCGGGTTTTTCAGCGCAGCCATCACGTCTCCTGAGGCAGTTTGAGAGTCAGGCCGCTCATCTCGTCGGACCAGATAATCTGACAGCTCAGACGGGAATTGTCATAGAGCATCGGCAGTTCGTCGAGCTTCTCCAGCTCTTCCTCATGCGGCGGGGGGACCCGCGCGGCCGACTCAGCGTCGAGGACGACATGACATTCTGCGCAGGCGAGCGCGCCGCCGCAGGTGTTGTCCATACCGATGCCGTAATCACGGAGGATTTCCATTAACCGCCAGCCTTCCACGGCAGCGAGTTCGTGAACCACGCCGTTTCGGTCCTCGACGCGCAGATAGGGCGCTTCAGGGTCCGGCGGCGACAGGGAGTTGTCGACGATGTCCAAAGTCAAGCTCATTCGACCGTTTTCGGTTTACGGACACATTCGCGGCGGCAGCGTGGCGTTCTGTATTTCGAACGGCTAGATACCTTAAATCGGCCGGAAGTCAATTCACCTCGGAATTGCGCTTTATTCGACAATAAACATTTTTTGCTTGTGGATATGTGTTCGACAAGCAAAACGAAAGCTAAGACATGACAAGCATACGCAATGTATGATTGTTAGGAATCAGGGAACCACCGGAGCGGCGGACGCTCAAGCGCCATAGGAGACCGCATGGTAAAAAGGCCGACGAAACCGATCAAACAGGCCCCGCCTCCCAAGAAGGAGCCGGAGCCGCGCCGCGAGACCCGCGCCGCTCCGCCGCCGCCGAAGGCTGCGGCCGCTCCGCCGACGGTGATCGCCGTGGGCGCGGACAAGGGCGGCGTCGGCAAGACGACGATCGCGCGCGCCGTTCTGGGCTTTCTGGCCCTCAACGACCTGGAGGCCCGCGCCTTCGACACCGAGGCGCCGCGCGGCACGCTGTATCGTTTCCATCCCGAGGAAACCAATATCGTCGATCTGACCTCGACGTCGGATCAGATGAAAATCATCGACACGCTGAATTCGGCGGCGCACGACGTCAGCATCATCGACGTGCGCGCCGGCGGCCTGAGCCCGGCCCTGCGCGCGCTCGAGGAGATCGGCTTTTTCGACGCGGTGAAGGCGGGCGAGTTTCGCTTCATCCTGCTGCACGTCATCGGCCCGTCCATCGCCTCGCTCGACGAAATCGCCGAAATAGCGCCTTACATGGCCGACTCGACCTATATCATGGTCAAGAACCATGTGAACGACACGACCTTCTTCGAGTGGGACCCGCAAACCCACGCCAAATATTTCGAGGATGTCGTGACGACGGGCGAGATCACCATCCCCAAGCTCGAACTCGCTCGCCTATGAGCAGGTGGAGCTGGCGGGCGCGCCGTTCCTGACCTTCATCGAGAACCAGAACGCTGACGGCTCCTCGGCGAATTATTCTTTCGTGCTGCGCGGCAAGGTGAGAAGCTGGCTTGCGCGCGTCGCGGATGAATTCGATCGGGTCGGTCTGCTCGATCTCGTCAATGGAGCCGGCAAGGGGCGCTGAAGCGAAGGCGGCGCCGCTTGGTCCGCGGGGGTCGAATGAGTCGCCGCACGCTCGTCTACTTCGTCTGTTCGCCGCATTCGCGCACGGGGGTGACAACCACGGCGCGGCTGCTCACCGATTATCATCTATGGCGCGGCGTCCCGGTCGAGGGTTTCGACACGGACGCCCGCGAGCCCTCCTACGCGCTGCGTTTTCCCAGATCCTCCACGGTGGTCGACATTTTCGACGTGCGCGGCCAGATCGCGCTCTTCGACCGGCTGCTCATTCCCGACGAAACGCCCAAGGTGGTCGACGTCTGGAGCCGCTCCTTCGACCAGCTTTTCTCGATCATCGCCGAGATCGGCTTCTTTGAAGAGGCCGAGCGCATGGATGTGGAGCCCATCGTGCTCTTTCATACGGACGCGTCGCAGATGGCGGCGAGCAATGCGCGTCTCCTCACCACGACCTGGCCCCGGCTCTGGCTCACGACCGTCAATAATGAGGGCGCCGCGCCGCTCGGACCCGAGGCGCGGGAAATCATGGAGAATTACGCCGCCCGCGCAAAGATCGTATTGCCGAGGCTGGAGCGTCCCATCGCCAACGCGCTCGACGATCCGCATCTCTCGCTTTCCGGTCTGCTGATGGATTCGCCGATTTCCATGTCGCTCGTCGTTCGCGCGGCGCTGAAGAACTGGCTGATGCCGGTCTTTACCCAGTTCCGCAGCCATGAATTGCGCATTGCACTGCAATCGAGCCAGTTTCTGCGCTAGAATTCCGTCATGGAACACAGAAAGCTCGGCCGCACGGATCTCACGGTCTCCGCCATTTGCCTCGGCTCCATGACGTGGGGGGAGCAGAACACCGAAGCGGAAGGACATGAACAGCTCGACTACGCGCTCGATTGCGGCGTGAATTTCATCGATACGGCGGAGATCTATTCGATCCCGCCGCGTCCCGAGACGCAGGGCTCTACGGAGCGGATTATCGGCTCCTGGCTCGCCGCGCGCAGGAACCGCGACAAGGTGGTCATCGCCACCAAGGTCGCGGGCCGAGGCGACTCGCATTGGCTGCGGGAGGAGGGCGCGCATCCGGTTCTCGACCGCAAGAACATCCATTACGCCATCGACGGCTCACTGAAGCGGCTGCAGACCGATTACGTCGATCTCTATCAGCTTCACTGGCCGGACCGCTCCCTGCCGCTCTGGGGCGCGGGCGGAACGACCTACCGGCCGCCCTCGACGCGCGCGGAAATTCCGATCGAGGAAACGCTTGCCGCGCTCGACGAACTGGTGAAGGCCGGCAAGGTCCGTCACATCGGGCTTTCGAATGAAACGCCCTGGGGCGTCGCCCGTTTTCTGCGCGCCGCCGAGCTCGGCCACGGCCCGCGCGTCGTGTCGATCCAGAACGCCTATAATCTCCTCAATCGCACTTTCGAAATGGGACTCGCGGAATTCGCTGCGCGCGATCAGGTCGGGCTTCTTGCCTATTCGCCTCTGGCGCAGGGCTATCTCACCGGCAAATATCAGGGCGGCGCCCGCCCGCCGGGCGCGCGAACGACGCTGTTCAAGCGCGCCCAGCGCTATGAAAAGGCGGGGGTCGAAGCGGCCATCGACGCCTATCTGGCGCTTGCCCGCGACGTCGGCGCCGATCCCGCGCAGCTCGCCATCGCCTATGTGACGTCGCGACCCTTCGTGACCTCGAACATCATCGGCGCGACCAGCATGGCGCAACTGAAGACGGATCTCGACTCTGTAAAGGTAATCATCACCCCCGAGATCGAGCGGCGCATCGACGAGATCCACCAGCTCCACAGCAATCCGGCGCCATGACGCGTTGTTTCTGTCCGCACTATCGATCGTCACCCCAGAGCGAGGAGCAGGATCAGAAGCCCGCTGTTGATCGAGAAACTCGCCGCGGCGAGGCCTGCGGCGAGCGGCACTGCCTCGCCAAGCAGGCAAAGTAAAAGCGTCGGCAGCGTCAGCCAGAAGAACACAAGATCGAAGGGGAGCAGGCCATTTCGGAAAATCTGGAGGGTGAAAATCCAGAACAGCGCTTGCGCAAGGCCGCTGGAAACGACCATCGCGCGAACGAGGTCGAAATTGCGAAAGCCGCTCATGCGGGAATCCTCAGAAGAGGGGCCCTGCGCGAGCTTGCTCGCGTCAGGCCTATTTTCTTTGGATTTCATCGAAGACGCCGCCGTCCGCGAAGAATTTCTTCTGAGCAGCCGGCCATCCGCCAAACTGCTGGTCGATTTTCACCAGTTCGATTTTTGGAAAACGCTTGAGGTCCGCCGCCGCGGCGTGCTGGGGATAGGCCGGGCGATAGCCGAATTTGGCGATCAACGCCTGCGTCTCCGGCTTGAAGAGATAGGCAAGATAGGCTTCCGCGACCTTGCGTGAACCCTTGGCGTCGACATTGCCGTCGACGAGCGCGACGGCTGGTTCGGCGAGGATGGAGAGGGACGGCGTGACGATCTCGAATTTATCCGCGCCAAATTCCTGCAAGGCGAGAAACGCCTCGTTCTCCCAAGTTATCAGCACGTCGCCGATCGCGCGCTGAGCGAAGGTCACGGTCGAGCCGCGCGCGCCCGTGTCGAGCACCGGCGCATTGTCATAGATCGCTTTCACGAAAGCCTTGGTTTTGGCCTCGTCGCCTTTGAAGGCTTTGAGCCCGTAGGCCCAGGCGGCGAGGAAGTTCCAGCGTGCGCCCCCGCCGGTCTTGGGATTGGGCGTCACGACGGCGACCCCCGGCTTCGCGAGATCGTCCCAATTCCTCACGCCCTTCGGATTTCCCTTGCGCACGAGCAAGACAATTGTCGACGTGTAGGGCGCGGAATTGTTCGGCAGGCGCTTTTGCCAATCGGCCGGGATCTTTCCCGTCTTCGTCGCAATAGCGTCGATGTCATTGGCCAGCGCCAAGGTCACCACATCGGCTGGAAGGCCGTCGATCACGGAACGCGCCTGGGCGCCTGACCCGCCATGCGACGTTTGCAGGTCGAGCGTTTCGCCTGTCTCCTTTTTCCACTTCTCGGCGAAGGCCTTGTTTACCGCTTTGTAAAGTTCGCGCGTGGGATCGTAGGACACATTGAGAAGCGACTCATTCGCCTGCGCGAGGGAGAACGCGGCGATCTGTAGAAGAAGCGTTGCGACACAAAGAAAGGTGAGTCTGTTCAGCATGAGGAAATCCGTGCTCACAACCCTTCGAACAGCGCGGTCGAAAGATAGCGCTCGGCGAAGGAGGGAATAATGACGACGATGTTCTTGCCTTCGGCCTCGGGCCGCGCGCCAATCTCCAGAGCGGCGGCGAGGGCGGCGCCGGAGGAAATGCCGATCGGCACGCCTTCAAGGCGTGCGGCGAGGCGCGCCGTGTCGAAGGCGGTCTGATTTCCGATCGTCACGATCTCATCGATGACGCTTCGATCGAGAATGGCGGGCACGAAGCCGGCGCCGACGCCTTGAATCTTGTGGGGTCCTGGCGGGCGACCGGAGAGAACAGCCGAATCCTCTGGCTCGACTGCGACGATGCGCAGCGCGGCGCGGCGCGGCTTCAACGCCTGACCGACGCCCGTGATCGTGCCGCCGGTGCCGACGCCTGCGACGAAATAGTCGATATTGCCGTTCGTATCGTTCCAGATTTCCTCCGCCGTGGTGAGACGGTGGATTTCCGGATTGGCCGGGTTTTCGAATTGCTGCGGAATCACGGCGTCGGGAATCTGCGCGAGGAGCTCTTCCGCCTTGGCGAGAGCGCCCTTCATGCCGTGAGCCGCCGGCGTCAACGCGAGTTCGGCGCCGAGCAGCGCGAGCATCTTGCGCCGTTCGAGCGACATGGATTCCGGCATGACGAGGATGAGCCTGTAGCCGCGCGCGGCCGCCACGAAGGCGAGCGCGATGCCGGTGTTGCCCGACGTCGGTTCGATGAGCACGGTCCGGCCCGGAGCAATGCGGCCCTCCTTTTCGAGCCGGTCGATCATGGCGACGCCGATGCGATCCTTCACGCTGGAAACCGGATTAAAAAATTCCAGTTTTGCGAGAATATGCGCCTTCACATCCCTGGCCTGCGCGATCCTGTCGAGGCGAACCAGGGGCGTATCGCCGATCGTCTGGGTGATGGAGTCGTAGATGCGCCCGCGCCCCCGCGCCGCAGGAGTAAAGTCAGCATTGTGGATCGTCATGAAAGGGTCCCTTTCCTTGCTCTCCGGAGTCGCTTGGTCCGCCGCGTCTCGATTGCATCAGATGCCGGCGCCATGGTCGAAGAATTCGACATGGGCCTTCGCCTGGGTGATGTTGCTGCCCGGCGGCACGCTGTAGGTGAGCCACACATTGCCGCCGATCGAAGAGCCGCGTCCGATGGTGATGCGTCCGAGCACTGTGGCGCCCGCATAGATCACGACATTGTCCTCGATGATCGGATGGCGCGGCTTGCCCTTCTCGAGCGCGCCATTCCCATCGGTGGTGAAGCGTTTCGCGCCGAGCGTGACCGCCTGATAGAGTCTCACGCCCTTGCCGATGATGGTCGTTTCGCCGATCACGACGCCGGTGCCGTGGTCGATGAAGAAGCCTTCGTCGATCGTTGCGCCGGGATGGATGTCTATTCCGGTTTCCGAATGGGCGATCTCGGCGATGACGCGCGCGATCATCGGCGCCCCGAGCCTGTAAAGCCTGTGTGCGAGTCGATGACGGATGATCGCAAGGACGCCCGGATAGCAGAAGATCACCTCATCGATGCTCTTGGCCGCTGGATCGCCGAGAAAGGCCGCATTGACGTCGGTGTCGAGCAGCGCGCGAATCTTTGGCAGACCGTGGATAAAATCCTGCGCGATCTCGGTTGCGCGGCGCCCGATCGCCTCCTCTGACGCGTCGGTAAGAAAAAGTTTCAACTCGCGACGGATTTGCTCGCGCAGGGAGAGGAAGACCCGACCGAGCTGGCGAGACAGATAATCGTCGGAAGTCACCAGCTGTTCTTCGGGCGGCCCAAAATGGCGCGGATAGAGGATCGCGGCGAGGTCGCCAAGCAGCCTTGCTATGACAGCCCGCGAGGGGAGCTCGGGCGGGAAAACGCCGCTTCCATAGCGCCGTGCCTGGGACGCTTTCCGCAGGGCTGCGAGGTCTGACACAACCGCTTGAAAGTGCTGATATTCCGGCACCTTCATCAGGTTTTCCGACTGTTCCGACATCTTTTCCAACATCCGCAAAAATCCCCGGCAGCGCCTTTACTACATAAAATAGATAAACTATACGAACTAAATCAAATGATATTTTCCGGCTGGGCGAAATTTCCTCGCCGAGTCGGCTCACAGGGAGAGTGCATGACCACTGAACCAGAAGTCCGCCGCACTTTGAGTGAAGCGGCTGCTCGCCAGCTCGCAAACGCCACGAAAACGCGCCCGCAATGGTCGGGCATAACGCCGAGGTGGCTCGTTTCATTCCTGCCGTGGGTTCCGGTCGAGGCCGGCATCTATCGCCTCAATCGCGTCAAGGAATCGTCCGCGCTCACGGACGCCGACGTGCAATGCAGCCCGGCGCGCGATCGTGACGCCGATCTTCCGGAGACTTTTGTCGATTACGAGGAAGCGCCGCGCGAATATTCGATGAATGCGGTGACGACCGTGCTCGACGTGCAGACGCGCGTCTCCGACCTCTATAATCACCCTTACGACCAGATCCAGGAACAGGTGCGCCTGCTGACCGAGAAGGTGAAGGAGAGGCAGGAGGCCGAACTCATCAACAATGCGGAATATGGCTTTCTCGCCAACGCGCATCCGTCGATGAAGATCAAGACCCGCAAGGGTCCGCCGACGCCCGACGATCTCGACGAACTGATTTCCAGGGTGTGGAAGGAGCCGGCGTTTTTTCTCGCGCATCCGCGCGCCATCGCGGCCTTCGGTCGTGAATGCACCCGCCGCGGCGTGCCGCCGCCGACCGTGACGCTCTTCGGCTCGCCCTTCATCACCTGGCGCGGCCTGCCGCTGGTGCCGAGCGACAAGCTCTACATCGACGATCAGGGCAAGACGAACATCCTGCTCCTGCGCACGGGCGAAAAGAAGCAGGGCGTGATCGGCCTGTTCCAGCCGGGCGTGCCGGGCGAGGTCGCGCCGAGCCTGTCGGTGCGCTTCATGGGCATCAACCGCAAGGCGATCGCGTCCTATCTGATCTCGCTTTATTGCTCGGCGGCCGTGCTGACGCATGACGCGCTCGGCGTGCTCGAAGACGTCGATGTGAGCAAATTCCACGAATACGGCGACAAGCGCGTCTGATTCGCGCTGTGAAAGCATCTGGGCCGGCGGCGGTTCCGCCGGCCCGACACAAGATCGAGGAAGCCGTCCAGATGTCGTCTGCGAAGCCCGCCGGTCCCACGTCAGCCGATCTGCCGCTCGACCCGATCCCGGTCCAGGACGCGGGCCATCATGCGACGCCCGCCATTGATCCCGACATGATCGCGCGGCTCGCCAACGCTTTTTTCCAGCAGCCGCCAGTGACCCCGGCGGCGGCGCCCATGCCGCTCGCCCCGCCGGCTCATATGCCGGGCCTGCCCGACACGCCGGCGCCGTCCGTCGTCACCACGGTCGCGCCCTTCGCGCCGGCGCGCACGCCGTTTGGCCCGCCGGATATTCCGCAGACCACCATCCCGTCGGTCGTGCCCACCCCCAACATCCCGGCGCCGTCCGCGCCGACCGGCCTCCAGTCGCCGACGCGGCCGCTGGGTCTCGATCAGGTTCCGCAGCCGGGGGCCTCCGCCGGCAGCTCCACGCCCGACGGGCTTCCCTCCGAGATCGATTACAGCCTGATACCGCGGTTTCTCGTCGGCGAGACCCAGCTGGTTCCCTCCGATCATCGCGCCGACGGGCCGAGCCTCGGTTATGGCGCCGCCGGCCTGCCCGGCGGCGTGGCGCCCGCGAAGGTCGACAACCTCTATTTCCTGAACGAACGCAGCGTGCCGGCTCATGCGCCCGCCGCTGCGGCCCCGGCTCCCTCCTATCATCCGCCGCATACGCCGACCGTCGCCCCGCAGCCCGAACTCGGGCCGCAGAACATTCCGGTCTCGGCGCCGAGCGCGCCGGCGCTGGCGGAACTCAACGCGACTCCTGCGCCGGAGAGCTTCGCCATCTCCGGCCCGTCCGAGGCCGATCCGCACCGCCTCTCCGACGCCGCCGCCCTCGGGACGCCGCCGGTGGGCGGAGAGCAGTTCTCGAGTGGCTTCGACAGCCTTCCCTCGGTTGGCCAGAGCGGCCCCGCCGCGAGCGACGCGCTCTATTTCGTGAGCCATGGCGGCGGTCATCCGGGCGCTTCGGCGCCCGCGCAGCCAAAGGCCGCGCCAGAGGGCTATGCGCCGGAGCTGTCGGCAAGCGAGCCCGCGACGCGTCAGATTTTCGACCCCTATCGCGTCAAGCGCGATTTCCCGATCCTGCAACAGCAGGTGCATGGCAAGCCGCTCATCTGGCTCGACAACGCGGCGACGACGCAGAAGCCGCAGTCGGTGATCGACCGGCTGTCGCATTTCTACGAATATGAGAACTCCAATATTCACCGCGCCGCCCATGCGCTGGCCGCGCGCTCGACGGACGCCTATGAGGCGGCCCGCGAGAAAGCGCGTCGCTTCCTGAAAGCGCCGAGCGTCAAGGACATCGTTTTCGTGCGCGGCGCCACGGAGGGGATCAATCTGGTCTCCCAGGCCTGGGGCCGTCGCAATGTGCGCGAGGGCGACGAGATCGTCGTGTCGCATCTCGAGCACCACGCCAATATCGTGCCGTGGCAGATGCTCTGCGCCGAGAAGGGCGCGCGGCTGCGCGTCGCGCCGGTGGACGATCGCGGCCAGATCATTCTTGAAGAGTATGAGAAGCTGCTCAATCCGCGCACGCGCATCGTCGCGATCACGCAGGTTTCGAACGCGCTGGGCACGGTGACGCCGGTTCACGACATCACCGCGATGGCGCATCGCCACGGCGCCTGCGTGCTGATCGACGGCGCGCAATCCGTGTCGCACATGCCTGTCGACGTGCAGTCGATCGACTGCGACTTCTTCGTCTTTTCGGGCCACAAGGTTTTTGGGCCGACGGGAATTGGCGTGGTCTACGGCAAGGATGCGGTGCTCGCAAACACGCCGCCCTGGCAGGGCGGCGGCAATATGATCGCCGACGTCACTTTCGAAAAGACGATTTATCAGGAGGCGCCCGAGCGCTTCGAGGCGGGCACGGGCAATATCGCGGACGCCGTCGGCCTCGGCGCAGCCATCGATTACGTCGAGAGCATCGGCATGGAGGTCATCGCGCGCTACGAGCACGATCTCCTCGTCTATGCGACGGAAAAGATGCTCGCCGTGCCCGGGCTGACCATGATCGGCACAGCGGCCGAAAAGGCTTCCGTTCTGTCCTTCGTCCTCGCCGGGCACAGTCCGCTCGATGTCGGCAAAGCGCTGGATCGCGAGGGAATCGCCGTGCGCGCCGGCCACCATTGCGCGCAGCCCATCCTGCGTCGCTTCGGCCTGGAGGCGACCGTGCGGCCGTCGCTCGCCTTCTACAACACTTGCGCCGACGTCGACACGCTCGTGGCGGCGCTCCTCAAGCTGCAGGCCGGCAGGGGTCGGGCGTAAGGGACGCGCTATGCTGACGAAAAAAGGGAAATACGGGCTCAAGGCGATGGTGCATCTCGCGTCCGCCGAATTCGGCCAGCCGGTCCCTGTCCTCGAAATCGCCGAGCAACAGCGGATCCCCAAGAAATTCCTGGATGGCATCCTCTCGGAATTACGCAACGCCGGTTTCGTGCACTCGAAGATGGGGAAGGGCGGCGGCTATCTGCTGGCGCGGCCGGCGCGCGAGATCATGGTCGGCGACATCGTGCGCACAATTGACGGCCCGCTCGCGCCGGTGCCCTGCGCCAGCAAGACCCGTTACCGACGCTGTGACGACTGCCTGGACGAAGACGTCTGCGCCGTTCGAAAAGTCATGCAGAATGCGCAGCGCGCGTTGTCGGAGGTCCTGGACAATTGCTCGCTGGAGCGGATGTCGAACAACGCCCGAATCAAATCTGTATAGCCGCGTGTCGCAACCGGCGCCTATGTGCGCGTCTTTGGACAACAGGTCCGCTTTTGGACCGATCGGGTGCGAGGTCGCCGGGATGCGAGCGAGAGCCGTGTTCGCGTAAGAGGCTTATCGTCACTCGCGCGCGGGGGCGGGGACAGTCAGAATCTGAATTTATTTCTTTATTCTTGCGGAGCCGGCGTCAAGTGTGCGGAACAAAGACAGCGTTGTGGGCGATTTCCGACATGCTCTTTCCCGCCTCAACATAGTGCTTTCCCTGCAAAGTGAGATGACGATGGTCAAGACCATAGCCATGCTCTTCGAGAAAATTGACGACGTCCTCCTGCTCTCCGAGGTTCAGCTCGACTTGAATGCTGCGCGGGCGATTATCCGAAACGAGAAGGCGCTTCATCCCCTGTAGGATTTTCAGTTCGATGCCATCCACATCGATCTTGATCATGTCTGGGGCCTCGATCATTTTCAAATCGATGACCTCATCCAGACTTAACCCCACTGTGAGTTCGGTGAGGACGGGGATAAACTCATATCCGCCTCGCCCGTCCCGCTTCGTGGAGCCGAGCTGGCTTCCCGTGGATGCCGGGATGATGCTGCTGTAATTGAACTCAGTCGCGCACCTCTCAGACGTCAGGGGCACGGTCAGAACCTTGATGCGATCCTGGAAATTGTTACGCAGAATGTTTTTCAGGAGGCTGCAAATGTTGAATTTATGCGGCTCGGCCGCAAACACCTTGCCCGTCGGCCCTACGCGATGAGCCGCGGCGAGGGAGTAGATCCCGACATTGGCGCCAATATCCAGAAAGCGGTCGCCCTGCCGCAGGTTCTTGTCCAGCCACTCCATTGTGCCCGCTTCCTTGATCCACAAGGACAGTGCTCTGGCTGCCTGCATGTCGTTCTCACAAATGAACACGGTTTGAAATTGACCATCACAAACCTTGACTTCGGTGAGTAAATAATTGCGGATTTTCTCTTTGTATTGGAGAACTCTCAGCTCGAAAGGAGTCAAGCCTCTATCGCCATTTGACTGCAAAACCACCTCCATCATGCCGGCATGCGGTGTTCGTTCCTTGAGCAGCAGTTAATACACCTTGCCAATCGCGGTCAACGCAAGGCAAAACGTAATCCCGTCTGCCGGCGGCAAGCGCGACAGGAATAGGCGCCAGCCGGTGAAGCTATCGGGCCGGCACTTGGCGCCTATGCGCCGCTGGCGCGACGCCGATCGGATGAGCGGCCAGCTCAAAATGACCGCAGCGGATATCGTTCAAACATGACTTCCGATTCCTTCCGACTATACTGTTGCCTCGGCGCCGTCTGCCGGCCTTTGAGCCTTGGATGCTTCCGCGGGAGAAGTAAGCGGGCGCTTTACGGTCGTTGTCCACTGGGCGAGAAGGCAAGCGGCGCCCGGACGTCATAGTCGGAATAACAAGCGTGCGTGGCGGAGAGGGAGGGATTCGAACCCCCGATACAGTTGCCCGTATGCCGCATTTCGAGTGCGGTGCTTTCAACCACTCAGCCACCTCTCCGCGGTGCGCCGATTCGGGGTTCAGGCCGAAGACTGCGTGGTGCGCCGCCAATAGCATGGGGGAGCGGGGGCGATCAAGGGCGCAAGCGCCCCTTGCCAAGGCCGCGGCTATCCGCCGGATATTTTGACTTTTTCAGTCGCGGCGGCGACCGGGCGAGGGGGCCGCAATCATCGTTTGCGTTCTGCGCCGCCATGAATATAGTGCGCGCCACTGGAGGGGTGGCCGAGTGGTTGAAGGCGCACGCCTGGAAAGTGTGTATACGGGAAACCGTATCGCGGGTTCGAATCCCGCCCCCTCCGCCAGCCGAAGAAAATCGCTCCGAGGCCGTCCGGCGCGCTCCGTCTCTCCTCTCTACGCCTGCCCGGCCCGGATTTGGCGCAGGGCCTTTTCGAGTTCGCCGATAGGAGCCGGTTTGGTCAGGTGCAGGTCGAAGCCTGCTTCCAGCGCCCGGCGGCGGTCGTCTTCCTGCCCGTGTCCGGTCAGCGCAACGAGAAACAATCGGCGGCCTTGCTCACGGGCGCGAATGCGGCGCGCGGTCTCGTAGCCGTCTATGTCCGGCATGCCGATATCGACGAAGACGAGGTCCGGGTCGTAGGCGTCTATCGTCCCGACGCCCTCGAGACCGCCATAGGCCTTGCGAACCCGTGCGCCGAGGCTCTCCAGCAGCAGGCCGAGGCTGTCGGCGACGTCGTGGTCGTCGTCGATGACAAGAACCCGGGCTGTCTTGTCTTCTTCGGCCCTGACAGCCGCTTCCGAAGACGCAGCCGCGGTCCCCGGCGCTCCGTGGAGCGGCAGCCACACGGTGAATTCACTGCCGCACCCGGGACCATCGCTATGCGCCGCGATGCGCCCGCCGTGCAGCGCCACGAGTTTGCGCACGAGCGCGAGGCCGATGCCGAGGCCGCCTTCCGATAGTCTTATCTGGCCGTCCGTCTGTGCGAAGAGATCGAAGACATGCGGCAGCATGTCTCCGTCGATGCCCACGCCATTGTCGCGGATGCGCAGGACAGAGGCGTGGCCCTCGCGCGCGGTTTCGATCTCGATGCGACCGCCCGGAGGCGTATATTTGGCGGCGTTGCTGATGACATTGGCGGCGATCTGCGCCAGACGCACCGGATCGCCGAACACCCACAGCGGGTCATCCGCGATGTTGAGAAAGACCTGATGGCCTTTCTTGTCCAGGAGCGGCTGGCAGGTTTCCAGCGCATGGCGCAGGAAATCCGACAGCAGGACGCCTTCCTTGCGCAATTCGACCTTGCCGAGGGTGATCCGGGAAATTTCCAGAAGGTCGTCGACGAGGCGAACCAGATGGTCGACCTGGCGGCGCATCATGTCCAGAAGGCGTGAGTCCGCGTGTCCATCGCCGTATTTTCGTTTGAGCACATGCACGGCGTTGCTGATCGGCGCGAGCGGATTGCGCAACTCATGGGCCAGTGTGGCGATGAATTCGTCCTTTCGACGGTCCGCTTCCTGCAGCGCGGCTTCGGCGTTGTGGCGCGCGGTGACGTCCGTGTGTGTGCCTGTCGCTCTTATCGGCTGGCCGTCATCGTCCCGCTCGACGACCCGTCCGCGTGCCAGAATCCAGCGCCAGGAGCCGTCCTTGTGCCGGAGCCGATGCTCGCATTCGTAGAAATCGACGCGGCCTTCCAGATGATCGGACAAAATGGATCTCACCGCTTCGCGATCGTCGGGATGAACGAGTTTCTCCCAGGTGCGGACATGGGGTTCGAGTTCACTGGGGTCGTAACCCAGCATCGCGGCCCAGTCGCCGCCGAACTGGGCCTCGCCGCTGGGAATATGCCAGTCCCAGACGCCGAGCTGCCCGGCTTCGAGCGCCAGCGCGAGTTGGCGGCGGCTGTCGCGCAACGCCTCCTCCGCCTGCTTGAGATCGTCGATGTCGGTATTGCTGCCGAACCATTTGACGACCTTGCCCGTCGCGTCGCGCATCGGCACGGCGAGGGTGCGAAACCAGCGATAGGCCCCGTCGTGGCGACGTATCCGAAATTCGGTGTCGAATTGCAGGCCTCCCGCGGCGGTGGCGCGCCACGCGTCGATCACCCGCTGGCGGTCTTCGGGGTGCACCTGTTGCAGCCAGCCGTAGCCGAGTTGCTCCTCCTCGCGCCTGCCCGTGTAGCGGACCCATTGGGGGCTGATATAATCGCAGGCGCCATCCGCCTGACACGTCCAGATGAATTGTGGAAGCGATTCCGCAACCTGGCGGAAACGGCGCTCGCTCTGCCGCAAGGCGTCTTCGGCCGCCTTGCGATCCGTGATGTCCAAATTCATCCCAAAGAATTCGACGATTTCGCCGTTCGCGTCGCGAATTGGCGCGGCCTGAGCGCGGATCCAGCGCCATTCCCCATCGCGGCGGCGGAGGCGGTGTTCGCTGATGAAGGGCGCGGCCCGCTCTACCGCATCGCGCCACTTCTCCGCCGCGGCGAGCCGGTCGTCGGGATGGACGGCTTCGCTCCACCCCTCCCCGCGCATTTCCGCGGCGGTCTGACCCGTAAACGCCATCCATTCCGGCTGCGGCTCGACGTTCAGTCCGGAAGGCGGACAACTCCAGGTCACCGCGCGCGTCGCCTCCATGAGCGTGCGGTAACGCAATTCGCTCACGCGCAGGGCCGCCTCGGCGCTTTTTCGTTCCGTGATGTCGCGCACGATGCCGCGCATGCCGACAATACGGCCATCTCCGTCGAGGAGGGTCCAGGCTCGCAGACTTACGGGAAAAACGGACCCATCCTTGCGGATATATTCCTTTTCATATTCTTCCGATTCGCCGCTCGGCAGAATATGCTCCCGCACGATCTTCTCCTCCATCTCATGCCATATGGCGGGCGTGAGATCGCGATAGGTCAGGCGCTTCAGTTCGTCGAGCGAATAGCCGAGCATTTTCTGATAGGCGGGGTTGGCCTCGAGAATGCGGCCCGACATGTCCACGGCGACGATGCCGTCGCGACTGGTCTCGAAAAGCAAGCGAAAACGTTCTTCGCTTGCGCGCAGCGCATCGAGGTTTCTCTTGCGTTCAGTGATGTCCAGGGTGACGGCGACGCCGCCGATCAGTCGGCCGTCGGGGGCAAATATTGGAGCCGCGGACGCTTCCATGAGCCAGTTGCGGCCACTGGGGAGGCGCACTTCGATTTCCTGCGGTTCCACCGCCCGCGCCTCTCGAACAGCAGTTTGCAGCGGCAATTTTTCGTCAGTCAGTTCCCGTCCGTTCCTGACATAACGAACCTGCCGGCCGGGGGATTGCGGATCATTCGACGAGGCCGAAATTTCCTGCCTTGCTATATATTCGAACTGGGAACGAAGCGCCCCATTACCGACGACGCGATCGCCACTGACGCCACGCGTATAGCAAAGGCCGACCGGCGCGGCCTCCATGACGGCTTCGAGTCTTTGTCGCGTTTCATCCAGCTCCGGTCCCGGCCGATCCTCAAGGTCGATGATCCAGCCGCCATATCCGGCGCAAGCGCCCTGCTGAGCGCGCCGCGGCGCGCCAAGCGTCATCGCCCAGCGATACTGCCCGTCAGCGCGTCTGAGCCTTGCAAGGATCTGGACGGATCGCTCCGATTGCGCCGCTTCCCGCAGCGCGGTCTTCATGCGGGTTCGATCGTCGTCATGGAAGGCGTCGAACCAACCTTCGCCCTTCGCGCTCTCCGCTCCCTGTCCGGTGATCTGAAGCCAGCTGGAATCGATTTCGCAGAGACGTCCATCGCCGTCCGTTGTCCATTCGACAATCAAGGGGCAGTCAACTCGGTCAGGCAACATGCGCCGTGATTCCACAGGATGGAGAAAATGTCACGGATTGGCGCCAGAATAACAAGCTCGCTGCGAAAGAAGATAGGAGAAAATCGGCTTAGAGGTGTTGCCGGCCTTTGCTTTCATGCCAGCTCGCGCCTCAGGCGGCGCCCGCTGGCGAAGCTTGACAGTGGCGAGTTTCTGCTCGCGGCGTGATTTCTCGCACATTCGTCTCGCCGTTTTGACCCTATCTTCGCAAACATGAGATCAAACGGGGGGTAGGGCGATGACGAGCGATTATGAGGTTGAAGCCAAAATTGCTTCGGTGATGGCGGTTGCGACGACGGGGATTTGCTGGGCGTTCCTGATCGGTCTGCTGTTGGTGTGATCTGCAAGACGAATTGAATTCGGGCCGCCCGCGAAGCAAGGGGCGGCCTTTTTTGTGCTTCATTGGCGGGAAAATGGCTCCCAGCAGGCGCGATGGAAACCACGGAGGCGACGACCTCGCCGAAGTCCTTCGCGCAATCCGCTGTTTTGGCCTATGCGGCGGGGATCAGTGAGGGGCGTTAGGCCCTTTGCATCCGCCATTAAAGCGCAGATGACGCAGTGGGGATGGCCAGCAATAACAGGGAGCCGGCTGCTGCTGCGCAGTCAATGGGCGCGCCGTAGGCGCCTTTACCGCTTCGCGTGGGCGACATCGTTCCTGCGGGCGCGCCACGTCCCGCTGCAAAAGCCAGGCGAGGACCGCCAGGCGCGGAACCGGACATTCCTGCAACGCGCCCATCCGCGTGTAAGGAGGGCCCCATGTCGGAGTGATAGCTGGCGACCAAGGTTCCGTCATTGCTCACGGCTCCCGAGATCGGCAGCCCGGATACCTGAACGACGCGGTTACCGGCTATAACTCCGACAACGTTTCGCTTAAGCTCCAGTAGTAACGCTCAAGATTCATTGTCACACTAAAGAAACACGGTGGTTCGAGGGGTCAGGGGCTCACCACTCAATACATCCTCGACCCCACCTTTTTCGCTTACCCAGTGACCCCGCAGCCCGATTTATTCATCTATGCCTGTTTCAATCAATTACCCACGCCTATTAAGAGACGTGGGCCGGTTGAGGACTTAGCGAATTTGCTGCCGGGACCTGCGGCGCCCGGCAGGAATGAAGCGGCTATCCTAGGCTTCAGGGCAAAAGGTAAGAACCAGGTGTGTCTCACCGACACAACTGTGCGTTCCTACAACGTCGTCATAGGAGTAGGCATACACGCCATCACAGTCAGAATGAATCATTTTTGTCCACTTCGTGTTAGGCGCTGGACCAGCGCGACAGCCGAGGACGGCGCCTGAATCATACGGAGGCAAGGGATTCTGATTTGCGGGTTTGACCGATTCACAAGTATAAAACCCGACCTTGGCATCATTAGCCGGGTAGTTGTAGGCCCCATACGCCTTGTCGAAGGTTAACTTCGAGGAGGCCGAAAAGCATCCAACCACGCTGCCAGATCTATCTCGCGCAGTGAGATCCTGGTTTGCCAAAGCCGGAAATTTCCCATTCGTAGTGAGGTCTTCGTTTGTAATGCAGGTGTTAGGGAGCCTTGGGCAGCCAGCATTGGTGCAGTTACTCGTCCCTCCGCCACTCACCGTAACATTATAAGGCAGCGTCACGCCGTCGACCTGACTTAGGTTGTAGAAAGTTTGACCTGGGAGGCCAGACAGATTCGGGTTCGCGAAACTAACTTCAAGCTTAGAATCGATCGGTGGCGTGCACCCATTTTTATTACAGGGCGGGGAACTCTGGCCGATGGCGCAATTATTTCCCTTGGAATCGCACCCCATCTTTGGCCAAAAGCGAGTAGCCTGCACACCTGCAACAGGGACAGAATAGGAATAGGAACCTCCGTTGGGGTTAAGTTCAACTATCTGCGGGTTCGGTGCGGGCATATTCTGCTGCTGGACCCAAACGGTTTTGGTGCACTTGTTCACAAC
The DNA here is from genome assembly GCA_963717565.1 of uncultured Alphaproteobacteria bacterium. GTDB lineage: Bacteria > Pseudomonadota > Alphaproteobacteria > Rhizobiales > Beijerinckiaceae > Methylocystis. The sequence goes on from CAVQWJ010000004.1 coordinate 286,972, forward strand.
CTGAAGGGTGTTTTGCGCCCCCATTGCATGTGACATGAAAAAGAAGCCAGCTAGAATAACCAGGTTGGATAAGTAACAAATCCTCTTGGATCCGGAGCCTAGCCTTTCACTTGACCTAACCCAACTCGAAACATCATAGTCATATATCTGCGGGATCATCGGCGCATCCTATCCAGGTCGTGAGACGAGGGAAAGGTATTCTACAAAGGAATGTTCGGCAAGACTGATTGCCAAGAGCATCCGTGAGCGCCCTTAGAAAAGGAAACCTGAGTTGTATAATCGAGCCCTTGTCTGCCAAGGGAAGAGAGGTGGCATTTGCTGCTGCCTACCATAAGACCTGCACAGGAGTTAGCGAGGGGCCATCGATTTACATATTGCGGAGCCTAACAGGTTATCGAGGGTTGAGCTAAAAGGAACTAAAACGGGCTGCATTTTCATTGGAAACGTGCTTCCTTCAGCATTCTCGCCGTGGAATGCGCTTCTTTTGGCCGCTTACGGCCTCTTGCCGACTTCGAAACTGTCGTCGCATTTAAAATATTGTCATCGTGAATGTTGCCAAACGCAATCGAACCGCGTCGGCTGCAGAGAACAAACGCATTCCGCTTGTCGCTTTATCAAAATCACAATGCAGGTCGCCAAGGAAAGAGTGGGGCCAACCGTGCTCGCAACTCGGACGTAAGAGGCTTTTGATATGTCGTCGGAATCCCTGCGGCGCCATGCAAGCGGTCGAGGGGAAGCTCGACTACTTTGGGCGACCGTGACGCTAAGGTGCAGTAGAGGGAGCCCGTTAAGCGAGCTCAATCTGTAGAAATAAGTCGCTGCGGTGCAGCCTCTACAAAGAAAATAGGACAGCGGATCGTGGCTGCAGTCTTAGGGGGAGGCACGCTTGCTAATCGCCTGCAACCTAATGATGCCAAGGGAAAGATGCTGAGCGCCAGCAGGCAGGAGGTGGGCTTGTTAGCTTCCTTGTCTTGCTCCCTTCCGGCTCCAGATATCCATAGCTCCTCGCTTCCTTCCGAGGCGAGGTGGAACGGATGACGGGCAATCAGAGCGTCGCTACAGGTGTTATCATGCTTTCGTTATGTCTCGGTATATGAAAATCCGCTCTGTTTGAGCTCCATCGTCGTCGTTCCCTATCAAGGAGAATCTGCGATGGCTACAAACCAATGGAATTTTCGTTCTGTTCGCATGGCTGCATTCGTTTCGATTTGTGTTGGAGGCGCAGCCAGCCCGGCATTAGCTGTGCCACCTACACCGAACACTTCGGGTCTCACGCCCGAGCAATGCTACCGTAAGGACTCCGATTGCACGCAATTTTGCGGGGACGTTGCGGATTCAGACTATCGTTATGAGTGCTTCGGCATTTGTGACAGGATGTTGGACAGATGCCTCGATACGGGCGACTGGACAGATTCGAAAATTGAACCCGGAACCGGCAGGCCGACGGTTAAGGGCCAACTTTCCGGAAGGTTGCTGCGTATGCTTATGATCTTGGGAGATGCCGACGGCGATGGAGCAATTTCACCGAAAGAGATGCAATCGATCCGTGATAAGGTTTTTAAAGGTCACGGCGCTGAAGTGGATCAGAAGTCCCCACCGTCTAACAAATAAAAGTTCAGGTTATTGAAGTGCTGATCTAGAGCCAGCGGCGCACACCCAATTCACTCGAAGTGTGGGCCGCTGCGACACCCCAAAATTTGCGCTTTCGCGCGCTTAGCCTTTAGCTTAAGCATTGCACCGTCGAAGGAGCCTAGGCGCCTAAACCGTTAAGGTAAAGGTTGTCATTTCGAGATCTCGTAGAGGCCGATATGTTGTGATCAAACCACTTGGCGCTGTACAGCCTTCCTCCTTGAGCAATCCATGAGAACGCCGCCGCTGCGTAGCAATGAACTCAAACGGATCCAAAGCGGCCCCCCTGTTCAGAGCAACAACGCCGGCGACAGTGGGTCTGTTGGATCATAAGGGGACCATAGCTCACTAACCGTTTCTGGACGCGGCAGCACCGTTGGCTTCATAACAGCCGCGTAAAAAGAAAAGAAACTCCCAGGCGGGTAACGTATCAAGACACTGCTTCTCGCCAATAGCAGCATCTCAACCAAAGCGTCGTCGCGGCCTGTCCAAGCGTGATTCCCAAGGTGCAACTCGCCCGTTCCTGGCTCACGGAACTCTTTCTGACGGACAAAAACCCCATCTATTGATCGCTTTAAAGCATCAAGAACCTCAACGCTGTCTGTCGACAGGAAAACCTTGGCGTCATTGCCTATCTGCCTTCGTGCAGCGTCAACCGCCTTCTTGCATCTCTCGATAGCGTTCTCGAAAAAATCCCAGTACGGGGCATGGCCCATAATGTCGCCGCCATTCCCGTGCCTGACGTGGAGCCCTATCCATTTCTCATCTTGCGCGAAAGAGCTCAGAAAAGCCTCTACTGCATGCTGAACTTCTGACACTGGATGTAGTGCACTGAAAAAAACACTGGCATCTTTCCATTCAATACGCGTGCTGCTTATGCAACCGTCAAACACGACGGTAGGCGCATCAACGTCCTTACCAGCGTTAATCAACTCGACTGCATTGGCGGCATCCCAATCCATATCCTCATCAGGCCTGTCAAAACAGTTAGGAAAGGTCCATTGAAACTCATTGTCCCAAATGGACGGAAACCTCGGATGAGGCAGAACTGAGTGGGTGAATTGACCATCGCAGATGAATGGAACACCTGCGATATTAGACTTCGGCGAAAAGCACATGGAAAAAAGGTTACCCTGACGGCCTTCAGAGTAGCGGCTATGACGCCAGTCTGCGACGAGAATACGTCCAGTTCTCTTCGCGAACACCCAGGCAGCACAAAGACAGATGAGCTTATCGCCAAGGCCAGTTGGGCGTATTGACACTACGTATCGCTTGCTTTCTTTCACGTGAAAATACCAATGGTCGCGTTATGCTTGCAGCATAGCTTCCGCAGCGTTCCAAGGTCAAGAACAAGATATGGGCCGTTCCTAGCATATAGCGAGAGCCTCCGAAGGACTTGCTGAGAATGTTCGGATGCGAGTGCGGTATACCGCTCCTGGGACTACATAGCGTAATTGAATGTGATGCAGCAGCTCCGAGATGAGTGGTCGAGCTTGTTGGAAAATGAATCTCCCCGGGATCTTATCCCTCCTGAAATGGTGGCGTTGCGGTTATGGTAATGGCATATGCATTGTGCGGCTCAATGGCCCTGCAGAAATCCTGTTGTCCATGCAACCCGCCGTTGGAGAGGTAGCTGCTTGTTCAGTGGGAGACATTCTGTGGCTGAAAAAATTTATATCGCCGGTCACCGCGGAATGGTTGGTTCAGCTTTGGTTAGGCAGCTGCAATCCCAAGGAAGGACCATTATTACGGTAGACCGCTCAATTCTTGATCTCAGGCGGCAGTCAGAAGTGGAATTTTGGCTGAGAGCAAACAAACCGACCGCCGTAATTTTTGCCGCTGCGAAGGTTGGCGGCATCCTCGCAAACGATACATATCCAGCGGATTTTATTTATGACAACCTTGCAATTCAAGCCAATCTTCTTGAGGGGGCTCACAGGGCTGGTATAGATCGACTTGTCTTTCTTGGATCATCTTGTATCTACCCGAAATATGCGCCCCAGCCAATAAAGGAAGACGCCTTATTGACGGGGCCGCTAGAGCCGACAAATCAATGGTACGCTATCGCCAAAATATCAGGCATCCTTAGCTGCCAAGCATACAGAAAACAGCACGGAAGACGGTACATTTCTGTCATGCCGTGCAACCTGTACGGGCCCAATGATAATTTTGATCTTGAGACTAGCCATGTCATTCCGGCGCTGATCAGAAAATTTCATCTGGCAAAGATCAACGGCGAAACACGAGTGGTGGTTTGGGGGTCGGGCAAGCCCCTAAGAGAGTTTCTGCACGTAGATGATTTAGCTAAAGGGGTGCTCTTTTGCTTAGATAATTACGACGATTATGAGCCCATAAACTGTGGCGCAGGAGAAGAGTTTTCCATCAGAGAAATTGCGGAGAAAATTCAGAAAGTGGTTGGCTATAAAGGTGAAATCTCCTTCGATTCCACGAAGCCAGACGGTGCGCCCAGAAAGCTTATGCACTCAGGTAAAATCCGAGAGCTTGGTTGGAAGCCAAACATCAATATAGAAGAAGGTTTAAGCTCAACATACGAATGGTTCGTGCAGCAAGCGGAAAATAGCTAGCCGTTGAGATGAGTCTGTCACGTAGCGTCCTCGCTGTCTCATCTGCCTGAACGATTTCTTGCACCTTATAGGCACAATCCTTCGCGCCTGCTTTTTCGGTTTCCTTGACAAAGGAATCTTGCGATGTGTCCTTCTTCCAGGGTAAAGGCGGGAGGCTTTAAAAATGACCTCGGAAAGAGGCGCCCCAAAAATGTTCACGTGTCATTGCGGACTCGTGCCGCCATTCTCTGATAGCCGCAAAATTAAATTGTGCGAGCTCTCGTCCCGATTGACGGCGCACTTTTAACTAGTGGAACACAGCTCGACTAAAGGATTGCGTCCCTGCTTCAAAGCGGCATCCAAAGCTTCAATCTCACTACGCTCCAGTCTACGGTCTCGCGCATTATTTTGCTTCGGCTTAATGATTAGAGCGACTAGTTGTCTTGGAGAGGCAGTCCCCAATCTTTCATCGCCAGTGAGAAACAGTGCTGAAGTATGGCAAGCTCCTTGAGCACGGAGCAGGCTGACACGGCCCTTAGTCGACCGTCACGGCAGTCAGCGATGACTGAAGGGGAGAGCTTAGCCAGGGTAACATTGGCAGGTCCGCACTTAAGCATGGCCCAAATCCAATAGGCTTCGACTTTCTGACCCCCTCTTGGCCACTGTGACAGTGTCCCGATAGCGTTTGAGCAGATCGCCCACAGTCATGGATTGGAAATCGCGGGCATTGACGGGATCCTCAGCCCTGTCGATGGCTCGCTCTTACTCCCGAGCCCATCGCTCTGCGTCTGATTTTGAGAGGAAGGGTTTTTGAAATATTCGGATCTCCGATGCGCCGGATTTGAACCTGCGATCGATCTCCACGCTTTCGAATTGTAGACACGCATCGTCCCCTGAGGCCCAGTTGTGACAGGCCGACCCAAGGGGGATGTGGCTTTAGCCAACTATTTGATTTGAATGGTGCCCAGGAGAGGATTGAGCAGCCCCATCCATAAGCTATTGATTTTTCTGAGCCGCGTCTCTTGCGGGCCGCAATTTGTTTACCGGTTTTGTTACCGACAGGCAAGGGTAGGCGAGGACTCGAACCGGAACTCCAAGCACGAGCGTTGGATGATGAGAGCAGGGTGATGACGAGCGGCGCCATCGCCTCCTCGTTCCCCGAAGGCGACCCCACGGGCTACGTTCGCAATGCATCTCACCGATGGCATCACGTCCCGCTGCTGAAAAACTACGATGGCAGAGCGGAAGCGTAGCACCTGTTTCGCCGGAAAGTTGGTCATTGGTTCTGCGTTGGGCAGGCAAGGACAACAGACGCTCCAGCAGTGCAACAGCTTCGTAGGCGACGGCGTTCGCGCCGATGGCTCTGCTCTGGTCAGAGACAGCCTTAAGGCTCACCGCGATGAGGCCGCAGACATCGTCGGTCGGGGAAAGCCGTGGGACGATGCGCTGTAGCGTCTTGGCCTCTCCGAGCACGAGCATGCCCTCGAACAGCCCACGGTCGTTTCCTTCCTACAGAACAGCGCATCCGGCACCGCCTCTCTCGACCACAGCTTCTTTGGGCTGGCAGTTTGACGGAACGCGTCGGCGCGAAGCACTACCCCAACCAGCTTTCTGGTAGGAGTGGCAAACTTTTCGGTCCTCGCTCTGGCGTGCACCACGGAGCCGCTCCACGCAAGAGGGTGTGACGAGCACGACGACGGGTAGCGGTGAAGCGTTAGTCGAGCATCGCCGACCATGCTCGCTTTCGAAGCGTCTGCCCTGTGCGTTTCGCATGGCTGCCTGAGCGATCAGAGGTCTCGGAGTTCTCGTGCATCCCTATCTGCAACGGCTAACGCGTTGACTGTTGCATGGCAGAGGATCACAAGAGGACATAAGCCCATTGGTGTTGAAACAACAAGCGCCGAGCGGCTTTTTCATTTTCTGTAAAAATCCATCTTCGACTCGCCACCCTGTGGGTGAGCAATGAGATTCGATAAATAAATATACTAAGCAGAATAACATAGGAGAGCCCGATGTCGACACACAACGCAAAACCAGACGCACGTTCGGCTTCGACAGAAACAAGCGCCCCCGTGAGGGCGCTACGGCCTTTGACGAAGGACGTGAAATATCTCACGGCGCGCTTCGACAAAGCTGGCGTTGAGAGAGTTGCGCTGCTTCGGGCGCGCCTCAACTTGGACAACTCGGCCCTGCTCAACAGAGCCGTTTCGGAACTCTACCGGCGCTGCATCGACGTCGAGTTGGAGCGGCGACCAGCAACGGAAGAGAAGACGGCCATGTAAGAAAGAGTGAAGAACGAACCGTAGAAAACCAGTGCGTGGTCGAGCCACTCAACCGCTTAAATGGCTCGACCGGAAATTTTCAGACTGTCTTTTCTAACCCAAACCATCAGTAAGGAGTATTTAGATGCGTAACAGAAAGGACGTAATCGATTTTTTGACCTCGCATAGCGCGGTGATGATTCCTCTTCAGGGAAAGAAGCCGCGCTTCGATGACTGGCCGAACTTTATAGAGTCTCATCCCGACGCGCTTGACTCGGAGAGCATCGACAACATCGGCGTGGTGTTGGGCGACGCGTCGAAGGGGATCGTGGATGTCGATATTGATCGACCCTCGGCACTGCCGCTGGCTGAGTTCTTCCTGCCGAAAACCGGGATGATCTTCGGGCGGAAATCCGAGCGGAACGCCCATTGGATTTACCGTTGTGCCGACGCGGGTAGAACCAGACGAATGCGCCGGCACGCCTGCTCCCATCTCATGGGAGGCGCTGGAGGAAGCCGTCCTCGACCTCGCCATCGCCACCGAGCTTTTGCCGTTCTACGCCGTTGGGTGCCGCCATGACATGGCGCTTTGTCTCGCTGGATTCTTTCGCCGCGCCGGATGGCCGGAGAAGAGGACGGCATCGTTTTTGGACAAGCTCGCGACCGCCCACGGCGACAATGAGGTCGATGATCGTCTGCGTTGCGCGAAGGACGCCTACGCCATGGAGCACCCGCCGGGCCTTCACGCTATTTCCGAGTTGATGGGAGAAACGACGGCCCGGCTTCTGGCGAAGTGGGTCGGCTACCGCGAGAGGGACGCTGCAAGCAAGGCAGGGGCGCGAGCCGCCTCGCTGGAAAACGACCTTCATTGTGCGAAGCTTGTCGCTGAAGAGTTTCAGGGAAAGCTTCTCTACGAGCCGCTCGGCGAACGCTTCTACCGGCGGCGGCACGGGGTTTACGACCCGGTGAGCGAGGTCGAGATTCAGGGCCTCGTCCAGTCGTTTGGAGAGACGCTGGCGGAGAAGTTCCACGAACGGGATTTGAAGAAATTCCAGTCGGCGGCGGGGGTCAAGAACATCGTCACGATGTTACGCCCGATGTCCTACGCAGACGCGCGAGCCTTCGACTCCGATCCCCTTCTGATCGGAACGCAGAATGGCGTGTTCGATCTGCGCACGAAGACGCTCACCCAGAGCGCCTACTCGATTGTCACGAAGCGGATGAAGGCGAGCTACATGCCGGCGCCGACTGTCCACGCTTCGAGAAGTTCCTTCGGGAAATCATGAAAGGCGACGACGAGCTTTACCGGTACCTCCGCCGCATCCTCGGCTACACGTTGACGGGCTACACGGGGGAGCAGGTGCTGTTCTTCGGGATCGGCTCCGGCGCCAACGGGAAATCGACGCTGTTCTCCCTGCTGCACGACATCTTCGGGGACTACGCCGGATATACCCCGATGAGCACGCTCATGCAGACGAAATACGGCAACGAGAACACCTACGACCTCGCGGCCCTAGAGGGAAAGCGTCTCGTTGTTGCGCAAGAGGGGGAGGCTGGCTCGAAGCTTGCCGAAGCCAAGATCAAGGCCATGACGGGGTCTGACCCTATCGCCTGCCGTGCGATCTACGGCCAGCCGAAGACCTACGATCCTCGCTTCAAGCTGGCGCTGGCGACGAACGAACTCCCCACCATCAATGGAATCGACGAGGCGATCTGGCGACGCATCAAACTCCTGCCGTTCCGGGTGTCGTTCCCGGAGAACCGCCGCGATCCAAGCCTCAGGGAAAAGCTGCTGGCAGAGCGCGACGGCATTCTGAACTTCTTGATCGGGTGCTACGCGGACTACGAGGCGGCGTGCCGCGACCATGGCCGTGGGCTTGCGGAGCCGGAGTCGGTGAGCAAGGAACTGCGGGAGTACAGAGCGACTTCCGACACTGTGGGAACCTTCTTGCTCGATGGCTGCGACATTGACGCGAAGGCGAAAACAATGACGAGAGAGCTTTACGGGAGCTATGCGGAGTGGTGCAACGAGAGTTCACTTGACCCTGTGTCGCAAGCGACTTTCACCAAGTACCCTTGGAAAGAAGGGACTTCGAACGATTTAGAACCGCCAAGGGCAATGGCTGGAAAGGCATCGCGCCGAAGGCGCAGGACCCACAGGAACCGCAGTTCCCGAAGACCGACATGAGTTGCTTGTGCGCATAGTGGAAGCAGTGGAGGTGTCTCCAATATACCCCAAGGGACTTCTGGACTCCAGCGGGGTTGGATGTGCCTCCACAACCTCCACACCTTCCTCTTCTGTTGTTGCACGGCAGGGAAAGAATGGCACGGGGAACTCCCTCGCCGAAGCAGAGGCAGGTCAAACATCTCCTACACCGGGTGTGCTGAGTCGAAACGCCCAAGTTTGGCCGAGAGCGATAGCTTAACCCCTTGATAACCCCGTATGCCGTTGGAAGCTCTTCGCGCCATTCGCATAATCGAACCGATCGAGGGCATCATGACGGCGGAAGTCAGAGAAACAGTCGCCGCGCTGACTGCGGGGATTTTGATGTCGCTTGTCGTCTGCTGGACTGTTTCGGCGCTGACAAGCTGAGCCACGCCGGGGATGGCGCGACCCCTCGCACGTGCGGGTCGTGGGTCTGTGCTATGGTGCGCCTGAGGTGCCACCCGACAGGACGACACCCCCTTGTCAGCTTTGCACGTCGAGCCCCTCCACGGTCTTCCTAAGCCCACCTGAGAGCCAGCCGCTCTCTGGCCGGATGCCAACGGTGACGAACAAGTCTTTCGGAAAGCACCAGACGGGGGCTTACCCGTAGCCGAACCGGCGATCATCTGGCGAAGCCGCCTTGAAGGTGACCGTCGTCTTGCTATCTTCGCTGTATGGAGAGGAAAAGCGGGAAGCCGATGGGGTGATGCAGTGCGTCCAGAGCGACCCGTCCCTCCTTTCCATTAAACATGAGCGTTAGGAAAGGGAGGCTCATATGCGTAAACTTTCCGTCTGTCTTCTGGCTAGTTGTGCTCTCATCGTTTCCACCGCGTCGAGTTTCGCGTTTGAGGCGATGCTGGCTCATAACTTCACCCTGTATCCTCATCCGTATTCGCATGAGCGCCTGATGACCTTAGGCGCGGGCGATTACGTCGATATCGACAGATGCGATCATGGCTGGTGCGCCGTCACGCATGGTCCGCACTCGGGCTACATTCGCTCCAACCATATGATCGACGGTGAAGAATACGCTGCTGCGCACGGCGGCGGGTATGATGACGACAATCCTGTCGGCGCCGCCGCCGGTCTGGTTGCCGCCCCCGTCGAGGCCGGTGTCAGTCTTCTCCGCTGAATGCAAGCGTGCGCCTCTGGTTCGGGCCGCACACCTTTGGGCGCGAGGGGAGGCTCTCGCGCCTTACTCCGTTGGCCTTCAAGGTCGAATTGCCTTCGGGTCAGGCTGCGGGGCTCGCTTTGAGGCCGTCCAAGCAACGCTCTATGTTCGCGAGCGCCTTTTTCCGCCATTTCTTTACCGCCTCTGGCCGCCGAAAAAGTTTCGCCTCGTTGGTGAGCAGGGCTTCAAGGAAAGCGCCCTGAGCCGCGTTGAACAAGGGTTCGGGAACCCAACTGAACTCATGTCGGATGGCGTCGAAGTTCGAGGCGAACTTTTCCCAAGGCGCGGCAAGGGGGCAGAGGTCAAGGTCTACGAACAGATCGAGGTCATGCCCAAACCCGGGGTACCGTCCTCGACAGGGCTTCGCGCCGAGATGATCTGTCGTCGCCATGATTAACTCATGAACGGCATCGGCATCGGCGGCGCTCAGCAGCGAGTGCTGTCTGAACAACTCGGCGCTGTCGAGCACGTTGACGGCGTCGGCGCGGCGTGTTCCGTCGGCGGCACGAGTAACATAAACGGCGTCATGCCAGAAAATGGCCGTGGCTACCAAGTCCCTTCTGCTCGCCAACTCGGAGACCTGATCGAGGGCCTCGAACAGATCAGAGATGTGGCTCCAGCCATGGTAGCCGCGCCCTGAATCGCCGTAGGCGGCCTCCAGCGTGCCCCACGCAAACGGCTTGTGGCTCGCTTCGAGGGGTCGCCAGTAGTGGGTTTTGAGTTCGGCTGGGTCCATACGCTGAAGCTCCTGTTGACGCTGAAACATCGCGTTCGAAGGAGTTGGCATCTGTGCGATGACACACAGACCCGTTCGCCCGCGCCACGATCCCCGCAAGGAGCCTCAGACCTTAGCTCTAGTCGCGGCGGAACGAGTGGCGATCACCTCCCTAGCGAACGCAACTCGAAGGCCACGAAGGTTTGCAGTGTGCGGCGCCGCACGCTATAAAAAGGTAGCTCTATTGTACTCTCAATTCATTAAGAGGAGAGAGCGATGTCTTTTCGTTTAGGAAGTTTCATTCAAGCTGTTGCCGAGCAGACGTATCTCGACGCGGAGGTTAACGCCAGCGTCGTCCCGGATGAGTCAGCTTGTCAAAAGGGCTCAGACCAAAGCGGTCTAGATGCGCAGGCAGAAGACGACGGTTCCGACTGCTCGTCTGACGATGCACACTAGACGGCACGTTCAAGAGCGTGATTACGACTCTTGTCTTTCAAATCGCTTGCACGCCCCACTGCGGATGCGTTCGATGATCGGTTTCGTCCTCGTCGGAACAAACGATTTGCGTCGCGCCATCGAGTTCTACGACAAAATTTGTGCTGCCTTTGGAGCCAAGCGCCTCTATCAGATGACGACCGGGTGCACAGGCGTCATGTACGGAACCGGCGACGACCCAACGCTCGGCATTGTTCTGCCCTTTGACAAAAAACCGGCGCAGGCTGGCAACGGCGTTATGATCGCCCTCAGCATGGCCTCCCGAGAGGAGGTCGAAAAGGTTCACGCCCTCGCTTTGGCTCTGGGTGGAGCGGATGAAGGCGCGCCGGGTCCACGCGGAAACGGAACCGCGTATTGCGCTTACTTCCGCGATCCTGATGGCAACAAGATTTGCGTGTTCTGCGAGCTAACGTGAAAGTCGGTTCTGGGGTGTTCTACAAGGGGCTGGCTTTTGGGGAAGATCATGCTGTCCAACAAAACAAGGCGCGCCTTGGTCGCCATCCTTCTGCTCGGCATAGCAACAACGCTCAAGATTGGCTCCATACAACTACTGATGCGTTTAGAGGTCCTTCGCTGAGACAATCGAACATGATAGAACGAACTACACACTGGAGCAGCGTGCGGTGCAGCAATCTTCTCCCGCTCCCTGAAACGGTGAGCGCTGACAGAACGACGCGGCTTGCACGAACTCGGCGAGCGTTCCAAGACCACCAAGGATGCTCGCGCCTTCCCCGCGAGCACTGCAAACCCGAGGGGTAAGCCCCGTCCATGCGTTTCGTGATCTAGAAAGCCGCTCACCTATGAAGGACGCAGAGGCGAACCCCCGCCGCATGCGAACGGCGGGGCCTTCAGCCTTAGTTGGTCGCTGTAAGAGTTACCACCATCCCGATCCGCCCCAACCGCCATAGCCCGGATAGCCGCACACGTTTACCCACGTCTGCGTCCACCCCCATCCTGTCCAGACCGGTCGGAGACGATAACATCCGTTGTAGCCTAGGTAGCCGACGCGTCTGTAATAAGGATAACCCCATCCACCCCAACCGGGTCGACCCCAGTAGCCTACTCGATTGAAGCCACCCCAACCGGGTCGGCCCAAATAGCCTACCCGACCGAAGCCGCCCCACCCGGGTCGGCCCCATCCGCCGAATCCCGGATGGCCCCAAGCGCCTCCTCGCAAACCCGGATGAGCAAAACCACCGCCAAACCCACCGAATCCGCCCATCGGGCGAAAGCCACCGCCAAACCCTCCGAATCCTCCCATGTGGCCGGAACCACCACCAAATCCCCCGTGACCTCCAAAGCCGTGACCCCACGCCAATGCGTCCGATGGCACAGCGACTGAACACATCAAAGCGCCTGTCAAAGCGATTTTGCGAAGCATCTTTGTGCTCCCTTTGTGAAGACGCCCCTCCATTTCTAACCAAAGCATTATCTCTGAAACTATGCATTTCTGTCATGTTTCTAATCGGACGCAGGATAGGCCAAAAGCCTTCGGGCGCTTCCTAGACAACGAAGCAGCCATGTCACGTGAACCTAGTACAGGTCGCTCGCTTTGGCTTTAGCGGGATGTTCGCGCCGTTCCTGACTGGACGTCGAGAGGCTGTGGTCATCTAGGCGCGCGACGAAGAACCGACCTGCCGCGAGCTTAGGGAACAGTCAGACGTCCCCATCGTTAAGAAGAATAGAAGCGTAGCCCTAGGGGGTTTACCCATGCCGTGGGTGCATCAACTGAACCGCGTCGCAATCAAACGCCAAGGACTTTTGTCGTGGACAGTTGCGCTGGCGATTTTCACCGGAAGCGCTGCAGTTCGTGTTCTTTTCGATCCGGTGCTAGCCGGAATGAAATTCATGACCTTTTGGCCAGCCATAATCGTTGCGACGCTGATCTGCGGCTGGCGGCAGGGATTTTTCGTTCTTATCCTCTCCACGGTCACTGCTTGGTATTTCTTTTTGGAACCGCTGCAATCTTTCGCCATCAAGGATAAGACCACCGTCGGCTCGCTTGTAGGCTTTTTCGTTATCGGTGGCTTTCTGGTTCTTCTCATGGCTGCCTTACGAGAAGCAGTTAGGCGAGCAGAGGTAGCGAAGGCGGTGCAGGAAACCCTATTCGCAGAACTCCAGCATCGTGTCGCAAACAATCTTCAGTTGGTGGTGGCGTTGCTGCGGCACGCTCAGCGCAACCTGCGGAATCCTGTGGTGGCGGCGGAAACGCTCAGTGCCGCCGAGGACCGCATTATGGCGATGGCGCAACTGCACCGGCGCCTGAACGATGGAACAGCCTATGACAGGGGTCTTGAGCCACTGTTGAGAGAGATGATCGCAAGCGCCTTCCGTGAGCTACCAGTCACGGTGCGCATCGATGTGAGCGGGGCCTCCGACCTCACAATAGATCAGATGACGGCGATGACGCTTCTGGTGAACGAAGCTGCGCTCAACGCTGCGAAGCATGTTTTTTCCAAGGGACTGGGCACCCGGTTCGAGGTCTCCTTGGCGAAGGACGACAATGGGCGCCTCCACCTGAACATTAAAGACGACGGCCCGGGGATGGCGCAGACAACCGACACAGAAACTGGCTCGTTGGGTATGGGCATAATGGAGGCGTTCGCTACGCAGCTTGGTGGGTCGTTGGAGGTCGGTCGTAGCAGTGGCACCTCATTGACGGTAAATTTCAAGACACACTGAAGCGCATGCAGGGGATGCCTCCAACTTCGCTCCGCTACCTCAGCACGTTTCCGTGAAACCCCTGCTCTCTCTTTGAATCTCCGGTTCGGATGTTCCTTTGGGGAACCACTCGTCCCGGAGACCGTTTGAACTCCGAGAGGGTGGGGAGATGCCGATCAGCCCAAACGAGGACGAGAGGCAAGCGTCGTTGCTACAACGGGAGCTTGCGCAAGCTTTACGCCTATCGGTTCAGGCTGTGGCTCATGAGCCATTGCCTCAGCGGATGATCATCTTGCTGCTCCGTCTGGCTTTTGCGCAAACAGTGCGTGCTACGCTGGGTAGTAAGGCCGAGCGAGCGTCTCGATTAAAGCACCAACAGTCGCAGGATGTTCAGGCGCCGACAGGCTTACGACCTGTTTCCAAGAACGATAACGTCTGACGTCAAGACGGGGGCTGCCACCCACGTGGTTGTCTACGCGACAGCAATGATATGGGACACACCGGGGCAGCACTCGGGGATGCGGGTTTCTTGCGTTTCCTGATTCGGTGGACAGGGCACATCGCCATAGGCGCAGAAGACGCAGCAATCCCCCGCCTTCGGTTTCAGGAGTGCGCCTTCGCAAGGTGCGCGCGAAGCTTGCCGTCCTCGGCGGAAATGAACGCCCCGACACTGCACGAGCCTCGGGGCATTCCGCGCCGTTAGATGCGGCGTGCTACTTCGTCGCCTGTTCAAGATGCGTCAGAGCCTCTTCAGCGTGCCCCGTCGCGGCTTTGGCGTCCTTCTTCTTGCCCTCGGCGATTGACGCTTCTAGGTGCTTGATGCCCTCCTTGGTGTGAGGGTTTGCTTTGGCCTTTTCGGCGGCCTCGGCGTGTTTCAGTCCAGCCTCGGCGTGGGTAACGAGCACATCCGCATGCCCCGCCTTTCCATGTTCGATGGCTTCCTTGGTGTGCTTAATCGCTTCGGCGAGATGATCTTCAGCCATCGCCAGACCCGGCATGAAGGCCGTGGCTAAGGCAAAGCCAAGAAAAAGAGCGACTGATCTACGGTTCATGGAAATCTCTCCTTCTGCGGGGACTTCTCTGGTCTCCGACGGGTGAACGATACCTCAGGGCGGAACAAAGTCCACCAAGTTGAGGGTCGCGGCCCCGGCCATGCTTGGCTCTCGATGCTGCGGTGTAGCGCAGATCGTTTCTCAACCAAGGATGTAACTGAATTTTCGCCCGCGGCAGCCATACGTCGTAAATCTCGCATCCGCGGCGTGTTGAAATCATTGCTAATTTCATGAATCGGAATACCATCCCGGTGTCGCAATGCGACTTGAGGGAAAGCTCAACCTTCTGGCGGTTGCGTACCAAGAGGAGGTAACAATGACATTGGACTTCGTCGTTACCGATCAGACGGGTGTGTGGTTGTTCGAACCACTTACCGAGGAGGCGAAGAACTTCATCCGGGAGAAAGTCGGCTTCGATGAGTGCTTCTGGCAAGCCCAGTCGCTCGTCGTCGATTATCGGGACGCTGGTGTGCTGAGCGAAGACCTCCAAGACGAGGGATTCGTCGTAGCAACCAGACACTAGCTCTCTACGGTTTGCCACGAGAGCGACCGTAGCCGCTAAGTGAAAGGCGACGCCTTACGAGGGATGGTGCGTAAGGCGTTTTTGTTTGAGTTTCCGCGGCGTCTCGACGCGCCTGCCTTGATCGCCATCACTCGCGGCTCCATAATCTCAATCACATCAAGACGAGGGCTGGCGTCCTCACCAACCTGCCGCTCCGTGGCAAGGTGGTTTTCGCGAGAAGCGAGATGTGGCCGTGGTACACGGCAATCATAGACCGACGCCACTCCCTGCTCTTGCGAGAGAGGGAACCATGTTTGAACGATATCCCATCCACAATCTGATCGAGACGAGGCGTGCAAGTCTGGGCATAGGTCGAGGCGAACTGGCGCGACGTTGCGGATTCAAGAACATCTCGAAGGGCCTGCGACGCATCGAGAATGTCTGCAACGGCGACCTCGTCTCTCCCGGCGCCAAGGGTGTCATCGTCGCCCTGCCCGCCGCTCTCGAACTGGAAGCCTGCGAGGTCGAGAAGGCGGTCAAGGAAACTGCCGACATCATCACCCGCGCCAGAGCGGAGGAGGAGGCGAAACGAGAGGCCGCATGGCGTGCGTCGTTCAAACCCGCTGCCTATCTCGTCGGGACGCGAGAGCAGACCCTCTTCGATCACGATCTACGGCTTTGGTGGCGGGGCGGAGCGGTGGCTGAGGATTCCCCTCGATCTGTCGCAGCCGCCCGTCACCTTCGCGACGCAGGCCCTCACCGTCGTCAGGAGAACCCCCGAGGTGCCGTTCTTCGGTGCGACCAAGGGGTTCATCGTGAACTACACGCCTGATCGCGCGGTCCAGTTCGACACCGATGGAAGGCCAGTCGCTTCCTTCGAGAAAGCCTACCGCCCCGGCGAGGTGGAAATCTTCATCGGCAAGCAGAAGCTTCCGACAGACTGGCTCTCCAGCGCCTGAAGAGCGGAACCAAGCGGAAACGGGTTTGCTGGTGAGGGAAAGCACGAATATCTTCTTTCGCCACGAGTCGCACTGAGGGAGCCAAGCTTGGCGACGAGCAAGGCAGCAAGGAAATTCGCTCCGACCAAACCGGCCAGAGAAGCTAAGGGCCGTAAGCGGTTTCGCTTCCATCCTCTGGCCGATTTGCTGCCTCTGCTCGAAGGCGACGAACTGCACCGGCTCGCCGAGGACATTCGAGAGAACGGCCTGCTTGAGCCGATCCTACTCACGCCGGAGGGCCGCATCCTCGACGGCAGGAATCGTTTCCGAGCCTGTCGTCTCGCGAAGATCGCGCCTCGTTTCGAGACGGTCGAAGAACCGCCAGAAAAATGGCTCGGCTTGGTGGTCTCGAGGAACATCCGGCGGCGCCACCTGACGCCGAGCCAAACCGCCGCATTCGCGGCTGAGCTTGTGACAACCTTTCATGGCGCGAACCAGCATACGCCAAGAGGACCGGTAAATTCCCCGGTCCTCAAACAATCTGAAATCGCGGAGCTTTTGAGCATCGATGAGCGGCTTGTTCGAGACGCGGTGAAGGTGAGGCGCGAGAGCGGGGAGCTTCTTGCGCTGGTGAAAGCTGGCGGGGTCGCCGTCGATGTGGCGGCGCGCGTCGTCAGGAAGACGCCGGAGTTCCTCCAAGACTTTATCAGCGAGGTTCGCGCGAAGAGCGATCCGCGCACGGCGCAGCGAGAAATCTATCGCCAGAAGCGCCTCGGCTTGATCGAAAGCAGGACTGGCTCTGTTCATGCGACACGGCCATCGCCGGGGCGGAAAGACATCGGAACGGTCCTGACGAGGCTCATCAGAGCCGGGCGAAAATGGCCCATCGCGCTGATCGATCCGCCGTGGGAATATGACCATGCGTCGTTGGGCAGCAAAAGCCGCAGCCCTCCCTACCCGACAATGAGCGTCGAGGAGTTGAAAAGCCTGCCGGTCGGCGATGTCATGGCGGACGAAGCGGTTATCTTTCTCTGGGCTGCGGCGCCGAAGCTCGACGCCGCCATGGAGCTTCTCCGTGCGTGGAGTTTCGACTATCGAACCTGCGCGGTCTGGACGAAAGATAGGGCCGGATTCGGCTACTGGTTTCGCTGCCAGCATGAGCTTCTTCTGGTTGGGAGACGCGGCGACTTTCCGTGAAGGTCTCAAAGATGTGTTGCTTGGACCAGCAGAGCTTTATGAGGCTTTGCGGGCCAAGGCAGCGGGAGACCAGCCGAGAGCGTGACGGCATCAAGTTGTTCTGCGAAGGTCGTCGAATAACCGGCAACTTGACTGCAAAAGACGCCTCTACCGGCGCCTCTTTTCGAGTGAGATTTTCGCCCTAAAACTGCACTTGAACGTTAACAAATTTCGTTGCACCTGAAAGTTAACAGGGCTTGGGCTTGGCTACGCAGACGGATGATCATCATCGGCGCGAGGCGGCTCGCTTGGGCATGGAACGGTTGCGCCGTTCTAGGGACGTACCGATCCGCAACAAGCCATCCCAACCATGGATAGCTGAGGGCATCTCTCGGAGAGCATGGTTCTATCGCAAGGCGAAGGCAAACGCCACTGCACCTGCCGTACTGCGTACTGTTCCGACCTACTACAATGACTGTGACCCCGTCGCTACCCACGTGCTACGTGAATTGATCGCAAGAAACGTCATCGCACCGGGTGACGTGGATGATCGCTCGATCAAGGAAGTGAGACCCGATGAACTCAGAGGTTACAGGCAAGTTCATCTCTTCGCCGGAGCAGGAGGATGGTCGCTCGCAGCAAGAATCGTCGGATGGGAAGACACGCAGGAAATTTGGACCGGCTCGCCCCCGTGCCAACCGTTCAGTTGTGCAGGAAGGCAAGAAGGTGCGAACGACGCGAGGCATCTATGGCCCCACTTTTATCGACTCGCCAACACCCGCAGGCCCTCTCTCATTGTTGGAGAGCAGGTTGCGGGAGCGACTGGCCGCGATTGGTTCGACGGAGTCGCCACTGATCTGGAAGGAATCGGTTACGCCTGCCGGGCGTTCGATATCGCGGCTTGCTCCGTCAACGCCCCGCACATCCGACAGCGACTCTACTGGGTCGCAACCACAGATGGCCTACTGGCGCACGCCGCTCGTGCACCACGACAGTCGTCGCCCAAAAGGCACGGATTTGAAGGGAAACTGGATAAAGGACGATCAGAACTCGGATAAAAATAGTGATCGATCTTCCGTATCAGGTTCGACACCATGGGACGGCGCCGAATGGCGACCCGGAACGGATGGAAACCTCAGGCGTGCTCAACCCGACCTTCGCCTCATGGTTGATGGGCTTCCCGGATGCATGGACGCAAACCGTCTTGTCGGCAACAGCATCGTACCGTTCCTCGCGGCGCAAGTCCTAGGCGCCATCCTCGATGTGCGGGGTAGGTGAGCGACGTAGTGTTAGCGGTTCTCTCGCCGTGCGAGAAACGTTTCGACAAGAAACGTGGCGACACCACCAGCGAGGTTTACCGCGAGACTGGCGTGGCGTGGGGCGGGTCGCACGGGTTTGCCACCACGCCCGTGGGAGTCGCTTAGCCGGTTCCGTAATGTACCGATACCATTGACCAGTGCCATTGTGCTCCCGAGAATGGCTTTAATCGGCTCTTCCGAATGCTGATCAGGGGCGAGGTTCAGCGTCTTCGCTACCATGGCATAGAGCTTCGGCAGGTCCTCTTTGTCGGAATAGGACGCGTCGGGGGTCTGATCGAGTATGCGTTTGCAGACCGTTTCCAGCAGCGTGCGAGCCATCGTGATCGCGCCCTCAGGATCGGTGTTACGACGTTCGAGGGCCTTGCTCCACACAGCGTGGACCCCTTCGGGGTCAAAACTGCCAAGTGAAGTCGATACTACTTGATCACCGGGTGCACGGTTTCGCCCTTCAAGGTGATCAGCGAGCGGACCAAAGGCTTCGCTGATCAATCGGCGACGGTCGGCATAGCTACCTGCACGGTTCTTGATCCACGGCCAGAAGGCATCCAGCGTCCTGCTTGTGCGAACGAAATCGGGTAGAAGCTCTTTTGTTATGGAGTCGGCCATAAATTCTCGCCGTAGGTGCTCGTATACTTCCGAGCTTGCACCCAACCCGCCTGTTGCACGTTCGGTCATCAGACCTTCCATCAACGCGGCACGTTCAGCAGATGACGACGGCAATTCGCTTTCATCAACCATCGGAGCAACCCTCGCTTCGAGCATCCCTTTAAGAAGCAGCACCGACCAGCTTACTGTGCTCACGCTTGTTCAAAAATCAAGACTTACGACACAAAATCAGAGTGTTGATTTCCAAGGGCTTCCATGTGTCAAAAGTCTGTGTCATAAGTAAACATGATTTACGGCTATGCGCGAGTCTCGACCGACGGTCAGAGCGTTGACGTTCAGGTTAAGCAGTTGCGCGCCGCTGGCGCAGAGAAGGTGTTCAAAGAGACGGCGAGCGGTGTGAAGACCGACCGACGAGAGTTGGTGCGCATCCTCAAGATACTTGGCGAAGGCGACACGTTGCTTGTCACGCACCTCGACCGCCTCGCACGCTCGACCCGCGACCTTTTGAACACGCTCGACGCCGTGGCGAAGGTGGGGGCCGGGTTCCGTTCGCTGCATGATGGATGGGCGGATACCACGACAGCACACGGGCGTTTGATGCTGACGGTGTTAGGGGGGCTTGCTGAATTCGAGCGCGATTTAATCCGCGTCCGTACCGGTGAAGGACGGGAGCGTGCCAAGTCACGGGGCGTTCACATGGGGCGACCGCCAAAGCTCACGCCGCACCAGAAGCAGGAGGCGATCAAGCGCCGAGAGGCTGGGGAAACCACGCGCGATATTGCGCGCCTGTTCAACGTGTCGCCGAACACGATTTCGAGGCTTACAGCGTGATGTTCGAACAGCCTGCCAAAAGAGATATTGATTATGCCATGTCGATGTTGATGCACGAGGCGCGACGCCGAGTTGCTGATGAGAAGAACCGGATCATCTCCGAAGCCGCTAAGGCGGGGGCGCTTCACAGTAGCCGTGTGGTTGTTGCCATGGCAGATGCGGCTGATAAAATTCACGCTGCGAGTATGACTGAGGCCAAGCGGGCTCTAATCGATTTCGTCCAGCATATGGGAAGGCCCGCCAAGGAAATAACCGCTTGGGCGCAGCCCCATCTGGAAAATATGAGCAACGTTGTTCTTTGTGGGATTCCATCGAATGGGTTTCCGGGCGACCATCAACGTATCGTTGCCCAATATCAAGCAGTCTTTCACCAGCGCATCGAAGGTGTGCTGCGTGAAATCGAGATAGGGTATGTAAGGGGTACTGGCTTTGTGACACCAAACAAAGCCGACGCAACTATTCCGCAGGAGGCAGAGCCCCCACCCCTGAAGCTCAGCGATGCGCTTACCCTCAAGCCTACTTTTATGGGAATGAGCATCGATCTTTCTAAGGTCTGGCAATTGTTGTTACAACGTTTGCGCCACACGCAGCACTCATAAGACGCCATCAACGTCTAGCCTTGCAAAAGGTCGAGCTTTTGCAATGGCAACAGCGGTGAAATGATTGTGCGTCGCCTCGCCCACGGGGCCGGGTCCGCTATCGCCTTCACCGCAAAGACCTGCCGGGGAAGCCAGACCTGTGTTTCCCGGCACGACGGAAGGTCATCTTCGTCCACGGCTGCTTCTGGCACGACCACGACTGCAAACTTGGATGCCTGCCGAAGTCGCATAGAGATTACTGGATTCCGAAGATCGCTCGCAACCGGGAACGCGACGCAGCGGCTAACGCAACTCTTGGGACGCTCGGGTGGAAGATTCTGACGATCTGGGAGTGCCGGATCAAAGACAACGACGCTTTACGGGAACGCATCGTGAAATTTTTAGGCAGATAGCAGAGTAAACCGCTCCGCAACCACGCAGGGAGGGAAGGCGCCGCGTCCTTAAAATGTAGGCGCGACGCTCGTTGTCTTATGAATCTGTTAGCGTCGCTTCTTGTTCACATGAATGATCCAAAGATCGCTCCACCAAGTCCTGCCAGCACGGCAGTCGCAACTGCTCCCGGCGCCCCAAACAGTGCCCCGCCTAGTCCAAGTCCCAAGATTGCGCCGACGACTCCACCGATTGTCGCCATTGATATGTGTTCTCTGGCTGAAATCATCGTCTCCTCCATGGCGTGCGCCTCTCACGTAGAGAGACGTAAGGTGGACTTAGGGCTAACTTTGCAAGAGGCAAGGGCCTGCCTGCGCCGCCTGCTAGGGTCTTGACGCACACCCGATTCCGCCAAACTCAGTATCAGGCTTGCTGCGAAGCGAAGGGAAGACTGCGATGCCGCTGTTCCGAGTTCGGGAAGTGAGACTTCTGGAAGTCGAGGGTTGCGTCGAGAAGGTCACGCCCCTGCGCGAATACGAGTTGGATTCCGCAGACGCGCGTGCCGCCGCCGAGGAAGTTCGCCATTTCTTCGAGGTCGAGATACTCAGCCTAAAGGCCCCGCAAAAGATTGATTTCGACGCCTTGCTTGTTGTCGATTCGAGCGGAATCGAAGTCGCTCGGTTTAAAGTCTCAGATATTTGGAAGCGCGAAGCGGATGCTGTCGATACTGGAAAAACTTACTCCCACTGGGTCTAAGACGAAAAATACCGGGAGACGGAGACGTAACATGACTGATCAGCCGCAAGGGCGCTACCGGATACAAATCGAAAAAGGGCAACCAAATATGGCCCTCCTTGAAATCGGAGGGATCGGTTTAGAAGTCACCGAGCAGGAATATCAAGATGGTGGTTACGCACCGGATTTCGGCGAGTTGCCTTGGAAGGTCGGTTACCGTCCTTCCGGCGAGACAACTTCGAATGAACACGAGATTTGATTTCTGGTCGCGTCGTCGCGAGCGTTGTTCGTTGATTGTAGGGCCTGCTGTCTTTCCGTGACGTGCGCACTGGTGCCGGTCCGCCCGAACCGAACCGCTGGCGCCTTCCATGCACTCGTCTCCCTACCGACGACCATTATCTCTTCTTGCTGGCGTCGTAGCTCGGCTGCTTTTCTAACGTGCTCCAGAGCGAGGTCGCCGATGGCGCGACCTTCACTTTTTCCTTTTTCGGTTTCTTCGGTTCGCGACCACTGCGCAGTTGGCTCTTTGCCATGATCTTCTCCTCCTTGATCACCTTCACCGAGGCGACGGTGATCGCATTGACATGGATAAGCGGAGCGGTTTCGTCGAGATGGTCCCTACGGATTGTCAGGCGGTTAGAATTCGTCCTGAGGCGTGGTCGCACCCACAACCCTCGCACGAGGTAAGGGTCGCTCGTTACCTGATCCGAGACTGCTTACGACGCCATCTCTTCCGGGAACGGAACTGTGATCCGCCTTAGTCGTTGTTTTGAAGTGACCCCAAGCGTTGGAGGTTCCTATGCGACTTATGATTGCGAGCTTTATCGCTGCAATGACAGTGGTCTTCGCGGGACAGGCGTTCGCCATTGAGAAGAAGCCATGCGGTCCCGGCGAGCAAGAAGTGATGGCCAAAGACAGAACGACGATGTGCGTCAAAGCCTATGGGGCGCGCCCCGAGTCGAAAGGCGATGTCGCGTCTCAAGGTTCGCCGTCGGCTTCAGCTTCAACCAACCCAAAGAGATGAGGTTGCGGCCCGTTTGGGCTCACGATTGTTGGACGGGAAAGCTCGGGAGCGTCCTCAAAGAAGGGCCGCCAGATCGCCAGCGGCCCGAGTCAGGGAGGAATGCCCTAGGAGGGGGGCGAGTCAAAAGTCGCGCGCCGGTTACGGCAGAATTGCGGCAACCCCGACATCTGAGCGACGACTCTCGCAAGTGTCTGGGTATAAATAATTTTTATACCCGTTTCTCAGGTTATTCGTGGGCGCCTTTCGAGAAGTCATCTAGGGGGGCTATCGACCCCTTCGAATCTCATGTAATCAAACCTCGCCCTTCATGGGGTTAGAAGAACTCTGGTTCAACCGAGCAGTGCCCAAGTCGGGGAGGAAAACGGATGCACTTGCTGCATCCGTTTTTTTTGACCCGACTTCCGCGAGAGCAAGCCAAAGCAGCGGCTGTGGCGCCTAACACCGTTCCAGTGAGAGCGGCACCCTGCGTTAACTACCGCCACTCCAACCACACCTCACCCCCCACCTAACAGAACCTCGGTGGAATTCACTGGCAAGGCACAAGCACATAGCCTTGCATAGCATCCCATGCCGTGCAGTTATGGCCCCTTCTATAGCGTGGGGTGCTGACAGAACCGTAGCTGTACCTGTGCCTGCGGGTAGCCGTAACCGTAGTAGTATTGGTTCTGTTGCGCGGCACTGGCTGCAATCGCACCAATCGCGGCTGCACCGAGTGCGGCACCCGCTATCCCGGCACCGTAACCATAGCCGCCATAGCCCCAACCCGGATACCCCCAGCCACCACCGTAACCCCAGCCACCACCACCCCAGCCACGGTTCCAGCCCCAACCGCCTCCCCAGCCAGCTCCTCTCCAACCACCGCCCCAACCGGGACGACCCCAACCACCGCCACCCCAACCATGCCCCCATGCCGATGCGGGAGTGGAAGCAAAAACGGATGTGGCGAGAACGGTGGCCATGAGGCCGGTGGTTATCGCCTTGCGCATTGTAGACATGGCGCGACTCCAATTTTTTGATCGAAGGAGTTCAGCGAGACGAACTCGCGCTCCCTTGGGTGATAGATGAGACCCTATCGAAGCTGAACAAGGGGGAGGGGGCATTCATTCCAACTCAATCAGCTCCCACTCCCGGGACTGGGATTTTGGCGACCTCGTCGGCGAGGGTCTTCAAGTCGAAATGCCGGTAGGTTGAAGCGACTGTGCGACCTGCATGTCCTTGGATTGCGTCGGCTACGCTATCCTGAATGTGGACCCTTGCCGCCGTCGTTTTCCACCAGTGGCGAAGAGCGTGGTTCGGCGCCTTCCGTGGGTTGTTGAACCCTTGTGCTCGAACCCATTCGGCGAGATGGTTCGCGACACCTTTAGACGCGTGTCGTTTGCTCGGGTTGTTCGAACTCTTTTGATAGAAGAGTGGACCCTTACCCTGCGCCTTCACGAATTCGAGAAAACCGTCTCGTATGAGCGCGGCGTGAAGCGGTATTTTGCGCTCGCTTGTCGCGTTCTTTAACCGGCCACCATCGGGAGTGTTGCGAATGTGGATGAAGGGAATACCGACTTCTACTTCAACCGATTCTCCCCACAACTGCGCAAGCTCTCCTATCCGCGCCCCGGTGAGCGCGGCCAGCCACGGCAGCCATCGCCGCGCATGATTGGTTTCTTTTCTAGCGATGCGCAAAAGTCTTGCCACCTCATCGTCGCTGTACGCCAGTTGCTTCTCTCCGGCGACACTCCGAGCAGCTACCCTAACGCCGTCAGCGGGATTCGTCGGGATCAGTTTGTTGTTGACAGCAAAATTGAAGATCGCACGGATCGCCCCCAGATAGGAATCGTTGATCGTCTTTTTCGCGAGACCCTTGGCGATGAGAGCGTCTTTCCACTTGATCACATCGGTAGTGGAAATGCGCCTCGCGTTTTCGTGACTCAAGTGAGCCTTCAAAGAATTGATGACTCCCTGCCAAGTCATGCGAGTGCTCGGCGCCGGTCGCGCCTCAGCACTCCATCGCTCGAACAATTCCGTCAGAGTGACATCAGCGCGCGATTCGAACGGTGGAAATCGCTCCGCCTGTGGATCGGGTCGATAATCGCCAGCCGCATTTCTCTTCAGTTGGTAACCGGCGTCTTGAGCCGCCCTGAAAATCTCTTTCAGGAGAGCTTCTCGGGTTTGGGTATCAACTTCGAGATTATGATGGGCCAGAATCCAGTTCGCTGCTGCGCCAAACCGAGATTCTAGTCCTGCGGTGGTTGTACCTAGGGGGAGGGCGTTCACACCCGATGTTAGATCATCTCCAAATCGTTCCCTTGCAGCCTCGACCTCGTCGAAGGGTTCAGGCGCCGTGGATGGAGCAGAGGTTATTCGACCTTCTCCGGCGGCACGGTTGAACGCCTTCCACGCAGCCCATTTCTCAGGCTTTCCCGGGTCCTCTCCGAAAGCCTCCACAAACAGGCGATAGATTTCCCCGGATAAGGCAACTATCTGGCGCTGGCTGAGCTTTGCCGGGCCGCTTCCAGCGGCGCTAAAAATCTTCTGGAGTTCACCTCGCACGGCGGCTTCGCGAGCTTTCGCGGTGTCGAGATTGCGGGTGCGAAGCGAGAACTTGACAAATGTCCCAATCGTCGTCTTGACCAGCAAAGGCCCGACGTCGTTGGCAGGTGGGAGCGGGATGAGAACGGTGCGCCCTCGCAGGACGGAGGCGACGGCTTTCGGCACGCGCATCTGAAACTGATAGACGGGTCAGCCAGCGTTCCGGCGTAGGTAGGTCTTGTTGCGCGCCATCAAAGTTACCGGGTTTTGTTACCGACCCGGTAGAGATTTGGCAACGGAATCAGAGTTTTCAATATCTTATAGAGTTATGGTGCCCAGGAGAGGACTCGAACCTCCACGGCTTTCACCACTGGTACCTGAAACCAGCGCGTCTACCAATTCCGCCACCTGGGCATGTGGCGCTTCTCATAGGGGAGCCGCCGCGGTTCTGTCAATGCGGACTTCCGGGAAAAAAGCGGCAAGGGACAAAAACGGCGCGGCTGCGGCCGATCTGCGCATTTCCTTTGGCCCCGAATTTCGCTAGAGCACGGGCGACGGATTGGCGCCGGCCCGGCCGGCGCGGCGAACGGAGCAACAGCATGAGCGGCGTGAACATGAACGGCGCGACTTTGGGCGCGGGGCGCGTGGTGACGGTGTTTGGCGGGTCGGGCTTCGTGGGACGCTATGTCGTGCGCGCGCTGGCTCGCGACGGCTGGCGGGTGCGGATCGCCTGCCGCAGGCCGGATCTCGCCTTCCATCTGCAGCCGCAGGGCCGCGTCGGTCAGGTGATGGCGGTGCAGGCCAATCTGCGCCACCCCGAGTCGGTGGCGGCGGCGCTGCGCGGGGCGTCGGCCGTGGTCAACCTCGTCGGCATTCTGGCCGAGGGGGGAGCCCAGAAATTCTCGAAGATTCAGGCGGAGGGCGCCCGCGTCGTCGCCGAGGCGGCCAAGGCCGCCGGCATCGACAATGTCGTGCATATCTCGGCGATCGGCGCCGATCCGAACTCAGCGTCGGAATATGCCCGCAGCAAGGCGCAGGGAGAGGCGGCCGTGCTCGCCGCCGTTCCCACGGCCGTGATCCTGCGACCCTCCGTGATCTTCGGGGTCGAGGACGAGTTCTTCAACCGCTTCGCCACCATGGCCCGCTATTTCCCGGTCATCCCGGTGGTGGGCGCGCAGACGAAGTTCCAGCCGGTCTATGTCGGCGACGTCGCGGACGCGGTCGCGATCGCCGTCGCTGGCGGCGCGAAGCCCGGAACGGTCTATGAGCTGGGCGGCCCGGAGGCGAAGAGCTTCGGCGAGCTGGTCGACTATGTTCTGAAGGTGACCGAACGCGACCGCCGCGTCGCCAGCCTCTCCTTCTCGACCGGCAAGCTCGTCGCGGGCGTGACCCAGTTGTTCACGAAGCTCTCGCTCGGCCTCTTCCCGACGCTCATGCGCATGACGGCCGATCAGGTCGAGCTGCTCAAGCACGACAATGTGGTCAGCGAGGGCGCCGTCCGCGAGGGACGCACGCTGCAGGGTCTCGGCGTTCAGCCGCAGGCGATCGAGGCGATCGTGCCGACCTATCTCTATCGTTATCGCAAGACCGGCCAGTATCAGGCCCAGCGGCTCGGCGCCTGAGCCGGCGCCAGCATCTTGTGAATGCGGGACATGAAGGCGACGCCAAATAAGGGCGTCAGCACATTCAGTCCCGGCGTCGCCACGAAGGCGGCGATGAACAGGCCCGCGAGGAAGAGCTGCGGCGCGTAACGGCGGCGCAGCTCGATTGCTTCGTCGGGCGAGCGGAAACGCGTCGCCGCGAAGAGGAAATATTCGCGTCCCAGCAAATAGGCGTTGGCGAAGATGAAGGCCACCGCATTGACGCCCGGCACCAGCAGCAGCAACAGCGCCAGCAGATTCACGCCCGCCGAGACAATGGCGAAGCGCAGCCCCATGAGGACGGCCTGCGTCGCCGGAATCGCGCGTCCGCGCGCGCCGGGCGGATAGAGGTCCTCTTCCACCACATCCGCCAGATCATCGAGAAATAGCCCGGCCACCAGCACGGAGATCGGGCCGATGAAAAAGGCGAGAAAAATGAAGAGACCGAGTCCCGTCGCATAAGTGAGGGCGAGCTGGAGCCAGGGATGGTTCACGGCGATGTAGGACAGGGCGAACTTGTCCAGCCCGACCCAGGCCAGCGCCAGAAACAGGAAAGTCATCCCGAGACTCTTGAGGAGGACGTTCCGGAAGGGCGGCGAGAAGATTTCTCTCAGCGCCGCGATCGCGGCGTCGAACATGAAGGTCATGGAGCAGTTCCTGCCAGCCGCGCGCGAAGCGGCCGCCCTGCAGATGGCGCTGGATGCGGTGAGACGCAAGAGGGTCGATTTCCCTCTCCCCGCTTTGCGGGGAGAGGGAGGGAGGGGTTCATCCCGCCTTGGCGACCTCGCGCTGGGCGAAGCCCAGACGGATGTTCAGCTCATGCAGGAGCTGCTCGGCCGCGACCGGAATATTGGTGCCCGGCGGGAAGATCGCTGCGGCGCCGGCGTCGTAGAGGGCCTGGAAATCGTCCGGCGGAATGACGCCCCCGACGACCATCATGATGTCCTGGCGGTCGACCCGCGCCAGCGCATCGCGCAATTCGGGGGTCAGCGTCAGATGGCCGGCGGTCATGGTCGAGACGCCGACGATATGCACGTCCGCCTCCTTCGCCTTCTGCGCGACTTCGTCGGGCGTGGCGAAGAGATCGCCGATGATCACGTCGAAGCCCATGTCGGCGAAGGCGGAGGCAATCACCTTCTGGCCGCGGTCGTGGCCGTCCTGACCCATTTTGGCGACGAGAATGCGCGGCTTGCGGCCGGTGTTCTCCTCGAAGTCGCGGGTCATGCCGACAATGCGGCCGACCTGGGCGCTGTCCTTGCCGGCTTCCTTCGCATAGACGCCGGAAATGACATTGGCCTTCGGCTTGTGGCGCGTGAACACCTTCTCGAGCGCGGTGGAGATTTCGCCGACGCTCGCCTTGGCGCGCGCCGCCTTCACCGCGAGATCGAGCAGATTGCCGCCCGATGTCGCGCCTTCGGTGAGCGCATTGAGCGCGGCCTGCGTCGTCGCCTCGTCGCGTTCGGCGCGCAGGCGCTTCAGCTTGTCGAGCTGCGCGGCGCGCACGGCGGCGTTGTCGACCTTCAGCACATTCGGCTTGGCGTCGTTCTCGGGGCGGTATTTGTTCACGCCGACGACGACCTGTGTTCCGCTGTCGATGCGCGCCTGTGTCTTCGCGGCCGCCTCCTCGATGCGCTGCTTGGGCACGCCCGCCGCAATGGCCTTGGCCATGCCGCCGAGCGTCTCGATCTCCTCGATATGCGCCCAGGCCTTCTTGGCGAGTTCCGCCGTGAGGCGCTCGACATAATAGGAGCCGCCCCAGGGATCGATGATCCGCGTCGTGCCGCTTTCCTGCTGGAGAACGATCTGCGTGTTGCGGGCGATGCGGGCCGAGAAGTCGGTCGGCAGCGCAAGCGCCTCGTCCAGCGCATTGGTGTGCAGCGACTGCGTATGGCCCTGCGTCGCCGCCATCGCCTCGACGCAGGTGCGGATCGAATTGACGTAGACGTCCTGCGCGGTGAGCGACCAGCCGGACGTCTGGCAATGGGTGCGCAGCGTCAGGCTCTTCTCCGACTTGGCGCCGAGATCCTTCATCAGACGCGCCCAGAGCAGGCGCGCGGCGCGCAGCTTCGCGACCTCCATGAAGAAGTTCATGCCGATGGCGAAGAAGAAGGACAGGCGCGGCGCGAAGGCGTCGATGTCGAGACCCGCCGCGACGCCGGCGCGCACATATTCCACGCCGTCGGCGAGCGTGTAACCGAGTTCGAGATCGGCCGAGGCGCCGGCCTCCTGCATGTGATAGCCGGAGATCGAAATCGAGTTGAACTTCGGCATATGCTTGCTGGTGTAGGCAAAAATATCCGACACGATCCGCATCGAGGGGTCCGGCGGATAGATGTAGGTGTTGCGCACCATGAATTCTTTGAGAATGTCGTTCTGAATCGTGCCGGTGAGCTTGTCGGGCGACACGCCCTGTTCCTCGGCGGCGACGATGAACAGCGCCAGCACCGGCAACACCGCGCCATTCATGGTCATGGACACGGACATCTGGTCGAGCGGAATGCCGTCGAACAGCGTGCGCATGTCGTAGATCGAGTCGATGGCGACGCCCGCCATGCCGACGTCGCCCATCACGCGCGGATGGTCGGAGTCGTAGCCGCGATGGGTGGCGAGGTCGAAGGCGACGGAGAGGCCCTTCTGGCCGGCCGCGAGATTGCGGCGATAGAAGGCGTTGGAGTCCTCGGCCGTGGAGAAGCCGGCGTATTGGCGGATGGTCCAGGGCTGGGCGACATACATGGTGGAGTAGGGGCCGCGCACGAAGGGCGCGACGCCGGGGTAGCCGTCGACGAAGGAGAGCCCCTCCACATCCTGCGGCCCATAGGCGTTTTTCACCTCGATCCCCTCGGGGGTGAGCCAGCTGCGCGGCGGCGTCTCCTGCGCGACGGAGACGGGGGCGAAGGGGATTTTGGTGAAATCGGGGATGGCGGACATTTTACCCTCGGCTGTTTCCCGATTTGTCATAAACGAGAGGCGGCGCGGGCGCAAAGCCCGGCCACATGCGCCGCCCGCGAAAGCCTGAAGTCAGCGCCGCCCGTTAAGCCTCAGGCGCTTCGCCTTGAAAAGGAGGCTCTTCATGGATTTCGAAAACGCGATTGCGGCGCATGTCGAGTGGAAGGCGAAATTGCGCGGAGCGATTGCGGCGAAGTCAGAGCTCGACTCCTTCGCGGCCGCCAGGGACGACGTCTGTCCGCTCGGCAAATGGCTGCATGGCGACGCGCGCACGAAATACGCCCATCTGGCCGAGTTTTCCGGCTGCGTGCAGTCTCACGCCGCCTTCCATCGCGAGGCCGGCCGGGTCGCGGCGCTGATCAACGCCAGGCGTTACGACGAGGCGACGGCCGCGCTCGACGGCGGCGCGCCCTACGCCAAGGCGTCGATGGAGACGACCATCGCAATATCCAAATTGCGCAAGCAGATCGAGGCGTGAGGCCTCAGCGCTTCTGGATCGACCCCAGATAGGCGAGCAGCGCTTCGATCTGCGCGGAATCGAATTGGAACCGGGGCATTTCGAGGCCCTCATGACCGACGACAATGCCCTCGCCCAGCGCTTCCTCCAGATTGGAGAGCGGATACCGGCGCGAGAGGTCGCGGAAGGGCGGCGACTTGGGGTTCGGGCTCGCCCCGCTGCGGCCGATGGCGTGGCAGGGGCCGCAGTTTTTCCGGGCGATCGCTTCGCCGCGGCGCAGCGTCTGCGCCGAGTCCGCCTGTGCGGCGCCGGCGCAAAAAAGCGCGAGGAGGAGGGGAGCGACGAATCGGAACATGCCGAAAAGACTAGCCGCCGCTCCCGAGCCTGTCACCACAAGCTATTTGCGAACGACAAGCACCGAACATTTTGCGTGGCGCACGATCGTCTTGGCGTTGGAGCCGAGAAGATAGGTGGCCATGGTGGGCCGGTGCGATCCGACCACGATCAGGTCCGCGCCCCAATCCTCGGCTTCGGCGAGCACTTCCGGGTAGATGGCGCCAAAGCGAACCGTCGAAGACACGCGCTCACGCGCAAGATCCACCTTCGCGGCCAGCGCCGCGAGGTCTTTCTCCGCCGCTTCCCGCATTTCCTCGTCGAAATTCGGCGGGATGTAATCCACGAATGCGACGGGCACGAGCGGCTGCACATTAATGAGGCGCAGGCCGGCGTCGGGGCTTGTCTTCGCCAGGGCAAGGGCGGCATCGAGCGCAAGCGTGGTCATCTCGGGCTCGCTCAAATCGACCGGAATGAGAATTTTTTTGTACATCGACGTCTCCCTGGCCGCGCCGGAAAATTTTTATTTGGCCAAGTCATTAGATAGGGGTTCTCGACGCGCCGCGCGAGAAGGCAGGGCGCCGCAGCGCCGCGGCTATGGTGGGAAACGGCGTTATTGCGTGCGGGTGAGGCGGCTGACGGCGTCTTTCGTGGCCATGATCGTTTCGAGCGACTGGGAGCGCTTGGAGGTCGCCCTGGCGACTGCCGCCTTGATCTCCTCGACCGAATAGGGCTTGGGGATCACCAGAACCGGCTCGAGCTCGCCGGTCTGCAGCCATTGCGGCACGGCCGTGACGAAGATCACGGCGGCGTCGATGCTTTTCAGCATCTCGTTGACCGCGAGAATCCCCGAGCTGCCGTCAGCCAGCTTGACGTCGGCCACCACGACCGCGGGGCGCGTCTTGAGCGCGAGCGAGACCGCCTCCTCCTGAGTGCGCGCCGGCCCGATGACGCGATGGCCCAGGTCGCTCACGATCAGTTCGATGTCCTTGGCGATGATCGCCTCGTCCTCGATGACGAGAACGTCCAGGGCGCGCGGCTGGCGTTTCATGCGGGGGCTATTCGCCGTCTCGGGCGTCTGAACGTCTTCGGAAGGGAGGTTCACGGTTTGCCTCGTCGGTCGCAGCGCGGAACGGAATCCCGTTTCAGCTGCAGGCGCCTTTCAAGAGCGCCCGGGCCGCCCGCCTCGGGACGCGGCCATGGCTGCAATGTTGTTTAACGCGCCCCTTCTCAAAGCGTTCCGGCGGCTCGGCTTTTTCTTGGCGCCCCCTGGAGGTCACAGTTTTGCGTCATTTTGTCTCACCATGGGCGCTCACGCCCAAACTGAGCGTAGGCTTGTTGATCGGCCCGGGAGCGCCCTCTACGGTAACCTCAGTCAGCCCTCCCCTCAGCTGACATTCGCCCTCCTCGGGCGTTCTCCCCCGACTTGGGCTGCTGGCGACAGCAGCCCACTTTCTTCCCTGAAATCAGACATAGGATTTCAGCGCCCGCACGAGCTTCACGAGACGGCGCATCTCGCGGGCCCAGAACTCCTCATATTCACTGCGGATGACCGGCACGTCGCCCTTCGTCGCGGGCCGCCATTTGTCATGGTCGACTTTCTCGATGAGCCCGCGGCTCTGCAGTGAGATCAGCTTGCGGCGGACCGTCTCCCTCGCGATTCCGGTGAATTCGGAGATGCGGGAGAGGGTCGGCGGCGCGGCCCAGTAGCCGTCCTGATCCTGATGATTCTGCCCCCGGCCGCGCTCCTCGCGGAGGTAGTAGCGCGCGACGAATATGTAGACGAGGGTTTCATCGAGATCGCCGTTGAAAACCTTCCGGAAATCGATGAGCTGCGCAACGAGGAACTCGATGAATTCGTGCTGGAAGGTGACGTAGTTCTCTCGTACGACCGTATCGGGAAAGAGTTTCTCGTCCTGGGGCATGCCGCTTCCTGGTGAGATGACTGCGGGCGCCGCGCCGCACGGGGATAATGCACAAGTTCGGCCACGCGCGAAGACCCGTCTTCAATCGCTGTCAAACGCCTTTGGTCAGAAACCTCCGCGCCTGCGGGCGGGGTCCGCTCTTCTGCGGCAGGCGCCGGCCCTCGCCGGCCTTGCCGGTTCCCGCCGGCTGCCAACTGGGCACGAGCTGATGCTTGCCGGGTCCGATCAGATCGGCGCGTCCCATCGCCTTCAGCGCCTCGCGCAGAAGCGGCCAGTTCTCGGGATCGTGATAGCGCAGGAACGCCTTGTGCAGCCGCCGCTGGCGCAGCCCCTTCACCGCATCGACCGGCTCCGAGGCGCCGCGGCGCACCGGCTTCAGCGGGTTGAAGCCGCTGTGGTACATTGCCGTCGAAAGCGCCATTGGCGAGGGCAGATAGGTCTGCACCTGATCGGCGCGATATTTATTGCGCTTCAGCCAGAGCGCGAGATTCATCATGTCCTCATCCGTCGTGCCCGGATGCGCGGCGATGAAATAGGGGATGAGGAAATAATCCTTCTTCGCCGCCTGCGCCGCCGCGTCGAACAATTGCTTGAAGCGGTCGTAGGAGCCGATGCCCGGCTTCATCATCTTGGAGAGCGGGCCCTCCTCCGTATGTTCGGGCGCAATCTTCAGATAGCCGCCGACATGATGCTCGACGAGCTCGCGCACATAGGCCGGACTCTTCACGGCAAGATCGTAGCGCACGCCCGACGCCACCATGACCTTCTTGATCCCGGGAAGCGCGCGCGCCTTGCGATAGAGCTGGATCAGCGAGTCGTGGCTCGTGTTCAGATTCTTGCAGATATCCGGATAGACGCAGGCCGGACGCCGGCACAGCGCCTCGGTTTCCTTATCCTTGCAGGCCATCCGATACATATTTGCCGTCGGCCCGCCAATGTCCGAAACGATTCCGGTGAATCCTTCCGTCTTGTCGCGAATGATTTCGATCTCGCGCAGGATCGAGTCCTCCGAGCGCGACTGGATGATGCGTCCCTCGTGCTCGGTGATGGAACAGAAGGAACAGCCGCCGAAACAGCCGCGCATGATCGTCACCGAATGGCGGATCATCTCCCAGGCGGGAATTTTCGCGCCTTCGTACGCCGGGTGCGGCGCGCGGGCGAAGGGCAATTCGTAAACCGCGTCCATCTCCTGCATGGTCAGCGGAATGGGCGGCGACGTCAGCCACACGTCGCGATCGCCATGCCGCTGCGTCAGCGGGCGGGCGTTGCCGGGATTGCTTTCCTTGTGGAGCACGCGCGAGGCGCGGGCGTACGCCTCCCGATCTTCGCGCACCAGATCGAAGGCGGGCAGGCGGATCACAATTCTTTCGTCTTCCGCCGCCGCGCCGCCGCGCCGGCGGCCTTCGCTGGCGTCGTCGAGATCGTCCGCAGGCGCCTCGGTCCAGCCCTCGGGCGTCGCTTCGCGCGCAAAGGCGAGGCCGCGAATGTCGGAGAAATCCTGATCGAGCCCGCGCCGGGCGATACGATGCGCGACCTCGACGAGCGCCCGCTCGGCGTTGCCGTACAGCAGCAGGTCCGCCTTGGCGTCGAGCAGGATGGAGCGGCGCACCTTGTCGGACCAGTAGTCGTAATGGGCGATACGACGCAGCGAGGCTTCGATGCCGCCGAGGACGATCGGCGCGTCGGGGAAGGCCTCGCGGGCGCGTTGCGCATAAACGATGACAGCGCGGTCCGGCCGTTTGCCGCCCTCGCCGTTCGGCGTGTAGGAATCATTGTGGCGCAGGCGACGGTCCGAGGTGTAGCGGTTGACCATCGAATCCATATTGCCGCTGGTGACGCCGAAGAAGAGATTGGGCTTGCCCAGCGCCCGAAAGGCCGAGGCGTCGCGCCAGTCCGGCTGGGAGATGATGCCGACCCTGAACCCTTGAGCTTCGAGAAGCCGGCCGACGATGGCCATGCCGAAGCTCGGGTGATCGATATAGGCGTCCCCTGTGACGAGAATGATGTCGCAGGAATCCCAGCCCAGCGCCTCCATCTCGGCGCGGGACATGGGAAGGAAGGGAGCGACGCCAAAGCGATGCGCCCAATATTTGCGGTAGGAGAAGAGGGGCTTTGCGCCCTGCGGTTCGGAAGCGGCCATGGTCTCGGGGGTGGTTGAGGCCGGCGCCAGCGCCACGCCTTTTTCTTGAGTCTAACATGGACGAGCCCCCTTCCCGAAAGACTTTCGAGCGGCGCCGCTATTGAAGGGGCGGCGAGCCATGGGGTAGGGATCGTTCCTGCCCGAGCACAAAGCCCCGCCCGCGCGCGCCTGCGCGTCCGTTATCAGGATCCCGCATGCCCGATTCCCGTCGACTTCAGGCCGTCCAGACGCCGATCATCCCCGTCATCGCCGAGCTGATCCGCTCGAATGCGGGGACGATCTCCCTGGGGCAGGGGGTCGTCAATTACGGGCCGCCGGCGGCGGCCTCCGCCCAGATCGAGCGCTTTCTCGCCGCGCCGGAGAACCACAAATATCAGGCGACGTCCGGCCTGCCCGAGCTCGTCGAGGCGCTCACGCGCAAGCTCTCGACGGAAAATGGGTTCGAGGTCGGGGCCGGTCATGGCAATCGGCTGATGGTCACCGCCGGGGGCAATCAGGCGTTTCTCAACGCGGCGCTCGCCATACTCGATCCCGGCGACGAGGTCATCCTGCCGGTTCCCTATTACTTCAATCACGAGATGGCGATCGTCATGGCCAATGCGCGGCCCGTGCTGGTTCCCACAGATAAAAACTACCAGCTCGACGTCGACGCCATCCGCGCCGCAATCACGCCCCGCACGCGCGCGATCCTCACCGTTTCGCCCAACAATCCTTCCGGCGCCGTTTATTCCGAAGCCGCGCTGCGGGGCGTCAATGCGCTCTGCGCGCAGCATGGGCTCTTTCATATCAGCGACGAGGCCTATGAATATTTCACCTATGACGATGCGCGGCATTTTTCCCCCGCGTCGATCCCGGGCGCTTCCGCCCACACGATTTCGCTCTATTCGATGTCGAAAGCCTATGGTTTCGCCAGCTGGCGCATCGGATGGATGGTTTTTCCGCAGACCCTCGAAGCGGCGATGCGCAAGATTCAGGATACGGTGATCATCTGCCCGCCCGTCGTCTCGCAATATGCCGCGATCGGCGCTCTCGAAGCGGGCCGCGCCTTCGTGAAGGGGAAAGTCGAAAAACTTGCGCGAACTCGGCAATTGGTAAAAAGCGATCTTCAGTTTCTTCAACAGGAAGGACTGGCTGACGTTCCCGCCGCCACGGGCGCACTGTATTTTCTCCTGCGGCTCAAATCGTCATTGGCGCCGCTCGACTATGCGAAGCGACTGATCGAGGAACATCGTGTCGCCGTCATTCCGGGCGACGCATTCGGATTGACGCAGGGTTGTCATTTGCGTGTCGCTTATGGCGCCCTGCAGGCGGAAACAGCGGCCGAGGGCGTCGGTCGCCTCGTAAGAGGCGTACGTGCGCTCGCAAGTTAAGTGGAATGTCAACTCACGGTTTCGCTTGATACTTCCGCGCGCTCGTCCTTAATGCCCCGAGTGTGCAAACGGGAGCCCTTGCTTGCGGGAGATGCAGTCTTTCGGCGATAGGCTAGGCGGCGCTCATCGCTACGCTTTTGCGACGCTGCTGGTGTTTGCCGCGACAGCCGCCCGGTTTTGGGCGGATGACCTCATCCATACTCAAGCGTTCCCTACCTATTTCTTCGCTGTTCTCGTGACCACCGCCGTCGCCGGCGCGGGGCCGGCGATGTTGGCCACGCTGCTCTCCGCGATCGCGGGAGCTTTCTTTTTCATTGAACCGCGCGGAAGCTGGCAGGTCGCGGAACAGGGCGATGCGGTGCGGATCGCAGTTTTCGTCCTCGTTGGACTGAGCGTCGCAGCTTTTGCGTTCGCCCGGGAGAAAGCGTTTCAGCGCGCGGTGAAGGCGGAGGTCGAGTTGGCGGAGGCGCGCGCAGGCGAGGACGCCGCCGCGAAGGTGAAGGCGAGAGAGTCCTTCATTGCGGGCGTGCTCGATTCGCTGCCGCACAATATTGCCGTCATCAGCGCGACGGGCGTCGTCCTGTCGATCAACAGGCAATGGGCGCGATTTGCCTGCGAAAATCGCGGCGAGAACGCCTTCGTGTCGGTCGGCGCCAACTATCTCAAGGTAAGCCGGAGAGCCGCCGAGCATGGTGACCCATACGCAAAGGCCGCTCTGGAGGGGCTGGAGTCGCTGCTCAGGGGCGAGCAGGCGACATTTGAAATGGAATACCCCTGCCACGCACCCGATCAGCAGCGCTGGTTCGTGATGCATGCTGCGCGCGCAGAGAGCGCGCCAGCCGCAGTCGTCATCAGCCACACGGACATCACCGAACGCAAACGCGCGGTCGATGCGCTTCGCGAGAGCGAGGAGCGCTTTTCGAGCTTCATGCGCAACCTTCCCGGACTGGCGTGGATCAAGGATCTTCAGGGGCGTTACCTATACGCCACCGACGCGACCATGCGCGCCTTCGGCAAGGCGCAGACAGGGCTTTACGGCAAAACCGACGAGCAGGTTTTCGATGCGGAAACCGCTGAGCAGTTTCGCCGCAACGACGAAAAAGCGCTTGCAAGTCTCGAAGGCCTCATCTCCGTCGAGACGCTCGCGCATGAGGACACGCGTGTTCATCACTCGCTCGTAAGCAAGTTTCCGATCAAAGACGCGGACGGAGCGCCCTATGCGGTTGGCGGCGTCGCCATCGACATTACCGAACGCGTGGAAGCCGAGCGCCAGCTTCGCGACGCCACCGAGCGTCTGAAGCAGGCGGATCGACGCAAGGATGAATTTCTCGCAACGCTCGCGCATGAACTGCGTAATCCGCTGGCGCCCATCTACAACGCGGTCAGCCTCCTGCGGCGGGAAGCGCCAGAGTTCGCCTGGGACGAGCGCCGCCTCAAGCTTCTGTCCATGGCCGAGCGGCAAATCCATCATCTGATTCGCCTTGTCGACGATCTGCTCGAGGTCTCCCGGATCAGCTGCGGCAAGATCGCCCTGAAAAAGCAGGAGACGGACCTCGCGGAAGCGCTGCGCAATGCGATCGACGTCGGGGATCCTGCCTTGAAGGAGCGCAATCACAAACTCGAACTTTCGCTTCCCGACGAACCCCTGATCGTCTCGGCCGATCCTGTCAGACTGACCCAGATCTTCGCCAATCTCCTCAATAATGCGGCAAATTACACGGAGCCGGGCGGGATCGTCAGCGTCGGCGTCATGCGTGACCACGACGAGGCGGTCGTCACTGTCCGCGATAATGGCGTCGGGATCGCGCCCGAGATGCTGCCGCGCATCTTCAATCTCTTTACCCAGGTCGATCCTTCACCCAGGGCCCGGCGCGCGGGGCTGGGCATTGGCCTTTCACTGGTGCGCAGCCTTGTCGAGATGCATGGCGGCGCCGTCGAGGCCCAAAGCGACGGCATCGGAAAAGGCAGCGTTTTCACCGTCAGATTGCCGCTGTTGGCGGGGCGGGGAGCTGTTGTGACAAAAGAGTCGGCGGGCGCGGTAATAGCGGAATCGGGCCGCCGCGTTCTCGTTATCGATGACGACCATGACGTGGCCGACAGTCTCGTCATGCTGCTGGAGCTGCTCGGGGCGACGGTTCAGGTCGCCTATAACGGCGATTCCGGCCTCTCGAAGCTGCGTGAATTTCACCCTGATCTCGTTTTTGTTGATATTGGCATGCCACAAATGGACGGTTACGAAACAGCTCGGCGAATTCGGACGTCTCCAGAGGGAAAAACGGTCAAGCTGATCGCGCTGACGGGCTGGGGCGAAGACCAGGTTCTCGCGCGCGCCCAGGAAGCGGGATTTGATCAGAAACTGACCAAACCAGCCAGTTTCGAGTCGCTTCAGGAAGCCGTTGCAGGTTAAGTTCCGAAAGGCTTTGTCGATTTTTTCCGCAATGCGACATGGCGCGCGGAAATTTAAACGAAAAATTTACCATCCGCCGGGGATGTTCGCCTAACGAGAAGCGGAGTAACCGGTATGTCTGACCAGATGAAATTCGACGTGGCGATGGCCCAGCTCGAGGCCGGAAAATTCTCTTTCCAGATGGTGGAATCCATCAAGGAACGTCTCGACGGCCTTGAAAAGGAAATGGAGGCTCTGCGCGCCTCTCATGCTGACGCGATCAACGAGATCAGGCGGCAGGAATATGCGAACTTCCGGCTCGAAGCCGAGGCGCGCAAGCTGAACGGCAGAATTTACGCGCTTATGAAAGCGAACGCCTTTTCGGAACTTTTCTGCCGCGAGTCCGCCGTGCTGGCGGCGAAGCTCGGCGAGTATATGAGCCTCTCTGCAGACATTGCGCGGAAGGCGCTGGAGTGGGCGGTCGAGGAGGTCAAAGCGGGGAAGCCTCAGGCCGAAGTGGCCAAGGCCAGCGCCGCTGTCCTTGCTTTCGCCAGGGAACATGCCCCGACGGAGCAGCAGATCAGCGAATTCATGGCGCAGATGGGACCCTATCTCGAAGCCGGCAAAAAGCGCGTTGGCCCCGCGATTGAAAAGGTCACGGCCTATGTGTCGAATCTGAAGAGAAATTTCGCTTAAAAACCGTCGAAACGATCAGGCGCCGGAGAGCGCGCCTCTTTCCGCAGAGATCGAGGCCTATTTCACGTCAAGGGCGGTTGGCCGCAACGTGAAAGGAGTCGCCGATGTTTGAGGGAAAGACCGCGCTCGTTACCGGTTCGACGCGCGGCATCGGCTTCGAGATTGCCCGGGCCTTTGCCGTGAGTGGCGCGAATGTCGTTATGAATGGCGCCAGCGACGCCGCACTTTTAGAGGCTGCGCGCGCGGCGGTCGCGCGCGAGCGTCTCGACGTCGACGTCATGGGCTGGCGCGCCGATGTTTCCGACCCGGCGCAAGTCGAGAAGATGGTCGCGGCGGCGACGGAAAGATTCGGCTCTATTGATATTTTGATCGTGAACGCAGGCGTGCAGCATGTGGCGCCGCTCGAGGAATTTCCCCTTGAGGCGTGGTCTCGCGTTCTGGCGACGAATCTTTCCGCCGCCTTCTATGCCATGCGCGCGGTTCTGCCACAGATGAAAGCGCGGAAGTGGGGTCGCGTCATCGCGATCGCCTCCGCGCATTCGACGATCGCCTCGCCGTTCAAAAGCGCCTATGTCGCAGCTAAACACGGTCTTGCGGGGCTGACGAAGACAGCGGCGCTCGAAACCGCCCGCGATGGAATCACTGTGAACGCCATTGCGCCAGGCTATGTCTGGACCGAGCTCGTCGAGCGGCAGATACCTGCGACAATGTCGGCTCGCGGCATGACGAGAGAAGATGTGATCGACAAGGTTCTGCTCGCCGCTCAGCCGACGCGACGCTTCGTTACGCCCGAGCAGGTCGCGCAATTCGCGGTGTTTCTCGCCTCGGACGCGGCGAGCGCCATAACCGGCGCGGTTCTGCCCATGGACGGCGGATGGACGGCTCACTGAAGTCGAGGATCGACTAATTTTTGCTCTGCCGCGCTTAACTCATCAGCCGCGTGTCCAACTTCCCCTCGCAATACGACCGCTTGAAAGGCTCTGCGCTCATGATCAACGCAGATGCGCTTTGTGCTTGCGGTCAAAAGAGGAGGCTAGAATGAGTTTGAAGCGCATCAAGACTATCGCCTTGGCGACCGCCGTCATTACCAGCGCTGGGATGGGTTTCACTGCTACCGCTGACGCGCATGTGAGGCGCCATGTCGGCTGGCACTCGGGCAGCCACTTCGACTGGCATAACCAGGGCCTCCATGGGCGGCGCCACTACGGCTTTGCGTATCGCAGGATTTATGGCTTTGCGCCTCGCATGACCTACGGCTATGCGCGTCGTGGGGTTTATGGCTATGCGGCCCCGGCAGTCTATGGCTATGGCGCGCCCGCGGTCTATGGCGCAGCGGCGCCCGGATGCTGCGCCGGCACGTGGGGTTACAGCGCGCCTGCAGTCTATGGCGCAGCGGGCGGTTGCTGCGGCGGCGACATTTATGGCTACGGCGGCGGCGGTCTGTTTGGCCTCGGATTCGGCGGCGGCGGGTTGCTTGGTCTTGGACTCGGCCCGCTCTGAGGCAGGCGTCAGCTATTTGAAACTTCGGGCGCCCGACTTTGTCGGGCGCCCGTCGTCATTGTGGTCAATGCACCGCCGGCGATCGAGCGCCCAGGCGCACGCGACGCCGTAACCCAGATCTTGTCCGGGACAAATCTGCGCATATCACCGATGGCCGCCGCAAGGCGCTCGACGCGACCTGACTCCACCGCTCAGACAGTCGTGTATGAGAGATCCAATTGAGCGTGGGCTCGGACTTTTGGAGTTTTTCGCGCCAAAGCGCAGGCGGATCCAGCAGGCGAACAGCCTCGCGGCGCTTGTTGTCGCTTTGGTCGGCGCGCTGGACGTCTATTCTGCGATGAGGGCGCAGTAAGCGGCGTAAAAGGAAGCCGGTGAATTCGTCACAGGCTTCCCCGACTGTCGTCGTCGCCGTAACGGTCTGTTTTTTCTTGGTGAGCGCGCCGGGGCTCGAACCCGGGACCCCCTG
>CAVQWJ010000005.1:0-197848 GCA_963717565.1 uncultured Alphaproteobacteria bacterium
CTTCTTCGGCGTAAGACTGTGGAAGGGAGCCGAGGCTTATCTCAATCCCGAAACGACGCAGGGCTTTGGTCTTGCCGATGGTTACGGCTTTGCCGGCTATCCGAACAACGAGGCGTTTCAGGGCGGCAGCTACTCGAACAACCTCCATTTCCAGCGCTATTTTCTGCGCCAGAATTTCGGTCTCGGCGGCGAGCAGGAGAAAATCGACGCCGGGCAGAACACGCTCGAGGGCATGGTGGACGCCAATCGCGTGACCTTCACGATCGGCAAATATGGCGTGACCGACATCTTCGACGACAATCGCTTCGCCCACGATTCGCGCAACGGATTCCTGAACAATTCCGTCAACACCATGGGCGCGTTCGATTATCCCGCAGACCCGTGGGGCTTCACTTACGGCCTCACCGGCGAAGTGAAATACGACCGCTGGACCGCCCGCGGCGGCTTTTTCCAGCTACCCGATTACCCGGACGCGCGGACCTTAGAGATGAAGCCCCGCGCCGGCTTCGAGGCGGTCGGCGAAATCGAGGAGCGCCACGAAATATGGGACCAGCCGGGAAAGCTGAAATTTCTCTTCTTCGCCAACCACGCGCGCATGGGTCGCTTCGATCAGGCCATCGCGACAGCCGCCATCGACGGCGTCCCTCCGGATATCACCGCGGTGCACGACCTGCATGTCAAGGTCGGAGGCGGCGTCAACCTGGAACAGCAACTCTCGGACAATATCGGGATGTTCGCGCGCGCGAGCTGGGCGAACGATGATTATGAAACTCTCGCCTTCGCCGAAATCGAGCGATCCTTTACAGGCGGACTGGTGTTCTCCGGCAATCTTTGGAATCGAAAAGACGACATCGTCGGGGCCGCCTTCGCGATCAACGGCATTTCCGACGCGCACGCGACGTATCTCGGGCGCGGCGGGAATGGCATGTATCTGGGAGACGGCGGACTTTCCTACAGCGGCGAACACATTTTCGAGGCCTATTACCGTGTCGGCCTCGCCGAGGGCATTCACCTCACCGGGGATTATCAATTCGTCGACAAT
Source organism: uncultured Alphaproteobacteria bacterium (assembly GCA_963717565.1). Classification (GTDB taxonomy): domain Bacteria; phylum Pseudomonadota; class Alphaproteobacteria; order Rhizobiales; family Beijerinckiaceae; genus Methylocystis. Next base: position 1,043 of record CAVQWJ010000005.1, read on the forward strand.
CCCGGGTACAATCGCGACCGCGGCCCGGTCAATCTGTTCGCCCTGCGGCTGCACGCGGAATTCTGACGAAGGTCCACGCCAGCCGAGCTGTCAGTTGCACAGAATTTCGAACAGTCCCGTGCAGCAGCAGCCTTTGCGCGGCGCGCGGGGCTCCTGCTCCGTCGATCTTCCGAAGCTTCTTTCCGGGGCGGCGCTGCGCGGCACGCCCTCAAAAAAGCGGCTCGGCTCGTGCGACACGCTGTTGCCCTTCGCAAAGACCGGCCCTGCAAATGCGGAGGACAGCAGGATTGCCGAAGCGAGCGCGATCACAAATCGGGGGGACTTCATCTTTCAAATCTCCGTTGCGGGCGCACGTCGAAGCGGACTGTACGCCAGGTTGGGGCAGTTCTGCCAGATGCTTCCTCCGCTGCAATACTGGCGCCCGTCCTGGTTGCTCCGTTTTGGCGCCATATCCCCCGGTTGCACACGCCTTCCCTGAAATTTCGGCACACGCGCGCGCAAACGTCCCCAAAAAAGACTAGGACAGACTTACGGGTTCGACTTCATCGAGGCGACGTTCACCCGCAGCCCCCTCGCCGACCGCTTGCCTCGCTTTCGATCAGTCAACTGTACAAAAAAATACCCCCGAGGCATTCGCTCGGGGGTTCACTCGAATTCAGCCGATCAGTAGCCGCAGAGCCGGTAGCCAAGGCTCGCGAGTTGCATCCCGCTGAGCCGCAGCAACGGGCCCGGCACCTGGCCGTGCGAGTTGCGGACGTGGCTGAGGAATATGCGGCGCAGCGACGGCTTGTAGGCCGAAGCGAACACCGCCGTCATGCGCCGGTCGACCACGCCGCTGGTCGGACCACCGACCCAGGGAGCATGAAAGCCGAAGACCGCGCCCGGATGCACGCAGGAGTTACGGGCGGCGAGGTAAAGCGTACAGGAGGAGTCGCACTCCACCGGTCCGATGCGCACCTGCTCGCCACGGGCTTGAGCTTGCGCGATACGGGCCGCGTAAGGTTCGACGCGTCCGCCGAAGTCCGGAGACACAACGTCAAAAGCATAGGCAGGCGCAGTAAAGAGTACAAGGGTCGTCAGTCCTGCAAGACCATAAGATCGCAGCATGTCGGTTCCTTTTGAGGCGCTTGGCGTTGCGTTCATCGCCGCATATTCTATTTCAATCTCCGCGGGCCAAGCGCTCGCCCCGGAGTCGTTGCTGTAGGTCAATACTTACCCGTCAGCGTCAGCGTCTCAATCGTTACGCGAGGAGCGGCTGGGTGGCAAGTAGGTGTTTGATTTTGAACGAGGTTTCGCCCAAAAAAATTTTCTGCCACGCTTGAAAATCGCCGATTGCGCACATCGTCCGGCCGGAATGCGGCAAGCGCGGGGCGAGCCAGCGGCCGCCTTGTGGCGTCCGGGGCCGCATTTCTGTGAAATCCCGACTCAGGCGGTTCGAACCCGCTTTGCCTTCTTCTCCGAATCCATCGTCAGCGAATTGCCGACGATATGCTCGCTGCGGCCGATCACATGGGCGCTGGAGCCGACGATGAGCGGGTCGGGGCCGCGCACGACGCTGTGGTCCTTGTTGGGATAGTCGAGACTGGACAGGAAGTGCTGCATGCAGTTGAGCCGTGCGCGCTTCTTGTCGTCGGATTTGATCACCACCCATGGCGCGTCGGCCGTGTCGGTGAAGAAGAACATCGCCTCCTTCGCCTCGGTGTAATCGTCCCATTTATCCATGGAGGCGCGATCGATCGGCGAGAGCTTCCACTGTTTCAGGGGATCTGTCTCGCGCGCCCTGAAGCGGCGCATCTGCTCCTCGCGCGTCACCGAGAACCAGTATTTGTAAAGGCGGACGCCCGAGTTCACGAGCATGCGCTCGAGTTCGGGGCACTGGCGCATGAAGTCGAGATATTCATTCGGCGTGCAGAAATTCATCACGCGTTCGACGCCGGCGCGGTTGTACCAGCTGCGATCGAAGAAGACGGTTTCCCCGCCCGCCGGCAGGTGTCCGATATAGCGCTGGAAATACCATTGCGTGCGCTCGCGCTCGGTGGGCTTTTCGAGCGCGACGACGCGCGCGCCGCGCGGGTTCAGATGCTCCATGAAGCGCTTGATCGTGCCGCCCTTGCCGGCGGCGTCGCGCCCCTCGAAAATCATCACGATCCGCTGGCCGGCCTCCTTCACCCAGTTCTGCGCCTTGAGGAGCTCGACCTGGAGCGCGGCCATATGGTCCAGATAGACCTTGTTGGTGAGCCGGGTCTTGTAGGGAAATTCGCCCGTCTCGAAGGCGTGACGGATGGCTTCCGAATCGGCGCGCAGACGCCGGACGTCTTCACGGGGCGGAGCCGGCGCGCGCTCGCCGGTCTCGCGACCGGCCGCGGCGAGGCCCTGCGCGCCCGACGCTTCCGGGGTCTCGACCGTGTCGGCGGCGATCTCTTTTTCCATGTCTTCCATCGAAGCCCCGTTTCGCAGGGCGCCGGAGGCCGGCGCGCTTCCTGAGCGGGTTTTCACCACCGCGACGCTGGCGGGACAATGTCGCATATCGACGCGAGGCGGTCCTTATGCGCGCGGCTCATTGCCACAGCCGCCGCCCCTCCCTATAGTCCGCCGCCAATTCGGGGCGAACGCCCCCAAAAAACGGGAAAAGGGAACCGGAAAATGCTCGAGGGCCTGCGCGTCGCATCGCAGAACTGGATCGGCCGCGCCATCATGGCGCTTGTGATGGGCGTGATCGTCGTCAGCTTCTCGATCTGGGGAGTGGGCGACGTCTTCCGCGGCTTCACCGCCCAGCGGCTCGCCAAGGTCGGGGCGGGCGAGGTCACCGTCGAGCAGTTCCGCTCCGCCTTCCAGAACGATCTGCGCCGCATCCAGCAGCGCATGCGCCGCGCCGTCACCGCCGAGGAGGCGCATCGCGCCGGCATGGACCTTCAGGTGCTGGAGCGCCTGATCACCGAGGTCGCGCTCGACCAGAAGGCCAGCAATCTCGGCCTCGCCACCAGCGACGAGACCGCCCAGCGCCTGATCGCCAGCGAGAAGGCCTTCCAGACGGACGGGAAATTCGACGCCGAGAAGTTCAAGGCCGTCGCCCGCGACGCCGGCTACACCGAGCGCAGCTTCCTTGCCGACCAGAAGGCCGCCTATCTGCGCAAGGCCCTGACCGACATCGTCGTCACCGGCGTCGAGACGCCGAAGCTGATGATCGAGGCGATCCACCGCTTCCGCAACGAGGCGCGTTCGGTCGACTATTTCGTGCTGCCCGTCTCCGCCGCCGGCGAAGCCGCGAAGCCCACGGACGACGAGCTGAAGAAATATTTCAACGACCGCGAGCAGACCTTCCGCGCGAAGGAATTCCGCAAGATCGTTGTCCTCGAGGTGAGCCCCTCGACCGTCGCCAAGGTCGACGCCGTGTCCGACGACGACGCGCGCAAGCTCTATGAGGACGTAAAAGCCAAGCGCTACGGCACGCCCGAAAAGCGCGAGGTCCGCCAGCTCGTCTTCAAGACCGAGAAAGAGGCGCAGGACGCCATCGCCAAGCTCAAGGGCGGCGCCGACATCGACGCGCTCGCGGCCGAGCTGAAGCGCAATCCCAAGGATGTCGATCTCGGCCTGGTCGAAAAGCGCGACTTCGGCGACGCGAAGGTCGGCGACTCCGTCTTCGCCGCTGCCCCAGCCCGGCCTCGCCGAGCCGGTGACCAACGCCTTCGGCACTGTCGTGTCGGTGGTGAAGAAGATCGTCCCCTCGGTGACGACCAAGACTTTCGAGCAGGCCAAGCCGGAACTCAAGGCCGAGGTCGCGGCGCAGCGCGCAGGCCCGGAAGTCCGCCGCCTGCATGACGCGATCGAGGATCAGCGCGCCTCCGGCAAGCCGCTGGCCGAAGCCGCCGCCGCCGCGGGCGCCCAGACCCGCGTGATCGAGGCTGTCGACGACGCCGGGCGCGGCAAGGACGGCAAGCCCGTCGAGGTTCCCGCCGGCGCCGATCTGCTCAAGGCCGCCTTCGCCTCCGACGTCGGCGTCGACAACGAGACCGTGGCGACGCGCGATGGCGGCTATGTCTGGTTCGAGATCGGCGGCATCGAGCCCGCGCGCCAGAAGACCTTCGAGGAAGTGAAGGACGCCGTCGCCGAGGCCATGCGCGCCGAGAACGCCCAGAAGGCGCTCTCCGCCAAGGCCGACGAGGTTGTCGGAAAGATCAAGGGCGGCCAGTCCATCGACGACGCCGCCAAGGCGTTGAAGCTCGAGGTGAAGCGCGCGACCGACGTGAAGCGCGCCCAGCGGCCCGACTTCGCCATCAACACCATCGTGCAGTTCTTCGAGGTCGCGCCGGGCGGCTCGGGCTCCGTCACGGTGGATGACGGCCGCCTCATCTTCGTCGTGAAGGACGCGCAGACGCCGCCATTCGATCCGACCTCGATCGAGTCCAAGACCATCGCCGAGCAGCTCAAGCCTGCGCTGCAGAACGATCTGCTCGAGCAATATGTCGGCGGGCTGGAAAAGGCCTTCAACGTCCAGATCAACCAGAAGGCTCTCGAAGCTGCCACCGGAGTGGGCAAGGAACAGTGACCGGCGCCATGTTCGAGCCTGACTTCGGGGCTTTCGCCGCCGATTACGACGCCGGTCGGCCTCGCCTTGTCGTCACTCGCCTCGTCGGCGATCTGGAGACTCCGGTCTCGGCCTATCTGAAGCTGTCCCGCGAGCGCGCCGGCTCGACCTTCCTGCTGGAATCGGTGGAAGGCGGCGCCGCGCGCGGCCGCTATTCGATGATCGGCCTCGACCCCGACGTGCTGTTTCGCGCCGTCGGCGACAAGGCCGAGATCAATCGCGACGCGCTGACCGACAAGAACGCCTTCGCGCCTTGCGATGCGCCGCCGCTGGTGGCGCTGCGCCGGCTCATCGCCAAATCCGCCATTCCGGCCTCCGGCCCGCAACTGCCGCCCATGGCGGCGGGCGTGTTCGGCTATCTCGGCTATGACATGGTGCGGCAGATGGAGCGTCTGGCGCCGGCCAAGGAAGACAGGATCGGCGTCGCCGACGCGCTGCTGATGCGCCCGACGATCATGGTCGTGTTCGACACGGTGCGCGACGAGATTTCCATCGTCACCCCCGTGCGCCCGCGCCCGGGCGTCACGGCGAAGGCAGCTTACGAGGCGGCGCTGGCGCGGCTCGACGGGATCGTCGCGACGCTGGAGGCGCCGCTCGATCACCGCGACGCCGGCTGCGATCCGCAGATGCTCACGGCCGAGCCCGTCTCCAATACGCCCAAGCCGCGCTTTCTGGAGATGGTCGAGCGCGCGAAAGAATATATCCGCGCCGGCGACATTTTTCAGGTGGTGCTGTCGCAGCGCTTCACTGCGCCCTTCGAACTTCCGGCCTTCGCGCTCTATCGCGCCCTGCGGCGGGTCAATCCGGCGCCCTTCCTCTGCTTCCTCGATTTCGGCGCCTTTCAGATCGTCTGCTCGAGCCCCGAGATTCTCGTGCGCGCGGCCGAAGGCAAGGTCACGATCCGCCCCATCGCCGGCACGCGCTGGCGCAGCGAGGAGAAGGCCGAGGACGAGCGCCTCGCCGCCGAACTGCTTGCCGACGAGAAGGAGCGTGCGGAACATCTGATGCTGCTCGATCTCGGCCGCAACGACGTCGGCCGCGTTGCGAAGACCGGCACGGTGCGCGTCACCGACAGTTTTGCCATCGAGCGCTACAGCCACGTCATGCATATCGTCTCGAATGTCGAGGGCGAGCTGGACGAGGCGCGCTTCGACTGCATCGACGCGCTGGCGGCTGGCTTTCCGGCGGGCACGGTCTCGGGCGCGCCGAAGGTCCGCGCCATGGAGATCATCGACGAACTGGAAACCGACAAACGCGGCATTTACGGCGGCTGCATCGGCTATTTCGGCTCGGCGGGGCAGATGGACACCTGCATCGTGCTGCGCACGGCGATCGTGAAAGACGGCAAGATGCATGTGCAGGCGGGGGCCGGCGTCGTTTATGACAGCGAGCCGGAGTATGAAAACCGGGAATGTGTAAACAAGGCGAAGGCGCTGTTCCGCGCGGCCGAGGAAGCCGTGCGTTTCGCCGCCCGCGCGCGCCGGGGACAGTAACCGGCTAAAAGGACGTTGATGGCCGATCACAGCATCTACGACGACGGCGACGATCCTTTCCGGCCCATTCGCGTCGGCGACCCCGGCCCGGCCGGGGACGCGGCCAAATGGGGCATGCTGCTGTCGCGCTTCATGCGCATCGTCGCGCTGTTCTGGCTGATGCAGGGGCTGATGCACTGGCGCATCGTGCTCATGGCGAAGCAGTCGATCTTCGACACCATGCCGCAAAACGCCGCCTTCGCGGTCATCTTCTTCGCCGTGCTCGATCTCGTCGCGGGCGTCGGTCTCTGGCTCGCGACGCCATGGGGCGGCGTGTTGTGGCTGCTCATCGCCAGCGCGCAGATTTTTCTGACGCTCAGCATGCCGGGCTTTTTCGTCGGCGGCTATTGGCTGATCGGCGTCAACGCCATTCTCATCGTCATGTATTTCGCGCTGACCTTCGAGGCCGGGCGCGACTTCGACGCGCAGCGGCTGCGGGATCGCCGGCGGCGCAGGGACAAAAGCGCCCGCGCCGCCCCGCCCTCGGCGCCGCCGCCAGGTCAGCAGGGCTGATCGGCGGACGCCGCCCGCGCCCGGATCGCGGACAGCGGTTCGTCCACCAGCAGCGCGCCATTGCGATAGACCGGCCGAAGCGCATTGACGCCGCCGGCGGGCTCGAACGTCGCCGGGTCGACAGGCACGGTCTTGAACCCGCCCTCCTCCACGAGGCCGAGCAGGCCGCGCTTCGAGCGCTTGCCGTGATTTGTCACCGGATCTTTGTAAACATCGCGCCAGACGCCGCCGATCTCCGCAGCGCTCGCCTTATAGGCGAATTTCTGCGTGTCGCGATCGAGCCTCTGCAACAGCGCGCCGCCCATGCCGAAGGCGATGTTCTCGGCGCTGAAGCCGTCAGCGAGGACCCGCGCCAGAATGGCCTCGATGCTCACCGGATTGACGCCATCGCCCTGAATGACGCGAACATTGCGCAGAACCTTGTAGCCTTTGGAATTCACATCCGCGCCGTAGCGATTGGCCAGCAATTCGAGCGTCTTTGCGACGATCGTCACCGGATCGCCGCTATCGGGCCGCACGACCAGAGTGGCGCCGCTGTCGACGACGCGCTGGCGCAGCGTTTCGCCCCACAGATGATCCACCGCCGCGTAAATGTCGTAGCTGTCCGAAACCACGGCGAAGATTTTGCCCGGCCTGCCGAATTGCGCGATCATATTGGCGTAGGCGTCGACCTCCCCTTCCCGGCCCCAGCTCGTGATCGTGCTGTGCTCGGCGGCGGGGATCGAAAAGGCCGCCATCGGCTCGTCATACCAGGCGCGGCCGGCGCGGATCGCGGAAAGCGTGTCCGACCCCCTGAAGCTGACGAGATGCGCCAGACCGCCGAGCGCGGCGCTGCTATTGCTCGAAACGCCGCGCGCTCCGAAGTCATGCAACTTGAACGGCAACTCGGCGTCCGGATTGTCGGCGGTCTGGTAAAGCGCCTTTCGGATCGACTGGCGCACGTGCCAGCTGATCGTTGCGACGGTGATCGGATACCAGACCCGCAGCAGCGCGGTCTCGACATAGGAGGTCAGCCAGAAAAACGCCGGGTCCGTGTTCACGATCGTCATCAGCGGATGCGACACGGGAACGACGGAGCCTTCCGCAACGGCGCGAATTTCCAGCGGCGCCAACCCGCCATGCATTTCGACGAGACGACGCCAGCCGGCCTCGTTGAATGTCAGGCCATGAGCGGGAAGAATGTCGCGCGCTTCCTCGATATGCTCATAAGTGACGGGCTTCAGGAATTCCTGTTTGAGGATCGCCTGCAATCCGAAAAACAGCGTGCGGTCCCAAGCGCCGCCACGGCTTTCCACATAGGAGAAGACGCGCGTCGTTTCCGGCGGATATTGCAGATAATGGCTTGTCTTATAGCTGTCGGTATTCAGGATGGGATTTTCCGTCAGCATCGCGAAAACTCCTTTCGCGCCAGCGCCAGTTTCGGGGTCTCTCCCCTTGTGGCGCGTTGATTGTTCAAAGCGTCAGCTCACCAGGCCGTGCCGAGGAAATGTTCGAGAATGAAGAAATGATCCTCGAACAAACTCGCGCGCATCGACTGGACTTCGCTCACCGGAATCCAGCGCGCCCGCGCTGCGTCGTCCGCGCCGCGCACGGCGGGCAGGTTTCCTGATGGAAAATCGAAATAGAAAGCGTGCGTGATCGTGCGACCGCGCAGCGAACGATCGGGGTGATCGAACACTTTCTCGCCGCGCAGATTGCCGCGCAGCACCGGCGGGGGAATTTTCAGGCGAGTCTCCTCACGCAATTCGCGCAGGCAAGCGTCGAAAAGCGTCTCCGATGCGCCGACGAAGCCGCCGGGCAGAGCCCACAGGCCCTTTCCCGGCTGCGCCTTGCGCTTCACGAGCAGCACATGGCCCGAATGCGCGACCGCCGCGTCGACCGTGACGAAGATCGGCGGATAAGGCGCCGAGCTCCAGGCGGCGCGATAATTCTCCACGTGGCGGAACTCGTCGAGCGTTTGCCGAAACGCGTCGGTGTGCCGAAAGGCGTCGATGATCCCGAACACCGGCTCTGGAACATTCGCCTCGATCAGACGCAACGCGCCTGCATCTTCCGAAAACAGATGACGCCGAAGCTCCGTCGCGGTGAGCAGCGGAACCGAAGCGGCGTCGACCAGCTCCCATTGTGGAAAGGCTTTCAGATAATAGCTGGACGCGTCCTTGCTGAAGCCGAAGAGCGCGATCCGTCGCGCGTCGCCCGCGACACTCGCGACCTGCGCCTGCGCTTCCGCCAGCCATGCGTTGTCGTTGTAGAGATGGTCGCGCAGGGGCAAGGCGGTCACGCGGCGCGCATCGGGACCGAGCGCCGCGTGAATCATCACGACACGCTCGGTAAAGGTCCACGGGTTCTTCGCCGTTCGCGGCGCTTCAGCCGAACCGACAAGCACGACCACGCGCTCGGATTGCAGGAGCGCGCGCTGCAGGATTGAAAGATGTCCGAGGTGGAAAGGCTCGAAACGGCCGATGAAGACCGCAAGGTCGTATCGCATCATGAGGCTCCCTGAGGCGCACAGGCCTTGCGTTTCAAAAGGACAGGCAGGCGCCTGGGCGTGCGGGTCGCGCTCGCGAGGGCTTCAGCCGGCCCGATTCTATTCCGGCAGGCGCACGGCGTTGGCGCGGAAAACACGCGCCAGATCGATCTCGCTCACGTCCCCCGACGCCAGCTGCTCGAAAAGCGCCGGGCCAGTCGCCGGCCTGCGAAGCAACTGGAACCCGTTAAGATATAGAAACGCAAACGCAGCCATAAGCGCGACGCGCTTGTTGCCGTCGTTGAAGCAGTGATTTCGAGCGAAGCCGAAACTGTAAGACGCGGCGAGACGAAAGACGTCGTCAACGTCCTCGTAAGCGCGCAGGTGCTTCGGCCGGGCCAAGCAGCTTTCGATCGCGCCGGGATCCCTGATTCCGGCAAGGCCGCCGAATTCGGCGATCTGGTCGGAATGAATTACGAGAATGCTTTCGCGATCGAGCCATTGCGGCTCTGTCATTTTGCCAGCGCCGCCAGCGTCTCGCGGTGCAGAGCAATGCCGAGCTCGGAAATTGCCTTGATCCGCGCCGCGCGCCGGGCCTTCTGCTCGGCGGCGTCGGCAGGCGGCGCTTCGGCCATGGCCCCCGGCTGCGCGCGCGCGCCTTTCAACTCTGCGATCACTTTCTCGATCGTGGCTGAATCAAAGCTGCCCGCGTCGGTCTGGACAAACCGGCCCGACCCGCCTTCGCGCACGAGATTCCGCCACGCCTCGAGCGACTTGCGCTCGCGGGCGTCGGGATAAGCAGGAAAACGGGCTTTCACGGTAGGCATGGCCCTCATTTAAGGGCCCTCATTGCCAAAAGGCAACGGCCCGAGTGGCGTTTTTCGCTACGCCAGCGCTCACGCCGCCCGCGCTCTGGCGCGCGCGTTGGCGCGAAGCGTCTCAGGCTCGTGCTTCGGCCCCGGCGGCGGCTCGGGCGGATGGTGAAGATTTCCTTGCGGCGATTCAGGCTTGATTCACCCAAAGCGTCAGACTTTGGGTAAACGCGGGATTCAGTCTGTTGTTTAAACTCAAGTTCATTCGTGCCGGGATAATTTGGCTTCACCAAGCAAGACATGCCGCACGCATATCAGATGGAGAAGTAGATGAGCGCCGCCCTAAAGACCGCCCCGCAGCCCGTGCAGGAGGATCGCAACGGCGAAGTCCGCCCGGTCTATCTCGAGGCTCTGACTCTCGTCGAGCGTCTTCACCGCCGCCTGCTCGACGTCATCAAGGATGAATTCGACCGCCGCGACCGCGGCGACGTCAACGCCGTGCAGGCGCTGCTGCTCTACAATATCGGCGACAAGGAGCTGACCGCCAGCGAGCTGCGCACCCGCGGCTATTATCTGGGCTCCAACGTCTCCTACAACGTCAAGAAGCTGGTCGAGATGGGCTATCTGCATCACGCCCGCTCGCGCATGGACCGCCGCGCGGTTCGCATCAGCCTCACGCCCAAGGGCAAGGAAGTGCACGACATCGTCGCGCAGCTCTATGAGAAGCACGCCAATACGGTCGAGCGGATCGGCGGCGTCTCGGCGGAAGAGTTCCGCGGCCTCAACCAGTCGCTCAACCGGCTGGAGCGCTTCTGGACGGACCAGATCCGCTACCGTCTCTGATTTCTCGGCTTACTTCTTCATCAGCGACTTCGCCGGCAGGCCCTCGGGCTTCGCCGGCGCTTTTGCGTTTGCGCGCCGCTCTGGCGCAAACTGCGCCCGCGCCCTATTTCTGAGGCGTCGTCTACGCGTCAGGATGCTCTCATGCGCTGGTCCTTTACGCTCGGCACGTTCGGTGGAACGGCCGTGCGGATACACGTCACGCTTCTGCTTTTCCTGGCATGGATCGGCATGGCCGCCTGGCAGCGCGGCGGCGCCGAGGCGGCGTGGCAGAGCGTGCTGTTCATCTCCGCGATCTTCCTGTGCGTGGTCCTACATGAATTCGGCCACATCCTGACCGCGCGGCAGTTCGGCGTCGTCTCGCCGGAAGTGACGCTGCTTCCCATCGGCGGCGTCGCCGATATGGAGACGATGCCGCAGAAGCCATGGCAGGAGCTGCTGGTCGCCATCGCCGGCCCGGCCGTCAATGTCGCGATCGCTGGAATACTTCTCGCCGCCTCGGGCGCCTTCAATTTCCATAGCGCCGCGGAGATCGCCAATCCTTCGGTCAGCATGGTGGAGCGTCTCGCGGCGACGAACATCTTCCTCGCCATTTTCAATATGATCCCGGCTTTCCCCATGGATGGCGGCCGGGTGCTGCGGGCCGCGCTGGCCACATGGCTGGGTCAGGCAAAGGCGACCCGCATCGCCGCGGCCGTCGGCCAGGCCTTCGCTCTCCTGCTCGGCTTCGCGGGGCTTTTCGGGAATCCGATGCTGCTGCTCATCGCCCTCTTCGTCTTCATGGCGGCGGCGGGCGAGGCCCAGATGACGACGATGGCGGAGGCCGCGCGCGGTCTGCCCGCGGTCGACGCCATGGAGACCCGCATCGCCACGATCAGCCGCGGCGCGAGCGTGAGCGAGGCCATCGACATCCTGCTGGCGACCTCTCAGGACGATTTTCCCGTGGTCGACCCGGCCGGCCGGCCGGCAGGCCTGCTGTCCCGCGCGGAGATCGTCGACGCCCTGCGCGATTCCGACCCCGCCGCGCCGGTCGCGCCCTTCGCGCGCAAGGAAATGACCGTCATCGGCGCGCATGAGACGATCGACAAGGCCCTGCCGTCGCTCAATGGCGGCGATCCGGTGGGCGTGGTTGACGCCGAGGGCCGCCTCGTCGGTCTGCTGACCCGGCAGTCGCTCGCGGAAATCATGATGATCCGGGAGGCCCGGCCGGACTGGCGGTTTCCGCACCGGGAGATCGCCTCCTAGGGCCGGGGCCGTCGTTGCGAAGCGCGCCGTGACGATTTAGAGCCACATCACGGCTGCTGGATTGCTTCGCTCCGCTCGCAATGACGCGGGCGCCCTCGGAAAGGTTGCCTAACAGGGCCCCTCGGCCTATTGGGAACCTCCAGCAAATTCCACAGGGCGCGCGCAGGCGGCTGAACGAACATGTCAAACGTCACGCTGATCGACAATTACGACAGCTTCACCTTCAATCTGGTCCATTACTTCGGCCAGCTCGGGGCGAATGTCGCCGTTCATCGCAATGACGCGGTTTCCGTCGCGGAGGTGCTCGCGGCCGCGCCGGACGCCATCGTGCTCTCGCCCGGCCCCTGCACGCCGCACGAAGCCGGCATCTGCATGGATCTGATCCGCGCCGCCGCGCCGACCGTGCCGATCTTCGGCGTCTGCCTCGGCCATCAGTCGATCGGCGAGGTCTTCGGCGGCGAGGTGATCCGCGCGCCGCTGCCGATCCACGGCAAGATGGCGACGATCCTGCACAAGGGCGACGCTGTGTTTCGCGGCATCGAGGGGCCGTTCCAGGCGACGCGCTATCACTCTCTGGTCGTGAAGCGCGAGACCCTGCCCGACTGCCTGCGCGTCACCGCCGAGACGCCCGACGGGCTGATCATGGCGCTCTCGCACAATACGCTGCCGGTGCATGGCGTGCAGTTCCACCCGGAGAGCATCACCTCGCAGCACGGCCACAAGATCCTGCAGAATTTCCTCGATCTCGCGCGGGAATGGAACGAGGGCGGGCGCCGGGCGAAGGTCGCGTAAAGCCCTCGATGCAGGATTTCAAACCCTATCTCGCCACCATCGCCGAGGGCGAACCGCTCGCCCGCGACGAGGCGCGCGCGGCCTTTTCGCTGATCTTCGAGGGCGGGGCGACGCCCGCCCAGCTCGGCGCCTTTCTCATGGGGCTGCGCCTGCGCGGCGAGACGGTCGACGAGATCATCGGCGCGGCCGAGGCAATGCGCGCGGTCATGACCCCGGTCGAAGCCCCTCCCGGCGCCATCGACATTGTCGGCACGGGCGGCGACGGGGCCGGCACCTATAATATCTCCACCCTGGCCGCGATCATCGCCGCCGCCTGCGGGGCGGTCGTCGCCAAACATGGCGGCAAGGCCTCGTCGTCGCGCTCCGGCGCTTCCGACGTGCTGGGCGAACTCTGCGTGAAGGTGGGCATCCCGCCGGCCGCTGCGGCGGCCTGCCTGCGCGAGGCGGGCATCTGCTTCATGGCGGGCCCGACGCATCACCCGGCCCTGCGGCACGCCGCCCCGGTGCGCGCCGAACTCGGCGTGCGCACGATCTTCAACGTGCTCGGGCCGCTGTGCAATCCGGCGCGGGTCGAGCGGCAGACCATCGGCGTCTATTCCCGCGAGCTGCTGGAGCCACTTGCCCGCGCGTTGCGCGACATGGGCTCGCGCCGCGTCTGGCTGCTTCACGGCTGCGACGGGCTGGACGAGGCGACCACCACGGGCGTCACCCATGTCGTCGCGCTGGAGGACGGGGCCATCCGCGCCTTCGACATCACGCCCGAGGATGCGGGCCTGCCCCGCGCCACGGCGCAGGAGCTGGTCGGCGGCGATCCCGCCCATAACGCCCGCGCGCTGCGCGCCGTGCTGGCGGGCGAGAAAAACGCCTATCGCGACATCGCCGTCCTCAACGCCGCCATCGCGCTGGTCGTGGCGGAGCGCGCCGGCGACATTCGCGCGGGCGCCGCGATGGCGGCCGAGGCGCTGGACAACGGCGCGGCGGCGCGAACGCTGGCGGCGCTGGTGACGCACTCGAACGCGTGAACGCGGCGGGGATAGGATTGCGGCGCTCAATCGGCTATGCATTTAACAAATCACGGGCGTCGCGCGGCGCGTCGCCCTCAGGCGCACTGACATGACCGATATTCTCGACCGGATCGAAGCCTATAAGCGCACCGAAATTTCCGAGGCCAAGGTGCGGATGCCCCGAGCCACGCTCGAACGCAAGGTGCGCGAGCACGATCCGCCGCGCGGTTTCGTCCACGCGATCGAGGAGAAGCTGAATCAGCGCCGTATCGCGCTGATCGCGGAGGTCAAAAAGGCGAGCCCTTCGAAAGGCGTGATCCGCGAGCATTTCGACCCGCCCGCGCTCGCCCGCGCCTATGAAAAGGCCGGCGCCGCCTGCCTTTCAGTTCTGACCGACGGCCCCTCCTTCAAGGGCAAGCTCGAGGATCTGGAGGCCGCCCGCAAGGCGACGCATCTGCCGGCGATCCGCAAGGACTTCCTCTACGACCCCTATCAGGTCTTCGAGGCGCGCGCCTTCGGCGCCGACTGCATCCTCATCATCATGGCCGCCGTGAGCGACGAAGAAGCCAAGGCGCTCAACACGGCCGCCCATGACCTGCGCATGGATGTGCTGGTCGAGGTCCACAATGAGCGCGAACTCGATCGCGCGCTGGCGCTGGAGACGCGGCTCATCGGGATCAATAACCGCAATCTCCACGACTTCAGCGTATCGCTGGAAACGAGCGAGCGGCTCGCCGAGAAAATCCCGCGCGACAAGATTGTCGTCGCCGAAAGCGGCATTACGAGCCACGCCGACTGTCTGCGGCTGGAGAAGGCGCACATCTTCGCCTTCCTCGTCGGCGAGAGCCTGATGCGGCAGGAGGATGTCGAGGCGGCGACGCGCAAATTGCTCAACGGCTGACGCGCGGCGCGCAGATAGCGGCCATGACAAAACTGACTCACCTCACCACGAGCGGCGACGCCCATATGGTCGACGTCTCGGCCAAGGCGGATACGAAAAGGACCGCACGGGCGCGCGGGCGCGTCGTCATGGCGCCGGAAACCCTTGCGCTCGCCCTCGCGGGACAGGCGAAGAAGGGCGACGTCTTCGGCGTCGCGCGCATCGCCGGCGTCATGGCGGCCAAGAAGACGAGCGACCTCATTCCGCTCTGCCATCCCCTGCCCCTTTCCAGCGTGTCGGTGGAGATTACAGCCGACGAGACTTTGCCGGGCCTCCGGGTCGAGGTTGAAGCTGGAGTCACCGGCAAGACAGGCATCGAGATGGAGGCGCTCACCGCCGTTTCGGTGGCCTGCCTCACGATCTACGACATGCTGAAAGCCGTGGATCGCGGCATGCGCATCGAAGGTGTCGAACTCGTCGAAAAGCAGGGCGGCAAAAGCGGCGACTGGCGCCGGGACTAACCTTTCCCCGCGCGCGTGGAAAGGGTTCGCGTGCAAACCGAGAGCGAGCGATGTCCGAAAGCAAACTTCTGTCCGTCGATGAAGCCCTTGCGCGCGTTCTGAGCGACGCGACGCGGCTGGGCGAGGAAGACGTCGCGCTCGGCGCGGCGCGCGGCCGCACGCTGGCGCAGGATCTCGTCGCCCGACGCACCCAGCCGCCAATCGACGTGTCGGCGATGGACGGCTATGCGCTGCGCGCCGCCGATCTCGCCGCCGGGCCGCTGAAGCTCGTCGGCGAAAGCGCCGCTGGCCACGGCTATGGCGCGCCGCTCAACCCCGGCGAGGCCGTGCGCATCTTCACCGGCGCCCCCGTCCCCGCCGGCGCCGACGCCGTTCTGCTTCAGGAGGACGCGGAGACCGCCGACGGCGCCCTGCGTGCGAAGCCCGGCGCTTCCGCCGGCGATCACATCCGAACGGCTGGGCTGGACTTCCGCGAGGGCCACGCCGCGCTTGCCGCCGGCCGGCGGCTCGGGCCAGCGGAACTCGCGCTGGCCGCCGCCATGAATCATGCGACGCTTCCGGTCGCGCGCCGGCCGCGCGTGGCGCTGATCGCCTCTGGCGACGAACTCGTGCCGCCCGGCGCGGAACCCGGACCGTCGCAGATCATCGCCAGCAACAGCTTTGCCGTCGCCGCCATTGCCGAGGACGCGGGCGCGGAAGTCGTCGATCTCGGCATTTTCCGCGACGACCTCGCGGAGCTGGAGCGCGCCATCGTTCTCGCCCGCGCGGCGGAGGCGGATGTGATCGTGACGCTCGGCGGCGCCTCGGTCGGCGACCACGATCTGCTGCGGCCCGCGCTGGCGCGTCAGGGCATGACGCTGGATTTCTGGAAGATCGCCATGCGGCCGGGCAAGCCGCTGATCTCGGGGCGCCTGGGCGCGGCGCATATTCTCGGCCTGCCGGGCAATCCGGTGGCCTCGATCGTCTGCGCGCTGGTGTTTCTCGCGCCGCTCGTCCGCGCCCTTCAGGGCGATGCGGACGCCGGCAAGGATGAAACCGAGCGCGCCATCGCGGGCGCCGATCTTCCCGCCAACAAGGGGCGACGGGATTATATGCGCGCGAAACTGACGACCGACGCCGAGGGGCGGCTGATCGCAACGCCGCTTCCGATGCAGGATTCCTCTCTGCTCACCGAACTGGCGCAGTCGCAGGCGCTGCTGATCCGGGAGCCCGGCGAGCCGCCGCTGCCGGCCGGAGGAGCATGCAGGATCTGGCGGCTGCCGGGGTGAGGGCGCCATATGGCAGAGGCGGCCTCGTCCTTCGAGACGCGCGCTCTGCGCGCTCCTCAGGATGAGGCTTAAGCGTCTGAAGCAAATTCAAAAGGCCCCTCATGCTGAGGAGCCGCCGAAGGCGGCGTCTCGAAGCAGGAGGAGCGGCGCCGGGCATTGCTCGCCATCCGCGACTCCCCGCCCGTGACTTTGCCCCCGCAAGATGGCAAAGAGGCGCGACGAAACGCAGGCCCGGGAATCGTTCAGGGCGGCGCAGAGCGGGAAGCCCCATGTCCGTCATCGACTCCGTTCGCAAGGTCCTCGTGCCGATCCACCCGGAGGGCTATGTCTTCATCGCCGGCTTCGCCGTGGCCGCCTTCGTGCTCGACTGGTTTTCCCCGACGCTGGGCTGGATCGGCTTCATCGCCACCGCCTGGTGCGTCTATTTCTTCCGCGACCCGCCGCGCGTGACGCCGCTCAGGGATGGCCTCGTCGTGTCGCCGGCGGATGGCGTCGTCTGCTCCATCGGCTTCTTCCTGCCGCCGCCGGAGCTGGGCATGGGCGCCGAGCCGCTGCAGCGCGTCTCGGTCTTCATGAGCGTCTTCGACTGCCATGTGAACCGCATGCCGGTCACCGGCCGCGTCACGAAGATCGCCTATAAAGAGGGCCTGTTCTTCAACGCCGATCTCGACAAGGCCAGCGAGGACAATGAGCGCAACGGCCTCGTCATCGAGACGCCGCGCGGCCGCTTCGGCGTCGTGCAGATCGCCGGCCTCGTCGCGCGCCGCATCGTCTGTTTCGTCAAGGAAGGCGAGAGCCTCGGCGTCGGCGAGCGCTTCGGGCTGATCCGCTTCGGTTCGCGCGTCGATGTCTACATGCCGTCATCCGCCCGCGCCATGGTCGCCGTCGGCACGCGCGCCATCGCCGGCGAGACCGTGCTGGCCGACATGACCGCCGAAGCGGCGGCGCTGACCTTCAAGACCGGCTGAGGCGGGAAGACATGAGCGACGATCTGCATGGTTTGGAGCTTTCGGCGCCGGAGCTGCGGCGGCTGCGTTTCCGCAACATTCCGCTGCGCGTGGTGCTGCCGAATCTCGTGACGCTGCTCGCGCTCTGCATGGGCCTGACCGCGATCCGCTACGCCATCGAGGAAGACTTCGTGAAAGCCGTCACCGCGATCATGGCGGCGGCGGTGCTCGACGGTTTGGACGGCCGCATCGCGCGCGCGATCAAGGGCACGTCGCGCTTCGGCGCCGAGCTCGAACTCGCTCGCCGATTTCGTGGATTTCGGCGTGGCGCCGGGGCTGCTGCTCTATCTGTGGAGCCTGCACGAGATCAAGGGTCTCGGCTGGTTCGCCGTGCTCGCCTTCGCCATCGCCGGCGCGCTGCGTCTGGCGCGCTTCAATGTGATGATCGACGATCCCGGCAAGCCGGCGTGGCAGGCGGAGTTCTTCGTGGGCATGCCCGCCCCCGCCGGCGCCGTGACCGTGCTGCTGCCGCTCTATCTGCATTTCTCGGTGCTGGAGCTGCCGGCCTCCAAGGCGCTCGTGCCGTTCTACATCATCTATGTGCTGGCCATCGCCTTCCTGATGGCGAGCCGCATTCCGCATTTCTCGGGCAAGCGCATCGGACGCATTCCGCGCGACCTCGTCATCCCCGTGCTGTTCGGCGTCGGCATAACGGCTTTGCTGCTGGCGACCTATCCGATGGAAGTGCTCTCGGTCGTCAGCGTCGCTTTTCTGGCGATGATTCCACTAAGCGTGAAGCGCTATAATGCGCTCATGAAAGCGGAAGCGGAGAAGGCGCAGGGAAGCGGCGACGCGGGTTGATCAGAGCGGAAATCATTGATCTTTCTTTGCTACATAAAGGGCGTGCGGCAGACCCTTGAAGTGAGCGTCGCAGGTCAGAACATCCGCTCCATAAGCGAGTGTCGTCGCGTAAATGATCGCATCGGCCGAGGCCAGCTTGTGATGGGCGGCAAGCTCTGCTGCCGATAGGGCGATCTCCGTGTCGAGCGGCGCCACGACGCAAAGCTGAGTAAAAGCGATAAGCTGGTCCGCCCTCTCTTCGCCGATTTCGCGCGTCAGCCAATTGACCAGTTCCATCTGAACTATGGTCGGCACGAGCCAAAGCTCCTGCTTCGGCAAGTGTGGCTCGAGACCCTTCCCTGTCGGCGAAGCGATCAACCACTCAATCCAGGCCGAGGTGTCGACCAGCCGCATCAGTAACGGTCATTTCGGTCGCGATAGTCGTCCGTTTTCGCGCCCTTGGCGATCCCTGCAAGCTGACTCCTGTCGGGAACAGGCACGAGCAGGAGACCGGCGCCCTTCGGAAGGAAGGCGAAGCGCTGGCCTGCCTTCCAGTTGCGCGCGTCCCGAACCCGCTTGGGGATTGAAATCTGAAATTTGGCGGATAGGGTCGCGGTGTCGGCCACGTTCTTACCCTCTCGTTATCGATATTCTACGTGTAAGATAGACTGCTTTCCAAACCGATCAACCGTCTTCATCGCTCCGCCACTGGCGGCAGCGGGGACGTCTCCACCTTCTGTCGTGCGCCCGGCGGCGGCGCGGATGGCGAGGCGTCGCCAGTGTCCTGCCCCCTGAAATCGGGAACGGCCTGCGTATTCGCGTCCTGCGCGCGCGGCGCCGTGATGCTGGCGCCGATGCCGCGCACCACATTGGGCGCCTCGGCAAAAGCGCCATGGCCGATGAAATCCGTCGAGAAGGACGAAATGTCGCGAACCGACACGCCGAGCCGGTCGAGTTCGGCCTTGTCCTCCGGCTTCTCCGGGTCCATCGCCCCAAGCCTCGGCCGCGCGCCCGCGATGCGCGAGGAGAGGTTCAGCGCGCGATCGTTTCTGGCGACGTAAAGCGACACATGACCCGGATCGATGCGTGAAATCTGCTGGCGGAAGACGTTGATGTCGATGTCGGGATTGGCCAGCATCACCTGACCGAGCCGTCCGTCGAGATCGGGATGCCCCGCGATGGCGATGTCGCGCAGCGTCTCCATTGTCAGCCATGCGCCCATGGAATGCGCGAGAATATGCACCCGGCCGACGCCCGGCGTCTTGGCCAGTTCCAGCACCGTCCTCTGCAGCGCGTCGCGCGAGACGGTTGCGGCTTCCTTGTCGGATTCGTAATTGAACAGCCCGCCGCGCGAGTTCCACGAGAAGAGCACCGGCACGCCCGCGAAGCCGCCGTCGGCGACGACCTGCGCGAGTCGGAAACGGGCCTCGTCGTGGGTGGTGTTGAAGCCGTGCACGTAAAGCAGAATGTCGCGAGAACTGCCGACGCGGCCCGACACATGGGCCGCGACCTGGCCGAAGAATTCTCCTTCGTCCAGATTGCTTTTGGACAGAACGGTGAAGTGGCGCGTCCGGTCCGGGCTGCCGAAGCTCGGTTTTTCGATTGCGCCCGGCTGATGGTTCTGCGGCACGCCGATCGCCGTGAGCGAGAAATGCGCGCGCCCGTCATCGACGACGCCCTCGCCGCGCCGGGTCGAGGCTACGAACAGCGGCACGCGGCTGGGCTCGCCCTCCGCCCCGGCTGCGAAGCCCACGCCATTGCTCACGCGGCCGTCGACCGTGCGCGGTCCGTCCGAGAGGCATCCCGACAGAAGCGTCGCGGCGACAAGCGCCGTCAATGTCACAGAAGCATTGCGCAAAAAGCTGATCCAGCCCGGCCGGGTTTGCGGGCGCCTTTCTTCAGGAGCGCGCCGGCCGTTCCCCCTTCTTACCCGAGAAAGCGACGAAAGCGCGGCGCGGCGGCGCCACGGCCAACCCGGAAACTGACACAGCCGGGTTAACCGGAGGCAAATTTGCCGCACTTGCGCCGAGGCTTCGAGGGTGCATAGTGCGCCCCCAAGAACAGCAACAATAATGGGAGAACGGCGCGCCTTGCGCCGCCTTGAAACGCAATGCGGATCAGGATTTTAGGCTCGGGCGCCGGCGGCGGTTTCCCGCAGTGGAACTGCAATTGCGCCAATTGCCGCGCCGTGCGCGCCGGCGCGCCGGGATTTTCGGCCCGCACCCAGTCCTCGCTCGCGGTGAGCGCCGACGGCGCCAATTGGGTCCTGCTCAACGCCTCGCCCGACCTGCGCGAGCAGATCGCCGCCGCGCCGCAGCTCGCGCCGGCCGAAGGCGATCCCGTCCGCGCCAGCCCGATCAAGGCCGTCGCGCTCACCAATGGCGACGTCGATCACGTCGCGGGGCTCCTGAACCTGCGCGAGGCGCAGCCGTTCAGCGTCTATGCGGCCGGGCGCGTGCTCGGGGCGCTCGCCGCCAATCCGATCTTCACCATCCTCCAGCCGCAACTCGTCGAGCGCATCGAACTGCCGATGGACGAGGCGGTCGCCCTTCACGGCGCCGGCGTCGATCTCGGCCTGTCGATCCGCGCCTTTCCCGTGCCCGGCAAGATCGCGCTTTATCTCGAAGACAAGAACGCGCCCAATTTCGGCACAGCCGCCGGCGACACGCTCGGGCTCGAAGTCATCGAGACGAAGTCGGGTAAATCCTTTTTCTACATTCCCGGCTGCGCGAAGGTGGATGACGCGCTCGCCGCCCGACTGCGCGGCGCCGCGCTCGTCTTTTTCGACGGCACGCTGTTCCATGAGAATGAGATGATCGAGCAGGGTCTCATGGGCAAGACCGGCTCGCGCATGGGCCATGTCAACATGAGCGGCGACGACGGCTCCATTGCCGCTTTCGCGCCTCTCAATGTCGCGCGCAAGATTTACGTCCACATCAACAATTCAAATCCCGTGCTCGACGCGAATTCCGCGCAGCGGGCTGCGGCAAACTCGGCCGGCTGGGAAATCGGGGCAGACGGTATGGAGGTCGGCTTATGAATAAAACTTTGAAACGCGCATTTTCGAGCCTGTGCGTCGTGACACTCGCCACGGGCGCCCTCGCCTCGACCGCGTCGCAGCGCGAATACAAGCGCGGCTACGCCGACTGCGCGGCGGGACGCTGGGACGAAAATCAGCATGGGGCGTCCTACAAGGAGGGCTGTCGCGCCGCCGAAGACAAGCGCGACGCCGGAGCCGGCGCCGCAACGGAGCCGAGCAAGGCCGCGCCCGAGGAAAAGCCGTATATTGACGCAGCCGTTCCCGGCCGCGACCGGCAAGCCTGCATCAGGGCGGTGAAGAGCAAGACTCACAATCCCAAGGTCGTCGTCATCGGCGCGGTCAGCTCCGAAGCGGCGAATACGGTGACGCTCGGCGTCGGCCCGGACCGCGCGCCCTGGCGGTGCCTCGTGAAGCGCGGCAAGGTCTCCGACGTCATGTCGCAAACCAATGAAGGCGCCATGTAACTGGGTTGAAGCGGCGGCGTTCGCGCCGCCGCGTCAGAATGCGGATGGGAGCTTGGACATGAACCAGATCGTGACGGATTGGCGAGAGGCCGCGCCGCTTTCGCGCGCCGATTTCGAAGCCGCGATCCGCAATGTCGGCGTCGAGCGCTATCACGACAAACACGAATTCCATAAGCTGCTGCACGGCGGCAAGCTGCAGAAGCCTCAGGTCGCCGCCTGGGCGCTCAATCGCTACTGCTATCAGGAGGCGGTGCCGCGCAAGGACGCCGCCTTCATGAGCCGCGTGCATGATCGCGAACTGCGCCGCGAATGGATTCACCGCATCCACGATCACGATGGTCTGGGCGAGGAAGCCGGCGGCATCGAGCGCTGGCTGGTGCTGACCGACGCGCTCGGCTTCTCGCGCGAATACGTGACGTCGCGCCGCGGCGCCCTGCCCGCGACGAAATTCGCGGTCGAAGCCTATGTGCGCTTCGTCGTCGAGCAGCCGCTCGTCGTCGCCGTCGCGTCGTCGCTGACCGAGCTCTTCGCGCCCTCGATCCATCGCGAGCGCATCGTCGGGATGCTGGAGAGTTACGACTTCGTCGACGACCATGTGATGGCCTATTTCAAGCGCCGCCTCTCGCAGGCGCCGCGCGATTCCGAATTCGCGCTCGGCTATGTGCTGGACAACGCCCGCACCCGAGAGGAGCAGGAAGCCTGCGTCGCGGCCGTGCGCTTCAAATGCGACGTCTTGTGGGCGCAGCTCGACGCCTTACATCACGCCTATGTCACGCCCGGGCTTATCCCGCCGGGCGCATGGCGACCGGGGGAATGACGTCCTGTCATTGCGAGAGCGAAGCAATCCAGTTCGTCGCTCCGCTCCTCGCAATGACGGAGCAGGGTACAGCATGACCGCCACGCGTTACATCATCGGCCCCGACGCCCGCCCCGCCTTCACGCGCTTTGCGCGCCTTCACGAGGATCGCGCGCGCGGCCGCACGGTCATTCTCGCGCCCGAACGCGCCTATGAGCTCGACCCGATCGGCCTGATCGTCCTCTCCGCGATCGACGGCGAAACGCGCATCGCCGACCTCTGCGCGCGGCTGGCCGAGCAATACAAGGCGCCGCTGGAAATCATCACACGCGACGTGACCAATCTTTTGCAAGGGCTCGCCGACAAGCGGCTGTTGCGCGACGGCGTCGATCCCTTCTCGGGCCCAAAGCCCTCCGGCTTCGCGACCTCGATCCAGCCCTTCGCGGGCGGGCCGGCGGGGCTGCTCGCCGAGCTCACGCATCGCTGTCCCGCTGCAATGCCCCTATTGCTCCAATCCGCTGGAGCTGGAAAAATCCAATGTCGAAATGACCGCCGCGCAATGGGGCGAGACCTTTCGTCAGGCGGCGTCGATCGGCGCGCTGCAACTGCATCTCTCCGGCGGCGAACCGACCGCGCGGCGCGATCTCGAAGAAATTCTCGCCTATGCCGTAGAGGCGGGTCTTTACACCAATCTCGTCACCTCCGCCGTGCTGCTGACGCGCGAGCGGCTGGAGCGGCTCGCCGAGATCGGTCTCGATCATGTGCAGGTGTCGATTCAGGACATCGTGCCGGAAAGCGCCGACCGCATTTCCGCCTATGAGGGCGGCGTGCCGAAGAAGCGCGACGTCGCGCGCTGGACGCGCGAGCTCGGCATGGGCCTCACCATCAACGCGCCCATGCACCGGCAGAACATCGCGCATCTGCCGCAGATCATCGACTTCGCCGTCGAGGTCGACGCGCAGCGCATCGAGATCGCGCACATCCAGTATTACGCCTGGGCGCAGGTCAATCGCGCCGCGCTGATCCCGACGCGCGAGGTTTTCATGGAGACCGTCGGCGTCGTCGAGGACGCCAAGAAGCGGCTTCAGGGCGTGCTGAATTTCGACTTCGTGATTCACGATCATTACGCGTCGCGGCCGAAGCAATGCACGGGCGGCTGGGGCCGCTCGATCATGGCGGTGACGCCTTCCGGCAAGGCCCTGCCCTGCCATGCGGCGCAGACGCTGCCGGGCCTGACCTTCGACGATGTGCGCGAGCGGCCGCTCGGCGACATCTGGCGCAACGGCTCCGCCTTCAACGCCTGGCGCGGCACGGACTGGATGAAGGAGCCCTGCCGCTCCTGCGACCGGCGCGAGATCGACTACGGCGGCTGCCGCTGTCAGGCTTTCGCGATGACGGGCGATCCGGCGGCGACCGATCCCGCCTGCCATCTCTCGCCGGATCATGCGCGCTTCGCCGCTTACGCGGAAACAGAGTCCGTGGCGCCGGCGCCGGCCTTCGTCTACCGCCGCTATGGCGGCGTCTTGCAAGGGACGTGACTCACGGCCGCCGCAGAACCGGCCATTTCTCGAGCGCGTTACGCAACGCCTGCACGGATTTCGGCCTTACCGGCGTGTAATAGAGCGCGGCGTAGGTCAGCGCGAGGAGAGGCTTGTCCTCGCCGAGGCCGGTCGGGATTTGCTGCGGTCCGGCATATCCCCGGTTTGCGTCATCGAACGCGTCCCTTATGGCGAGCGCGATGCGCGCCTCGGCGTTGAGCAAATGCGTATAGCGGAGACAGAACCTCCAGCTCTTCATCGAAACGCGCTCTCGCCGCTTTGGTGAGGGAGGGGTTTTCCCTGATCGCCCTGTCTCTTTTACGACGGAGCAGCCGCTCGAAGCGCGTCGCCGCCGCGCGGAGCGCCTGCGCTTCCTTGCCCTCCACGGGCTCGGCGGCCTCTGTCGCGAAAGCTGTCTGCGCGACGGACAGGAGATCGACCTTTTCCTGCGCGCCCTGCCAGGGTTTACCGGCGGCGAGACGCCCGAGTTCGGCTTTCAGATTGGCCGCGATGTTTTTGGTCAGGGTCTCTCTGGAGGCTTGCGTCATCGAAAGCCCAGGGTGTTATGCGCAAACGACTTCGTTCAAGCATCACATGGGAGACGAGGCAAACATCGTCCAGACCAAAGCTATAGCTTGAGGTTTAGATTTGTATTAGTCTTGGCTCCTCCTCTCAAAGATCTGAAGGGAACAAGATGCGTCTCCTCCCCACCGCCCTTTCTCTGGGCCTCGCAGCCATGACGACGAGCGCCGCTTTCGCACAGCCGACACATACGGATCGCAGGAGCGGGACCCGCCATGTCGCCAGAAGCGCCGAGCGCCACCCTATCCCGAACCGGAACCAGCCGGCCCCCGCCCCCGTTGCGGATGCATGCGACACCCTCGCCTGCCCGCAATATCTGCTGATCGGCGTGGGCTTTTAAGCGACCCAACATCCGTTGGCAAAAAACAAAGCCCCGATCCGGTCGATCCGGATCGGGGCTTCGATGTTTCTGGTCTGGCTCGGATCAGAACGTATATCTGATGCCCCCGTTGAGTGTTCCGCCGGTGATATTGCCGCCGAAGCGATGGTCGCCGCGCAGGAAACCGACGAGATCCGTGCCGATGATCTGGGCCGCGACACCGGCCCCAACCTGCCCGAAGGTTCCCACCCGCGTCGAGGTCATGGGCACGAGCATCGTATCCTGAATGAAGTTCTGCCGCGCGTCGCCCTCGAATTCGCGCCACGCGCTGAGCGAAACGTAAGGCTGCAACGCCATCCCCGCGAGCTCGGCGTTGGTTCCGACGCGCACGCCGGCGCGTCCCAGCGTCGAGCGCACCGTATTGAACGCGACGAACGCCGGAGTCGTGCCCGCGACGACGGGGAGGTCTCCGAACTTCGCCGCATTCACATGAACCCCGGCGGAGGGCTCCACGAACCACTTGTCGACCTGCACAATACGATAGCCGACATTCGCCGAGCCGGCCCAGCCGTGACCGTAGAGGCCCCTGCCGATGAGCCCGGCGTTCTGATTGTTGACGGAGCTGCTCCAGAAATCGTGGCGGAACAGCACGTCGGAGAAGAAGCCGTTGCCGGCCAGCACGCCATAGACTCCGACATAGGGAATGTTGAAGCTCGCCGACGTGCCGGACCCCTTGATGTCGAAAGTGTTGGCGAAATACTGGCCGGTGGTGACGCCGCCGTGCAGGTTGAATTTCGTATTCTGGACGTTCCAGACCGCGAAATCCGCGCCGACCTGATAGCCGTCGAACATCGTCCGCAACTTGTGCTCCGACCACTGATCGCCCTTAACGCCCGGGGAAAATGCGTGGCTCGACACATCGTCACGGCCGACCGAAGAGCGCACCCAAAGCCCCGTATGCGCCTGATTTGGAGTCGCAGACAGCGGCGAGGTCACGAAGGGCGCCGCGCCCTGGAAGAAGCTCGTCTGCGACGTCATGGTCGAGATGATGCCGTTGCCGACCGCCGTGAAGACCTGCGTGTCGAGCGTCGGGAAGAGATACCACTCGCCCGGCGCCAGCTCTTCGATCCTGAACTTCAGCGCGCCCTGATTGATGCTGCCCGCATTGGCGAGAAGGAAGCGGCCGCCGAGCGCGTTGATCTTCGCGACGAGAATGGGATTGTTGTAATAGCTCGTCGGTCCGACCGGCGTGACATAGACGCCCGTGTCGCCCGAGCCCGCGCCGCCGACGAAAAGCCGCCCGCCGCGAACGGCGCCGGCGCTCGTCAGCGTGTCGCTGATCAGCATCGCCCCGCCGCCGGAGTAATTGCCGGTCACATTCAGCGTATTGAAGATCGGCGTGGCGCCGGTCCGCAATTCGATCGCGCCGCCGGGGTTGTTGTGCAGCGTGCCCGTGATCATGCCGTTGATCGAGGTCAGCACGCCGCCGGCGTTGTTGTTGAAGGTCGGCGAAATCAGATTGAAGCTGAACAGATTGGTGACGCCCCAATTGTTGGTGACGCTCGGGTCCAGCGTGCCGGTCAGATTGAGCGTGCCCGTGTTGTCGATCACGCCGGTGATCGTGTTCTGCGCGTTGAGCACGCCGTGGTTTGTAAAGTCGCCACTGACGACACCGTTGTTCTCGAAGACGGAATTGCGATTATTCGTCACATTGCCGGTAATCTTACCGCCGGCTCCTTTCGCGCCGGCCTCGTTGACGAAGCGGGCGGCGACATTTCCATTGCCGTTCGTCACCGCGCCCTTGATTTCGCCGCTACTGGAGTTCGAGAAGTTCGTCGACAGGTTGATGACGCCGCCAGTGGCGGTCAGGGTTCCGCCGTTGAACGTCGTTGCGCCCGCCTTGTTCAGATAGACGCCCGTCGTGGCGAGCTGGAAACCGACGCCGATGTCGACGGTCGAGGCGTTGCTGACCGCGCCGACATTGGTGAAGTTCTGGGCGACCGCGAGCAGACCGTTCGCGTCATTGAAGAAGGTTGATGTCCCGTCGCCCGTGAGCGGATTCACAACCTGGAACGTCTTGGTGTTCACGATAGTGCCGGAAATGGAGCCGGAGGCGAGCGTCACGCCGGCATTTGTCACGCCGCCCTCTATCGCGCCTGTCGTCGTGAATGTGCCAGTTGGCGTTATTGCGCACGCCGCGCTTGATCGTGCCGCCATTCGTCGCCGTTCCCGAATTTGTCAGCGCGCCGTCGAGAGTCGCGCCCAACCCGTTGCTGAACGTGCTGGTGGCGTCATTCGTCACGGAGCCGGTCCACGAGCCGTTGTTGGCAAGATCCGAGCCCAGTTCGTTCGTCGCGGCGCCGATCCACGTCCCATTGTTGGTCAGCGTGGCGCCGCCCGAGTTGGTGACATTCGCCCTATAGGTGGCTCCGGGGTCGTTGGTCATGTCGCCGTTGTTGATGAGCGCGTCTGTCGTGTCTCCCTTGTTGACGAGTTTCGCGCCCCGGACGTTGCTCACATTGCCGCTGAAATTATTCGTGCCGGTCAGCGTCGTGGTTCCGCCTGTCGTTTTCAGCGACGTCCCGCCGCCGTTGATCGTCAGGCTCGTGATCGTGCCGCCGCTCGACAAGATTCCATTCGTGCTCGTGAGCGTTCCGGTCTTGATCACGCCGCCCGTGAGGCTGACGCTGTTGACCGTCTGCGTGAGGCCGCCGAGGTCGAGCGTGCCGCCGGTCTTGACCGTGGTCGCGCTGGTCGCGCTGAGCGCATTGTTGTTCGCGCCGGTGAGGGTCGCGCCGTTTTCGATCGTCGTTGCGCCGGTGTAGCTGTTGGTCAGGCTCAGCGTCGTCGTGCCGCTGGTGGCGGTCACGGTCGCTCCGCCGCTCAGTCGATTGATGAAACCGCCGTCCGACGTCACGACGCCGGTCAGCGGACGCAGCAGGACGCCGTCCCCCGCCCGAGAGGAGGCGGTCATTGGCGCGATCCGCGAAAGTCAATCCGTAAGTTTTTGGTGGCGGATTTAGAGGATCGCGGTCCGGCGCGGAATGTTGTCAATTGGAAGCGATAATGCTATGCTTAAGGCGGCTCCAATGTTCAACGACGTTATTTCCCTTCGCGAAATTCTTCTCGTCCTCGAAATTTGTCAGAAGTATCTGGCTCCGAGCCATCCGTCGGCGGCGGTCATGATTGAATATGCCGTCAGGGAGATCGACGGAAAAGAGCTGACGACGAGCAAATTCAGGCATAAGGCGACGAATAGCAGTATTCACATCAGGAATTCGATCTGATCTCGCTTTCACGCGATCGGCTTCATCGCGCAACAAACGTTTGAACACGAATTCAAGAGGTTTCCTGGCGAGAGTTTCGACGCCGGATGTTCGCGTGCGAATTTCGAAATCGGAACGATTGGCCTGGACATCCTGTTGAAACAGAAATTGCTGAACCAGAGTGAGGACACGGGGCGTCCCAGGCTTACGCGCCGGGAAATCGAGTGCCTCTACTGGACGTCTCAGGGCAAGACCTGCGCGGACGTGGCTGATATTCTCAGCATTGCCGAGAATACCGCCCGCTTTTATCTGACCTCCGCACGCAACAAGCTGAATTGCCTCACGATCGCCCATTGCGTCGCCAAAGCCATTTCCAGCCAGATCATTCCGCCAGTGAGCTGAAAGGCGTGGGCCCGCTAGAATGTAAACGGGCCGTTCGCCTCTGTTCGCATCAAGCCCCTCGCCTGTTCTTTGCCGTAAAGACCTTGCCGCGCCAGGAGACGCATTCGAGGCGCAGGTCGCCCTTGGGGTCGAAGGCGTCGGCACGCGGACGCAACTCGCCATCGACGAATTCGAGCCCGAGCATGGCGTAGGCTGCGGACAGCATTCGGGCGGCGGCGCCGGTATACCAGTCCCAGCCGCCACGGCCCTCATAGCCCTCGCCTTCATACACATCCGCCGGCTGCTGGTGCGGCGGCAGGCCATAGATGTCGGCCTCGGCCGGCGTTCCGAGCTTGGAGATCGGCGAGATCGCGATCCAGGTGTTGAAGGCCTCGCGGAAGAGCTCCGTCGCCGCCTGCTGGTCGCCGGCGGCCTTCGCCTCGACGCCGAGTTGGGCCAGCGCGTCCACGAACCATGAGACGCCGTGCGAATACTGCCCGCCGTTCTCGCGCACGCCCGGCGGATATTCGGCGCTGCGGCCCGGATAGGGATCTGAATGCTCGTTGAAGGGCGGCGTGACGAGCAGCACCCGGTTCGAGCGCCCGAGCAGCGCGAGCGCCTTCTCGATCGCCTCGCGTCCGCGCGCCGGATCGACGGCGTGGGACAGCGTCGGCCAATGCGCCGTCATGGCGCTCATCGGCGAAAGCTCCCGGCCGTCGTCGGCGAAGTCGCGCACATAGCGGTCGCCGCGCCAGCACTCCGCCAGCGCCGCGCGTAGACTCTCGGCGCGCGCGAGATAGCGGTCGGCGCGCGCCTTGTCGCCCTTCGCCTCGAAGATCGGGGCGATGTCGACGAGAATGCCGTGCAGGAAGAAACCCAGCCACACCGACTCGCCGCGCCCCTCGGCGCCGACGAGATGCATGCCGTCGTCCCAGTCGCCCGAGCCGACGAGCGGCAGGCCATGCACGCCGAAGCGATCGAGCGAATAGTCGATGGCGCGGGCGCAATGGCCGAGCAGCGTGTCCTTGTCGCGCGACTTCAGCGGCACGGTCACGTCGCCTTCCTGGTTTTTCGGCACCGGATTGGCTTCGAGGAATGTCTCCACCGCGTCGAGAACGCCGGCGTCGCCCGTGCCCTTCACATAGCGGATGGTCACATAGGGCAGCCACAGATGCGGGTCGGAGGAATGGGTGCGATCCGCAAGACCGGTCCCGCCGCTCGCCGAACGATGCCACCATTTGGCGGCGTCGCCTTCGAGATACTGATGCCGCGCGTGGAGAAGGATCTGCGCGCGGGCGCGCTCCGGCGCCAGATGAATGAGCGGGATGACGTCCTGCAACTGGTCGCGATAGCCCGTCGCGCCCGAACGCTGCGCCGGGCCGGTGCGGCCCCAGAGCCGCGACGCCAGCAACTGATAGGGCAGCCAGTCATTGACCAGCCGGTCGACGTCCGGCCGATTGGTCTTGATGCGCAGAACGGAGAGCTGTTCGTTCCAGGCCTCGTTGCTCGCGTCGTACTGGCTCTTCGCATAGGCCGGATCGCGCGCCATCTTCGCGAGGCGTTTGGCTTCGTCCATCGTGGTCGTCTGACCAAGCGCGACGACGACGACCGCCTCCTCTCCCGCCGGCACGTCGATTGCGCCGCAGAAGGCCGCAACCTTGCGCTGATGTTCCGGCGCCCCGGCGTCGGGATGCCCATGCTCGACCATGTAGGGCAGATAGGGATTGCGACTTTCGTGACCGAGGAAGCGACGGCGCGACGTCTCCGCGAATTCCGCATGGATCGAGGTGGTGACGAAGGCCCAGCCGTTGACGAAATGATTGCGCGGATTACGGAAGTAGATCGCCTGCACATCGTCGTCGATGACGGACTGGACGGCGCCGAGACTTTCGTTCGGCGTCTCGGCGAGCACGATCTCCATCGCCGGCACGATCTGCAGCAGCCGTTCATGCATCGACTTGTTGCGGATCTTGAGCAGCCGGAACTCGATCGGCTCCGTCGGGCTCACGAAGACCGTCATTTCCAGCTCGAGATGATCGCGCTCGGAGCGGAACACCGCCGCGCCCGGCGCATAATTCACCTCATAGCGCGCATCGCGCCGGCGCAAGGGCACGAAGGTGGGGCTGTAGGCTTCCGTGCGGGCGAGATCATAGACGTAGATCATCTGCCCCGCCGGCGCCATGCGGCCCTCGCCGAGGCGGAACGGCGTGAAGCTGTTGAGCCGGGAATTGACGGAAAACGAGAAGATGTCGCCGTCATTGGTCAGCACGCAGCCATGGCCGAGCGGATTGGCGATGACATGCGCGAAGGGACGCGGCGTGCCGGGCGCGAGCGTCAGGCCACGGCCGTCGGCGGAGAATTGATAGCGATGCTGCTTCGGCGTCGCCGGCATGACGAGTTCGCGGCGTCGCGACAAAGCGCGATCGAGAACCTCCGGCGGGACAGGCGGCGTCTCAAGATGACGCGCGACGGAGTCGGTCGCGCGTCCCATGTCGCGCGCCCAGCCGTCCACGATGATCAGCTCCGCGCTGCCATTGGGCCCGATATCCAGTTCGACATGCAGGCTGCCGATGGGCTGGAACCCGTAGAGCAAACCCTCGTCGTCGGGACTGCGCGGCGCCTCGCCAAGGCCGTTGAGACTGTCGGGCGCCGTGGTCGGCCCCATGCCGTAGAAACGCGACTTCACATCCTCATAGCCGAGGACGGTCATCTTCGTGTCCGGCCCGGCGCCGATGGCGTGGAATCCAATCTCCGGCGACAGGCGACGATCCGCCGCGCGACGCGCGCCGCCCTTGAGCAGCCGGTTCTGCGCGAAGATCGCGTTGAGCGACTTCACATACCATGTGCCGACGTGAATGGCGTTGTAGGGCGGATCGCGCAGTTCGACCGTGGTTTCGTTGAGAACCCATTCGCGCAGCGAGGCGAGCGTCAGCTTTCGCGGCGCGAGACTCGAGGTTGACGATTTTCAGGTGCTGAATTTCCACCGCCTCGTCGGCCGCGAGCGAGATACGCTCCTCCAGGGCAAAACCATTGTTCTCGGCGATGAAGAAGAGGCAGTTCTCGCCCGCGTCGGTGAGCTTGGCGCAGGCGCCGGGACAGCGCGTCGGCGCCTCGCCGACCGACCAGAGTTCGCCGCCCTCTTCGCGCAGGAAGAGAAAACGCCCGCGCGGATGCGCATGGTCGAAGGGACGACGCGTCAGATCGATCGGCGGGCCGCCGCGCGCGACGCCCTCGATGCGGATCGCCCCCTGCCCGTCCTCGAACCATTCGCTGGTCATCAGGCCGTTCGAGAGCGTCAGCGGCCGCGAACCCGGCACGCCGCCGCCGCCGGTGATCCCTTCGAGCGGAATCTTCTGCGCGCGCGCGAGACGGCCGAGCAGGAAGAGCACGAGCCCGATCGCGACGAGCCCCGCATAAACCAGATAGCCGCCGACGAGATAGGTGTAGGACGGCGGCCGCGTGACGCTCATCTGCTCGGCCGCGGTCCACGCCTTGTCCCATTCGGCG
This sequence comes from uncultured Alphaproteobacteria bacterium, assembly GCA_963717565.1. Taxonomy (GTDB): domain Bacteria; phylum Pseudomonadota; class Alphaproteobacteria; order Rhizobiales; family Beijerinckiaceae; genus Methylocystis. The sequence continues at coordinate 33,182 of CAVQWJ010000005.1, forward strand.
TCGCGCGGGATGTAGAAGGGCAGAAGCAGCGGCGCCCATGTGCCGAAGCGGCGAATGCCTTCCGGAATGGCGCGGCTCACCTGCTCCTTGCCGAGGAAGCGCGCCGCCGACTCGTCGAGCGCGTCGCCGCCGACGAAAGAGAAATTCACCAGCGTCGCGACGCGCAGGCCCATGTGGTCGAACCAGATGAGCACGCGAATGGCGTCATAGGCGAGCAGCGCCGTGAAGATGTCGAGACTCCAGGCGCGGAAATCATTGTCCGGCAGGACATAGCTCATCCAGGTGGCGACGCCCGTGCGAATGAGGCCGTCCTGATTGTACCAGGTGGGGTCCGGCGTCGCCTTCAGGAAGGAATAGATGACCGGCGCCATCCACAGGCCCCAGCGCAGAACGCGCACGGCGTTCTCGATCAGCATGTCGAGACCTTCCCAGCTCGCGAGCTGGCGCAGCGGCTGAAGGCTGCGCTGCACGAGCGCGGTCAGGAAGAACAGATTGATCGAGAACAGCGGCGCCGCGAACACCCATTGTATGACGCCGGACAGCGACTCATTGTAGAGAAGCCGCGTCCCGCCATCGACCGGGCCGAGGTTCGTCCCGCCCCATTTCGAGAACAGCGGGCGCACGATGTAATCGCTGATCGGCTTGCCGTCCGCGGCGTAATCCAGCGAGATATAGGCGAAGAACTTGCGCACCACGGTCGCAAGCTGGTCGGCGTCGAAATACCAGGCGATGGCGCCTGCGATGAAAGCGCCGAGCAGCGCGCCGAGCGAATAGACGCGCCAGCTGCGGAAATGCTGACGCCGCACGCGCATGAGTTCATAGAAGTCGAAGGCGAGATCGACGCCAGCATAAGTCAGCGCGCCCGTGACCGCGCCGAAGAAGAAACGGTTCATTCCGCTCGCGGTCGGCAGGCCGAACATCAGCGCAACGGCGACCGCCGCCCCCGCGACCGCGCCGCGCGCGTAATTCGCCGGGCGCAGATACGCTTCCTCCAGCCGACCAACGAAGGGCGGCGTCGCATCCGTGCTCTCCATGATGGCGCGCGCCAGCGGATAGGTGACCGCCCCGATCAGCGCCGCGCCGATGGGGCCCGAAACGATGATCACCGAGACAGCCAGCGGCCATGAGGCGACGAGCCCGACCGCCAGCACCAGCGCCATGAAGACGAAGCCATAGACCGCGCCCTTTTCCGCGCCGGTCTTCCAGTCATTGTAGACGACGGCCGAAAGCGACGGGGTGGCCCGCATGAGACCGGCAAGCGCCTGCGTGACGAGATAGGTTTCTCCCCACAGGCCGGCCTGCGCCAGCGCCTGCGCGACCGCCGCCCCGACGGCGGCGACCGGTTGAGGAACATAGGGCGTGACGAAAAGCGGCACGGCCGAGGCGATGAAGGGCGTGAGCGAGGCGACGAAGGCCGAGAACAGGAGAATCTCGTGCGGCCGCCACTGGCGCGGCAGGAAGCGACCCAGGGCCAGCGGCACGCCGACGACGATCGCCTCGTTGAGCACGAACAAAACCAGCGTGCGGCCGGCGATCTTGGCGATCGTCTCCGGCACGTCGAGACCGAAAAACAGGGCGGCGCCGATTTTGGTCACCGGGGGCGAGCCGAGCGCGATGAACAGGCTGAACAGGAACGGCAGCAGGAAAAGCGCGAGGCGCAAGGGCATGCGCGAGCGCGCCGTGAGCACGAGCACGCCAGCGATATAAAGGGCCGCGGCGACCCCCGCACCGACCGGCGAGAAGCGGAACAGCTCCGAGAGGGTTTCGGGCGCGCGCCACAATACGGCCGAGCGGTCGCAGAGGGCCGCGAAGGCGCCGACCGCAAGGAAATCGACCGCGAAATTGACAGATTGCCGTCCGCGTTCGCTCGACGGACGCAGCAGATAAAGCGAGGCCGCAGCGAAAAAGCCTGCGATGAGGAGATGTTCCGGGCCGCCCGAGGCCTCCAGCGCCGCCACTGTCGCGAAGACGAGGCCGAGCAGCATGCGCTCCAGGAGAGCGCCGCCGGTGTCCGATTCGCTGGCAGCCATTGGGTTCCCTCCGGGCGTCCGTTTGCGAACGCGCTTTATGGTTAAATCGCCGGAATCACCGGCGGCCAAGCTGATTCCCTAGCCGCTGGGCGGGGGAAAAGTCGACCCCTGTTCTCACCCGGCCCCTTGCCGAGCTTTCATCCGGGACTGTACCGTTATAGTAATGAAAGCGTTAAGTGCGGCGCCGGTGAGGGCGAAGCGAGTGAGTGACATGGAAGAGCCCCTGCCCAAGAGCGAAAGCCCTCAGCCCAACTGGTTGAGACGGCGGGCGGGGAGCGATCGCGTCTCCACCGTGCTTTCACCCGAAGCCATAGCCGGGCGCGCCGCGTCGGAAGGCCCCGCCAAGACGGCGGCCGATCAGCGCATGGCGACGCTGGCCACCGCGCTGCGCCGCGCGCGCATCGAAAACGCCGAACACTCCGCCGCCGTCGCCGACCTTCGCGCCGCCGAGATCGTCCGTCTGGAGCTTCTCGCGGACGCCATCGCGCCCGTGCTGGCGCAGGCGCCGGAAGATTGTGACCTGTTCGACCTTGCCGTCTCGCCAGGCGAACGACCCCGGCTGTTCATCGACTGCATCGGCTTCGTCGAGATGGACCGCGACCGGCGCACCTACCGCTTCCTGCAGGACACGCGGCACGCCCGCATCGTTTTGTGCGAAAGCGCCGAGATCGACGAAATCGTAGAGGCCGCGACGAATTACGTCGCGCATCGACTGATCGAGCGCGAGAAGGCCCTCGCCATCGACTACGCCAGCGGCGGCGCGGCGAAGGTCGTGCGCGAGGCGACGGCGAAAAAGCCCGCGCCTGCGAGCGGCAAGGCGTTTCAGGCTTTTCTCTTCCTGATCGAGTTGATTGGCTCGGTCGCCTTTTTCAGCCTGCTGGCGGTGATCGTCATGTGGGCGTATCGGACTTACTTTCCGGGGTAAGCCGCAGTTGGGGTGAGGGGCAGAGACGCTTCCACAACCTCCCCCGCCTCGTTCAGCTCGCGGCGGCGCAGGGTGAGACGCAACGCGTCGCCCTCCCGCTCGATCGCGTAAAGATTATACGCGGCAGCGGGATAATGCCCGCCGGGCCTCGCGGAGGCCGATGCGACGCCGACGACCGGCGCCCGCCCGCCCGGCGCCGCGATATGGGCGACGCTCGGCTTGTGATTGTGGCCGTGCAGGATCAGCTCCGCGCCATGGCGCGCGATCATCGCCTCAAACGCCGCAGCGTCGTCGAGGCCGCGCAGGACGCGCGCGCCGCCGACGTTCGGGGGATGGTGAAGAAACACGACCCGCGTCAGCCCTTCCGCCCGGGTCTGGTCCAGCAGCGCGCCGAGCGCGGCGAGCTGACCCTCGCCGAGACGGCCGGAGGCGACGAATGGCGCCGTTGGAACGCCTGAGTCGAGGCCGATCAGCGCAACGCCTTCGCGCCGGCGCAAATAGGGAAAACCCGGCGCAGCGGTTTCGCCCGTCGTCCAGGGCGCAAAGACCTCGTGCACCATTCTCGTGACGTCGGCGACATAGGCGTCGTGATTTCCCGGCGTAAAGCTCACGGAGTCGGCCGCGCCGAGCGTCCCGAGCCACTCCTTCGCCAGCGCGATCTCGGCCGGCAGGCCGATGTTCACAATGTCGCCGGTCATCAGCACATGGTCGGGCTGCTGCGCCCGCATGTCTTCGACAAGCCGTCCAAGCACGCCCATATCGTGCTGGCCCGCGCGTTTGTAGAGCCAGTTGACATAGCCCGTGACGCGCTTGCCGAGCAGCTCGTGCAGATTGGGGCGCGGGATCGGGCCGATATGCGCGTCGGAGAGATGGGCGAGGAGGAAGCTCACTGTCGGCCTCTGCTGCGGCGGAAGGGCGAAAATTTTGCCGATAGTCCTAGAGCCTTCGCGCGCCATTTGCCATAGTGCCGAGAAAAGGAGCCTCCGGTGACGACCACGCTGCAAAAGGCGCCCGCGCGGCAATCGGTTCGGGGGCGGCTCGTCTCGCGGCTCATCACGCTCGCGGCGACATTCCAGCGGCCGATGACGCTCGGCGTGCGCGGGCTGGTGATCGACTCAGAGGACCGCGTTCTGCTGGTGCGGCACACCTATGTGCCGGGCTTCTATCTGCCCGGCGGCGGCGTCGAGAGCGGCGAGACCATGCTTCAGGCGCTGGTCCGCGAACTTCAGGAAGAAGGCAACGTCCACATTCTCGGCGCGCCGACGCTGCATGGCGTCTATCTCAACCGCCGCGCCTCGCCGCGCGACCATGTGGCGCTTTACGTCGTACGGCATTTCCGCTGCGACGAACTGCCCGCGCCAAATCATGAAATTGCCGAAGCGAAGTTCTTCTCGCTGGACGCGCTGCCGCCTGACATTACGCCCGCCACGACTGCGCGCCTGATTGAATATTTGGACGGCGAGCCCGTCTCGCCCTATTGGTAAGCGCAAAGCTTGCTCACGGATTCGTTTATAATGAAGCCTTCCATCGCTGCGGTGTTTTTTCTTCTCGCATTCGTCGCAACGCCGGCACGGGCGCAGAGCGACGCAATCCACATGATCGACGCCGTCTTCCAGATGTTCGACGAGAACAAGGACGGCTACGTCTCCACGCCCGAAGCCAACCACTTCATCGACAAGACCTTCGCCGAGATGGACCCGAAGAAGACCGGCCGCGTCACGCCGGAGGCCTGGCTGCGTTTCAGCTTCGGCCTCGCCGACATCGCCGCCGACTGGGACCGCTCGGAAGCCTATAATCGCGCCAAGATGAGAATCTTCCTGCGCTGGGACAGAAGCCATTCCGGGTTCCTGACTCTGGAGGATTATCGGGCGGGGGTTCTCGGCGAAGCGCGCGAAGGGGTCGGGGACAAGGCAAAAGAAGGCGAGCCGCTGATGATCGACCTCGCCGCCTTCAAACGCGCGCCGTTCGTGCGGCAGTTGCTGAATAGCCTCCATTGACATTGAGGGCCGATCCGGCGACGCGTCAAGGCCGCGCTTATCCGGCCCTCGCTTGCCCGGAGAGCCCGTTCAGATCGCGCCAGCCATAGGCCAGATCCGGCAGCGTCATGCCGTAAATCTCCCAGACTCCCTCGACGCCCGTCGCCGTGGCGCCATGGGCTTCGTAGAAGCGGTGCGCGTGCGGCGCGTCTCGAAAGACCCAGACGCTGGCGCTGTCGTAGCCATGTTCGAGAAGATGCGTCGCCATCCGGCGCAAAAGCCGGGTTCCGACGCCACGTCTCTGAATTCGGCGCAGCAGATAAAGCGCGGCGATCTCGCCCGAATAGCCCAGCGGCGCGAGCTTCTGGCTCGTCTGGGGGCGGCAATGGCCGAAGCCCGCCGCGCCCGACTCGTCCAGCGCCAGAAAAGTCGCTTCGGCAGCGTCCGCGCGCGCGAGGCGCCCGCGCCATCTTTCGGTCCACTCCGCGAGGTCCAGCCCCGCGAGAGTCGCGGCGGGCATCATGCCCGCATAGGTCTCCCGCCAGGCCGCCACATGGATTTCCGCAATCCGCGGCGCGTCGGCGGTCCCTGCCCTGACGATCTCGATCCCGCCCATTGCTCAAGCGTGGCACGAAATATGGCGATGGGACAACAGCGACGGTTTTGCCCGGCTGGCGGCGCATGTTATGGGCTCGCTCAGGCTCATGATCGATTTAGTCATCACATTCCTGCCCATGACCGCGGCCGATGAGGCGCAGATCGAGAAACTCGACGAGCGCGCCTTCGGCCCCGGTCGCTACGCCCGCACGGCCTTCCGGCTGCGCGAGGCCGTGCCGCCGGATTTGTCGCTGTCCTTCGTCGCGCGCGTCGGCACGCTTCTTGTTGGCGCAAATCGCATGACCGGCATTCTCGTGGGCGAGACCCCCGCCCTGCTGCTGGGGCCGCTCACCGTCGAACCCGCCTTTCGCTCGCAGGGCGTCGGCGAGAAACTGATGAGCCACTCCCTCGACGCCGCCCGCGCCGCCGGCCATGGGCTGGTGCTGCTCGTCGGCGATCTCGACTATTATTCGCGCGTCGGCTTTTCCCGCGTGCCGCGCGGCAAGATCACCATGCCGGGGCCCGTCGATCCCGACCGCATTCTCTACTGCGAATTGCGGCCGGGCGCCTTCGACGCCGCCCATGGCCGGATGCGGCGCGCGTGATGATGAAGCGCCATCTGGTCGAACGATATGACGCACTCGTCGCGGAACGTGATCTGCGGCCCGACCAGTCGCAGCGCGAGGCCGTAAGAAAGCTTCAGGCGCTCGTCGACGCGCTCGGCAAACATTCGGCGCCCGCGGCGGGGCTCGGGAGCCTCATGCGCGGCTGGTTGAGGAAACGCGAGGCGCCGCGCGGCCTTTATCTCTGGGGGCCGGTCGGGCGCGGCAAGACCATGTTGATGAATCTGTTCTTCGACATGGCCCCTGTCGACAGGAAGCGCCGCGCGCATTTCCACGGCTTCATGGCCGATGTGCATGAACGGCTGCACCGGATGCGCAGCAAGGCGGTCGACGGCGTCGCCGATCCGGTGACGCGCGTCGCGCAGGAGATCGCGGCCGAGACGCGGCTCCTGTGTTTCGACGAATTCGCGGTGACGGACATTGCCGACGCCTCCATCCTCGCGCGGCTGTTTACAGTGCTCTTTGCCGAAGGGGTCGTTGTGGTCGCCACCTCAAATGTGGAGCCGTCGCGGCTCTATGACGGCGGACGCAATCGCGACCTCTTCCTGCCCTTCATCGCCCTGCTCCAGCAACGCATGGACGTGCAGCGTCTCGCGGCGCCGATCGACTATCGCGCGCGGGGCGAGTGCGCCGGCGAAGTCTGGTTCACTCCCGCCGACGAACGCGCCCATGCCGCGATGGACGGGCTGTTCGTCGCGCTGACCGGCGTCAGGCATGGCGCGCCCGTCACCATTGAACTGAAACGCCGCACGCTCTTCATTCCGCAGGCGGCCGGCCGTGTCGCGCGTCTGAGCTTCGCGGAGCTCTGCGGGCGCGCGCATTCGGCGCCGGATTTCATGGCGCTGGCGCAGCGCTTCGACGTGGTGATGCTCGAGGACGCGCCAATTCTCGCGCCGGAGCAGCGCAACGAGGCGCGCCGTCTCATCATGCTGGTGGATGTGCTCTACGAGGCGCATACGCTGCTCGCCGTCTCGGCGGCGGCAGAGCCCGAATATCTCTATGACGCGCCCGAGGGCGCCGAGGCGCGCGAATTTCAGCGCGCGGTCTCGCGGCTGACGGAGATGCGTTCGCGCGGCTATGTCGTGCGCTGCGCAGCAGGCCCGGATTTCGTGGCGACGGCGAATGTCGGCGGAACAGACCTGGCGCTGCTGACGCAAGTCGACCGTCTCGAAGGATAGGGGCGCCCCAATCGCTTCGAGACGGCTTGCTCGGAGCTCACGAAGAATGACAGACGAAGCTGGCGGCAGCCTTACGGCTTCGCCATGCACTCCTTGATATCGCTTTCCTTCTTCATCCGCTCGAACGTATCCGTGCAATAGCGCTCGAGTTCCGGCCGCAGTTTGGGATCGGTCGAGGCGGCGCGCATGCCCATGGCGCCGTCGAGCAGTTCCTTCTGCGCGGCATGAACCTGCTTGGGCGTCAACAGCGAGGAGCAGGCCTCATATTTCTTCAGCAGCGTGTCGCATTGCGGAATTCCGGTCGGATCGACAGCAAAGGCCGGCGTTGCGATGAGAGCGAAGAGACAGGCGAAGCGAAGTTTCACGACTGCGTTTCCTTTGTTGGTTCTTGTTCTGCCAGGAGCGGCCGTCATTGCGAGCTGAGCGAAGCGCTCCTCGCAATGGCGGACGCGGCCAAAGTCTACCGCCCGATATGCGTCAGTCCGCCCATATACGGGCGCAAGACCATCGGCACGGTCACCGAGCCGTCGGCCTCCTGATAATTCTCCAGCACGGCGACCATGGCGCGGCCGACGGCGACGCCCGAGCCGTTGAGCGTGTGCACGAAGCGCGGCTTGCCGTCCGGCCCGCGCGAACGCGCGTTCATGCGCCGCGCCTGAAAATCGCCGCACACCGAGCAGGACGATATCTCGCGATATTTCCCCTGCCCCGGCAGCCAGACTTCGAGATCATAGGTCTTCTGCGAGGCGAAGCCCATGTCGCCGGTGCAGAGCACGACCTTTCGATAGGGCAGCTCCAGCGCCTGCAACACCTTCTCGGCGCAGCCGGTCATGCGCTCATGCTCGTCGAGCGATTGCTCGGGCGTGGTGATCGAGACGAGTTCCACCTTGTAGAACTGATGCTGGCGGATCATGCCGCGCGTGTCCTTGCCGGCGGCGCCCGCCTCGGCGCGGAAGCAATAGGTGCCCGCGGTCATGCGCAGCGGCAGTTGCGACTCGTCGATGATCGACTCGCGGACGAGATTGGTCAGCGGCACTTCGGCCGTCGGGATGAGCCAGAAGTCGGCCGTGGAAACGAAGGGTTCGACTGTCGGATCGGACGGCGTCGCCGGCCGGCCGGCGCTCACGGAAAACTGATCCTCCCGAAACTTCGGCAATTGCGCGGTGCCGAACATGGCGTCGTCGCGCACGAGCAGCGGCGGCGCAACTTCCATATAGCCGTGATCGCTCGTGTGCAGATCGAGCATGAACTGCGCCAGCGCGCGCTCGAGTCGCGCCAGCGGACCCTTGTTCACGACGAAGCGCGCGCCCGAAAGTTTTGCCGCGACCTCGAAATCCATAAGGCCGAGACCCTCGCCAAGGTCGAAATGCTCTTTCGGCGTGAAGTCGAAATTGCGCGGCGTCCCCCAAACAACGACTTCGACATTGTCATGCTCGTCCTTGCCGTCCGGCACGCTGTCGAGCGGCGTATTGGGAATGCTCGACAATGCGCGCGTCGAGCTCGGCGATGGCGTAGCGTTCGGCCTCTTCCAGCGCCGGCCAGTTTTCCTTGATCTCGGCGACCTCGGCCTTCAAAGCCTCGGCCCTGGCGGCGTCGCCGGCCTTCATGGCCGCGCCGATCTCCTTGGAGGCGGCGTTACGGCGCTCCTGCGCCCTCTGCAATTCGCCGATGGCCGTGCGGCGGGCGTCGTCGAGCGCCAGAAGCTGCGCCGACAGCGGCTCCAGCCCGCGGCGGCGGCGGCCATCGTCGAAGAGATCGGCGTTCTCGCGAATCCATTTGATGTCGTACATGATCGGCCTACCGGCATAAACGCGTCATGCCCGGCCTTGTGCCGGGCATCCACGCCGCGCCGCATGTCGCAGCGTCTCGGCGTGGATGGCCGGGACGAGCCCGGCCATGACGGCGGGGAGTGTCGTCGGCCCTTGTCCCGCGTGCGGCGGGATGGGTCAAGCGCGCGCTTTGTCGCTCATTCCTGCGCCGCCGCTTCGGCCGCCGCGCGCTTTTTCTCGATGAGGCGCACGGAAAAGATCGACGCCTCGTAGAGCAGCATGCCGGGCAACGCCAGCGCGAGCTGCGAGAACACGTCGGGCGGCGTCAGAATGGCGGCGATGATGAAGACGATGACGATGGCGTAGCGGCGCTGATCGACAAGGAACTGCGACGAGACGATTCCGACCTGTCCGAGCAGGGTGAGGATCACCGGCATCTGGAAGACGACGCCGAAGGCGAGCACCAGCGTCATGATCAGCGAGAGATATTCCGACACGCGCGGCAGAAGTTCGATCTGCGCCTTGCCCGGCTCATTGGCCTGCTGCATGCCGATGAAGAAATGCAGCAGATTCGGCATCACGAGGAAATAGACGACCAGCGCGCCGATGGCGAAGAAGATCGGCGTCGCGAAGAGATAGGGCCGAAACGCCGAGCGTTCGTGCCGGTAGAGCCCCGGCGCGACGAAGGCGTAGAGCTGGGAGAAAATCACCGGACAGGACAGAAACGCCGCCGTAAACAGCGCCACCTTTATCTGCGTGAAGAAATATTCCTGCGGCGCCGTGTAGATGAGCCGCGCTTCCGGCCCCGCCACCTGCGTGTAGGGAATGAGCAGGATGTTGTAGATGTCCTTCGCGAAGAAGAAGGAGAGGACGAACATGGCGAGGAAGGCGAGCAACGCCTTGATCAGGCGCTCGCGCAGCTCCATCAGATGTTCGATCAGCGGCGCCTTGCTGGCTTCGATCTCCGCTTCGTCGGCCTCGTTCATGCTTTACTCATTCGCATTTGACCGCAGGTTCGAGATGCGGCGTGAGCGGTCCATTTCCGAAAAGCGCTAAGTCTTCTCCGGCGACGCGCCGCCGCCCTCGGGCCGCTTCTCGCCATCTGACGCTTTCTCGTCCTTCACCGCCAGAGGGTTGGTCGGCGCCACGCCCTCGACCGCCTGCGTCATCTGCTTGCGCGCCTCGGCCAGCGGATCGAAGGAGCCCTCCAGCTTCACGCTGTCCATGATCTTCCTGTTGGTCTCCTCGAACTCTTTCTTGAGATCGGTGAGCTCGGCCTCGCGCATGGCCTCCATGAACTGGCCCTGGAACTCGGCCGCCATGCGCCGCATGCGGCCGGTCATCTGCCCGACGGTGCGCAGCACGCGCGGCAGGTCCTTCGACGGGATCGCGATCAGCGCGACGACGCCGATGACAACAAGCTTGCCAACGTCGAGATCGAACATGCGTCAGGACATCAAATCTGGGGCCGGTCGCCGGTCTTGTCGGCTTCGATGGCGCGCGGCTCGGCCGTCTTCTCGACGGGCTTGCCGTCCTCGTCCTCGGCCATGCCCTTCTTGAAGGCCTTGATGCCCTTGGCGACGTCGCCCATCACGTCGGAGATCTTGAACTTGCCGCCGAACAGGATGAACACCACGCCGCCGACGATGATCCAGTGCCAGATCGACAGACCGCCCATGGCGGAAACCTCCGGTTGAATAAGAACGGGCGCCCCGGCCGAACTGTCCGGGAACCTATGCGGCCCGCGCTCCAAAAACAAGGCGAGAGAGGGCGCAATTATGGCTTTGCCCTCACCCCGACCCGCTCCCCGCGAGCGGGTCGGGGTGAGGGGCAAGGCCGCCTCACAAACCAGACCCGCCCCTACTCCTCGTCGCCGCCGAGCGGAGCCTCGGGCGCCTCGAGCTGCTCGGGCTCCTCCGGGAAATCCATTTCCAGAAGCTGCGGCGCGTCGTCCTCCAGCGGCTCCTCGTCGTCGCGGAGCGCATGGTCGTCGGAGGGCTGCGGCACGCCGAAGCCCTTGGGCAGGCGTCCGTCGAACAGGCCCGCGCCCTTCAGCTCGTCGAGACCCGGCAGATCGCTGATCTGCTCCAGCCCGAAATGCATGAGAAAGGCGTCGGTCGTGCCATAGGTGATCGGCCGGCCCGGCGCCTTGCGGCGGCCGCGCAGGCGGATCCAGCCGGTCTCCAGCAGCGTGTCGAGCGTGCCCTTGGAGATGGCGACGCCGCGGATTTCCTCGATCTCGGCGCGGGTCGTCGGCTGGTGATAGGCGATGATGGCCAGCGTCTCCAGCGCGGCGCGGGAGAGTTTCTTGTCCTCGACCTGCTCGCGGGCGAGAATCCAGTTCAGGTCGGAAGCCGTGCGGAAAAACCACTTCTTGCCGACGCGGGTGAGATTGACGCCGCGCCCGGCGTAATGGGCGCGCAGGCGCTCCAGCACCTGCTCCAGCGGCACACCGTCCTCGATCCGGCGCGTCATGTCGCTTTCGTCGAGCGGCTCGGCGGCGGCGAACAGCATCGCCTCGACGATGCGCTCCGCCTCGCGCAGCGCGACCTCGTTGCGGGCCAGCGCCTCGTCGCTGTTGACGTCGAAGAGTTCTATTTTTTCAGCGGGCTGCGCCAATGCGCGTCCTCCAGTTGATCAGAGCAGGCTTTCCTGCGGCGGGCTGCGTCGGGCGCCGGCGCAGCCAGAGCGGCGCAAAAGGCCGGTCCTGCCGAATGTCGAGCTGGCCTTCCCGCACCATCTCGAGCGAGGCCGAGAAAGACGAGGCGCGGACCGTCCGCGCGGTTTGCAGATCAGCGCAATATTGCAGCAGAAAATCGTCGAGCACGGTCCATTCGCGCGGCGACGCCGGCCAGCCGCTCCAGCGCCTCGCGCGCCTCGGCGAGCGACCAGACCGTGCGCTGCCTGAGCACCACGCGCGACACCGCCGTCTTCTGAGCGCTGCCGGGCATAGGCCGAGAGCAGATCGAACAGGCTCGCCTGATAATTCGCCTGCGAGATCGTCTCCAGCCCCTCCGGCCCGCCGCGCAGGAACATGTCGCGGCCGAGCTGGGCGCGCTGGGTGAGCCTGTCGGCGGCGAGGCGGATGAGTTCGAGCCGGCGCAGGCGCTCGGCCAGAGCGGCGGCGAGATCCGCGGCCGACGGCTCGTCCCCGTTTTTCGGCTGTTCCGGCAGCAGCAGGCGCGATTTGAGGAAGGCGAGCCAGGCCGCCATCACCAGATAATCGGCCGCCAGCTCCAGCCGCACCCGCCGCGCTTCATCGATGAAGGCCAGATATTGCTCGGCCAGCGCCAGAATGGAGATTCGCGCAAGATCGACCTTCTGACGCCGGGCGAGCTCCAGCAGCAGGTCGAGCGGCCCCTCGAATCCGTCGACGTCCACGAGAAAGGCTTCGCCTTCCGCGCGCTCTTCGCTCTCCAGATCGAAAGAAAGTTCCTGCGCCATCGATTCTCCGCCGATCACCGGCAGATTGGTTGCTTTGCGCCGGCGTCGCAAGCGCGACGGGCCTTTTCGGCCGTCCATCCACAAGATACAGGGGTCGCGACGGCTCCAGGCGCTGAGTATTGATGTCCTGCTCTTATTGTCAAACCCAGGTCGATGGTCTAACAGGGCTTTTTCGCCGACCGAAGGGTTGGCCTCAGAGGCTTGTGATGAAGAATCGGGAAATTTGCGCGCGCGAGCTCGCGGCGCAGAACACCTCTATCGAAAGCCTGCCAACTCTGGTCAGCGTCGAGACGACCTCGATCTGCAATCTGCGCTGCGTGATGTGCGGCCATGCGATCGGCGACGTGCACCGTCTCAAACACATGCCCAACGACCAGATCGAAACCCTGCGGCCCGCGCTTGCCGTCGCGGATTCGATTCAGCTCCACGGCATCGGCGAGCCGACCGCAAGTCCGTCTTTCTGGAAGATCATGGAAAGCGGCTACATAAATCCGGACGCCGCCGTCAATGTGAACTCGAATTTCACGCTGCTCAACGACAAGAAGATCAATACGCTCGTCAATTCGCATCTGAAGCTGTCGCTCAATGTGTCGACCGATGCGGCGACGCCGGAAACCTATGCGAAAATTCGCGGTTTCGATCTTCAGATCGTCCTCGACAATATTCGCAAGGTCATTTCGCTGAGGAACGGGAACAAATATCCCGAAATCTTCATGAATATGACCCTCATGCGCGAGAACATCGAGGAAGTCGTCCAATTCATCGAGCTGGCGCATGAGCTCGGCGTCGATCGCGTGTGCCTCTGGCATCTCAATCATTGGGATGACGCGACGATGGCGAAATACAAGATCGATCGCGACGGCTGGCGGTTCGACTACGCCGAGCAGGGCTTGTGGAATTACCCGGAACTATCGGACGGCTACATCAAGAAGGCGGTGAAGCGCGCGTCCGAACTGAAGATGCCGCTGTATCTGGATCAGAACAAGGTCGTCTTCTTCAAGTCGGACAATGGCGAATCCGGCGCCGAGATCGACGACGTCGCGATGCCGTCGTCGGACGTTTCGGTGAAGGATTGCGCCTATCCATGGCGCTGGGCGCTGATCACGTCCAGCGGCGCCGTGCGCCCCTGCTGCTACGCGACGAAAGACGTGGGCGACATCAACACCGATTCCATCACCGACATCTGGAACAACAAGACGATGCAGGCCCTGAGGGCCAGCGTTCGCGCCAACAGGGTGCACCCTGTCTGCGAAGGCGCGAGCTGCAAATTCGTCCAGCAGATGCCGAAGCAATCCTGGCTGGGCCGTCTGGGTTCGCGCGCACGGGAAGTTCTGGGAGTCTGAAGGTCGCCCGTCATTGCGACGAAGCAATCCAGAGCCTCATCACAGCTCTGGAGTGCTTCGCTTCGCTCGCGGTGACGGTTTCGCGCGGGATGAATAAATGGACGCCCTGACGCTCTTCGGCCTCTTCGCGGTTTCGGCAATGCTCGTGACCTACGCGCTCGAACACCGCAGCCATTGGTTCATCCTGCTGTTCGCAGTGTCCTGCGCGCTCGGCTCGGCATATGGATTCCTGCAGGGCGCGTGGCCGTTCGGCGTGGTCGAGGCTGTCTGGTCGCTCGTGGCGCTCAGGCGATGGCTGATCGCCTGAGAACACAGCCGCCGGCCAGGCTGTCATTCAGCGGAAGGGGTTTACGATTCGGAGGCTGCCGACCAGTTGGCCATCGGACAGGTCCTCGGAAAAGAGCTCCCCGCAGCCCTGCGCGAGAGCCGCAGCAATTATCGAGGCGTCCCAATATGAGAAACCGTAGCGGGCCTTGATGTCCAAGGCGGCGTTCACGATCGCGAGGGTCGTTTCCTGCGTTTCAAAGCGTTGCCAGGCGCGGATCAAGCCAGCGGCGATCGCGTGCGGGAGCGCGTCCGGGCGCGATGCGCGGGTGGCCTGCACGTAAAACTCCTGCAAGACCTGAACAGACAGGCGGACGTCCCGGTCCAGCAGGGCGAGCGCGCGCTTGCGCTTTCCGGCTTCGTCGGGATGGCTGCTGATCGAATACAGCAGGATGTTCGTGTCGAGGAAGACCGGCTTCAACGCCTTGAATGAACCTCGTCTCGCGAAAGCCTGTCGGCGGCTCGAAAAGTCTCAATTTTCGCCCGCAATTCAGCTTCTTCGCGCTTCAGTTGCTCAAATTGCGTTTCTGTCGCGGCGAATTCGGTCAGGAAGCGCTTGACGACGGCTGAAACCGAAGTGTCTTCGGCCGCCGCCTTGATCCGCGCGCGACGGTAGGTCTCATCGTCCACGGTAACTGTGATGTTTTTCATATTAACACAGTAGCGCATCGTCATGCGAAAGCAACAAAGGCCTTCTCGAACTCGGCCACCCCCGCCGCGACGTCGAACGGCTCCACCTCGCGAACGCAGGCCAGCGCCTTTTCCGCCCGCGCCAGCGCCTTGCCGCCGAGCGCCGGCGCGCCTTCGGCCACCGGCATGGCTTCGGCGAGGTCGCCGTTGCAGTGGAGGACCATGTCGCAGCCGGCGCCGATGGCGCGCTCGGCGCGCTCGCGGAAGCTTCCGCTCAGCGCCTTCATGGAGAGGTCGTCGGTCATCAGCAGTCCGTCGAAGCCGATCAGGCCGCGAATGATCTCGTTCACGACGATCCTCGACTGCGTGCCCGGCGCGGAGGGATCGATGGCCGTGTAGACGACATGCGCGCTCATCGCCATCGGCAGGTCGGCGTTGGCCGTAAAGGGCGGGAAGTCGACGGCCTCCAGTTCCTCGCGGCTGGCCTCGACCACGGGCAGCTCCAGATGGCTGTCGGCCCGCGCGCGGCCGTGGCCGGGGATGTGCTTCATCACCGGGGCCACGCCGCCGGCAATCAGCCCGTCGGCGGCGGCGCGGCCGAGCGTCGCGGCGCGGGCCGGGTCGCGACTGTAAGCGCGGTCGCTGATGATGGCGTGCGACCCCTCGGCCGGCGCGTCGAGCACCGGCAGGCAATCGACGTCGATCCCGACCTCGCGAAGATCATGCGCCATCAGCCGCGCCCCGAGCCAGGCGAGACGCTCCGCCTGCGCGGCGTCGGCCGCCGCCTGCTCGAAGCGCGCGGCGCTCGGATAGGCGCGCCAGTGCGGCGTATTGAGCCGCTGCACGCGGCCGCCTTCCTGATCGACCAGAACGGGCGCATGGCGTCCGAGAGCGTCGCGGAGTTCGGATGTCAGGCGCGCCACCTGTTCGCGGTTGTCCACGTTGCGGCGGAACAGGATCACCCCCCAGGGCGCGGCGTCCCGGAGAAAGGCGCGCTCATCGGGTTCGAGGGCGAGGCCTTTCAGGCCGCAGATGAAAGCGCGCATGGGGGCTCCAGATTGAGACTTGTCCCGTCACCGCGAGCGAAGCGAGGCGATCCGGGAGCCTTGATCTGGCTCCGGATCGCCGCGCCGCCCGGTAATGACGGAGATCAGTTTCCGGCTACGAAGCAATTCCCGCCCGCGCCCTTGACCTTGTTGCAGACAGCGTTGGCGGAATCCTTGCTCAGACCCGCGGCCCGAACGCGATAGACCATCTTGCCGTCGACCTTGGCCGGCTTGAAGGTCGCCCGCACGCCATATTTGGCGGAGACGGTTTTGAGCAACACCCGCGCCTCCTCCTCGCTCCCGGCGGCGCCGAACTGAACCGCATAGGTTCCGTTCGAGGAAGCGGTCGCCGCTGGCGCGGCGGCCCCGGCGTCGTCCTCGGCCGGCGGCTCGACCGCGGCGACCTTGGGCGCGGGCTTGGGCGCAGGCTTGGGTTTCGGCGCCTGCGCGGTGGTGGCGGGCTTGGTCTGCGGCTTGGGCGTCTCGCCCTTCGACGCCGGCATCGGAGCCGCCGGCGCGTCCATGACGTCTTCGACAGCCGCTGGCGGCACCGCGGCGTCGTCGACACGGCTGCCGTCCGGACGCACGGTCACGGTCTTGACCTTGTGCGGCGAGGCGCCGAGCGCCGACTCATGCGGCGCGTCCACCGGGCCGTTGCCCAGAGTCACGACCTTGGGCGCGACGGTCGGATCGACCGCCTGCTCCTGATTGTTCACGATCTGCTTGACGGCCGGCGGCTCCTTGCGGTCGAGCACGGCCGCGCCATTGGTCGACGGGGCTTCCTCATCCGTCTGGGCGGTCGGCTTCACCTTCACCGGGCCTTCCGGCGCGTTGATGACGGCGATCTCCTTCGAGCCGCCAACCCCGCTACGGTGCAGGAACCCCCAGGCGACGCTGCCGACGGCGATGACGCCGATGGCCGCGGCGGCGTGCCAGGGCTTCAGATAACGGCGGATATTGCCGCCCACGCCAGACGCGCCCTGCTCGGGCTCGTCGCCATAGTCGAGATAGTGCGAGTCGTCCTGCCAGCCGCCCTCGGCGCCGCCGTGATGAGCCTGCTCGTAATGGTGCTCGGCGTAGTCCGGCTCGGCGTAGGCCTCCTCCTGGTAGGCCGGCTCCGCATAGGCCGGTTCAGGTTGGGGCGCGTAGGCGACGTGTCGATCCTGCTCCTGATAGCGAGGCTCGGGCCGCTCGGGGTCGTAGGAGCCGCGCAGTCCGGCATCCCATTTGGGGGGCGGCGGGAGCGGCGAAGGCGGCGGCGGCGGCGCGTCCGGGGCGCGCGCGGATCGGGAAGGATACGGCTGTAGGGGTCGGCCTCGTTCTCGGCCTGACGCAGTCGGGCGAGTTCACTGAGCCGGCTCGACCTTGGGCCCGAATTGATTTCCCCGTTCCTGATGCGCCGCTCGAAATCTGTTAGATCGACGCTTGGGCCTCTGACGGACGATTCACGCATAACTCACCTCGATCGTCTTCCCGGGATGGAGCATAGAGCAAAGCGAAGCGCGTCCGACCGAGAGATCGAAAGCCGCGCGTCAACGCATTTCGTCGGGAGCGCTCACGCCGAGAAGTTTCAGACCCGACGCCAGGACGGTGGTTAGGGATAAAACCAGGGCGACCCGGGCGCTCGTTAAATCTCTCTCCGTTGCATTAACAAAGCGTAATTGTGGCTGATCTTTGCCCCGGTTCCAATGGGCATGAAAAACGCTCGACAACTCATGCAGATAGAAGGCGACGCGATGCGGCTCATGCGCCGCCGCCGCCGCTTCGATGGCGCGCGGATATTGCGCGATCATGCGCGCAAGCTGCATTTCGCCTTCGTCCTCCAGCAGATCGAGCCGCGCCCCGGCGAGCGCCTTACGGCGTCAGGTCGATATCCGGGAAAGCGGCGAGCGCCTGCCGGAGCACGGATTTTGCCGCGCGCATGAGCGTATTGCACGTAGAAGACCGGCATTGTCCTTCGACTGCTCGATGACTTTGGCGAGGTCGAAATCGAGCGGCGCGTCGTTCTTGCGATAGAGCATCATGAAGCGAACGGCGTCGACGCCGACTTCGTCGACCACTTCGCGCAGCGTGACGAAATCGCCGGCGCGCTTGGACATTTTCACCGGCTCGCCATTGCGCATCAGCTTCACGAGCTGGCAGAGCTTCACGTCGAGCGCGACCTTGTCGATCCGAAAGCGCCGCGACGGCCGCGCCCATGCGCTTCACATAGCCGCCGTGATCGGCGCCCCAGACGTCGACGAGCGTGTCGAAGCCGCGATCGATCTTGTCCTTGTGATAGGCGATGTCGGCGGCGAAATAGGTGGGCGAGCCGTCGGACTTCTTCAGCGCGCGGTCGACGTCGTCGCCGAAGTCGGTCGAGCGGAACAGCGTCTGCTCGCGATCCTCCCAATCGTCGGGAAGCTGGCCCTTCGGCGGCGGCAGGCGGCCCTCGTAGACGAGACCCTTCTCGCGCAGCCATTCAATGGCGGCGTCGATCTTCGAAGGCCCATGCGCTGCGGTCGTGCAGCGTGCGCTCGGAGAAGAACATCTCGTGGCGGATGTTGAGCGCGGCGAGATCGTCGCGGATCATGTCCATCATGGCGTCGATCGCGGCGACCTTGACGACGGGCAGCCATTCGCTCTCCGGCTGGTCGAGCAGCGCGCGGCCATGTTTTTCCGCGAGCGCCGCGCCGACGGGCTTGAGATAGTCGCCGGGATAGAGCCCCTCGGGAATGGTGATCGTCTCGCCGAGCGCCTCGCGATAGCGCAGGAAGGCGGAGCGGGCGAGCACATCGACCTGCGCGCCGGCGTCGTTGATGTAATATTCGCGCGTGACCTCGCAGCCCGAGAAGGCCAGCAGATTGGCGAGGGCGTCGCCGAAGACCGCGCCGCGGCCATGGCCGACATGCATGGGTCCGGTCGGGTTGGCCGAGACATATTCGACGTTCACCTTGCCCTGAA
Organism: uncultured Alphaproteobacteria bacterium; assembly: GCA_963717565.1. GTDB lineage: Bacteria > Pseudomonadota > Alphaproteobacteria > Rhizobiales > Beijerinckiaceae > Methylocystis. The sequence goes on from CAVQWJ010000005.1 coordinate 52,010, forward strand.
GCGCCCCGGCCCTGCCCTTTTCGACGCGGCCGAAATTCTCCGGATCGCTGAGCGACGACGCGCAGCACCTCGGCATAGATCTGCCGGCTTGAGGCGGATATTGATGAAGCCCGGCCCGGCGACTTCCGCCGTCGCGACGCCCTCGGACTGCGCCAGCGCGATAGCAGATCTCCGTCGCCAGCTCGCGCGGGTTCGCGAAATGCGCCTTGGCCTCCTTGGCGAAGACCATCGCCGCATTGCTGGCGAGATCGCCGAGCGCGGCGTCCTTGGGCGGCTCGACCACGAAACGCGAAAGATCGAGCTCGGGCAGGCGGCCGTCGGCGGTCATGCCGTCGAGGATCGAAGCGATGCGGGCGTGGAAGATGTCGAAAATGTTCATGAGGTCCGGTTTGCCCTGCAGTCGGGATGAGCTGGCCGGGGGTTTAGCAGAGGGCGGGCGCGAGCGCACCCCGTTTGCCGGCGGGGATTCAGCGGCCAGCCGGCGCGAAGAGCCGCTTCACCTCATTGAGCGCGTAGCGGTCGGTCATGCCCGCGATGTAATCGGCGACCACCACCGCCCGCGCCGCCGCGTCGCGGTCCAGCCGCCAGCGCGGCCCATTCCGGCGGCATCAGCGCCGGCGTCTCCAGAAAGGCCGGAAACAGCCGCGAAATGGCGTCGCGGGCGCGTTCCCAGACGCCCATGACCTTTTCGTGCCGATACATATGGGTGAACAGGAATCGCTTGAGGTCGTGCTCGGCCGCGGTCATCTCCGGCAGACAGCGCCACCATCGCCCGCCCTGCCCCGCGCACCTCCTCCGCGCTTCCCGGCAGCGAGGAGCTTCAGCCGCGCTTCGGAGGTCGTGATCGCATCCTCGACCAGGCGGGTGATGACCCTGCGCACCAGTTCGTGAATGACCCGGCCGCGTTCGAGGCCGGGGTGCTTTGTCGCGATCTCCGCCAGCAGCTCGGCGGCGAAGGGCGCGCCGGACGCGATCTCATCGAGTGAAAACAGCCCCGCCCGCAGGCCGTCGTCGATGTCGTGGCCGATATAGGCGATGTCGTCGGCCAGCGCGGCCGCCTGCGCCTCGACGCTCGCGAAGGTGGAAAGGCCGAGCGGATAAGCGGCGTCGAATTCGCGAATATAGCGGGCGACCGGGCGCAGACGGGGCGCGCCGCCGGCGTCGAGCGGCCCGTTGTGCTTGACAATGCCTTCCAGCGTCTCCCAGGTGAGATCGAGGCCGTCATAATCGGCGTAGCGGCGCTCCAGCAGCGTCACGACGCGCAGGGCCTGCGCATTGTGGTCGAAGCCGCCATAGGGCTTCATGCAGCTCTCGAGCGCCTCCTCCCCGGCGTGGCCGAAAGGCGTGTGGCCGAGATCATGCGCCAGCGCCACCGCCTCGGCGAGGTCCTCGTCGACGCGAAGGGCCCGCGCGAGCGCGCGGGCGATCTGCCCCACCTCGATCGTATGCGTCAGCCGCGTGCGAAAATGATCGCCGTCGAGCGGCACGAAGACCTGCGTCTTATGCGCAAGGCGCCGGAAGGCGGTCGAGTGGATGATGCGGTCGCGGTCGCGCTGGAACTCGCTGCGCGTCGGCGACGGCGACACGGCGAAAAGCCGGCCGCGCGATGTCGTGGCGTCGCAGGCGTAGGGCGCGAGGGGCTGGCGAAGCGCCACGGTCGGGCTCCAGTCGTTGAAAGGCCGCGGCTTCGGGCCTATCTTGGAGCGCATAGCCCGCATCTCCGGGCCGACGCAATGATGTACGGGGAAAATCGAATGACAGGCAGCCTGGCTGACGACGTTGCGCTTACCGATCAGGCGACGAAGCGGATTGTCGCGCTTCTTTCGAACGAGGCGCCCGGTTCGGTGTTTCGCGTGGCCGTCGAAGGCGGCGGCTGCTCGGGGTTCCAATATAAATTCGCCATTGATTCCGCGGCGACGGCCGATGACGCGCTGGTCGAGCGCGAGGGCGCGCGCGTTGCGATCGACCCCGCCTCGCTCGGCTTCCTTGCCGGCGCGAGGATCGACTTCGTCGACGATCTGATGGGCCAGTCCTTCCGCATCGAGAATCCCAACGCGGTTTCGTCCTGCGGCTGTGGCACGAGCTTTTCACTCTGACGCGCCGGCCGTCGTAAACTCCGGCGCATGGGCGAATCGTCTCGCTGGAGGATCAAGTGGACGCGCTTTTCATCGGCCACGCCTATATCGACGTCACGATGCTCGCCGACGCCATGCCGGCGGGCGACGAAAAAGCGGTCGCGCGCGACTATGCGGTGAGTTTCGGCGGCAACGCCGTGACGGCGGGGTTCGCCTGCGCCAAGCTTGGCCACGACGTGCATATTCTGACAACTCAGGCGCGCGACTGGCTCGGCCATATGTTCGCGGAAATGGCGGACGCCTATGGCGTGCGGCTGCATCCGCGCAAGGTCTCGCGCTCCTCGCTCTCCTTCGTGCTGCCCAATGACGGCAAGCGCGCCATCCTGCGGGCCCGCGACGACAATTACCTCCAACCCTTCGTCCGTCTCGACATTTCCGCGGCCCGCGTCGCTGCATCTCGACGGCCATATGGCCGACGCGGCGATCCATTACGCCCGCGCCGCGCGCGAACAGGGCGTGCTCGTCTCTCTGGACGGCGGCGCGCTCCGGCCCCGGATCGAAGAGCTGATCGACTTCGTCGACGTCGCCGTCGTCTCGAAGAAGCTGTGCGAGCAGATGGGCCTGAGCGAAGGCGAAATGCTCACCTGGCTGAAGTCCCGGGGCTGCCGCGTGGGCGCCGTGACGGTCGGTGAGAAGGGAACCTTCTGGTACGACGGGCGACGGCCCGCAGCAGCACCTCCCCTCGCTCCACGTGCCGCCGGAACTGGTCATAGACACCTCGGGCGCCGGCGACGTGTTCCACGGCGCCTATTGCGCGTCCTATCTCGAGCGGCCGGGAGCGCCATGGCGCGCGCACTTCGAATTCGCCCGCGCGGCGTCGGCCCATAAAATCCAGCATCTCGGCAATGAGGCGGGACTGCCGCGCCGCGAAGACGTGGCGCGAGCCCAGGCGGCCTTCGCGCCAGCGCCGGAAACGGCGGCCTGAGATTTTCAACAGCGCGACAGAGGGGCTTGGCAAATCACCCCCTGCCCTGTATACGCCCCTTCACCAGATGATCCCCGATAGCTCAGCTGGTAGAGCACGCGACTGTTAATCGCTAGGTCGTAGGTTCGAAGTCCTACTCGGGGAGCCATTATTTCAACGATTTGCGAACGTCCGCCCACCCCGCCCGGAACCCAAAACGCTCCGGGGTAAGGGGACACCAATGGCGTAGCGACCATCCCGGCCCTCTTCGGCCGCCCCCTGAAACGCCGCCCTGCCCCTGCTATAACCCTAGGGTAGCCGGTCTCCTTGCCCTGCCTCGCCACGGTCAGCCTGCCGACCTATTCTACCCGCCATCTCGGCTCCTATGAGACGCCGACCGCTGCCGGGAAGCCGGCGGCCATCGCGGTCTCGCCAGGCCAGCCATGGTCGGTCCTCCAGGTTGACGGAGAGGCCGCCCGGCTGCGGTGCTCGACTTCGCCAGCTAAGGCCAAGCGCCGAGCACGCCACCAGAAAGGCTGACCCCGGCCCGGCCGGCGCACCTGTCTCCCGTAACGCTTGGCTCCCATTACAGCGATGGGTGGAACGATCGCTGGTGGGCCGCTTTTGACCCAAAGCTGCCATTCGCTGACCCCCTGGGGGCATGGAACCGATTTCAAAGACTCGGATTAAGCGCTTGTTTCGTCTCTCCAGAATAGTCGGTCAACCAGCCCACGGCTATGATCACGAGCCCCATAAGCATGTAAAAACCAAATGCCGAGCTGCCACCGGAAAAATTCGGCGCGAAAGCGATGAGGACCAGTGCGGGGCCAACGATCCTTTCGGTCCATCCGTGAATCCAAAATGGCAGCCAGCGGAGCCAGCCCAGCGGAAAATCCGTCGCTAGCGTGAGCGCCAAATGCACGCCGGCCAGCGTCCAGGACAGCAGCGCCGGCAGACCTTCGAACCCCAACAGTTTTGGCGCTAACAGAAACACTGCGACTGTGACGTAATCTAAATAGCCGTGTGTGATCGGCGTGATGGGCTTCATGAGCTTTCTCCTTCTCGGCCCCGGCGGAAGGGACCGATGCCTTCAACCGAACGAGGAGGAAATTTAGCGGGCCGCCGTTCGCACGTCTGTAATTGAGATTACAAATCGATCCGTCTCGATTACGCGGACTCTAGTGCGGTATGGTTCACGCATATCAACTCCCGCCGGTAGTCGAGTACGCCCTGGCGACGCAAGGCGTTCATGGCCTTGGTCACCGCTGGCCGACTAGCAAACACCAGATCGGCAATGTCTTGCTGAGTAAGCGGTATCTCGAGCGCGTAACCATGTGGGCACGGAGTCCCAAACACCAGGGCGAGTTCGCGTAGGGTTTCAACGAGTTGTGTCTCGACCTTGTTGGTGAGGACAGTGATCAGTTTCCGTTCCGTCCGTTTCTGCCAGGCTTCGAGTTCGGCGCAGAGGAAAGCGGCGAATTCCGGATTCTCGCCTACGAGACTGTTCAGGTCCTCATGCGTAACTTTGGCTACGTGAATTTCACCCAACGATGTCGCTGTGTGTTCCGATATATGTGCCGCCAATGTGCTCCCGAATACGCCGCCCGGTCCCATCACATCGGTGGTTAGTTGAATTCCTCCTTCCGTGATGTGAGACAGTTTGACGATTCCCTTAAGCAGCCAAAACAGACTCGCCAACCGGTCGCCTTGCCCGTAAACGACCGCCCTATCGTGAAAATCCATAGTAACGAGGGACGGAGCGATCATTCTCCAACGGGTGATCTCGTTTTCTGACAGCATCAACTGTGCCCTACGACGCCGGATGGGCCGTCTTTGCCCTCCGTCTTCAAAACCAGAATAGGCGCGCTGAGAGAATGGGTAAAAGCCGAAGCACCACCGTTCCCGCAACTGCAATTATGGAACCGAGCGGGCGCGGGCCATGTATCGCCCGGCGTGCAGACGCTTCGGCGCCGCATTGCCTTTTCCGGTCAAGTTCAAACCGATGACAAGCGTCTTGGCCGGCCCGTCACTCCCATCTCTCGCCCGCGACCCAGACCTTTCGCACGGAAATATCTTCAGGGTCGAACGCCGCCATATCGGCGCGATATCCCGGCGCGAGTCGGCCGAGAGCCTCTCCGAGGCCCAGAAAGAGCGCGGGGTTGCTGGAGGCGAAGCGCAGCGCCTGTTCCAGCGGGAGCCCCAGGAGCCGCACGCAATTGCGCACAGCCCCGGCCATCCCGATCGCCGATCCTGCAAGGGCGCCCTCCTGCGTGCGACAGACGCCGTCGTGAACCGTGATATGCCTGCCTTGTAGATCGAAGGCGTCGCCGGCCCCGCCGACCGGCGGCATGGCGTCGCTCACGAGCAGCGGGCGCCCGACGCCGCGCATCGCCAGTCGCAGCATGGCGGGGTCGACATGCGCGCCGTCGACGATGAGCCCGTAAAAGGCGTCGGGGGATTCGAGCGCGGCCGCGACAGGACCGGGCTCGCGGGCGGAAAGCGGGCGCATTGCGTTGAAGAGATGCGTGAAGCCCGTCAACCCTTCGGCCATCGCGGCGCGTGTTTGCGCATAGGTGGCCATCGAATGGCCAAGCGACGCCTTCGCGCCGGCGGCGACAAGTTCGCCGATGAAGCCGACGGGCGCTTCCTCCGGCGCAAGGGTCACCAGCAGGACGCCGGCGCGAAACGCGCCGAGCATCTCCCGGTGATGGGGCTGCGGCGCGCGGATCAAATCCGGCCGATGAACGCCGGGCTTTTGAGGCGAGAGAAACGGGCCCTCGAGATGAATGCCGAGAACGCCGGGCTCGCGCGCCATGATTGCCGCGACGGCGTCGAGCGCCGCGCGCATCTTCTCGTCACTGTCGGTGATGAGCGTCGGCAAAAGCGCGGTCACGCCGAAGCGCCGGTGCGCCTCGACGATTTTCGCGATCGTCGCGGGCGACGGATCGTCGTTGAACAGGACGTCGCCGCCGCCATTGACCTGAATGTCGATGAAGCCCGGCGCAAGCCACGCGCCGGGCGGCGCGTCGAAAACCTCCATCTCGTCCGAAAGGCCGTTTCGCGCCGTCAGCGCCGCTATTCGCGCGCCCTCGATCACAACAGCGGCGTTGTCATGCGTGACGCTCCCGTCGAAAACGACGTCCGCGGCGACGGCGTGTCGGGGAGGCTGGCTCATCGCGTGCGGGTGACCTTGCGAAGATGGCGCGGCCGGTCGGCGTCCCTGCCGCGCCTTGCAGCCAAACGCACGACCATTGCGTAGAAGCTCTGGATCAGACAGATCGCGTCGGTCTCCGCATGCCCCGGCGGCAGGGCCGGAAGGCGGTCAGGCGTCGACTCGTCGCAGGAGGTGATGAAGACCGCCGCGCCCTTCCCCCGCAGATCCGCCGCGAGGTCAACCATGCCCGTGGCGGCGGCGTCGGTCGGCGCGAACATGAGCACGGGAAAGCGGGGCGAGACCAGCGCGACCGGCCCGTGCAGAAATTCGGCGGCGGAAAAGGCTTCCGCATGGAGATCGGATGTTTCCTTCAGCTTCAACGCCGCCTCGCGCGCAATGGCGAGCGTCGGACCGCGGCCGATCGTCACGAGGCTCTCCGCGTCCGCGAGCCGCTTCAGGGCGCCGCTCCAGTCGAGTTCGCCGGCGGCGACGAGGCGATCCGGCAATTCATCAAGCGCGCGCGCGAGCGCCTCGTCCTTCGCCCAGAAGGCGACGAGGCGCGCGAGAGCCGCCGCCGACGCGACGAAGGTCTTGGTCGCGGGAATGGCGCGCTCCGGGCCTGCCGCCATCGGCAGGACGAACTCACTCGCCTGCGCCAGCGGACTCTCCGGATCATTCGTGACGCAGGCGGTCACGGCGCCGCAGGCGCGCGCGGCGGCGGTCTGCTCGACGATGTCGCCGCTCTTTCCCGACTGCGAAATCGCCAGGAAAAACTGGCCGTCCAGACGCAGACGCTGATGGTAGATCGTCGCGATGTTCGGCGCGGCGGCCGCAGTGACAATGCCGAGATAGCGTTCGATGAGATGCTTGCCGAAGGTCGCCGCATGCGCGGAACTCCCGCGCGCGCAGGTCACGGCCACCTGAGGCGGCCGGCGTTGCAACCGCTCCGCAAGGACGGGGAGAATCATGTCGAGCGTGGCGGATTGCCGACGCACGGCCGCCGGGGCCTCGCGTAGATCGGAAAGCATCTGCGACTCGATGGCGGTCATGTGCGTCGGTTCCGCGCGAAGCTTCTAGCAGAAAGAATGAGCCTCGCGCGCGGGAAGGCAAGTTTCGACGGGCCGCGAAAGGCCGCGAAGAAGCTTCGCTTGAACTCTCCGCCTGCATTTCCATATCCCGCTTGTCAGCTGGAATTGCGCCGATGTGCCCGACAGAGACCGAACGACAAAGCCCGCGCTACGCCCGGATCGACGTCTGGGAGCCGGCCGAAATTCTGGAATCGATTATCGAGGGCCAGTTTTCCGCGGTCGCGGCCGTTCGCGCCGCGCGGCCGGCGATCGAGCGGGCGAGCATTGCGATCGAGCGCCGTCTGCGCGGACCCGGGCGACTGGTTTACGTCGGCGCCGGCACATCCGGCCGCCTCGCTGCGCAGGACGGCGCCGAGCTGATGCCGACCTTCGGCTGGCCGCAGGATCGGCTCCTGCTGCTCATCGCCGGCGGGCCAAACGCCCTGCTGCACGCCGTCGAAGGCGCGGAAGATCAATATCATCAGGCGATCGAAGCGGTTGCGGCGCATGAGATCGGGGCGTGCGACGTCACCGTTGCGGTAGCCGCCAGCGGCACCACGCCTTTTACGCTCGCCTGCCTGCGTGAGGCGAAGAAAAGGGGCTCCCTGACCATCGGCGTCGCCAATAATCCGGGGACGCCGCTGCTGAAGGAAGCCGACCACGCGATCTTTCTCGAAACCGGCCCGGAGCCGATCGCCGGCTCGACGCGCATGAAGGCGGGAACCGCCCAGCGGGTGACGCTGATCCTGCTGTCGTCGCTTGTCATGATCCTGCTCGGGCGCGTCTACGACGGCCTCATGGTGGACGTGCAGGCGACCAACAGAAAACTGATCCGAAGGAGCGAAAAAATTCTGTCACGCCTCACCGGCCGCGACGAGCCGTCAATTCAAGAGGCGTTGCAACGGGCCGACGGGAGCGTGAAGCTCGCCTTCTTGCTGTTGCAGGGCTTTGGGCGTGAGGAGGCGGAAGCAGCGCTGGCGCAGGCCGAAGGACATTTGCGTCGCGCGATGAGCCTGATCGTCGAAGGCTCCGCGACCGCGGGCCGCGAAGCGACACGGTGGTCCTTGCGCGCCGGGTGACGGAAGCGCCTTTATAGCCGATGATTTCATTATCGAGACGCGCGCCCTCAGTGTCCTGCGTGAATGGTCACGCAGGACGGAGATGGACCTTTCATCACGCCCCGGACCGAGGCGGCTTGGCCGGTCCGAGGTCGATCTGAATTTCACCGCCCTCGATGCGCAGCGGATAAGGGTGGAGCGCGTTTCGCACCGCATGCGTCACGCATTTTCCGCTCGAACAGTCGAAGCCCCATTGGTGATGCGGGCAGACGACTTTCCGCCCGTCGAAACTGGCGTCGGTCAGGGGCATGTCCGCATGCGGGCAGCGGCCGCGATAGGCCTTCAGCTCGCCGCCCGTCGGCCAGACGAGAAGCACGCTCTTGCGGCCCGCTTGAAAAAGGCCCATGCGGCCTTCGCTCACAGCGTCGGCCGCGCAAATGGAAGTGAAGGCCATGCGCGTCGCTTTCGTAAAAAAGACAATCGATCGAGGCGGGCATACGCAAGTTGCAGACCATCCAGTCCACGGCACGCGCCTTGCTCCAGTCTTTGACCGGGACATGAGGAGCGGAGCGCGCGGTGCTCGATATCGCCATTGTCGGCGCTGGGATTTGTGGCCTTGCGCTGGCGCGGACCCTCTCTAAGGCGGGATTTACCCTCGCGCTGTTCGAAGCGCGCAATCGGCTCGGGGGTCGCGTTTATTCTGTCGAAAACCCGACAAGCGGACAAAGGCTCGATCTCGGGCCGACATGGTTCTGGCCCGAAAGCCAGCCCACCATCGCTGCGCTGGTCGATGAATTCGGCCTCGACAGTTTCGACCAGCACGACCCTGGCGAGGTTCTGGTGATGGCGGACGCGGATGCGGCGCCCGTGATTCAGTCCGCGCCGCGCCTGCATGGCGGCGCGCGTCGGCTGAAAGGCGGCATGGCCGCGCTCGTCGAACAGCTCGCCGCCGGGTTTCCAGCCTCCACGATCCGTTTGAACCATGTGCTGACACAGGTGAAGGATTGCGAGGACCATGTCGCGCTGATCTTCGACGTGAAGGGCGCGACCGAGACGGTTCGCGCGCGCAGAATTGTGTTCGCCCTCCCCCCGCGTCTTGTTCTCGAACAAGTGCAATTCGCGCCGGCGCTGCCGTCGGATGTCGCGGCGAGAATGCGCGAAACGCCGACATGGATGGCGGCGCAAGCCAAGGCGGTCGTCGGTTTTTCCGGCCCGCCTGCCTGGCGCGTGCGCGGATATTCAGGCAACGCCTTCGTGACTCACGGTCAGGCCGTGCTCGGCGAAGTCTTCGACGCCTGCGACGCTTCGGGCGAGAAGGCGGCGCTCGGCGGCTTTTTTGCGTTGACGCCGGAGCTGCGCGAGCGGTTTCGCCAGGGCCTTTCCATGCTCGCCGCCAGCCAGTTCGTCCAGCTTTTCGGAAAGGCGCTGGAAAACGGCGAGCTGCATATCCTCGACTGGGCGCAGGAGTCCTTCACCTGTTCGCAGGAAGACCGGGCATGCGCCGGGGCGACCCACCCCGACTATGGCGATCGGATCCTTGCCGGGCCGATGTGGAATGGAAAGCTTTATTTTGGCGGCGCCGAGACGGCGCGCGCCGGGGGCGGCTATGTCGAGGGCGCCCTGAATGCGGCGCAGCGCATCGGGACGCAACTGATCGAGCCGCCGAACGCCGACCGGCCCTCGCCGGCCAAGCCCGATGACATCAACCGCCGCGCGCTCGAGCGCTTGACGCAATGGGTCTCGTCGAAACAGTCGGCGAGTTTCGCGAATTATCGGGAAAGGCTGACCTATGCTCTGTCGCATGGGCAAAGAGAACAATTGACGCAGCGCGCCATGCTCGGAGCCATGGAGGCCTTCTTTGCGGAAGCGCTGGAAGTGATCGAGAACCTGCCCTTCTGTCTCGACGGCGTCGGCGTCGAACGCGGCCGCTGCGATCTCACGCCGCAGGTGCAGGCCGCGTTCAACGGCTTCATTCAGTCCCTGCTCGACGCCGTGATCGATTTCAACCGGACCTCCTGCGCGCTTTCGAATTTTCCGCAGGAACACAGGCTGTCGAAAGACTATGTCTCGGCGACTCTGCGCGACATCGCCGCGGCCTGGCGGGAATTCTCACTAGCGGCGAACAGTCTTCTGCTGGCGAAGCGCGCGGTGTGATTATATCGAGCGCGCGGCGCCGAATGCGCGTCTGCGCCGTCGACGGACAAACCGCCTCAGCCTGCTTCCCTGACGCCGAAGCAGAGGACGTAGAGGGCGGGCGTCACGATGAGCGTGAGGAGCGTCGCGACCAGCAATCCGCCCATGACCGCGAAAGCCATCGGCCCCCAGAACACCGTCGGCGCAATCGGCAGGAGCCCCAGCACTGTCGAGACGGCCGTCAGCATGATCGGGCGAAATCGCGAGGTGGTCGCGTCGATCACCGCCTGCCATTGATCCGACTGCTGCTGTCGTTCAACCTCGATCTGTTCGACAAGAATGACCGCGTTGCGCGCAATCATGCCGAGAAGCGACAGAATCCCGAGGATCGCCACGAAACCGAGCGGCTTGTTGAAAATCAGCAGCGCCGCGATGATGCCGATGAGGCCCATCGGCACGATCGACAGAACCAGAAACATTCGGCTGAAGCTCTGAAGCTGGATCATCAGGAATGTCGTCATCAGGAACAGCATCAGCGGCGCGCGGGCGAACACCGAGGCTTGCGAATTGGCGCTCTCCTCGACAGTGCCGCCGGTCTCGATGCGATATTGCGGCGGCAGGCCGGCGTTCATTTCGGCGACGACCGGCGCGAGCGACGCGACGGCGGATTCCGGGGTGACGCCATTGGCGTCGGCCTGCACCGTCAGAGTCGGCGTACGGTCGCGTCGCCAGATCAGCGGATCTTCCTGCGCAAACTGGAAAGTCGCGACCTGGCTCAACGGCGCGACGGAGCCATTGGGGAGCGCGATCTGCAAGGATTGCAGCGTATCGAGCGACATGCGCTGCTCGTCGCGCGCGCGCGCCACGACGTCGACGAGATAGATGTCGTCACGCAATTGCGTGATCGTCTGGCCCGTGGCGACACCCTGCAAGACGGCGGCGATCGCCTGCGTGCTCAAACCCAGAAGCCGCGCCTGATCCTGATCGATCTTCACCTGAACCGCGCGCGCCGGTTCGATCCAGTCGAAATTGATGCGCGCGACCGAGGGCGTTTCACCCATCCGACGAGCGAGCTCGAGCGCGACATCGCGCACTTTGCCGATGTCCGGCCCGCTCACCCGATATTGCACGGGCCATCCGACAGGCGGACCGAGTTCGAGCGGCGCGATACGGCTGACGAGGCCGGGGAAATGCTCGGCAAGAACCTTTTCGAGCTTCTTTTGCAGCCGGTCGCGCGCCTCTACGTCCTTGGCGATGATGACGATCTGCGAGAAGAAATCATGCGCGAGCTGCACATTGAGGGGCAAATAGAAGCGGATCGCGCCGCGCCCGACATAGGCGCTCCAGCTCGCGACATCGGGATCGTCCTTGAGATATTTCTCGAAGCGCTCCGTTACTTCCTGGCTGGCGTAGATCGAGGCGTTCTGGCGCAGTGACAGATCGACGACCAGTTCCGGACGATCCGAGGCGGGGAAGAACTGGCGCGGCACCAGCGGCGAGACGAGCAGCGAGACGATGAAGCAGGCGATGGTCACGCCGATCGTCAGCCATCGCCGGCGCATCGCGGTGACAAGCAATTTGCGAAACGCCCGCATAAGCCAGCCTTCTGGAGGGGCCGGCGTGTCGGGCTTCGCGAGCAGAAACACGCCGATGAGCGGGGTGAACAGCACGGCGACGAACCAGGAAACGATCAGGGCGATCGACACCACCGCGAAGATCGAAAAGGTGTATTCGCCAGCCGAACTTTTTGCGAGCCCGATCGGCACGAAGCCCGCCGCCGAGACGAAAGAGCCGGTCAGCATCGCCCCGGCGACGCTGTCATAAGCGAAGCTCGCCGCTTTTTCCTTGTCGTCGCCCGCGGCGAGACGCGAGGTCATGACGTCGACCGTGGTCATGGCGTCGTCGACGAGGAGGCCGAGGGCGATGATCAGCGCGCCAAGCGAAATCCTTTGCAGGTCGATCCCGGCCATCTGCATGATCGGGAAGACGATCGCGAGCGTCAGGGGAATGGAGATCGCCACAACGGCGCCGGCGCGCATGCCGAGGCTGACGAAACTGACAGCCATGATGATGGCGATGGCCTGCCACAGCGAGGTCATGAAGTCGCCGATGGCGTGGTCGACGATCTGCGGCTGATTGGCGACAAGGATGGGTTCGACGCCGATCGGCAGCTCCGCGGTGGCCTTCTTCATCGCGGCGGCGATGTTCTTGCCGAGCGTCAGCACGTCGCCGCCGGGGCGCATGGCGATGGCGAGCCCGATCGCCGGGCGGCCGTTGACCCGGAACATCGGCTCCGGCGGATCGGCGAAAGTCCGCCGAATTTCAGCGATGTCCCGCAGTCGCACCATGCGATCCTTGACGGGGATGTTGATCGCCAGAATGTCGTTCTCGGAGTCGAAGCCGCCCAGCACCCGCAGCGCCAGTTTCTCGTCGCCGGTCTGCACGTCGCCGGAGGGGCTGATGGCGTTCTGCTGCTGAAGCGCCGCGATCAGCTGCGTGCGGTCGATGCCGAGGCCCGCGAGCTGGCGGGGCGAGAATTCGATGTAGATGCGCTCTTCCTGCGCGCCGATCATCTCGATCTTGGAGACATCCTTGACGTGCAGCAGCCTGGAGCGAACATCCTCCACGTAATCTCGCAATTCCCGTTGCGTGAATCCGTCTGCCGTAAAACCGTAGATGATGCCGAAAGTGTCGCCGAAATCGTCGTTGAAGCCGGGGCCGATGACGCCCGCGGGCAATGTGTGGCGCATGTCCCCAACGTTTTTTCGCACATCGTACCAGATGTCCGGCACCTGCGCGGGCGGGGTCGCGCCTTTCAGATTTACGAAGATGGTGGTCTTGCCGGCGGTCGTATAACTGCGGATGAAATCGAGGCTCTTCGTTTCCTGCAGCTTGCGCTCGATCCGCTCGGTCACCTGCTTGAGAGTCTCCTCGACCGTCGCGCCGGGCCAGACGGCCTGCACGACCATGGTCCGGAACGTGAAATTGGGATCTTCGTCACGCCCAAGGCTTAGATAGGCGTTCAGCCCCGCGATCGTTACCGCGATCATGCAGTAGATCACCAGCGAACGGTGGCGCAGCGCCCAGGCCGAAAGATTGAGGCCGCCCATCATCGCGCGTCCAGCAATCTGACCTTCTGGCCGGGATGCAGCGCCTGCACGCCCGCCGTCACGATCATGTCCTCGGGCTTGAGGCCCTCGGCGACGATCACGGCGTCGCTGGTGAAGCGGTTGATCTTGATGTTTCGCAGCGACACCGTCAGGGTCGACGGGTCGACGATCCAGACACTCGGCTTCTGGTCGGTTTCCATCAGCGCGCTCGCCGGAATGCTGATCGTCCGCGTCGGATCGAATCGCACGCGTCCGGTGACGGAGGCGCCGAGTCGCATGGCGGGCGGCGGCGACTGGATCGAGGCGCGCAGGCGAAAGGTTCTGGTGTTCGGATCGGCTTGCGGATCGACCTGCCGCACGCGGGCAATTGCGACGACGGTCGGATCGTCGGAAAGGGCCACGTCGATGCGGGCGTCGGTCGGCGCATCGCGCAGGAGGCGCGCCGGAACGTCGAAGACGGCGTCCCAGCCTCCGGCGCGCGCCATTCGGTAGATGGCCTGGCCGGGCTGCACGACCTCGCCGGCCTCGGCCATGCGCGCGACGATCGTGCCCGCAGAATCGGGCTTCAACTCCGTATAGCTTACGTTATCCTGCGCAATCTTGAGCCGGGCGGTGGCGTCCTCGATGTCGGACTTCGCCGTCTCGACCGCCGTTAGCGCCTGATCGAACTGATTCTTCGTCGTATATCGGCGCGCAAGCAGCGCCTGCTCGCGGGCAAAAATATTCTGCGCCTCGCGCAGCCGTCCCCGCGCTGCGGTCAGTCGCGCCTGAGCAGAGCGCAGCTCATTCATTTCATTTTGAGAATCCAGCCGCGCCAGCAATTGGCCCGGTTTAACGACGTCGCCCGAGCCGACGAAACGCTCGATCATCCGGCCGCCGATGCGAAAGGCGAGCGCCTGCTCGCGTTCGGGCTGAATGCTTCCCGTCAGTTCGACGACTTCGCCGAGCTTGCTTTTCTCGATCACGACGGCGCGCACGGGCCGCGCGTCGCGCGCCTCCTCATCGGCGTCGCGTCCGCATCCCGCGATCGCTAATAGTATTGCCGGCGCTCCGCCAAGCAGGCGCCAGTAACGCAACTTCGAGGCCGATCGCCTGATGAGAGCCAATGTTCCATCCCGCCTAGAGCGACCAGATTCCATCTGGTAGTGCGAAAATGACAGGGGGTCTGCAACGCACAAAAATGTGAGGGCGATTTTCTGTGGAAAACTGCTCACCCACATTCTCACGCGCGACTGTAGTGGGATTAAGCCGATAGATGTAGACGGCTGCGACATCGCGCGGGAAGAAAAAGGCGGGCGGCGGCGGTGCGGGCACGATCAAGACCGATCCGAACATGGGTTTCCTCGTCGCTTTGCCTCGCGGTCGTCGGCCTTTCCGGCTGCAATCTTGAATGGGCCAAGCCTGAGCTGAGCACTGTTCCGCCCGAACGCTTCCTTGAATCGAAACCAAAATCCGCCCCACCGATTGCGGCGGGATCTGATTTTGCAAAGAAATTCGGCTCCAAAGAACTCGTCGAACTGACGGCGCTCGCGCTCGACGACAATCTGGCCATCGCCGGCGCCATCGCGCGCATCGATCAGGCCGACGCCAACGCCCGCATCGCCAGTTCCGCGCTATGGCCGTCTGTGGGTCTCGGCGCCAATGCGACGCGCACGCAGATACCGGGCACGCTTTTGAGCGAAAAGCCCAATTACAATCCGTCGCAGGCCGTCCTGCGCGGCGCGGGCCAGGCGCAGGCCGCCGACCTCGCCGAAAATCTCGCGACGTTTAGCGCCACGCGCAATAATTTCTTCGCCCTGGGGCTGAACGCAAGCTACGAGATCGATTTCTGGGGCAAGAACCAGGACGCCTCCAACGCCGCGCGGCTCATCGCCAACGCCTCGCGTTTCGATCGTGACGTCATCGAGATCGCGACCATTGCGGCGGTGATGAACGCCTATTTTCTGGTGCTGGCGGCGCAGGACCAGTTGCGCATCGCGCATGAACATGTGCGCATTGCGGAGCAAGTGCTCGGCGCCTTCACGGCGCGACTGGAAAAAGGCGCCGCCACCATGTTGGACTATGGCCAGCAGGCGGCGGTTCTCGCAGGTCAGAAAGCCACAATTCCGCCGCTGGAGCAGACGCTGCGACAAACCAGGGTCGCCCTCGCGGTTCTTCTGGGTCAGACCCCCGAGACGCTCGACATAAAGGGCGGCTCGATGAAAGCGCTCCACTACCCCCGCATCGATCCGGGCCTTCCCTCGGAGGTGCTCCTGCGGCGCCCGGACGTCGCCGAGGCGGAGGCGCTCCTCGCATCGCGAGAGTTTTCCGTGCTGCGCGCGCGGGCCGCGTTTTTCCCCTCCGTGACGCTCAACGGCCACTACGGGCTGCAGAGTATCGTGCTGCGTAATCTCCTGCGGCCCGAAGCAATCGCCTGGGAACTCGGATCCAGTCTGGCGCAGCCGCTCTTCGACGGCTTCGCGCTGCAGGGACAATATGAATTGGAGAAGGCGCGCTTCGCCGAGGCGGCGGCGTTCTACAAGCAACGCATCCTGTCCGCGCTCGGCGACACGGAGACCGCATTGATCGCCATGACGGAAACCGCCAAAAGCGTTAAAATCGGCGAGGAGGCGGTGGCGGCGTCGAAGATCGCGCTCGACGCGGCGCGGGCGCAATTGCTCGAAGGCAAGATCGACGTGATCGCGCTTTCGACCGTGCAAACAACTTACTTCCAATATGACTTCAGCCTCACGCAGGCGCGACTCGCGCATCTCAACGCGGCCATCAGCCTCTATCAGGCGCTCGGCGGAGGTTGGTCGCCGACAACCCGCAACGCGGAACTGGCGCGCGCCAACGCCGCCTACGAGGCCAACAAGGGACCCTGGCCGTAAGGCGCATCTGGCGATTCTCATCAGCCGAGCCTGCGATACGCCAAGGCCGAGCAGGCCGCCCTGCCCTTTCCGCCGGCCAAACCTTCAAAGTGGCGCGCCAGATTATTGAAAAGACAAAGGAAATCTGGAACTGCTTGAGCTTGACATTTTCCACTAGGCAAAAAGTTACAACCGGCTGGCTACGTGCTAGATTTTCCACGCTTAAAAATAAGCTCAGTGGAGGAATTTGAAGTGGACAATGAAAGCCCGGAAAAAATGTCTCGTCGCGGTTTCCTGTCGGCGCTGTTCGCGGCTGCGGCCGTGATCCCGGTCGTGGCGCTCGGCGCGTCCGACGCCGAGGCCCTGGAGTTGACTGAGAGGCAGTTCACCAGCTTCCGTCATAAGCCGCGCACCTCGCGTCCGCGCAGCCCGACGAGAGGCTCGCGTCGTCACCGCCGCGTCGCGCGCGTGCGCCACACGGGCCGCCCGCAGCCGCGCCCCGACGCCGCCGCGCCGACGACCCCCGCGCCGACCACGCCGGCTCAATAACAAAGCGCCCACGCGCCGCCTGCTCACAGCGCGGCGCGTGTGGCCACATTTTCCTTCGTCAAAATCAGAACGAACCGAAGGCCGATCCAACCGCAATGACCGCGACGAGCGCCAGTATCGCGCCGAGGATCGCCACGATGACAATATCGAAATAACTTTCCTTGTGGGTGCAGCCGCAGACGGCCAGCAAAGTGACGACCGCGCCATTGTGCGGGAGACTGTCGAGCGTTCCCGCGCCAATAACCGCGACGCGATGCAGCAGCGCCGGATCGATTCCCTGTTTCTCCGCGAGTCGGAGATAGGTCTCGCCGAGCGTATCGAGGGCGATGGTCAACCCGCCCGAGGCGGAGCCGGTCAGCGACGCCAGCACATTGGTGGCGATGGCAAGCGAGACCAGCGGACCGCCTTCGATGGAAAGAACCCACGTCCGTACGACGGCAAAAGCCGGCATCGCCGCGACGACGGCGCCAAAGCCGACGAGGCTCGCGACGCTCAGGAGCGGCAATGCGGAGGCCGTCACGCCGGAATCGACGCTCTCGCGAATTGCCGTGAGACGGCTCCAGTTGAAGATAATCAGGATCACGATGGCGACGGCGAGCGCGACGATGACCGACCAGACGCCGCCCACAGCGGCGAGCGTCGTCGGCCCCCAGCGTTCCTCCGAAAGAAAGGAATCGTCCATGCGCGGAATGACAATCAGCGACATGACGAGATTGACGCCGACGACGACAAGAAGCGGCAGTATGGCGATCAGTATGTTCGGCCTGTCGCCCCGGCGCCCGTGCGGTATTTCCGCAATGTCGAATTCATGCGACGCGGCAGCCCTGTCGCGGATGATCTGATCCTGCGGGACGTCGACGACGGCCGCCGGCGCGTCTCCGTAGCCCTCCCCGCGGCGTTGGGCCGAACGCTCGGCCCGCATGAGCCACCACATGCCGAAGCCGAACATGATGAGCGCCGCCATCACGCCGAGACCCGGCGCGGCGAAAGCCGTCGTGCCGAAGAACGGCATGGGGATCGCGTTCTGGATCGCCGGCGTGCCGGGCAGAGCCGACATGGTGAAGGTCGAGGTGCCGAGAGCGATCGCAGCCGGCGCAAGACGGCGGGGCGTGCCGGCCTTGCTGAACAGTTCCTGCGCCATCGGCGCGAGCACGAAGAAGGCGACGAAAAGGCTCACGCCGCCATAAGTGACAAAGGCGCCTGCGAGCACGACCGAGAGGATCGCGCGACGTGGCCCGAGCTTTTCGGCCATGAAATGCGCAATGGCGGTCACCGAACCGCTGTCGTCCATCAGCTTTCCAAAAAGCGCGCCGAGCAGAAAGATCGGAAAGAACTGCGCCGCGAAACGCGCGGCGCCGTTCATGAAAGTAATCGTCCAATGCGCAAGGAGCGGCTCCCCCGCAAAGGCGACGGCGATCAGCGCGGCGAGCGGCGCCAAAATCAACACGCTCCATCCGCGATAGGCGAGCCAGATCAGAACGCAAAGTGCGACGAGAATTCCAAACAGTCCCATGTCGTCAGATTCCTTCGAGCAAGGCGTCGAGGTCGAAAGTCGAGCATTTGCCAATGTCGGCGCTATGGAAATCGAGAAAGGCGCCCGCGGCGCGCCGTCCCTCATCGCGCAACATGCAAAGGAACTCCCATTCGGCAAGCAACTTGGAGGAGGCGCTGAGCGCCGTCATCAGTTCCGAGGAGATGCGATGGATGCGCATGCCAGCCCATCTCGCGCCCTCACAGTCGCCCGGGTCGGCCGTCTGACGCAGCAGCGCAATCATGCGCAACTCCTTGAGCAGCACGGCGTTGAAAGACACTTCATTGAGGCGGTTGGCGATGTCGGTCGCGGTGCGCGGCCTCTCCGTGCGAACGATCGGATTGATCTGCACCAGGATCGTGTCGCGCGACACGCATTCTCGCACGAGCGGCGTGATGGTCGGATTGCCGGAATAGCCGCCATCCCAATAAAGCTCGTCCTCGATCTCGATCGCCTGAAACATGGTGGGAAGACAGGCGGATGCGAGCAGCGCGTCGGGACTGAGGTCTCGATTGCGGAAGACGCGGGCGCGCCCGGTCGAGACATTTGTCGCCGTGACGAATATCGAAATCGGCGCGCGCGCGATTTTCTCGAAATCGATGACTTCGGCGAGGATGCGCCGCAGCGGATTCACGCCCTGCGGATTGAGGTCGTAAGGCGAGACGAGCCGCGACATGAGATCGCTCGCAATGAAGACAGGCGAGGTGTCGAGCGTCCAGCGCCCCAACATGACGTCGAGGGGATTGCGCTGCAGGGGGCTGAGACGTCCGGCGTCGGAGACTCGCCGCCAGAACAATTCGAGCGTTTCGCGCGCGACCTTCGGGCCGCCCTCGACATAGCCGGCGATGAGCGCCGCGGCGTTCATGGCGCCGGCGGAGGTTCCCGATATCCCCTCGATTTTCAGCCAGTCTTCCTCTAGCAGGCGATCGAGCACGCCCCAGGTGAAAGCGCCATGCGCGCCGCCGCCCTGCAGGGCAAGATCGACCGAGAGCGGCTCGCGCGTCATAAGGTTCCCCTGTTTCTCTCAGCTCACGGTCGCGCCGGGAGCCCGCAATCAATGCGTTGGCGCATGTCCAAGGCATGAAATCCAACACTTCTGGACCAATCCTGTTGGAATTCGCACCAACCTCTCAAATCTCACTGTTGTGAGCATCACTAGGGGAGGATGTCAGAATGCTTCGCAATAGCGAAATAGCATTTTTTGGCGCTGCTTGCGGGGTGATTTCAGTCACATCGACCATTTGGGAGTCAGCGCTGCCCGGGGAGCCATTTATTTCAGTTAGTTAGCCCCGCGCGGGGCGCAGTCACGTCGCATCGCGCATGTCGACATGTTTATTCAGCGCCGCTTTCGCTTTTCGAACCCCCACTATTTCAGCGTGATCGCGACGTTGCCGATTTTACCGCTGAAGGCAAATGGGGTCGGCCGAAATAATCGAGCGACAGTCGAGAGGCGTTTGCTCCGGGTTCCTCATCGATATCGACCTGATTGCTCCTCGCGGGCAAGCCCCGGCGCCGCAAATCCGGCATCCGCGTGCTGGCCTGGTCGAATCCAGCGACCGCCGCTGGGCGAGAAACTGGATGGGCTCACAACATCGATCAGCCAGGGGCCTGTGAAACACTTTCGTGAGGGCTCGATAAGCCTCCGACGACTTTGTCGCCTTGCTCACCGGACCACAGGAGGTGCGAAATTGGCGCGCCTGGAACAAGAGGAGAAGCTAAGTCGTTTGGCCATGAGAGTGAGAATCAAAGCTTTGACGGGGCAGCGCGAAAAGTCACAAGGGCAAAAAGATGCCGAAGCCGATGTCGAACGGTTCCACCGAGATCTCGGGCCGTTCGTCGTTGCGGCGGATGAAACACGCATGCCTTTGGTGTTCACAAACGCTAAAACGCCAGACAACTTTATCATCTTTGCAAATGCCAGCTTCCTCGCGCTTACGGGCTATTCCAAAGAGGAGGTTCTCGGGGAGCGGCTCGCGTCTCTGCTTGGAAGAGGAAGCGACCAGAAAGTTTTCAGAAAGCTGCTTGCCGCCTTCGAGGCGAGCTCAGAAGGGCCGCAGGAAATTCATTTCCTCCGCAAGGATGGCGCCGACGTTTGGGCATCGATGTTCAGCAGCCCGGTGAGAGATCTTCATGGGGTCGTCGTGCAGCATTTTGTTTCTGTTCTCGACATCACTGAACACGAAAAGGCTCAGCGACATGCGCGGCTTCTGATTGACGAGCTGAACCATCGCGTCAAAAACACTCTCGCGACGGCGCTCGCGATCGTGCGCCTTGCGTTTCGAAACTCATCCGACCCTGACGCTATTCGTGACGCCATCGAATCGCGGCTCTACGCGCTGTCACGATCTCATGATCTGCTAAATCGCGTTCATTGGAAGGAGGTGGAATTCGAAGATGTCGTGCGCGCCGCGTTGGAACCCTTCGGCATCAAGGACGGCCTCGCCAAACGCATCGCCCTCAGAGGGGAGAATATCGGCGTCTCGCCGAAAATTGCTTTGGCGCTGAGCGTCGCCCTTCACGAACTTGCGACCAACGCCGTGAAGTATGGGGCTCTTTCCAATGAGACTGGCTCAGTCTTGTTGGAGTGGGCGCTCGAGCGGAAGCCGGAACGCTCTCGGCTCAAGGTGCGATGGCAGGAAAAGGACGGGCCGCCGGTTGCGCAACCGGTCCACAAGGGCTTCGGCTCACAGATGATCCAGCGCGGGCTCACAGTGGAGTTGCAGGCCGTTGTGCGACTCGACTATCCGCCGGAGGGCGTCGTCTGCACCCTCTATATTCCGACGCCGGACTCCGCACATGAATAGCGATGCTCCCCTGCGAGGCCGCGCCATCCTGGTTGTGGAAGACGAGGCGTTGATCGGCATGTGGCTGGAACAGATGTTGATGGATTTGGGATGCGCGTCGGTGACAATCGCAGGCACGGTCAGTCAGGCGCTCGAACTTATCGACTTAGAAAAGTTTGACGCCGCAACGCTCGATCTCAACTTGAACGGGCTCGAAATCCTGCCCGTAGCGGATGCGCTTTCCTCACGAGGGGTGCCGTTTGTTTTCATAACCGGCTATCCGAGAGACAAGATCGATCGGTATGACGGCCATGACGTGTTGACGAAGCCTGTCCGCGATGCGGATCTCTCCGCCGTGCTGTCCCGCATTATCGGCAGGGCGTAGACTGCCTGACAAAATCGGCCGCGACCTGCCAGCTTCAGCGAGGGTCAGGACCGGCGTCCCTATGCTATACTGCCGCCATGACCATCAAGATTTACATCGACGCCGACGCCTGCCCGGTAAAGGAGGAGACCTACAAGGTCGCCATCCGCTACGGGCTGCACACTGTCGTGGTTTCCAACAGCTTCATGCAAATTCCCTCATCGCCGCTGATTTCGAGGATCATCGTGACCGCCGGCCCGGACGTCGCCGATGACTGGATCGCGCAACATATCGTTGCGGGCGATGTGGTCGTCACCAGCGATATTCCCCTGGCTGCGCGCGTGCTGGCCAAAGAGGCGCATGCGATTGCGCCCTATGGTCGCGCGTTCACAGAGGATTCGATTGGCCTGGCGCTCGCGCAGCGTTCTATCATGGAACATATCCGCTCGACGGGCGAAACGACGGGCGGCCCACCGCCATTTTCCTCGGCCAACCGCTCCCGTTTCCTTCAGGCCCTGGATCAGACGATCGCCCGCGAACGAAGGAAGCGTGCGTTGTCGGAAACCGAGTGAGCGCATGAACGGCAATCGTCTTTCATCGGCCGCCGCGGCCCGCAACCGGGGGCCCATCCTGGAAGTCCTGCACAGGGTTCTGCCAAAGCAGGGGCTCGTGCTGGAAGTCGCGAGCGGTTCGGGCGAACATGTCGTGCATTTCGCGGCCGAGCTGACGAGCCTGACTTTCGCGCCATCCGACCCCAGCCAGAAGGCCCGCGAGAGCGTCGCGGCGTGGATCGCGTCCTCCGGCGTCGAAAATGTGCTCTCGCCCCTCGCACTTGATGCAGCGACAACGCCCTGGCCGATCGAGCAAGCCGACGCCGTCATCTGCATCAACATGGTTCACATTTCGCCGTGGGCGGCGACGGAGGGCCTGTTCGGCAATGCCGCCGCGATACTGCCTGCGGGCGCGCCGCTCTATCTTTACGGCCCCTACAAGCGGGGCGGCGCGCATACCGCGCCGAGCAACGCGGAATTCGACGCGAGCCTTCGCGCTCAGAACCCTGCCTGGGGCGTGCGTGATTTGGAGACAATCGCCGAGCTCGGTCGGCAGGCGGGTTTCGAACCGCCCGAGATTGTGGAAATGCCAGCGAATAATCTGAGCCTGATCTTTCGACGCAGCGTGTCGCTGCGCGGTCGGCCAGATGTTTGACGAACTGAAGAGGCGGATGTGATTCCCTGGTCCCTGATCGACACGGCGCAAATACCTGGCGGCGAGGGCGCCCTGCGGCTCATGCGCAGGGGAACGGAATTCTCGATCATGCTGGGCAATAATGAACTGATGAACAGTCGCCTCAGCGGGTCCGAGCAGGCGCTCGCCACGCTCACATGTGAGAGGCTTCAGTCCCGCCCGGCGCCGCGCATCCTCATCGGCGGGCTCGGAATGGGTTTTACACTTCGCGCCGTGCTGGAGGTTCTCAATGCAAAGGGGAGCGTCGTCGTCGCGGAACTCGTTCCCGCGGTGGTGGCGTGGGCGCGCGGTCCGATGGCTGACTTACACGGGGCGAGTTTGACGGACCCGCGCGTCTCGATCCAGGAAACGGATGTGGTCCGGCTCATTCGCTCGGCGCGCGCGTCCTATGACGCAATCCTGCTCGATGTCGATAATGGCCCCGAGGGGCTGACCCGCGAGGCCAACGACAGCCTTTATCACGCCGCGGGATTGATGGCCGCCCGCGCAGCCTTGCGCCCCGGCGGCGTTTTGGCGGTCTGGTCGTCGGGCCCCGATCGCAGCTTCACGCAGCGACTCCACAGGGCCGGATTCGCCGTCGAGGAGATCAAGGTGCGCGCCAATGGCAAGAGAGGCGGCGCTCGACATGTCGTCTGGATCGCGACGCGCGTCGAGCGCGAAAAGCGGCCGCAGGGCTGACGGGCTACTCTCTCACGTCCTTTGGAATCTTCTTCTGCTTCGGCTTCGGGTTTCGTGTCGGCTTTGGGCCTTCCGGCGATTGCGCGCGACCCTGCGCCGAAGGCGGGCTCGATCGTTCGGCGCGAATATTGTCGCCGCTCGGGCGAGCCATATTCGCGGCAAATTCCGCGGCGACCGACTCGGCGATTTCCACTTTCGTCTCATGATCGAAAATGCGGATCGCGCCGATCTCGCGTCTGGTAATATTGCCGCGCCGGCAGAGCATCGCCAGCAGCCATTTCGGATCGGCGTTCTTCTTGCGGCCGATGTTGAGGCGAAACCACGCCGCCTCGCCAGTCAGGCTGGCCGCCGGCGAGCGCTTGCCTGGCGCGTCGCGGGTGTGTGCGGTCGGGCTTCGCGGATGACGCATGTCGCGCTCGGGCGCGTCTCCGGGGTCCACCACCTGCTCGATCGCCGGAAAACGCGAACGGTAAAGACGGACGAGCGCTGCGCCGAGCTGCTCGGGCGCACGCTCGGCGAGAAGCAGCCTCGCCATGCGGAAATCCTCTTCGCTGGGCGTCTCCGTCAGTAACGGATCCTGCAGCATGCGTTTCTGGTCGAGCTCGTGGATTTCCTCCGCCGTCGGCGGACCGCTCCATTGGGCGCGAACGCCGGCCTCGGCGAGCAGACGTTCGGCCCGCCGGCGGCGCGAAGCCGGCACGAGCAGCGCGCTGACGCCCTTACGGCCCGCGCGTCCCGTGCGTCCGCTGCGATGCTGCAAGGCTTCCGTGTCATGCGGAAGATCGGCGTGGATCACGAGTCCCAGATTTGGCAGGTCGATGCCGCGCGCCGCAACGTCAGTCGCAACGCAGACGCGCGCACGCCCGTCGCGGAGCGCCTGCATGGAGTGATTGCGCTCATGCTGGCTCAATTCACCCGACAGGAGGACGGCCGAGAAGCCGCGTTCGAGCAGCGTCGCATGCAGATGTCTCACCGACTCCCGCGTGTTGCAGAAGACGATCGCGGTCGGCGGTTCGAAGTAGCGCAACAGATTTACGGTCGCGAGTTCCGTCTCGTTCGGCGCCACGCGGACCGCCCTGTATTCGATGTCGGCGTGACCCCACTCTCCGCCCGCGACGTCGATCCGGCGCGCGTTGCGCTGATAGCGCTTGGCGAGGGCCGCAATGCCTTTCGGAATCGTGGCTGAGAACATCAGGGTCCGTCGGTCGACCGGGGCGGCTTCCAGGATGAATTCGAGATCCTCGCGAAAGCCGAGGTCGAGCATCTCGTCGGCTTCATCGAGAACGACGGCCGCGAGCTTTTTCGTATTCAGTCCGCCACGCTCGATGTGATCGCGAAGGCGGCCAGGCGTCCCGACGACGATATGAGCGCCCTCCGAGAGTTTACGGCGTTCGAGTCGCGCGTCCATCCCGCCGACGCAGGACACGATTCGCGTCGGCGCATGCTCGTAGAGCCAGCTGAGCTCCCGTTCAACCTGCAGCGCGAGTTCGCGCGTCGGCGCAACGATAAGCGCGACCGGATCTCGCGTTTCCAACCTTTCGGCGTCGCCGAGAATTGCGGAAGCGATCGCCAGCCCATAGGCGACTGTCTTGCCGGAGCCTGTCTGGGCCGAAACGAGGATATCGCCGCCCTGGGTCTCGCTGGTCAGTACCGCCGACTGCACAGGCGTGGGGGTATCGTAGTTGCGATCCGCGAGCGCACGGGCAAGCGTGGCGTGCGTTTGAAAAAAAGTCACTGTGAGAAGCCTGGGATATGGGAGACACGCCGGCAGAACGTTCCCTTCTACGCGGCGACAGAGGAAGAACTCTCCACGAATGTCGGCGCCGTCGTCAGATGCCCGAAGTCGCCAGGACGCAGTCGAAAGCGGACCTGGCGGCGGCTCCAATGCCGGCAAGGATCGTTGGAACCCTCAGCTGCGCCTCTTGGAGCACGCTTCCGTCCCCCGCGCAACCTTGATCTCCGCAAACGAGGTGCGCCCTGCCCTCCTAGAGAACCTCGCTCAGAAATCCCAAACGCTTTCGGCTGGCGCCCCAATCGATACGTTTACAGGTGGAAATTTCGACGTCGAGGTCGTCATCCGCATGCATGCGGAGCAGCCCGGTAAGCGCGTCGACCTGCTCTGGAGAGAGAGACGCCTCGGTCGCAAGTTCGACGACGAGCCTTCGAAGGCCACTCTGCCTGATGCGATATTCGGAGCAGTCAACAATTGCGGTGATTTCGTTGTCGCGAATGTTGAACGGCGTGACACGGCCGTCCTGATGCTTCAAGAGACTCTTGGATTTCCCATAGATATGGGAAAGGACAGGCCCGTCATGGCCGCAATCGCATTTGTGCTTGTAGCGGGCAAAATCGCCGAGGTCGTAGCGCAGGATGGGCGTGGCGTAAGAATGGAGATGGCTGACCAGAACGCGGCCCAGCAAATGCTCTCCACAGCGTATGGGATCGCTATTGTCCACTTCGACGATCACATTACTGGTGGCGACGTGATAGGCTCCGGAAATCTTCTCGCACTCGGAGGCGATCATCCCGACTTCTTCGGCCGAGTAAGCCGCCCGGACTGGAATTCCGTGTGATTGAAGCTTCCCTACAAGCTCAGGATCTATGACCTCGCCGACCGGAAGCCAGCAGGCAATCCCGCTCTTCTTCAAAAACGCCGCATCGCTGAACTGAAGCAGCGACTCCATTATCCGCGGTGATGATACGAGGTAGCCAATTTCATGTCGTGCGAGTTCGGCACGCAGTTCAGCAATATCAGGATGAAAATATTGGATCGCCTTCAGCCTGCCGGACCTGAAAAGCCCGTCCAGAGGACTTGCCCACGCTTCCTCCAATTCAGTGCGGAGGCTCATTCTTGGAATAGCCGGATTATGTTGCAGAAGCGTCTTGTTTTTCGAGAGATCGCGTCCTTCCATGAAATACTGCGCGAGGCTTCGGAGGCTATTGTATTCCATATTCATCGAGGAAACGAAGAACTGCGTCGGCCTGCCGGTTGATCCGGAGGTCGCGTGTCTCTTTGCTTCGAGGCCATCGGCGGGCTGCAACAGACTGCCCTCGCTTTTCACCTGCTCGATGAGATCCTCGCGCGACAGGACCGGCAGCGTGGAGAGCTTGATATTTCTCTTGTGTCTCGAGCCGATGCGCGTTCTCCAGAACCCGGAACGCTGGGTTGCGAAGGCGATGAGATTTTGCAATTGAACCGCCTGCCAGGCTTCTCTCGCTTCGCGAGACCCTGTTTCCACTGCGATGATGTCGCAGATTGCAGAAAGTGGAATCTTCGTCGCAGGCTCGCAGAAGGTCATTGGCCTCGTGCTGAAAGCTTTGGGGTTAAGCGCCGAACCAGAGAAGTCCAATCGCATGGCGCCCGCCCTACTGTTCTTGCCCCTGCAGCGCGGCCGCCTTCAGGCGCAGGCTCATGTCGTCCGGCGCAAAGGAAGCCGCCTCCGCATAATAGCGGGCGGCAGCCTTGCGGTCTCCGGAAGCCAGGCAGCCGAGCGCAGCCAATTCACATGCATGCTCACGAAAAATTCCGCTGTCGAAAGCCAGCATCCCATCGTAGAGGGAATCAGGATCGACGCTGCGGAGCGTCTGCGCGACCTCCATGGCCTGTCGAGGACGCGAGGCGCTCAACAGAGCGTGAGCTTTCAGAAACAGGAGCCCGTAATCATCTGGGACGCGCCTGAGACCATCCTCGATGAGATCGAGAGGATCCTTACCATTCTCCAGATACAGGCGGGCGACCAGCTGCCGGATCATGCTGGCGTCGGCCTGCTGTAATGGCTGATGCAGAGACTCGGCGATACGAAGTCCCTCGAGAGCGGTTTCCAGAGCCTCTTGCTTTTCGCCTAAAGCCACGAGCGTTTCCGCAAGATGATGCCAATAATAAATCCGCTCCGGATCTTTTGCGATCGATTGTCTCAGCAGCGGTAGATTGCGGGCGTGCTTGTGTGACTGGTCGCCCTCATAGCCCAAATGGTCGATACCGACGCTGGAAGCAACCAGCGGGAGACCATCTTCCTTCTCGATCTTGCGCAGACAGGGCACAACGGTCTCGTGAATCTTTCCCCTGAAACGGATGCGGGGATCATTTCGAAATATTCGCGGATCTCTGTAACGGGTAAATCGAACCTTCGGTCGAAATCTGACATAGGCGGCGATCGCGGACGGGTCGAGGTATTCGGAAACCTTACCGTCGTGCGGGAGGATAAGACGCTCGTCCGCGTCGATGTATAGAATCCAATCTGAACGCGCGGCTTCCAACCCGATATTGCGGGCTTCAGAGAAATCGCCGGTCCATTTGTGGTGAAGGACTTTCGCCCCAGCGGCTACGGCCAAGTCGACGCTATCGTCGTGCGAGCCAGTGTCAACGACGACAATTTCGTCGACACGATTGGTCAAAGTCTCAAGGCACCCGGGAAGGAACTGCGCTTCGTCACGAACTATGAGAGCGGCTGCGACAGTTCCTTTACCCGGACTAGATGACATGAAGCGATATCAGGTCAAATCAGTAGCCATTACCCATCATCGAAACCTGAGGAATGCTCGTCGTCCCTTTGGTCTGATTGAAGGGGAAAGATACAACCTTCGGAGCCTCGTAGCTGGTCTTGGCGATTATCTCCCTCAGCCTTGTAGGAACCGCTTCCATGCGATCCGGCTGGACTTGTTTAGCTTTTGCGGCCGAAGATTTCATAATGGACCTCGTAAATCTGACAGTTGTCGTCGGTACTCAATTCCCCGCACACTGTCAACGGATAGAGTATCGGAAGCAAGCGTAGCGCATGTGTGGAGCGGCGGCGCAAAGCCGCCGCTCCATTTGGATCAATATCCGGCCACAACTGGCGAGCTGAACCAGTTGAAGTGATAGTTGATTCCAGCGCGGGCGATCACGCCCTGGTAGTTCACGCGGGTGAAGCCGATGGTCGCCAGCGGGCTGCCATTGCCAATAGGCGCAGTGGCGAAGGACGCTGTGGGAACATTCATGCTGCCCAGGTTCCAGTAGAGCGCTTCAGCCTTGAGCGACCAGTTCGGCATGAACATCCATTCGATGCCGCCACCAGCATTCCAGCCGACGAGCGTCTGCGACTTGTTGCCGCCTCCGACGAAGGTGTAGTTGGCTCCGGGGGGCTGAAAGGCTGCAGAATTTGCATCCCGCTGGTCCCGCCGAACGATTGCGTCACGCCCGCGACAGCCGCGCTATTAACATTAGCGTAGACGCCACCGTAGGTCAGACCGCCCGTGCCATAGACGAGCATGGTCGGAGTCCAGAGGTAGCCGACGCGACCGCGCACTGTGCCGAACCAGTCGACGCCTGCATTAACAGTCGATCCGCCGATGGCGTTCCAGCTTTCGGTCCCGAAACCTCTGTAGCCGAACGACGCGCTCGACGAAGCGGAGCCGATGGTGTGGCTGGTGCCGCGAATGCCGGAACCCTGGATGTCAGCTTCGATGCCGAAAACAAAGTTATGATATTGGTAATCATAACCAATCTGACCGCCGCCGACAAAGCCGTTCTGGGTCATGCTCGCAACGCCGGATGTGGCCAGAGCCGCGGTTTGCGCTCCAAGCAGACCATCGAAGCGGGGACCGAACTGGCCTTGGCCGATGAGACTTCTGGTCTCGGGCATCAGGCGAGCGCCTTCGTGATCATTCGTGCCGGCGCCGTAGTTCTGGCTGTAAACCGGATCATTCGTGCCGAAGCCGAAGCCCGCGTTCAGACCTGCATGGAAGCCGGTCCAAAGCGGCGGGGGCGGGGGCGGCGGCGGCAGAGGCGGAGCCTTGCGCGACGGAAGATCTGCAGCGAAAGCGGAACCGGCGGAAAGTGCGACGGCCGCGACAGAGAGAAGGAGCTTTTTCATGTCTAAATCTCTTTTTGAGCGACCGCCCCAAGCAAGCAATCGCAATCGGATTCACCGTGAAACAGGAGAAGTTATTGGAATAATCAAGTCAAACAGCAATTAAGCCGGTTTGCGCTTTCCACTCTACATGTGTCATTGGCGCATTTGCCAAGCTCAAGAGAAATGACAAATTTTATCAATGATGAAGCTTGTTGATGTGCCGAAATGAACCTTTCAATTCGCCATCGCTGTAGTCGGCGACATGACCCAGCACCATTCAAAATCCATATCAAAAGCTATGTTCAAGCTTCAATCGCGTTCCCTGATTCGCACCGCTAGCTTCACTATTGAAAAAGCGAATTACCGCAAGCGCGAAAGTCTCTGATTTTAGGCGCGGCTTTACACTAAGCGCGCACGGAGAAAATCAAATTAAGCGTTGCTGTTATAATTAACGCATTACTCCTACCCGGAGATGCAAAACTTTAGCGTGCGCGCGAGGCCGATGTGGAAGCCACGCCAACCTGCATTCGCAGCTCACGCAGCGATCCAATTGGCCGTTTCGACGGCGTTTGGTGCGAACGACACGCAGGATGGCCGATTGCGGACCGGGGATCGACGAGATTAGGTTGCGCCGTCATTGCGCGGCCTGTTCGTCTCGTTTCGAAAGATCACCCATATGAGCGCCTATACCCAAGCCGTCGCCGAGGAAGCCGCACGCCATATCTGGACGCACTGGCAATCCCTGTCGACTTTGCAGGCGCTCCCCGACGGCTGCCGCCCCGTCACCCCCGCCGAGGGCTACGCGGTTCAGGCGCAGCTGCCGGACGTCGCCGGACGCACAGTCTGGGGGTGGAAAATCGCCGCGACCAGCGCGGTCGGGCAGGCGCATATCCAGGTTTCCGGTCCCCTTGCGGGGCGGCTGCTTTCGGGTCAGGTTCTGGAGAACGGCGCCGAAGCGCCTTTCCGGGGCAACCGCATGCGCGTCGCCGAGCCGGAGTTCGCGTTTCGCATGAGGCAGGACCTGCCGCCGCGCGACGCACCCTACTCTCAAGATGAAGTTCTTGCTGCGGTCGGGACGCTGCATCCGTCGCTGGAAATGCCGGACTCCCGATTCGAGACCTTTACCAAAGCGGGCGAAGCGCAACTCATCGCCGACAACGCTTGCGCGCGGCATTTCGTCTTCGGCCCGGCCGCGCCTGATTTATGGCGCGGGATCGACCTGCGGGCTCACGCCGTTCGTGGTGAGGTGCAGACCGCCAGCGGCAGGCGCTGGACGCGCGATGGGCGGGGCGAGGCCGTCCTGGGCGACCCGCGTATCGCCTTGACCTGGCTGGTCAACCAGCTCTCGTCGCTCGGAATAACCTTGCGGGCGGGTCAGTCGGTGACGACCGGAACGTGTATGCCCCCCCTCGAAATCGAAGCGGGCGACGCTGTAACCGCCAATTTCGGCGCGCTCGGTCAGGTGGGGCTGCGCGTCAGCTCGACAGCCTGAAGCCTGCCCTGACAAGCTTTCGAAAGGACGCACAAAAAGCAAAAGGCCGTCAGCGCCTTTGCGCTGACGGCCTTGAAACCGGACCGCTTGGGGCCGGTCACTCTCTCACCTGAGCGATTAGAGACGCGTCAGGGTAACAGCGGAGATGATGACCATCGCCAACATGCAAGCGGGAATCAGCCAACCCATTTGAACCTCCCTCTGGGGAACGCCATTCGATGGCGTCGTTTATTTGCAGCTTTACGCGAGGCGCATCACACCGGAGGGGGCGGTTTTTGTCAAGCCCTATCGCGCCTCCATCCACCTGATCGGGGCCGGCAAGCTTAACGGCGGCGGGCCTGCCAGGCTGCTTGCAAGGCGCTGAAACATCTAGACTTCCCCTAATGTGGCCAGCCATTTCCCGCGTCGGGAGGTTTTTCCGTCTCCCTGAACATTCCGCGCCCGCGCGCGTTGCACGGCATTACCGACCCCAGCACATGCGACGGCCCTGACGGCCGGCGCTTTCGGCAGATGGAGAGTGCGATGCGTAACAGGCTTTTCCTTTCGGTGGCCGCAGCGACCCTGTCGCTCTGCCTCTCGCAGGGCTATGCGCAGAATGACCGCCACGGCTCGCCCGGCGGCGAAGCGGCAAAGCAGGGCGAATCAGCTCAGGCGCAGAAGCCCGGCGAAGATAAGGGCGGCGCGCGTCGCAGCGAGCAGCGGGCGGAGGAGCAGAAGGGCCAGAAGAACGCCGCGGAGCATGGCAGGGCGAGCCAGACCGGCGCGGCCCAACGAGCCGACGAAAAGCGCGGCGAGTTGGCGCGGGAGGAAAGCAGGCAGGGAGCCGCCGCGAAACAGGAGGAGAAGCGTGGCGCCGCCGCGAAAGACGAGGACAGGGAGAGCGCCGCCGCCAAGCCCAAAGAGAAGCATGGAGCGGCTGCGAAGAAGGAGCAGAGAAGAGAGGAAAAGCGCGGCGCACAGAATGAAGAGAAAGACCGCACGCCATCCGCGCAGGGCGGCGCCGCGACAACCCGGCCGGACGAAGCGGATCGCATTGGCGGCAAATCCGCCGGCGACGACGAACGCCGCGCCACACAGGGCGAGACCGAGCGCGGTGGCCGGGCCGGCCAGCGTGAGCAGCGTGGCGAGGCCGAGCGCTCGACCGGCGCGACCGGGCGAGACGCTTTCGGATCCGGCGGGCGCGAGGCCGAGCGCAATCGCGAAATGCACGGCGGCCGCGAAATGCAGGGCGGTCGTGAGATGCAGGACCGTCGCGAGGCGCAGGGTAATCGCGAAGGTCGCGGTCGCATTCAGTTGAGCCAGCGCGACCGCAGCCGCGTGCGGCAGATCATCTCGCAGCAGCAGAATGTGCAGCGGATCTCGCCGAACATCTTCAGCCCCCGAATCGGGGCGGTCGTTCCTCCCTCGGTGCAGTTCTATCCCCTGCCGCCGGCGGTCATCTCGATCTATCCGCAGTTCGAGGGCTTCAATTACGTCATGGTCGGCGAGGACATCGCCATCATCGACCCTGCCGACCGCGAGGTGGTGACCGTTCTCGACGAGGGCGGCGCAGGCGGCGTCTATGGCTACGGCTATGGCGACGAGGAGCGCGAAGGCATCCGAGGCGGCTACGAGGGCCGTGAAGGCCGCTTTGAGGGTCGTGAAGGCCGCTACGAGGGACGCTACGGTTCCGCGCAGCGCGAGGAGCGTTACCAGGGTTCCCGCGAGCGTCGGGGCGAAGCCTATGGCTATGCACCGCGCGTCCGTCTCGACACGCGCCAGGAGCGCGCGCTCTACCGCGGCGTGATGAGCGAATCGAAGTCCAATCTGCGGCAGGTCTGCGTGCGGGTGGGCGATCGCGTTCCGCAGTCGGTCGATCTCGAACCGGTGCCGCGCGCCATCGCCGCTGACGCGCCCGACGTCGAGCGCTTCGAATATTTCGTCCTGAACGATCAGGTGGTGCTCGTCGATCCGGATACGCGGATCGTCGTCGACATGATCAAGGAGCCGCGTTGACAGGATAATGGCGCCGGGCCGCCCCGCCCGGCGCCGTTCAGGGGCGCAGCAGACGGTCCCGCAGCAACTCGTAGATGGGCGGGCAACGCATGACGGTCGCCGCAAGCATGGCCGTGAAACACGCCGCCAGCATCGGCAGCAAAAGAACGGCGCTGCCGGTCATCTCCGTCGCCAGCACGATGCCCGTCAGCGGCGCTCTCACAGCGGAGGTGAACAGCGCGGTCATGCCGACGACCGCGAAGACCTGTGGCTGGATATCGAGGCCGGGCAGCAGCAGGCCGCAGACGACTCCGAAAAGCAGCCCGGCCAGCGCGCCCAGCGCCAGCATCGGCGCGAAAAGGCCGCCGGGCGTTCCTGCGGCATAGGAGGCCGATCCGAGTCCGAACCGCAGCAACAGCACGAACGGCAATATGAAGATATTCTGGGCGCCGGACACCGCAGCCTGCGTGATGACTTCACCGCCGCCCACAAGTCCCGGCGCGCACCACGCCAGCACGCCGACAAGCGCGCCCGTCGCGGCCGCGCGCAGTTCGATCGGCGTCTGCGAGAAACTCTCGTAGAACGTCAAGGTGCGAAGCAGCAGCCAGTTGTAGAAGATCCCCAGAAATCCCATGGCCACGCCGAGGACGAAAAACAGCGGACCGACGGCGGGCTCCGGATAATCCAGCGGCGGCAGGCGGAATTCGAGCGCATCGCCAAGAATGAAATGCGCGGTCGCAATCGCGGTCGAAGAGGCGGCGAGAGCCGTCAGAGCGGTGCGGTGCTCGAATTTCTGCACCAGTTCTTCGAGCACGAAGACGGCGCCGGCCATCGGCGCGTTGAAGGCCGTCGCCAGCCCGGCGCCCGCGCCCGCCGCGAGCAGGGCGCGACAGTCCGGCCAGCCGCGCCGCGCCGTCGAGCCGACGAGATGGCCGATAACGGCGCCGATCTGCACGCTCGGCCCTTCGCGTCCGAGCGCCAGTCCCGAACCAATGGCCAGAACGCCGCCGATGAATTTCACGGGGAGAAGAATGAAATCGGCGGGCGCCGCCATGCCGCGCAGCACCGCCTCGACGTGCGGAATGCCGCTGCCGGACGCATGAGGCGAGAAGCGCCGGACCATCCACGCCGCGATGAAAGCGGCGGCGGCGCAGATCGCAACCAGCATGGTGAAGCCGAGCAATCCCTCGCCCTGCGCAAAGGCGACAATGACGCCCCTGAACCGGTCGGCCGCCTCCAGCGCAAGCCGGTACAGTGCGCCCACGACGCCCGTCAGCGCGCCGACGACCAGCGCCAGCCCGGACGTCACCAGAAGGTCGGCCTGATCGAACGCAGGCTCGGCGCCAGCGTCTTCCGCTCCCCGGCCCATCGTCTCGTCCATTGGCGCCCAGCGGACGGATGGCCGCTCGCCTGGATGAGACATCGGCGGTGGAAGTTCGGCCGTCACGACGCAGCGCCAACGGGATTGATATCGACGCTGACGGCGAGCGCCTGCCGGCCCGACCCCACGACGACGCCGTCGATGGGCGACACATCCGCGTAGTCCCGTCCAATCGCCACGACGATGTGATTGTCGTCTGCGAACATGGCGTTGGTCGGGTCCAGATGAATCCAGCCGAAAGGCTCGCCGCACCAGATGGCGATCCAGGCGTGCGAGGCGTCGACGCCCTCCAGCCGCGCCTGACCCGGCGCCGGCACGGTGCGGATGTAGCCGCTGACATAGGCGGTCGGCAATCCGAGGCCACGCAGTCCCGCGATCATGATATGCGCGAAATCCTGACAGACCCCGCCGCGCGTCTTGAAAGCCTCGGCCAGAGGCGTGGAGACCTGCGTCGCCTTCGGGTCATAGGCGAAATCATCCCTGATCCGCCGCATCAGCTCCGCCGCCCCTTCGAGAACCGGCCGCCCGGGCAGGAAGCTTTCGCGGGCGTAAGCCGTCACCGGCGCGTGAAGCGGCGTCAGCCGGCCCGGGTACAGCCAATGAACGGGCGACCCCCGGTCGAGCCGACGAATGGCTCCCGCGTCGCGCGCGACGTTCTCCCATCCGGGCGTGAGGCCCGGGGCCGGCGGCTCCAGACGATCGACCTCGACGCGCGCCGTCATGGCAATGCGCAGCTTGGCGTGGGGCTCGCGGATCACCGCCTCGATGATCGAGTTGCCGAAGAAATCCTCGCTTTCGCGCACGATCTCCGGCGACGGCGTCGCCTCTATACGGGTGGAGAACACATGCTGGCCCCGGCTGTCGCGCGGCTTGAGGCGCACGACGCAGCGCGTCGAGGCGACGCTGGCTTCGTAACTGTAGGTCGTGACGTGGCTGATGTCGTAGATCACGCGAGTTTCGAGCGTCTGTCCGCCGGCGAGGGATCGCTGGCATGGGAAAAATATCTCTCGGAAATAGCATTGGCGAGCGCCATGAGTCTCTGCTCGATCAGCAGAATGCGCCGGCCGTCGACGCGTCGCGCGTCCTCGGCTTCGAGATCGGCGCGCAGCGACACGACGAGTCGCCGCTGCGGCTCCATCATGCCGTCGTCGGCGAGCGTCGGCAGCTTGGCGAAATGTTCGTCGATGCGGCGGACCTGAAAGGCGACGGAGCGCGGGTTGAACGGATCGAGCAAAGCCATGTCGAGCACCGGCGCCAGCGCCGGGCCGGCGAGATAGCGGGCGCGGTAGCTGATCTGCGTATCGATGAGCTCGAGGAGCGCGTCCAGCGTCTCAAGCGTCGGATCGTCGTCGGCGAACTGCCGCGCGAAACGGCAGGTGTTGATCGCCCGCTCGATGCGCTTGCCCAGATCGATGAAGCTCCAGCCTGTCGCGCGGTTGAAATTCTCGTCCATCAGACCCGAGAGCGCCGACAGCGTATAGAGCGCGCGCTCGGTCATCTCCACGATTTCCGGCTCCAGCGGCGCGCCCCCTGCCCCGCTTT
The DNA here is from genome assembly GCA_963717565.1 of uncultured Alphaproteobacteria bacterium. Classification (GTDB taxonomy): domain Bacteria; phylum Pseudomonadota; class Alphaproteobacteria; order Rhizobiales; family Beijerinckiaceae; genus Methylocystis. The sequence goes on from CAVQWJ010000005.1 coordinate 87,790, forward strand.
CAAGGCGCGCCTCCAGCCGCATCAGCAATTGCCACATGTCCTGCGACAGACGCTCGCGCACGATCGAGGCCGCGCGCTTCGCCTGCGTCGCGCTGGCGCGGGCCGAACCGTAGAATTCAGCGCTGCTGGCGGCGCCGAATGCGATGGCCGCGCCGGAACCGGGATCCTCGGAAGAGGCCGCGCCCCAGGCGATGAGCATCCGCTCACAGCGTTCCACCGGCTGCCGCCCGTGCAACACATTGCCCTGAACCTCGGTCATGCGATTGCAGAGGCATCGCACGACCCGCAGCGTCGCCTCGGCGCGCTCCAGATAGCGGCCCATCCAGAAAAGATTATCGGCCGCGCGGCTCGGCAGATTGCCCGGCACGCGCACCACCGGCGTATCGTTGTCCGCGGGCAGAAGCGTCCCGGCGGAGTCGCGCTCGGCCTCGCCGATCACCCACACATCGGCGCATTGCGCGCCCGAGCTTATTGAAATCGCGCGCGCGTCGCGCTGGTCTGACACGCGGCAGAAGCCGCCGGGCATGATCGTCCAGCCATTGGGCGTCGCAGCGGCGAAGACGCGCAGCGTGAAGGGGCGCGGCGTCAGCACGCCGTCGCGCCAGGCCGGCGTCGTCGAGAGCTGCACCACCTCCTGCCCGACGTAATCCATGCCGCGCGTCTCGATGGCGCGGAGGAGACGCACGCGCTGCGCCGCGGTCATCTCGGAGCCGATGGCCGCGCGGCCCCCGTCGAGCCCCTCGGCCGTGTCGCCGAAGGCGCCGGCGATGGCGCGCTCGTCGAAATCGCGCAGGACCACATCGCGCTCGGCTTCCTGTCCGCACCACCATGTCGCGATATTCGGGAGCCGCAGATTCTCGCCGAGCAGCCGCTGCGCCAGCCCCGGCAGGAAGCTCATCATCGCGCGCGATTCGACGAGCCCCGCGCCGGGCATGTTGGCGAGTGCGACCGACCCCTGCCGGATCGCCTCGAAGAAACCCGGCACGCCCAGCCGCGACGCCGCATTGGCCTCCAGCGGATCGAGCCAGTCGGCGTCCACGCGGCGCCACACGACGTCGGCGCGTTTGAGACCCGCGACCGTGCGCACATGCAGCTTGCCCTCGCTCGTGACGAGATCTTCGCCCTCGACGAGCAGGAAGCCGAGATAGCGGGCGAGATAAACCTGTTCCGTATAGGTCTCGCTCCACGGACCGGCGGTCATCAGGCAGATGCGCGGATCGGGGCGCGTCGCGGCGGCGACGAGGCTGGCGCGAAAATCGCGGAAGAATCCCGCGAGCCGGCGCACCTTCATTTCCCGAAACAGGCTGGGAAAGGCGCGCGAGAGAATGAGCCGGTTCTCAAGCGCGTAACCGGCGCCGGAAGGGGCCTGCGCGCGATCGCCCAGCACCCACCATTTGCCGTCCGGACCGCGCCCGATGTCGGCGGCGTAGAAGCGCAGCCAGCGGCCGCCGACCGGCTTGACGCCGCACATGGGGCGGATGAATTCCGGCGAGCCCGCCACCGCCGCCGGCGGCAGCGCGCCGTCGGCGATCAGGCGGCCTTCGCCATAGACGTCGAGCAGAATGCGATCGAGAAGTTCGGCCCGCTGCGCGACGCCAGCGGCAATGTCGCGCCACTCGCTCTCGGCCAACAGGAGGGGCAGCCGGCTCAGGGGCCATGCCCGCTCGCGCGTGTCGCCATGCACGCGATAGGTGAAGCCCATGTCGTCGATGCGGCGCGCCGCGGCGGCGAAACGGTTCTCGACGCCGCCCTGCCCGAGACCTGCAAGCGTTTCGAGAAGCTGGGTCCAATCCGCGCGCGGCCGCCCGTCCGCCCCGATCAGCTCATCGGGAACGCCCTGCATCGGCGCATAATCCGCTATCCAGGCGGCAAGACGCTCGGCGTCCTCGGCTGGAAGCGGGGCCTCTGATTCAACGACCAATAGGCCTCCGCAGATCAAGCGTCATCGGGAACTCTCCGGGCGGCTCCGCGCGCGGCGGCTCGACCCGGCCGGGCGTGTGGCCGTGATCCTGAAAGCGCGAAAGACGGCGGGATTCGGCCTCGTGAAAGTTCACCGGAAAGGTGTCGTAATTGCGCCCGCCCGGATGGGCGCTGTGATAGACGCAGCCGCCCAGCGACCTGTTGCTCCAGCCGTCGACGATGTCGAAGGTCAGCGGCGTATGCGCCGGCGTGGTGGGATGCATGCCCGATGACGGCTGCCAGGCCTTGAAGCGCACGCCCGCGACGGCCTCGCCCGGCACGCCGGTCGAATGCAGCGGCACGCGGCGGCCGTTGCAGGCGACGACATGGCGGTTCGGCACGAAATTCTTCGCCTTCACCTCGAGGCGCTCGACGGAAGAATCGACATAGCGCACCGTGCCGCCGATGGCGCCCTCTTCGCCGAGCACATGCCAGGGCTCGAGCGCATGGCGAATTTCCAGCGTCACGCCGCCATGCTCGACCCGGCCGGCAAGCGGGAAGCGGAATTCATATTGCGCCTGAAACCATTCCGCCTCGAAGGCGTAGCCGGCGCGGTTGAGATCGTCGAGCACGCCGAGGAAATCGCGTCCAGACGAAATGCGGCAACATGAATTTGTCGTGCAGCGAGGTTCCCCAGCGCACGCAATCGCCTTCCTGCGGCTCGCGCCAGAACCATGCGACGAGCGCGCGCAACAGCAATTGCTGGGCAAGGCTCATGCGCGCATCCGGCGGCATTTCGAAAGCGCGAAACTCCACGAGCCCGAGACGGCCGGTGGGGCCGTCGGGCGAATACAGCTTGTCGATGCAGATTTCCGAACGATGCGTATTGCCGGAAACATCGACAAGGAGGTTTCGGTAAAGCCGGTCGACGAGCCAGAGCGGGAAATTCGTGTCTCCCGCAGCCGGCGTATTGGCGAGCGCGATCTCCAGCTCATACAGCGCATCGTGCCGCGCCTCGTCGATGCGCGGCGACTGGCTGGTCGGGCCGATGAAGAGGCCGGAGAAAAGATAGGACAGGGAAGGATGCCGCTGCCAGTAGAGGACGAGGCTCTTCAGCAGATCGGGCCGTCTGCAGGAATGGCGAGTCCGGCGGCGTCACGCCGCCGAGCACGACATGATTGCCGCCGCCCGAGCCGACGCAACGGCCGTCCGTCATGAATTTGCTCGTGGTGAGCCGCGAGAGCCTCGCCTCGTCGTAAAGCGCGCTCGTATTCTCCACCGCCTCGCGCCAGGACGCCACCGGATGAATGTTGACTTCGATGACGCCCGGGTCCGGCGTCACCTTGATGACTTCGAGACGCGGATCGACCGGCGGCGGATAGCCCTCGATATGCAGCGGCATGCCGAGATCGGCGGCGGTCGTTTCTACTGCGACGAGCAGCTCGAGATAGTCTTCGAGACGCGAGACCGGCGGCATGAAGACGCACAAAACGCCGTCGCGCGGTTCGACGGCCAGCGCCGTGCGCACGACGCCTTCGACGATCGACTGGCCGAAAACCTCCTGCCCGCTCGCACGCGTCTCACTGTAGATTTGCTGGAAATGCGAGGGATCGGGAAGCGGCCCGCGCGCCTCCATCGGGTCCTGATTGTGAATGTAGGGATAGACCGACGGCGCAACCCAGGGCAGCGAATTCAAAGGCAGACGCAGTCCCACGGGGGAATCGCCCGGCGCCAGGAACAGTTTGCCCCGCCGCAACGGCCAGCGCTCCGAAATCCAGCGTTGCCCGGCGCGCGCGTTCCAGCGCTGGATCGGGAGAATATAGCCGCTCGGCGTCGAGAGCCCGCGCTCGAAAACGCGCACCATGCGCGCGCGCTCTTCGGGGTCTTCTATCTTCGGATCGTTGGGGTCGACATTGATCGGAAGCCCGCCTTCCTTGAGCATCCAATGCGCGGGGTCCTCATAGGCCGGGACGACATAGTCCTTGCCGACGCCGAGCGTCGCCGCAAGCTCCGAACTGAAGCGCCCGGCGTCCAGCGAATTGACCGGGGCGTCTTTCCCCTCAAAGCCGGAAACCAGCGCGGGATTATTCCAGATCGGCTTGCCGTCCTTGCGCCAGTAAAGCGCGAAGGCCCAGCGCGGCAGGCTCTCGCCCGGATACCATTTACCCTGTCCGTAATGCAGAAATCCGCCCGGCCCGAAGCGGTCGCGAAGGCGGCGGATCAGATCGTCGGCGCGCACGCGCTTCGTCGGCCCGACGGCCGCCGTGTTCCATTCCGCCGACTGAAAATCATCGATGGAAACGAAAGTCGGCTCGCCGCCCATGGTGAGGCGCACGTCCTGCGCCTTGAGATCCTCGTCGACCTTTTCCCCGAGCTTGTCGAGTCGGCCCCACGCTTCATCGGAAAAAGGCGCGGTGATGCGCGGCGCCTCGCGAATGCGCTCGACGCGCATCTCGAAATGGAAGTCGCATTCGGCGGGCTCGACCACCCCCGACACCGGCGCGCAGGAGCGGTAATGCGGCGCGCCGCACAGCGGCAGATGCCCCTCCCCGCAGAAAAGTCCCGAGGTCGCGTCGAGGCCGACCCAGCCCGCGCCGGGAAGATAGACCTCGGTCCAGGCGTGGAGATCGGTGAAATCGTGGTCCGTCCCCATCGGTCCTTCGATCGGATCGAGGTCTTCCTTGAGCTGAATGAGATAGCCGGAGACGAAACGCGCGGCGAAGCCCAGCCGGCGCAGAATCTGAACGAGAAGCCAGGCGGAATCTCGACAGGAGCCCGAACGCAGCGTCAGCGTATCGTCCGGCGGCTGCACGCCCGGCTCCATCCGGATCACATAGCGGATGTCCTTCTGGAGCTGCGCATTGAGATCGACGAGAAAGTCGATCGTGCGCCGCGTGTCGCGCGAGATGGATCGCACATAGTCGTCGAGCGGCGCGCCGGCGGGCTCGATCTCCAGATAGGGCGCAAGCTCCGTCTCGAGCTCCGGTTTGTAGACGAACGGAAATTCTTCCGCATAGGGTTCGATGAAAAAGTCGAACGGATTATAGACCGCCAGTTCGGCGAGAAGATCGACCTCGATCTTGAACTCGCGGGCCGGCTCCGGAAAGACGAGCCGCGCCTGCCAATTGCCATGCGGGTCCTGCTGCCAGTTTATGAAGTGGGTCGTTGGCAGGATCTTGAGCGAATAGCCCGTTACGCGTGTTCGGCAATGCGGCGCCGGGCGAAGCCGCACGACCTGCGGGCCAAGTCCGACCGGGCGGTCGTATTTGTAGTGGGTGACGTGATGGAGCGCGACCTGGATCGACAAAGAGGGTCCCCTTCGCGAAGCGGCATGTTGCGCCGCGAAAGGGAGTTTAGCTGGACAGCGCGTAGCGGAGTCAATCCAATCGGCAGAAAATGCAATTATTTGCCTGCAATTACCGCAAAATGGCGGGGGGCTGGGCAGAAGCTGCCCAAGAGCGGGGCGACGCTTGGTTCACCCCGGCTTCGCCTGCGGCGTCACGCCGTTCCGGATCGCTTCGAGCGGCAGCCTGAGGTTGTAGATCAGTCCATCCGGACTGTAGTCGAGCGTCGCGTCGCCGCCGAACTGCTTGGGGAATTCCAGCAGAATGAACGTGCCGAAGCCGTTACGCGACACCACGCCGATCGGCGGGCCCCCGGTCTCACGCCATGTAAAGTGGAAGAGCGGGCTTTCGTCTCCCTTTTCGATTTCCCGGGTGACGAAAACGATCCCCGCCGGGCGAGACAGAGCGCCATGTTTCACCGCATTGGTCAGCAGTTCGTGAAAAATGAACGACAGGGCTTCCGCGGCCTTGGCGATCACCGGGATATCCGGGCCGCCTGACACGAGCTGATCCTTGAAGCTTCCCACCGAATTGGCGAGCAGCCGGTCGACCGAAATCTCCCTGAAAAGCAACTCCGAAAGAACCGCGTGGGCGTCTGCAAGGAGCTGGATGCGCTGCGTGAGAATTTGCTCGGCTTCAGTGATGCTTCTGCCGCGCGTCAGCGTGCGCCGGATGGTGGCGAGGATCACAGCGAACATGTTTCCGACGCGGTGCTCCAGTTCGCGCGCGAGGATCGCCTGTCGCTCTTCGTGCTCCTTGCGCTCGGTGATGTCCGTCACGGTGGCAAGGACCGCGCGCCGCCCTTCCCAGTTAATCGGGTTCAGGCCGATTTCCACCGGAAACTCGCGCCCGTCGCGACAGCGCGCGCACAGGTCGCGGCCGGCGCCCATCGGGCGGGTTTCCGGCGCCGCCTGGAAATGCTCGCGAAAGCCGACATGCGCCGCCGCTATCTTTTCGGGAACGAGAACTTCGACCGCTTTGCCGATCAGCTCCGCGCGGTCGTAACCGAACAGCGCCTCCGCGCGCGCATTCAAACCGACGATAACGCCATGGGGACCCACCACGACAATGCCGTTCGGCGCCGCTTCGATCAGCGACCGCTGATTTTGCTCCTGCACCGCAATCGTATCGATCGCCTGCCTCAGCAGGACGACTGCAAGGACGATGATCGCGGCGACAATTATGAAGCCCAGCAACGCTATCCCGCCGCGAAGATTCAGGGTCCACTGCGACGCCGGCTCCAGAAAAAAATAGCCCGCAATGCATGCTGACAGGCCTGTCGCCAGTACGCCGCCCCACAGGCCGCCGACAAGAGCCGACACCAGCACTGCGGGGAAAAAGGTCAGAAAGGGAATGGCGCCGCCGAGCCAGTCCCCCGCGAGCCAGCGCAACACGGCCGCCAGCAGGACCGACACAATGGCGACGGCGTATGAGACGATTGGCCTCTGTCGAGTCACCATCGACGTAACGAGGGCGCTCGACGCCGCTTCCGCAAACATTCCCGCGCGCCTCCGGATGAGGCGCAAATAGTGTGCCCCAACACAAAGACGAGCACAGCCGCTCAGACTGAGGCGATATTCATTTCACGAAGAAGTTCTCAGCCAGCCGCCCGCAACTGCGCCACCCGCACCGGCACGGGCGGATGCGAGAAGTAGAAACGCGCGTAAAGCGGGTCCGGCGTCAGCGTCGAGAGATTGTCGCGGGTCAGTCGGGTCAGGGCCGAGATCATCGGCTCCTTGCCGACGATCCGGCGCGCGAAGTCATCCGCCTCGAATTCATTGCGACGCGAGCGCCATGCGAGCAGCGGATGCAGCAGATGCGTGATCGGCTCCTGGGCCAGCATGAGCGCGACGAGCACCACGCCCGGATCGAACGGCAGACCGAACCAGCTTGCGAAAGTATCGCTGGCGAAGGCCCAGTGAAGCACGGCGAAGCCCGCGAAAGCGATGATAGCGGATTGGATGATCATTTGCCGCACATGGCCGAATTTGAAATGCCCGAGTTCATGAGCGAGGATCGACTCGATTTCCTCCGGCGTATGCTTGTCGAGAAGCGTGTCGAAAAAGACGATGCGTTTCGCCTTGCCGAAGCCGCTGAAATAGGCGTTGCCATGGGCCGAGCGTTTCGAGGCGTCCATGACATAAAGCCCCTTGGATTCGAAACCGCATTTTTGCAGCAGCGCCTCCATCCGCGACTTGGTCGCGCCATCTTCGAGCGGCGTGAATTTGTTGAACATCGGCGCGATGATCGTGGGGTAGATCACCGTCATGGCGATGGTCAGCGCCATGAAGGCGACATAGGCGAAGAGCCACCAGCTATTGGGCGCGACGCTCAATATCCAGAACATGCCGTAAAGCAGCGGCAGTCCGATCGCGAGCGCGAGCACGGCGCTCTTGGCTTCATCGAGAAAGAAGGTCCCGAGCGTCAGCCGGTTGAAGCCGAAACGCTCCTCCAGCCAGAAGGCGTTGGCGAGCGAAAAGGGGATTTCGAGAAGCCGGGCTATGGCGCCCGCGGCCAGGACGAAGGCGACGCTGCGGGTGAGGCCAGCTTCGAAGAAATGCGAGACGAGCCCGTAAAGCGGCGCCATCCAGGCCGCCAGCCACAAAATCGAGATCGTGGCCTCATAGGCGGTCTCGGCCATGCCGAAGCGCGTCCGCGCGATCGTGTAATCGGCCGCGCGGTGATGTTCCTCCAATGGCACGTCGCGGGCGAAATCCCCCGGCACCGTGTCGCGGTTCGCCGCCACATTGTCGATCTGCCGCTTGCGCAGATAGACGCCAAGGGCCGCCGACAAGGCGATGGCCGTGCAGATGAGTGCGCCCATAAGGCTCATGGAAAAGCTCCCGCGGTCTGACTTGCATCAATTATAGTCGCTCTGGCCGAGCTTTGCGAGAGGGCCTCGAACAGCCATGTTTCCGCTCAGGCAGCCACGCGCCTGCCGCGATTGAGCAGCGCGAAGGGCGCGCCGCTTAGCAAGATGTCGAGCGCCGCGAGAGTTTGATAGCGGCCGTTGACGGACAGGCGGGGCAACGCATGGAGATGATCGCGATGCTCGCAAAACAGCATCCCCGGCCGGGTCGTGACCGCGCTTTCGAAGCCGAGCCTGGAGGCGAGAGAAAATTCCCTCTGCCCCGCTGAAGTCGGATCGCCGACGGGATAACAGAAATGCCGGGGCGTCACGCCGGTCATTTCGGCGATACGCGACCGGCTCTCGCTCATTTCGGATCCCGCCTCGTCAGCTCCGAGCTTCGCGAGGCGGGCATGGGACACCGAATGCGCGCCGAGCGTCACGAGCTCGTGTCTCGCCAGATCGGCGATTGCGGACCAGTCGAGGCAGGCCTGCTCTGTGACCGCCTTAGCGTCAACCTCCGCGCGCGCGGCGAGGCCGGAAACCGTCTCACGCAGCGCCGTTTCGTCGCCGTCGCGTAGGGCCCGGTAGATTTCTCCGTGAACATCCCGCTTCTGCGCCGTTGTCACGCAGTCCCGAGCGATGCGCCTGTCCCCCACGACGATATCGACATTCGGAAGGCGGCGGATGGCTTCCTCCAGTTCAAGCCACCACAGCCGCGCCGAGCGATCAGCGAAACCCGCGGTTAGATAGGCCACGAAGGGCGCGCAATGTCTCTCCAAAACCGGGAGCGCGTGCTCGACAAGGTCCCTGTAACCATCGTCGAATGTGAGAACGACGAAGCGACGCCCGGGCCTCCCGCCGCTTCGCAGAACTTCCAGCGCCTCGTCGAGGGTGAGAATGTCATAGGCCTGTCTGCGTAGGTGCAGGAGCACGGCGTCGAGAAAATCCGGCGTGATTTCCAGTCCGGCGTTCGGCGCAAAGGGTTCTGCTGCATCGGGGCGGACCCGATGAAACATCAATATCGCCCCGAGACCCTGCGTATAAGGCGCCACAAGCCTGTGCGCGCCACAGGCGCCGAACAGACCCATCCCCGCCTGGATGACCCGATCCCGGAACACGATCATTCGCCACCGCAAATAGAGTTGCAATCGTTTTTTAGGACCAATCCTCTAACGGTCTCTTATGCGTCCGCCTGATCACGACCGAACGACGGAATTGATTCACAATTCGATCGACGCCTTCACAAAAATGGAGGACGCGCGCAGCGACTGGCTGACGCTTTCTCGCGAGGCGACGATCAGCCCTTATCAATCCTACGCATTTCTTTCCGCATGGCTCGACACCGCCGGACGCTCCGACGGGGTCGAGCCGTTCGTCATTGTGTCGCGCGATGCAGACGGTCGACCGAATGCGCTGCTTCCATTCTGTGTGATGGACAGGAAAATACGCATTGCGCTGTTCATGGGCGGACGCGAGAGCAATTTCAATCTGCCGCTTCTGCCGCCGCACTCCGGTCACGACAGTGCAAGCCTGAGGGCCTTGCTGAAAAGGGCCGCGCGACACGCGTCATCGGGGCCCGATCTCTATTATCTGCGCAATCAACCCCGCCGCTTCGAAGATTTCGAAAATCCGCTCGTCGACAACAACGCTCAGAAGAGCCCAAGTTTTGCCTATGGGTCGAGTCTTCCCGCCTCAGCGGAAGAATTCGCGGCGCGGTTTTCCAGCGACACGCGCAAGAAACTGCGGCGCAAGGAAGCGCGCCTCGCCGAATTGGGCCCTGTCGCCTATGAGCACTGCGCCAAAGGCGCGCGTGGGGCCGAAGATTGTCGACGCACTCATCCGGCAGAAATCCGAGCGCTTTGGGGTGGGGGCGGCGTTCGCGCGCTGCGACGTGCCGAAGCTCCTGAACACGCTCCGCGACATTGACGAGGACGGGGGCGTCGAACTGCATGCGTTGCGGGTCGGCGAACGGATCGTCGCAACCTATGCCGGCGTCGTGCGCGGCCGCCGCTTCTCGGCCATGCTGAATTCATTCGAGCAGGATGAAGCCATCGCGCGCTGCTCGCCCGGCGATCTGCTGTTGCATGCGTTGATGCGCCATCTCGTCGCGCGTGGCATGACCCATTTCGACCTCGGCGCCGGCGAGGCGCGCTACAAGAGCAGCGTCTGCAACGAGACGATCGAACTTTACGATGCGATCTTGCCAGTCACTGCGCGCGGCTTCCTCGCGGCGCCGACGCTCACCGCCTATCTGCGTCTCAAGCGCCGCGTCAAACAGACGCCCTCTCTGATCAACCTCTATCACCGGCTGCAGTCGGCGTTCAGCGCCTGATTGTTCTCAGGCCGCGAGTTCCGTCCGCGTCTCCATGTCGAGCAGATGCGCCTCGACGCCGAAGCGCGCGAGACGGCGCCGCAGACGCTCCGTCTCGGGATCGTCACCGAGCACAAAGGCGAGATCCATATAGGGTCCGAGCCGCAGCGCCTCTTCAGTCGAAGCCGCAAAGACTATGAAGTCATAGGCCTGCGCCAGCGCTTCGACGAGCAGCTCTGCTTCGTACGCGTCCGGGTCCTCGGCGACGCCGCCGGGGAGGATATGGAGCCTCGACAGGGCGTCGAGATGAAGCGTCTCCTCGAAATTTGCGTCGCCCTTTGCGAGATCGGCGAGACCGAGCGGCGCGTCCTCCGAGTCGATCAGCGAGTCGAAGACCGGATTTCCAGCATCGGCCGCAACCAGCAATGTTCGGCCCTGCCAAATAAGCGTGCGCGCAAGACGCACCGCCGCCTCGCCAACGACATCATCGTCGCAGGGCGCCACCAGAACCTTGACGCATTTGCCAGCCGCGCCCTGTTCGTTGATCGCCGTCACGCGCGAATGCGCCTCTTCGACCCTGTCGGGCTCTTCGAGATCATACGTATCCTCGTCATTATCTTCTTCGTCATAAGCATCGTCGTGCTTCGGCAAGGCCGTGTCGACGGCGCGCGCGCGACCAGTCAGCAATTCGGCGGCGATGATCGCCCCGAGCGACAGAAGCAACGCGGCCAGCGTTGAAAACGCGATGATTGGCAGCTTCCTGGGGAAGGCGGGGAGCTGGGGGGCCAGCGCGCGCTGGATGATGCGCGCGTCGGCGGGCGTCGCCTTCATCTGTTCGCGGGCCAGCGCCTGCTGATATTTCGTGGTTTCGGACTCGAGCTGCTCCTTGAGCAGGCGCGCGGCGCGTTCGAGCTCGCGGAGCTTCACCTCTTCCGCGCCCGCCGTACCGGCGACGCGCTTCTGATCGTTCAGCAGACGCGTGAGATTGTCGACGCGCGCGGCGGTGATGCGGGCGTCGTTTTCGAGGGTGCGCGCGGTGCGTTCAGCCGCGGAGCGCCATTGCTGATCGATGTCGGCGAGTTGCGCGGTCAGCTCCTTGATGTGCGGATGCATTGGCAGAAGCGTGCGAGACTCGAGCGCGATCTGCGCGCGCAGCGACACGCGCTGTTCGAAAATCCGTCGGATCGTCTCATTATTGGCGACATCCGGAATTTCGCCAACGCGACCCTGCCGCAGCATCTCGCGCAGCAGATTGGCCTTGGCCTGCGCATCCGCCTGCGCCGCGCGCGCCATGGAAAGCTGATTGTTCAATTCGCCGAGCTGCTGCGTCGGTATGATTGTATTATTGGCGCCGATGAGCAGGCCGGACTCCGCGCGATAGGCTTCGACCTTCGCTTCGGCCTCCGCTACCCGCTCCCGCAGGTCCGACACGAGCGTTTCGAGAGATTTCGCCGCCGAGCGCGCCATCTCGCGCTTGGCTTCCTGCTCCATCTTTATATAGGTCTCGGCGACGGCGTTGGCGCCGCGCGCGGCGAGGTCGGGATTTCGCGAGGAAAATTCGATCGAGAGAACGCGCGTCTTGGTCGGCGACAGCACGGTAAGTTTTTCGGAGAATTTCTCCAGAATGCGATCCTCGGGAGACATCAACGTCGGATCGCGCGCTATTCCGAGCAGAACCATCAGCCGCGTGACAGGGCCGACTCCATTCGCGAGCGGATCGAACTCGGCGTCGCCCTGCAGATCAAGCGACCTGATTGCGCGGCGCGCGAGATCGCGCGAGGTGAGCAACTGAAGCTGACTCTGCACGCCTTCGGCGTCAGGTCCATTGGCGTCGTTGCGCTCCGCCTTGTCGGAGCGACCCAGAAAGTCGTCCTGATTTTCGAGGATGAGGCGCGCGTCGGAGGTGTAGCGGGGCTTCACGATGTTGACAAAGACGGCCGCGCCCAGAAAGGCGGCGAGCGTGGGGCCGATTACCCACCAGCGCTTGTGAAGGAGCGTGCGGCCGAGGCGCGACAGATCAATTTCGTTTGTCGACGTCTCCATCTCGTTATGGATGCTCACGCGCATGTCTACTCCTGCTTACACGGAGACAGACATAAAACCGCCATGGTTACGGTCAAGTTAAAACAGCCAAGTCAAAGTTTCTTAACCAGCTGCCAGTAAATACATTCTCATGCAACCGATCTGGCGCGACGCAAAACACGGAAATGCCATGGCGACGACAAGCGCCCGAAGCCTGACGTACCTGACGATCGCCGCGCTGGCTGCAGGATTTTTGTCCGCCTGCGCCGCGCCCGGAGCGACGCGCCCGGAGCTGTTCGTCGCGTCGGCGGCGGACCCCTATACATTGGCCGCCGGCGACAGGCTTCGAATTATCGTCTTCGGACAGGACTCTCTTTCCAACGCCTATTCTGTCGACGGCGCCGGGCGCATCTCCATGCCGCTGATCGGTTCGGTTCCGGTGCAGGGCCGCACGGCTCAAGAAGTCGAGCATGCGATCGCCGGACGTCTGCGCAACGGCTTTCTCCGCGAGCCGCGCGTCTCCGTCGAGGTTGAAGCGTTTCGGCCGTTCTTCGTGCTCGGCGAAGTGAACAACGCCGGTCAGTTTCCCTTCGTGGAGGCGATGACCGTGCGCACCGCCGTCGCCATCGCCGGCGGTTTCGGGCCGCGCGGCTATCAGGGCGGAGTCGATCTGACCCGCGTCGTCGATGGCGCGCCCGTGACGGGACGCGTTCCGCTCGACACGCCGATACGGCCCGGCGACACACTGACTGTTCGTGAGCGCATTTTCTGAAGACGAGAGGTTCCGGGATGACCGCAGTCGACGATCAGACTGCGATTGCGGCGGCGACACAAAGGCCGTTGCGCATCCTTCATGTCATGCGCGCGCCGGTCGGCGGGTTGTTTCGCCACGTGGCCGATCTCTCCCGCGCGCAGGCCCGCGCCGGCCATAGCGTTGGGATTGTCGCGGATTCAGCGACAGGCGGAGCCGAGGCGGCGCGTCACCTCGAAGCCCTCTCTCCGAATCTTGCGCTTGGCGTCACTCGGCTGCCGATGCATCGTTTCCCGCACCCGGACGATCTTCGAATAGCCTGGCGCATCGCCTGCCTTTCTCGGAAACTCTCGCCCGACATCGTACACGGACATGGCGCGAAGGGCGGTCTTTTCGCGCGCCTTCCGGCCCTTCTGCCGGGCTTCCCCGCCCCTGCCGGACCTGTCGCGCGCATTTATACGCCGCATGGCGGCAGTTTACATTTTGACGGAGCATCGTTTCTTGGCGCCATTTTCTTTGCCGCCGAGCGCGTATTGGCGCGCGTTACCGACTTCGCGCCGTTCGAGAGCGATTATGCGCGGCAGCGCTTCTGCAAGGCCGTCGCCGCGCCGCCATCGCTGGCGCGGGTTGTCTACAATGGACTTCTTCCCGAAGAGTTCGAGCCGGTCACGCCCGCGGACGACGCGGCGGATTTTGTCTTCATCGGCGAGATGCGCGTCGCCAAGGGCGTCGAGGATCTGCTGCGCGCCTTCGCGGCATTGCCTGCCGATTTGCGCCTGGCGCTGGTTGGTTCGGGACTTGACGAAGAGGCGTTTCGGCAGATGTCCGCGCATCTGAGTTTTTCTCACCGCGTCGAGTTCCTGCCGCGCATGCCGACGCGCGAGGCTTTGCGGCGCGGACATATTCTGGTGACGCCGAGTCGCGCGGAGTCGCTTCCCTACATCGTCATCGAGGCGATCGCCGCCCAGCGACCGGTGATCGCAACAAGCGTCGGCGGCGTCCCCGAGATTTTCGGCGCGCAAGCCCATCGGCTCGTTCCGCCAGGCGATCCGGACGCGCTCGCAACCGCAATGCTGCTGATGCTGAAAATGGACAGGGCGGCGCGCGACGCCCTTACGAATGCTCTCGCGCAGGACGCTCGCGCAAAATTCACCGTCGAGCGGATGAACAGGGACATTCTGCAAGGCTATCGCGCCGCGCTGTCGGCGCGTCATTGACGAAGCGAGCCCAACTCGAAGGAAACAGAGATATGTGCGCTTTTGCCGTGGGCGACATGAAGAACGTGCCGCCGGAAAAAGACCCGGGTGAAACAGGCGAAAAGGAAAAGCGTCCGCTCAATCCTCAGCTCGCGGAGATCGCCAGCAACAGCGCGCCCGGCAAGTCATATTCTCCGGTCGTCGTCGCCGGCCTCGTCAGGCTCGGAGAATTCGTGCTGCTGCTCGCGGCCGGTCTGGCAATCGACGAATTCTATGTCGCGCCCGTATGGGGCCGCTCGCTGGACTATTACGTCGCGGCTTCGGCGATGGCGGCGCTGGCGGTTATCGTGCTGCAATTTCTGGGTCTTTACAGCACCTCCGTCTTCCGCTCGCCTCTGCACCACGGACTTAGAATTGCGGCGGGTTGGTCGATTGTCTTCGCTTTCGCGCTCGCAATCGTGTTTTTCTTTCAGCTCGGCGGCTCCTTTTCCCGTGTCTGGCTCTTGAGCTGGTACTTGTCAGGTTTGGCGCTTCTCACAGTCGAACGGCTGGCGGTCGCCATCATCGTGCGTCGGCTTTCCAAACAGGGGAAGCTCGATCGTCGTACGGTCATCGTCGGCGGCGGCGTCCTTGCCGATCCGGTGCTGAGGGAACTGGCGGCGCAGGACGACGGCGATCTGCGCATTCTCGGCATCTTCGACGACCGCACGGACACGCGGTCACCCGATATGGTCGCGGGCTACCCCAAACTGGGCACGGTCGACGATCTCGTCGACTTCGCCCGACATACGCGCATCGACCTCGTGATCTTCACACTGCCGATTTCGGCCGAGGCGCGTCTGCTGCAAATGCTGCGCAAGCTTTGGGTTCTGCCGATCGACATTCGCCTCGCGGCGCATACGAACAAGCTGCGCTTCCGGCCCCGTTCCTATTCCTATATCGGCGCGGTGCCTGTCATCGACGTCTTCGACAAGCCGATCGCCGACTGGGACGTCGTCCTCAAGAATGTCTTCGACAAGGTCGTGGGCGCCTTCTGCCTGCTCGCGCTGTCGCCCGTCATGGGGCTCATCGCGCTCGCCGTAAAACTCGACTCGCACGGCCCCGTGCTTTTCAAACAGCGCCGTCATGGTTTCAACAATGAGGTGATCGAGGTCTATAAATTCCGGTCGATGTATACGAACCAGCTCGATCATCAGGCGCTCAAGCAGGTTTCCCGGGACGATCCGCGCGTGACACGGGTCGGGCGGATCATTCGCAAAACCTCCCTCGACGAACTGCCGCAACTGTTCAATGTCGTCTTCGAAGGCAATCTGTCGCTCGTCGGCCCCCGGCCGCATGCGCTCGCCTCCCGCGCGGCCGATCAGCTCTACGACGAAGTGGTCGATGGCTATTTTGCGCGCCATCGCGTCAAGCCGGGCATCACCGGCTGGGCGCAGATCAACGGATGGCGTGGCGAGACGGATACGCAGGAGAAAATTCAAAAACGCGTCGAACACGATCTTTACTATATCGAGAACTGGTCGATCCTGTTCGATGTCTATATTCTGGCGATCACGCCTTTCGCTTTGATCAAGGCGGAAAACGCTTATTGAGGAGCCGCGCCTTGAACCTGCCGTCGATCGTCATGACAATCGCGGCGTTTCAGGGCGCCGCCGGCGTTTCGCTCGCCGCGGCGGCCGCGCATGTCGACGCCAATCCGCTTCTCGCGACGGCGAGCCAGTTTCTTATGATCCACGCCGCCGCAGGCGTCGGTCTCGCCGCGCGCCTTGCCGCCGGCGCGCCGCTTCGCCGCTTTCTCGCCGGGGCGACATTCGCGATGCAGGCCGGAGTGACGCTGTTTTCGGCCGATCTCGCGGCGCGCGTCTATCTCGGCGGCAAGCTCTTCCCCTTCGCCGCGCCGACGGGAGGCGGGCTCACGATTCTCTCCTGGCTTGCGCTTGCTCTCTGGGGCGTGGCGACGATCACGCGACGGGACTGAACTGCGGCGAAAAAGTCACAGTCGGCCAACAGCCGAGCAACCCGACCGCGCATTCGCTGGACTCGCGCGGCAATCGGCCGCACGATCCGCCAATGTCTGTTTCGGACGCGCCACCGCCCCGTTCCGGCGGCGCATCTGGCGATGCGCCGCAACGACCGGGCGATCCGCTGCTCGGCCGACGGGTGCTCATTGTCGAGGATGACCCTTTTATAGCCCTTGCGCTCGAGGAGACGCTAACCGATTTCGGACTCGTCGTCGCTGGAGCGGCGATGACCGTCGCGCAGGCGCTGGAACTCGCACAAAGCGCGACATTCGATCTGGCGCTGCTGGACGTCAATATCGGTCAGGAGAAAATCGACCCTGTCGCCGACGCGATCCACTCGCGAGGAATACCCTTCGTATTTACGACTGGTTGTGGCCGGGCCGGTCTGCCCGAGGCCTATCTCCAGCAGGCGATCGTCGAAAAGCCCTTTTATGTAGAGGAGATGCTCAACGCGCTGAGGGAACAGCTGGCCGGCTCCAGACATAGTTGAAATTACGGTAAAAAAAGCCCTTCCCCGCGCTTGAAGCCGGAAGCTGGAAGATTTATGGTCACGTGAACGAAATGTTAAGTTTCAGCTTTGCGTGAGCGAGTACCATGACCCCTTCAGTCGATTCCCGCACCCGCCGCGCCCGGTCAGCGATTTCGCTCGGCGCCGCCGTCGCGATCTTCGGCGCCGTTCTGCTCGGCTATGACGCTCCCGCAAGCCAGGCCGCCGGCGGCTTTTTCGAGGCTCTCTTCGGGATAAGCCGGCCAGACGCCTATTATGACGGCCACGCGGTCCGCCGGCATCGTTTCAGCCATATCCCGCGACGCATCAGGTTGGCTCATGCCCGGCGGCACGACATGCAGGCCCGCCGCCACGTCGTCGAACGACGGAAACTCCACCGATATGCTGCGGTCGGCGAGCAGGCCCACACGCTCGGCCCGGCGGTCATCGACGTCGTCGCCCCGACGCGCGGCGCCTTCGAACTTATCGGCGAAGTCGGATCGGGGCCGCGTCTCGCGTCAGTGACGCGCGCGCCGGCGACGGAGGCCAGGATTCCGGCGCAGGGCTGCCCAAAACCCTGTTCCATCGCATCCGATCCCGCACCGGCGCCGCGTTTGGGCGCCGTCCGGGAGGCGTCGTTGAGCGCACGGGACATTTACGCTGATCCGACCCTGCGCCCCGGGGACACGATCATCACGGCCGACGGCATTCGCATCCTCCGCCCCGGCAGCCGCTTCCCCTTCAAGGCGTCCGACTTCATCTCGCTGGCGCAGGCTGGCAAGTCTCATCTCGCCAACAGGAGCGCCCTGAGTGAAATCGAGCGCTCGCTGAAAACCCCGCCCGGCCGCGTCCCAGCCGACCTTTAAGGTCGGCCGCCACTTTCTCGCCGCGCTTCCTCGCGAAAACGTCCGATTGATCGGCGTGAGGAGAAAAGCGCGTGTCGCGGGCTGCGGAAGACGACCCTGCCAAGGCGGCCACCCGCCACCCTCCTGATACGGCGAGAGGGCGCCACCGACCGTCCGGCCGGATGATCGGCCTGTTCGCGGCGCTGGTCGTGCTGGGCGCTATCGGCGGCCTCGCCGCTGCTTTGGCGCCCTGGCTCTTCTCGCCCACGGCCGCCCTGCACGCCGTCACTGCGCAATTCAACGATGCGACCGGCCTTTACATATCGGCGCAATCGGGCCCCCGGCTGTCTCTGACGCCGCGGCCGCATCTCGTCATGAACGGGGTGATCCTTGCCGATCATAATCAGGCGCTTGCGATCGAAGCCGAGGAATTGCGGGGCAATCTGAGGCTTGCGCCGCTGCTGGCGGGCCGTCTCGAAATCGAACTCGGTGACGTTGAAGCGTCCCCGCGCGCGGCTCGACCTCGATCGAAATCGCATCGACGCGCCCGGCGCCGCCGCGCGCGCCGCCGCCGCGCAGCCGGGGAGCGCGGCGGCGCAGAAAGAGGATGCGTTCAAACTGGGCGTCGTCAATATCGTCGACGGCTCGCTGCGTCTGCGGCGCGACGGCGCGGATTACGCCGCCGACCATGTGACCGCGACCCTCGATTGGCGCAAAGTCGGCGAACACGCGCTACTGACAAGCGTTTTCGACTGGCGGGGCGAGCGGCTCCAGCTCGTGCTCTGGGTCGCGCGGCCAGGGGTCCTCCTGCGCGGCGATCCTTCCGTTGTGACGGCGCGAATCGACGGCGAAAGTTTGCGGCTCGAAGCCGAGGGCGTCGCCCAGACCGGCGCCAATGCGCGCTATTCCGGTCGCGTCGCCGGCGCCGCCGCCTCCGCTCGCGAGGCGCTCCGACTTTTCGGAATCGCCCCCCCGCTCCCCGGCCCTTTCAGCGACGCCGAATTCCTGGCGCAGGCGACGATCAGTCCGCATGACGCCGTTTTCCGCGACCTGCACATTCAGGTCGACGGCAACGCTTTTCAGGGAGAGATTTCCGCGCGCGACGACGATAGCCGCTACTATATCTCGGGAGCCCTCCACAGCGATTTCGTCGCGCTGAAAACGCTTTTGGCCGACGCCCCTGCGCTGATCGGCGGCGACGGCCAGTGGAGCCAGAAACCGCTCGATCCTCCCGATCTCTCCGGCGCCGATCTCGACCTCACGATCAGCGCCCGCCATGCGCGGCTGGGCCGGCTGACGCTCGACAATGCAACGATGACCGCCGCCATGCGCGAGGGCGCGCTGGATCTTTCGCTTCTCGAAGCGCAGGCCTATCGGGGCCGTCTGAAGGCGCGCGGCTCATTCAGCCTCGCCGACGGCGCGCTCGTCATGCACGCCACCGCCCAGACCAGCGCCGTCGACGCGCGCGCGCTGCTCTCCGACGCCTTCGGCAAGGAAGCCATCGGCGGCGCCCTCGACTCGAGTCTCGTCCTCGACGCCCGCGGCGGAACCGTCGCCGACATGCTGCACAGTCTGAATGGCCACCTGACGCTCAGCCTTACCGACGGGGAGATCACCGGCGTGGATTTCGATCGCGCGTTGCGCCGTTTCGAAAAGCGGCCGCTGGCGAGCGCGCAGGACATCCGCTCGGGCAGCTCCGCGCTGACAAAAGGAAGCGCGACCGTCCTCATTGAAAATGGCGTCGGTTCTCTGGAGGACGGCTCGGCTTATGGCCCTGGCTTTGCCCTCGCCTTTACGGGAGCGGCCAATCTTGGAGAGCGCACACTGGCGCTCAAGGCCGCCGCACGCGAGGCCGACGCTGCGGGAAAACCGCGCGAAAAAGGATTACAAATCGCAATCGACGCCACCGGCCCCTGGGACGACCTGAAGATTGCGCCCGATCCCAAAGCCTTCATAAGACGCTCCGGCGCGGCGGCGCCGCTCCTGCCCGACGCGCCGGTCGAGGAAACGCGCTAGACTTCCTCGCCTTCGGTTTCCTTCACCCTCGTCGCTTCTTCGAGCAAATTCGTCAGCGAGGCAGGCAGGTCAAGATAACGGAAGCGTCGCAGCTCAAAGCCGATCCCAACGAGTTCCCATGGCGGAGTATAGGTCTGCCACGGCGGAATTTCCGTCAATACAACGACATAACCGCCGTCAATCGCCGGCGCGATGCGCTCGACCGTGTAAATCGCCCCGCGCCGCAAGCCGCCGTCGCCGTAGCGTCCCGGCCCGGCCTCGACGCAGACGACCTCCGTGCCGGGAGGAGTGTCCGGGCTGATCATCATTCTTCCTCATCGCCTGCGGCGACGAACGCCGCGCCTTGTCCGTACTTATGGAGGGCGCGGCGGCTCTGGAAGCAAGGCGTTGATCAGTTTCGATAGACGCCTACCAGAATTTCAGGAAGCCCAGCAGGCTGCCCTTCAGCTTCTTGCGGTCGAGATTGGCAAGCTCGTTATAAACGGTGCGGGCCTTCGCGCGCAGCTCCAGCAGTTCATCGTCCGGAACATCGAAATTGATGGCGGCAAGGCGCAGCTGGCGACGCGCGTCATCGAGGCGGGCCTGCGCGTCAGCAATCAAAGCATGGAGCATATTTCCCCCTTCATGAGGTTGAGATGAGACAACCTGCCGGCGAGACAACTCGACGGAGCAGAAGCTCCCGGCAAAAGCGGCGCCAGTTGCAGGTGACCGCGGCAACGCAACAAAAGGCTTCAAAGGCATTGTTGCGGCGCCGGTGGGCTACGCTTTACCACGAAAAAGCGCGGAGAAAACCCTTGGGAGGGCTCGCCCCGGACAGGCTAAAGTCAAGAATTGCGTGAGCTTCGCAAAAGGCACGCACGCTAAAAAGGAAAATTGTAACGAGCAAATATCGGAGATTGTAATCCGTTAACGAATTTGTTCTCAACTCGGCGAAACAAGTAAGAGTTAAAGATAGGTCTCTCCCGAACGGTGACGCCATGCCTGAACCGGCGCGCAGGAATGTAAAGGAAATCCGCGAGGGATTGCTCGAAGCCGTCAGCTATTGGGGCTGGCAGGAGAAGATCTGCCACAACTCGGAACTACAGGCCGATTTCGTTTCAACCACTTACATCAAACACAACGAAGAATTTTGTTACACGCTGACAAGTTCCGACAAGAACAGAAAAATCGGCATTCACGTCACCTCGCCAATTCAGGTTCCGAAGGTCAGGATCGCGGAAACCCTCACCGTCCTCAATTATTTCAATGCGCAAAGCACTACTGGCAACTATTACATCAGCGGCGCCGGCGATCTCTGCTATAAATGGACAATCAGCGTGTTTGACGCGCAGGTCGGCGTCGACGCCTTCAAGACCCTGCGCGATTCAGGAAAAAACGCGTTCGATGAAACCTACAACTCCTTCCTGACCGCCGCCTTCACGAACAAGCCGGCTTCGGAAATCCTCCAAAACCATAGTTTATTCTGGTCTAAAGAACGGGCCCTGGCCGCCAATCGGGCGTAAGCCGGGCCCAAACGCCGCCATGCGCGTGGGACGTGAAACGCGGTATTATATTACCGTGCCCCGCCTGCCGGCGGATTTCCGGGCGATTTAAGCGATCATCTAGCGCGAAATCGCTTGACCCGTGCGCCTGCATCCCCTATCCACCCGCATCCGAACAGTTCGTTCAGACGGAATTCTCATCCCATGTACGGCAAGACCTATTCGGCGAAACCCGCCGACATCGAAAAGAAATGGGTGCTGATCGACGCCTCCGGGCTCGTCGTCGGCCGCCTCGCCACGATCATCGCGCTGCGTCTGCGCGGCAAGCACAAGGCGACCTTCACGCCCCATATGGACGACGGCGACAACATCGTCGTCATCAACGCCGACAAGGTGGTCCTGACTGGCCGCAAGCGCGACCAGAAGATCTATCACCATCACACCGGCTACCCCGGCGGCATCAAGGAGCGTTCGGCCAAGTTCATTCTGGAAGGCCGCTTCCCCGAGCGCGTGCTCGAGAAGGCCGTGCAGCGCATGCTGCCGCGTGGCCCGCTCGGCCGCCAGCAGCTCGGCAATCTCCGCGTCTACAAGGGCGCCGAGCATCCGCATGTGGCCCAGAACCCGCAGACGCTCGACGTCGCCGCCCTGAACGTCAAGAATAGCCGGAGCGCCTGATCATGGTCGAGACCACCCTCTCCTCGCTCGCCGACCTCAATCAGGCGGCTGTCGCCGCCGCGTCGGACGCGCCGAAATACGAGCAGAAGCTCGATAAATATGGCCGCGCCTACGCCACCGGCAAGCGCAAGAACGCCGTCGCCCGCGTGTGGATCAAGCCGGGCTCCGGCAAGATCACCGTCAACGGCCGCGACGTCGAAGTCTACTTCGCCCGTCCGGTGCTGCGCATGATCCTCCAGCAGCCGCTGGGCGTCGCCAAGCGCGCTGGCCAGTACGACCTCGTGGTGTCCGTCGCCGGCGGCGGTCTCTCCGGTCAGGCCGGCGCGGTGCGCCACGGCCTCGCCAAGGCGCTGACTCATTACGAGCCCGAACTGCGCGGCCCGCTCAAGAAGGAAGGCTTCCTCACCCGCGACTCGCGCGTGGTCGAGCGTAAGAAATACGGCAAGCGCAAGGCTCGTCGGTCCTTCCAGTTCTCGAAGCGCTAAGCGCTTCTCACGGGAACGAGACATCAAAGCCAGGCGAGTCGCCTGGCTTTTTTTATGCCCCGGCGTCGGCGCAAGACCTTAGCTGGCGCGACGCAACGATCGCGAGCGCCCCGCTTGCGCCTTGTTGAACTCGGGCCTCTCACTCTCCGAGGCCGTAACCTTGAAGTCCTGAATCCTCGCCGCCAGGTCGGTCGCATTTTGACGCATGATCGTCGCTGCGGCCGTGGTCTCCTCAACCATGGCCGCATTCTGCTGGGTCATCTGGTCCATGTGGCCGACGGCGGTATTGACCTCGCCGAGAGCTGATGACTGCTCCTGGGCTGACGCGGCCATCGTCGTTATCAGCCCGTCAATCTGCAGGACCTGGTCCACGATCGTCGACAGCGCCTCACCGGTTTCGCTGACATGCTTCACGCCACTTTCGACATGGCGCTCGGAAATCTGGATCAGACCTTTGATCTCCTTTGCCGCATCGGCGGACCGCTGCGCCAGCGCGCGCACCTCGGAAGCAACCACAGCAAACCCACGGCCCGCTTCTCCGGCGCGCGCCGCCTCTACCCCCGCATTCAGGGCAAGCAGGTTTGTCTGGAACGCAATTTCGTCGATCACGACGATGATCTGCGAAATCTGACGGGACGACGACTCGATCTGACCCATGGCGCCAACCGCCTGCTTTACGATTTCCCCTGACCTGAATGCGCCTGTGCGCGCCTCAGTCACGAATTGACGCGCCTCATGGGCGCCGCTTGCCGTTTGCTTTACGGTGGCGGTCAATTCACCCAAAGCGGCGGCAGTCTCCTCCAGGAAAGCGGCTTGCTGTTCGGTCCTTCTCGACAAGTCTTCAGCGGCTTGGGCGATTTCGGTAGCGCCATCTGCGACGCCGTCGGTCGTAGAGCGAATCCCCTGAATCAGGCCGTCCATCGCATCGAGAGCCGAATTGAAATCCAGCTTGAGTTGTTCATAAGCTTCGGGAAAATTCGCATGAATGCGAACAGTCAGATCGCCGCGAGCGATAGAGGAAATGGCTTTCCCCAATGCTGAAACCAGTCCAGCCTGCTCGGCCGCCGCCGCCCTTCTTGCTCTTTCATTCGCAGTTTCCATTTGGGTCAGCGCGGCGTTGAAATCTTTGCGAAGACTTTCGTAGGCGCCTTCCACTTCATGACCCAGGCGAACCGTAAGATCGCCTCCGGCAATACGCGACATCGCGCTCGTAAGAGACCCGACCACGCGCGCCTGTTCCTCTGCGGCCCTGCGACGACGCTCGTCTTCCTCGCGCTGCCTCGTCTCGATCTGGCGACGGGTTGCGGCATTCCTTTGGGCGATCCAAACGCCGGCGCATGCCACCGCGGCGAGCAGGAGAATGGCCAGGACGCCGGCGTATTGGAAGGTTTTGACCGCTCTGTACTCGGCGCCCTCATAGAAGGTGGCGTCGGCGGCGTTGGCGGAGATCAGCCAGTTGGACTGAGGGTCATTGATCTTGAGCGGCATGAGCTCGGAATAGATGGCGACCTTGTCAGCGACCCCGCGGCGGGCCTGGTCGGCGGTAAATTTCGAGGTGACGCCGCCTTCCGACGCGAGGAAGACGTCGTGCTTGGTATTGACCAGCGCGAACTCCCTGGCGGGCAGGAGCTTGCGGATGGCGTTGTTGCGGATGATGGCGGCGATGACGCCTTTGAACTTACCGTCCGGGCCATAAAAGGGCGCCGAAAACAACAGGCCCTTGCGGTCTTCATCCTTGAAGGTTCTGGCGTAGTCGGTGTTGTCACAGGTGATGACCGAAGGCCCCGAAACCATCGGGGTGTTGAGACCGTCGATCTTGCTAATGTCCCCGAACCGGGCCTTGAGCCAGGCCATCTGCTCCTGGAAGAGGTGATATTCGTGGATCTCCACCTCTTCGGGTTCCGGTCCTTTGGACGCCTCAGCCTCGGCCGACGCGGCGGGCGCAGCGCCAGTGATCAGCGTGTCGAACATCAGGGTGGGGACTTCCGGCTCGCCGGTGACCGGGTCTATCCTGTCGGGATTGAGGTCGGCCGGAACCACATAGACCTCGGACACCGCCACATTGCTGGCGAGGTTGTTATAAAGGGCCTGTATGGACTGCTTGCCGTCGGCGTCGAGGTTCTCGCCGTGGCGGCTGATCTTCCGGACGCTGGGCAGATAGCTGATGGTCCGCAGGGACTGGTAAATCTGGTTGAACTGGCCCTCGAGATCCTTGTTCACCCCCAGAGACAGTTCATGCTGATCGTTGCGAAACC
Organism: uncultured Alphaproteobacteria bacterium; assembly: GCA_963717565.1. GTDB lineage: Bacteria > Pseudomonadota > Alphaproteobacteria > Rhizobiales > Beijerinckiaceae > Methylocystis. The sequence goes on from CAVQWJ010000005.1 coordinate 112,429, forward strand.
TTGCCCTGGCTTGGCCGATATCCGCGGCTGACTTGGCGTATATCCCGCCAATTAGGATCAGGCTGACCGCCGCGATCCCGACATATGCCAGCTTGGATTTGCTATCTGGAGCCATTTGATTGTCGCCTGCTCGGGTCCGAATAGATCAGGGCCCAATTGGCCGGGGGGACCCGACGCCTGATGCCTGGATGCGCTTGCGGCCATTTTGCAGGATCGGATACCCACGGTTCAGCGCCGCCTCTATTGCAACTGATTTTCAATCGGAATTGCTAAGATGTTCTTAAGTTTCAAGGGCAAGAGTTGAAGACATCAAGCCGCAACTACTTTTACAATTGCAGTAGTATGTAAACTTCATGCTTGTTTACAAAGTATTCAATCTCAGCCAAGCGCGTCGCTACTTCCAGTTCCCGAAGCGTCAAGCGACGCTTACCTGCAAAGCTTTTGCAAAGGACGACCCATTCGGCGCTCCATCTATTTGAACCGCCATCGCCGCGACGAACAGATCGCTCTCAGCGCATCGTCTCGCGCAGCACCCGGCGCGCCGCTTCGACGGTTGCCGCCGCGAGGGCGCCAAGACCTCCGACGAGGAGAAAGAACTGCGCGCTCGTGAAATTGACCCAGAGACTGCCGATCCAGCCGGCAAGCAGATTGCCGAGAAACATCGACGTGAACCACGCGCCCATCAGCGCCGAGCGCGCGCCCTCTGGCGCGAGATGCGAAACCAGCGATAGCGTGATCGGCGAGAAGTGCAATTCCGATAATGTAATGATCGTAAAGTAGAGCAGCAGCCACAGCCAGCTCGCCTTGCCGCCGTCGCGCAAGGTCGTCGCGAGCGCGAGCACCGTGAAACTCGCGGCGACGCCGAGACAACCGAGCGTGAGTTTGCGCATCGTCGAGGGCTCGCGGCCGCGTTGCGCCAGCCATCCCCAAAAGGCGACGAGCGGCGGCGTGAACAGAAAGATCATCAGCGGATTGAAAGCCTGAAACCAGGTGACGGGAATCTCGGCGCGCCAGCCCAGGATATCGACGCTCCGATCCGTGAATTGCTCCGCCCAGATCGCAATCGTATTGCCCTGCTGCTCGAACGCCGCCCAGAACAGCGCCGAGGGAATGAACAGCACGGCGATGCTGAATAAAGCCCGCCGATACTCACCCTTATTTGGCTCCGACACGGCGACGCGCATTGGACGATCGGGCGGAAGGCTGGCGCGACCATAGAGATAGACCCCCAGACCGACCGCCATGCCGACTCCGGCGCTCATGAAACCGTAATGCCAGCCGATCTTCTCGCCCAGCGTGCCGCAGACGAGCGGGGCGAAAAATGCGCCGATATTGATGCCGACATAGAAGATCGAATAGGCGCGATCGCGGCGGGGATCGTCGCGGGGGTAGAGCTCGCCCACCTGCGTCGTGATGTTTGGCTTGAAGGCGCCGCAACCGAAGGCGATCAGCGACAGGGCAATCAGAAAATACGGCTCGTAGGCCATCAGGAAATGGCCGGCGACCATCATTCCGGCGCCGAGCGCGATGGTGCGCGTGCGTCCCAGCCAGCGATCGGCGATCAGGCCGCCGAGAAGGGGCGTCAGATAGACGAGGCCCGTATAGAGACCGTAAATCTGCGAGGCGAGCGGCTGCGGACCCAGTGGCCCCGAAAGCGCTTCCAGCGCGCGCTTCAGCTCCGGAAGGCCGACCGCGCCGTTGATCCGTTCGGGCCTCAGCAGGTAATCGACCATGTAAAGGACGAGAAGCGCCCGCATCCCGTAATAAGAGAATCGCTCCCACATCTCGGAGCCGAAAAGCGTGGCAAGGCCCGGCGAGTGACCGGCGAAGACATTTATTTTCATAGCCCTACGATCGATCGGCGGCCGCCTTCCCAAGCGCGGTTGCGCTTGATTGGCGGGGTCTTTAAGAGGATGCATCCGTCGTCACTGAGACTTAACGCCATGGCCGGTCACGAGAACTCTTAAATCCAGCCGAAAAGTCGAACTTGGCTCGAACCGCAATTTCGGCCTCGTTTTCGCCGGCGTTTTCGGCATTCTCGCCTTCTGGCCGCTGATCCGCCATGGCGAAGCCGTCCGCTGGTGGGCGGTGGCTCCCGCGGCCGTCTTTCTTGGCCTCGCGCTTTACGCCGATCATCTGCTGACGCCGCTGAACAAGCTATGGTTCCGCTTCGGCCTGTTGCTGCACAGCGTCGTCTCGCCGCTGGTGATGGGCGCGCTGTTCTTCGGCGCCGTGACGCCCTTCGCCTATGCGCTGCGGCTGATGGGCAAGGATATCCTGCGCCTGAAGCGCAACGACGAAAAAAGCTACTGGATCGAGCGCGCGCCGCCCGGCCCCGCCAAAAACTCGATGGGCCAGCAATTCTGACACACGGGAGAAAGTCATGTCGTCCTTCTTGAAGGAATTCGTCGCCTATTTGCGCACCCGCAAGAAATTCTGGCTGGTGCCGCTGCTCGTGCTGTTTCTGATGTTCGGCGCGCTGTTCTTCCTTGGACAGGGTTCCGTGGTCGCGCCCTTCATCTACACGCTGTTCTAAGGGCGCTCCATGCTGATCCTCGGCGTCTCGGCCTTCTATCATGACAGCGCCGCCGCGCTTCTGCGCGACGGCGAGATCGTCGCTGCGGCGCAGGAGGAGCGCTTTACGCGCATCAAGCACGACTCCGCCTTCCCCGAGAACGCCGTTCGCTACTGTCTGACGGAAGCCGGAGTCACCGGGGCGGACATCGACCACGTCGTGTTCTACGAGAAGCCTTTCGTGAAATTCGAACGGCTTCTCGAAACCTATCTCGCCTTCGCGCCGAAGGGCTTCGAGTCCTTCCGCAAGGCGATGCCGCTGTGGATCGGCGAGAAGATATTTCAGCGCGACATTCTCATGAAGGCGCTGAAGGACGTCGATCCGGGTTTCGCGGAAGGCGAGAAGCTGCTCTTCTCCGAGCATCACTTCTCGCATGCGGCTTCCGCCTTCTATCCTTCGCCTTTCGAGCGCGCCGTGGTTCTCACCATGGACGGCGTCGGCGAATGGACGACGACCTCCGTCGCGCTCGGCAACGGCTCCGATTTGCAGATCGTCAAGGAAATTCATTTTCCGCATTCGCTCGGCCTGCTCTATTCGGCGCTGACCTATTACACGGGCTTCAAGGTCAATTCCGGCGAATATAAAGTCATGGGCCTCGCGCCCTATGGCGAGCCGAAATACGCCAAACTGATGCTCGACGAACTGATGGATGTGAAGGCGGACGGCTCGTTCCGCCTGAACCTCGATTACTTCGACTATTGCACCGCGCTGAAGATGACGAACGACAGGTTCGATCAGCTCTTCGGCGCGCCGGCGCGCAAGCCCGAGGAACGTCTCGAACAGCGCCACATGGACCTCGCCGCTTCCGTGCAGGCGGTGACGGAAGAAGTCGTGCTGCGTCTCACGCGCGCGCTTGCGGCCGAGACGGGCGAGAAGAATCTCTGCCTCGCCGGCGGCGTCGCGCTGAACTGCGTGGCGAACGGGAAGATCCTGCGCGACGGCAGCTTCGAGAACATCTTCATCCAGCCGGCGGCCGGCGACGCAGGTGGCGCGCTCGGCGCCGCGCTTGCGGGCTATTACCATCAGAAAGAGCAGCCCCGCCGCGTCACGCCGGGCAAGGACTCGATGAAGGGCTCCTATCTCGGCCCGCGCTACGAACAAAGCGATATCGAAAACCGTTTGCGCGCGGCTGGCGCCAAATTCTCGGTCGTCGACGACAACGGCGTGATCGAGGAGACGGCGCAGGCGCTCGTGGCGGGTCAGGCCGTAGGCTGGCATCAGGGCCGGATGGAATTCGGCCCGCGCGCGCTCGGCGGCCGCTCGATCCTCGGCGATCCGCGTTCTCCGACGATGCAGAAGGCGCTCAATCTCAAAGTGAAGTTCCGCGAAAGCTTCCGCCCCTTCGCGCCGTCGGTGCTGCGCGAGCGCGTCGCGGACTGGTTCGAGATCGACTGTGACTCGCCTTACATGCTGCTCGTGGCCAATGTGCAGAAGAGCCATTGCCGCGAAATGTCCGCGGATGAGCAGGCGCTGTTCGGCATCGACAAGCTCAATGTGCCGCGCTCGGATATTCCCGCCGTGACGCATGTCGATTATTCGGCGCGCATCCAGACCGTGCATGAAGACACCAATCCGCGTTACCACCGCCTGCTGACGCGCTTCGAGCAATTGACCGGCTGTCCGGTGCTGATCAACACCAGCTTCAACGTGCGCGGCGAGCCCATCGTCTCGACGCCCGAGGACGCCTTCCGCTGCTTCATGGGCTCGGACATCGAGTTTCTGGCCGTCGGCAACTGCATCCTGCGCAAGGCCGATCAGGACCCGTCGCTGGCGCTGGATTACAAAAACGCCTTCGAGCTGGACTGATTGCGGATGCGGCCATCCTTCGAGACGGCCCTTCGGGCCTCCTCAGGATGAGGGTAAATATATGCAAGGCCGGCAGGAGGATTTCCTCACCCTGAAGCGCGCGAGAAGCGCGCGTCTCGACGGGCGAGGAAATTCGTCACGCGCGCGGGCCTTCAAGGCTTCACGTTAGAACACCCCGGCCTCTAGTCCCGCCGCAACCAACATGCCCAGTTCCCGGCACTGATCCACAAACTCGGGCCGCCACTCTCCGCGGCAGATCAGTGGTTCCTGGATCGCACGCCAGCGTAGCCCCGTCACGATCGTCTCGACCCCGCGCCGCGTGCCCGTGCCGTCGCTCCCGGCGCGAATGACGAGCGCATAGGGCTTGCCCTGCGTGCGTTCGAGGCAGGGATAATAACTGCGATCAAAAAAATCCTTCAGCGCGCCGCTCATATAGCCGAGATTCTCCGGCGTCATCAGAATGAGAGCCTCGGCGGCCAGAACATCTTCCGGCGCGGCGTCGAAAGGGCTGAGCGCGCGCGCCTCCACATCATCGATCTCGGGAGCCCCGGCGCCGTCCAGCAGCGCGTCACGCATGGCTTGCGTGTTGGGCGACGGCGCGTGAGCGACGATGAGGAGGCGCTTTCGGCTCAACGCGGATGGAACTCGGGGACGTCAACCGCGCCGGCCCAGACCGCCGCGCCCACGCTGCCGAGAAGCAGCAGAACGCCGGCATAGGCGAAGACCGACACGACCGACGCCTGATAGACCGAGTCGGCGATGCTGGCGCCGTAAGTGTTGAGCTTGTCCCAGATGCTTCGTTCCGTCATGGCAACCTCGCATATCGACAGAAAGACGCGCGACCGCGCCCCTTTCTCCATCAACTACCGCGCAGCAGAAAAGGCGCCAGTCCCGTCCACGGCTGACTTATTGACAAGGCGCCGCGCAGCGACCATCCAGACCGCTCAACAAGCCCTTCCAGGACAATCTCATGGCTGCCAGAATTTTCATCGACGGCGACGCGGGCACGACGGGTCTCGAAATCCGCGAGCGGCTGGCTGGCCGGAAGGACATAGAGATCGTCGCCTTGCCGACTGAGAAGCGCAAGGATGTCGAGGCCAAGCGCGAGGTCCTCGCCTCCGTCGACGTCGCCATCCTTTGCCTGCCCGACGACGCCGCCAGGGAGACGGTCGCGCTTTGTGACGCGCTCGGCGAAAAGGCGCCGCGTCTTCTCGACGCCTCGACCGCGCATCGCGTCGCGCCGGGCTGGGTCTACGGCTTTCCGGAGCTCTGCGCGGGTCAGGCGGCGGCTATCGCCAGCGCCGCGCGCGTGGCCAATGTCGGCTGCTACGCCACAGGCTCCATCGCTTTGCTGCGGCCGCTCGTCGACGCGGGCGTAATCCAGCCCCATCAGCCGCTGACGATCAACGCCGTCTCCGGCTATTCCGGCGGCGGGCGGCAAATGATCGAGGCTTATGAACAGGGCGCTGCGCCCGCTTTCGAGCTTTACGCGCTCAGTCTCGAACACAAGCATCTGCCCGAGGTCATGGCCTATTCAAAGCTATCCGCCCGGCCGCTGTTCGTGCCGTCGGTCGGCAATTTCCGTCAGGGCATGCTGGTCTCGATCCCGCTCGCGCTCGACGCTTTGCCCGGCCAGCCGAGGGCGGCCGATCTCGAGGCGGCCTACCGGCGCCATTACGAAGGCGCCCCACATGTGCGCGTCATGGCCGCGCCTGCGAACGGCCGGCTGGACGCGCTGGCGCTCAATGGGACGGACGACATGGAGGTGTTCGTTTTCGCCAATGAGGCGTTCCGCCATGCGCTTCTGGTCGCGCGGCTGGACAATCTCGGCAAGGGCGCGTCCGGAGCGGCGGTGCAGAACCTCGATCTGATGATCGGGACTTGAGTTCCTGCCAAGGGCCTGACGCCAGAGGCGGCCTCGTCCTTCGAGACGCGCGCTCGTCAGGATGAGCCCAAGTGTTTCACGAATAGCGAAAGCGCCCCTCATGCCGAGGAGGCCCGAAGGGCCGCCTCGAAGCACGGGGGGCGTTGTTATCTTGTTGCGAGTTACGTCAGACTTGCGCAGAACGCCTGAATCTTCGCGCAAGCCGTCTCCAGCACGAGCGAGGACGCGGCGTAGGAGACGCGGAAATTCGGCCCTGTGCCGAAAGCCGAGCCTTGCACCACGGCGACGCCTTCCGCCTCCAGAAGCTCGGTGACGAAATCCTCATCCGACCGGATGATCTTGCCGGCGGGCGTCTTGCGGCCGACCGCCTCCGCGCAGGACGGGAAGACGTAGAAGGCGCCTTCCGGCGTCGGGCATTTGAGATATTTCGCCTGATTGAGCATGGAGACGACGAGATCGCGGCGCTCCTGAAACGCCTTGCGGAACGTCGCCAGATGCTCCTGCGGCCCGTCGAGCGCCTCGACCGCCGCCCATTGCGCGATCGAGCAGGCGCCCGAGGTCTGCTGGCCCTGAAGCAGGTCCATCGCCTTGATCAGATGGCTCGGGCCCGCCGCGTAGCCAATGCGCCAGCCGGTCATGGCGTAGGCCTTGGAGACGCCATTCATCGTCAGCGTGCGCTCCATGAGATTCGGCTCGACCTGCGCGGGGGTGACGAATTTGAAGTCGCCATAGACGAGATGCTCATAGATGTCGTCGGTGAGAACATGCACCTGCGGATGGCGCAGAAGCACATCCGTCACCTTCTTCATCTCGTCATGGCTGTAGGCGGCGCCCGAGGGGTTCGAGGGCGAGTTCAGCACCAGCCACTTGGTCTTGGGCGTGATCGCCGCCTCCAGCGCCTCCGGCTGAAGCTTGAAACCGTCCTCCATCTTCGTGTCGACGAAGACCGTCTTGCCGCCGCAGATGGCGACCATCTCGGGATAGCTCACCCAATAGGGCGCGCTGACGATCACCTCGTCGCCGGGGTTGATGGTGGCGAGGAAGGCGTTGAACAGAATGTGCTTGCCGCCGGTCGCGACGATCGTGTCGGAGGCCTTGTAGTCCAGCCCGTTCTCGCGCTTGAACTTGCGGGCCACCGCCTCGCGAAGTTGCGGAATGCCGAGCACCGGCGTGTAGCGCGTCTCGCCGCGATCGATCGCCGCCTTGGCCGCCGTGCGGATGTGCTCGGGCGTGTCGAAGTCCGGCTCGCCGACCGAGAGGCTGATGACCTCCCGCCCCTGCGCTTTCAGATCGCGCGCTTTCTGCGTCACGGCGATCGTGGCGGAGGGTTTTACGCGCGAGAGGGCATGAGCGAGGAATGTCATTGCGTTAGGTCCTGAAGGGGAGGTGTGCGACGCACCATAATTTGCGGGACGGCGACCGGCAATGAAAATCCGCAGCCCAAGCCGGCCCAAAGCCAGCGCAAAGCCGGGCCCTGCGGCGGTTGCAACCCTTTAACACGGCCGTGCTACCTCCAAGGTAAAGGTCAAGCATGGAGAAGCCGGCATGATGGCGTCGATAAGGAGCGGGAACTGGCTCACGCCGGAGCGGCTGCGAGCCTATCCACTAATGCTGCTGGTTTTCGCGTTGGCCGCCACTGCCTTTGCGCTCGCAACCTCCCATGGCGTCATGGGGCCGAACAGCCTGCCGCTCGGTTCCGACTTCAGCCAGGTCTGGGTCGCGGGCAAGGAGGTCCTGGCCGGTCAGCCGGAAGCCCCCTTCGACATCCGACGTCACGCCCTCGCGCAGCGCGGCGAGTTCGGCCCGGATTCGGGAATTTTCGGCTGGCATTATCCGCCTTATTTTCTGGCGCCCGCCGCCCTGCTTGCTGCCCTGCCCTATCTTCAGGCGCTGTCGCTCTGGCAGGTCACGACGCTCGCGCTCTATCTCGTCTCATTGCTCGCGATCCTGCGCGGCTCGGGGCTGAACAGAGCGACTATCGTAATCGGCTCGCTCGCCTTTCCGGCGGTTATGGTGAATCTCGGCCATGGCCAGAACGGCTTCCTCACCGCCGCTCTGCTCGGCGGCGGTTTCTTTCTGCTGGATCGCCGCCCGCTGATCGCGGGCGTGCTCTTCGCCCTCCTCGCCTACAAGCCCCAATTCGCCTTGACCCTGCCGCTCGCCCTGGCGATCGGCGGCCATTGGCGCGCGATCGTCAGCGCGGCGACCACGCTAATTATAATGACTGCCGCAAGCGTCGCCGCCTTCGGCCTGTCGAGCTGGCGCGCCTTCGTCGACAGCCTCTCTTTCACCCGGACCATCGTCGAAGAGGGCGCGACGGGCTTCGAGAAAATCCAGAGCGTCTTCGCCGCCGTTCGATTGATGGGCGGCGGGGTCCCCGCGGCTTACATTTGTCAGGGTGCGGCGACCGCGGTCGCCCTTGGCTCCCTTGTCGCGCTCCTGCGCTCCGGCGCCGATCCACGGGTGAAAGCAGCGGGGACGATCGTCGCGATGTTCCTCTCCACGCCTTACGCGCTCGACTACGACATGATGGCGCTGGCGCCGGCGATGGCGCTGCTGCTCGCCCATGGGCTGGAAAGAGGCTTCCGCCCTTACGAGAAATCGGCGCTTGCCTTGGCCTATGCCGCGCCGCTGCTCGCGCGGCCGGTCGCCGCCGCCCTGCCGCTGCCATTGGGCGCCGCCGCGGTCATTCTGCTCTTCGCCTCAACGGCGCGTTGCGCTTTCACTAAGGAAAATCAGCGGGAAGAGGCCCGAGAGCCGGACGACCGACCTTCTGCGCGGCAAGGTGATGTCGACAATTCGAAGCAGTTTCTTCAGCGCCGCTTAACCCTGAACTCCTGAAAAGTTAATTTTTTATGAAAAAATCTCCTTGGGCGATGCAACTTTTTAGTTCGCTCGTCGTTTCTAGTGCAAAGGCGAGGACTGGAAACGGTCCAGACTGGCCTGCCGCGACAATGGGAGGGTTTCGGCAGGTGGGAGGATTAGGGCGAATACCCCGAGAGGAAGTGTCAAATGTCGCTCGTTGATAAGTTCGACGATCAGATTGAACCGGCGTTCCCGCGTAGCTTTGACCGGGAGTTGGCGCGTCGTCAATTCCGCGTTTCCATTCTACTTGTCGCGGCGATGGCGCTGGCGGCCTTTGTTCTCGGCTTCGCGATGCCGATCAATCAGAGCCCGTCCACGACCCCGGTCGCGGATAGCGCGCCCTTCGCGGGGCGTCTGGTTAGCGTCGACCGCTGATCGCTGACTAATCTCTCCAAGCAGATCGCGCGCCCTCCGGCGCGCGTTTACTTTTGTACGCCCCCGCAGAGGCGATCCGCCGCATCGACGAGCGGTTGAGGGCGCGGCCAGGGCCGCGCCCGTTTGGCGTCAGTGATCGTCGTTCGGCTTCTTGTCCGAATGGTGGTCGTGACCGTCATGACCGCCATGGTCATGATGCCCCTCGTGCCCGCCATCTTTCGGACCGGACGTGTCCTTGTTATGCGCCTTCTCCCAGCGCTCCATCGCTTCGGCGTCATGGGCGTGCTTGGCGTCGGGCGCGTCGATTGCCGCGTCGATGACGACTTCGCCCGCCTTCTCGAACACGAGGGTCATTTCGAGACCCCAGCCGACTTCCAGATGCTTTTTGGCGTCGAGCAGGGCGACATAAACGCCGCCCGGCGCCGCCGTCACCTTGGTCTTGGGCGGCAGAACGATGGGCGTTTCCAGTTCGAGATTCTTCGGATCTCCGTGGATCACCGCCTTTCCGAACTTCTCGACCTTGACGGCGATGAGCTTGTCCGGCGTATCGCCGTTGTTGTACAGGAAAGCATAGAACGAAGACTTGTTGTCGCCGTCGGCCGGCGCACGGATCCACGGGTGCTCCACCTTCAGCTTGCCGACGTCATATTCATGCGCCCCGGCTGATTTCGGGATGACGACCCCCAGAGCGGCGCCCGCGAGCAAGGAGCCGCCGGACGCCAAAAGATCACGCCGCCTGATCATCACTTCTTCCTCCTAAAATGGCCGACTGAAGCGCCGGCTCGTGAAAGTCTTTCAGTCAGTGCGAATGGAGACTGATCTCGACGATCGGCTCCTGCGCCAGAATGGCGGCCTGCGCGGCAAACTGTGCCGCATTGCCGTCGTCCGCTCCGAACTGCTTGTAGCGCGCCCGGACGAAGCCCGACCGGTCGATCAGGAAATGCGCCTGAGCGATTTCCGGCGTGTAAGGGACATTCGGATAGCGGTTGATGAGCGAATAGGCTTTCTCGACCGCCGCCGGCCGAAGCGGTTCGCGTCCCTTGGCGAATCCGGGACAATCGCCGGTGTAAACCGTGACGTGATTGACCCCGGCTTTCGAGGTGACTTCCGCCGCCTTGATCAGGCTGGCGTCCAGCGCCGCCTTCTCTTCGCCGGTCGCGGTGCAACGGGCGAAGGACAGAAGCGTCGGCTTGCCGCGCAACTTGTAGAATGTGGTGATTTCCTCCGGATCGACGAGTTTCGGCTCGGCGAGCGCGAAATCCGGCGCGATCAGCCATTGGATCATCGCCTGCGGCCCGATGAAGCGCGAGCGGTTGGTGCTCGACAACAGCAGCAGGTAATTGATCATGTCCCAGCGGTCGTCGACGTCGAGAACGTGACTGAAGCTCGGCATGACGCCGCTCTGGCCGCCGAAGGTCAGCCAGTGGAAAATGTCGCCGATCGTGTGCGTCCCGACATGCGGCGCGGTGAGGTCGGCCGGTTCGATCTTGAGCCCCTGCGCGTTTTTCAGATCCTTGGACATCGGGCCGTTGCCCTCGCCCATGGGGCCGTGACAGCCGACGCAATTATCTGCGAAAGCCGTCATGCCGCGTGAGACCGACTCCGCCGTGAAGTCCTGGGTCGGATCGTTGTAGGTGTCCGTGTAAGCCTCGGTCGAGAACGACACCGCCACGCAGAAGAGCGCGGCGAGCGTCGCCGCCGGCGTCGCGTAGAGGCGCTTGTCGCGTGTCGCGGGAGTCCACCAGACGGCGGCGGCGACGAGCGCCAGGACGCCACCGGCGATCGCCCACCACCAGATCGGCGAGGGAAAGATGGGCTTCTGCCCCCAGGTCGCGATATAAGACAGACGGAACGGGAGCGGCCAGTAGATCTCCGTCTCATGCGAGGCCGGGGTAATCACCGCAATATAGCCGGCGATCGACAGAAGACCGAGGCCGAAAACCGCCTCGACACTGCCGACCTTGCCGACCCAGTCGACATTGAATTCGCCGGCGGGACGCTTGTGCATGTAACGCACGATCGCGAGCGCGCAGAGAAGCACGGCGCAAAGCAGAGCAAGCTTCAGGGTCAACAGGCGGCCATAAGGGGTCGCGAGCATGTTCGGCACGCTGCCGACATTCTCCCAGGCCATCGCCAGACCGGTTAGAGCGACGAGGCCGACGGCGATCTTCGCAACCATGGACCAGCGCTCCGCAAGCCGCGCGGCGACTTCCGGCGGCTTTTTATGCGCGGTGAACATCCACCAGACGAGGCCGAGCAGGCCGCCAAGCCAGGTAAGGCCCGCCGCGGTATGCAGCAGGAAGCTCGCCTGCACCCAGACCGGCAGGCCGTCGTCGATGGCGTGGCCCGTCACGGAAACGATGGCGAGAACTCCGACGCCCGTCCAAAGCGTGATCCTGTCAAGCAGATCGGAATTCACGAAAATACGCGCCACCGCAAGGCCGGCGAACACGAAGGCGACGATCTGGGTAACGATCCACGCCTTGCCGACGCTCGTTCCGAAGGTGAATTCGGAGAGCATGTCGAAGTCGATCGAGCGTTCGGCTGGAATGATCTGGCGAGCGATCAGATAGAGAAGCGCGAAACCGAGCAGCGCCCGAACAACCGCCGCCGCCGCTACCGGGATCTTGAACCGGCCCCCATCCTCGCCGATGAGGCGCGGCATAAGCAGCAGCCCCACGGCCAACGCCGATGGGAGGCTCTCGAGGAAGCGCAGGAGCGCAAGAGAGAGATACATCGCGGATTTTCTCGCCAGTTAACTCGTACTACTTCAGCGAAGGGGCCGCCGCCTCGAAAGACGAAGCTGAATGGCGCCTCCGCGCAGACGCCGAAAGCGTCCCCGCCCTACCGCCGAGAGGCGTGGGCTATTTCGGATCGACGGTGAATTCGTAATTCCCCTCGACGACGTGGCCATCGACGGACAGGACGCGATAGCGCACGACATATTTGCCGGGCGTGAGTTCAGGCGAGTCCATCGAGAGCTCGCGCGGCTTTTCCGGCGTGCCGATGGAACCTTCTCCGAGGACCTTGCCGTCGGCGTTTTCGACGGTCAGCTTGGAATATTTGGGCTCGACGCCGCCGCCGAAGCGAAGCTTGATCGTTTTCGGCGAGGTCGCGACATGGTCCTTGGAGGACGGCGTCGCCTCCACGAGGAAGGAATGCGCCAGAGCCGACCCCGCCATCAGGGCGGCGGCAAGAAAGCCCCCGGCCAGAACGCCGACACCGCGGCGAGAAGCGAATTGCAGTCCCTTCATGACATTTCCCCCGAGGCGCAGCGCCTCATTGCATTTGCCTTTATGTTGGGGCGAGCGCCTTCCTTTGAGATGCGATCGCCCCTGGCAGGCTTCAAGACTCCACGGTTTCCGCCGGCGCCCCTGCCTTCTTGGAAGACGGATGCGTGTGCTTCCAGTAAACGAAGACCATTCCGGCGATGAGGATCGTGCCCGCGATCTGCGGAACCCAGGCCCACAGCGTTTCGCCGACCGAGAATTTGAACTGTTCGGTTTCCTGCTTGCCGTCCGCCCGGGTCAGAGTCACGAGGCCGATGTAATGGCCGTTGTTCTGGAAGTTATGTTCAACGCTGAACGTGCCTTTCGAATATTTCTTCGCGGGCAGGTGCAATTCCGTCAGCTCGTCGAGATTGGTGTCCTTGGTGACGGGAACGAGCGGATCGCGGATGATGCGCAGCTCCAGCGGCAGATCGCGGAAGGCCGGCGTCTCGATGTCGAACGCCATGATCGTGCGGCCGGTCGCGGGAATTTCACTGCAATATTCCGAACGCGACTTGTCGGGCTGGAATGCGGTGATGTGGATCATGTCGTAGCCGAACATCACCATGCACATATTGCCCATGGACATGGCTTCGGGCCCAGCGCCGCCCTCGGCTCGCGTCGGCGACGCGGCGCCAAGCGAAAGAACGGCGCCGAACATGGCGGCGACAAGGCTACGCCAATTTATCATTTCCATCCCTCATTCCTGCCTGCGCTGCGCGCGGCATTTTTTTGTTACGGCTTCGACGCCCTGAAGGGCCCGTTGTGCCGGTCGAGCCAGCGTCGCCATGGCGACGCCGCGGCTTATCTTTATCCTAAGCGACGGGTCACGGCGACAGCTTTACAGCGCGGGAAAGCCGCCTGCTTTCGGACGCTAATCTGCATCCAAAACAGGCGCTGGCGCGAGCGAAAAGCCGCTATCTGTTTGCGTCTAAAGGACGCACCGTTTGATCTTGAGCAAGTGCGGAAAGGGCTACTGGAGAAAAACCAGATCTTCTTTGTGAGCGAACCCGTGATCGGGTCACCGCGTCTCTGAACACTCGCCTAAAAAAGAAACCGGCCGGATCTTTCGATCCGGCCGGCGTTTTATTTAGCGATCAGTTGGTTCGATCAGGGCATATCGCCGGCGACGAACTTCGGAATCACCGGGCCGCCGATCTCTGCCGCAAAGCGCTTGCCATCCGGAGAGAAGAAGAACAGCAGGCCGCCGATCTGGCTGTCGGTGTCGTAAGCCAGGTCAGACAGACGCTCGATGTCCCAACGCGCGTCCTGGATCTTCACGACGATCTCCTTGGACTCGCCCGGCGCGATCGTGTCGTCGCTCGACAGGCCGCGGTCGGCAAGCAGGTAGTCGGGGAAGTCAGGCTTCGAGGTGAACACCGCCGGGTTCAGGAAGCGCAGGCCAGCCGCCGTATATTCGCCGAGGCGAACCGGCTGCGACGTGCCATTCTTGACCTTGACGTTGATCGTCAGCTCGCGGCCCGGAACCTTGTAGACGCCGCCGTTCAGCTCGGTCGTCACCTGCTCCTTGCCGACGCCAGCCGTGCCTTCCGTCTCGATCGGCGTCAGCGGCTTCTGCAAGCCGGCCTGAAGCGGAATCGTGCGCGGGAAGGTCGAGTTGGTCACAGCGTAACCGACGATGGTCGCCAGGATCGTGAGAGCGAGAACGATCGCGCCGATACGACGGTCGTCATCACCGATCACGTCATCAGGACGGCCCTCGGCAACCTTGATGTAGGAAGCGATGATGCCCTTCCGGATGAACCAGAACAGGATCCAGGCGGCGCCAACCGCCATCCACGGCAAATGCCACGCATAAATGCGGCTGATGCCGTAATGCTCGAGGTCAATGGTCGAACCATCGAGGAGCGTCACCGGATCGGTGAAGTCCTTCATGTCGCCCTTGATCTCAATCCACTGGCCGGGGCCGATGATCGGACCGCCGCCCTCGACGTTGATCTGAGCATGGACGTGCCAACGGCCAGCGCGACGGCCGCGCAGGTTGATCGAGAAGGCGTAATCCTTGCCGATCTCCAGCGACACCGAACGCGGCGCGAACTGCTCGCCGATGAACTGCGCCGTGCGGACCAGAACCGGACCCGGCTCGCCGGCGTTCAGGAACGACACGCGCGGATTGGCCACAGCCTGCGGCCACGCCGAGAAGACGTGAACCTTACCAGAAAGGATCATCTCTTCGTTGACGTTGACCAGCGTCTTCGACCACGCCACGTCATACCAGTTCAGCGTGCGCATACGAAGGAACGCCTGCTGCGACTTTTCACCGTGGGCCGAGGCCGGAGCGACAGCTCCGAGCGTCGCCGCCACAGCCGCCGCCGCGCCAAAGGCGGCGAGCTTGACTAGCTTTTTCATGAACAAACCTCCCAGGTTCTCCTTCCGGCCGGCGCCTCGCGCGCCAGCCGACTTTTTCATCCGCAGCGGATCAGGCCAAATCCATGATCCAACCATCTCCGCCGCGTGCTCTTTTCGAGTTGGGCCGCCTCGCCTCGAGGGCTGCGGCCAAGCCCGCATCAGATGGTGTCGATGACCTTGGTCGTGGAATACCAGCGACCCATGAACCACCACAGGAAATACACCATCATCGACACGAAGCCGGAGAAGAACGCCGCAACCGGCACAACGTCCTTACCGAACGTGCGCAGCGTGCCGCGCTCGACCATGCGGATGTATTCCGGCATCGACGTGCGGACGTAGTGGAGGCCGATCAGGTCAGCCAGGGTCATCAGCTGACCATGCTGCTCGGTCGCCTGGTGGAACGCCGCAATGGCCGGCCAGTTGTTCGGGTAGAACAGCAGACCCCAGCCCAGCGAACCGACAACCGCCGTGATCACATAGGAACCCGACAGAAGCAGGATCACGTCAAGCCAGATCGCCGGAACGATCAGAGCAGACGGGAACACGAGGCTGATCGGGAAATACGTCCAGCCCCAGAAGTTGACGTAGCGGTTGATCCACTCGCCAATCAGGAGGCCCAGAGCCGCGAAAACGGCGCCGAACGGAAGACGGAAGTTAACCCACCAGAAAGCCTGCGACGCCGCGCAGAAGGTCACGCCAAGGATCGGCACGACCGTCGGCCACATACGACGATCCTTCCAGTCAACCCAGAAGTCCCAGTCGCCCGCCGTCAGCATGAAGTGGACGTGGTAGCCGCCCAGAACGGCGAAAAACAGCAATACAAGAAGCATCCAGTCCGTCGTCGCGACGCAACCCGCCGCCTCGGCGACGGAGTTGAACGGACCGACCGCCCCCCCGCTTTTCGATTGTGACATCACTCTTCTCCTTGGTGTTTCTCGGTAAGCCTCAAGGCCCCGAGCTTTCTTTTGTCGCCAGTCCGAAACCCTCTCGCCCCGGACCCGCGCCGAACCCGACAGCCTCGCAGCCCCCGCGCCCGGTTTCCTCTTGCGCAACGCTAACGCAGCGCCGCGAAACCTTACCCCTTCCAAAACCCGGGTTTGCCCGGGTCGCGACACCAAAAACCCCTCCCCACCCGCGTCACGCGGCCAGTTCAGACGAATTCAAATGTCTCTTTTGGTTTGGCGAAAAGCCCGCTCGGACCATCCGCTCGCGCCATAAGGCGCGAGCGGCCCTTGTCCGAATTACTCGGTCAGAAGCGCAACGCCTTCCTTGCCGATCAGCGCGTGGATGCGCGCCAGGATCTGCAGGACGACGCCGAACACGCCGAGAGCCATCCAGCCGAAGAACACGAAGCCCCAGTGCAGCGGAGCAACGAACAGCTCTTCCATGAACCAGAAGGTGTGGCCCCACTCATTGAGACCAACGTTCGGGATGATCATGAACGGGCCGATGGCGACGATCAGGAACGCCAGCGAGTAGCCATGAGCAAAGAACGGAATGCGGGTCTTCGCATAGAAGAACGCGCCAACCGCGATCACCGAATAGATCGGATAGCTCATGTAGAACTCGATGATGTGCGACGGCGTGAAGTCCGTGTCGCGAATCACCGTCATGTGCCAGGTGCCGTCCTGCTCCGTGAAGAACGAAGCGCCCCAGTAAATGGCGATGCCGTAAACGACAAGCCACTGAACCAGGACAACGAGACGACGGGTCTCTTCACGCGGAGAAACGGCGTCGACGTTGCGGTCGCGCGTCTTCCACAGATAGCCGGCAAGGCCGAGACCGGAGACCAGCTCCAGCGGGATTTCGGTCCAGAGGATCGACATCCAATACGTCTGGAACTCAGGGGCGAACGAATCCAGGCCGGCGCGCCAGCCATAGATCTGCTCATAGATGCGAACGATCAGATAGAAGACGTTCAGGACCGCAAGGCCGATCCACATGCCGCGCAGGTCGACTACAGCTGTTTCTGTAGCTGCGCCAGCGGCGGCGCTAGTCGTCGAGCTCATATTTAACTCCTCCTATGTGCTCCCAGGGAAATGCGCGTGACCGGTTTCGCTCCGCCTCCCAGAACAGAGCTGCTTCGTCCTCGTTTGATTAAACGTGAGGTCTGGAACGTTCCAAAACGTCGCCCAAAACCATCCCGCCCTTTCTTGTCGCGACCTTCGAACACCCAGACCCGGAAGAAAATTCCCGAAAGAACTTCCTCCAAACACCGAACATTCGACCCTGCCGCTTGTTGTTATCGGACGAACACCGACGTCGCCGCCTAAACAAAGCCCCCAAATAGCCCTCCCGGACCAATCCAGGAGACCCCGTTTAGCGTGGCCCAACCATTCCCCCTCGCCAACATAATGACAATATCCCTTGGGATAGCAAAATACTGTCTATCGAATAGTAAGAACAACCCCAGTGGATAGGTTTAGGACTACCCATAAGGGTCGAAAACGGGCGAGGCGCCGCGGCTTGCTGCTTTGCCTCAACATGATGTTTTTATTTATTTATCGTGCGATTGGACCCAAAATGGGCGAGTAGGCGGCATTTGTGTGGCGCCATCGGATACGGCCCCGCCAACAGGACTGCGGCGATTTGTCAGAGAATGTCATACCGGAGCCGGGAAGTTTGCAGATGACCGCGCCGGGCTGAGACGCAAAAAGGGCGCGCCGTGCGTCGGCGCGCCCCAATTCCTCCACAAGAGCCCCGGCCGCCGGAGACGGCTCTGCTCACCCCCGGCGGTGAAGCCAGAAATCCGCGTTACTGCGGGCGCGGCGTGTCCTTGGTGCGCGCGGGCAGGATCGGATAGGTCACTTTCGGCTGGTCGCCCGAGAGCGTGCCCAGGAAAGCGACGATGGCCGCGGTGTCGTCCGGCGGCAGCGCCGCGCCGAGCTGGTCCTTCGCCATGACGTTGACCGCTTCCTCCAGCGTCCAGACCGCGCCGCTGTGGAAATAGGGCGCGCGCAGCGCAACATTGCGCAGCGGAGCCGAGCGGAACACATAGGCGTCGGCGTCGCTGTTGGTGACCTTGGCGCGCCCACGGTCGGCGACCGGCATGATGGTCGCGTCCGGCTTCTCCGCGACGCCGAAGGGATAATAGCCGTTGCCGCCGACGTTCACGCCGTTGTGGCAACCGGCGCAGCCCTTGTCGAGGAACAGGCGCAGGCCCTTCTTCTCCTGATCGTTCAGGGCGGCGGCGTCGCCGGCCAGGAACCTGTCGAACTTCGAGTTCGGCGTCGTCAGCGTGGCCTCGAAGGCCTCGATGGCGTTGGCCATATTGTCGAAGGTGACCGGGTTGGCGTCATTCGGGAAGGCGGCCCTGAACTCGGCGACATAGGCCGGCATGCTCTTCAGCGTCGCTTCGACGGCGGCCGGCGTATTGTTCATCTCGACGTCGGCCTGCACGGGGCCCTTTGCCTGCGCCTTGAGATCGGTGGCGCGGCCATCCCAGAACTGGGCGACATTGAAGACGGCGTTCAGCACCGTCGGCGCGCGGCGCGGGCCCTTGGCCCAGCCATGGCCGATGGAGGTCGAGCCGGCGTCCACGCCGCCGGTGCCGAGATTGTGGCAGCTGTTGCAGCTGATGATCTGGCTTCTCGACAGGCGGGGATCGAAGAACAGCTTGTGGCCGAGCTCGATTTTGGCCGGGGTGATGGCGTTGTTCTTGACGACCGTGTTCACGCTCGACGCGTCGATCGGCTTGAAGACCGCATTGGCGTCCGCACGCAGGTCCTCGGCCTGCGCAAGCAATGGAAACAGAAGCAGCGCGCCCGTGATGGCGAACCGAATTCCGGACATTTCTAATCTCCCTACCGGTCTTTTTCGTCGTTGAGGCCCCGCCGCGTGAACAGCGTGTAGCTTGCCAAGGGGCTATCACAACCCCTGACCGGGCGGAAGCCCTGCCCTTTCCTCCCAGGCTGCCCCGGCCCTGTTTGACCCGGATGCGCAGGAAGGCCGGCTAATCGCGGCGACCAACCTCCCTCGATCCTCGAATATTTCGGCGACCGAATAGTTACCGTCCGGGCGGAGGCGTCCTGGCCGTATCCAATTAGAAACGATTGAAGCTTATCCTTGGCTTTTAGAAGAGGATATGTCGGAGATCCGCAAGGTGACGCAACTGCTCAAACGCTTCAGAGGCCTCGCGCACGACAGGCGGGGATCAATTGCAATCATTTTCGGTCTGACGCTGATTCCGATGGCGACATTGGCCGGAGTGGCGGTCGACTACGCCAACGTCTCCCGGCTGAACGCCCGTCTGAAAGCCGCCGCCGACGCGGCCGTGCTCTCCGCGGTTCGCGACTATGTATCCACGAGCAATCTGTCGATGGCGCAGAAAAAAGGCACGGACGTTTTCAACTCCGACCTCAAGAAAACCGCAGCTCTTCAGGACGCCACCATTAGTTTCAAGGATACGTCTTCGGGCGCGAACGTCAGTTTGACCGCCACTTACTCGGGCACAGTGAAAACCTGGTTTGGGGGCTTCATCCAAGTCGACAAGGTCCCTCTCAGCGGCTCGGCCAACGCGAGTTACGTGAAGCCGCGTTACAAGAACTTTTATTTCGTGGTCAACGCCTCGGAATCCATGGGCATCGCCGCGACTCAGGCTGACATCGACAAGCTGAAAACGCTGACGCCCGGCAGCTGCGCTCTCGCTTGCCATGTCCCGGAGAGTGGCGCCACAAAAAGCAACCAGCAGATTGCGCGTGAAAACAACGTTACGCTCAGACTCGACGTCATCAAGACGGCGATCAAAGACATTCTCACCCAGGTCGCCGCTGACCCGGTCAGCAGCGCCTACTTCAAGTTCGTCATCTATCCGTTTGCTTACTACCGCGGCGCGCTCGGCGCGCCCTCCTCGGATTTCTCAGGGCTGAAATCGCAGGTCGACGCCATCGATCTGTCCCACACGGTAAGTCCGGAAGGCTTCACCGATCACAAAAAGGCCCTCCAAAACCTGGCGGATACGATCGGCGCCGGTGGCGACGGCTCCACCGCCGCAAAAGCGCAAAACTTTATTTTCTTGATGACGGACGGCGTGGAAGACGTTGCAAATGCCGACAAGCGAGTCGATACGCCATATGCGTTCGATCCACTCAACGTCGGCTACATGGATTATACGGACTGCGACTATGTGAGAACGAAGACCCAAGGCACGGTCGGCGTGGTTTACACGACCTATATTCCTCTTCCCGACTCCACCGCCTACAATGTCACCGTTGGTCAATTTGCGAGCAGTATCAAGCCGGCTCTGCAGAAATGCGCGGCCGCCACTTATTACTACGAGGGGACCGACGGGGATCAGGTCGCGACAGCCATGAAGACCTTGTTCTCACAGGCCGCCTCCAGCGTGCGCCTGACCCAATAAGGCGCATGCGCCACGGGCGGCGCGCCCCGCCCGCGGCATGTCGAGACCGGCGGCTCCTCATGCTTCGGCGCTTCCGACGCCGCCCCGGCATGAGGAGCTTTCTTTTTCTCTGGAGTCTCGGGCCGCCGGGGAGCGCAGGACGCGCGCGTCGTCGGGGACGCGGCCGCCGGCCTCAGGCCCCGGTCGGATAATTCGGGCTCTCGCGGGTGATGGTCACGTCGTGCACATGGCTTTCGCGCAGGCCGGCGTTGGTGATGCGCACGAATTGCGCGCGCTCCTGAAACTCCCGGATCGTCGGCGCGCCGACATAGCCCATGGCCGCGCGCAGTCCGCCCGCGAGCTGATAAAGGATCGGCGCGATCGGGCCGCGATAGGGCACCTGCCCTTCGATGCCCTCTGGCACGAGTTTGAGCTGGTCCTTCACATCGCCCTGGAAATAGCGCGTCGCGGAGCCCGCCGTCATGGCGCCGACCGAGCCCATGCCGCGATAGGCCTTGAAGGAGCGGCCCTGATAGAGGAACACGTCGCCGGGCGCCTCCTCCGTGCCCGCGAAGAGCGAGCCCATCATCACCACATCGGCGCCGGCGGCGATGGCCTTGGCGAGGTCGCCGGAATATTTCACGCCGCCGTCGCCAATCACCGGCACATTGGCTTTGCGCGCCTCGGCGGAGGCTTCCATGATCGCGGTGAGCTGCGGCACGCCGACGCCCGCAACAATGCGCGTGGTGCAGATTGAGCCGGGTCCGATGCCGACCTTGATGGCGTCGGCGCCGGCGTCGATCAGCGCCTTCGCGGCTTCGGCGGTGGCGATATTGCCGGCGATGATCTGCACCTTGTTGGTCTCGCGCTTCACCCGCGCGACCTGATCGATCACCGCCTGCGAATGGCCATGCGCCGTGTCGATCACGACGCAGTCGACGCCCGCGTCGATGAGCAGCATTGCGCGCTCATAGCCATGATCGCCGACGGTGGAGGCGGCGGCGACGCGCAGGCGCCCTTCGGCGTCCTTGCAGGCGTTGGGATGCTGCGTCGCCTTCTCGATGTCCTTCACCGTGACGAGGCCGACGCAGTGGTAATCCTCGTCGACGACGAGCAGCTTCTCGATGCGATGCTCATGCAGCAGGCGCTGCGCCTCCTCCTGCCCCACGCCCTCGCGGACGGTGACGAGGTTCTTGGTCATCAGCTCGGCGATGGGCTGGCGCTGGTCCTGCGCGAAACGCACGTCTCGGTTGGTGAGAATGCCGACGAGCCTGCCCTTGCCGCCATGCGCTCCGCGCTCGACCACCGGAATGCCGGAAATGCCGTTGGACGACATCAGCTTGAGGGCGTCGGCGAGCGAGGCGTCTGGGAAGATGGTGATTGGATCGACCACCATGCCGCTCTCATAGCGCTTCACCTTGCGCACTTCCGCGGCCTGATCGACGGGCGAGAGATTCTGGTGGATGACGCCGATGCCGCCCGCCTGCGCCATGGCGATGGCGAGCCGCGCCTCGGTCACCGTATCCATGGCGGCGGAGACAATCGGCAGGTTGAGGGTGATCTCGCGGGTGATGCGGGTCGAGACGTCGACGCCGGAGGGCATCACGCGGGAATGGCCGGGCCGCAGCAGCACGTCGTCGAAAGTGAGGGCTTCGGTCAACGTGGCGGGCAGATGGGCCATGGGCCAACTCCTTGAGCTGTGCGAGAACGGCGCCGGTGGAGAGCGCGCCGCCTGTGAGGGGTTGGCGCGTGCTCTTAGCATTTATCGTCGGAAAGGCAAATGGCGACGATGGGTCGCGCCGCAGGCCCGCCTACATCACCGCCTCGAACATCGCGGCCGTGTCGTAATATTCAAAAAACTCGACGGCCTTGCCCCCGGCGTCGAAGCGCCACACGTCGACCTTGGGCGTGTCGACCACCCTGTTGTTCGCCTTGTAGCGCCAGGACGTGCTGCCGATCATGACGACGCGGTCGCCCTGCGCGACGAAATGGTCGCGATCGTAGGAGATCATCTCCCAATCGCTGGTGAGATCGCGCAGATATAATTCGACGCCTTCCCGGGAATGCCGCTGCCTAGTGAACTCCACTGCGCTGACGCGGCCCATTGCAAGCGAGCCGAATTTGAGTTCGTCCGCCATGATGGACAGCCAGTGATCCACGCTGCCGCCTTTCGTCTCGGCCCAGAGTCGATAAGCTTCCTGCAAAATGGCTGTGTTGCGCGCTTCCTGCGACATGGCGACGCTCCCGTAAAACCGAAGCTGCGCGTTCCCGAACGACCCACTCAGCGCACGCTTCGCCGTTCAATCAATTTCAATAGCCGCAGGAAGACTAAAACCCGTCGCCACTAGGCGCAACCAGTCTAACGCTCCGTGTCGAACTGCAATTTCGCCAGTCGCGCATAGAGGCCGCCCGCCGCGCTGAGGCTGGCGTGCGTGCCCTCCTCCACGACGCGGCCCTCGTCGAGGACGAGAATGCGGTCGGCTTCCAGCACCGTTGCGAGCCGGTGCGCGATGACGATGCTGGTGCGGTCCGCCATCACGTCGTGCAGCGCCGCCTGCACCGCCGCCTCGTTTTCGGCGTCTAGCGCGGAGGTGGCCTCGTCGAGCAGCAGGATGGGCGCGTCGGCGAGAATGGCGCGGGCAATGGCGAGGCGCTGGCGTTGCCCGCCGGAAAGCGTCACGCCCCTTTCGCCGAGCGGCGAGTCATAGCCCTTTGGCAGGGCGGAAATGAAGTCATGCGCCTGCGCGCGCTTCGCCGCCGCGACGATCGCCTCGCGGGTCGCGCCGTCGCGGCCATAGGCGATGTTCTCGGCGACTGTCAGCCCGAAGATCACGGGGTCCTGCGGCGCGAGCGCCATGGCTGCGCGCAGATCGAGCGGATCGAGCGACCGCACGTCGATGCCGTCGAGCGTCACGGCGCCGCTGCTCACGTCGTAGAATCGCAGCAGCAGCGAGAAGATCGTCGATTTGCCGGCGCCCGAAGGGCCGACGAGCGCAACGCGTTCGCCCGGCGCCACAGTGAGCGACAGGCCCTTGAGCGCGTCACGCTCGGGCGTCGTCGGATAGGCGAAATCGACGTTTTCGAAGGCGATGCGTCCCTGCCAGCGTGCGGGCGCGGGGGTCGGATGCGCCGGCGCGACGATGCGGGGCTTGATGTCGAGAATTTCAGCGATGCGCGCGGCGGCGCCGGCGGCGGCGCTCACTTCGCTCCACACGCTCGACAATTCGCCGAGAGAGCTTGCGCCGAGCACCGCATAAAGCACGAATTGCGAGAGAAGGCCGGAACTCATGCGGCCTGAGAGAACATCCTGCGCGCCGAGCCACAGCACGCCCACGATGCTGGTGAAAACGACAGTGATGACGGCGGCGGTGACCAAAGCGCGCATCAGCGTCGCCGCCTGCGCAGCCTCAAAGGCGTTCTCGACCGCGCGGCGAAAGCGCGCCACCGTCGACGCCTGCGCGCCATTGGCCTGCATCACGCGCACGGCGGAAAGATTTTCACCTGCATAGGCGGAGGCCTCCGCCAGCGTGTCCTGCGCATGTTTCGAGCGGCGGCGCACCAGACGTCCCGAGGCGATCAGCGGCAGGACGATGACGGGAATCGCCGCGAGCGCCAGTCCCGCGAGCTTGGGACTCGTCGCCACCATCATCACAACCGCGCCGATGAACATGAAGATATTGCGCAGCGCGACGGAGGCCGAGGAGCCGAAGGCGGATTTGAGCAGCGTCGTGTCGGCTGTCAGACGCGACAGAAGTTCGCCGGTTTTAGCCGTATCGAAAAAGGCCGCATCGAGCGTCGTGAGATGCCTGAACAGATCGCCGCGCAGATCGGCGACCACGCGTTCGCCGAGCGTCATGACGAAATAGTAGCGGGTGGCGGAGGCCACCGCGAGAGTCACGGCGACGGCGATCATGGCGCCGAAATAGGCGTTCACCGTCCCCGCGCTGTCGGTCGAGAAGCCGTGGTCGATCATGCCGCGCACGGCGGCCGGCAGGGTCAGCGTCGCGCCCGCCGCGACGATCAGCGCGGCGAGGGCGAGAACGATCGTGCGCTTGTAGCGCAGCGCATAGGGCAGCAGCGGACGCAAAGGCTCCAGCGTCGCCCCCAGTCGCCGTCTCGGTTCGGGTGCGGCGGCCGCGCCTGCCGCGGCTTCGATCGTGTTGGTCATGGCCAGACCCTATAGCCTCCGAACGCCGCGAAAACGACCCGCTGCACGAGGAAGCGAGGCCCTGGAGTCGGCCGCTCTTGTGCGCCGCAGCGTGAAATTTTTTTGGGGCTTCTGGATTAAAATCGTTCTAGTCAGGCCCGCAAATCCCGTTAAACCAAAAAGTTATGAGGTGCGACACGTTGTCGCAGAAAATTTCGCCGATGGCTGGACAGGGCCGAAACTTGTGATACCTTTCCCCTGCGTCGAAATGACGCGTCCGCCGACGGGGCGGGGGGCAAAGCGCTGGCTGATCTCAATATAAGGCGCGGCTCTGGGAACGAAAGAGGAGTGAAGGTTATGGCTGATAAAGAGCTTGAAGTCACCACAAACACCTACATCTTCGCTGGCGTCGGCGCCGTTCTTCTCGGCGGTCTCGCCGCTGCTGCGCTCGGCGGCCTGCCGAACACCATCGCCGCCGCCGTTGTCGGCGCGCTTGCGGGCGGCTGCCTCGGCCTGTTCTTCTAATCGACGGTCCGGCGCACGCTGGTCTGGCCACCGGCGCTACGCCAGTCGACACCAGCCAGCAATCGTCCATACGATTGCTGGCTGTGTTGTTTTCAGGCTGATTTTGAAAGATCGCTTTTCAGTGAGGCGCTTTCCGGTTTTGGTCGGAGAGCGCCTGTTTGTTTAAGAGCGCCAATGCGGCCTGGTCCTTCGAGACGCGAGCTTCGCTCGCTCCTCAGGATGAGGCCCAATTGTTTCACAGAGATTCAGTAATCCCCTCATGCTGAGGAGGCCCGAAGGGCCGTCTCGAAGCATGAGGAGGCCCGAAGGGCCGTCTCGAAGCATGAGGAGGCCCGAAGGGCCGTCTCGAAGCATGAGGAGGCCCGAAGGGCCGTCTCGAAGCATGAGGAGGCCCGAAGGGCCGTCTCGAAGCATGAGGAGGCCCGAAGGGCCGTCTCGAAGCATGAGGAGGCCCAAAGGGCCGTCTCGAAGCACGAGGGCGACCCCGCGTCTCCGGGCTTAGAGAGAAGCCGTCGACGCCCCGCCCGGCCACAACTCCTTCGCGCGATTGCGCAGGATGTATTTCTGAATCTTGCCGGTCGACGTTTTCGGCAGCGGACCGAAAATGACGTGACGCGGGCATTTGAAATGCGCGAGATGCTTGCGCGACCAGCCGATGATCTCTTCCGGCGTCGCTTCCTCGCCCTCGCGCAGCTCCACGAAGGCGCAAGGGGTCTCGCCCCATTTGTCGTCCGGCGCGGCGACGACGGCGGCGGCGCTCACCTTGGGATGCTTGAAGAGAACGTCTTCCACTTCGATCGAGGAAATATTCTCGCCGCCCGAAATGATGATGTCCTTGGAGCGATCCTTGAGCTGGATATAGCCGTCCGGATGCATGACGCCGAGATCGCCCGAATGGAACCAGCCGCCATGGAAGGCTTTCTCTGAAGCGGATTTGTTCTTCAGATAGCCCTTCATGACGATATTGCCGCGAAACATCACCTCGCCCATGGTGGCGCCGTCGCGCGGCACGGGCTGCATGGTTTCGGGGTCGATGACGTCGAGCTCTTCGAGCACATTGTAGCGCACGCCCTGACGCGCCTTCATCTGCGCCTGCGCCGAATCCTCCAGAGCGTCCCAGCGCTCCTGCCATTCATTGACCGCCGCCGGACCGTAGGTCTCGGTGAGTCCGTAAAGATGCGTGACCTCGAAGCCGGCCGCCTTCATCGCCGCCAGAACCGCCTGCGGCGGCGGGGCGGCGGCGGTGAAGAATCGCACGGTCTGCTTCAGCGGCTTCTTCTCGCTCTCGGCGGCGCCGAGCAGGGTCGACATGACGATGGGCGCGCCGCAGAGATGCGTGACGCCGTGCTCCGCCATCAGCTCATACATATGCCCTGCCCGCACCTGCCGCAGGCAGACATGCGTGCCGGCCGCCACCGACAGCGACCAGGGGAAGCACCAGCCGTTGCAGTGGAACATCGGCAGCGTCCACAGATAGACGGGATGCCGGCCCATATCGCCGGTGAGGATATTGCCGAGCGCCAGAAGATAGGCGCCGCGATGATGATAGACGACGCCCTTGGGGTCGCCCGTCGTGCCGGAGGTGTAATTGAGCGAAATCGCGTTCCATTCGTCCGGCGGCGGCGCCCAGGCGTAGTCCGGGTCGCCGCCGAGGATGAAATCCTCATAGTCGATCGAGCCCAGCCGTTCGCCCGGACCGGTATATTCGGGATCGTCGTAGTCGATGATGAGCGGCCTGGATTTGCAGAGCGCCAGCGCTTCGCGGATCAGGCCGGAAAATTCGCGGTCGACGATCAGCGCCTTCGCCTCCGCGTGATCCAGCGTGAAGGCAAGGATCGCCGCGTCGAGGCGCGTGTTGAGCGTGTTGAGCACGGCGCCCATCATCGGCGCGCCATAGTGGCATTCGAGCATCGCCGGCGTATTGGCGAGCATCACGGAGACGGTGTCGCCGCGCTTGATTCCGCCCTTCTCCAGCGCGCTGGCGAGGCGCCGGCTGCGCGCGTAAAAGTCACGATAGCTGCGACGCAGGGCGCCGTGAATGATCGCCGTCCGATCGGGGAAGACCGCCGCCGCCCGCGCGAGAAAGCTGAGCGGCGTGAGCGACTGGAAATTGGCCGGGTTGCGGTCGAGATCGCGATCATAGGCGGATGCGGACATCAAGGACGCTCCCGTTGGGGTGAGCCGGAAAACAACAACGACACTCGCAAAAGGATAGCGCAGAGCAGACGGCTTTGCCCCTCATCCAACCCCTCCCCCCGCATGCGGGCGGAGGGTCACGGTGAGGGGCCGGCGACCCTATGCAACTTTGCCGCCGAAAACCCTCGTGTCGGGATCACTCCCCGAAATCGACGTCCTTCAGCCGACTGAAAACGCGGTCGGCGTCGAAATTGTCTTCCTCCTCCACCACGCGCGGGGCGGATTTGCCGAAGACGTCCTCATGCGTCGCCGGCTCGCGCTGGGTGGTGACGGCGGCGGGGACGAGCGTCTGGCCATGGTCCTCCACGACGGCCGGCCGATCCTTGGCCGCGCGATTTACCTCGAAGTCGAGGTCGATCTGCGAGCACAGGCCGAGCGTGACCGGGTCCATCGGCGTCAACGCCGCCGAATTCCAGTGCGTGCGCTCGCGGATCGCCTTGAGGGTCGCCTTCGTGGTGCCGACCAGACGCATGATCTGCGCGTCCTTCAGCTCCGGATGGTTGCGCACGAGCCAGAGAATCGCGTTCGGGCGGTCCTGCCGGCGCGACAGCGGCGTATAGCGCGGGCCGCGCGTTTTCTTGACCTCGGGCACCACGACCTTGGAGACCGAAAGCTTCAGATGATGCGCGGAATCGCGCTCGCCGCGGGCGATCTCCTCGCGGGTAAGCTGGCCGGAGGTGATCGGGTCGTGGCCGCGAATGCCCGCCGCGACCTCGCCGTCGGCGATTCCCTTCACCTCGAGCGGGTGGAGCTTACAGAATTCGGCGATCTGGTCGAAGGTGAGCGAGGTGTTTTCGACGAGCCAGACCGCCGTCGCCTTCGGCATCAGGGGGGCGTTGGTCATCTGACGAAGTCTCCTTGAATCGGACATGGCGGGAGCGCCCGGCGCCGCGCGTCTTTTAGCGCGGCGACCCCATTAGGCTCGACCGTCCATGATGGGAATGAGGCACATATACGCCTTCCGCGGCCGGAGCGCAACGAAATTGGGCGCCCGCCTCATAGACATTCATGGGCGCCAGAGCTTTGCAGATCAACGGGATTCCCGCGTATGCGCCGGCCGCAGGCCCTGGAGCGACGCCGGCAGAAGCTCGTCCAGCGCCGCGCCGATCGCCGGGCCGTATTTGTTGAAGAACAGGCCGAAGGCGATCAAAAGCACGCCTATGCCCGAGAGAGCGAAGGTGAAGAGGATCGAGTTCCTGAAAAACGGCGCTCGACAGATAGCCGAGATAGGTCGTCACTCCGATCGCCCCGAAGACCGCATAGACCCGGCGCATGAGGAAGATCGACAGGAAAACGAGGCCGACGTTGATCGCGCAATAGAAGGCCTTGCCGAGCTCTCCGCCCGAATGCTGCGCGGTCAGCCCGCCCCAGAAGGCCATCAGCCCGAAAAGATGCAGCCAGAAGGCGAAGTCGCCGTTCCGCCATTTCTTCATATCGACAAGCCAGGCGACGGCGATGACCGCGAGCCCGAACCAGAGACTGACCGTCGCGCGCTGATCCCAGCTGAAATGCTCCGCGCCCATCAGCCAGGGCGTCAGGTCCATTGACATGAACCACAGACAGAAGGCGATGATCATGGTCAGGAAGGGGAACGGGAAGAAGACGAGCGCGAGCAGCGCCGCCGCGATCGTTCCCAGCTCCATCGGAAGCCAGCTCGACTTGATCCACACGTAGAAGTCCCGATAGCCCTCCCTGGCGTCGATCGGATCGAAGCCGGCAAGCGTCTGCAGCGCGTAGATCGCCAGCGGCGCCATGCCCACGGCGCAGGTGACGAGCAGCCCGCCCGGCGTATGCAGCCCGCGCCGCCACAGCGAGCTCCCCGCCGCCAGGAACAGCAGCCGCGTAGACGCCCGCCGTTGTCAGCAGCGCCCTGTCTCCCCACAGGCTGAAGGCGAGCGTCGAAAACATGCCCATGGCGCCGAGCACGATCAGCGCGCCGGCGTACCAGAGCACATGCGCCACATCGTAGCGCGGCGGCTGAATGGCGGGCGCCGCAATCACCGCACGCGCGGCGAGGAATTCAGCGAGCCGCTCGAATGTGTCGGGATCGATGACGCCTGCGTCGCGGGCGGCGGCTATGTCGTCGAGGGTAGAGCGTGACATGATCATCCTCCAATCGGCGGGCTTATATACGCCGCGCTGCAACAAAACCTTGTACCAGCGCACATCACACGGGATATTTGACACAAGGGTTGGCATTGCCCATTAACCCCCTGCGGGCGGGAGGGCCCGACGGGACAAGGCCATGCAAGAAAAAGCCAAAGGGCTCACCTATTCCGACGCGGGCGTCGACATCGACGCCGGCAACAGGCTCGTCGACATGATCCGCCCCGCCGTGCGCGCGACGAAGCGCCGGGGCGCGGATGGCGAGATCGGCGGATTCGGCGGCGTATTCGACCTGAAGGCTGCGGGCTATACGGACCCGGTTCTGGTCGCCGCGAATGACGGCGTCGGCACCAAGGTGAAGATCGCGATCGAGTCGAACATGCATGGCGCGATCGGCGTCGATCTCGTCGCCATGTGCGTCAACGACCTCGTCGTGCAGGGAGCGGAGCCGCTCTTCTTCCTCGACTATTACGCCACCGGCAGGCTCGACCCCAAGGTCGCCGCCGCTGTGGTGAAGGGAATAGCGGACGGCTGCGTCATCGCGGGCTGCGCGCTGCTCGGCGGCGAAACGGCGGAAATGCCGGGCCTTTATTCCGGCAGGGATTACGATCTCGCCGGCTTCGCCGTGGGCGCGGCCGAGCGCAAGGCGCTGCTGCCGCGCGCCGTCCAGCCGGGCGACGTCGCCTTTGGCCTGCCCTCTTCCGGGGTGCATTCCAACGGCTATTCGCTCGTGCGCCGCATCGTGAAGGACATGGGCCTCTCCTGGGAGGCCACGGCCCCCTTCGCGCCGGAGATGACCCTCGCCCGCGCGCTGCTCGAACCGACGCGAATCTATGTAAAGCCGCTGCTCGAAGCGCTGAAGCGCACGCCGCATATTCGCGCGCTGGCGCATATCACCGGCGGCGGCTTTCCCGACAATCTGCCGCGCGTGCTTCCCAAGGGACTGGGCGTGTCGCTTGACCTCTCGGCGTTCGCGCCGCAACGCGTCTTCAAATGGCTCGCGGCGGCGGGCGAGATCGAGGAAAGCGAGATGCTGCGCACCTTCAACTGCGGCGTCGGCATGGTGGTCTTCGCCGCCAAGGACGGCGCCGCCGAGGTGGAGAAGATCCTGTCCGAATTGGGCGAGGAGCCCGTGCGGATCGGCGACGTGATCGAGGCGAAGGCTGGCGAGCGCGTCGTGATGAACGGGAAGCTGAAGCTGTAAACCTCAAAGGCGACATGGCCCGCTTGCGCACCGCCATTCTCATCTCCGGCCGGGGCTCCAACATGGACGCCCTGCTCGCCGCGGCGCGCGCGCCGGATTTCCCGGCGGAAATCGCGCTCGTCCTCTCCAACAGGCCGGATGCGCCCGGCCTCGCAAAGGCAAAAGCCGCTGGCGTCGCCGTCGCGGCGGTCGATCACAAGATTTATGCAGGCCGCGAGGAGTTCGAGCGCTCGCTTCAACTGGTGCTGGAAACCTACAGGATCGATTTCATCTGCCTTGCGGGTTTCATGCGGCTATTTACACCGTGGTTCATCGGTCAATGGACGGGGCGGATGCTGAACATCCACCCTGCCCTGCTGCCGTCCTATCGCGGCCTTCACACCCATGAGCGCGCGCTGGCGGATGGCGTGAAGATTCATGGCTGCACGGTGCATTTCGTCGTGCCGGAGATGGACGAAGGCCCCATCGTCGCGCAGGCCGCCGTGCCCGTGCTCGATGACGATACGGCCGACACGCTCGGCGCGCGCGTGCTGGCGCAGGAGCACGAGATCTATCCGCTGGCGTTGCGACTCGTGGCGTCGGGCAAGGTGCGGGTCGAAGGGAACCGGGTGATTGGCGCGCGAGGCGAATCGACAGATAAGCTTGTAGCGCCCCCGCTGAATTGAGGCGCCGACATGCTTAAAATTTATGGTTTCGGCCCGGCCCCCGGCCTCCCAGACCTTTCGCCTTTCGTCACCAAGGCGTTGACGCTGCTGAAGATGGCGGGAGTCGAATACGTCGTCGATACGACGGGCCTTCGCCGTGCGCCAAAAGGCAAGCTGCCTTACATCGACGACGCTGGCGTCATCGTCGCCAACTCCACCTTCATTCGCTTTCACCTCGAGAAAACGCGAGGGATCGACTTCGACGCGGGACTTTCTGCGATGGAACGCGCCCGGAGTTGGACGATCGAGAAGTTTTGCGAAGATCATCTCAGTCAGATTGTCGCGCTGTGTCGCTGGCGGGACGAGGAAAATTTTGCGCGCGGCGTCGGCGCCTTTTTCGACTCCATGCTGCCCGCGCTCATTCGCGCGCCCGCGAAATGGCTGATCCGGCGTGGCATTGTGAGACGCCTTTGGCAGCAGGGAATCGGCCGATTCACGCCGGCTGAAATCGAGGTTCTCGGGAAGCGGGACGTGGAAACGCTGGCGACGCTTCTCGGCGACAAGCCGTATCTAATGGGCGACGCCCCCTGCGCCGCCGACGCGGCGATGTTCGCCACACTCGCTTTGCTGATGGACCCGGCAAGCGCCTCGCCCACGCGCGACGCGGCGCTGTCGAAACCCAATCTCGTCGCCTATCGGGAAAGAATGATGGGGCGCTATTTCCCGGAAACCGCGGCGCCATGAAGCGGCCGGGGAAGTCACTGGGGCTCTGGATTGCTTCGCTTAGCTCGCAATGACGGGTTGTCCGTCAGTGCGAGGAGCAAGCGACGAAGCGATCGGCGCCGCATCACAGTCCCTGGCCCTACGTCCCCTTGATCGCCTCAAACGCCGAAAGCGCCCGCGCGCGGGCCTGCGCATGGTCGACAATCGGCGGCGGATAGGTCTCTCCCAATGTCACGCCCGCCTTGCGAAGCACATCGTCGGGCGCCTCCCATGGCCGATGAATCCAGCGCGCCTCCAGCTTCCCCAACTCTGGAACATAACGCCGGACATAATCCCCTTCCGGATCGAACTTCTCGCCCTGCAACACCGGATTGAACACACGAAAATAAGGAGCCGCATCGGCGCCGCAGCCGGCGACCCATTGCCAGCCGCCGCTATTATTGGCGAGGTCCGCGTCGACGAGCGTGTCCCAGAACCAGCGTTCGCCTTCCTGCCAGGGCAGCAGCAGATGCTTCACGAGAAAGCTCGCCGCCACCATGCGCGCGCGATTGTGCATGTAGCCGGTGAGCCATAATTCGCGCATGGCCGCGTCGACGAGCGGATAACCCGTGCGCCCCTTTTGCCACGCTTCGAGCTGCGCCGTCTCATAGACCCATGGAAATTCGTTGAAACGCTGGTCGAGCGCGCGGTCCGGCATCTCCGGGTTGGCGACGAGGAGATGATGACAGAACTCGCGCCATCCGATCTCGCGAAGATAGGGAAGCCCGTCCTCCCCGGCCGCCGCCATGATTTCCGTCCAGACGCGACGCGGCGAGACCTCGCCGAAATGCAGGTGAGGCGACATGCGGGAGACGCCGGCCGTCGCCATGAAATCGCGTGCGACCTTGTAGTCATTCACTGGTCCCGCCGCGAAATCCGCCAGCCGTTTACGCGCGGCCTTTTCACCTGCCTTCCATGTCTCGCGCATGACCTTGGCCCAATCGGGCTTCGTCGGCAGGAGCCGCCAGTCGTCGAGCGCCTCGCTTTTCTGCGCCGGCGCCGCTTTCAGCTTTTTGGGCGCCGGCAAAGGCGCCGGCGGGCCGCCCGTTGCGAGACAGGCGCGCCAGAAGGGCGAGAATACCTTGAAGACATCGCCCTGCTTGTTACGCAGATGCGCGGGCTCGAAGAGAAGCGAACCGTTGAAGCTCTCGGCCGCCAGCCCGCGCGCGCGCAGACGCGCCTTGATCTCGCTGTCGCGTCGCATGGCCCAGGGCTCGTAAAGCCGGTTCCAGTAAACGCCCGACGCCCCGGTCTCCCCGATCAGTTCTTCGAGCGCGAAATCCGCGCGCCCGCGCCGCAAAATGAGCGTTACGCCGAGACGCGCGAGATCAACTGAAAGCGAGGTCAAAGAGTAATGCAGCCACCAGCGGCTGGCTGCGCCCATGCGCCAGTCGCCGGCGCTCTCGTCGTCGAGCGCATATAGGGCGACGACCGGCGCGCCGGAGCGCGCCGCCGCGTCCAGCGCCGGATTGTCGTCGAGACGCAGATCGTTGCGAAACCAGACAATGACCGGCGCGGTCATTCCTTACCGCCTCGCGTGGCGCATACCGTAGAACAGATAAATCGCGACGCCCACAGCCGTCCAGATAAGCAACCGCAGCCAGGTGTCGAGCGGCAGCGCCAGCATCAGCGCGAGGCAGGAGAGAATTCCGAGTATCGGCATGACGGGAATGCCTGGCGCCCGGAAGGGCCGCTTCAGCTCCGGATGCATCCGGCGCAGATAAAGCACCGAAAGGCAGACCAGCGCGAAGGCCGCAAGCGTGCCGATGCTCACCATCTCGCCGAGCAGGTCGATGGGAAACAGGCCCGCAGCGAGCGCAACGATGACGCCGACGAGTATCTGACTGACGGCCGGCGTGCGATAGCGCGGATGCAGGCGCCCGAAGATCGCGGGCAGCAGCCCGTCCTGCGCCATGGTGAAGAAGATGCGCGTCTGCCCGTAGAGCAGCACCAGAATGGCGGTGGTGAGGCCGGCCAGCGCGCCGAATTTCACGACCCATGCGAGCCAGGAAATGCCCGTGCGATCCATGACCAGCGCCATCGGGTCCGGCACGCCGAGCTCCCTGTAATTCACCACGCCTGTCGCGACCGCCGCGACGGCGACGTAGAGGATCGTGCAGATGATCAGCGAGCCGATGATTCCGATTGGAATGTCGCGCTGCGGCGTATGCGCCTCCTGCGCGGCGGTGGAGACGGAGTCGAAACCGACATAGGCGAAGAACACGACCGAGGCGCCGCGCGCCACGCCGCTCCAGCCATAGACGCCGAAATCGCCGGTGTTTTCCGGGATCAGCGGCGACCAGTTCGCCGTATCCACATGCCCGGCGCCGAAGAAGATCACCATCAGAACGACCGTCACCTTGATGGCGACAATGACATTGTTGAACGTGCTGAACTCAGACGTGCCGCGCACCAGCAGCGCGGTCAGAAGCAGGATGATCGCCGCCGCAGGAACATTGAACAGCCCATGCACATTCCCCGTCTCCGAGAAATAGGCGTGGGTGAATTGGGAAGGAATGTGAATACCAAAACCCTGCATCACGCGGTTGAAATAGCCGCCCCAGCCCACCGCGACGGTCGCCGCGCCGGCGGCATATTCGAGGATCAGGTTCCAGCCGATGATCCACGCGAAAATCTCGCCAAGCGTAATGTAAGTGTAAGTGTAAGTGCTGCCCGCGACGGGAATGAGAGAGGCGAGCTCCGCATAGCACAGCGCCACGAAGGCGCAGGCGGCGCCCGAAAGGACGAAGGAAATCATCACGCCAGGCCCGGCGTAATTTGCCGCCGCCGTGCCGGTGAGCACGAAAATGCCCGCGCCGATGATGCCGCCGATGCCGAGCGACATGAGCGAAGCCCAGCCGAGCGCGCGCTTCATCCCGTCGCCTTCGTTCTGGGCCGCGTGCGCCTCGATGACGGCGTGGACAGATTTGCGGGTGAGATAGACCTTTTTTGCCATGACGACGGCCAATGGATGTCCTCTCGCTTGCCGGGCGCGTCGTGACGCGTCCCGGTATGAGCATCCCGCGATTATGGTTGCAGCGCAAAAAGATACAAGCCGAAAAGGCTCGGCCCGCGCCGGATCGGCTCAGCGCCGCCCATGGGTCGCATAATCGAGCACGATGGCCGCCGCCCGTGCGCTTGGATGACGTCCCGCCCCCAAGAGCCGCGCGCGCATGCGGGCGAAAGCCGCGATCTGGGCGGCGCGCGGCGCGCTCTTCTCCTCGAGCAGCGGCGCCAGCGCCCCGGCGAGCGCCTGCGGCGTCGCGTCCTTCTGGATGAATTCCGGGATCGCATTTTCGCCCGCGATCAGGTTCGGCAGGACGATGGAGGGCGCGGTGACCATGAAACGCAGGAGCGATTCAGGTCCCGAGACCTTGTAAGCGACCGCCATCGGCGTCCCAGCGAGCGCCAGCTCCAAAGTCGCGACCCCGGATGTGACAAGAGCCGCCCGCGCCTGCCGGAAGGCCGGAAATTTCTCCTCCGTCGACAAAAGACGCGGCGTCATCGGCCAGCCGGCCAGCGCCTCGCGCAGCTCCGCCGCCATGTTCGGCGCGACGGGAACGGCGACATCGAGATCCGGCCGCTCGCGCATCAGGCGCAGGACGACCTCGCCGTAAAGCGACGTCATGCGCCTGATCTCCGCGCGACGCGAACCCGGCAGCACCAGCAGCGAGGGCCGCCTGTACGGCGCGGGCTTCAGCTCGTCGAGCCGCTCGACCAGCGGATGGCCAACATAGACGCAGCGCGGCCCGCCGAGCCGATCATGCGCCTCGGGCTCGAAAGGCAGCAGCGCCAGCACGCAATCGACATAGTCCCGCATCTTGCGCGCGCGGCCCGGACGCCACGCCCAGACGGTGGGGCTCACATAATCGACGATCGGCAGGTCCGGCAGCGCACGGCGCACCCTGCGCGCGACGCGATGCGTGAAATCGGGGCTGTCGATGATGACGAGACAATCGGGCTTGCGCGGCGATAACCGCGCGCGCCGTTTCGTCGATGCGCGCCACGAGTTTCGGCAATCGCGCGAGAACGGGCGCCAATCCCATCACGGCGATGTCGGTGAGCGGAAATAGCGAGGAAAGCCCCTCTTGCGTCATCGCCTCGCCGCCGACGCCCGCAAACTGAAGCGACGGCCGCGCCTTGCGCAGCGCGCGCATGAGCGCGGCGCCGAGCGCGTCGCCGGACGCCTCTCCGGCAATGAGAAAGACCTGCTGCGTCACGGCGTATCGGCGCGGCGTCGCGGCGCGCAAAGGGGACGCTGCGAGGGCGCGCGCAGAAATTCCACTAATACGGATATATCGGGGTCGGCGGCATGGCTGATCGCGACGTCCTCGATCTTTTGCATCAAGGCGCGCGTATCCGCTGAAACAAATAATCGCCGATATGCTGCTTTGAGATTGGCGATGCGCTCGGCCGAAAACCCCCGTCTCTGCAGACCGATCACATTGAGTCCGAACAGATGGGCGCGATTGCCGCCGGCCAGAGCGAAGGGAATCACATCGCCTTCCACGCCGGCAAGGCCGCCGATAAAGGCATGGGCGCCGATGCGCACGTTCTGATGGACGGCTGTGGCGCCGCCGATGGACGCCTCACTGCCGATCTCGACATGGCCGCCGAGCAGCACATTATTGGCCAGCACGACGCCGTCGCCGAGATGGCAGTCATGCCCGACATGCGAATAGGCCAGAAACGCGCAGCGGTCGCCGATGCGCGTCATCGCGCCGGCGTTGATGGTGACGCCTTCGCGAATGATGCAATCAGCGCCGATCTCTACCTCCCCCTCGGACAGCGCCGCCTTGAGGTCCTGCGACGGCGTTCCGATGGAGACGAAAGGAAAGATCCGCGCGCGGGCGCCGATGGACGTTCGCCCCGCCACCACGACGTGGGACTGCAGGACGCTGTCCGCGCCGATCTGCGCTTTCGCGCCGATATGGCAGAACGGCCCGACGACGACATTCTCGCCGAGCCGCGCGCCGGCTTCGACAATCGCGCTTGCGTGGATCGTCGCCGTCATCGGGCGCGTCGCATGGCTTGCGTCACACCCCCATCATGGCGCTGATCTGCGCCTCGCAGACGAGTTGGCCGTCCACTAGCGCGCGGCCCTGATACCACCAGATGTTCCGCTTCTGCGCGGTCTTGGTCATGTGGAATTCGACGCGATCGCCGGGACCGACCGGCTTGCGGAATTTCGCGCCGTCGATCGTCATGAAATAGACCAGCTTGGGCCGCTCGGTCTGACCCTGGTTGCGCATGACGATGACGCCGGCGGTCTGCGCCATCGCCTCCACGAGCAGCACGCCTGGCATGACTGGCCGCTCGGGGAAATGCCCCATGAATTGCGGTTCGTTGATCGTGACATTCTTCACGCCGACACAGGACTCGTCGCCCCTGATGTCGATGATGCGATCGACGAGCAGAAACGGATAGCGATGTGGCAACAGCCGCATGATTTCGAGAATATCCGCGCTCTCCAGCTTCGCGCCGGCCTCGGTCTCTGACATGGATTCCCCCCTCGTATCGTTGGGCGTCTGCGCGCCCCTGGGCAGCGTTCCGCCGAAGCGCTCGCTGGTCCGAAGACGCAAATTAGCGAGCGCCCGGGCAAGCTCCAAGCGGATAAGGAACGGCTCGGCCGTGTTTTATAGCGTTTCGTCGGGCTTGTCGCGGCGCGCCAGACGGTCGATGAGCGCCTCGCCGCGCAAATAGCGCCTCAACGGCCGCGCCGGGGCGCCGCCATAGCGCGCGCCGGGCGGAACGTCGCGCATGACGCCTGACTTTGCCGCGATGGCCGCCCCCTCCCCGATCTTCAGATGGCCCGCGATCGCGGACTGGCCGCCCAGCGCGACATAGTCGCCGATCTCGCAGGAGCCCGCGATCCCCGTCTGCGCGACGATGGCGCAGAAGCGGCCGATGACGACATTGTGACCGATCTGCACGAGATTATCGATCTTCGATCCCTCGCCAATGATCGTGTCGCGCGTCGCGCCACGGTCGATCGTCGTGTTGGCGCCGATCTCGACATCGTCCTGCACGATGACCCGGCCGAGCTGTGGAGTCTTCAACCAGCCCTTGTCCGCCGCGCGCATAGCCGAAACCGTCCTGCCCCAGCCGCGCGCCCGGATGGATGATCACCCGATCGCCGATCAGGGCGCAGACCAGACTGACCTGCGCGCCGATGCAGCATCCGCGACCGATGCGGACATCCGGCCCGATCACGGCTTGCGGGCCGATGACCGTTCCCGAGCCAATCTCGGCGCCCGGCCCGATGACGGCGCCGGGATCGACCGTGACGCCGGGCTCCAGCCGGGCCTCGGGATGCACGACCGCGCTTGGCGAAACGCCGCTGTTTCGGAACAGCGAGCCTGGCCGCAGCGCTTCCGGAAACAGGGCCGACGCCGCGAGAGTCATGGCGCGCCGGGGATCGTCGACGATAAGGCCGATGATGCGATCTGGAAGCAGATGCGCATGTTTCGGGTGCAGAAAACAGGCCGTCGCCCGGCAAGCCGCGAGCGCCCCCTCATAGCGGGTGGAGAAGAAGAAGCAGAGGTCGCCGTGATGTCCCGCCGCCAGCGGCGCCACGCCGGTGATGACGGGCGGCGCGGCCGGTTCTGCGGCGTCCCGGATCGACGCGCCGGTGATTTCGGCGATTTCCGCGACAGTGTAGGGCCGCGAGAGGTGGAAGAAGGCCGCAACGCTCATGTGAGCCGCTCGCCCGACGCTGGACACAAAAAAACGCGCCGGACGGAGTCCGTCCGGCGCGTCAATGTCATTATCAGAAGTTCGCGCCGCCCGAGAAGCGGAAGTTCTGCGTAATGTCCTGCTGGGCCTTGGAGGTCACGACCGCATAGTCGAAGCGGATCGGGCCCATTGGCGAATTCCACAGAACCGAGGCGCCGACCGACGAGCGGATGCGGAAGCCGTTCGAGGCCGGAACCATACAGGTGCCCTGTCCGTAGGCCGCAGGCGCCGTGTAGGCGGCGAGGCAGGTCCAGGACTGCGGAGGCACCCCGTCGTAGCTGGGGACCGGCGCCAGATTGTTGCTGTAGTTCGTGCGGCCCTGATAGTTCCAGAGGCTGCCAGCGTCGGCGAAGACTGCGCCCCTCAGACCCAGATCCTTCGGCAAACCCCAAATCGGAAACTGCACCTCAGCGGAAGCGCCAACGTAATCGGTGCCGCCGAGAGAGTTACCCATGCGGGCGTTATAGGTGGTGTAGATGTTGGAGTCGCGCGGACCGATGCCGCCGGGCGCAAAGCCGCGAACAAGGCTCGGACCGAGATTGAAGTTATCCTGAATACGCGGCTTATATCCGCCAAAGGGCGTCAGATTGCCGCCTTGAGCACGCAGAATTCCAACCACGTCGTCGATATAGGGGATCTCGTGGAAGTAACGGACGTCGCCCGTGGTGCGGAAATAACGGGAATAGCCGCCGGCGCCCGCCGCGTCTTGGCTCAGAGTGGCGAGCCAGCCGTTATGCGGGTTACGGAAGTCGTCGATCGTGCTGTAGTTCAGCGAGTAACCGAACGCCGACGTCAGGATCGTGCCCTGCGATTCCTTGATCGCCAATGAGGCTTCGCCGTTCGTCAGACAGTTATAGTTGATGTTCGGATACTCCGGCGGCGGTAAGAACGACCCCGGCACGCCGGGCGTCACCGCGGTCGGGACGGTACAATCGTTGTACGGCTTGCTGTTCGAGTTCGGAATCGAGATCGTCGTCTGATACAGCGAATAGCGCGGCGAGAAGCTGATCTCATCCGTGATCGGGATGCCGAAACGGATCGTTCCGCCGACCGAGGTCGAGGAATAGATCGAGTAGCTGTAGGCGTTCTGCCGACGCGCGAAAAGATCGAAGCCCGCCGAGATTCGCTGATCGAGGAAATAGGGCTCGGTGAAGCTGAAATTCACGCCCTGCGCGATCTGGCCCGCCTGCACCGACAGTCGGACAGCCTGACCACGGCCCATGAAGTTGCTTTCCGAGACCGAGACTTCGCCGATGAAGCCCTGGTTCGTCGAATAGCCGCCGGAGACGCCGAAGTTGCCGGTCGGCTGGTCTTCGACATCGACGTTGAGAATCACGCGGTCCGGCGACGAACCGGGCTCGTTGGTGACTTTCACCTTCTTGAAATAGCCGAGACCGTTGAGACGGCGCTCCGCGCGATCGACCAGGACGCGATTGTAGGCGTCGCCCTCGCCGAGATCGAACTCGCGGCGAATGACATAGTCGCGCGTGCGGGTGTTGCCGCGAATATTGATGCGTTCGATGTAGACGCGCGGACCTTCGTCGAGCACGAAGTGGATCGAGACGGTCTGCGTCGCAGGATTGCGCTCGCCGCGCGGACGCGCCTGGGTGAAGGCATAGCCCTTCCTGGCGGCTTCGCGGGTCAGCGATTCGACCGTCTTCTCGACGGCGTCGCCATTGTAGATGTCTCCGGGCGATAGGCGCAGCCTGTCATTCAGATCGGCGCCGTTCACGTCGGGCAGATGAGATTCGATGTCGACCGAGCCGACGCGATACTGCGGGCCTTCCTCCACCACGATGGTGATGATGTAGCCGCCCGCGGCGGGGTCGAACTGAGCGTCCGAGCTGACGACCCGAAAATCGGCGTAGCCGTTCTTCAGATAGAAGCGACGAACCAGCTCGAGATCCGAAGCGATGCGATCCGGATCGTAGACGTCGCTGGTCTTGATGAACGACAGGAAGTTCATTTCCGTCGTCTCCATCATGCCGACCAGACGGCGCGTGGAGTAGACATTGTTGCCGACGAAGCGGATTTCCTTCACGC
The DNA here is from genome assembly GCA_963717565.1 of uncultured Alphaproteobacteria bacterium. Classification (GTDB taxonomy): domain Bacteria; phylum Pseudomonadota; class Alphaproteobacteria; order Rhizobiales; family Beijerinckiaceae; genus Methylocystis. The sequence continues at coordinate 153,277 of CAVQWJ010000005.1, forward strand.
CCGTCTTGTCGCCCTCGACGACCGTGAAGACGACGTCGATCTTGCCATTCGGCAGTTCGACGGTGCGGTAGGAAACCTTAGCGGCGGCGCGGCCGGCGCGGCGATACATTTCCTGCATCCGCGCAACGTCGGCTTCCGCAACCTGCGGACTGAAGGCGGAATGGGCGCGCGAGCGCAATTCGGGCAGCAGATTCTCGGACTTGACCTTGCTGTTGCCCTCGATGGCGACGCGATTGATCTGGTTGCCTTCGGTAACGCGAATGAGAACATTGCCGCCCTTGCGGCTCGCGGAAACCGTCGCGAACCTGCCGCTCTCGCGCAGAGCCTCCAGACCCTTTTCGACCTCCTCGGGGCTTGTTCCCGTGAAGAAGGAACGGACCGTCTCGGAGTCGACGCGCGTGTTCCCTTCCACGACGATCGCGGCCGAAGCGGGAGCAGAAAAAGCGAGCAGCGCCGCGAACACGGCGATCAGAAGGGACGAAGATTTCCAAATACCGCTGGTGGATCGCATGTAAAGCAGGTCCTCGTCGCAACAATCCGCCGCCCGGAGCGCGGCGCGAATGACATCCATAAGCGCATGGCGAGCACCGCCACACCGGGTCCATCGAATCTTCTACAGGGTTTACCCTACCCTGCAAATGCAGAATAAAATCTCTGCGCCCAATTTGTCGAAGGCGTGGCGCTAAAGCCACGATTCATGGTCACCAAAGGGTAAATATCTCTGAAAAAAGGCCATAAAAGCGCAAAACCGCGGCGCCTGGCCGCGGTCTTGTCACAAAGTTATTCGAATCGCGCGAGCGCGGTTCAGGATGCGCCGCCGGCAAGCCTGCCGATCAATCGCGCGAGGTCGTTGTAGGTCGAGAAAATCATCAGGGTTCCGACCATGGCGAGGCCCAGCCGAAAGGCGACTTCCTGCGTGCGCTCATTGAGAGCCTTGCCCCGCACCGCCTCGATTCCGAAGAACAGGAGGTGTCCCCCGTCCAGCAGTGGAATCGGGAAGAGATTGAGCAGCCCCACGGAGATGGACAGGAACGCGACGAGATTCAGGAGCGGCGCAAACCCGACCTTGGACGCGGCCTGCGCCATTTCTCCGGAAACCTGCGCAATTCCAATTGGACCAGAGAGCTGATCGGCGCTTTCGCGGCCCGTGACCAGCCCGGCGAGATAGGAGCCCGTCCGACCGATCACCCGCCAGGTCTCCTCAACCGCCCGCCCGAGCGCCGCGACAGGACCATAGCGCTCTTCATGGATGTCGCCGGGCGCCGTCGACGCCTTCAGGCCCAGCATGCCGATGCGCACCTTGCCCACCGCGCTCTGCGACCTCCCTCCAGGCCGGCGTCGCGGGGAGCGTCACCTCTTCGTCTCCGCGGCGGACAACGAAGACGAGCCGCGTGTCTGCCGAGCCGGAAACGATTTCCTGCATTCTGCTGAAGCTCGGAATCGGAGCGCCGTCGATCGTCAGGATGAGGTCGCCCGCCTTGAACCCGGCAGCCTCGCCGGCGCCGCCGGCAACCAGGGCCCCAACGCGCGGCGCGAGGATCGTGCTGCCGTAGAAGGTGAAAACGCCCGTGAAAATCGCAATCGCCAGGACGAAATTGGCGAATGGACCGGCGAAGACGATGGCAGATCGCTTCCAGACCGGCTGAGCGGCGAAGGTCACCGCACGCTCGGCCTCCGGCATGTCTGCGACGCTTTCGGGGTCCGGCGCGCTCGCGCCATTCGCATCGCCATGGAACTTGACGTAACCGCCGAGCGGGATTGCCGCAACGCGCCAGCGCGTGCCGTAACGATCGACCCGCGCGAAAAGCTCCGGTCCGAAGCCGATCGAGAACGCGTCCACCTGCACGCCGCACCAGCGGCCGACAAGGAAATGGCCAAGCTCGTGGATGAAGACGACAATGCTGAGAACGATTACGAAGGGGACGACGTAGAACCCAAAAGTCGTCAATAGATTCATGGCTTTGTCGCCTCCAACGCTCAGCCATCCCGCGACGGTCGCCGGATGGTTACTGCAGCGTTAACATGCCCGATGGCGCATCGACCGCCAAGGCCGATCGCGATCTTTCTCGGACAATATGGTCAACGCCAAGCGCTTCTTCCACACTTGCCGGCTCCTGTGCGTAGCCGTCCCGCAGCGCGGCCTCACATGCCTCGGCCACATGCTTTGCTATGCCGGAAAACGGGATGCGACGATCGAGGAACGCCTGAACGGCGATCTCATTGGCGGCGTTAAGGACGTTGGTAAGTCCACCCCCATGCGCCAGCGCGTCCAGGGCCAGTCTCAGCGCGGGGAAGCGCTCGAAATCGGGCGCCTCGAAGGTCAGGGAGCCGATCTGCGCGAAATCGAGCCGCTTCGCGGGCGTCGTCAGCCGCTCGTCGGGATAGGCCAGGCAATGCGCAATCGGCACGCGCATGTCCGGCGGCGCCAGGCCGGCCGTCACTGATCCGTCCGAAAAAGTAACGAGGCCATGCACGATCGACTGCGGATGAACCACGACCTCGAGCTTATCCGCCGACACGCCGAAAAGGTGGTGCGCCTCGATCAGTTCGAGACCTTTGTTCATCAGCCCGGCGGAGTCGACCGTCACCTTCGGACCCATCGCCCAATTGGGGTGGTTGAGCGCCTCGTCCACGGTGGCCGCTGCGATGCGCTCCCGGCTCCAGGTGCGGAACGGGCCACCCGAGGCCGTGACGATCATGCGCTCGATGCGCGAGGGGTCCTCGCCGCCGAGCGCCTGGAAAATCGCGTTATGCTCGCTGTCCACCGGCAACAGCGCCGCCTTCGTCTTTTTCGCGGTGCGCATGAAAGGGGCGCCGGCGCAGACGAGGCATTCCTTGTTGGCCAGCGCCACATTGCGGCCAAGTGAGATCGCCGCGTGGGTCGGCTCGACGCCGGCGGCGCCGACGATCGCCGAGACCAGCAGATCGGCGTCGCGCACCGCCGCCTCGATGACGGCCTCGCGTCCCGCCGCGACCTGAATATTCGTGCCGGAAAGCGCCTCCTTCAAAGCCGAATAGGCGCTTTCGTCCCGGATAGCCGCAAACTCGGCCTTTGTGCGGCGGGCGACATCCGCCAGCGCCGCCGCATCCCGCCCACCGGCGACCGCCGCCACGCTGAAGCGTTCGGAGTCGCGTTCCAGAATATCCAGGGTCGAGCGGCCGATCGAGCCCGTGGCGCCGAGAAGGACGATACGGCGCGGCTCCGGCCTGCGCCCATTCGAGTGTCCGTTCTTCAAACCCATTCCTTCGTCACCAGAAAAAGAGGTTGGCGGCGGCGGACGCATTTCCCCGCGCCAGTCCGATCGCCGCCGCGAGAACGCTCGCAAAGATGAAACCGTCGAGCCTGTCCATGACCCCGCCATGGCCCGGGATGAGCTGGCTCGAATCCTTGACGCCGAAGCGGCGCTTCACCGAGGATTCGGCAAGGTCCCCCATCTGCGAGACGGCGGCGGCCGCCAGCCCGACGAGGAAGGTCGGAACGCCGGCAAGCGCGCCGCCGCCCCCGAAATAGACAGTGGCGAGCCCCAGAGCCGCGCCGCTCAGAACCCCCGTGATCGTTCCGGACCATGTCTTGCCGGCCGACACGCGCGGCCACAGCTTCGGCCCGCCGATCAGCCGACCGCCAAAGTAAGCGAAGATGTCGGTGCCCCAGACGACGGCGAACAGAAAGGCGATGGCGAGCAGGCCGAACTGCGGCGACTCGCGCAGCCAGCAAACGGCAAAGACCGGCGCGCTGGCGTAGACGACCCCCGCCGCCGCCCAGAGGCGCCGCTCAGGCCCGGCCAGGGCCGCGGCGGCAGCGGCGATGATGACCGTCAGGAGCGCGGCATAGGCTGCAAACCCGTGGCGTCCGAGAATCGCCGCCGCCCCGACCGCCAGGCCCCCCAATGCAACCCGCCACTGGCGATGCTCGCCCCCGACGAGGTTCTGCCATTCCCAATTGATCGCACAGCCCGCAAGAACCCAGAAAAGGACGAAAGCCAAGCCGCCGAAATAAAGCGTGACGGCCGCCGCTGCGACCATAACGATGGCCGAAACGACCCTCGGCCCGAGATCGGCGAAACCGCCGCTTCCGGCGCCCGCGCTTTTCGGAGGAGCGCTCATGACGCAGTCGTCCTCATGACGCGGTCTTGGCGCTGCGCGCCGGTTCGACGCGCCCGAAGCGGCGTTCCCGATGGGCATATTCCTCCAGAGCCGCGACCATCGCCGCCCGGTCGAAATCCGGCCAGAGGATCGGCAGGAAGACGAATTCGGCGTAGGCCGCCTGCCACAGGAGGAAATTCGACAGCCGCTGCTCGCCGGAGGTGCGGATGATGAGGTCCGGGTCCGGTATGTCGGCCGTGTCGAGCCTGGCCGCGATGGCGTCGGCGTCGATCTCGTCGGGCGTCAGGCGTCCCTCCGCAACCATCTGCGCCAGCGCCCGCGCCGCCGAGGCGATCTCCTGCCGCGCGCCATAGTTGAAAGCGACGACAAGGGTCAGACCCGTGTTGGCCTGCGTGACCTGCTCCGCTTCCCGCAGCAGAGACCCGATTTCGGGGGCCAGATCGTCACGCACGCCGATGACGCGGACGCGCACATTATTGGCGTGAAGCTCGCTGAGGTCGTTGCGGATGAAGCGGTGCAACAGGCCAAGGAGGCTCTGCACCTCCTCGCGCGGCCGCGACCAGTTCTCGGCGGAGAAGGAGTAGACCGTGAGGTAGGAAATCTTGAGGTCGATCGCGGCCCGGACCGCACGGCGCAGCGCCTCGACGCCGCGCCGGTGTCCCTCGAATCGCGGGAGGCCGCGGGCGGCCGCCCAGCGGCCGTTCCCGTCCATGATGAGCGCGACATGGCGTGGCGTCCCGGGAACCCCGAGAGCGGTAACCGCCATGTCGAAAATCTCGTCCGCCATCCTCAATTTCCAGTTCAGAAACCCCGAGCAGGCAAGTCGGGCGGAACGCCGCCGCACTTGTGCCGTCGCCGCTTCGCGGCTCAGACCTGCATGATTTCCTTTTCCTTGGCGGCGAGGGCGCCGTCGATTTCCTTCACCGCCTCGTCGGTCGCCTTCTGGACCTCGGTTTCGTGCCGCTTTTCGTCATCCTCCGGGATGGCGTGATCCTTGAGGAGTTTTTTCAGAATGTCGAGACCGTCGCGGCGCACATGACGCACGGCGACGCGGGCCTCCTCGGCGTATTTATGGGCGACCTTCACGAGTTCCTTGCGGCGCTGCTCGTTGAGTTCGGGCATGCGAATGCGCAGGATCTGGCCCTCAACGGTCGGCTGAAGGCCCAGATTAGCTTCGCGAATCGCCTTGTCCACGGCGATGACGAGCGCCTTGTCCCAGACCTGCACCGAGAGCAACCGCGGCTCCGGCACGCTCACCGTGGCGACCTGATTGAGCGGCGAGTGCGTCCCATAGGCGTCGACATGCACCGGATCGAGCAAGCTCGCCGAGGCGCGGCCCGTGCGCAGGCCGCCGAACTCATGTTTGAGCGTCGCGATTGCGCCGTGCATGCGGCGCTTCAAATCCTCAAGATCGAATTTATCCGTCATGACCTTCCAAACCTGTCCTGTATTCCCCGCCGCAACCGAAGCGCTTTCAGGCACAACCGCCGGCGCCCGGGACCGCAGGCGGCCCCTTATGGCATGTTTTCGAGGCTGATGCGCGCATTTAAGGCGCAACCAGGGTCGAGCGCCCCCCGCCGGAAAGGACGGAGGCGATGGCGCCGGGTTCGCCGATCGAAAAAACGATGATGGGGATACGGTTCTCCCTCGCGAGGGCGAAGGCCGCCGTATCCATGACCGCAAGATTCTGCGCGATGGCCTCGTCATGGGTCAAGCGCTCGTAGCGCTGGGCCGAGGGGTCGCGTTTGGGGTCGGCCGTGTAGACGCCGTCCACCTGTGTCGCCTTGAGCACGGCGTCCGCCGAGAGTTCCGCGGCGCGCAGCACGGCGCCCGTGTCGGTAGTGAAGAAGGGGTTGCCCGTGCCGCCCGCCGCGATCACGACGCGCCCTTTCGCGAGATGATGCAGCGCCGCCCGGCGGGAGAAGGATTCGCACAGCGACGGCATGGGCACGGAAGAGAGGCAGCGCGCCTGCCGGCCCTGCATCTCCACCGCCTGCTCCAGCGCCAGACCGTTCATGACGGTCGCCAGCATGCCGATGGAATCGGCGCGAGCCCGTTCGATGCCCGTCTCCGCGCCCTTGATTCCGCGAAAGAAATTGCCGCCACCGACCACCACCGCAATCTCATGGCCCGCCTCGGAGGCCGTCGCCAGGTCTTTCGCGATCCGGGCCAGCGTCGGCGCGTCGAGCCCATGCGGGGACGGGCCCTGCAGCGCCTCACCCGACAATTTGACGACCACGCGCTTGTATCTCTTCGATGCGTGGTCCGACATGGGCAGGTCTCGCTGTCTCGCTTGGGAAGGCGCGCCATACATACGAATGGCGCGGAACCTTCGCAAGCCGTCAACTGTCAGGGCCCCGGTTCGCCGCCCGTCGCACCGAAGACCTGCCCTGTGCAGAAGCTCGACTCAGTGGAGGCGAGCAGAACATAGAGCGGCGCCAGTTCCGCCGGCTGGCCGGGGCGCTTGAGCGGCGTGTCGGCGCCGAATTTGGTCAGATGCTCCTGCGTCTGCCCGCCGGAGGGCTGCAGCGGCGTCCAGACCGGGCCCGGCGCCACCGCGTTGACCCGAATGCCCTTGGAGGCGAGCTGCGCGGCGAGGCGCCAGGTGAAGTTCAGGATGGCGGCCTTGGTGGCGGAATAGTCAAGGAGCTGCTTCGACGGATCGAAGGCGGTGATCGAGGCCGTGTTGATGATGCTGGCGCCCGGCGGCAGGTGCGGAATGGCCGCCTTGGTGATCCAGAACAGCGCATAGAGATTGGTTTTGAACGTCCAGTCCATTCTTGGATCGCGTCGGAGATCGTCTGTTCCTGCGCAGCCATCGCCATTCTCCCGCCGTCCACCGCCGATGCGGCGAAACGCAGGGGAATGGGGAATGTTTCAGCAGGAAGCCGGTCGCAGAAAGCAAAAGGCCGGAGCATGCGCTCCGGCCCTGCAATATTCAGCGGAAGGAAACTCAGCCCTTCGCGGCCGCAGCGACTTCCGCCGCGAAATCGCTGGTCTGCTTCTCGATGCCCTCGCCGAGCGCGTAGCGAACAAAGCCCTTGATGGCGATCGGCGCGCCGGCCTTGCCTTCGAGCTCCTTCACCGCCTGAGCGACGGTCTTGCCATTGTGCTCGGGATGGTTCGAGGGCTGATCGAGCAGGCAGACTTCCTTGGCGAAGGTCTTGATGCCGGATTCGACGATCTTCGCCAGCACATTGTCGGGCTTGCCGGCGTTCTTCTCGCGCAGCAGATTCGCCTCGCGCTCGACGACAGCCGGATCGAGGCCGGCTGCGTCCATCGCCTGCGGATTGGCGGACGCGACATGCATGGCGATCTCGCGGGCCGCCTTGGCCAGCACTTCCTTGTCGCCCGTCGACTCGAGCGCCACGATCACAGCGATCTTGCCCTGGCCGTCGACCACCTGGCCGTGCACATAGCGGCCGACGACGCCGTCGCTCACCGACAGCGCGGCGGCGCGGCGCAGCGTGAGGTTCTCGCCGATGGTGGCGATGGCGCTGGTGACGTTCTCGGCGACCGTGCCGCCGCCCGGATAGGCCTGCGCGCCGAGCTCGGCCGCATCGGTCTTGCCGGTCTTGAGCGCGACTTCGGCGATGTTCTTGACGAGCGTCTGGAAGTCCGCGTTGCGGGAGACGAAGTCGGTCTCCGAGTTGACCTCGACGACGACGCCGGTCTTGTCGCCGGTCAGCGCGGCGACGAGGCCCTCGGCGGCGACGCGGTCGGCCTTCTTGGCGGCCTTGGAGAGGCCCTTCTTGCGCAGCCAGTCGATCGCGGCCTCGAACTCGCCTTCGGTCGCGGTCAGGGCCGCCTTGCAGTCCATCATGCCGGCGCCGGTGCTCTCACGCAGTTCCTTGACAAGGGCGGCGGTAATCGTGGCCATGGCTAAATCCTCTGTTGTTTTCGCGCGCGCGCCAAGCCGAAGCGGGCTGGCGTCCTTCGCGCTCGGGAGCATGTATTGCGTCGGGCGCCGGCTCAGGAAAGAGCCGGCGCCCGACGGTTAAGATCGAAAGGTGACAGTCGGCGTTACGCGGAAAGAAGCGCGCGCGCCTGATCGATCCAGCCGTCGCGGGCGATGCGGCCGTTGAGCTTGAGGTCGGCGTCGACCTTCTCGACGTCAGCCGGGGTCATCGCGGCAAGCTGCCAGTAATGGTAGATGCCGGCGTCATTGAGCTTCTTGACGAGCTGGGGGCCAACGCCGTTGAGCTTGGCCAGATCGTCCGGCGCGCCGCGCGGGGCGGCGAGCAGCTCGAAGGCTTCGCTCGACTCCTGCGCGTCGACCGGCTCCGCGGCGGCGGCGATAGCGGGCTCGACGACCGGCGTCTCGGCGGCGCCGAGATCCATGCCCAGCGAGCCCTGGCTGCGGGAGATGCCGTCGATCGCGGCCTTGGCGATCAGATCGCAATAGAGCGCGATGGCGCGGCCCGCATCGTCATTGCCCGGGATCGGGAAGGACACGCCGTCCGGATCGCAGTTCGTGTCGAGAATCGCCACGACCGGGATCTTGAGGCGGTTGGCCTCCTTGATCGCGAGCTGCTCCTTGTTGGTGTCGATGACGAAGATCAGGTCCGGCGTGCCGCCCATGTCCCTGATGCCGCCGAGCGCCTTTTCGAGCTTCTCGCGCTCGCGGGTCAGCAGCAGGCGCTCCTTCTTCGTCACGCCCTGAGCGCCGGCCGACAGCATGTCGTCGAGCTTGCGCAGGCGGTTGATCGAGCCGGAAATCGTCTTCCAGTTGGTCAGCGTGCCGCCGAGCCAGCGGGAATTGATGTAATATTGCGCGCTGCGCTTGGCGGCGTCGGCGATCTGGTCCTGCGCCTGACGCTTGGTGCCGACGAACAGCACGCGGCCGCCGCGGGCCACCGTGTCGGAAACGACCTTCAGCGCCTGATGCAGCAGCGGCACCGTCTGGGCGAGATCGATGATATGGATGTTGTTGCGGGCGCCGAAGATGAAGGGAGCCATCTTCGGGTTCCAGCGATGCGACTGGTGGCCGAAATGGGCGCCCGCCTCGAGAAGGCCGCGCATGGTGAAGTCAGGAAGAGCCATTTATTCTTTCTCCGGTTGAGCCGCGGCGAAGGAGTTAGAGGCCGGAAGCCGGCCACCGGAAGCGGCGTCTTGGATCAGACGTCGCGATGCCTTCGCCTGTGGGATGCGCGCGCTTATATGCGAAGCGCCCGAAAGGAGCAATAGTCTTCACGCCTTCGCCGCCGGCGCTTTCCGCCGCCCCCGCAGGGCCGGGCCGGGCAGTCCCGAGGCGTGCCGAAGTTTCGATTTTCGGGACGAAAAAATTTTCGGAGCCGCGACGAGTTGTCGCAGCCTATCTATATGATTTTTAAGCAAAACTACCGTATTTTGCCCCCTTGAAAATAGCTGTCTCAGGCGCATTGCCAAGCGTTTTGAATCGAGCTAGGGTTACTCCCGATGCGGCAAGCATTCTGGTTTAAAAAAACAACAGGGGGATAACGCATGGCCGTCAACGTTCACAGCTCCGGCGACATTGGCAAGATGCTGATCTGGGTTGCCGCCTTCGTCGGCTTCATCGTCGTCGCTCTCACGTGGGTTCCGGACTGGATCTCCCCCGAGGGCACCAATGGCACGGGCAACAACCGCGAAGCTATCGGCACCGCCGGCACTGGCTCCACCGCGCGCATGATCCAGTAATACCCCTGCCTAATGACTTGCCGGGAGTCACCTCCCGGCTTTGTCTTTATGCAAGGGCGGTGCGCCGATCTCGGCGAATCGATTTGGAGCCGACGCTCTCGACTTGGTCGGGCGTCGGCTTCCGCTTTTCTGGGTATGCGATTCACGAGCGCACTGGCGCGCCGTTTGTATGAGGAAGCGTGAATAGATCGGTCGCCAGTCTGCTGCTCCTCTTGGCTGCGCTCATCTGGGGAGCCGGGTTCCTCGCGCAGAAGCACGCCTCAACCAACATGGGGCCTGTCAGTTTCGTTGGCGCCCGTTTCCTGCTTTCCTGGGCGTTACTCGCCCCTCTGGCGCTCTACGAGCATCGCAAAGAGCTCGTCCCCCTTTGACCATCAGGGATTTCGGCATTGCCGGACTGATCGGACTTTGTCTCTTTGTCGGCGCGATCCTTCAGCAAAGCAGCCTCCTCACGACGACGACCACCAACGTCGGATTTCTGACCGCCCTTTCCGTCATTTTTGTCCCGGCCATCGTCTGGGCGATGAGCGGGGCCAGACCGAAGGCCGTCGTTCTGGTGGCGATCATCATCTGCCTCGTGGGCAGTTGGCTGGTGACCGAACACGGCCATTTCCACCGATGGACCCGGGGCGACGTTCTGGTCGTGATCGCCGATGTGGCATGGGCCGGCGTGATCACCCTGACGCCCCTCTTCCTCAACCGCGTCCCCCGGCCGTTCTTGCTTGCCTTCATGCAGTTCGGCGTCGTCGCGCTGCTCGGATTGGCCCTGGGGGCCAGCCTCGAGCCAGTATCGGAACAGAATCTCGCTTCGGCGTTTCCCGCCATCCTTTACTCGGGCGCCATTTCGGGGGCTCTGGCCTTCACGCTTCAGATCACCGCTCAAAAATACGTCCCTGCGACGCAAGCGGCTTTGATCCTGTCGCTCGAGAGCGTCTTTGCCGCCCTCGCCGGCGCTTTCCTTCTGTCCGAGCGGCTTACCGGCCTTGCCGCGCTTGGATGCGCCCTGATCCTGCTTGGCGTTCTGATCGCAGAAGCCGGACCGTCGGCGCGAGCCCTGATGCGGCGCGCCAATCGGCTGAATCTTCGTTATTCTTCCGCCGCTCCGGCGGTCAGTGAAGAACTGGCTGTCTTTCCTGCGGGCGTCGATCCAGACTAAACCTCGCACCGCCCCTGGAGTAGAACGCTTCAATGGACATCAACAGCGCAATCCGCTTCTCGGTAAAGAGAGTGTCGCTGGAGCTTTTTGCGCTCGGCTCGGTGTTTTCGATCTATTCCCTGGCCTCGTCGCTGACGCTGGCCTTCTGCGCATTGGCCTGGCGGCAGAGAAAGCGCCGGGGCCGCGTCAATCTTCGGGCGATACTGCGCGCGGTTCTCGCGAAGAAAGTGCTGAACCACGAATCATTCCATGCGGACGTGAAGCTGCTTGTCCTGAGCGTCGTCTTCATGCCGGCGGTCATCGGCGGTCTCGTCATCTCCGCCAGCGCCGTGTCGGCGTCGGTCAATCATCTGCTGGCGGGCCTGTTCGGTTCGAGAGCGCCTGTCGAAGGCGGCGATCTGACGTTGAAGATCGTTTCGACGATCATTCTCTTCCTTGCATATGAAATCGGATACTGGGTCGATCATTATCTCAAACATCGCGTTCCCTTCCTTTGGGAACTCCATAAGCTGCATCATACGGCCGATGTGCTGACGCCCCTGACGAATTTCCGCAATCATCCGATCGACAACATCGTCTTCGGCTACATGCTTGCGATCTTCATCGGCGGCGCCTCCGGCTTGCTGGGATGGCTTTATGGCCGAAATCCTGAAACCTTTTCCATCGACGGGAAAAACATTCTTTTCCTCTGCTTCCTCTGGACCATCGGCCATCTGCAGCATTCGGAGTTCTGGATTCCGTTTCGCGGCGTCTGGGGACGGATCATCCTGTCCCCCGCTCATCATCAGATTCATCACTCTGACGACCCGCAGCATTTCAACCGCAATCTCGGCAGCGTTCTCGCAGTTTGGGACTGGATGTTCGGCACGCTCGAAATTCCAACCGAGAAGAATCCGCGCCTTTCCTATGGCGTCCAGGAGGAAGGCGTCGATCAGCATTCCACATTTGGAATATTGGTGAGGCCGGCCCTGAAATCGGCCTCCGAGCTGGCGCGTGCGCTTGCGGGGATGGGGAAATTTCTCTCCGAGACGCTGAAGTCCGCCATGGCCCCTGAACGGAAGCGACGCGACGCCTAAACATCAAAACTCGATGCCTTCCTGCGCCTTCACCCCCGCCGCGAAATGATGCTTCACCAGAGTCATCTCGGTGACGAGATCGGCCGCCGCCACGAGTTCCGGCTTCGCGTTCCGTCCGGTAACGACGACATGTAGATCGTCCCGCCGCGCGCGAAGTCGCTCGATCACTTCCGCCAGCGGCAGATGCTCATAGCGCAGCGAGATATTCAGTTCGTCGAGCACCAGCAGGCGGATCTCGGGATCGTCCATCAATTCACAGGCCTTGTCCCAGGCGCGACGGGCGGCGGCCTCGTCGCGGGCGCGGTCCTGCGTCTCCCAGGTGAAGCCCTCGCCGAGCGTATGCCACGAGACGGCGCCGAGCTTTTCCAGCATGTCGCGCTCGCCGCTGCGCCACTGGCCCTTGCCGAACTGCACCACGCCGATTTTCCAGCCGTGACCGAGCGCGCGTAACGCCAGCCCGAAAGCCGCCGTCGACTTGCCTTTGCCGGGGCCGGTATGGACCATCAGCAGGCCTTTGTCGGCGATGCTCTTGCCCGCCACCTCGGCGTCCTGCACCGCCTTGCGCTTCTCCATCTTCGCGCGATGGCGGCGCGCCTCTTCGCCTTCCTGCTCTTTGGTCAAGAGAACTCCTCGCCGTTTGACGTCTTCGTGACCTAAGCATATGACTGGGCGCGACGGTCCTCCGCAAGGAGGCGAAGAGGGAATGCGGTGCGGGCCCTGCCCAAAACCGCGGCTGCCCCCGCAACTGTAACCGGGAAGGCCGCGCCTTCGGCCACTGGGCGAAAGTCTGGGAAGGCGGCGTGGATGGTGGACCCGGAAGCCAGGAGACCTGCCGTCGGGGCGATCCAGCATCGCCTGTCCGAACGATAAGGCCGCCGGTGGGGCGGCAGGGAGACGATCATGACGACCAACACCGCCGCCGTCCGCACGCTCGCCGCCACGAAGACCGAGACGCTCAAAGCCGCCTTCGTCGCGCTCGTTCTCGGCCTCGGCCTCGTTTACGGCGCAGGCTTCGCCAATTCGGAAGGCGTGCACGACGCGGCGCATGACTCGCGCCACGCGCTCTCCTTCCCTTGCCATTAGCGCCCGCGCCCGTTTACCCGTGATCGCGCGCCTTTTGGCGGCCGGCCTCATCGCCGGCGTTGTTGCGGGCCTCGCCGTTGCGGCCCTGCAGCATATCACCACGACCCCGCTCATCCTCGCCGCCGAGGTTTACGAGACGGCGCAGCACGCGCATGACGCCCTCGCGGAACATGCGGCGCCCGCCTGGGAAGGCTTGCGCCGCACCGCCGCGACGAGCGTCGCGACCATCGCGGTCGCCAGCGGCTATGCGCTGATCCTGCTCGCCGCCATGTTGTTTTCCGGCGAGACCATCGGCGCGCGCCGCGCGGCGCTTTGGGGCGCCTGCGCCTTCGCCGCCACTGGCCTCGCGACAAGCCTTGGACTGGCGCCGCAGCTGCCCGGCGCGGCCGAGAGCGATCTTGCCGGTCGCCAGCTCTGGTGGATCGCGACCGCCATCTCGACGGGCGCGGGTCTCTACGCCCTGCTGCGTCTCGACGCGGCCCCTGCGAAAGTCATCGGCGTTGCGCTGATCGTCGCGCCGCATTTCTTCTGGCCGACGCCCGCGACGCCCGAGAGCACGGTTCCGGCCGAAATCGCGGCCCGCTTCACGGCGGCCTCGCTTACGGTGCAGGCGGTGTCATGGGTTCTCGCCGGCGCGCTCGCCGGTCTCGTCTGGCGCCTCGTGTTTCGTGAGGAGTTGGAATGAGCGCGCCCAAAATACCGGCCACCATCGTCACCGGCTTTCTCGGCGCCGGCAAGACGACGCTGATCCGCAATCTGCTGGAAAACGCCGGCGACCGACGCCTCGCGCTCATCATCAACGAATTCGGCGACGTCGGCGTCGACGGCGACATTCTGCGCGCCTGCGGCGTCGAGAACTGTCCTGAAGAAAATATCGTCGAACTCGCCAACGGCTGTCTGTGCTGCACCGTCGCCGATGATTTCGTTCCGGCGATCGAGGCGCTTCTCGCGCATGAGAAACGGCCGGATCACATCATCATCGAGACGTCGGGTCTGGCTCTGCCCAAGCCGCTGGTGAAGGCTTTCGACTGGCCCGCCATCCGATCGAAACTCACGGTGGACGGCGTGATCGCCGTCATCGACGGCAAGGCAGTGGCCGAAGGGCGCTTTGCCGACGATCTCGACGCCATCGCGCAGGAGCGCGCCGAAACCGAAACCATCGACCACGACAACCCCCTCGAAGAGGTTTTCGAGGATCAGCTCGCCTGCGCCGATCTCGTCATTCTCAACAAGACGGACCTGCTCGACGAAACGGAAGAGCGGCGCGTCGCTGCGCAACTTGCCGAGGGCGCGCGCGCGGCGGTGAAAGTGGTGCGCGCGCGCAATGGCCGCGTCGATCCGCTCGTGCTGCTCGGCCTCGCGGCGGCGGCGGAAGACGATCTCCACAGTCGCCCGTCTCACCATGACGCCGAGCCGGACCACGATCACGACGATTTCGACAGTTTCGTCGTGGAGATCCCGGCCATCGCCGATTCCGCCGCGCTGATCGCAAAACTCGAAGCGGCCGCGCGCGCGCATGACGTGCTGCGGATCAAGGGTTTCGTCGAAGTTTCGGGCAAGCCGATGCGGCTTTTGGTGCAAGGCGTGGGCGCGCGCTTTCAGCATCATTTCGACCGCGCCTGGAAGCCGGGCGAGTCGCGCGCGAGCCGCCTCGTCGTGATCGGCGAAAAAGGCCTCGACCGCGACGCCATCACCGCCCTGCTGGCGCAGCCGTGACGCGCCATGCATCTCCTCCCGCGCGATCTTCACAATCTCGACGACGCCGGCGCGGCGACGGACCTCGGCCAGACTCCGGCCGACATTGTCTTCCTGTCTTTCTCGGATTCGGAGCTGCGTCTTTTATCGCGTCTTCACGAGCGTGACTCGGCGCGGCTGCCGAGCCTCCGATGCGCGCCGCTCGCGCAGCTCAAACACCCCTACTCCGTCGATCTCTATCTCGACACGGTTGCGCGCCATGCGAAACTGATCGTCGTCCGGCTGCTCGGCGGCAAGGATTACTGGGCCTATGGCGTCGAGCAGCTCGAGGCGCTCGCCCGCACGCAGAAAATCGCCCTCGCCATCGTGCCCGGCGACACGGTCGCGGACATGCGCCTTGCGCGCGCCTCGACGCTCGAGAGCGACGCGCTCGACCGCATCTGGCGCTTTTTTCAGGACGGCGGGCCTGATAATTTTCGCTCGTTTCTGGGCTACGCGTCGACGCTCGCAGGGCGGCCTGTGGAATGGCGCGAGAGCGTTCCCGTCGACAATGCCGGACGACTCGAAGCCGCCTGCAGGATAAGAGACAATACGCCGCGCGCGACGATCGTCTGTTATCGCTCGCTCTATCTTGCCGACGACGTCGCGCCCATCATTGCGCTTGCCGACGCTCTGCAAGAGCGGGACTTCGCCGTCGACGCCATTTATGTCGCGAGCCTGAAAGAACCAGAGAGCGAGGCTTTCGTTACCAAGGCGCTCGATGCTTTCGCGCCCGATGTTATCCTCAACGCCACCGCCTTTTCGGCGCGGCGCGACTCCGGCGGCGTGCTCGACCGCGCCGATGCGCCCGTGCTGCAGGTCGCGCTGGCCACCTGCGCGCGCGAGGCGTGGGAGGCTTCCGCGCGCGGGGCCAATGGCGCCGATCTCGCGATGAATGTGGTGTTGCCGGAGGTCGATGGACGTATTTTCACGCGTGCGATTTCCTTCAAGGAAACAGCCGCGCGGGGCGCCGCCGAGCTCGAGGAACCGCGTCACGCGCCGGAAGCTTCGCGCATCGCTTTCGTCGCCGCGCTTGCGGCGAACTGGGCGCGGCTGAGGCGCAAGCCGAACGCGGAGAAAAGTCTCGCGCTGATCCTTTCGGACTATCCCGCGAGGCGCGGTCGCGGCGGCTATGCGATCGGCCTCGACGCGGAAGCGAGCGCGTTGGAAATTCTGGCCGCGTTGGATGATGCCGGTTATTCGCCAGGTCGGGCGGAAGACAATTCAGGACTATCTCTCATTCGAACGCTCGAAGAAGCGTCGGAATGCATTCACGTCGCCCTTGCCGATTACCATCGGCTTCTGGCGACGCTCCCCGCCGACTTCGTCACCAGCATCAACGAAGCATGGGGCGCGCCACAGGACGACCCGGCCGCCGTCGAGGACGCGCTTCGCTTCTCCTGCATCGTCACCGGCAATCTCGTCATCGCCCTGCAGCCGGATCGAGGCGCGCGCGCCGAGCGATATGAATCCTATCACGACATGCAGCGGCCTCCGCGCCACGCCTATGTCGCCTTTTATCTGTGGCTGCGTCACATCCGCAAAATCGACGCGGCGATTCACCTCGGCGCGCATGGCACGCTGGAGTGGCTGCCCGGCAAATCGGTGATGCTCTCGGAAAGCTGCGCGCCCGAAGCCGTGCTGGGACCCACGCCGCTCATCTATCCCTTCATCGTCAACGATCCCGGCGAGGCCGCGCAGGCGAAGCGACGCACGAGCGCCGTGACGATCGGCCATCTCACGCCGCCGCTCGTCGACGCGGAGCTGTTCGACGCGGCGCAGAGCATCGAGACATTACTCGACGAATATGCGACCGCCGCGGCGCTCGATCCGCGCCGCGCGAAGCTCATCGCGGGCGCGATACTGGACGAAGCGGAACGTAGCGGACTCGCAGGCGAATGCGGCGTGACGCGCGAAACGGACATCACCGAGACGCTCACGCGCCTCGACGCCTGGATGTGCGATCTGAAGGAAATGCGCATCGGCGACGGGCTGCATGTCTTCGGCCGCGCGGACAATGATCCCGCGCGCAACGCCTGCGCCACCGCCGAGCGCGGCGCGCTGATCGCCGCGCTCGAAGGCCGCTTCATCGAACCCGGCCCCGCCGGCGCGCCGTCGCGGGGTCGCACCGACGTCATGCCGACGGGACGCAATCTTTACTGCATTGATCCGCGCCATGCGCCGACGCAGACGGCCTACGACATCGGGCGCCGCGCGGCGCAGGAGATCATGACGCGCCATGCGCAGACGCATGGCGACTATCCGCGCCACGTCATGCTCGACCTCTGGGGCAGCGCGACCATCCGCACCGGCGGCGAGGATTTCGCGCAGGCGCTGGCGCTGATGGGCGTCGCGCCGCGCTGGGATACGGCGAGCGCGCGGGTCATCGGCTTTGAGATTTTGCCGCAGGCGCGGCTCGATTTTCCGCGCGTCGATGTCACGCTGCATGTCTCGGGACTGTTCCGAGACATGTTCCCCGGCCTCATCGCCCTCTTCGACGACGCCGTGCGCGCCGTCGCTGCGCTCGACGAAGACGCTTCCGTCAATCCGCTGAAAGAGGCGCAGGATCTGCAGCGTATCTTCGGCGCGGCGGCGGGAAGCTATGGTCTTGGCGTGAGCGACAAAGTGGTTCGAGGCGAATGGTCATCGCGCGACGATCTGGGCCGCGCGTTTCTCCAGGCCGGCGGCCATGCGCTCGACCGCGCCGGCGACAGCGCCCCCGCTCTCGACGCCTTCAGCGCGCAGGTCGCGCGCGCCGACGCGCATGTGCATGTGCAGGACATGGCGGAAGTCGACGCGCTCACCGGTCCTGCTTTCGCTGATTACGAGGGCGGCTTTGCAGCGGCCAATCGCCTCCTTGGCGGCGACGCCGATCTCGTTCATCTCGACGCGACGCGGCCGGAGAAACTGCGCGCCCGGCCTCTGCAGGATGAAATCGCGCGTGTCCTGCGCATGCGGCTCGCCAATCCGCGCTGGCTCGACGGCCAGATGCGCCACGGCCATCGCGGCGGCGCCGAGATCGCGGAGACCATCGACAATCTCTATGCTTTCGCCGCAACGAGCGGGCTGGTTAGCGACGCGCAATTCGAGCTGGCCTTTTCGGCGACGCTCGGCGACGAACGTGTGCGCGAGTTTCTCACGCGCGAAAATCCGCGTGCGCTGGAAGCTATTGCGCGCGTCTTCAACGAGGCGCGCGCACGCGAACTTTGGCGCACACAGCGAAACAGTGTCGTCGACGTGCTGACGAGTGTCGGAGGCTCCCATGCAGCCGACGCCTGAAATCAAGGGATGGTGCCCGGGCGCCTTCGCGCCGATGCAGAGCAACGACGGCCTGCTCATCCGCGCCAAGGTGATCGGCTCGCGCGTCTCTTCGGAGCAGCTTGCGGCGCTCGCCGCGATTGCCGAAGACTGCGGCAATGGCCTCGTCGATCTCTCGCAGCGCGCGCAATTGCAATTGCGCGGCGTGAGCGAAGCGACCCTTCCGGAGGCGCTGGAGCGCCTCGACGCAGCCAGCCTTCTTCCGCGCGACGCCAACGCCGAGCGCGTGACCAACATCGTCGCCGCGCCCCTCGCCGGACTCGACAGGACAGCGTCGTTCGACGCTAATTCACTTGCAAAAGAACTGGCGCAGGCGCTGCAGGCGGACGTCTTGCTGCGCGCGCTTCCTGCGAAATTTCTTTTCGTGATCGACGACGGCGGCGCGCTTTCGCTCCAGGACGTCGAAGCCGACATTCGGATTGAAGCCGAAGGCGGAGGCGTCGCCATCGGCATAGCTGGCGCGGAAGACCATGTGGCCGCCAGCGTGAACGAAGCTGTCGCTATTGCGCTTGAACTTGCCCGCGCCTTCGTCGCGCTGCGCGCCGGGGATTTCGAGCAACGGCGCATGCGCAGTCTCGTCGCCGCCATCGGCGCCGAAGCGGTGTTTAGTAAGGCGGGACTGACCGCCACTCCGAATGTGCGTTCTAAGGTTACGCCAGCCGGCTTTCTCGGGGCGCGCGAAGCAACCGGTCTTTTTTACGCGGGCGTCGCGGCGCCCTCGGGTCGCTGGCAGGCGCGTGCGCTCAGGCGCCTCGCAGCGCTGGCGGATGAACATGGCCTTGGCGAATTGCGCTTGACGCCCTGGCGCGCTTTTCTTTTGCCAACTGCGACGCTTGCGGCGGCGCGCAAGATCGCCGCCGCCGCCGGCGCGCTGGACCTTATCGTGTCGCAGGACGACCCGCGCCTCGCCGTCGTCGCCTGCCCCGGAGCGCCCGAATGTCCGCAGGCGCAGGGCGAAACGCGAATTCATCTTGCGCGTCTTGCGCCGCTCGCGCAAAAGCTTGCCGGGGCGGATGGGGTCGGGCTTCACATCTCAGGCTGCGCGAAGGGCTGCGCGCGGCCGCGAGGCTCGACCGTAACGCTCGTTCTCAACAACGGCCATTTCGATCTCGTCGATCACGGCCGCGCCAGCGACGCGCCGCATTTGAGGGGGCTGACGATCGACGCCGCTGAAAGCGCGCTCGCCGCGCGCGCAGAGGAATATTTATGCCTGAGGCCTTGACTTATATCCGCGACGGGGCGGCGATCTATGAGCGATCCTTCGCGATTATTCGCGCGGAGGCCAAACTTGCGCGCTTCACGCCGGAGCAGGAAAAAGTCGCCGTGCGCATGATCCACGCCTGCGGCATGGTCGAGCTTGCCGACGACATAGAGTTTTCACCGACTTTCGTGGCGCAGGCGAAAGCCGCGTTGCGACGCGGCGCGCCCATTCTCTGCGACGCCAATATGGTCGCGCATGGCGTGACGCGCGCGCGGCTGCCCGCGCAAAATCCTGTCGTCTGCACGCTCGCCGAACCCAATGTCGCCGCGCTCGCCGCCGAGCTCGGCACGACGCGCAGCGCCGCCGCCATGGAGCTGTGGCGCAACCGGCTCGATGGGGCGGTGGTCGCGATCGGCAACGCGCCCACCTCTCTGTTCCGCCTGCTGGAAATGCTCGATGAAGGCGCGGCGCGTCCGGCGGCGGTGATCGGCATGCCGGTTGGCTTCGTCGGCGCGGCTGAATTGAAAGAGGCGCTCGCCGCCGATGGGCGAGTCCCCTACGCCATCGTGCGTGGCCGCAAGGGCGGCAGCGCCATGACCGCCGCCGCCATCAACGCGCTCGCGAGCGAAAAGGAATGAGTTTCTCCATCGAAAAATCGCGGCAACGCGACGCGACCGTTGGGACGCTGATCGGCGTCGGGCTTGGCCCCGGCGATCCGGAGCTCGTCACCGTGAAAGCGGCGCGCCTGATCGGCGAAGCGAAAGTCGTCGCCTATTTCGCCAAGCGCGGCCGGATGAGCCATGCGCGCAGCATCGCGGAATGCTATTTTTCGAGGCCGCTCGAAGAACTGCCGCTGCTTTATCCCGTCACGACCGAAATCCCTTTCGACGACCCGGCCTATGTCGCCGCGCTCGCGAATTTCTACGAGGAAAGCGCCACGCGCATTGGCTCCTTTCTCAAACAGGGCCAGGACGTGACGCTCCTGTGCGAAGGCGATCCGCTGCTCTATGGCTCTTTCATGCATATCTTCACGCGGCTCGACGGACTCTTTCGCGTGGAGATCTGTGCGGGCGTTTCGGGCATGTCCGGATGTTTCGCGGCGGCGCGACAGCCGATGACATGGGGCGACGACGTGCTGACCGTCCTGCCGGCGACGCTCGACGAAGATACGCTTGCGGAGCGACTGTCAAAGACCGACGCGGCCGTCGTGATGAAGCTCGGCGGCAACTTCCCGAAATTGCGGCGTGCGATGAAGCGCGCCGGCGTGGCCGACCGCGCGATTTATGTCGAGCGCGGCACGATGGCGGGTGAGAAGATCATGCCGTTCAACGAAAAGAGCGACGATAGCGCGCCATATTTCTCCATGGTGCTGGCGCCCGGGCAAGGTCGTCGCCCGTGAGCGGAATTCTCTACATCGTCGGTCTGGGACCCGCCGACGAGCGTTGGCTGACGATTGAAGCGCAGCAGGCGCTTGCCGAGGCGCAGGACATCATCGGCTACGAGCCCTATGTCGCGCGCGTCCCCATGCGCGAAGGCCAGACGCGGCTCGCAAGCGACAATCGCGTCGAACTCGACCGCGCGCGCGAGGCCCTCCTGCGCGCGCAGGCGGGACGCATCGTCGCCGTTGTGTCGGGCGGCGATCCCGGCGTCTTCGCCATGGCGGCCGCCGTATTCGAGGCCGTGGACGACGGCGCGCCCGAATGGCGCGCTCTCGATATTCGCGTCATTCCCGGCGTCTCCGCCATGCAAGCCGCCGCCGCGCGACTCGGCGCGCCGCTTGGTCACGATTTCTGCGCGATTTCGCTTTCCGACAATCTCAAGCCCTGGAACGTGATCGAAAAGCGTCTGGAACATGCGGCGCGCGGCGATTTCGTCATCGCGCTGTACAATCCGGCGTCGCGCGCGCGGCCGACGCGCATCGCCGACGCCTTCGCGCTGTTGCGCCGGTTCCTGCCCAACGAAACATTCATCGCCCTCGCAAAATCGGTTGGCCGGACCGGGGAGGAGTTCGTCCTCACTGATCTTGGCGGCGTCGATCCTTCTCTGGTCGATATGTCCACGCTCGTCATCATTGGCGCCAGCGGCACGAAGCGCATTGCGCGCGACGGCGCGCGGGATTGGGTCTATAGCTCGCGAAAGGCTGTCTGAATGGAGAAATGGCTCTCCATCATCGGCATTGGCGAAGATGGCTTCGAGGGCCTCGCGCCCGCCGCGCGCGCGCTGATCGCGCAGGCGACGCTGATCGTCGGCGGCGCGCGGCATTTGTCGCTCATCGGCGAAACAGGAGCCGAGCGGCTGCAATGGCCCTCGCCAATCACCGACGCCCTGCCCCGCATTCTCGCGCAGCGCGGAAAGCCGACTGTCGTCGCGGCGTCGGGCGATCCATTCTTCTACGGCGTCGGCGATCTGCTGACGCGCCATGTCCCGCGTGAAGAAATTTTTTCGCTTCCCGCGCCTTCCGCTTTCTCACTTGCGGCGTCTCGTCTCGGGTGGAGTCAGCAGGACTGCGCTCTGCTTTCCCTGCATGGCCGCGCTTTCGAGCGGTTGACGCCACGCCTGCAACCCCGCGCGCGCATCATCGCACTTTCATGGGACGAGACCACGCCCGCGCGCATCGCCGAACATCTTGCCGCGCGCGGCATGGGGGGCTCGCGGATGTTCGTGCTCGAACATCTCGGCGGGCCGCAGGAACGCCTGCGCGAGACGCGCGCCGACGCCTTCGCTTTGCATGACGTCGCGGCGCTGAACACTGTCGCCATCGAGCTGGACGCCGCGCCGGGGGCGCGCGTCATTCCGCTCGCGCCGGGTCTCCCGGACGAATGGTTCGAGAACGACGGCCAGATCACCAAACGCGATATTCGCGCAGTGACGCTCTCCGCGCTCGCGCCGCGCAAGGGAGAGCTTCTTTGGGACGTCGGCGCCGGTTCCGGCTCCATCTCGATCGAATGGATGCTCAGCGACCCCGCCAATCGCGCAATCGCGATCGAACGGGACACAGCGCGTGCAGCGCGTATCGCGCGCAATGCTCTCTCACTCGGCGTTCCCGACCTCGAGATCGTCACGGGCGCCGCGCCGCAGGCGCTCGCAAGCCTGGCGCCGCCAGACGCGATCTTCATCGGCGGCGGCGCCAATATGCACACACTCGACGCGGCCTGGCGAGCGCTGTCGAGCAATGGGAGAATTGTCATCAACGGCGTCACACTGGAGACACAGGGGCTGCTTGCGCAAGCCTTCTCGGAGAAAGGGGGCGAGCTTGTTCATCTGCAGGTTTCGCACGCGCGGCCTGTCGGCCGCTTTCATGCGCTCGATCCGGGCATGGCCGTGCTGCAATGGCGCGGGGTGAAGCCATGACCCGCTACGCCGCCGGCATCGGCGCACGCAGGGGCGTCGCCGCCGACGTCATCGTCGACCTCGTGCGCGGCATCACGCAGAAGCATGCGATCGATCTTTCGCGCGTGACGCTGTGCACGCTCGAAAGCAAGGCCGACGAGCCGGGCGTGCATGAGGCGGCGGCGGCGCTTGGCGTCGCTCTCGTCTTTCTGCCGCTCGACGCGCTCAAAGCCCGCAAGGGCGCCGCGCCAACCCACTCGCCGCGCGTGCAGGCGATGTTTGGCGTCGGCAGCGTCGCGGAAGCCGCCGCGCTGGTCGGCGCGGGGCCGGGAAGTCGCTTGCTGGCGCCGCGCGTGGCGACGCCTTACGCCGCCTGCGCGCTGGCCATCAGCGCCGAGGATGAAGAATGACCGTGCATTTCATCGGCGCCGGCCCCGGCGCCGCCGATCTTCTGACGCTCCGCGGGCGCGATCTCATCGCATCATCGCCTGTCTGTCTTTATGCGGGATCGCTCGTGCCCGCTGGCGTCCTGGCGCATTGTCCAATCGGCGCCCGCATCGTCGACACGGCGCCACTGTCGCTCGACGACATCATCGCGGAAATGAAGACCGCGCATGACGCGGGGCTCGACGTCGCGCGCCTGCATTCCGGCGATCTCTCCATCTGGAGCGCCGTCGGCGAACAAACGCGTCGACTGCGTGCGCTGGACATTCCCTATACGATGACGCCCGGCGTGCCGGCCTTTGCGGCCGCCGCCGCCGCGCTGAAACGCGAATTGACGCTGCCGGAAGTCGCGCAGTCTCTCGTCCTCACGCGCACGTCGGGCCGCGCCTCGGCCATGCCGGAGCGCGAGACGCTTGCGACTTTCGCGCAATCCGGCGCGACGCTCGCAATTCATCTGTCAATTCACGTTCTCTCGCGGATCGTCGAGGAGCTCACTCCTTTCTATGGCGCCGACTGCCCCGTGGCTCTCGTCTATCGGGCGTCCTGGCCCGACAAGTCGATCGTTCGCGGGACCCTTGCCGACATCGAGGCGCGCGCGGCCGATACGCCGATGGAGCGCACAGCGCTGATACTGGTCGGGCCAGCGCTCGCGGCGGAGGACTTCCGCGAGAGCGCGCTTTACGACGCGGGCTATGATCGCCGTTTTCGTCCGCGAGGCGAGCTGTGATCGCACCGGGCCTGCTGATCGGGGCCGCGCGCTCGGGCTCCGGCAAGACTACGCTGGCGCTCGGACTGATGCGCGCGCTGGCGCGGCGCGGATTTCGAGTCGGCGCCGTGAAATGCGGGCCAGACTATATCGATCCGGCGTTTCACGCGGCCGCCACCGGGCGCGACAGCCTCAATCTGGACTCCTGGGCCATGGAGTCTGGAATGATCGTCTCCCTGGCCGAGCAGGCGAGCAAGCGGCGCCGACATCATCATCGCCGAGGGCGCCATGGGTCTTTTTGACGGCGCCCCGGGCGGCGCGGCCGGAACCGGCGCCAGCGCGGATGTGGCGCGGCTTCTCGGCTGGCCGATCTTGCTCGCGCATGACGTTTCGGGTCAGGCGCAGACCGCAGCCGCGGTCATTCGCGGTCTTGCCAGCCATGACTCTCGCCTGAAAATCGCCGGCGTCGTCGCCAATCGCGTCGGCAGCGACCGACATCGGCGGCTGGTTTCGGAGGGCGTTTCGGAACTGGGTCTGCGTTTATTCGGGGCCCTGCCCCGCGATGACAGCCTGCAGCTCCCGGAGCGTCATCTGGGTCTGGTGCAGGCGGGAGAGACCGAAGGGCTCGACGCCCGGCTCGACGCCCTGGCGGCCTTCGTTGAAGCCCATGTGGACGTTCTGGCGATCGCACAGGCAGTCGAAGCGTCGGCTCCAAACGCCGCGTCGGCGCGCGCCCTGCCGCCGCCGGCGAAACGGATCGCCGTCGCCCGCGACGAGGCGTTTTCCTTCTTCTATCCGCATCTGGCGCAAAGTTGGGAGGCTGCGGGCGCTGCGCTCGTCTTCTTCTCGCCTCTGGCGGACGAGCCGCCCCCCGATGACTGCGATCTTTGCTGGCTGCCCGGCGGCTACCCGGAATTACATGCCGCGCGCTTGGCCCGCTCGCGGGCGTTCCTGGACGGTCTGCGGAATTTCGCGAAGACGCGTCCCGTCCATGGCGAGTGCGGAGGCTACATGGCGCTCGGCAAATTCATTGTCGACGCAAATGGCGACGCCCATGAAATGGCCGGGCTGCTGGACCTCGAAACCAGCTTCGCGAAACGAAAGCTGCATCTGGGATATCGGATTGGACGTCTGGCCGATCGCCACTGCCTCGGCGGCCCGGGGCAGCGGCTTCGCGGTCACGAATTCCATTACGCGACAGTCACGCGAGAATCAGGCGAACCCTTCGTCTTTGCCAGGGACGCCTATAGCGACACCGAGACGCCAGCCGGGCTTCGTCGCGGCCTCGTCTCGGGGTCTTTCTTCCACGTAATAGGCTGACGCAAGAAAAGGGGCCGCCGGAAGACCAGCGGCCCAAGTCAAGGGAGGAAACGCCCAAGGAGGGCTACGGAGCGAGACAGGATCCCGCTACGTCTTTTTTTTATAATGCTGCATCGCACAAGTGTCAAGGATTTTTGCTGCAGTGCAATTTACGGCCTTTTGGCAAAGCTCTCAGACGGTGAAGCAAAGGCGCCGAAGCCAAGCCCCGGGGCCGGCGGCCGGACCTGAACTCATTTTGCCTGCAGAACATTGTTGACGAATGTTCCAGATTTCTTTTCCCCGTTCGGGAACACGATTGTCCCCTCCCCGTTCGCAACGCCATTGGTGAAATCGCCGCGATATGACACCCCGTCCGGGAAGGTGAAAACGCCCCTCCCATTCGGCACGCCGTCGCGAAATTCTCCTACATATTTTTTTCCGTCCGCAAATGTATAAACTCCCTTCCCGATAATTCTGCCGTCCACGAACTCGCCGCTGTAGGACTCCTGATTAGCGATCGTGAAAGTGCCTTTGCCATGCTTTTTGCCGTTGCGAAATTGCCCGACATATTTGCTGCCGTCCGCAAATTCCATCGTTCCCCTTCCGTTGGCTTCTCCCTTGTCCCACTGGCCCTCGTATCTGTCTCCCGAGGTCAATGTTGCAGCGCCATAGCAATGGGACCAGGCGACATCGAGACTTTGCGGGCACTGTTGAAGACCGCCGATGGTTGGGCCTTCCGCCTTCGCAGTTTTTGTCTTGGACTGTGCAGATTTCTCCGTCTTTGAAGACGCCGGATAATTTTTTCCCATCCGGCAGTGTGATTGTCCCTTTTCCATTCGGCAGATCGTCGGCGAACTGGCCCGTATAGACTTTACCGTCTGCCGTTGTCAGCGTCCCCTGCCCGCTGCGTTTGAAGTTTTTGAACCCCCCGGAATAGGTCTCGCCATCCGGATTGGTTACGACACCTTTGCCATTCGCCTCGCCGTCGCGAAATTCGCCAACGTATTTCTTCCCGTCCGAGAATAGGAGCGTGCCCTTGCCGTTAGGCCTGCCGTTACGGAACTCCCCCGAGTAGGTGTCACCCGCTGGCGTCTTGATTTCAGCGAAACAGGGCTTCTTGTTATTCTCCACGTCGTCCGCCGTGCAATCTGGCGCCTTTCCTTTTCCTGCCGCTTGCGCGGGCCAGGCGGAAATCGCGACGAGCGCGCTTATACCCATCGTAAGCAGCAGCAGGGGTTTCTTATTTGAACGCGTTCTCATCTTGGACGGCCTCACGATCACAATCTAAGTTCTAAACAGACCAGCTGACACGAATGCGTCGTGTCCGAGAAGCGACGCTTTTGAGGCGCCTCTTTGCCTTCAATGAAGCCGTCAGCATTCCTTCAACCCTTGCTCACTAGCCTTGGCGATCGGCCAAGACGGGAAACAGCGCACCGCATGCGTCTGACGAAAAGTGTGGCTAGCTTATCACCAAATCTCCGAATCTCCGGAATTCAGTATTGCGCCTTCCGGGGCCGGCGAGCATAGTAAAACGGCAATTCGGCGAGCCTGAGTTGGTGGAGGGTTATATGCGTTCGTTCAGCAGGGTGCTTTGTTTCGCGGGTTCTTTGTTTCTTGCGCTTTGCGCCGGCGCGGCTCCAGCAACAGCCCAACAAGACACGGGAGCCGGAATGGGCATAGTCGTTCTTGAAGACATTATTGCCAAACAACGCAACCCGGAATGCGCGGCTCCGAAAACGCATTATGATCCTTGGACCGGCGCAATCAGCTATACGTGCGAGAGCTTAGCCATTCCCGGCAAGGCGCGCCGTTTGTCCAAGCATAATTGAAGTGCATCTGTTCCTGTCCAGATTAACCTGCCGGAAAACTGTGCAATCGGGTCGTTTAAAGCATACGAGCGCGCCCTCATCCGGACCGCTTCTGAGATTCAGATCACAGCAGCTTGCACAGCAGCGGCTTTGAATTCTAGATGTGTTTCCAATCTGCTGATATCGAGAACTCCTGCTCTCGGCAAGATGACGCACAATTCGAACCGAGAGTTCCGTCGCGCCGATGCCGCGAGCCCGCTGCCGGCGCGTTTTCGTCCCCCTTTGAGAGCGACCGCGCCAAGCCAGAAGCAAGCGAACTCAGACTTCCGCGCCAGCGCACTTTTTATGCGCTGGCGGTGTGACACCTGATCAATTAAGGGGCTGGATGATATTTGCCGTGGTGCCGTTTTTTATGGTCGGGTTGTTTGAATTCGTTGTGTTCATAGACGCATTCGAGCTATCGACGATGCTGCCCACGGTGAAGGCTTGCTTATCCATCTGGACACCGCCGCCGTTCTGGAAGCCCACTCCTTTCATTTCATTCAAACTGCCGTCAACGCTTCCGTTCTGAACGACGCCGACGATATTGTTAACGCCGATTTGCGTTACGGAGGAGTAGTTAGTGCCATAGGCGGAAGCCTGGTTCTGGTTCTGGTTTTGATTCTGTGGTTCTGATTTTGGTTGTTCTGATCTCCCGCAAAGGCGGAGCCAGAAGCAATGATGATCAGCAAGGCGGCGGCAGGTAACGTTTTCATGACAAGCTCCTGTGTTGTTCCGTGACTGAAGTTGTCGAACTTCTGTACCAGATCCACCTGATTCACAACTATAGGCTAGAACGCTTTCCTCATATATCCGAAGGCGGTCGGAAAGTCCGCGCGCACCGGAGGCGCGCTGCCGTTAGCGTAATACTGGCCACTGGCAAGCGTCCATGTATATCCGCCGTCGACGCCAAGAGCCCATCCGTCACCCATCCAATATTCGGCGTTGCCGCGCACCTGGGCGCCGCTCACCTTCGACTGGAACCCGAGAGGAAGCATTCCGAACACCCAATCCTAGGTCCTCTGGAGAAGAGCCCATATACGTCTTGAAGCCGGTAGCGGTCACTGCAGTCTTGAATACCGGCGTCCACAGATGCTCGTAGGAGCCAAGGATCGACCAACCGGACCCGCGGGACAAATTTCCGTAGGAGCCGCTGACATAGTCCAGCGCCATGTAGGGAACGCCGAGATAGGAGATCGCTCCCTGCGTCGCGCTCGCCGAAAGCATCGCCTTGCCATACATGTTGCCGCCGAGATCGCCGAGGAAATTGCTCCATTTCCAACGATATTCGCCGGCCAGCTGGGCGGCCCAGCCCCAGGTGGAGGTTTTCTGCGCAACCGGCCCCGTGAAAGTGAACGCCGCAATATCGCGGATCTGATGCATCGCGCCCGACATATGCAGCAGGAAGGACGGCGTGCCGATGCGGGCCTGACCGACGAAGTCGGGATACTGGACGTAATTGTAGCGCGCCAAAACGCCGTCGGCATAGCGTCGCATATGCGGATCTTCCGCCGACACGCTCAGAGAGGCGCCGAGATTGTTGACCAGGCTCGGCAGAAGGCTGTCGATGCGCTTCGTATAGGAAACCGCAGGCGTGCTGACGTAGGATTGGTAACCGGGGAAATAGGTGTAGCCCGTGCGGCTGAAGCTGAAAAGCGTGGGCTGTATGCCAACGCGCAGACCTTCGAACTGGACCCATGCCTGATCAGTGGCGCCGCGCCAGTAGTTTCCTTGGATCTGGTTCACAGTAATGCGGTTCTCGCCGAAATAGTTTGTTTCGGTTCTCGCGTAAATTCTGGCGTTCACATAGGCAGAAATGGTTCCGTAATCCGTGTTGCGGAAGGTCAGCAAATTGACCATGCTGTCCGTGCCGACGTAAGGGTGGTCCGTCTGAGCCGCCACATACGGATTATTGTAGTAGTAAAGCATCGGCGCGGCGGCGACGAGAGCGGTTTTTCCTTGTGCGTCCAGGCGCATCGCAGGAAAACGTTGCGTCGTGAAAGCGACGTCGCTCTTCGCGCCGTCATATCCCAAAAAGCCGGTGAACTGACCATGGATGGCGGTACAGAAGCCCGTGTCGCCGATGGTGAAGAAATTGGTGTTGCCGTTCAGGTTACACGCCGACGCCAGCAAGGGCGGAGCCGGCGCGCGCGTGTAAGACTGCGCGACACTACGGACCTCCGCCTTTTTGGCGACCGGCTTCTTCTTCTGCTTCGACGCGGATCTCAGCTCTCTGAGCGCGCGCTCTGCTTCGGCGACCGAGGCGTCTGCGTCATTATTGAACGAGGCTGGCTGGGCGATCGCTCCACCCGTTCCTGCGCTAATGGCGGCGAAAACGCCGGCCATTACGCATGCTGATTTCGGCGCCAGCCTCATAGCATTATACCTTTTCCCCATCCGAATGGATATTCAAAGCACATTAGTGTTGACGACCAAAACCGCTCGTAACCGTCATGCCTCCAGAAGTATAGGTAACGAGATTCATGCCTCCTGTCTCGAACAGACTCAGGTAATTGCCTTCCGCGTCACGCCAGCTCTGAAAGACGGGACCTTTGGAAAAAGCCGTGTTGTCGCCGCCCACTCCGATCGAAGAAGAGGGCGAGGAAGGGGCGCCCCGACCGACGTGCGAATGCTGGACAACGCCTGCGGTGTTCGATTTGCCGACCTGGGTGAGGTCGGAACTGTTGTAAGACGCGTCCTGAGTGATATAGGCGTTGTTGGCGCCGTTCGTGTTCACCTGCTGAACATTGGAAAAAGCCTTTATCCCGGATTGGTTCACAACGATGCTGTTTCGATCGTTGGCCGCCTGAACGCCGAAGAAGGAGTTCAGGACGCCATTCTGATTCACGCCCATCGAGGAATTATCGTTGCCGCCGACTACCGTCACGAGATAGTTGAAGAAGGAGTTCTGATTGAACGTCTGCGCGGACGCCGATCCAACAAAAGCAGCGATTAAGAATCGACTGGAGAAAGATCTGCCGGCGCATGACAACCCCTAGGCTTGGAGACTTTACCCTCGACATGAGAGCCGCTGCTTGAGTATCGGGCAAAAGCTCTTAATCCATCATAAAAGCCAAATGCTTGGTTTCTCACTAACGTTGCCGGATGTAGTCGTAACAATGAAAATTGTACGGCGTGTTCGTTCCATCGGGAACGGGCTGAAGAACCCAGATATCATCCCTCAGGTAATCCTGGGCCTGCGTCTGTGCGAGATACCCGCCAAGACAGGCCGGGTCTTCCTGAGACGCAGCAGGCGCAGCCTGCGGCGCAATGCGTCTTGTTTTGCGAGCGAACGCTGGCGACGCAATGAAAAATCCAGCCGCAAACGCTGCGAGAACCAATACTGAAAACACACGCCTCATTACTGGTCCCCGAAAGATGACGTTGAGCGTCCTGACCGACGGCGCGGAAGGGGTAAGGGCGGCGGCGACCGCCGCCCCTGAGAGATATTTAGAACGGGAGGCCGAGGCCGCCGCCAGCACCACCGGGGGAGCCACCGGTGCCGCCAGCGCCGCCATTGCCGCCCGTAAGGGTAAGGTCAGCGGTGCCGATAGTGTTACCGTCCGAGCCCTTAATCGGATTGAGAGACCCGAGGACGAGAGCGTCCTTGATGCCCAGACCACCGGCGACGCCACCGTTGGTTGCGCCATTCGCGATCGAGGTCGTGGAGTTTTCGATCTTCCAGTTACCCGAATGTTCGGTATTCATTGAGACTGAGGCGCCGTTGCCGCCGTTGCCGCCATAGCCGCCGTTGCCGCCATAGCCGCCAGCGCCACCCGTGTTCGCAGAGTCAGTCTTGAGCTCGGGCTCATAGCTGACCTTGGCATCAACACTGGCCTTGAAATCGGCGCTCAGGCTGCCACCGCTGCCACCGCTGCCACCGCCGCCCCACTTGCCACCCTTGCCGCCCGTGCTGCTGGCGCTTGCAACGCCCAAGTCCGTAGGAACGCCGCCGAGTCCGGAGCTGGCAGACTGATCCTCGAGCTTGATGTCGTCAACCTTGGCAATCTGCTTAATGCGGACCTTCGCTTCGCCGCCGTTGCCGCCGTAGCCGCCATCGCCGCCCTTGCCGCCCTTACCGCCATTGCCAAAGTCAATGATATTGCCGATCTGGAACGCCTTGCTCTCAATGTTCAAAGCCGCCCCGCCGTGATCGCCGCCACCCACGAGCGACGCCCCTTGCGGCCCGTCCGATCCTACTAGGGGAATGCCTAAATGGTAATCGGTCACATTGCCCTGGAAGGTTTGAAGCTTGCCAAGGTCGTTAACGCTCTTGATATCGCCATCAGCGGTGACGCCCTGAACAAGGCCATTGATGTTATTGACGCCGATCTGGGTGTTTGAGCCGTAGTTGACGCCCTGAGCCGCCGACGACACGTTCACACCGCCGCCGAATGATGGGCGCGCCTGCTGAGCGTTCGCGACCGTGGCCGAAACGAGGCCAGCGGCCCCGATGATTGCGCAAAGAGAGACTTTTTTCATGGTCTAATCCTGTCGGTGTTGCAGTCTAGAGTAAACAGCAGAGACCGTTTTACTCAGGTCTCGAACGCGAGATTACATTCGGCTGGAAGAGAGTCCATGAGGATAACAACGCATCAATGCGTTTAGGCGCCGAGTGTGATTTTCCTGACACACCCAGGAAACTTGGCCATAAATATCTATTTCCCATTCTTCTAATAAGCGACCTTAATTTTTCTGACTCTGTCTTGGCTGGTGTGCTCCACTCAAATATCTGATAACAAATTGAATATTGAAGGCTCGTTGCGCTCGCGAAAGGAATAAGAAATACTCAGTTCAAGTATGTGTCTCCGCTTGTGGGATGAAATTGACGGGAAGCGCACAAACCGTCTAAAGTGAAGCTTCCAAGCAAATTTGGTGCGAGCAACTGCGTTTCTTCGGCAAAATCAAGCCAGCAAGAAGCCTTCTCGTGTTGCTTCTGGGGCCAGGGCTGCTCAACGCTCTGTGCTTCGGCTTGACTGAGAGGGGTAATTTTTCTCTTTTCAGTTTCGGAAGTCTCTAAATCTATGGCGAGCAACCCGAATCGGAGGTTGCCCCATTATGACGATTGATCTTGAGGCGGCCCCTGCCAGAGCCCGATCGCGCAATTCGGTCAGCTTCTGGATGGGGACGTCGGTTTCGCGGGTTACGAGTTCATCGGCTCACTACGCAGCAGGCGGGCAACGACGGCCATTTTGCGCTGCACAGAGAAACGCCAGCCTCCGGCGCTAACCTTCTCTTCCTTGGTCATTTCCGTAGCTCCGGTTGCGGTTCAAATTACCGCAGCCGGTTGTCTAGCTAACCGTGCCGCACCCCAATCACAACGCGATATGGTCGGTTGCGAGCATAAATCGTTCCCTCTGTCGAGTGCCGGACGTAAACTCCCCAAATGTGCCGATTGAAAATTCCCCAGTTTTCGTGACGCCCGGCCTTCCAGGGCATGCCCTGGAAGGCCGGGCGGCGCGCCGACTCACCGATGCTGCTCCCGTTGGCGGGAGGGAGGGCGCGGTGATCAAACTCGGGGAAATTGTCATGATCCTGGAATTGCATCGTCAGGGTGTCTCTGTGTCCGCGATCGCGCGCCAGCTCGGAATCGACCGGAAGACGGTCCGCAAGCACATCGCCTCGGGGCTGGCGGCGCCCAGCTACAAGGCACGGCCGCCGCGCGAACGCGCGATTACAACTTTCGAGCCCTATCTGCGGGAGCGCCTCGGCGGCCTATCCGGCTCTGACCGGCCGCCGGCTATGGCGAGAGATCAAGGACCGCGGATATGCCGGCGGCTACACTGCGGTCACCGACTTCCTGCGCGAACTTCGGCCGCCGCGCCCGAAAGGCTTCGAGGTGCGCTTCGAGACGCCGCCCGGCGAACAGGCGCAGGTCGACTTCGCCCGCTTCGATGTCGAGTTCCTCGACGAGCCCGGCGCCAAGCGGATCGTCTGGCTCTTTTCCATGGTCCTGGGCCATTCCCGCTTCATCTGGGCGCGCTTCGTCCTGCACCAGGATATGCAGAGCGTCCTGCGCTGCCATATGGCCGCCTTCGAGGCGCTCGGCGGCGTCCCGCGCGAGATCCTCTACGATCGCATGAAGACCGCCGTCATCGGCGAAGACCCGGACGGCCTCGTCGTCTACAATCGCGCGCTGCTCGATCTGGCGCGCCATTACGGCTTTCAGCCGCGCGCCTGCAAGCCCTACCGCGCCAAAACGAAGGGCAAGGTCGAGCGGCCCTTCCGCTACATCCGGGAAGATTTTTTCCTCGGCGGCGCCTTCCGCAATCTCGATGACCTGAACGCCCAGCTCCGGACCTGGCTCGATACGGTCGCCAATCCGAGGGTCCACGCCACGACCAGGCGCGTCGTCAATGAGGCCTTCGCCGAAGAGAAGGCGTCGCTCCAGCCGTTGCCGTCCACGCCCTATCAGGCGGTGCTTCGGCTCGAGCGGCGCGCCTCGCATGAAGGCATGGTCAGCGTCGGCGGCAATCTCTACAGCGTCCCGGACACCACCCGGCGGCGCGTCCTCGACGTCCATGTCTTCGCCGACGCCATCCGCATCTTCGAGGACGGCGCATTGATCGCCGCCCATGCGCCGCTCGAAGGCCGCGGCGAAAAACGCCTCGATCCGGCGCATCGCAAAATGCCGTCGCAAGCGCAGCGTCGCCGGCCGCCCGACGCATCGCCGCCCCTCGTGCTGCGCGCCGGCGATCACGCCGCGAGACGCCCGCTGGCCTTCTACGACGCCGTGGGCCGTCGCCTGGCCATGCAGGGAGGGCTCGCGATGAATGCGACGCCCTCCGCCATCATCGACCGCGTCAAACGCAATCTCGTCGGCCTGAGGATGCCGCGCGCCCTCGAAATCCTCGACGTCACCCTGCGCGGCATCGAGCGCGGCGAGACCACCGCGCTCGACGCGCTCGACATTCTGCTCACCGAGGAGCTGACGCTGCGCGAGAACCGCCGCGTCAGGATGGCGCTTCAGATGGCGCGCCTGTCCGCCGTCAAGACGCTCGCCGGCTTCGACTTCGCCTTCCAGCCCTCGCTCGACAAGAGCCGCGTCATGGCGCTGGCCGAATTGCAGTTCATCGATCGCGCCGAAGCCGTCCATCTCATCGGACCGCCCGGCACGGGGAAAACCCATCTCAGCCTGGCGCTCGGCGTCGAAGCGGTCAAAGCCGGCCGCAGCGTCTACTTCGCCTCCCTCGCCGACATCATCGCGACGCTCGCCAGGGCCGAACGCGAAGGGACGCTTCGGGAGAAGATCCGCTACTTCTGCCGCTTCTCGCTGCTGATCGTCGACGAGATCGGCTATCTGCCCGTCACGCCCGGCGGCGGCAATCTGTTCTTCCAGCTCGTCAACGCCCGCTACGAAAAAGGCGCCATGATCCTCACCTCGAACCGCGGCTTCGCCGAATGGGGCGAGATCTTCGGCGATCCCGTCGTCGCCACCGCGCTGCTCGACCGCCTCCTGCACCACGCCGTCGTCTTCCAGATCGAAGGCTCAAGCTATCGGCTCCGCGAGCACGCCGATCTGCTGCCCGAACATGTTCGCATGAAAGCGAGCATCCAGCCCGCGCCAATCCCGCCGACGCTCCGGCGCCGCGGACGGCCGCCAAAAAACGGAGGCGCCGATCAAGACATCGGCTGATCGCCAGGCCCGCCAGACTGGGGAATTTTACTTCGGCGCTTCTGGGGAATTTAAAGTCGGCATTTACAGCACGGCTCGGAGGAGTGTCGGGATTATCTGGCTGTGCTGCTGCGCCGGTCCTACCTCTCGCCAGAGATTGTCCGGGCGATCCTGGCCGGCCAGCACCCCGTCGAGCTGTCGCCAACGCGCCTTATTGCCCTGTCGAGAGGTCTGCCGCACGACTGGCGGGAGCAAAAGCGCGTTCTTGGTTTTTCCGTAGCGTGACTGGGGCCTGGAAACCACCAGCAAAGCTGCACAACTGACGGTCCGAAAACCCGTCCGAGAGCATTCGCGCCTTTCAGGCGTCGAAAGTCCCGGGCTTGCGTCTCCGGGAAGCGGTCGGTGCAAGACCCTCTCGTAACCTACGGAATATCGGGCGCTCCTCTCAGCCGCGAGCCATAAGAGACACAGGAAAACAGGAGGTTAGCTGGCTGACGAAACAGTCAATAGCGAACCGGTCTCGACCAAAAATTCCCTGCGAACACGGAAAACAACAGGGAATTCGATTGCAAATTGAACATTTCGACTGAGACTAGCCCTCGATCGCATTAAAAATCAGGTGTCTGCACTAAAATTCCCTAAGATACATAACAGGGAATATCATCGTCGGATCAGGGAAGCTGTCTCGTCGATCACCGTGCCAAACAGGGAGGCTGTAAGAAGGCCTCCCTGGGCGAATCCCGGACGCTAAGACACGCAGAGTTCGTAAATTGGAAGTCACTTATTCGAGCGATAACTCGCTCTCCAGTCAGCTTCGTCGGTCGGGGCCGACGAAGCAACGCTGCTGACGATGATCACACATCCTCAGTTCTTGCCGAGGAGAATGTCACGGAACGGGTGATCTGGATTATGCGCGTCCCAGCATGACCTTTCCGTTCGAAGGAGATCTCAATTCCGACCGCGCGAAGAAAGGTCTGCGCCCGGCGCAATCGACCGGCGAGCGCTCGAGAGGAGTTGGGCCACTCTTTCGAGCTTTTGCTGCGCCCGTCCCGCAGACGAAGAGTGCGTCCTGAAGCTCACTGGCGGTTCCCCTCCAAGTCTCGCGCATCGATATCAAACCGCAGACTGCGCTCGCAACAGCATCTGCGGCGATGACATCCGCAATAGCCTCCTGACGATTTTGATCATATGCTTCCAGAAACCGACCTCTTGGCCAGAACGCTGTTTCGCAGGCGGTTCCCCAATGGGCGAAATCGGCCATCCGTGGCGGGTTGGACAATCGAATTTCTGGAAAACGCTTCAAACCCATGGCCACAGCGTCGAGCAAAGCGCCGAGAATGCGTGGCCGCGCGGCCTCAAACTCCGCCCAAAATTCCCCCTCTGCGCGTCGTCGGTCGGTTGCGATTGGGCCGAGGGTCAAGAAGATCGAACGATCTGCAAGGTCCGGCTGAGCCACTATGTCCTCAATCCCGTTTAGGATTATGGGCCGAGCCGCGTCGAACAATGTCTCATCATCGTCGGTGCGAAGCCGTCGGGTCGCGAAGCCGCCACCACTCGCAAGGCGGCAGAGTGTGTCAGAAATGCCGTGCGGCAGTCGTGAAACATTGTCGAACACCAGAACGTGGGCGTTATGTGCTGCAATGAAAAGATCCCGATCATCTCGCGGCAACGCGCGTATTGGCGCAGTGCTAGGATCGGTAAGCTGTCGTGAAATTTTCGACAGCGTCGATTTAGACGATCCCTGCTCGCCAGATAAAGCCAAGACTGGATAAGGGCCACAGTCACGGTAGCTTCCTAGCAGCCATGTTACCAACAACACAAAATCGTCGTCGGATTGCAAATTCACAAAGGGCCGCAAGGCCGTTATTGAGCCGCCAGCAATAGGCTCCGGCAATGGAGCCATGCCAAATGCGCGGCGAAACCGCACTGGCGGACGGCTGATGATCCTCCAACCGTTCGCAGTAACCTCGATTGCTCGCCACGTCGAGTCACCCAGGTCGACGTAAAGTCGATCACTTTCACCACCAACACGAACAGAGACGCTACGCTCAGGCGCATCAAATTGCGCGCAAGCTTCGATAGCGTCGAGCGCGGCCGTCATGGCACTAGAGGAAGGTGTGCCGCCTGTTTTATTAAACCACCAGTGGCCAAGCAAACGCTTAAAAGATTTCGAGCGAACGCGCCATGTCTCGCGATGGCCATTAATATAGATGTCAGCATAGGCGACCCCGTCAGGTGTATGGAAAAGTTCGGCCATGCTCGCCAAATCGATCAACTTACCGGCCTGAGACGTTGCGCCAGCAGAGGAGAAGTCGGAGCTCATTGTAACCTCACAATTACGCGCGAGCGGTCATAGACGACAATTGATGTCGCCAGCCAATCCGCAGCTTTTCGATCGCAATGTAAGGGAAATGTTTCGGACGGCACCTCGTCGACTGCCGACAAGTTATGAAATTGGCACGAACCTAAACATATTTTAGCGCGCGGCCTCTTGCAATTCAAGAGATCTCCGCATCTTCGATAGCCGCCTCTCACCCGCGTAACGGAGCCATCGATCGACAAGGCATTATTGGGCAGTCCTAACAAACGTGGTGGAACAGCCAACTCGGCTCCAAGATCATCCCCGCGGCGGCAGCCGCCTTCAAATTTGTCTTTGAAAAGCCACTTGATGTTTTCTTAACGCGTGATATAAATAGTGCAAGTGTAGATTGCCGGCAGCTGCTTTGTGCAGCTATTATGCCGATCCCCCTTCCCAAGACCGAGTTTATCCGATCACAGCCGTTCGGGGGCGCTGAGTGGGGGTGATTGCGTGAAGCGGCGTGTCTCGGTCGTCAGAGGAGCAGCTCACAAGGCGTTACGCGTCTGTGAAGTAGCCTTTCCAGGCGGAGCAACCTACCAGCCGCTATCTCAAGGTCTTGCCTCTCCCTCAGGTCTTCCGGCCTATCCGCTCAACTGCGAGGGACGAGAAGAAGATGGACGTAATTCATAACATACCTCAATGGCAAACTGTCCCAATCGATTCGATTAAGCAATATCCCGGACGGGCGCGCGTGCACAAAAAGACGCAGCAGTCGAAGCTGGAGAAGGTGGTCGGGCACTACGGGCAAGTAGTGCCCATTGTCATTGATAGCAAAAATGAAATTATCGATGGACATGCCGTTTGGGAGGCCATGAAGGCGCTGGGACACGATGAAATTGCTGTTGTTGTAGTGGCCAACTACTCCGAGCCGGAGATCAAGGCGCTCCGGCTCGCGCTTAATCGGATCGCCAGCGACGCGGGGTGGGACAATGAAGTGCTTCACGCGGACTTTGAGCTCTTCATTTCGGTTGGTTTCGACTTGGAATTGACGGGCTTCGACGCCGTCGAAATCGACGGGCTTCTCGACGTCGACATCCAAAAGCTCAATGTCGTCGAGGAAGAGGCGGAAATCCCACCCCCACAGCAGTTTGCCATTTCGGCGGCCGGGGACATTTGGAATTGTGGGCCTCATCGGATTGGCTGTGGCGACGCCTGCGATCAGTCCTTCGTCGACAAGCTGCTCGCTGAAAAAAAGGCAGCGCTTTGTTTTGTTGACCCTCCATATAACGTCCCAATTTCCGGTTTCGTCACGGGCAAGGGCCGCGCAAAACATCGTGAGTTTGTTGCGGGGGCCGGCGAGCTGAGCGCAGAGCAATTCGCCGCGCTCCTCCAAAAGTCATTGAGCATTCTAAAACAATCGGCGAGTCCCTCCGCGTTGATTTACGCGTGTATGGATTGGCGGCACATCTATGAGCTTCTCGTCGCCGGCCGTCAGAACGAGCTGGAGCTCGTCAACTTATGCGTCTGGGCGAAGACGAATGCCGGCATGGGATCTTTTTATCGCTCCCAACATGAGTTGATCTGCTGTTCAAGGCCGGGAACGCCAAGCATTCGAACAACGTCGAGCTCGGGTGCCATGGGCGAAACCGGTCAAATCTTGGACGTACCGGGGGATGAATTCATTCGGGAGTGGCCGCGATCAGCTTCTCTCCTCCCACCCGACGGTAAAGCCCGTCCTCCTGATTGCGGACGCGATCCGCGATGTCACCAAACGGGGAGACCTTGTCCTCGACACTTTCCTGGGGTCGGGATCGACCATTATGGCCGCAGAGGAGACCGGCCGCGTCGGCGTCGGGATCGACCTTGACCCCATTTATGTCGACGTCGCCGTGCGCCGCTGGCAGGCGCAGACCCGGCGGGACGCAATCCACGCCGAGACGGCGAACTCTTCGACGAACGCGCCAAGCGCCTGGCGTCCCCAGAGAGGAGGGCTGACATGGCCACCGATGATGACGATCGCGTTGGCTACAAACGCCCGCCGAAGGCGTCGCGATTCAAGCCTGGCCAAAGCGGCAACCCGAAGGGACGCCCGAAGCATGCGCGGAATCTCACGACGGAGTTCCGGCAGGAGCTCAGCCAGGTCATTCGCGTGCGCGAAGGCGATCGCGAGATGAAGATTTCGAAGCAGCGCGCCTTCGTCAAGGCGCTTGTCGCCGCGGCGATCAAAGGCGACATGCGAGCGGCGAACGCATTGGTCTCGTTTTGCACTCGCGCCTTTGGCGACGAGAACGACGAGTCGCTGAAAGGGCCCGCGACCGCGGATCTTGAATCCTCGAGGAGTTTGTCGGACGGGAGGTGAGGAAGCGCGCCAATCAAGGCGACGATGAAAGCATTAACGAACCAACATCATTGCAGGAGAAAAAAATGATTGATAACCGCCTGAAAGCCGTTCTGCGCAAGGACTTCCTTGCGTTTTCCCGCAAGGCGATCCAGGAGCTCGAGGCAACGAGGATTGATAAAGATCCCTACCTGGAGATCTCGCGACCGAGCTCACCGCCTTCGTTGATGGTCCGAGGAACAGGCTCCTCGTCAATCTACCGCCACGGCATCTGAAGACGCTGCTATTTTCAGTCTGCCTTTCCGCCTGGACGTTGGCACATAATCCATCAGCAAAGATTATGGTCGTCACCTATTCAGAGCAGCTCGGGAGCATCGCCCGCAAATCCGCGCGATCTTACAAGCTGGTTGGTTCAGGGAGACTTTCGCAACCAGGATCGCCAAGGACCACGCGGCGGTCATGGACTTCGGCACACAGCCGGCGGGCAACTCTACGCCGCCTCCTTCTCTGGCAGCATCACTGGTCGCGGCGCGGATATTATCGTCATCGACGACCCTCATGATATAAAGGACGCAGCAAGCCCCGATCAGCTGGAGCGCACGGCTGAGATATTCTACACGATCGTATGTCGCGCCTGAACAATCAGGTGACCGGAAGGTTGTCGTCATAGCCCACCGCATCCACGATAATGATTTGTCTGGGCGTCTTCTCAGACATGGCGGTTGGCGTCATGTCGCGTTACCAATGGTTGGGGTTACGGATAAGGAATACGCAACAAATTGTGGGCCTTGGCCCCGCCGCGAGGGCGAACTGCTGCGGCCAAGCGCCTTTAATCGCGATTACATCGAGGGGCTTAAGGCCAGCACGCATAATCCCGCGTTTGACCTCCTCTATCAGCAAGATGTCGACGGCCTCGCATTGCCGTCAATTTCGCCGGATGACTTCCTGAGCTTTAGCTTTCTTCCGACGCCTCAAACGCCGTGCGTGATGAGCATTGACCCCAGCATGAAGCCTGGACCGAAAAATAGTTTCAGCGTCGTTCAGATATGGCGTCCCTGGAACGGCAGTCATTGCCTTGTTGACCAATGGCGTGAGCAGTGCAGCTTCAAGACCCTGAAGCAGAAGGTGCAGGCGTGGATTACCCGCCACCGCCGGGCGCTGTGCTGATCGAACAATCTGCCAACGGCCTCGCGCTGGCTGAGTCATTGAACAGCGGAAGCCGTGGCCTCCTCGCCTGATCATCGCAAATGGATCGAAGCGCGTAAGGCTATTGAGGCATGTTGACATCATCCGCGCGCACCGCATCCTGTTACCAGTCGAAGCTCATTGGCGCGCGGATTACGTCGCCGAATTCGTTTCATTCCCTCATGGCAACGACGACCAAGTCGATGCGACAACTCAATATCTTGACTTCATGATAACAAGCCCTGCCCTCGCGGCGCCGTCGCCTCGTTCGTGTGGCGTTGTCGGTGGTCCGCATGGTTTCATTAGAGCGGAAGAATTGAAATACGGTCCGTTAGGAAAAAGCCGTTCTAAACTGTAAAACAGCGCGATGTCGGGC
The DNA here is from genome assembly GCA_963717565.1 of uncultured Alphaproteobacteria bacterium. Lineage (GTDB taxonomy): Bacteria > Pseudomonadota > Alphaproteobacteria > Rhizobiales > Beijerinckiaceae > Methylocystis. The sequence goes on from CAVQWJ010000005.1 coordinate 194,046, forward strand.
TATGCGGCCTGATAGTAGGATTGGCCTGCCGCCGGTTTCGTGGAACAGAAAACCGGCGGTCTTGTGAAGCCGGAGGTGGGATATCGCGTGGCAGACATCAATCGGATTCCATTTCGACACGGGCCCCGAATTTCCTGCGCATGAGGGTGAGTTTCTCACACAGCGCGGCGATCTCCGCTTGCAGTGCCGCTCTGTATCCCAAAAAGTAGAGTATCGTCCATGGTCGCGTTCCGGTCGGATGTCGTGCATGTAAGGCGAAGGTGAAAATTTTCATGGAAAACCGTTGCATTCTCGAGCGAGGAGCGTTATTTTTATACCAGTTCTTATTGTCATGACTTGGATCCGCGCGTAGCGACCAAGGTTCTCCCCAAGACCCGTATCCATTTCCATCAACGTGGCCGCAAGGCCGCGCTCTTGCCGTACGCTTCGACAAGCGTATCGGGAGAGCGTGTGTCTAAGCGTGCGTATATCGAGGTACAGGGATGCAGAAGACATGGAAGACGACGAAAACGTCTTTGAGCCGAGCGATGAGATGCGGACCGAGCTGTTGTTCATTTGTGTTATAGCGATGGCCATCCGCAACGACGATGAGGCTTCACCCCGCGGGAATCACAACAACTCGCCGGCTCGATTTGTACGAAAATTGAGGAAAATTGGGCAAAGTGGGGGTTTCAGTGGAACGACCGCTTTGATCAGGACGTTGGCGATTTCCTCGCTGGCGCCGACTTTCCTCATCGCGCGCGGACGCTGCTGCATAAGACGCGCGCCGTGTTTTAAGACTTCACGCGATCAAGGACGCCTGAACAGATGAGTAGTGGGGGCCCCTAATCTCTTCAGCGAGATGCTGCAGCGGTTGGCTCCCACTACGATTTTCAGGCTCAAATGTGATGTCCATAGGAGGCTTCGGATAGGAATAGGGGGACTAAGATCCTATTAACAAAAAATGCTCGAATTACGCTCCTGCTTCGTGACGCGCTCGCCCTTCGGCGCCTCGGTCTGGGGCGGCGCTTCGGAGTAGGGTCGCAGGCGCTGCCGACGCGAACGACATGGCCCTCGACCTCGACCGTGAGGCCATAGCCGACAGCGTATTTCGACTCGTCGATCTCCGGCATGGGGAGGCCCAGCCCCTCGAACTTGTCGGGAATGGCCTTGGCGATCGGATGCGAGAACTTGTTTCGTCTCAAACGACGAAATAAAAAGTCTCAACATCCAACGCGCCGATTTCCAACGGCGAATGGAACTATAGATCGTTCCTTCAGTCCAATGACGCGAAGCGTTTGTTTCCTGACGGGCACTAAGGTCGACCGCATCGCCTGCCCTGGCTCATCCGCCGCTTCGTCGACCCCAACAACGTTTCCCTCTTGTCGGGCCGGCGGAGGTGACGGCCGTCGCGGGCGCAGCAGCGCGTGCCGATAAGCGCGCGGTCAATGGGCGCAGCCCTTGATGGCGCGCGGCAGCCGCGACAATGCGGCGATGACGGGGCGGCCCGGGGCGTGGGAAAAAGATGGGCACGCGCCACGCATTCCTATCTCACCCCTTCATTAAAAACTCCCCGCTGTGGCGACGAGGGCACACGCAGTTTGCCGAGATCAACTGCTATTCCTATCGGCATCAGTGCGCTTTCCAAATTTTTGTGCGCGGCGAACGCCTTATGCGTCGGGGACACGGCGGCATGATACGTTTCAAAAAACTGCTTCTACTCGTGGCGACGCTTATGCTCGGCGGATGCGTCACCGTTATATACGATCCGGCATCGTCTGGTTACTTCACTGGCCAGCTGTTCGTGATGTGGATCAAAGAGGGCGGCCCGAGCGGCGACGGAATATTTCTGTTCGTGCCCAACCCTCGCAATCGGCTGACCTTTCATCGAAATACGCCACAGGGCCACGGCGCGATAATCCAACCAGGCTTTATGTCCACTGATGGTGGGTCGATCCCCCGGATCGCCCAAGTGTTCAATGGCTTTTCCCCGTGGGGATACGCCCCCGCTTACATGATCCATGACTGGCTATTCACCGTTCGCCACTGTCTCGTTGATGGCAAGACAGATCCAAAATATCAACTCAGTACGTGATGTTGACTTCGAGGAGTCCGCAAAGATTCTCGGCGACGCCATTCGCGCGCTCGTCATCGAGCGGAAGGTCAAACGGGATGACCTGGCAGCGACGACCATCACCGCAGCGGTTGAGAGCTTTGTGGCTCGGGAGATGTGGGACAGAGTAGGAGAGTGCGAAAAATCCAAGGTCAGCGCCAAAGACATCGCGGCTGCGGATGAAGCGATACCTGGCTCCGCAGCCCTTCTGCGGGCGAAGCGTCTAGCGCCGCCGACTGGGTTGGAGCTAGAGGTCCAGTCAGCTAGAGCTGCAATCCGTGGAACGCCTATCAAGCGCGCTCAATTGGTCACGGCGATTTCGTTTGATCGATAATCCAGGAAAGCGCCCTGCGGATGCGGGCTCTAGACCGTATGTTCGCCCGGTAAAAGCGATGGCGGCCCGCCCCACAGCATGTCCCTAATCGAGGATTGCGCCGGGCTAGCCGGCGCCGAGCCTCAGACATGGGGGACGGGCCTGATGAACAATATCGTTTTCGTGGGATTGGATGTCCATAAGGCGACTATTGCAGTCGCCGTCGCAGAGGGCGGGCGGGGCGGCGAAGTCCGCGAGTTAGGCAACTTTATCAACCGCCCCGACCACATCGGCAAATTGGTTGCGCGCCTGGCAAAGGGCGGTCGTTCCCTGTCTTTCTGTTATGAGGCTGGACCATGCGGCTATGGCCTATACCGCCAGCTGACCGGCCTTGGCCATGAATGCATGGTGGTGGCGCCGTCGCTCATTCCAATGAAGGCAGGCGACCGGATCAAAACCGATCGGCGCGACGCGCTGATGTTGGCCAAACTCCACCGGGCAGGTGAACTAACCGCAGTGTGGATCCCCGATGACGGCCATGAGGCGATGCGCGACTTGATCCGTGCGCGCTCGACAGCGGTAAGGGTGTTGGGCAAGGCTCGGCAGCATCTGCAGGGCTTTCTTCTCCGGCATGGACGTGTCTACGCCGGCAAAAAGGGATGGACGCTCGCCTACCGCCGTTGGCTGACGACGGTGCGGTTCGACCATGCAGCCCAGCAATTGGTGCTTCAGGATTACATCCACGCTGTTACGGACGCCGAGGCGAGAGTTCGAACGGCTGTCCCGCCAGATCGAGGATTTGGCGCAAAACTGGTCGCAGGCCCCCGTAGTTGCCGCATTGCAGGCTATGCGGGGCGTGGCCTTCATCGTCGCCGTGACACTCGTCGCTGAAGTCGGCGATTTCACACGCTTCCCCAATCCCCGGCAATTGATGGCCTATCTCGGCCTGGTTCCCTCCGAGCACTCCAGTGGCTCCACGGTGCGTCGGGCCGGAATCACCAAGGCCGGCAACGCCTTGGCGCGACGTGCTTTGATTGAAGGCGCCTGGACTTATCGCATGCAGCCGCGCGTCAGTCGTAAATTGCATGATCGTATCGAGGCTTTGCCGCAAACCGTCCGAGATATTGCCTGGAAGGCGCAGGTTCGGCTTTGCGCCCGCTACCGCCGGCTTGCCGCGGCTGGAAAACCCAAGGTCGTCGTCACCGCCGCCATCGCTCGCGAGATGCTCGGGTTCGTTTGGGCGATCGCTCGAAGCGTAACGATACCCGCCACTATTTACTAGGCAATCAACCAATGTCCACGGCTGGAGGCGGGGCGCGGTTCGGGAATCCTCGCGCCTACTATGAGCCGGCTCTGCCGACGCTCGCTCCCTAGACCGAGGCAGCCCAAGACAAAACC
>CAVQWJ010000006.1:0-93589 GCA_963717565.1 uncultured Alphaproteobacteria bacterium
GGACAAAATGTGCATGAAGACGGCGTAAAAGTGTACCGGTCGGGTTTCGAGAAAAGGGCCATGTGGCCCTTGTAGTTTAGTTGTCGCGCGCGTTGAGGCGCGCGGAGCGTAGCGCAGCGCGGCTCAATGCGCGCGGCGGCGTTCAGTTCTCCGTGTCGGCGCCTCCTTTGTCGATTGCGGGCGGGTCGACGAGATCGCGGTTTCGCCTTTGCGCTTTCTTTGCGGTCGCCAGCCGATAGCTCTCGCCGTTCATTTCCAGGATGTGGACGTGATGGGTGAGCCGGTCGAGCAACGCGCCGGTGAGACGTTCGGAGCCAAACACGGAGGTCCATTCATCAAAGGGCAGATTGCTGGTCACCAGCGTCGCGCCGCGTTCGTATCGCTGGCTGAAGACCTCGAAGAGCAGTTCGGAGCCGACCGCCGTGAACGGCACATAGCCCAGCTCGTCGACGATCAGCAGTTTGACGGTGTTGAGATGCTTTTGCAGCGCGCGCAGGCGACGCTCGTCGCGCGCCTCCATCAGTTCGTGCACAAGTGCCGCGGCGGTTGTGAACGCGACGCTGAAGCCCTTCTGGCAGGCGGCGAGCCCCAGGGCGAGCGCGACGTGAGTCTTGCCGGTTCCAGATGGCCCCAGCGCGATGCAGTTCTGGCGCTTCTCGATCCATTCGCATCGCGCCAACTCCAGCACCAGCGGTTTGTTGAGTGAGGGCTGGGCGGTACAGTCGAAGGTGTCGAGGCTTTTGACCTGCGTAAAGCGCGCCAGCCGGATGCGGCGCTCGACATTGCGCCGCTCGCGATCAATGCGCTCCAGTTCGCAAAGGCGCAGCAGATAGCGCGGGTAATCGGCGCGGTCCTGCGCCGACTCCAGCGCCACCTTCTCATATTCGCGCGCGAAGGTGGGAAGCTTCAGCGCCTTGAGATGATTGCCCAGCAGCACCTGCGGCGCGACGATCGTTTGCGAACCCGGCTCATGCGAGTTGGTCATGCCGGACCTCCCGCGGTCGTCTCCGTGACGCCTAGAATGACGCTCGCGCCGGTGACGAGCCCGAGATAGGCGCGCGGATCCGTCGCGCCGACCGTGGCCGCCGGCAGGTAGGGGTAGAATGTCAGATCGAGCCGCGCGGGCCGGTTCTCCAGCCTGGCCAGCAGTAGCATCTTCACCGCGTCGAAGCTGATCGCGCCAAGACGCAGCGCCTCCGCAACCGCTTGTTCGACCTGATGCTGATGAAAGTCCTCCATCAGCCGCAGCACCTGGATGAACTCGCGGCGCCCGCCATTCCCCATCCGCGCCTCCATCAGCCGCCGCAGGCGATGCACGCAGTCAGCAAGCCGCCAGTCGTCGAGCGGCGCGGCCTGATCGAGCGCGCGGCTCTTGTGTTCGAGTAAGGCGAGATAATGCAGCGGGTTGTAGATGAGCTCGGCCTTGTCGTAGCTGCGCGCATGCACGGCGATCGTCTCCCCGCCGCAGACAATCTCAACCCGATCGACATAGCCCTTCGCCAGCACCTCCCGATGGCCGTAGCGCGTCGGGACCGAGTAATCATTGTTGCGGTAGCGCACCAGCGCCATCGACGACACGCGCGTCGCAACCTTGTGACAGGCGTCATAGGGAGCCGGCGGCGCCGGCAGGAATGCCGCCATATCCGCCTGCATGCGTTCGCCGATCGGCGTCGAATGACCGCGCAGGATCGCCTGCCGCCGTTTCGTGCAGGCGTCCAGGAACCTCGCGTTCAGCGCCTCAAAACTTTCCGCCACGGGCAGTGGCGTCATGAAGTTGCGCCGGACATAGCCGACAAGCCCCTCGACCTTGCCCTTGTCATTCCCCTTGCCGGGCCGGCCAAAGCGATCAGCAAAAAGGTAATGGCTCTGGAGTTCCGCAAACATCTGTGCGCGTCGTCGTTCGCCGCCCTTGATGATCTGCGAGACCGCGAGACGCGTATTGTCGTAAAGAATGGACTGCGGGACGCCGCCGAAAAAATCGAACGCCGCCACATGGCCGTCGCAGAAGGCTTCCGCCGTCTCCGCCGGATAGGCCTTGACGAAGCAGCCGTCCGAATGCGGCAGGTCCACGCAAAAATAATGAAAGCGGACCTTCTTGCCGCCGATGTAACCGTCCGCCTGACCAAAATCCGCCTGCGCATGCCCCGGTCGATGGCTGAGCGGAATAAACATCTCTCGCGACCGCAACTGCGCCTGCGCGACATATTCCCGGACGATCGTGTAGCCGCCGGAAAACCCTTCTTCGTCCCGCAGCCGTTCGAAGATCCGCTGCGCCGTGTGCCGCTGCTTGGCGTGAACAAGCCGGTCATCCGCTAGGACCTTGTCGATCCAGGCCATATACGGCCCCAGCTTCTTCGAGATCGGTCGCTCCCGGCGCCGATACCCCGGCGGAACCGAATACTGAAGCATCTTCGTGATCGTGTTGCGGTGCACGCCAAAGCGCCTCGCCGCTTCCCGACGGCTCAGCCCTTCCGCCATCACCGCGCGTCTCACCCGGGCATAGAGTTCCACTGTGAACATCCTTTCGGCCTCTCCATGCCAGTCGATGACATCGAGTTGGGCCTAGCAGGACCGGTACACTTTTGCGCCGCCGTTACAGCAGCCCGCAAAGCCGGTTCAGTGGTACACTTTGCCGCCGCTGTTCATAGAAGGTGGTGATCGAGAAGGTCTCGTTGATTCCCGCACGCGCGGGAAGGCTGTTCGGTCCCTCATAGCGTGATCGAAACCTTGGATATCCTTGCCCGACCAACGTCAATTGTCCGTGAACGCTGTAGCGCTCTTCCTGCGTCGCCTCGCCCTTTGGGTCATCGCCCGGCGGAGGCTCGGTCGGTGTGATGTGGTAATTCAGCCCGAACCTCAGAAGATGATCGGCCGGATGCGTTCGCAGCGAAAATGACGCGCCGTCCTCGTTCTCGAAAAGCTGCTTGTTGCGGGCAAGATCGAGATAAATATATTCCGCTCGCACCGACCAGTCGCGCGCAAAAGCATATTCGACGCCCGCGCCGACGAGCAGCTTGGTGTGGAGCGTCGCCGACTTCTCCGCATCGAAACGAGAGCCGTTGAGCCAAAGACTGCTCTCTCCTGCCCAACCGCCTGTCGCGAAGCCGCCGGTCGCATAAGCGAGCATGCGTCCCGTCGCGAAGCCTGCGCGCGCGCTCAGACTCCCGTAATGACCGGCGCTCCGACCGGGAAAGAAAGCGTAGTAGGGAATACCCGACTCGGCAAATCCGAACCCCGTCGCATGGGCGGCTGCGTGATTGCTGCGGCTGCTGAAAGACGAGATTCCCGTCTCAAGACCGAAGACAAAGGAGCCGATCTGCCAGTCGTAACCCGTTTGTACGCCGTAGAGCGCGGTTGCGCCATCGCCGGGTGGCGGGGCGAGATCGAAGGAGCCGTCCTGCGGATAGCCGTTCACTGTTGGAAAGGCGCGACCATTGCGGGCGGGAAGCGCGCCGCCGCCGCTCACGCCGACGTGAAATCCCTGCCATGAAAATGGGTCCTCGGCGAGCGCTCGACCATTTCCGTCAAGACCGGGGAGAACCGCTCCTGCAAATAAGAAAGCCCAATATTTTGCACGTCCCGACACAGCCGCGCTCCCGAACTGCTTGAGTGAAGTTTCGGGAGCAAGTGTGAGGGCGTCGCCTTGCACGATGCTGGGTTAATAGAAATTAATCAGAAACAAATCCAGTTCCGCATGATGCTCGTGACGCGTCGAGGCGTCCGCCACTCAATTCAATTGAAATGAATTCCGAGCGCAGCCCTTGACCGGGCGAGGACAGCGTCTAACCACGACAGTAAAGAAAAAATTCACCTTTTGTTAGCGCTCCGGCCCCTATGATCGGTTCACGAAAGCCGGTGTGTCCCGGAGGTATGACGCCGCTCTTTCGTGCTCGGTCGCCGCCGCCGAATGTCCTCGCTTCCCCTTCTCAAAATCGCGAGTGCTCGCATGGCCGCGCCAGCCGGGTTCGTCTCCCATTTGCTTTTCCGCGATCTTTCGCGCTCGTCGTTCGTTCTGTTCGGACTGATTGCGCTCGTCACCATCTCCTGCGCCGGCTACGACGCCTATCTGATCGATGTAGATCAGTCGGTTTCGACGAAAGTCGAACAGGACGTCAAAAAATTCTCCGAGCAATTTCCCGAACTCGTCAGCTTGCGTAAGGATGTCGAGCAGGACATCATCCAGATTCAGCAGTATGTGCAGGATTACGCGGCGACGCGAGGGCTCGACGGTCTCGACGACGGTTTGAACGAGGCGGAAAAATACGCGGATAAATTTCATGCGGACGTCCGGGCCGCGACTGCCCTCGCCACGGCGCTGGAAGGCCACGAACTCGTCGCTTCCTTCGTGAAAGTCGAGAAGGCGTTTCCGGATTACTACGCCTTCGGCGTCCAGCTAGCGAAAGTATACGCCGCCCAGGGGCCGGCGGGCGGCAACAAGATGATGGCGCGATTCGACGAACTCTGTGGCAAGCTGCAGGAAGCCGTAGATGGAATGTCCGAAGCGCTCAAGCGGATGAAAGTGAAGAGCGACGCAGAATTGTCGGCGAACATGGACATGCTCGCCGACTTGCGGGCCCGGCAGCTGCACGTGGCGCTCGCCAGCGTCGTTATCCTCGCGCTTACCTGTCTTCTTGCTGGCATCTCCGTGCGCCGCTACGTCGTTTCCCCGCTGAGGTGGATCACTTTCTCCTTCTCGGAACTTGCGCAGGACAATTTCGACAATCAGGTCCACGAGATGAACAGGGAAGACGAGATCGGAGAACTTGCCCGGACATATGGTCGATTCCAGCGCATCGCGACCGAACGCATCGAGAATTTAAGGCAGGTCGAAGAGCAGCGCGCGATCGTCGAAAGCGAGCGTCGGACAAATGAGCTGGAGCGAGAAGCGCGCGCCAAAGAGCAGACTGATCTGCTGCGTTCGCTGGCGGACGGCTTGGGCAAACTTGCGGATTGCGATCTGACGTGGAGGTGGTCGGATCATCTGCCGGACGCCTATCGCAAACTTCAGACGGATTTCAATTCCGCCATCGCCCAGCTCGAAACTGCTCTCAGGGCGTCAAGGCGAGTTCGGAATTGGTGCGGCGGGGAGCAAAAAAAAAAAAAAAAAAAAAAAAAAAAAAAAAAAAAAAAAAAAAAAAAAAAAAAAAAAAAAAAAAAAAAAAAAAAAAAAAAAAAAAAAAAAAAAAAAAAAAAAAAAAAAAAAAAAAAAAAAAAAAAAAAAAAAAAAAAAAAAAAAAAAAAAAAAAAAAAAAAAAAAAAAAAAAAAAAAAAAAAAAAAAAAAAAAAAAAAAAAAAAAAAAAAAAAAAAAAAAAAAAAAAAAAAAAAAAAAAAAAAAAAAAAAAAAAAAAAAAAAAAAAAAAAAAAAAAAAAAAAAAAAAAAAAAAAAAAAAAAAAAAAAAAAAAAAAAAAAAAAAAAAAAAAAAAAAAAAAAAAAAAAAAAAAAAAAAAAAAAAAAAAAAAAAAAAAAAAAAAAAAAAAAAAAAAAAAAAAAAAAAAAAAAAAAAAAAAAAAAAAAAAAAAAAAAAAAAAAAAAAAAAAAAAGGGGGGGGGGGGGGGGGGGGGGGGGGGGGGGGGGGGGGGGGGGGGGGGGGGGGGGGGGGGGGGGGGGGGGGGGGGGGGGGGGGGGGGGGGGGGGGGGGGGGGGGGGGGGGGGGGGGGAGGGGTGAGGCGGAGGTATGACGCCGCTCTTTCGTGCTAGGTGGCGGCGGCGGAATGTCTTCGCTTCGCCTTCTCAAAATCGCGAGTGCTCGCATGGCCGCGCCAGCGGGGTTCGTCTCCCATTTGCTTTTCCGCGATCTTTCGCGCTCGTCGTTCGTTCTGTTCGGACTGATTGCGCTCGTCACCATCTCCTGCGCCGGCTACGACGCCTATCTGATCGATGTAGATCAGTGGGTTTCGACGAAAGTCGAACAGGACGTCAAAAAATTCTCCGAGCAATTTCCCGAACTCGTCAGCTTGCGTAAGGATGTCGAGCAGGACATCATCCAAATTCAGCAGTATGTGCAGGATTACGCGGCGACGCGAGGGCTCGACGGTCTCGACGACGGTTTGAACGAGGCGGAAAAATACGCGGATAAATTTCATGCGGACGTCCGGGCCGCGACTGCCCTCGCCACGGCGCTGGAAGGCCACGAACTCGTCGCTTCCTTCGTGAAAGTCGAGAAGGCGTTTCCGGATTACTACGCCTTCGGCGTCCAGCTAGCGAAAGTATACGCCGCTCAGGGGCCGGCGGGCGGCAACAAGATGATGGCGCGATTCGACGAACTCTGTGGCAAGCTGCAGGAAGCGTAGATGGAATGTCCGAAGCGCTCAAGCGGATGAAAGATGAAGAGCGACGCAGAATTGTCGGCGAACATGGACATGCTCGCCGACTTGCGGGCCCGGCAGCTGCACGTGGCGCTCGCCAGCGTCGTTATCCTCGCGCTTACCTGTCTTCTTGCTGGCATCTCCGTGCGCCGCTACGTCGTTTCCCCGCTGAGGTGGATCACTTTCTCCTTCTCGGAACTTGCGCAGGACAATTTCGACAATCAGGTCCACGAGATGGCCAGGGAAGACGAGATCGGAGAACTTGCCCGGACATATGGTCGATTCAGCGCATCGCGACCGAACGCATCGAGAATCTAAGGCAGGTCGAAGAGCAGCGCGCGATCGTCGAAAGCGAGCGTCGGACAAATGAGCTGGAGCGAGAAGCGCGCGCCAAAGAGCAGACTGATCTGCTGCGTTCGCTGGCGGACGGCTTGGGCAAACTTGCGGATTGCGATCTGACGTGGAGGTGGTCGGATCATCTGCCGGACGCCTATCGCAAACTTCAGACGGATTTCAATTCCGCCATCGCCCAGCTCGAAACTGCTCTCACGGGCGTCAAGGCGAGTTCGGAATCGGTGCGGCGCGGAGCGGACGAAATCAAATCCGCGGCCGCGGAGCTCTCGCATCGAACGGAGCAGCAGGCTGCCAGCCTGGAGGAAACGACGGCCGCGCTGCGGGAAGTGACGGGAACGATCAAACGCTCTGCAGCGAGCGCCGCTCACGCGAGCAATATCGTCGGCGAAACCAAGCTGGATGCGGAGCGCAGCGGCGATGTCGCCCGCAAGGCGGTCGTGGCGATCTCCGAGATCGAACGATCCTCACGAGACATCGACCAGATTGTCGGCGTGATCGACGAGATCGCGTTCCAGACCAATCTGCTGGCGCTGAACGCGGGCGTCGAGGCGGCGCGGGCGGGCGAACTCGGGCAGGGGCTTCGCGGTTGTCGCCTCGGAAGTTCGGGCGCTGGCGCAGCGGTCGGCGGGCGCGGCCAAGGAGATCAAGGCGCTGGTCGCGGACTCCTCGTCGAAAGTCTCGCAGGGCGTCGAGTTCGTTCACCAGACGGTGAAAGCGCTGGAGACGATCGTGACGCATGTCGTCGAGGTCAATACGCTCGTGACGGAAATCGCGGGCGGGGCCGAGGCTCAGGCCGCAAGCCTTTCGGAGATCAGCAGCGCGGTCGATCAGATGGACCAGATCACGCAGCGAAATGCGGCGATGGTTCAGGACACCACCTCGGCGACGGAGGGGCTTCAGCGCGAAAGCCTTGGCCTCGAACGCTCCGTCGGCGCTTTCCGCATCGCGTCGGCGCCGATGGCGCGAAATGCAAACGCTCGCGCGCCGGCGATCGGATCGCGGGCCGCACGGCCGGTCTACGAAGGCAATCTCGCGCGACGCCTGGATGAGCCCGCCGCGCAAAGCTGGGACGAGTTCTGAGCCGCCGGGAGCGGTGAAGACGCGACGCCCCTGGCCGGTCAGATGCGGGGAACTGTCGCGAACCATGGCGGAAAAAATATCTATTTCACCCTTTATTAGGGCGCTGGCCTTTACGATCTCTTCGCGAAGGCCGGTGTGCGCCGGAGGCATGACGCCGCTCTTTCGTTCTCGGCCCGCCGCCGAATGTCCTCGCTTCCCCCTCTCAAAATCGCGAGTGCTCGCATGGCCGCGCCAGCCGGGTTCTTCTCCCATTTGCTCTTCCGCGATCTTTCGCGCTCGTCGCTCGTTCTGTTCGGACTGATCGCGCTCGTCACCACCTCCTGCGCAGGCTACGACGCCTATCTCATTAGTGTGGATCAGTCGGTTGCGGGGAAAGTCGAAGAGGACGTGAAAAAATTCTCCGAGCAGTTTCCGAATCTCGTTGGCCGGCGAAAAGATGTCGAGATGGATATCGTGCAGGTTCAACAATATCTGCAGGACTACGCGGCGACGCGAGGGCTCGACGGTCTCGACGACGGCTTGAACGAGGCGGATAAATACGCAAACAAATTCAAGTCAGACGTCAAGGCTGCGACTGCGCTCGCCGCGTCGCTCGGCAGCGCGGAACTTGTCGCCTCTTTCACGAAGATCGAGAAGGCGTTTCCCGAATGGTACGCCTTCGGCGTCCAGATGGCGAAGGCATATGCGGCTCAGGGTCCGGCCGCCGGCAACAAGATGATGGCCCGTTTCGACGAGCTATGCGACACGCTTCAGGAAGCGGATGGAATGTCCGACGTGCTGACGCGGATGAAAGCTGAAAGCGACGCAAAATTGTCGGCGAGCATGAGCATGCTCGCCGACCTGCGGGCCCGGCAGCTCAACGTGGCGCTCGCCAGCGTCGTTGTCGTCGCGCTCACCTGTCTTCTTGCGATCATGTCCGTGCGTCGCTACGTCGTCTCCCCGCTGAGATGGATCACTTTCGCCTTCTCGGAGCTCGCGCAGGACAAGCTCGATTATCAGGTCCACGAGGCGGGACGGGAGGACGAGGTTGGAGAGCTCGCCCGGACATATGGTCGTTTCCAGCGCATTGCGACCGAACGCATCGAGAATCTAAGGCAGGTCGAAGAGCAGCGCGCGATCGTCGAGAACGAGCGTCGGACAAATGAGCTGGAGCGAGAAGCGCGCGCCAGGGAGCAAAACGAGCTGCTGCGTTCGCTCGGAGAGGGCTTGGGCAAACTTGCGGATTGCGATCTGACATGGAGGTGGTCGGATCATCTGCCGGACGCCTATCGCAAACTTCAGACGGATTTCAATTCCGCCATCGCCCAGCTCGAAACTGCGCTGACGGGCGTCAAGGCGAGTTCGGAATCGGTGCGGCGCGGAGCGGACGAAATCAAATCCGCGGCCGCGGAGCTCTCGCATCGAACCGAGCAGCAGGCCGCCAGCCTGGAGGAAACGACGGCCGCGCTGCGGGAAGTGACGGGAACGGTCAAACGCTCCGCAGCGAGCGCCGCTCACGCGAGCAATATCGTCGGCGAAACCAAGCTGGATGCGGAGCGCAGCGGCGATGTCGCCCGCAAGGCGGTCGTGGCGATCTCCGAGATCGAACGATCCTCACGAGACATCGACCAGATTGTCGGCGTGATCGACGAGATCGCGTTCCAGACCAATCTGCTGGCGCTGAACGCCGGCGTCGAGGCGGCGCGGGCGGGCGACTCGGGCAGAGGTTTCGCGGTTGTCGCCTCGGAAGTTCGGGCGCTGGCGCAGCGGTCGGCGGGCGCGGCCAAGGAGATCAAGGCGCTGGTCGCGGACTCCTCGTCGAAGGTCTCGCAGGGCGTCGAGTTCGTTCATCAGACGGTGAAAGCGCTGGAGACGATCGTGACGCATGTCGTCGAGGTCAATAACCTCGTCACGGAAATCGCGGGCGGGGCCGAGGCCCAGGCCACGAGCCTTTCGGAGATCAGCAGCGCGGTCGATCAGATGGACCAGATCACGCAACGAAATGCGGCGATGGTTCAGGACACCACCTCGGCGACGGAGGGGCTTCAGCGCGAAAGCCTTGGCCTCGAACGCTCCGTCGGCGCTTTCCGCATCGCGTCGGCGCCGATGGCGCGAAATGCGAACGCTCGTGCGCCGGCGATCGGATCGCGGGCCGCACGGCCGGTCTACGAAGGCAATCTCGCGCGACGCCTGGATGAGCCCGCCGCGCAAAGCTGGGACGAGTTCTGAGCCGCCGGGAGCGGCTGAAGACGCGAAAGTCGCGAAGCCCCTTCGCCGATTGTCGAAGGGGCTTCAAATTTGCAGTCCCACGCCGTCAGTGCTTTTTCTTCACGGCAGGCCCCGTCACAGAGGGCGCCGCTTCGGGCTTGCCGTCTGCCGAGGGCTGCGTCTTTCCGCTTCCCGGGATCGACCCCGTCGGCTCGAAGTCGACCATTGTCTCCGAGGAAGGCGTTTTGAACGGATTGCCGAACGCCTTGGACGCCGGCGACCCTTTGGCGAGCTGAAGGCCCCCGAGCAATTCCTGCGTCGCCGGCGAGGCCTCGCGCGCCGAAGGCGCCGCCCAAGCGCCCGAGGAGAGCGCAACTGCGAGCGCCATCCCACAATGTCCCACTGTGCCGAATTTCATAGTCTTCCTCCTGTTCGACGGGATTGACCCGTCGAAACGTAGGTTCCCGAGCTTTCGCAGGACTATCCGGGATCGACGCCGGGCGCTGGGCGTTCCTAGTCTGTCTTTGGCGCGCGCGGGGTGATGTGGCGGGGAAGGGTGGGGCTGCATGGGGCAGAAGGAATCGCCTCAGCATCGGACGGATTGCCCTACGTCCTCACAGAATTTCTAGTCGACACATTCCATGCGAACTAAAGCTACGATTCCATCATCGCAGTCGCGGCCGATCTCACCGCGCCGCGTCGCCAGGTTCAACCTTGGCGAGACCTTTTGGTGAAACGGAAACATGGGCGCTAGCGCTCGCAGATCGAAGAGAAGCCCTCTCGTCCGACACGCGCCGATCTACTCGCCTCAGTGCAGGTTAGGCCTGGCGCCGTTGACCCGACGAAATAGAAGAGAAAATCATAGCCTTCTCCGTAAACAAGGGCTCGCCGGCTTGGCTGGAGTTCTCCCTACGTAAGGGTTGTTAGACGTGACGCCTCGGTGATATGTTTGCCAGAGGTTCAGGGGTCTTCATGCAGCGAACCTGGCTACGCCTACTCGTCTGTGCCTTTGTCATCGTCGCGGCTCTCGCTGCGGCGGGGACGAACGCGTTCGCGGCCCCTGCTACCCATCCCTGTGCAGAGATGATGATCGGGGATGGATCTCATTCTGGCCACGGGGATCATAGCGCGGTCCCGAGGCGCTGCAACTCGCTCATCTGCGGCGCAGTTCAGGTTGCGCCTGTTGTCTTCCTCGGGGACGTAATCGAGGTCCGTATCTCCCGTGCGCCGCAGCTGCTTGACGACGATGCGCGCCTAGGTTTCACCGGCCCTCCCGATCTGCGGCCTCCAATCTCCTGACGCCGGGCCCGCCGAGTTCAATCTCGGCAAATCGAGCCTTGGTTCAACGGCGCTGACGTGCGCTGGATCGTGCGTTCGCTCGCCGTTCGCAGCTCGGCTCCGTCCGTCACCGTGCTTCCGGCTGGAAGCAGGAGATCCATTCTCATGAACGGTTTCGTTTTGCGGCGAGTCGTAAGGACTCTGTTTGCCATGGGCCTCTTGTCGGCTCCGACTGCTGTCCTCGCAGACATCAGGGACTACGAGTTCAAACTTGTCCGGGAGCAGGTCAAAAAGGGCCAGGCTATCGTCGATATCCGGCTGATCCATAAGCCGGAGGATCGTGCAGTCTCGGATGCGGTCATCTTCGCCGTGCGTCTGGATATGGCCCCCGATGACATGGAGCAGATGACGAGCGCGATTGAGGCGGTGAAAAGCCCAGTGCCTGGCGTCTACCGGTTCAAGGTCGATCTGACAGACGAAGGGCGCTGGCGCATCTCGCTCGCGGCGAAAATCCAGGGGGAGACGGAGACCTTGCAAAGCCGTCTGGTTCTGAAGGCGACGCCATGAACTTGCGCTTCCTTACTTCGCGAGTCTTGATCATCATCGCTGCAGCGGCGTCGCCAGCCTTCGGCGGCGAGCGCGAGGCCACGCCCGGCGCGAGCGTCGATAGCATTGTGAGCTTCGCAAGGCGGCTGAGCCCGGAGCTGGCGGCGTCGATACTTGACGCAGATGCTGCGGCTCATCGGGTCGGCGCGGCCGGCGTGCAGCCGGACCCGACCGTGACCCTGCAGGCCTGGGACGTGAACAACAAGGGCGTCGGGCAGGTCTGGGTCGGCGCCGAGCAAACCTTCCGCTTGTGGGGCAAGACCGATCTGGAAAAAGGCATCGCATCGGCGGATGCAGACATGGCCCGGCATCAGAGCCACGCGATCGAGCTCGATCTCACCGCGCGCGTGAAGGCGGCCTATGCCCAATACAATGCGGCGCATCGCGCCCTGGAGCTTTCGAGGTCTCTCCAGCAGCGCGTCGATCAGCTCGCAGAGGTTCTGCGGTTGCGTTATGGCGCAAGCTCGGTAAATCAGCAGGAGTTGATCAAGGCGGAACTCGAGGCCGCTAACGCTGCAGGAGATGTCGTGCGGCGGGAGGGGGAAGCAAAATCGGCGGCCGCGCGTTTGAACGCTCTTATCGGACGCAAAGCGCAGGCGCCGCTCGCGTCCCCCAAAGGCTTTCCGACATTGAAGACCAGGATGAGTCTCGCCGCCGTTCAGGAGCTCGCGAGAGCGCGCAACCCCCAGCTCGCAGCAACGAATGCGCAGGTCCGCTCGACGACCGGGGCGAAGGAACTCACCGACCTCAACTACTATCCCGACATTACCGCCGGCGCGAACCTGGTGCAGCGCCGGAATGGCGAAACAAGCGGAATGTTTCTGCTCGGCTTCAAGGTGCCGCTCCAATATGAAGCGAAGGACGCCGAGCAGCGCGCCGCGAGCGCCAGTCTCGGCGCGGCGCAGGCGCGAAACGACGCTTTGGGAATCCGTATCGACGGCGAGGTGGCGGAAGCCTGGTTTCGGCTAGAGGCGATCCGCAAAGCTCTTAAGATCTTCGAGCAGCGCCAGCTGCCGCCGGCCAGACTCTCCGTCGAGACCGCTCGACAAGGGTTCGACGCGGGAACGACGGACCTCCCCACGCTTCTCGAATCGGAACGGCGCTTGCGCGCCGTCGAATTGGAGCTTCTCGCGCTCCGCGTCGAGGAGCAAAGCAAATACGCCGACCTCGAACGCCTCGCAGGAGGCTCGCTATGAACCGCCGTCCGATCGTCTTTGCTTTCGTCGCGGCGCTTCTGGCGCTCGGCGCTGCCGGCCTTCTCGTAGCGCGCAGCCCCTGGGGGCGGCACGAAGCGAGTCACACGGGGCATCAGGCCGCCGTGGGCACGGGCCCCATCATCTATTACCGTGACCCGGATGGACCGTTCTTCTCCGCCGCCCCAAAGAAAAACGCTGCGGGCAAGGACTATGTCGCCGTCCGAGCGAGCGAGGACGTCGGTTTCGACGAGAAGCCCTGGGCCGCCGCGGAGCCCGCACAGCAGCAATCGTCGGGCCGCCGCATCCTGTATTACCGCAACCCCATGGGTCTGCCTGATACGTCGCCCGTCCCCAAGAAAGACCCGATGGGCATGGATTACGTGCCGGTCTACGAGGACGAGGCTCAGGATGCGTCGACGATTACGCTCAGCCCCGGAAAGCTGCAAACAACGGGGGTCCGCTCGGAGTCCGTCGAACGGCGCGCCATCGCCATCCCCGTTCGTGCAGCGGGGCGCGTCGACTTTGATCCGCGTCGGACGTCGGTTGTCGCTCTTCGCTTCGAGGGCTTCATCGACTCCGTCCAAAAGGTCGCCGAGGGCGATTATGTCCACAAAGGCCAATCGCTCATGCGCGTCTATGGGCCCGACCTGTCGAGCGCCGCCGCCGAATACGTTGCGGTGCTCAATTCAGGCCCGCCAGCACGCGTCGAGGGGGCGCGTCGTCGCCTCGTCAACCTCGGACTGGACGACGCGACGATCGCTTCGATCGCGCGCAGTCGCCGTGTGCCGCGCGTTATCGACTGGCCCGCACCGCAAAGTGGTCATGTCGTCGAGCGGGCCGCCCTGAGCGGTATGCGGGCGGCTCCCGGCGAGACCCTCTTCCGGATTGTCGACCATAGCCTCGTCTGGGTGCTGGCGGACGTCCCCGAGCGCGACGTCTCCTCGATCAAGCCGGGGGAGCCGGCCCTCATCCGCGTCCGGTCCTACCCCGATCGGCCCTTCAAGGGCCAGGTCGCGCTTGTCTATCCGCATTTGAATATGGAGACGCGCACGGCGCGCGTGCGTATCGAACTCCCCAATCCGGACGGCCTGTTGCTCGGCGATATGTTCGCCGATGTAGAGATCGACGCCGGCGGCAAGCAGAAAGCGCTCGCGGTTCCCGAAAGCGCCGTCATCGACGCCGGCAAGCGGCAGGTCGTGATCCTCGACAAAGGGGAGGGGCGTTTTCAGCCGCGAGAGGTCAAGATCGGCCGACGCGGGGAGGGCTACGCCGAGATCACGAGCGGGCTAGCGGAAGGCGACCGCGTGGTGACCGCCGCGAACTTCCTCATCGACGCCGAGAGCAATCTGAAGGCTGCTTTGCAGGCGCTGGACCAGGGGGCCGGCAAATGATCGGGCGCCTCATTGCGTGGTCGGCGCGCAATCTGGTCCTGGTCTTTGTCGGGACAGTCTTTGCAATCGCCGCAGGCGTCTATTCGCTTCGGAGCCTGCCGCTCGACGCCATTCCCGACCTCTCCGACGTGCAGGCGATCGTCTACACGGAATACCCAGGTCAGGCCCCGCAAGTGGTCGAAGACCAGGTCACCTATCCGCTGGCGAGCGCCATGCTGACCGTGCCGCGATCCAAGGTGGTGCGCGGCTTCTCCTTCTTCGGCGTCTCCTTCATCTATGTGATTTTCGAAGACGGCGTCGACATCTACTGGGCGCGCTCGCGCGTCCTGGAATATCTGAGCTCGGCGACGAAGCGCCTGCCAGCCGGCGCGACGCCGGTGCTCGGTCCTGACGCGACGGGCGTGGGTTGGGTCTACCAATATGCTCTGATCGCAAAGGACATGACTCTCGCGGAGTTGCGCTCCTTGCAGGACTGGACGCTGCGCTATGGCCTCGCCAAGGCTGAGGGCGTGGCCGAAGTCGCGAGCGTTGGCGGCTTCGTGCGCCAATACAATGTGGTGGTCGACCCCAACCGGCTGCGCGCACTCGATATACCGCTCTCACGGATCAGGGAGGTCATCCGCGCCAATAATGCCGACGTCGGCGGGCGCACGGTTGAGCTTTCCGAGTTCGAGTTCATCATACGAGGAAGGGGCTACCTCAAGAGCATCCCCGACCTCGAAAGCATCGTTCTGAAAGCTGGCGGCGGCACGCCACTCCTGCTGAAAGATGTGGCGCGCATCGAGCTCGGTCCTGACGAGCGCCGCGGCATTACAGAGCTCAATGGCGAGGGCGAAGTCGCAAGCGGCATCGCCCTGCAACGCTACGGAGCCAATGCCCTGACAGTCATCGATAACGTCAAGGTCGCTCTGGCGCAGATCGCGCCGAGCCTTCCCAAGGGAGTCGAGATCGTTCCGGTCTATGACCGCTCGGAGCTGATCCATGCGGCGATCGAGACTCTTCGCGGGACCCTGGCCGAAGAGAGCCTCATCGTCGCGCTGGTCTGCGTTGTGTTCCTCCTGCATTTCCGTAGCGCGCTCGTCGCCATCATCATGCTGCCGGTCGGGGTGCTGATGGCCTTTGCGGCGATGAAGGCGCTGGGACTGGGGTCGAACATCATGAGCCTTGGCGGCATCGCCATCGCGATCGGCGCCATGGTCGACGCCGCGATCGTCATGATCGAGAACGCACACAAGCGGCTCGAACGAGCGTCGTCGACGGAGTCTCGGGTCGACGTCCTGATAGACGCCGCGACCGAAGTAGGGCCCGCCCTCTTCTTCAGCCTGCTCATCATCACGGTTTCCTTCCTACCAATTTTCGCGCTCGAATCTCAGGAAGGCCGACTTTTCAGCCCGCTCGCCTTCACCAAGACCTTCGCCATGGCGGCGTCGGCGCTTCTGTCGGTGACACTGGTTCCGGCGCTGATGGTCGTCTTCGTGCGCGGCAAGATCGTCTCGGAGGCGCGCAACCCGATCAACCGAGCGCTGATCTATGTCTATCGCCCGATCATTCGCCTCGTCATGCGCGCGAAGATCCCGACGGTCCTGCTGGCGCTCGTCGTCCTCGGCGTCACCATGCTTCCCGCGCGCCAACTCGGCTCGGAGTTCATGCCGGCGCTAAATGAGGGCGCGCTGCTCTACATGCCGACAACCCTTCCGGGCCTCTCCGTCACGAAGGCCGCCCAACTGCTGCAAACGCAGGACCGGATCATCAAGTCTTTTCCCGAGGTGAAGTCGGCTTACGGCAAGGCGGGACGCGCCTCGACCGCGACGGACCCCGCGCCATTGGAAATGTTCGAGACAATCGTCGACCTGAAGCCGAAGGATCAGTGGCGATCCGGGGTGACGCTTGAAAGCCTCGTGGCGGAAATGGACAAGGCGCTGCAGTTCCCCGGCGTCTCCAACGCCTGGACCATGCCGATCAGAAACCGCATCGACATGCTCGCGACCGGAATCCGGACGCCTGTCGGCGTCAAAGTGATGGGGCGCGATCTGGGCCAGCTCGAAGTGCTGGCGCGCCAGATCGAGAAGGTCGTCAAGGGAGTTCGCGGCGCGTCTTCGGCTTACGCCGAGCGGGTCATGGGCGGCTACTATCTCGACATCACGCCGGACAGGTCCGCCCTGGCGCGATACGGCCTGATGATCGACGATGTGCAGGCGACCATTGCGACGGCGCTTGGCGGCGAGGTCGTCACGACGACCGTCGAAGGTCGAGAACGGTATGGCGTCAATGTGCGCTATCCCCGGGATTTCAGGTCAAGCCCGAGAGCGATCGCGAGCGACGTGCTGATAGCGTTGCCTGGCGGAGGCACTGTGCCGCTCGGTGAAATAGCCAAGGTCGAACTCGTTCGAGGGCCGACCGCGATCCGGACCGAGAATGGACAGCTCGCCGTCTACATCTATGTCGATGTCCGCGACCGCGACATTGGCGGCTTCGTGAAGGAAGCCCGACAGGCTGTCGCTGAGGCAATCGAGTTTCCGCCGGGCGCTTACGCCATCTGGAGTGGCCAGTTCGAATATCTCGAACGCGCAGAGGCCAGGATGCGGATCGTGGTCCCGGTGACGCTCTTCATCATCTTCCTGCTGCTCTACCTGAACTTTCGCAGGATCACCGAGACATTGATCGTCATGTTGTCCCTGCCTTTCGCGCTCGTCGGCGGGGTCTGGCTGATGTGGATAATGAATTTCAACATGTCAGTCGCCGTCGGGGTGGGCTTCATCGCGCTTGCAGGCGTCGCCGCGGAGACAGGCGTAATTATGCTCATCTATCTCGACGCCGCCATGCGCGAGGTCGCGGAAGAACGCGCCAGGGAGGGGAAGGCGTTCACAAAGTCCGACCTCCACAAGGCCATCATGCTGGGCGCCGTGGAACGGGTGCGGCCTAAGATGATGACCGTCGTCGCCATCATGGCCGGACTTGTCCCAATCTTATGGAGCACGGGGGCGGGCTCGGAGGTCATGCAGCGCATCGCCGTGCCGATGATTGGCGGCATGGTGTCGTCCACCGTTCTGACCCTTGTCGTGATTCCGGCGATCTATGCGTTGGTGAAGGGCGTGGGGTTGCCGAGCACGAAGGTTGGAGAAATCGGTGCTAAGCGCGCCAATGCGACGGCCGTTATGTAATCGAGCAGACTAAAACCGACGAGGCTCATTTCGAGTCGATCCTCGTCCGGCGCAGTCGCAGAGAATTGGCGACGACGCTGACCGAGGACAGCGCCATCGCGGCGGCGGCAATCGTGGGCGAGAGCAGCAGTCCAAAAGCCGGGTAGAGAACGCCAGCGGCGACCGGCACGCCGGCCGCGTTGTAGATAAACGCGAAGAAAAGATTTTCACGGATGTTTTGCATGGTCGCGCGCGACAGACGTCGCCCGCGAACAATGCCGCGAAGGTCGCCTTTCAGCAGGGTGACGCCGGCGCTCTCGATGGCGACGTCTGTTCCCGTTCCCATGGCGATGCCGACGTCAGCGGCCGCGAGAGCCGGAGCGTCGTTTACGCCGTCGCCCGCCATGGCGACAATGCGTCCTGCCTCGCGGAGCCGGGTCACGACCTTGCTCTTGTCCTCGGGAAGGACCTCGGCTTCGACTTCTTCGATGCCCAACCGCTTCGCCACGGCGCGCGCCGATGTCCAATTGTCGCCAGTCAGCATGACGACGGACACGCCGTCATCGAGAAGCGCCTGCAGCGCGCCGGGCGTCGTGTCCTTTATCGGGTCTGCGATTGCGATCAGACCTGCGGCCCGTTCGTCGAGCGCCACGAAAATCACCGTCGCGCCGTCCTCCCGCAAGCGCTCGGCGTCATTGTCGAGTTCTCGGGTATCTATGCCGCGCTCAGCCAAAATGCGGCGGTTGCCGATGACGACCGCCTGCGCGCCAATGCGGCCGGTGACGCCTTTACCGACTGGCGCGTCAAAGTCTGTCGCTTCACGAAGGGTCAGTCCTCGGGCTGCCGCGGCTGCAACGATGGCTTGGGCTAGTGGATGTTCGCTTGCCCGCTCGAGGCTCGCCGCGACTGTCAGAAATTCATTCTCGTCCAAGCCCAAAACGGGGTGGATGGCGGTAACCTTGGGCTTTCCCTCGGTAAGCGTGCCGGTCTTGTCGACGACGAGCGTATCGATCTTCTCAAATCGCTCGAGAGCCTCAGCGTTCTTGATCAGCACGCCGGACTGAGCGCCTCGCCCCACGCCGACCATGATCGACATGGGCGTCGCGAGGCCAAGCGCGCAGGGGCAGGCGATGATGAGAACGGAAACGGCGGCGATGAGCCCGTAACTCATGCGCGGTTCCGGCCCCCAAACGGCCCAGGCTGTGAAGGCAAGGATGGCGGCAAGGATCACGAGCGGCACGAACCAGCCGGAAACCTGGTCGGCGAGGCGCTGGATTGGGGCTCGGCTTCGCTGGGCGGCGGCGACCATGTCCACAATACGGGCCAGCATCGTATCGCTGCCAACCCGCTCCGCGCGCATGATGAAGGCGCCGGTCTGGTTGAGCGTCCCGCCGATAACGCGTTCGCCGACATTTTTCGTCACCGGCATGGATTCGCCGGTGACCATGGATTCATCGATTGTGCTGCGCCCTTCGACGAGCACGCCGTCTACAGGTGTCTTTTCGCCCGGGCGGACCCTCAGACGGTCGCCTACATGAATTTGTTCCAGAGCGACCTCTTCATCCGACCCATCTTCCTTTACCCGCTTGGCCGTCACAGGCGAGAGGTTCAGAAGGGCGCGGATTGCGCCGCCTGTCTGTTCTCTTGCTCTCAGTTCAAGGACCTGGCCAAGCAGCACCAGCACGGTGATTACCGCCGCCGCCTCGAAATAGATGGGCACGGAGCCGTCTGCCGCGCGGAACGCGGGCGGGAAAATGGACGGCGCAAAGGTTGCGATGACGCTATAGGCCCACGCGACGCCGGTTCCCATTGCGATCAACGTGAACATGTTGAGGTTTCGGGTGATGAGCGAGTGCGCACCCCGCACGAAGAAGGGCCACCCCGCCCATAACACCACCGGGCTCGCGAGGGCGAACTGCGCCAAGTTGGATAATTGCGGCTCAATGTAGCGATGGAGATCGAGGAAGTGACCGCCCATCTCCAACACGAAAACAGGGATAGCGAGCGCCAGTCCGACCCAGAAGCGACGGGACATATCCTTGAGTTCGGCGCTTGGCCCTTCTTCTACGGTAGTTATGAGGGGTTCCAAGGTCATGCCGCAGATGGGGCAATTACCGGGAACGGCCTGCCGAATTTGAGGGTGCATGGGGCAGGTATAGATGACACTTCCCGCCGCCGGGTGAACTGGCCCGGAACGGTTGGGGGAACCATGTGGCCCTTTGTGCCCGTGATGACCTCCATGCCCAGCGTTTTCGGGGCGTTCGTGACTCATGGGCGATCCCTATTCGGTTCAATTGCGGCGTCAAATCTGGTTTGCATTGTATCTCCGCTCTCCGTCCGTGCCCACCGAAATGCGCCTATGAGAGCGAGTGACTCGCGGTTTCAGTGCATAGGCCTTGCCGCCTTCGGCCTCGAGACGAAGGCCCTGCCGCCCGACACAAAGTCGGGACTTCACCCTCGCTCGGCCAGACCCCCGACTGAAGGTTCGCCTTGGGTCAAAATTACCCGTTCCGCCAGAGCCCGCTTCGAGCCATGAGCGGACGCTTGCTGGGAGCTTAGAGAAGTGCCGGACTCGACGGGCCGCGCGGTTGAGTGGACGCCAGCAGGTCTTCCAAAATTTCAATTCTGATGGGTTTGACAAAATGACTGTCGAACCCTGCTTCCACGGAGCGTCGACGATCCTCCTCCTGACCCCATCCGCTCAAGGCTGCGAGAAAGAGGCTTTCCGCCTCCGGGAGCATACGGATGCGGCGCGCCGTTTCGTAACCGTCCATGCCTGGCATGCCAATATCAATAAACGCAAAATGAGGCTTGAAAGTAGAGACAAGTGCGAGCGCGGCCGCGCCGTCATAGGCAATACGAACGTCCATCCCCAGCCGCTCCAAGAGCATGGCGAAACTGTCTGCAACGGCACGGTCGTCGTCCACTACCAAAACCCGATGCGATGGGTGCGGCGCAGCTCCCTCGCCGCTTGTGCGATTTGTCTCACTCGTAACAGCGGCGCCGATCGGAAGAGTGACGATGAACTCGCTTCCTCGGTCGAGACCCTCGCTGCGAGCTTCTACTCGGCCGCCGTGCAGTTGCACGAGACCCCGTACCAGAGCCAAGCCGAGTCCAAGACCTCCCTGCGAGCGGCGGCGGCCGTGGTCGGATTGAGAGAACAGATCGAACACCCGAGGAAGCATCTCGGGCAAAATGCCAATGCCGTTGTCGCGCACGCTTACGATGACTTGCTCGCCCGAGCATTCCGCCTTCAACCAGATGTGCCCGCCATCCTCTGTGTATTTGGCGGCGTTGTTGAGCAGGTTGGCAAAAATCTGCGCCAGACGCACCGGGTCAGCGTCAAGGGGCAAAGGCGACGCGGGAAGTTCGACCGTCAGCCTGTGACCGCCACGCTGGATGTTTGGCTGGCTGGTGTCGACCGCGTGGCGGAGAACGGCGTTGAGATCGCACCGTTCCTTCTGCAGCTCGATTTTGCCGCTCGTTATCCGCGATACTTCTAACAGATCGTCGACGAGACGGACGAGATGATCGACCTGCTTTTCCATCATCGGAAGCAGGGATCGTGCCCCATTCCTGCCTGCTGGGTCGTCGGAGTCCGATCTCTGCAAAATGTAGACGGCGTTGCGGATCGGCGCGAGTGGATTGCGCAATTCATGCGCGAGCGTCGCTACGAATTCGTCTTTGCGACGATCCGCGTCACGCATCGCTTGCTCCATTCGCCGCCGCTCGGTGATGTCGGTTACGAGTGCAAGAATAGCTTCGAGCCGGCCGGCGCTGTCGCGCAACAGGGAGGCGGACTTATGTACCCAAATTGTGTCGCCATCCTTTCGCAGATAGCGATGCTCGAATTCGAGCGCAGGCGCCTCTCCCTGCCGTAGCCGTTGGAACTCCGTCAAATTCATCGCTTGATCATCGGGGTGCACAAAGTCAAAGGCGACGCGGCCCACCAGCTCTTGTCGTGTATACCCGAGCATCTTGCAGAAAGCGGGGTTTATTTCCCGCACTCGCCCGTCACAGTTCGCAATGGCGATGCCGTTTCCCGCATTTTCAAATATCGCTCGAAAGCGCTCCTCACTCTTGCGGAGCGCCTCCTCCGCTCGTTTCCTCTCGGAAATCTCCTCCAGCGAGATGACGATCCCTCCGATCTCGCCGCTCGCGTTATGCCAGGGCCGGACCTCCCAGTTTAGCCACTGGACCGTGCCGTCCGCGCGATCGAAACGATCTTCGTCCTTTGCGATAACTTCTCCCGCGAGCGCACGGCGATGAACCTCCTTCCATCGCTCCGGAATATCTGGAAGAACGTCATAATGTGAGCGACCCAACACAGGCTCACTAAAGCGGTGATCCCTAATCCACCGGGAGCTCGCAGCAAGATAAGTCATGTTTCGATCGAACATAGCCACGGCCGATGGCGCGTCATCTATGAAAAGCTGGAGCTGGTCGGATGCTCCAGCTAGACCATTGCTGTCAGGGGCCAAAACCGCACCTTTTTCTCTTCTTTCGCGCCAAAGGTACTCCTAAACTCCATCATGGCCAAACTCGGATTGCAGGCGAAGAACCAACAGGCGGCGATGAAGACGCCAGGAGCTAAAGCGCGTTGGGGACGTCTTGTCGGATTGCGTAGGCCGCCAGCGCCCGCCGCACGCAAGCCCCAACAAGGGCAACGAGCCTTCCGCACGGTAGCCTCTTGACGGCCGTTTTGGGTCGTGTGTCACGAGCATCGCCGGTCCAATACGGCGATGCGCAACTGTACGAGAGATGAAGGAGGGCCCTTCGAGTCGGCAATCAGGTGCTGATCTCAAGCCACCGCAAGCTGCTGTCGGTCAAAAGCCGATGGTGGTGAGCGTTGCGGAAACGGCGGGACGAAGATCCCGGCAGGCAAGGTTGAGAGAGGCGAGCGCAAGCGAACCGCTCGATGAAGTGTCGAAAGCGGATTAGGCGATGTCAAAACCGGGGGGTGACCCTTCCTCCGGGATCAGCTCGGGGGATGCCTGATACGGCCCGAGCGGCATCCGGCATGTAGGCGGCGCGAAGCTCGACCAGGCTTTTGTATGGAACGTGAGAACCTGGCCGTCGCTCCGATGCGCAAAGGGAGAAGTCACAAGCGGCTAAAACCGCGAGGGCGAGAGTACCGATGCGGAGCACAGGGACGGAGCAGCCCGTAGTAGGGATGAAGGCTCTGTAATGGGGCTGGAGCGAAGGGGCTGCGTTGTTCAGCCGAGGCCACCGGCCAACTGAGGCCAACTGGCAACGGGAGGAGCCCGTGGACAAGGCAAAGCCGTTCGACATCCCCAAACGGGAAGTCTGGGAAGCCTTCAAGAAGGTGAAGGCCAACCAGGGAGCGGCTGGAGTAGACGGACAGTCGATTGCGGACTTCGAGGCTGATCTTTCGAACAACCTCTACAAGCTCTGGAACCGGCTGTCGTCAGGGAGCTACTTTCCTCCGCCGGTGCGGCGGGTCGATATTCCGAAGGCGGATGGCGGGACGCGGCCGTTGGGCATTCCAACGGTCGCTGACCGCATCGCCCAGGAGGTCGCCCGTCGCTACCTGGAGCCGCATTCTGGAGCCGGTGTTCCACGCCAACTCCTATGGCTACAGGCCCGGCAAATCTGCGATCGATGCCGTGCGCCAAGCTCGTCAGCGCTGCTGGCGCTACGACTGGGTGCTCGATCTCGACGTAAAAGCCTACTTCGACAGCATCGATTGGGAGCTGATGCTCAGGGCGGTCCGTCATCATACGGACTGCCCGTGGGTGCTGCTCTACATCGAGCGCTGGCTGAAGGCGCCGGTGCAGATGGAGGACGGCAGCGTCGTGCCGCGCACGGCGGGAACGCCGCAAGGAGGGGTGATCTCGCCCCTCCTGGCGAATCTGTTCCTGCATTATGCGTTCGACATGTGGATGGCGCGGAACTTTCCGCACATCCCGTTCGAGCGCTACGCGGACGACGCCATTTGTCACTGCAGGAGCGCCGAGGAGGCGCGGGCGTTATGGAGCGCGCTTGCCGACCGCTTTGCGGCCTGCAAGCTGGTGCTGCATCCGGAGAAGACGAAGATCGTCTACTGCAAGGATGCGAACCGGCGCGGCGACTTCCCAAACATCTCGTTCGACTTTCTGGGCTTTCAGTTTCGAGCCCGGAAGACGATGTGGGAAGGGAAGAGGTCTTCGCGCACGGCTTCATGCCCGCCGCCAGCCCGAAGGCGTTGACGGCCATCAGCCGGACGATCCGGCGCTGGACGCTTCATCATCGCAGCGACAAGTCCCTGCAAGAGCTGGCCGAGATGTACAACCCGTGCATTCGCGGCTGGATCAACTACTACAGCCACTTCTATCGGACGCAGTTGCGTCCGACCCTGAAGAGGATCGATGCTCTATGTCATCCGGTGGGCGCGCCGCAAGTTCAAGCGGATGCGTCATCAGACCAAGGGGGCGCGAGACTGGTTCGACCGGCTTCGCCGGGCAAACCCGACGCTCTTCGCTCACTGGCCGCTATGTCATGGCAACGGCCGAACATCGGGAGCCGTGTGAATCGAGAGGTTCATGCACGGTTCTGGGAGCGCCCGGGGTGAAATTCCTCCGGCGACTCGACATAAGCGCCCTTTGAGGGAGGGCCCTCAGCGCCAAGGACTGCCGCTGGCGGTCGCCACTTGAGCTAGCTTCGATGATGCGGTGAAGGGCGCGGCACAGCTTTGTAACGACGTTGGGCCTAGTGATTTTACGTGTGTCGCATTAACTTGGCCGGCCGGTGGCTCGAGGGGGTTTCTATTTAGTTATAATGTTGACAGGGAGTCCGGTGAGTTCGCGGTTGCTGATATCCGAAAAGCCATCCGGATAATTGCCGCGACGCCAGGCGTGCAAGGACTCCATTTTGACGCGCATAGTAGCGGCACAGACGTCCTATCATCCGATGCGCGTCCCGCATGAGGGCGGCGCGGCCATTGCGCCCGGCCGCGACAGAACGTTCTACGCGCTAGAGAGTTTCTTTGATCCGCTCGATTTGTTGCCTGTGCGCTCCATGGTGGATGCCGGCGAGGCAGTGCCACTCGTGCGCTGTCATCGGCCCGAACCATGGGTGAGCATGGCGCGCGGAGCGGCCCAATTTTCCCAGCCGCTTGACCGTCGCTTCGTAGTTTTCGACTGCATCCATGAAGCGGCCGATTGTCTCGGGACCAGCGTCCAAGCTGGGTTTCACGTCTTGAATTCGCGTCACTTGGCCCGGAACCACGCCTCGCGTCAGCGCTTCGACAAGTCGAGCTATCCCCTCGTCAACAATCCGGAGATGATCGAGGACCATGTAAACGGACCAGTTTCGGCTACTGTCTTCGATCCCCGTCACCCGCTTGATTAACACAGGGGTCCCAGCTCGCGTTATCGGAGTGGTTTCGACGAGCCGCACGATTTTTTCAGTCTCTTCCCGAAATAACGCCGACGCCGCTTCCTGCGACATAAACAAGCATTGGGCTTTGAAGGCGGGTTTAAGCCATGCGATTTCGAAAAACGGGAGCCCGGCTCCCGGCGGCTGGAGCGCCTGTGCTGAGGTCATGGAAGAATTCCTACCTAAGCGCCGCATAGGCGAACGATAGGCCAATTTTGAGCTCTCCCAAAGCTCGTCTATTCGATTAAGCGGCGACCTGTTCAGAGGTGAAGCTGAAGAAGGCGAAGCCGGCCGAGCCGGCGGCCACCCCTCGGCGCAGCGGACGGGCAATAGATCGCGCGAAGAGGCCGGAGCGGGCTTCGAGGAGGAGCGATTCCCCTTCCCTTGAGGGAACGAACCCACTGTGAACCCAAGAAGGCGAGGAGCAAAAAGCCCTTGTCTTTCCGCCTCTGCAAGTCGCTGATTTTATTTTGAAAAATGGTCGGAGTGGCGGGATTCGAACCCACGACCCCTTGTCCCCCAGACAAGTGCGCTAACCGGGCTGCGCTACACTCCGACTCGGCGTCCTTATAGAGACGCGCCGGCCCTCTGGCAACGCCCTAACGACGGGTCACCTTCAGCAGCCGGCGGCATTCCTCGATCTCCGCGAGAACCTCCCGCAACAGCTCCGACTGCGCCGACTCCGCCGGCCGCGCGATCACCATGGGCGCATGGAACACCGGCGGCTCGACGGGAACCGGCGCCAAAGAGGCCGGCGCCGGCGGATCGATGTCGACCTCCGGTCCGAAATCGTCGGCGGGTCGGGGCTCCGGCTCGGGAAGGTCGAGAACCGTCTGGGCGGGGGGCGGCCGAGGGGCGGGGGGCGGCGCGGGCGCGTCTCCGCTCTGGCGGCCGCGCACGTCGGCGATCACGGCGTCGACGCCCTGTTCCTTGAGGATGCGCTGCACGCCCTTGATCGTATAGCCCTCGCGATAGAGCAGATGGCGGATGGCCTCCACCAATTCGATATCGCGCGGGCCGGTAATAGCGGCGCCCGCCGGCGCGCTTGACCGGATCGATCTCCTTGAAGCGGGTTTCCCAGAAGCGCAGCACATGCTGGGGCAGCCCGAGCTGCTCCGCCACGTCGCCGATCGTGCGCAGCGACGCGAAGTCTTCCCTTGCCGTGGCGCTTCTGCCGGCCAAATTCGATCCCCGACTCAACTGACGCCGCAAGATTACATCGCCGCCCGCCCAAAGAAAAAAATTTCGCCCGGCGCAGGGGTGTGGACAAGGCTCATTCCTATCCCTTAAGTCCCAACGAGGTTGAAATCCGGGCGAAGGCGACATGGAAGACTGGCTCATTTTCCCTCATCCGGCGCCTGAGGTTCGGCGCCATGCGACAGAGGAGAACGCGACGGCCGTGCGCAACTGGCTCTGGGCCGTTGCGGCGCTGGTCTTTCTCATGGTGATCGTGGGGGGCGCCACGAGGCTGACGGAATCCGGTCTCTCCATCGTCGAATGGAAGCCGGTCACGGGCGTCATTCCGCCGTTGTCGCAGAAGGAATGGCTGGAAGCCTTCGAGGATTACAAGCAGATCCCCCAATATAAGGAACTGTTTCCCGACATGGATCTGGCCGGGTTCAAGGCCATTTACGCCTGGGAATGGGCGCATCGGCTGCTCGGCCGCCTTATCGGCGTGGTCTTCGCTGTTCCGCTGATCTGGTTCTGGGCGACGAAGCGTCTGCCGGACTCCGCGAAGCCGAAGCTCCTCGGCATTCTCGCGCTGGGCGCGCTGCAGGGCGGCGTCGGCTGGTGGATGGTCTCCTCGGGGCTCGCGCATCGCACGGAGGTGGCGCAGGATCGCCTCGCCATTCATCTCGTCATCGCGGGGCTGATCATCGCGTCCTGCCTTTGGGTCGCGGGCGGACTCGGGCCGCGCCGCGCGTCGAGCGTCCATGACAGGGCAGGGCGGCTGCGCGGGACTGCGCTCTTTCTGCTCCTTCTGGTGTTCCTGCAGCTTTTCATGGGCGGCATTGTCGCCGGGCTGCGCGCGGGGCTCGTCGAGAACACCTGGCCGCTCATCGACGGGACCTTCGTTCCGCCGGCCGACGTGCTGTGGCCGAAGGACCCCTGGTGGATCAATATTTTCGACACGCCGGTGACGGCGCAATTTCTCCACCGCATGATCGCCTATGCGATTTTCATCGTCGCGGCCCTTCACCTCGGGGACGCGCTGATGAACGCCGGCGGCAGGGCGCGCACGGGCGCCGTCGTCGTCTTCGTCCATGTCGTCGCGCAGATCGCGCTCGGCGTCGCGACTCTGTTGCTCGTCGAGCCCCCTTTCTCGGGAACGCCGCATATTCTGCTGGCGCTGGCGCATCAGGCGATCGGCATGGCGGTGCTTGCCGTCACGACCTTGCAGGCGCGCCGGCTCATGAACGATCTCGACGACTGAAAGAGGATTTTCCGGCTTGCAGAACCTTCCCTTCCTCGATCTTCCCGGCCCGGATTTTCTCAACGTTTTCGGCGCCGTCGTCATCGCCGTGCTGGCGCTGACGGCGCTCCTGATCCACTTCGCCGACCACACGGACCGCCGCCCGCCGCCGGTGCCGCGAAAACCCGGATGCGATCGAGGTCGCTTTCCTGCAGGGCGGCGTCAATCAGGTGATCCGCACGGTCGTCTATGATCTCGTGCAGCGCGGCTATGCGACTCTCGTCAAGGACGACCGCGTGGAGGCTACCAGCAAGACGCCTCAGCCTGGCGAACTCGACGCAGTGGAAAGCTATGTGCTGAAACTGATCGGGGCGAAGCCGAAGGCGCATGAGCTTTTCGGCGACAAGGGGCAGCGCAAGACGTTGCTGGCACTGCTCGAGCCGGTCCGCGCCCGACTCGCCTCGCAGGATCTGGTCAAACCCGATTCCGTAAAGAACTGGCGCCAGCGCGCGCAGATTGTCGGAACGCTGCTGTTTCTGGGATTCGCAGGCGCCAAGGTTTATGTCGCGCTGACCAGAGATCACAGCGACGTGTCCTATCTCGTCTTCCTGTGCGCCGCGTCGATCCTGTCGCTTTTTGCGCTGGCTTATGTGCTCACGCGCAGCCACGCCAGCCGGCGCGGACGCGCCTGGCTCGAGGCCATGCAGCTCGCCTATAAGCCGCGTCTCGACGAGGCGGTGGCGCGTCTCGGCGCCGGCCCGGCGGCGGCGAAGGCTTTTGCGGGCCCGTCGCTCTTTCTGATCAGTCTTTACGGATTTGCGCCGCTGAGAGGCACGTCGGAGGGCGCCTTCGCCCGGCATTTCCGCCGCGCCTCCATCGAGAGCGGCGGAAGCTGCGGATCGAGCTGCGGCGGCTCCTGTGGCGACGGCAGCTGATCGGGCGCCGGCGCTCGGCTCGGGACTGGGCTATCGGCCGCCCTTTCGCGCCGATCTCTTCGCCCATCGTTCGGGCGTGGATTTTCTGGAAATCATCGCCGATCACTATTTCGACGCCGCGCCGGAAAAGCTGAAGGAGCTCGATCTCCTTCGCGCGCATTTCCCCCTCGTGGCGCATGGACTCGATCTCTCCATCGGCAGCGCCGAGGGCGTCGACGCAGCTTATCTGGAAAAGCTCGCGCGGCTCATCGCGCGCATCGAGCCGCCGTGGTGGAGCGAGCATCTCTGCTTCACCCGCGCGGGCGGCGTCGAGATCGGCCATCTCGCCGCCTTGCCCTATACGCGGGAAGCGGTGGACGTCGTCGCGCGCAATGTCGAGCGGGTGCAGAAGCGCATCAGCGCGCCGCTGGTTCTGGAGAACATCACGACTGTCGTGCGCGTGCCGGGCGCCGAGATGGACGAGCCGGAATTTCTCGCGCAGGTTCTGGCGCGCACGGGCTGCGGCTGGCTCTGCGACGTGGCCAATCTCTACACAAACGCCGTCAATCAATGCGTCGATCTCGACGCGACTTTCGAGCGCTGGCCCTGGGACAGGCTGGTGCAGATCCATTATGCGGGCGGGCGCTGGCGCGACGGCGTGCTGATCGACAGCCATGACGCGGCGACGAGCGATGCGGTCTGGGCGCTCTACGACCGCATCGTGGCGCGCGCGCCAGTGAAGGGCGTGATCCTCGAACGCGACGAGCGCCTGCCGCCGTTCAGCGACTTGCTCGACGAAGTCGCCCGCGCCCGCGCGACGTTGCGGGAGCATGGTCGATGGGCCTGATGCAGACGCAGGCGCTGCTCGCGCGCCTTTTCACCGACGCGAAACTGCGTCGCGCATTCTTCGGGGAGCCGGTCGCCACGGGGATGCATTTCGGGCTCGACGGCGCCGAGGCGGAGCGCTTCGCGGAACTGAACGAGCGGGAGGTGGAAGATTTCGCCCGCAGCCTGTTGGGCAAGCGCGCGCTCGACGCGCGCAAGGCGCTGCCGCTGACGGCGCAGGCTTTGGGCCCCGCCTTCGATAGCTTGTTGTTCGAGGCGATCGAGGGGGCGCCGACGCGCGAGCGTCACCGCGCCGACGCGGCGGCTCTGAGCCTGTTGCTGGCCTCTCGCAGGATGGAGCCGCTCTGGATCGGCGATCTTGCCCGCTACGAGATGGCTTTCGTCGCCGCCGCGCGGCCGGGCGCGTTTTTCGCGTTGCGTCGCTTCGACTGGCCCGTCGAGGACATTGCGCGTCAACTGATGTCGGGGGAGGCGCCGGTCGTGGCGGCGCCGCGCCGGCGCGTTGGCCTTTGGTGGCGCGCGCCCGGCGGTCGGCTGTTCTGGCAGGTGTTTTGATATTTGCGGCGGCGTGTCACGCGCCGCGGCGGAAGGCGTGCGGCCCCTCGGCCTGGCGGCGTTCCGCCACGACATCGACCATGCGCTCGGCCCCGCGATCGCGGGCGTCCTGGTTCTGCACCTTCGCGAGCTCCTCGCTCGCTTCCTTGAATTGCGCTTCGGCTTCCTCGGCCTGTCCACGCAGATCGGTCAGCGACGCGATGATGTTGTCGCGGCGCGTGCGCGCGGCGCGGGCATAGGTGGGGTAGGCGAAATGCGAGGGGTCGGCGATATTGGCGCGCTGCTCTTCATTCGCGATCTCGCGCTCGAGCTCATTCGACATGCGCGTGAATTCGGCGATCATCGTGTTGAGCTGTATGACGCGCCGACGCTTTTCCTCAGCCTGGAAGCGTTTCAGGCGGACCAGTGTATCCCGCGACTTCATCCCCTTGACTCCGTTACGCCACTTTCATGAAAAACAAACCGTTAATTTCGCGAGACGTGATTAATATGCATGCCTTAGGTTGCTCTTTGGTTACCGGCTGCGAAAAGAGCGAAGGCTGTGGCGCCGATGCGACAGTTTTGTTGTAAAGCTCAAGCTGTTCCGATAACATTCACGCCAGCCCCTGTTTTGCGGCGTGGTTTTGCGGCGTGGTTTTGCGTGTCGTCATGCGTATTGCAGTGGCGTGTCTTTGTTTATGCCTTTGCTTTGCCGCCGACCGTTTGGCCATGGCGGGCGCCTGGACCTACCCTGAAGGCAAGGGCCAGCTGATCCTCGCCACACTGCTTGCCGGGCGCGCGCAACGCCTATGGTCCCGACGGTCGCCTCGTCTCGACTCCGCCCTATCGGAAACTCGAGACCCGCGCATGGATCGAACACGGCCTGACCGACTGGCTCACGCTCATTGCGGAGGGAAGCGCGATGAACTTTCGCGCCGCGCCAACGCCCTATGATCCGCTCGATCTGTTGATCGCCGAGGCGAAGGCCGGCGCGCCATTCTATGTCCCGCCGCCCGCCGCCATCAAATATCAGGGGCTGGGGCTCGGCGCGGCAGGCGCGCGGGTCCGGCTGCTCGATACGGGCGACTATGTGTTTTCCGCTCAGACGAGCCTTCGCACGGCGTCGCAGGAAGCGCGCCGCTTTCTCGATATGCGCGAAAGAATGCAGGTGGATGCGCGATTGCTGATGGGCCGCAAATTCGAATTTATCGGCTTCGGCGGTTTCCTCGACGCACAGCTCGGCTATCGCAGCGGGGGGCAGAACGGCAATGAGATGCGCCTCGATCTCACGGCGGGGCTTCGCCCCTTCGACTCCGTGCTGCTCATGGGTCAGAGCTTTTCGGCCATCGCGCCGCGCGGGGCCCGGACGAGCTCGATCACCGAGCAGAAATTCCAGCTCAGCGTCGTCTATGAGGCGACGCCGTCGATCTCTGTTCAGATTGGCGCCGTGAAGGCGCTCGGCGGCGTCAATGCGCCGGCCGAGCAGGGTGTCATCAGCGCCATATGGTGGCGCTACTGATTGATGGTCAGCGTTCCGCGACCGCGATCGGCTCGACGCGCACATGGGCGACGCCGGCCGAGCGGAAACCGAGCGCATCCGCCGCATGGGTCGAGACGTCGATCACCCGGCCGCCGATGAACGGACCCCGGTCATTGATCGTGACGACGACGGAACGGTTGTTGTGCAGATTGGTGACGCGCACCTGGGAGCCGAAGGGCAGGGTGCGATGGGCCGCGGTATAGGCGCCGACATGGCCGCCGCTCGCGGTGCGTCCGCCACTGTAATAGGAAGCCTTGCCAACCCAGTCCGCCTGCGCGTTGCATGTCATAGCCATAAGCGCGGCGGCGACCAAAACAGTCTTCACATTCTTCAAAAGCACTCTCCTGCTGCGCGCGCGGGTTTGCGCGCGTTCCGGCGCGGACCCTTGCCCCTCCGCGCAGCCGGGTGAGTAGAGACGTGCTGAGGCGAAATAAAGGCAGGAAAATCCCTGCCTTCAGTCAATATAAATTTTCGCTGTTTATGGCTTCTCGCCGGTTACGGCCGAAGATAATGTTGCTGGATGTTTAAAGTATTTTCTCAATCGATTATTACTAATGACAGGCTTAAGTTGTTTATATTACTTTATTGCCTAAGTTATCATTGCTGCATCTGGCATTATTCAAGCAGGCGTGCGGCCCCCCGAGGGCGCCGCCGTTCGTCCGACAGCGGCCCCCTCAAACGCCTGGCCTGAGGGTCGATCAGGCCGCGCTCGCGGCTGTGTGGGCGTGGACGTCCTGTCCGCCGTTGCGCTGCATGATGCTGATGGCGGTCTTTTCCTTGGCGTCATCCCAGACGCGCGCCCAGAGCAGCAGGCCGCCATGCGACATCTGCTCCTTGAGCCATTTCGCCTCGCGTGCGCCGACGAGCTGGGCGAGCGTCGCCCCGATGAGTCCGCCGCCGCCGCCGAGCACCAGCGCCGCCGCAATGGCCGCGCCGAGCGCGCCGCCCGCCGCCATCACCATGCCGGCCCCGCCGACCGCGCCGATATAGATCAGCGCGCCGATGAGCCCGGCCTTGGCTTCGTTTCTGGCTTCGGGGTCGATATAGACGCCGCGCGGCGCGGACGGATTGTCCTCCAGCGCCTCGGCGAGAACCTGCTTGTCGCCCAATTTCTGCCGAACGACCTTCTCCGGCGCGAGCAGGCTGATGGTTGTCTGGTCGAAGCCGTCGGTCAGCAGGTCGTCGATGGCGGACTGGAGCTTATCGAGATTATCGAACACGCCGACGACCTCGCGAACCTGTCCGCGCTGTTCCGGCGTCAGTGCTTGTTGTGTTTCCATGGCCGTGCTCCCGCGAGCGCAGCGCAAGCGGGCCTGTCCCGCCGACCGCGCTCCCGCTTTGTTAAAGGGAGCGCCGACGGCAGGGTTCAAGGGTGTGGGAGCCAGATTTGGCGCCATGGCCGCAGAGCCTTGCGGCGCGGGCGCCGCGTCCTCATCTGAGGAAGCTCTTCGGGCTGCGCCCTCAGGGCTGAAAGGCGCTCATGAACATTCTGGACACTGTCGCCGCCGCGCTGGCGTCGAACCAGCTCCTCGCCGGCGGCGTCGGCACGCTGGCGTTTGGCGCGGCCATGTATCTCTTCCGGGCCGTGCCCGAGAAGGCGCTGGAGATATTGGGCAAGACGCTGTGGACGAAGGTTTTCGTCGAGAGCATGTCCAACGAATACGCCGACGTCGACGCCTTCATCGAGGGCCGGCGGCTCAATTTCTTCAGCCGGTCGCTGGAGCTCAAGGACGGCGGTCTGAAGACCGGATTCGGCGGCGGCTGGGGCCTCTATGACGGCGTGCTGTTCAGCTACGCGAAGACGAAGTCGACGCAGCAGGTCGCGCCCTTCGAGACGATCACGGTCTCCTTCCTCACCCGCGACCGCAGCGTGGTCGAGCGCTTCATGCGCGACTGCAAACCCGAGGAGCATCGCAACGCCATCTTCATTTCCAGCTATTCGGCCAGCGGCAGCGACGGCGGCCTGCGCCGCCGCAAGCGGAGCCTGGATACGGTCTTCGTCGATCGGGCGATCAAGGACCGTCTGGTGTCGCGGCTGAAATGGTTTCAGGGCGCCGAGGCCTGGCACATGTCGCGCGGCATTCCGTGGAAGCTGGGCATTGTCCTGCACGGCCCGCCCGGCACCGGCAAGACGAGCCTCATCCACGCGCTCGCCTCCGACTTCGGCTTCGACATAAAATACATCAAGTCGCTGCACGGCCTCGGCGCGGCGTTCCGGACCGGGACGACGAACGACCTTTTCGTGATCGAGGATATCGACACGATTTCGGG
Organism: uncultured Alphaproteobacteria bacterium; assembly: GCA_963717565.1. GTDB lineage: Bacteria > Pseudomonadota > Alphaproteobacteria > Rhizobiales > Beijerinckiaceae > Methylocystis. The sequence goes on from CAVQWJ010000006.1 coordinate 33,435, forward strand.
CGGTCTCAGTCGCGAGGGGGTGAAGGAGTTGCGCGGCGAAGAGCCCGCACGGGCTGCGCCGCTGCATGAGATACTGAACGCCATGGACGGCATGCAGACGCCGGACGGTCTGAAATTCATCGTGACGACAAACCACCTCGACCGCCTCGACCCGGCGATCGTTCGGCCGGGGCGGATCGACGAGGTGATCGAGGTCGGACCGCTGTCGCTCGAAAGCGCGCGGGCGATGTTCGCGGCGTTTTACGGGCGCGAGGGGATTGCCGCCTATACGCCGCGCACGGGCGCGGAGTTGCAGCAGATGTTTTCGACGATGACCGCCGAGGAGGCGGAGCGCGCGTTGGGAAGGGCTGTGGAGAGGGTGCGCGAGGTGGCGTGACCGGAGCTTGACCGCAACGACCAGCAGTCCTCATCCTGAGGAGGCCCAGAGGGCCGTCTCGAAGGAAGAGGACTGCGATGTCGAATGAAGGCGCAAGCGTCTATATCCTTCTGTGCGCCGATGGCGCCTATTACACCGGCCTCACGCGCAAAGAGGTCGAAACGCGTGTCAGCGAGCACAACGCGGGGATTAACGCGGACTACACGTCGTCGCGCCGCCCAGTGACCTTGCTATGGTCTGCTCACTTCGAGCGGCTGACTGACGCGATCGCAACCGAGCGACGCATCAAGGGCTGGAGCCGCGCGAAAAAAGAGGCGTTTATGCGCGGGGACTTTGAAGCGCTTTCATTGCTCGCCTCGCGCAAAAAGAGCTTGGCATGACTGGAGACGGCCCCTCGTCCTTCGAGACGCGCGCTTCGCACGCTCCTCAGGATGAGGGGCCTTGGTCCGTGGCGTTCACCGTAAGCGGCAACGACCAGCAGGCCTCATCCTGAGGAGGCCCGGAGGGCCGTCTCGAAGGACGAGGACTGCGACGCCGTGGCTATTGCGGAAATGAAACTGGAGACGGCCCCTCGTCCTTCGAGACGCGTGCTCCGCACGCTCCTCAGGATGAGGGGCCTTGGTCCGTGGCGTTCACCGTAAGCGGCAACGACCAGCAGGCCTCATCCTGAGGAGGCCCGGAGGGCCGTCTCGAAGGACGAGGACTGCGACGCCGTGGCTATTGCGGAAATGAAACTGGAGACGGCCCCTCGTCCTTCGAGACGCGCGCTTCGCACGCTCCTCAGGATGAGGGGCCTTGGTCCGTGGCGTTCACGACGGCAACGCGGCAGACCGAGGCCGAAGCGAGTGCCTCATCCTGAGGGAGGCCCGGATGAGGGCCGTCTCGAACGAAGGACGAGCGACTGCGAGGCGCCGGCATGCGGACGTGGCTATTGCGGAAATGAAACTGGAGACGGCCCCTCGTCCTTCGAGACGCGCGCTTCGCACGCTCCTCAGGATGAGGGGCCTTGGTCCGTGGCGTTCACCGTAAGCGGCAACGACCAGCAGGCCTCATCCTGAGGAGGCCCGGAGGGCCGTCTCGAAGGACGAGGACTGCGACGCCGTGGCTATTGCGGAAATGAAACTGGAGACGGCCCCTCGTCCTTCGAGACGCGCGCTCCGCACGCTCCTCAGGATGAGGGGCCTTGAGTCCGTGGCGTTCACGCGCAAGCGGCAGCGACCAGCAGTCCTCATCCTGAGGAGGCCCGGAGGGCCGTCTCGAAGGACGAGGACTGCGACGCCGTGGCTATTGCGGAAATGAAACTGGAGACGGCCCCTCGTCCTTCGAGGCGCGTGCTCCGCACGCTCCTCAGGATGAGGGGCCTTAGTCCGTGGCGTTCACGCGCAAGCGGCAGCGACCAGCAGTCCTCATCCTGAGGAGGCCCGAAGGGCCGTCTCGAAGGACGAGGGCTGCGGCGCCTGCCGATCAGCTACACCCCGTCGTCGACCCGCACGTCTCACACTTCAGACACGTCCCATTCCGCACCAGCGTGAAATTCGCGCACTCCGGGCAAGCCTCGCCGACATAGCCCTTCATCCGCGCTTCGGCCCGCTTCTCCGCGACGCCCTGCACGGCCTTCGTCGGCTCCGTCCAGCCGAGCGTCGACAGCGCGTCTTCTCCATGCACGACTTCCGGCGTCTCGCGCAGCGCGACCGCGCCGCCCTGGACCACCATCAGCTTGTCGGTCTTGGAGCGCAGCAGGCCCCGCGACACGACCGAATTCGCTCCCGGCGCCTTGCCCTCGTGCTCGCCCTTGCCGAGCACGTCGTGGCCGATGTCCTCGGGCGAGACATGCGCGAGGTCGTTGCGGCCGAGATAGGAGACCGCCAGCTCGCGGAACACATAGTCGAGGATCGACGTCGCGTTCTTGATCGCGTCATTGCCCTGCACCGGACCCGCCGGCTCGAAGCGGGTGAAGGTGAAGGCGTCGACATATTCCTCGAGCGGCACGCCATATTGCAGGCCGAGCGAAATCGCGATGGCGAAATTGTTCATCAACGAGCGGAAGGCCGCGCCTTCCTTGTGCATGTCGATGAAGATTTCGCCCAGACGTCCGTCGGCGTATTCGCCCGTGCGCAGATAGACCTTGTGGCCGCCGACGGCCGCCTTCTGCGTGTAGCCCTTGCGCCGATCGGGAAGCTTCTCGCGCTCGCGCACCAGCTGGTGAATGACGCGCTCGACGATGCGCTCCGCCACATTGGCGGCGCGCGCCGGCATGTTCTGCGCGACAAGCTCCTCGACCTTGTCCTCTTCCTCCTCGTCGCCCTGAATGAGCTGCGAGGACAGCGGCTGCGACAGTTTCGAGCCGTCGCGATAGAGCGCATTGGCCTTGAGGCCCAGGCGCCAGGACAGAAGATAGGCCTGCTCGCAATCCTCGACGGTCGCGTCATTCGGCATGTTGATGGTCTTGGAGATCGCGCCCGTGATGAAGGGCTGCGCCGCCGCCATCATGCGGATGTGCGAGTCGACCGAGAGGTAACGCTTGCCGGTGCGGCCGCAGGGATTGGCGCAGTCGAACACCGGATAATGTTCGCCCTTCAGGAAAGGCGCGCCTTCGAGCGTCATCGCGCCGCAGACATGCACATTGGCGGCGTCGATCTCCTGACGCGAGAAGCCCAGATGCGTCAGCAGATCGAAGTTGCGATCCTCCATCTGCTCCGGCGAGACTTTCAGCACGCCGGTGAGGAAGTCCGCGCCGAGCGTCCATTTGTTGAAGACGAATTTGATGTCGAAAGCCGAGGGCAGGGCGGCTTCGATCGCCGCGATCTTCTCGTCGGTGAAGCCGCGCGTGCGCAGCGACGCCGTGTTGATCGCCGGCGCATTGGCGAGCGACGCATGGCCGACCGCATAGGCCTCGATCTCGGCGATCTCGCTTTCGCGATAGCCGAGCGCGCGCAGGCCCTCCGGCACGGCGCGGTTGACGATCTTCAGATAGCCGCCGCCGGCGAGCTTCTTGAATTTCACCAGCGCGAAATCGGGCTCGATGCCGGTCGTGTCGCAATCCATCACGAGGCCGATCGTGCCCGTGGGCGCGACGACAGTGACCTGCGCATTGCGATAGCCATAGAGTTCGCCCTGCGACAGCGCCTTGTCCCAGGCGGCGCCGGCGCGCTCCATCAGCACCGGATCGGGGCAGGCGGCGTAATCCAGCGGGACCGGGGAAACATGCAGGCTTTCATAGCCCGCGCGCTCGCCATGCGCCGCGCGGCGATGGTTGCGGATGACGCGCAGCATGGCTTCGCGGTTTTCCATGAAGCGCGCGAAGGGGCCGCGCTCCTTCGCCATTTCGGCGGAAGTCGCGTAGCAGACGCCCGTCATGATCGCCGAGAGCGCGCCGGTGATGGCGCGGCCAGCCTCGCTGTCATAGGCGACGCCTGACGACATCAGGAGGCCGCCGACATTGGCGTAGCCGAGGCCGAGCGTGCGGTAGTCGTAGGAGAGCTGCGCGATTTCCTTCGACGGGAACTGCGCCATCAGCACCGAGATTTCCAGCACGATGGTCCAGAGGCGAACCGCGTGTTCGTAAGAATCGACGTCGATGCGCTTGGTCCGCGGATCGCGGAACTGCAACAGGTTCAGCGACGCCAGATTGCAGGCCGTGTCGTCGAGGAACATATATTCCGAGCACGGATTGGAGGCGCGGATGGCGCCGCCCGCCGGGCAGGTGTGCCAGTCGTTGATCGTCGTGTGGAACTGAATGCCCGGATCGGCCGAGGCCCAGGCGGCGTAGCCGATCTTGTCCCACAGCTCGCGCGCCTTCAGCGTGCGCGCGACCTTGCCGTCGAGACGCTTGATGAGGCTCCAGTCGCCGTCAGTCTCCACGGCGTGCAGGAACTCGTCCGTCACGCGCACCGAATTATTGGAGTTCTGACCGGAGACGGTCAGATAGGCCTCGCTGTCCCAGTCCGTATCATAGGTGTCGAACTGGATGTCCTTGTAGCCCTGCTTCGCAAACTGGATGACGCGCTTGATGTAATTGTCCGGCACTTCATTCCTGCGCGCGAGCTTGATCTCGCGCTTCAGGGCCGGGTTCTTTTCCGGATTGAAGCAGTCGTCGCCGGGACCTTCGCAATTCACGCAGGCGCGCAGGATCGCCTTCAGGTGCTTCTTGACGATCTTGGAGCCGGTGACGAGCGAGGCGACCTTCTCCTCTTCCTTCACCTTCCAGCCGATGAAGGCTTCGATGTCGGGATGGTCGACGTCCACGACGACCATCTTGGCCGCGCGGCGCGTGGTGCCGCCCGATTTGATCGCGCCCGCCGCGCGGTCGCCGATCTTGAGGAAGGACATCAGGCCCGAGGAAGAGCCGCCGCCCGAGAGCTTTTCCTTCTCGCCGCGCAGCTTCGAGAAATTGGTGCCGGTGCCGGAGCCGTATTTGAACAGCCGCGCCTCGCGCACCCACAGATCCATGATGCCGCCGTCGTTGACGAGATCGTCCTCGATCGACTGGATGAAGCAGGCGTGCGGCTGCGGATGCTCATAGGCCGACTTCGACTTGACCATCTTGCCATTGGCGTAGTCGACGTAGAAATGGCCCTGGCTCGGCCCGTCGACGCCATAGGCCCAGTGCAGGCCGGTGTTGAACCATTGCGGCGAATTGGGCGCCGCCATCTGCATGGCGAGCATGTAGCGCAATTCGTCGCTGAAGGCCTGGGCGTCTTCCTCCGTGTCGAAATAGCCGCCCTTCCAGCCCCAATAGGTCCAGGCGCCGGCGAGACGGTCGAAGACCTGACGGGCGGAGATTTCGGAGCCGAAGCGCTCAGCCTTCGGCAGTTCGGCGAGCGCCTCCGTATCGGCGACGGAGCGCCACAGGAAGGAGGGGAGGCTCGTCTCCTCGACCTTCTTCAGCCGAACGGGAACGCCGGCCTTGCGGAAATATTTCTGCGCCAGAACATCGGCCGCGACCTGGCTCCACTGTGCGGGAACCTCGATATTGTCGAGCGAAAACACGACCGACCCGTCGGGATTGCGGATCTCGCTCTTCGTCGTCTTGAACTCGATTGACGCGTAAGGAGACTCGCCCGCCGTGGTGTGCCGCCGTTCGATCTTCATCTCTTCAATCTCCTCAGGGCGCGGATCAAAATCCCGCGCAAAGCCATTCGCCGGCCAGGCGACGCTGTTGGACCGCCAATGCAAACTCGAAAGAGGCCCGCCATCGCGCGCGGGGTAGGGAACCGCGCGAGTTGGGACGCCGAAACCGAGGATTACGCACAGGAGCAAAGACGCAAATGTCCGGCTCACGCCGGGGACGGCCGCACGCTTTTGGGAACGTTCGCCGTCGCGTCATTGCCTGTCCCTCCAAACTGCGCGAGTCTCAGACTGACGTCAAGATATTGTGTCGAATATTAACAGAGAGACAATATGTGGAGAAAATAGTGGATACTGGGGACAAGTCCAGATTGTAGACGCGAGATCAGGCTCCACCGATCGGGGAGATTCGGCAAGCCCGATTTTTTGGCCAAAAGTAGCTGTTTTCGGCGGCTCAGCGGCAGGCGGATTGCGGCGCCGGCTGGAGCAGGAAGGCCCGGTTGTCGGCATTGTCCGGGCTCAGATAGAGGAACGTCCGGGCGTCGACCGGGCCGGGCAGCTCCAGCCGCTCCCGGATCGTCAACAGGAGGCCGGCGCTTTTCTGGGCGATTTCAAAGGCGCCGGGGTCGTTGGCGGGAAGGCGGCAGGCGCGCGCGCCGTCCTCGCCGGTTTTGCACAGGGGCGCCTTGACCGCCGAGAGGGAGGCGTTGCAGGCCAGCCCGACCTTGTCCCAGTAGCAGGCGCCGATGGTGCTGAACGCCGTCTCGCCCACCCACATCACGAGCATGGCGTCGGCGAGAATCGGCTGCTTGTCCCCCGGCGTCTCGGGCACGCTGGTCCTGGTCACGAGCAGCGCCGCGCGGCGCGGGATCTGGCCGGTATGCGCTTTCAGCCAGGCCGCGTCATAGATTCGCTCATAGCAGCCGGCGAGGGGGATGATCTCTTCTGCCTTTGCGGGCGCAGCCAGAAACACGCAACACGCCGCCGCCAACGCCCCACGCCACCGCAAATCCATTACAGCCTCCGAATCGGAGCGCGAAACTAAACAGGATTTGAGGAAAGTTGGAATCCCGTTTGCGCGCGGCGCTGGCGGCGGCGCCCTTGCGCGAAGCGAAGCAATCCAGTCCCCTCACTTACAGCGGCGGACCCCGTCACAAAAGTTTTGTCCAGCTGTGATGAATGCTTGCCATCAGCGCGGGAGAGGCATGCGGATGTGGACAGGCTCGGGCATCGACCGGACGATCGCCGCTTTGACAAATCTGCAACTGCCGTCGCCGCAACCGGCGTTACTCGAAGAGACGCTCGGCCGCATGGGATCGCTGGAAGCGCGTCTGGCGCGCGGCAGGAAAGAGATCCGCAAGGCCCAAAGACTGCGCTATGAGGTTTTCTACAAGGAAGGCGGCGCGATTCCCGACGCGAGAACGGCTTTCACGCGGCGCGACGCCGACCGTTTCGATAAATATTGCGATCATCTGATCGTCATCGATCATGACTGGAAAACAAGAAACGGCCGGGTAAAGCCGAAGATCGTCGGCGCCTATCGGCTTCTGCGCGGCGACATGGCGCAAAAGGCCGGCGGCTTCTATTCGGCCGGCGAATATGACATCGCCCCGCTTCTCGCGCGTCACGCCGGCAAGCGCATCCTGGAGCTCGGACGCTCCTGCGTCCTTGAATCACATCGCAGCAAGCGCGCCATCGAACTGCTGTGGCGCGGCCTGCTTGCCTATATACGCGCCCATCGCATCGATGTGCTGATCGGCTGCGCGAGTTTTCCGGGCGTCAGTCCGCGCGTCCATGCGGAGGCGCTGAGCTATCTCGCTTATTTCGCCGGCGCGGAAGGCGAATGGCGCGTGAAGGCGCACAGCGATCTCTATCTGCCGATGGCGATGATTTCGAAAGACACGCTCGACGAAAAGAGCGCGCGCGAGGCCCTGTCGCCGCTGATCAAGGGTTATCTGCGGCTCGGCGCGCGCTTCGGCGACGGCGCCGTGGTGGACATCAAATTCAACACGACCGATGTTTTCGTGGTGATGCCGGTGGATCGCATCGGCGCGCGGTACATCGATCATTTCAGCGCGCCGGAGCGGCGCGCCGCCTGATCGTCGTTGCGAAGTCAGTGGCCGCTATTGCGGCTCTGGCGTGCTTCGCTGCGCTCGCAATGACGGATCGGATCGCAATGAATTCGAGAATGGCCCGCACCTGCGCTTCCGCCTCGGCGGCGAGGCTCTTGCGATCCTTGCCCTGCGCCGTGATCGCCTCGCCGAAGGCGATACGGCAAAGCACGCCGCCGCGTTTCATCAGGCTCCACAGATGCGGCATGAAGGTCATGTCGCCATACCAGCCGACATCGATCGGCTGCGCGCCATCCGTATAAAGAATGGCGACCGGCGCGACCGCCACGTCACCATCTGAATAGTGAAGCGCCTCGAAATGCGCCGGCCTGAAGGCGAGCACGTCGGTTCCGTCGCTTGACGTTCCTTCCGGAAAGACCACGAGATCGCGGCCGTCGCGCAGCGCCTCGCAAAGTTGAGAATTGACGCGGGCAATGTCCTTGCGCGAGCCGCGCGGGACGAACACCGTGCCCTGAAGCCTTGCGAGAAATCCCAGCACGGGCCAGCTCGCGACTTCGCTTTTCGCCAGAAAGACAAGCGGCGCGACGCTCGCCAGCGCGATGATGTCGGTCCATGACACATGGTTCGACACGACGAAGCGCGGCGCTGCGGCGGGCAGGGCGCCGCGCGCCTCGACCCTGATGCCGATCGTGGCGCAGATGATGCGGCAGAAGCCTGTCTGGATGGCGTGCTGGATCGCCCACCCCCGCCGGCGCGCCAACGCCTGCAGCGGAACGAGAAAGAGGAAAGCCGCCGCCATGGCTGCGGCGAAGGCGAGGGCGCGAAGGTAGGGCATGTGAGGCGTGATCGCGTCCCGACAAGACGGGTGTGTGACACTCTGGCGCCGGCAAATCCGCGCGCGCCCTTGACGCCGTCCCGTCGGGCGCCCTTATGTGCGGGGCCGCCTCGCTGGCGGTCAAGGAGAGGTTCCTCAGGAGATTTTCCCATGTCCTTTGTGATTGCGCGCCGCGCTGTCGTCGTAGCGGCCCTGTCGCTCGTTTCCGCCGGGCTCGCGACGGCTCCGGCCCTCGCGCACGGCCCCTCGCGCCAGAAGGTCGTCGAAAAGATCGAGATCGACGCGCCGGCCGACAAGGTCTGGGCCATCGTCGGCAATTTTCAGGACATGAGCTGGCACCCGGCGGTCGCCAAGACCGAGGGCACGGGCGGCAATGACGTCGGCGCCAAGCGCACGCTGACCCTCAAGGACGGCGGAAAGATCGAGGAATCGGTCACCAAATATGACGCCGCGGGCAAGTCCCTCCAGTACAAGATCGACAATGTCGATGTGAAGGTTCTGCCGGTGAACAATTACGCCGCGACCATCACGGTCAAGGATGCGGGCGGCAAGAGCGAGGTCGAGTGGAAGGGCGCCTTCTATCGCGGCTTCATGAACAACGACCCGCCGCCGGAACTCTCCGACGAGGCGGCGCTGAAGGCGGTTACGGGCATTTACAAATCCGGCCTTGAGGCGCTCAAGGCCAAGGCGGAAGGCAAGTAATCGGAGTTCTCGGGAGAAAGGTCATGACCGTTCTGGCGCGTCGCGCCTTTCTCCTTGCTTCTGCTGCTTTTTGCGCGAGCCTGCCGCGCGTCGCGCGCGCCGCTCACGCCGCCTCCGTGCTGAAGGTGGTCGAGGAGGGCGCAATCAACGCGCCGCCGGACAAGGTCTGGGCGATTCTCAGCGATTTCGCCCACGCCGACTGGCTGCCGGGGGTCACGCGGGTCGAGGCCGAGGGCGACAATACGCCCGACAGGGCGAAACGGCGGCTCTTCATGTCGGATGGCGGCGTCGTCACCGAGACGCTGACCCGGTTGGACGCTGAAAAGATGATGGCCGGCGTCCATCGCGAGGGCGATGACGTCAAGCGCCTGCCGGCGGTGAATTTCACGAATATCGCGACGCTGCGTCCCGCCGAGGGGGGCCGGACGGTCGTCGAATGGAAGGCCCGCTTCTATCGCGGCTACCCCAATCCCAACCCGCCGCCGGAACTCAACGACGACGTCGCCATCGCCGCCGTCACGGCGCTGCTGAAGGCGAATATTGCGGCGTTGAAGGCGCAGGCGGAAGCCAGGTGAGATTAATGACGAGCGTCCGTAGCAGCGGCCTTGCCCCTCACCCCGGCCCTCTCCCCGCGAGCGGGGAGAGGGGGAGGGCGCTTTGGCTGATCGCGTCGTTTCTGCTTGCGTTTTCCTGCCCCGCATCGGCCGCCGAAGCCTTTGTCACGGCCCAGAGCGCCGACGCCGTGAGCGTGGTCGATCTCGCCGCCATGAAAACCGTCGCGACGCTCCCTATCGGCGGCAAGCCGGCGGGCGTCGCGGTGAGCCCGGACGGCGCGCGAGTCTATGTGTCGAGTCCCGACGGCCAGTTCGTGACCGTCATCGACGCTCGCACGCGGACGATCATGAGGAAAATCCCTCTGAAAGGCGCGCCGCTCGGTCTCGCCGTGTCGCCGGACGGCAGGCGGCTCTACGCGACGCTCGCCTATGACCGGCTGCTCGTCGAGATCGACCCGGATACCGGGCCCACGCGCGACGTCGCCGTCGGCGCGATGGTCTCGGGCGTGGCGGCGACGCCGGACGGCAGGACCATCCTCGTCGCCGATCGCGACGACAACGCCGTCTCCATCATCGACGCCGGCAGCTTCAAGCGCGTTGCGACGATTTCGGTCGGAAAGCACCCGTTCGGCGTGACCATCGATTCCGCCGGGGCGCGCGCCTATACGGCCAATGTCGAATCGGACGACGTCAGCATAATCGACATTGCCGCCCGCAAGGTCGTCGGGACGCTGAAGACCGGTAGCCGGCCCTATACGGTGGCGCTGGCGGCAGGCCGCATTTTCGTGGCCGACCAGCACGCCGACGCGGTCAGCGTCTTCGACGCGGCAAGCCTCGCGCCGGCGGGGGAGGTAAAGGTGGGCGAATATCCCGAGGGGATCGCCGCCAGCGCGGACGGGACGCGGGTCTACGTCGCCAACTGGTTCTCCAACGAACTCTGGGCCATCGACGCCAAGACCTTGCAGGTCACCGGCAAGGCGGAGACCGGCGACGGACCCCGCGCTTTTGGGGCCTTCGTCACCAGATAGGCTGGACTTCGCCGCGCGGCGACGCCATAAGGGGCGCAATGACGCCGACGGGCCGGCGCGCCGCGCGCCGCAAGCAAGAGGCCGAAACTCGCATGTCCTACATCGTCCGTTTCTTCACCTGGTGGAACAAGGCCACGCTTTCCACGGGGCTGTGGACCCTTCTCTATGGCGAGCGCGTGGGAACCGACGAATTCGGCAATGTCTATTACCGCCGCCGCGGCGGGAAGAAGGACAAGGCGCTGGGCCTCGAGCGGCGCTGGGTGATATTCAACGGTTATTGCGAGGGCTCGGCTGTGCCGCAGGGCTGGTACGGCTGGCTGCACCATACGGTCGATACGCCGCCGACCCAGGAAGACTATGTCCGCCGGGAATGGGAGCTGCCGCATCAGCAGAACATGACCGGCACGCCGCAGGCCTATCGCCCGCCGGGATCGCAGCTCTCGACCGGCGAACGCACGCCGACAGGCGGCGATTACGTGGCCTGGCGCCCGGAGGGCTGACTTCCTGCGTCCTTGGAATGGCCTTTCTTCTTTGATTTACGAACGCCAGCTCTTTCCTCTGGCCGCCTCGGGGCGGCGCGGTGAATCAATGGTCGCTTCCTTACGTTACGGTCTGGCGCTCGGCGCCGTTGCGGCGGCGCTTTCGGGCGCCGCTCTCGCCGATCCGATCCGCCATCCGACGGCGATTTTCGCTGGTCTCGACAAGACGACCGGGCGCATCGTCAATTTCGACGTCGCTGTCGATGAGACCGTCCAGTTCGGCTCTCTGAACGTGACGCCGCGCGTGTGCAACACGCGCCCCCAGACCGAGGCGCCTCAGACGACGAGCTTCGTGGAGGTTGACGAGATCATCCCGAAGCAGGATCGCCAGGTGCGGCTTGAGGCGAAGGAGCCGGGCAAGCCGGACGCCTCCAAGCAGGAATCCAAGCGCATCTTCTCTGGCTGGATGTTTGCGGCGAGCCCCGGCCTGCATGGCGTCGAGCATCCGGTCTATGACGTGTGGCTGATCGACTGCAAGGGCGGCAAGGAAGCCGCGCCGGTCGCCGCCGCGCCGGCCCAGCCGGCCGACGCGACGGCGGCGGCGTCAAGCGACGCGACCGCAACGCCGGACACGGGCAAGAAGAAGAAGTCGCGCAAGGTGGAGCCGAAGGCGCCGTCGCCCGTGGAGAATGCGCCGATCGGCCCGGCCGACGCGGCGCCGCCGCAGCCGGCCGTCGACGTTGCGCCGTCGGCGCCTGACGCCGCAACGGGCGAAGCGCCTGCTCAGCCCGCGCCGGCCAAGAAGAAAAAGCGCAAGCCCCCGGCCGCGCCCGCCGCGCAGCCGGCGGAGCCGCAGGGCGGCGGCGGGTTCTTCCCGTTCTGATAAAGGTTTCGGGATTCGGCTCTGCCCCTCACTCCGCGCGATCGGGGAGAGGGGGGCTCGCGATCAGCGTCTCAATGCCTCAATCCTCGATCGCCGCGAGCGCCTGACGCCCGCTGATCCGGACGCCGGGCTCCCAGACATGAAAATTCGCGTGAACCACCAGCGCCTCCTCGAGGGCGCGATGGTAGGCCTCGCGCGAAATCTCGATCGCGCCGAGCGAGGCGAGATGGCTGGTCATGAACTGCGTATCCAGCAATTGAAACCCGCCCGCCCGAAGTCGGGCGATGAGATGGGTCAGCGCGACCTTGGACGCGTCGCGCTCGCGGTGGAACATGCTCTCGCCGAAGAAGGCGCCGCGCAGCGCGACGCCGTAGAGTCCCCCGACCAGTTCGCCGTCACGGCGGCATTCGACCGTATGAGCGAAACCCATGTCGAACAGCTCGCGGTAAAGACGGCGGATCTCGTCATTGATCCAGGTCTTTTCCCGGTCCGGCGCGGGCGTCGCACAGGCGTCGATGACCGCGTCGAAATCCTGATCGACGACAACCTCGAACCGGTCGGAACGCACGGTCTTGGCGAGTGAGCGGGAGACGATGAAGGTGTCGAGCGGAAAAATCGCCCGCTTTTCAGGGTCGACCCAGAATAGCTGATCGTCCTCGGCGCTCTCCGCCATCGGGAAAAGCCCGATGGAATAGGCGCGCAGCAGAAGGTGGGGCGTGATGGCGTAAGGGGCGCCGGGACGGGACATAGGACAAGGATAGCGCCGATTTCAGCGAAATACAGCCGCCAACATTGCCCTTGATCAAAAGCCCGGCTCGATCCCGCCCGTGGCGAGAAAATGCTCCAGCCAATGGATGTCGTAGACGCCGTTCTGAACGTCGGCGTTGCGGACAAGCGTGCGGAACAGCGGCAGGGTCGTGTCGATCCCGTCGACGATGAATTCGTCGAGCGTCCGGCGCAGGCGCATCAGCGCCTCGGTTCGATTGCGGCCGTGAACGATCAGCTTGCCGATCAGCGAATCGTAATTCGGCGGGATCGAATAGCCCTGATAGACCGCCGAATCCACGCGCACGCCGACGCCGCCCGGCGGATGATAATAGGCGATGCGGCCGGGCGAGGGGCGGAAGGTCGAGGGGTGCTCGGCGTTGACGCGGCATTCGATGGCGTGGCCATAGAAAACCACGTCTTCCTGCTTCATCGACAGCGGCGAACCGGCGGCAACGCGGATCTGCTCGCAGACAAGATCGACGCCGGTGATCGCCTCGGTCACCGGATGCTCGACCTGAATGCGCGTGTTCATCTCGATGAAGTAGAACTCGCCGTTCTCGTAGAGAAATTCGACCGTGCCGGCGCCGGAATACTGCAGTTCGCGCATCGCCTTCGCGCAGACCGCGCCGATCTGGGCGCGTTGCACGTCATTGAGAGCCGGGGAGGGGCTCTCCTCGAAAACCTTCTGGTGCCGGCGCTGAAGCGAGCAGTCGCGTTCGCCGAGATGGATCGCCTCGCCCTTGCCGTCGCCGAAGACCTGAATTTCGATATGGCGCGGCTTTTCGAGATATTTCTCGATATAGACCGTGTCGTCGCCGAAGGCCGCCTTGGCTTCGGTTCGCGCGGTGGCCATTGCGACGCCGAGATCGCCCGCGTCGCGCGCGACCTTCATGCCGCGGCCGCCGCCGCCGGACGCCGCCTTCACCAGCACGGGGAAGCCGATCTTCTGCGCGACCTTGAGCGCTTCCTTCTCGCCGAGCACGGGACCGTCGGAGCCCGGCACGCAGGGGATGCCGAGACGCCTGGCCGTGGCCTTGGCCTCGATCTTGTCGCCCATCAGCCGGATATGCTCCGACTTCGGACCGATGAAGGTGATGTTGTGCTCTTCGAGAATCTCCGCGAAGCGGGCGTTCTCGGAGAGAAAGCCATAGCCCGGATGCACGGCGTCGGCGCCGGTGATCTCGCAGGCGGAGAGCAGCGCGGGAATGTTGAGATAGGAGTCGCGCGCGGCCGGCGGGCCGATGCAGACCGACTCGTCGGCGAGCTTCACATGCATCGCGTCGGCGTCGGCCGTCGAATGGACGGCGACCGTCGAGATGCCGAGCTCCTTCGCGGCGCGCAGGATTCGCAGCGCGATTTCACCCCGATTGGCGATAAGGATTTTGTCGAACATCCGCGACCCTATTCGATCACGAGGAGGGGCTCGCCATATTCGACCGGCTGGCCGTCCTCGACGATGATGGTGGTCACGACGCCGGACTTCGGCGCGACGATGTCATTGAAGGTTTTCATCGCCTCGATCAGCAGCAGCTTATCGCCGGCCGAAACGCGCGCGCCGACCTCGATGAAGGGCTTGGCGTCGGGGTTCGGGCGCAGATAGGCGGTCCCGACCATCGGCGATTTCACCGCGCCCGGATGGTCCGCAAGCGACTCCTCGGCTGCCTCCGCGGCCGCCACAGGCTTCGGCGACGGAGCGGCGTGCGGGGCGGGAGCGTGAGCGGCGGGCGACGGGGCATAGGCCGGCGCGACTGGCGGCGCGGCGATGGTCACGGTCGCCGGAAGGGCGGGCGCGGGCATGCGGGCGGCGCGGATGCGCAGATCGCCCTTTTCGACCTCGAATTCGGTCAGATCGCTGGAGGCGACAAGCTCCGCGATGGTGCGCAACAGCTCGGAGTCGATGACCGGCGCGGCGGATCTGGCCGCAGGCGCGGCTGCGGCGGGCTTGGCGACCGCGGAGCGGGCTGCAATCGGCGAAGAGCCGCGCGTGGCTTTGGAAGGCGTTTGTGCTTTGCGCGCCATGGCGTTTTCTCTAGTCTTTCTCAGATGCTGGCGAGAACGGCTTCAAGGGCCAGAAAATAGGAAAGGGGGCCGAAGCCCGCGATGACTCCCCGCGCCGCGGGGGAAACATAGGAATGATGCCGGAAGCTCTCCCGCGCGTGAATATTGGAGAGATGCACCTCGATGACCGAGGCTTCGGCGCCCTTGATCGCGTCATAAAGCGCAATCGACGTATGGGTCAGTGCGCCCGGATTGAGAATGACCGGCGCCGCGGCGGCGCCCGCCTCCTGAATCCAGGTGATGAGATCGCCCTCGAAGTTCGACTGCCTGAAGACGAGATCGACGCCGCGCGCCTTGCAGCGTTCGTCGAGATCGTCGCGAATATCGTCGAGGGTCGCCGTGCCGTAGATGGCGGGTTCGCGCTTGCCGAGGAGATTGAGATTTGGACCGTTGAGGACGTGGACGACTGGCATTGCGTTCCTGAAAAACGATCGACAAACCCCGAAGCGCGGCGCGCCGTCTCTCTTAGCCTCATTATCATCACAAAGGAAGCCCGCCGCGCGTTTCCGCGGGCGGGCCCATCAACCGGAATTTCGGGAGATTAATGCGTCAGCACGCGGTCTTGCCGCATTTCCGCACATTGTCGATTTTGGCCTTGAGCTGCGCCAGAGGAAGACCGCCGACGATCGCCTCCTTGCCGACGACCCAGGACGGCGTGCCGTCGAATTTGAGCTGCTCGGCCTGAGCCGCGACTTCCTTGATCGCTTTCTCGGTCTCGGGGCTGCTCATGTCCTTCTCCAGCCGGTCCATGTCCGCGCCGACTTCCTTCGCGGCGGCGAATGCCTGCGCCTTGCCGATATGGCCGCGCGTGGAGAGCAGCTTCTTGTGGAATTCCCAGAATTTGTCACGCGGAAGCTGAATGCGCGCCGCGACGGCGACATGCGCCGCTTCGACCGAATCCGGACCGAGGATCGGGAAATCCTTCAATACGACGCGGAGCTTGGGATCGCCCTCGATGAGCTTCGCGACGGAGGCGAGCGACTGCTTGCAGTAGCCGCAGTTGTAGTCGAAATATTCGACGAGCGTCACGTCGCCATCGGGATTGCCGACCACCGCCTGATTGTCCGAATTGCCGACCTTGTCGCCAAGATCGTTGAGCGCCTTCTCGCGCATCGCAAGCTCGGCCGCCTCTTCCTTTTTCTTCAGCGCGTCGATCGCCTCGCGGATCACGTCGGGATTGGCGATGAGGTAGTCGTGGACGATCTTCTCGATGCCCGCCTTCTGCGGGGCCGTAAAAGCGTCCGTGGCGGAGGCCGCGGGCCCGGCGAGAGCGGCGCCCGCGACGGCGCCGGCAAGGGCGAGCGCGCGCCTGGCGGCGGCCGGGAGGATGGGAAGGCGCATCATTTTCTCCTTCATGCGCGGTAAAATACGTTATCGCGCTTCTAGCAGACCCATAAGGGACTGTCATTGACGCCCGCAGCCGGCCGGCAGGTCAGTGAATCGCGGAGGTGATCGGGATGGACTGGTTGCGAACGCCGTCGTTCACGAGGGTCGAGCCGAGGCCGTAGTTGAACCGCGCTTCGCCGAGCGTGCGGAACTGCAGCGACACCATCACGGCCTGGTTGCGCGCCGGGAGGCCCGTGGACGCCTGCGGCTGGTAGAGCTCCGTGTAGTTCACCGCGAAGGTCGCGCATTCGTCATGATAGCCGAACCCCGCGCCAAGCGCCGCGACCGAGAAGACCGGCGCGGTGCCCGTCAGATTCGAGCCCGTGTAAGTGGTGAAGAGAATCGGGTTGGATGTCAGCCCGTTATAGAGATAACGGCTCATGTCGAAGGTGACCGAGCTGTTCACGAAGTAATTGCTCGTGAGGTCGTAGCGGCCGCTGGCCGAAAGGCCCTGCCGACGCACGTCGAAACCGATAGCGGGTTGCGACGCGTAATTCGCGTATTGGAATTGCAGGGTCAAGGGATCGAAATTGATGGTCGAGAACAGATCGATGCGCTTGGCCGTCATGTTCGTGTTGTCGAAGCGGCCCTTGGCGATGAAGCTGACCCGGGCGGTCGGCGCGAAGGCGAAGCGGCCGACAATATCCGATACGCGGGAGTTGAGCCCTGAATCGAGGCCCACATTGGCGGCGTCGGCGGTGGAGTAGGGGTTCGCCCCCGCGAGCTGGCTCGACTGGCCGATCATGGCGTTGACGAAGCCGCCATTGGCGAAGTTCATCGTCGCCTGACCGCCGTAATTCAGGCGCGTGCCGGTCTCGAAGCGGTCGTAGCCCGAGAATTTGCTCCATTCGAACAGGGTCGAGTCGTCGAAGACAAGACTTTGCGCGTCCATATTGACGAGCGACGGGATCGACGTCTGGTTCGGACGGGCGATGACCTGAACGATCGGCTCGACCACGATGCCGCCAAGCGGCGTGGCCGCGAGGATCGGATAGCGCCATTCAGCCCCGATTCCAGGCAATGCCTGACCGCGGAAGCGCTGGTCCTGACCGTTGAAAAACAGGCCTTGATTGATGTTCGGTATCGGCTCGCCGAAACTGTTGTAGATCGGATAGAGGCCCTGCCGGTCGTAGTCGAGATAGCTGCCGACGAAACGGGCGAAGGCGAAGGCCGTCCAGACGCCGCCGACCGGGTCGATAACCTTGCGCTTCCAGGCGCCGCTGAGCGTTGCATGCTGATAATCGCCGCCGACGCCGCGCAGCAGACACTGGCTGTTCGCCGGAATGGTGCTGCGCTGATAGAGCTGACAGACGTTGTAGAGGCCGTAGATGGAGTCGAGCGTGCGCGGATTGATCGACTCATACATGGCGACGGACGCGGACGTGCTCGTCACATTGGCGTCGAGTTCGACCTGTCCGCCGATGCCGGCGGTCTTTGCCGGATCGATGTCGAAGACGCGGTTGTAATCCACGACCGGATGCACGACAGGCTGCTGCGCCTGCACGTCGCTCGGCGACAGGACCTGGAAATAATAGCCGCGCATGTCGAAGTAACTGCGCGGACCCTGGCCTGTCAGATAGATGGTCGATGAAGACTCGCGGAAATAATAGTTCTGCAGCAGGTAATTATACTGCTTGTAGTCCTGCAGGAAGAAGCGGTCCGACAGGGCGGTGATGTCCCAGCCGGCGCGCCAGCGGTCGTTGAGCGAGAAATCGCCGGTCGTCTGCAGGGCGCCGCGCCAGCGCCGGTCGCCGGCCCCATAGGGCGCCGGGGCGAAGGCGTCCGGATTGCCGACATGCGTGCCCTCGCCTCGGAACGTCATGACGCCGTTCTCGAAGCGTTTGCGGAGCTCGCCGGTGAGATAGGGGCCCTGACGAGAGAAATAGGTGGGCGTGATCGTGAGGTCGGAATCGGGCGAGATGGCCCAGAAGTAGGGAAGTCCGACGCCCGCGCCCAACGCCTGCCGATAGCTCAGAACAGGCGTCAGAAATCCCGACTTGCGTCTCACTGTCGGATCGGCGGAGGACCAGAACGGCACATAGGCGATCGGAACGCCGAGGAGCTCGAAGGTCGCATCCTCGTAATAGATCGTCTTTTCCGTGCTGTCGTGAATGATCCGCTTGGCTTTCACCTGCCAGGTGCGGGGCTTCGACGGGTCGTCCTTACAGGCCTCGCAGGCCGTGTAGGAGCCCAGGTCGAAGGTCGTGACGTCGTCCGAGCGTTCGGCGCGCGGCGAACTGAAATGAGTGTCGTTCGCGGCGTCGACCTGGAGACTCTCGATAAAGCCGTTCTTGAAGTCGTCAGTAAGGTCGAAACGGTCTGCGCGGGCGATCGTGCCGTCGCGCTCGGTGAGCTGGGCGTGGCCCTCCGCATAGACGCGCGAGGTGTTGCGATCGTAGATGACGCGGTCCGCCTCCAGCAGACGGCCCTTATAGACGATCTGGACCTGTCCCTGAGCGGTGACGATGTTCTTCTTCTCGTCGTAGACCATCTCCTTGGCCTCGACGACCATGCGCGCGCCCGCATCCTGAGGCCCAACCGTGGAAGGTTGCGCAAGGGCGTTCGCGCCGCCCAAGATGGCGGCCGCGCTGGACATCAAAGCCGAGAGATAACGGAGGCGGCGAAACCGCATCAGCCGTCCTCCGAATAGAGCAAAGTAAGCGTGCCCAACATGCTCCCGACAAGCGCAGGCGACCAGGCGGCGACGGGAGGACTGATCATGCCCGCGCCGCCGAGATCCGACAGGACTTTCGTCACGATGTAGAGCACGAACCCTGCCACGACGCCACCGGAAAGGGTCTTCGCGACTCCGCCGAATCGAAAGAACCTTAACGAAAAGCTAGCAGAAACCAGCACCATGGCGATCAGCAGCAATGGCCGCGCGAGGAGCGTCTGGAACTGCAACCTGTATTCCGTGGCGTCGAGCCCGGCCTCCGCGGTCCGCCGCGCGACGCCCGGCAGACTCCAGAAAGGCGTGCCCTGCGGCGGCGTTGCGGCTGCCGCCGCCTGTTCAGGGGTGAGATCGGTCGCGAGGAGATAGGAGCTGACGCTCCGCGCGGGTTCGCCGGGCGCGCTCACCACGGCGCGCTCCAGCACCCAGACGCCCGGTTCGAGATGCGCCGTCGCGGCCTCGATGCGCTCCACGAATATTCCCGTCGGCGCATAGACGTTGACGCTCACGCCCTGCAGATTGACGCCGCCATTGGCGGCGTTCATGGCGTGAAGCACCGCGGCCCCGTCGACGCCGTGCTGGCGCATCCAGACGCCGTGATCCATGCGAACGCTGCCCGGCTGGCCGAAAAGCTCGAACTCCATCTGGTCGGAGCGGATTTTCATTATTGCCGACAGCGGATTGTAGATCGCCACTGAGAACAAGCCGATGATCAGCGCGGTGAGCGCCGCCGGCATGATGAACTGCCAGACCGACATGCCCGCCGCGCGCGCCACGATCAGCTCCAGCTTGCGCGTGAGGTCGACGAAGGTGGCCATGGAGCCGAACAGCACGGCAAAGGGGAGAATCATTTCGGCCGCCGCAGGCACCTTCATGGCGGTCATCAGCGCGACCGTGCCGGCGCCGGCGGCCGGATTGTCGCTTGCGCGGCGCAGCGTCTCGACGAAGACGACGACGAAGGTGAGGCAGAAAATCGTAAAGAAGATCGCCAGGATCGTGCGCATGAAACGCATGGCGAAATAGCGCGTTATGGTCACGCCGATCATGGCCGCGCTCCCGCGGCGGAACGGCCCGGACCCAGCGGCGCGCAGCTTCGCCTCATCGTCGCCATGGGCCCCCGGCTACCCCTTTCCAAGAAGTTCGAACCCTGAAAAAGGGCGGTCGCGGCCCTTCACCATTCCTTTACGAATGGCTAGACGTTCGCGGCGGTCGAGGCAAGCAGCCGAAGCCCCGCCAGACCGCAGTCAACGCAGTCATTTTCAAAGCGTTGCTTTTGAGCAACGGTCGCATATATCCGGGAGATTCCGGCGTTTTGGGGGCGTGAATTGACCCGCGCCCCTTGCCGGGATATTGCGCGCCCAATGTTCCTGTAGCGCGGCCAAAACGGCCGGGCCGCCCCTGCGAGGCTCCACACATGACGCTTAACGTCAAATTCGAGGTCATTTCCTTCGACGACGCCGCGGCCGCGCTCGGCGCGCCGGAGGACGCCGCCCGGCCGCGCACGCTCGTCATCTTCGCCGGGAACGACCTTGCGATGGGCGACCGGACCAGGGGGATCGTCAAGGACGCGCAGCCGCAGATCGAGCGCGCCGCCGCGGCCGCCAAATTCAAGGGCAAGACTGGCTCCTCACTGGAGATTCTCGCTCCCGTCGGCGTCGCCGCGAGCCGGCTCGTCATCCTCGGCGTCGGCGCCGGGGGTGGCGACGAAGGAGAAAAGCCCACGAAATTCGAAGATTATCTCAGCCTTGGCGGGCAGGCTGCGGCCAAAATCGAGGCCGGCGCCGCTGCGATCGTGCTGCTCGACCTTCCGGACGCTCCCGCCGAACCGGCCGAGGCGGCGGCGCAGGTCGCGCTCGGCGGCTGGCTGCGCGCCTATAAGTTCGACCAGTACAAGACAAAGAAGAAGGACGACGACAAGAGCGGGCCCGCCGAGGTGAAGCTCGCCGTCGCCGACGTGGACAGCGCCCGCGCGTCCGTCGTCGCCGCAGCCCCGACGGCCGAGGCCGTGGTTCTGGCCCGCACGCTCGTCAATGAGCCCGCCAATGTCCTGTCGCCGGCGGAATTCGCCCGCCGCGCCTCCGAATTGATGAAGCTCGGCGTCGAGGTCGAGATCCTCGACGAGAAGGCGATGGCCGAACTCGGGATGCGCGCGCTTCTCGGCGTGGGGCAGGGGTCCGAGAACGAGAGCCGGCTCGTCGTGCTGCGCTGGAACGGCGGCGCCGCAGACGCGGCGCCCGTCGCCTTCGTCGGCAAGGGCGTCGTTTTCGACACCGGCGGCATCTCCATCAAGCCGGCGGCGTCCATGGAGGACATGAAGGGCGACATGGCCGGCGCCGCCGCCGTCACCGGCGCGCTCTACGCGATCGCGGCGCGCAAGGCGAA
This sequence comes from uncultured Alphaproteobacteria bacterium, assembly GCA_963717565.1. Lineage (GTDB taxonomy): Bacteria > Pseudomonadota > Alphaproteobacteria > Rhizobiales > Beijerinckiaceae > Methylocystis. Next base: position 54,696 of record CAVQWJ010000006.1, read on the forward strand.
GGCCAATGTGGTCGGCGTGCTGGGGCTCGTCGAGAACATGCCCGACGGCAAGGCGCAGCGTCCGGGCGACATCGTCAAATCCATGTCGGGCCAGACGATCGAGGTCATCAACACGGACGCCGAGGGCCGTCTCGTGCTCGCCGACGCGCTCACTTACGTCATCGAGAAGCACAAGCCCGCGGCGATCGTCGATCTTGCCACGCTGACCGGCGCCATCCTCGTCGCGCTCGGCCAGGAATATGGCGGCCTGTTCTCCAACAACGATGAATTGTCCGAGCGGCTGACCAAGGCCGGGAACGCGACCGGCGAAAAGCTCTGGCGTTTCCCGATGGGACCGGCGTACGACAAGATGATCGACTCGAAATTCGCCGACATGAAGAACACCGGCGGGCGCCATGCCGGGTCCATCACGGCCGCGCAGTTTCTTCAGCGTTTCGTCGGCAAGACGCCGTGGGCGCATCTCGACATCGCCGGAACGGGCATGGGGTCGCCGTCGAGCGACATCAACCAGAGCTGGGGCGCGGGCTGGGGCGTGCGCCTCCTGGACCGGCTGGTGAAGGACTCTTACGAAGGGTAGCCTCCACTACGTCATCGGCGCGAGCTATCCCTCCCCTTTACGGGGAGGGTGGCCTCGGCGAAGCCGGTCGGGTGGGGCAAGGCCCCGTCACAACCGTAGCGGCTCGAACCCCGCCCGGCGGTTTTCGACCGCCCGCCTCCCCGTGCAGGGGAGGTATGGAACTGCATCTGCATTGTCGTTACCCGCGGAGATAGATGTCTGAATGCGCATTCTCATCACCAATGACGACGGGATCAACGCGGAGGGGCTCGCTGTCGCTGAGGAAATTGCGCGCGCGCTCACCGACGACGTTTTCGTCATTGCGCCCGAATTCGAACAGTCGGGCGTCGCGCATTCACTGTCGATCAACGACCCCTTGCGGCTGCGCGAAATCTCGCCCCGCCATTTCGCCGTGAAAGGCACGCCGACGGATTGCGTCATCATGGGCGTGCGCAAGATCATGCTCGACCATCCGCCGGACCTCGTGATCTCCGGCGTCAACAGCGGCCAGAACATTGCGGAGGACGTCACCTATTCCGGCACCATCGCCGGCGCCATGGAGGCGACGATCCTCGGCATTCCGGCCATTGCGCTGTCACAGGTCTATGATTTCTTCGCTGGCCGCCGAGTCGTGCACTGGGAATGCGCGCAGGCGCATGGCGTGGCGATGGTGCGCAGGCTCCTCGAGGCCGGGATTCCGCGAAACGTGCTGATGAATGTGAATTTCCCCAATTGTCCGCCGCATGAGGTGCAGGGCGTCGCCGTCACCATGCAGGGCCGGCGCAGCAATGATCTGATGAAGATCGAGGATCGCAAGGACGGACGCGGCAATCCCTATCACTGGATTTCCTTCCAGCGCGGCAATTTCACGCCGGGGGCGGGAACGGATCTGCTTGCAGTCGACGAAAAGAAGATTTCGATCACGCCCCTTCAGCTCGATCTGACCGATCATCCCACCGTCACACGGCTCGCCGCCTTCTTCGAGGAAAGCCCGTGAAGGAAACGCCCGCCGCAGCGGTCGCCGTCGAGGAGCGCGCAGCGCTGCTTCTGGCGCTTCGACGGGCGGGCGTGCGGGACATCGCCATCATGCGCGCCTTCGAGGCCGCGCCGCGCGAAGCCTTCGCGCCCTATAAGTTCCGCGATCTCGCCAACAACAACATGTCGCTGCCGCTGGGCTGCGGACAGACCATGTCGCGTCCCTCCGATCTGGCGCGCCGCATCGAGGCGCTGCGGGTCGGGCGGGAGCATCGGGTGCTGGAGGTGGGCGCGGGCTCCGGCTACGGGACAGCCATCCTCGCGCGGCTGGCGCGAGAGGTCGTGACCCTCGAACGCTTCGCGACGCTCTCGATCGAGGCGGCGCGGCGCCTTGCCGGGCTCGGCGTCGACAATGTCTCCGTGCTCCATGCCGACGGCCTCGCCCCGGACCCGGAGCTCGGCGATTTTGACCGCATTATTATCAACGCGGCGCTGGAGGAAGCCCCCGCTGCGCTGCTCCGCCGGCTCACGCCGGGCGGGGCGCTCGTTTACGTTTTGAGCGAGAAAAAGGCGGGCGAGAAGCGTCCGCGGCAACGATTGATTAAGGTTGATTTCACCGATAGCGGCGAGTTGCGCGAGACGAGTCTTGGCCAGCACAGCATTGGCTTTGCTGCTTTTGGCCTTGCAAAGGCGCTGTAAAAAGGCGCGGCGCCGGCGCGGAAGTTTTTTCGCCGATCGGTGAAGCGACGATTCATCTTAAACGGCTCCTTAACCCCCCTCCGCGTAGAACTGAGTTCGTTCTTAGTGCGTGCGAGTGGGTCGCGTCATGTTTACTCAGCGTCAAAATGGTTTTTCGCGGGTCGCGGTGCGACTCATGCTGGCTGCCGGAGCAGCGGCGCTCATGGCCGGTTGCTCGGACGCATCGCGTCTCTCCGATCCCTTCTCAGATCCGTTCTCCTCCGGCTCCGCGCCGAAGATCGCGAGAAGCGGCGTCGATCGCGCCCCGACCGGCTCCATCGGAGCCCCGACGGACGCCGGCGCTGGCGCGGGAGCGCCGTCTCCCCTGCCGGGCCGTGTCGAATCCCGTCCGCTCCCGGGCACGACCGCGCCGGTCGCCTCGGCCCAGCCGGTCGCGCCCCGCGCTCCCGCGCCGGTCGCTTCGGCTCCGGCCGGCGGTTCCGGGGCCTCGCACTGGACCGCTGACGGCGGCACGCCGGTCACCGTGGGCGCCGGAGAGACGGCGGCGGTTCTCGCCACGCGCTACGGCGTTCCCACCGATGCGCTGCTGCACGCCAATGGCTACAGCAATGTGGCGCAGGTGCAGCCCGGCGCACGGCTGATCATCCCGGTCTATCGCGCCGGCGCCGCCGCTGCGGCCGCCGCCCCGGCGAAGGCCGCTGAAGTCAAGCCCGCCGCCAGGCCCGAACCGAAGGCCGCCGAAGCGGACCCGAAGGCCCAAAAGGCCGACGCGCTGGCCAAGGAGCAGGAAGCGAAACGGCTGAAGAAGGCCGAGGCCGACAAGGCCGCGCAGGACGCGCGCCTCGCCGCCGCCGCCAAGGCCGCTGACGCCAAGAAGCTCGCCGAGGCGAAGCAGGCGGAAGCGAAGAAAGCCGCCGAGGCGAAGGCCGCCGAAGCGAAACTTGCGGCCGAGAAGGCCAAGCTCGCCAAGGTCGAGGCGGCCAAATCCAAGGCTGACGCAACCGCCAAGGCGGAAGCCCAGAAGGCCGCCAAGGAAGCAAAGCTCGCGCAGGCCGAGGCCGCCAAGGCGGCGCAGGCCGAGAAGCAGGCGAAGGCCGAGGAGGCCGCCGCCACGAAGGCCGAGAAGCAGTCCAAGGTCGCCATGGCGGAGAAGCCGGCGGAAGCCCCGCGTCCTGCCGAAAAGGCGGCGGCGCCCGCGCCTGCCGCTCCGGCGGCGGAAGATACGACGAAGGTCTCCGTCGAAGCCGACAAGTTCCGCTGGCCGGCGCGTGGCCGCATCATTCAGGGCTTCTCGTCGGGCGGCAATGACGGCATCAACATCGCCGTGCCGGAAGGCACGCCGGTGAAGGCCGCCGAGGACGGGCAGGTCGCCTATGCCGGCAGCGAGCTGAAGGGCTACGGCAATCTGGTGCTGATCCGCCATTCGAACGGCTTCGTCACCGCCTATGCTCACAACGGCGAGCTGGATGTGAAGCGCGGCGACACGGTCAAGCGCGGCCAGACGATCGCCAAGTCCGGCCAGACCGGCAACGTCGGCTCGCCGCAGCTTCACTTCGAGCTGCGCAAGGGCGCCACGCCGGTCGATCCGACGAATTATCTCGCCGGACTGTAAGGCGAGAGGAATTCTCCGGCGTTCGCGAGACACTTACGTCCGGGGAAAGCAGGGCGACGGGTCCCAGGAAAGGCCCGCCGCCCGTTTTCATTTTATATTAGGCTCAGGCCAAGCATCTGAAATTTATTTGAAAACCTTTCGCTGCGTTCCAACTGTAGGCGTTGTGAGCGTGAGGGGATTGCGCGTCGCGCATCCCCGGCTGTCGGCCCCCATGCTGAAGGGGCCGAAGCGCAGCAGCGAAAGGAACCTCTCATGGAACGCAGCTTTGCCACCAGAAGCTGGAACGCCGATGCGATAGCGAAAATCCTCGGCGTGATTTTCATCATCGTCGGCATCCTCGGCTTCATCCCGAATCCGCTCGTCTCCTATCGCGGTCTGTTCGAGGTGAACACCTTCCACAACATCGTGCACATCGTCTCGGGCGGCATTCTGCTGGCCAGCCCCTATTACAATGCGCCGGTAATCACGCTCCGGGTTATCGGCGTGATCTATGCGATCGTCACCGTCCTCGGCTTCATCTCGCTGAATTCGCTCAATTCGATGGGCCTGGCGACGAACCACCCCGACAACTGGCTGCATCTCCTGCTGACCATCATCCTGCTCTGGGCGGGCTTCGCTCTGCCAGCCGAAGACACCGACAGGGTGACGACGGCGCATATGTGAATGAGGCGAAAAGCATCCAGCGCCACAGTCCGCAGGCTGTGGCGCTCTTCGTTTTGGAGAACCGCATGAGCGCGCTGCCCCGCGACGTGAAGACCGCCATTCAGGAAGCCATGCAGGAAAGCGGCGTGGACATCATGCGCGTTCTGTTCGAGCTTCATGGCGAGGACGTCGTCGTGAAGGGCGCGGTCAACAGCGAAGAGGAGAAGTCGAAGGCTCAGAAGGTCGTCGAGCGCCTGTCGCGCCGAGCCCGTATTCACTGCGATCTGGAAGTGACGCTGATCTACGAGGCGGCCGAGGACGTTGTCTACGAGGCCGGCGTGGAGTCCTTTCCAGCCAGCGATCCGCCCTGCTGGGCGCCGGGTTTCGGGAGGGGCTGAGGAGCCCCCTGTTCTCCGCTCCAGGGTCTTGCGCGTCCACCCCGAATTGGCCATCAAAGGCGTCGCCGCCGTGCCGGAGGGCGGGCCGATGGTCGAAATCTCCTTTTTCCACCTCAAGACGCGCAGCGTCGAGGACGCGCTTCCGACGCTTCTGGAAATCTCGCTGTCGCGCGGTTGGCGCGTCGTGGTGCAGACCGCGACAGCGGCGCGTCTGCGCGCGCTCGACGATCATTTGTGGCGCTACAAGCCCGAGAGTTTCCTGCCGCATGGCGCGAAGGCGGAATCCGGCGCGGAAACTCAGCCCGTCTATCTGACAGACTCCGACGAGAACCCCAACGGCGCGGATGTGCGCATCTTCGTGGAAGGCGTGGAGATGGCGCCGGTCCTCGCGGGCGAGGCGGCGCCGCGTCTGCGCGCGGCGCTGCTTTTCAACGGCGACAACGACGACGAACTGCAGAACGCGCGCGCGCAATGGAAGACGCTGCGCGACGCCGGCCAGACGCTGATCTATCAGCAGCAGGACGAAAACGGGCGCTGGGTGGAAAAGGCGCGCGAACCGAAGGCGCAGTCGTGACAATGGATGATTTTGCCGACCGGCGCGCCCGCGCCCGCGCGCGCCTCGACGCCATCGACCCGCATAAGCGCCCCGGCGGCGTCGACGCCGATCCGCATCGGCGCGAATGGTTCGAGGCGGTTTACGACCTCGCCGGCGACGATGCGGCGGGCGTGCCCTGGGCTGGCCTCGCGCCGCATCCGCTGCTGACGCAATGGCTCGCGGGGCGTTCGCTTGCAGGGCTGCGCGCGCTCGACGTCGGTTCCGGGCTGGGCGACAATGCCGAGGCCCTCGCGGCGGCGGGCGCGACGGTGACCGCCTTCGATCTCGTGCCGCGCGCGATCGACTGGGCGACGCGCCGCTTTCCGCAAAGCCCGGTGACGTATGTCGCCGCTGATCTTTTTCACGCGCCGCCGGAATGGCGCGGCGCTTTCGATCTTGTGCATGAACTCTACACCTTGCAGGCCCTGCCGGACACTTTGCTGCCGGACGCCGCGCGGGCGCTGGCGTCATTCGTGGCGCCGGGCGGCGCGCTGCTCGTCATCTCCCGGGCGCGCGACGAGGGTCAGACTATCTACGGTCCGCCCTGGCCGTTGACGCGCGCCCAGATCGAGGCGCTTGCGCTCGATGGCCTGCGCATCGAGAGTCTCGAAGACATTCCGGCCACGGATACGAGCGTGCGCCATTGGCGTGCGCTGTTTCGCCGCGAGAGCGGAAAGTGAGCGCGCCGCTCCTCTCGGTCGTCGACGCCCGAAAGAGCTATGGCGCGGTCGCGGCGCTCGACGGCGTGTCGCTCGACGTCGGGGCAGGGGAATTTTTCGCGCTGCTCGGCCCATCGGGCTGCGGCAAGACCACGCTCATGCGCTGCATTGCGGGTTTCGAGGCGCCGGACAGCGGGCGCGTGACGCTGAACGGCGCCGATCTCGCCGGCGTCCCGCCGCATCGGCGGCCGGTTAACATGATGTTCCAGTCCTATGCGCTGTTTCCGCATCTCAACGTGTTCGAGAATGTGGCGTTCGGCCTGCGCCGCAAGGGCGAAGCGAAAGAGGCGATCCAATCGCGCGTCGCCGAACTACTCGACATGACGCAGCTTGCGCCTTACGCGACGCGGCGCATCAATGAACTATCCGGCGGCCAGCGCCAGCGCGTCGCGCTCGCCCGCGCGCTGGCGCCGAGGCCCGCGCTGTTGCTGCTCGATGAACCGCTCGGCGCGCTCGATCGCAAGCTGCGGGAAGAGACGCAGTTTCAGCTCAAGGAAATCCAGCGCAAGACGCAGACGGGTTTCGTCATCGTCACCCATGATCAGGACGAGGCGCTGGCGCTCGCGGACCGCATCGCCGTCATGCGTGCGGGCCGGGTGGAGCAGGTCGCGACGCCGTTGGAGATTTACGAAAAGCCCGCGACGCGCTTCGTCGCGGGTTTCGTCGGCGAGACGAATTTTGTCGAGGGCGTCGTGAAAGCCTGCGCGCTGGAGACATCCTTCGGCCGGCTGCCGCGCGCGGTCTGCGATTTGCCCGAAGGCGCGCGCGCGACGCTGAGCGTGCGGCCCGAGCGCATTGGCGTTGCGCGAGCGGGCGAGGGGATCGCGGGGCGGGTGGAGGATTTCGTTTTTCGTGGCGAATATTCGCTTTTGCGCGTACGCGTGACGCCGGACGTCGTGCTGCGGGTCGGCGCCTATGAGGGACGTTTCGCGATCGGCGAAGAAGTGAGGCTGACCATTGCGCCGGACGCTGGCGTGCTCTTCGCGGAGGGCGCATGACCGCGGAAGGTGTAAACGCCCGTACCCTGAGGAGGTCGCGAAGCGGCCGTGTCGACGGCGGTTGCGTCGGTCACGCGCCCTCGTCCTTCGAGACGCGCGCTTTGCGCGCTCCTCAGGATGAGGGCGCTCCTGCGATTATTTGCATCAAACCACGGGAGTTCCTCACCCTGAGGAGGCCGCGAAGCGGCCGTCTCGAAGGGTCATGCGTGAGAGTCCAGGAATGAGCGCGCCCCGCAAGCTCTCCCTTGGCCAGAGGCTGACGCTGGCGATCCCCTATCTCTGGATCGCCGCCTTCTTCCTCGCGCCGATGCTGCTGATCGCGAAAATATCGCTGTCGCATTCGGTGCTGGCGCGGCCGCCCTACGAGCCGCGCTTTCTGCCGTCCGATGGCTTCGCGCAAATGTGGGCCAAGGCGCAGACGCTCACGCTCGATAATTATCGCGCGCTCGTCACGGACAGTCTTTACTTCGACTCCTACGTCAATTCACTCTGGATCGCGGGCGTCTCGACGCTGATGACCCTTCTTGTCGCCTATCCCTTCGCGCTGGCGATGGCGCGCAGTCCGGGGTCGTGGCGGCCTTTTCTGATCGGCCTCGCCGCGGCGCCCTTCTGGACGAGCTTCCTCATCCGCGTCTACGCCTGGATCGCGCTGCTCAAGGATGAAGGGCTCATCAACAATGCGCTGATCGCTCTCGGCCTCATCGACGCGCCGCTCCAGATGTTTGCGACGAATGGCGCGGTCATCGTCGGCATCGTCTATTCCTATCTGCCTTTCATGCTGTTGCCGATCTATGCGGCGCTGGAAGGACAGGACGTCAGCCTGCGGGAAGCCGCCGCCGATCTCGGCGCGTCGCCGTTACAGGTTTTCCTGCGCGTGACGCTGCCGCTCTCGCGAGACGGCGTGATCGCGGGCGCGCTGCTCGTCTTCATTCCTGCGGTCGGCGAATTCGTCATTCCCGACCTCCTCGGCGGCTCCGACTCGCTGATGATCGGCCGCACGCTCTGGAACGATTTCTTCGCCAATCACGACTGGCCCGCAGCCTCGGCCGTCGCGATTACGCTGGTGTGCATTCTGCTGGTTCCGCTTCTGCTTTGGGAACGCGCGCGGCTGAAGGAAGAGGAGGGGCGCCGGTGAGCCGCTCCTCGAATGTCCTGCGCGTTCTCACCCTGCTTGCCGGCTTCGTCTTTCTCTATGCGCCGATCGTCATCCTGGCGGTGATGAGCTTCAACGCCTCTCGACTCGTCTCCGTCTGGGGCGGCTTCTCGACGAAATGGTACGCCGCGCTTCTGGACAATGAGCTGCTACTCGAGTCTGCGAAGATCAGCCTGGCCGCCGCGCTTTTATCCGCAGCTATCGCCACTTTCCTCGGCCTGCTGGCGGCGGTGGCGCTGGCGCGGTACGGCGCCTTCCGCTCCCGCATGCTGTTCTTCGGCGCGGTCCATGCGCCGCTCGTCCTGCCCGAAGTCGTGCTGGGCCTCGCGCTGCTTTCCTGTTTCGTGGCGCTGGGCGTCGGGCGTGGATTCATCACGCTCGTCATCGGCCATGTCACGCTGACGATGTGCTTCACCACGGTTGCGCTTCTGGCGGCGCTGCGCGGCTGCGATCCGACGCTTGAGGAAGCGGCGATGGATCTCGGCGCGACGCCGGCCCAGGCGTTCGTGCTTGTCGCCCTGCCACAGATCGTTCCGGCGCTGGCGAGCGCCTTCATGCTGGCCTTCACCTTGTCCCTGGACGACCTCATCATCGCGAGCTTCGCCACGGGGCCGGGCGCCACGACCCTCCCCATGCGAATATATTCGCAGGTAAGGCTGGGCGTTTCGCCGCAGATCAACGCCATTTCCACGATCCTGCTTGGACTGGTCGCGCTGGCGCTGGGCCTCTCCGCGCTGGCGATGCAGGCAGGAAGGCGCCGGGGATTGTGAAGCGGCCATAGGTGCGCCAGATAGGTTGCATGGCGTCCCGCTGGTTTGCCTCGCTTCCGAATTTCATCACCCTCGGCAGGATTCTGCTGACGCCCATCGCCATTGTCATGGTGTCGGAGGAAAGCTGGCGCACGGCCTTCTTCATCTTCGTTCTCGCGGGCGCCTCCGACGCGCTCGACGGCTGGCTGGCGAAAACCTACAGCCTTCAGTCCGAGCTTGGCGCGGTGCTCGATCCGCTTGCCGACAAGGCGCTGATCATCTCGATCTATGTCACGCTTGCGATCATGGGCGAGGCGCCGGTCTGGCTCGCCATCCTTATCGTCTTCCGCGACGCCCTGATTATTGGCGGCGTCGGAGTCTCGTGGTTTCTCGGCCGGCCGATAAAGGTCAGACCACATGTGGCCTCCAAGTTCACCACGGCCGCGCAATTGGCGCTCGCCGCCGTCATTCTCGGCGGGCTCGCCTTCGGCTTCCGGCTGACGCTTCTGGAAGACCTGCTCATCGCAAGCGTCGCTACATTGACCATCGCTTCCGCAAGCGTCTATCTGTTGCTCTGGGTCCAGCATATGAGGCCGTGAGCGATGGCGAAGCAGGAGCAGTCGGTCCTCCCCCCTCGCCGGGGGGCGGGGAAAGCTGCGGAGTTGTCAAAGGCCGCCGCGCCGGCGACGCCGGCCCAGGAGCAACGGGTCGTCACGGTCAAATGGGCGGGCCTCAGCCTCGAGCGCCAGCTCACGCTCTGGGGCCTGACTCTCCTTGCTCTGGCCGCGACGCTTTACCTGCTCAGTCCTGTCCTCGCGCCCTTCGTTGCGGGGACGGCGCTGGGTTATCTGCTCGATCCTGTCGCCGACCGGCTGCAACGCTGGGGCGCGTCGCGCCTCGGCGCGGCGCTTCTTCTGCTCTCCGGCTTCGTCGCTTTCGTGGTGACGGCGCTCGTCATCCTGCTGCCGATCCTCACCCATCAGCTTGCGGGACTGCTCACCGCTTTACCCGGCTATCTGCAGACGCTGCATGGTCTCATCATCGAGTGGAGCGCGCATTTTACGAGCGATTATTTGAAGGAGTTTCTCGACAAATACGGACTCGGGGTGCCGGGCGTGAACTTCGACGTCGAGAAATATATCAACGATCTTGCCAGCCAGGGCGCGGCGCTGATCGGCGATTTTCTGAAGTCGCTCATCTGGCGCGGCTATGCGCTGATCAATGTCATCTCGCTTGTCGTCATCACGCCGGTCGTCGCCTTCTACATGCTGCTCGACTGGGATCGCATGGTGCATATAATCGACGATCTCGTGCCGCCGCGGCACCGCGAGGACGTGCGCATGCTGGCGCGCGATATCGACCGTGCGCTTGCAGGCTTCGTGCGCGGACAGTCGCTGGTGTGCCTGTTCCTCGGCGTCTGGTACGCGCTGGGCCTTTCCCTGATCGGACTGAACTTCGGCTTTCTTATCGGCGTGATCGCGGGCTTTTTGAGCTTCGTTCCCTATGTCGGCTCGATCACGGCCTTCGTGCTCTCGATCATCATCGCCATCGTGCAGGCCTGGCCGCAAATCAATTTGCCGATCGAGGCCATCGCCATCGTCACGACGGGCCTGATCATGGATGGTTACGTGCTGTCGCCCCGCCTCGTCGGCGCCTCCGTCGGGCTGCATCCGGTCTGGATCATGTTCGCCTTGCTGGCCTTCGGCGCGCTGTTCGGCTTCACCGGGCTCATCGTCGCCGTGCCCGTCGCCGCGGCGCTCGGCGCGCTGATGCGCTTCCTTGCCCGCCGCTATCGCGCCAGCGCGCTTTATCGCGAGCCGCGCTACGCCCGCGACCGGGCCTGACCAATGGGAGACGGCGTCCGCGCGCCCGCGCAGCTTCCGCTGGAGCTGTCGCTCGCGCCGCGTTTCGGCCGGGAGGATTTTCTCGCGGCGCCCTCGAATGTCGCCGCGCTGGCGATGGTCGAGAACTGGCCGGACTGGCCCGATCGCATCCTGACGCTCATCGGCCCGGCGGGGAGCGGGAAGAGCCATCTACTGGCGATCTTCGCCGAGCGGGTAGGGGCGCTTCGTGCGGACGCCGCCGATCTGCCGACGCTCGCGGCGCTCGCCGAGGCCGCGCCGCAGGCCATCGCCCTCGATGACGTCGACCGCGTGCAGGACGAGACGGCCTTGTTCCACCTGCTCAATTTCGCCGTCGAGCACCGCGTTTATGTTCTGATGAGCGCCCGCCGGACGGCGACGGCGGCCGAGATCGCGCTGCCCGACCTTTTGTCACGCTTGCGTCGTGCGCCCGTCGTAGAGATCGGCGCGCCCGACGACGAGTTGATGCGGGCGGTTCTGGAGAAGCTTTTTCGCGACCGCCAGCTTCTCGTCGAGCCGCCGGCGCTGGCTTACGCGGCCCTGCGTCTGGAGCGCTCTCTCGACGCTGCGCGCGCTTTTGTCGCGGCGCTGGATCGCGCCTCGCTGGCTCAGGGACGCCCGGTGACGCGGGCGCTGGCGGCGCAGGTCATAGAGGCGTTCGCCGGCGCGGGAGACGCGGCCGAGGATTAACCTGTTACGTTAATTCTCCCTGCCGCCTCGCGAGCCGCTGTGGCATGATGGGAAAAACGGGACAGCGGCATGACAGCCAATATGAGAGACAAGACGCGTGGCGCGACCGAAATCGAGGTCGCGGCGATCGAGGTGATGGACCCGGCGGGGGAGATTCTCGAAGATCCGGAGGCGCTGGCGGCGTCGCCGAGCCGCTTCATCAACCGGGAGCTTTCGTGGCTGGAGTTCAACCGGCGCGTTCTGGAAGAGGCGTCGAACAAAAACCACCCGCTGCTCGAACAGTTGCGGTTCCTGTCGATTTCGGCAAACAATCTCGATGAATTCTTCATGGTCCGCGTCGCGGGCCTGCGCGGGCAAGTGCGCTCCGCCCTCACGGCGGTGTCGCAGGACGGACTGTCGCCGACCGAACAGCTCGCCAAGATCAATGAGCGTGTGGTTCTGCTCACAAATGAGCAGCTACGGCGCTGGCGCGAGTTGCGCCGCGAGATCGAGGACGTCGGCATCGCGATCGTCGAACCCGCCGACGTCTCCAAGGCCGATCGCGAATGGCTGGAGGAACATTTCCTCAGCCGCATCTTTCCGGTGCTGACGCCGCTCGCGGTCGATCCGGCGCATCCTTTCCCGTTCATTCCCAATCTCGGTTTCACGCTGGCGCTGGAGCTGGTTCGGCCGGGCGACCGCAAGACGCTACAGGCGCTCGTGCGCCTGCCGTCGAAGATCGAGCGCTTCGTCCACCTTCCGAGCGCCGGCGGCGGGCGTGAGCGTTACATGCTGCTCGAAACGCTGATTGCGATGAATGCGCAGCGTCTCTTTCCGGGCTATCTCTTGCGCGGGCAGGGGCTGTTCCGCGTCATCCGCGACAGCGATCTCGAAGTGGAGGAAGAAGCCGAAGATCTCGTGCTGTTCTTCGAGACCGCGCTGAAGCGGCGTCGGCGCGGATCGGTGATCCGTCTCGAAGTCGCCGCCGACATGCCGGATTCCCTGCGCGCGCTGGTCGCCGACGAACTGGAAGTCGAGCCGAGCGAAACCTTCGAAATCGACGGCATGCTGGCGCTCAACGATCTTTCGGAACTCGTGGCGCTCGACCGGCCCGATCTGAAATTCAAACCCTATAATCCGCGCTTCCCCGAGCGCGTGCGCGACAATGGCGGCGACTGCTTCCTCGCCATCAAGCAGAAGGACCTTGCGGTCCATCACCCTTACGAGTCCTTCGACGTCGTCGTGCAGTTCCTGCAACAGGCGGCGCGCGATCCCAATGTCATCGCCATCAAGCAGACGCTCTATCGCACCTCCAACAACAGCCCCATCGTGCGCGCGCTGGTCGAGGCGGCGGAAGCGGGCAAATCCGTCACCGCGCTGGTGGAGCTGAAGGCGCGCTTCGACGAAGAGGCGAACATCCGCTGGGCGCGCGATCTGGAGCGCGCCGGCGCGCAGGTCGTCTTCGGCTTCATCGAACTGAAGACGCATGGGAAGCTCTCGATGGTCGTGCGCCGCGAAGGGTCCGGGCTCGCGACCTACTGCCATATCGGCACGGGCAATTATCATCCCGTCACGGCGCGTATCTATACGGACATTTCCGTCTTCACCGCCGATCCGGCGATCGGGCGCGACGTGTCGCGCATCTTCAATTTCATTACCGGCTACGCCGAGCCCGCGGGGCTGGAGCGCATGGCGGTTTCGCCGATTTCGCTGAAGAAGAAGCTGCTCGAACATATCGAGCAGGAGATCGAGTCCGTGAAGGCCGGCAAGCCGGGCGCGATCTGGCTCAAATGCAATGCGCTGGTCGACCCCGAGATCATCGACGCGCTTTACGCCGCGTCGAAAGCGGGCGTCTCCATCGACTGCGTCGTGCGCGGCATCTGCTGCCTGCGGCCGGGCGTGCCGGGACTTTCCGAAAATATCCGCGTGAAGTCGATCGTCGGGCGCTTTCTCGAACATGCCCGCGTCTACGCTTTCGGCGGCGGGCATCCGTTGCCGCATCCGCGCGCGCATGTGTATATTTCCTCCGCCGACCTCATGCCGCGCAATCTCGACCGCCGCGTCGAGGTGCTCCTGCCTATCGTCAACCCGACCGTGCATCAACAATTGCTCGACCAGATCATGATCGCCAATCTCATGGACAATGAGCAGAGCTATCGCGTGCTGCCGGACGGCTCGTCGCAGCGCATCACGCCGCCGGAGGGCGAGGAGCGTTTCAACGCGCATAGATATTTCATGACTCATCCGAGCCTGTCGGGCCGCGGCAAGTCGCTCAAGGATTCGCGTCCGCGCTCTTTGCTGAAGCGCAAGCAAGATGCTTAAAGGCTTTCTGCGCCTGCATCCGGTCGAACAGGCGGCGCCGGGTTCGGCGAAGCCTGTCGCCATTGTCGACATCGGCTCCAATTCGGTGCGTCTCGTCGCCTATCAGGGCCTGTCGCGCGCGCCGACGCCGATCTTCAACGAAAAGGCCATGTGCGGCCTGGGCAAGGGCGTGCTGACGACCGGCCGTCTGCCGGAGGAGGGCGTCGACAAGGCGCTGAAGGCGCTGCGGCGCTATCGCGCGCTGTGCGAAATGATGGGCGTGCGCGATCTTGAAGTCATCGCCACGGCGGCCGCCCGCGACGCGCAGAACGGCCCGTCCTTTCTCGAGGCCGCGCGAGAGGCCATCGGCCGCGACATCGGCCTGTTGCCGGGCAAGCGCGAGGCGGAGCTGTCGGCGCTCGGCGTCGTGTCGGCCATCCATCAGCCGGACGGCGTCGTCGGCGATCTGGGCGGCGGCTCGCTGGAGCTGATCGACGTAAAGGGCGACGATCTCGGCAAGGGCGTGACTCTTCCGCTCGGCGGCCTCGCGCTGATGGACGCCTCCAAACGCTCCCCGCGCGAGGCGACGCGCATCGCCCGCAAGGCCCTTGGCGACGCCAAGCCGCTCGATGCTCTCAAAGGCCGCGTCTTCTACGCCGTTGGCGGCACATGGCGCTCGCTCGCCAAGCTGCACATGCGCCAGCGCAACTATCCGCTCGGCGTGATGCACAATTACCGGATCCAGACCAATGAGGCGGCCGATTTCGCCGCACTCGTCGAGCATGTCGACAGCGCGGCGATCGAGGATATCGACGTCGTGTCCGCGGCCCGCCGGCCGCTGCTCGCCTATGGCGCGATCGTGCTCGATGAAATCATCCGCCGCGCCCGGCCGAAGGAGATCGTCATCTCAGCCGCCGGCGTGCGCGAGGGACTTCTGTTCGAGCGTCTCTCGGAAAGCGAGCGCAAGATCGACCCCCTGATCGCGGGTTCGCGCGAGCTCGAAAGCCTCTTCGCGCGCGCGCCGGGCTATGGCGACGATCTCGCGGCCTGGACCGACGCCTTCATGGCGTCGAGCGACATCGACGAAACGCCGGAGGAACGGCGGCTGCGTCACTCCGCCTGTCTCCTGTCCGACATTGCGTGGCGCGCGCATCCCGAATATCGCGCCGAGCGGGCGATGAATATCGTCACGCAGGGGCCCTTCGTGTCGATCGACCATCCCGGCCGCGCATTTCTGTCAATGGCGATCGTTTTGCGCCACGAGGGACCGGATGGAGGCGCGGGCATCGGGGCCGTGCGCAGTCTGCTGACGACGCGGCTTTTCGTGCGCGCCCGCGTTCTCGGCGCGGCGATGCGCGCCGCCTATCTGTTGTCGGCGTCAATGCCGGGCATTCTGCCGCGCACGAGTCTGATCGTCCGCAAGCGGGTGCTTACATTGACCGTTCCTGGCGACTTTGCGGACCTTGCCAGCGAGCGCGTGTTGAGCCGCCTCAAGACGGTCGCGCGTCTTCTGGGCATGGATGCGCAGATCGAGATCCTGACGTAACTCGGCCTCGTCCTTCGAGACGCGCGCTCCTCAGGCTGAGGCCTGAGCGAAGCCGCGCGCAAACCTAATGCTGAGAAGCCGCCGAAGGCGGCGTCTCGAAGCATGAGGCGCGACGCTCACCCCGCGCGCGCCTCCCTTGCCGGCTTGCGCATCAGGCGCGGCAGAACGAGATGCGGCAGGACGCCTTCGCGGATGACGGCGCGACGCAGCGGCCCGAGCGTGGCGACGGCGAGGAAGCTCGCGCCACGGAACAGGTCCACCGGCAGGTAAGGGATAATCAGCGAGCGGTTCAGCACGTCGACGCCATTGGTGCGGAAGCCGATGTCGGCGTGGCGGTGGCGGTCGTAGCGGGCCAGCGCCCGCGACAGTTCGCGCTCGTTGCGCAGATCGACGCTGGCGAGACAATCTTCGAGATCGGCGACGTCACGCAGGCTGAGATTGAGGCCCTGCGCGCCGATCGGCGGGAAGATGTGGCAGGTCTCGCCGACGAGCGCCATTCGGCCGGTCGCATGTTTCGACACCTGCATCCCGCCCATGCGGAACTGGCCGATATCGCTTTCGATCCGCATCGCGCCGAATTCGGACTTGGCGTAGTCCTCGATCTCATATTCCAGCTCCTCGCGCGGCTTGGCGAGGCGGCGGCGCGCGTCGGCGACGCTCATCAGCCAGACGAGGCTCGAACGATGCGGCGCGTTCTCTCTCGGCGGCAGCGGCACGAGAGTGAAGGGGCCGGAGCGCGTGTGCCACTCGGTCGAGAAATTGTCGTGCGGGAATTCGTGGCTCAGCATCATGGTGAGCGCGACCTGCGGATAGGTCCATTCCTTGATGTCGATGCCGGCGACGGCGCGCGCGCGACTGTTGCGGCCGTCGGCCGCGACGAGGAAATCCGCCTCGATCCGCCGGCCGTCGGCGAGAAACGCCGCGGCGGTCGCGCTGTTCAGCTCATAGTCGGCGATGTCGGCCTCGATCAGCTCGATCTCCGGCCGCGCGCGGACCAGATCGAGCAGCACGCCGACGAGTTCGTCGTTGGAGATATTGACGCCCAGCGCCGGCAGATCGATCTCGCTCGCGCGCAGGGTCAGTTCCGGCACCGGGAAGAGCTGGTCGGTGTCGTCGATCATGCGGATCGCCTCGATCGAACAGCCCAGCTCCTTCACGCGCCCCAGCGCGCCGAGCGCGTCCAGAAACCGCACGGAGGCTTCGAACAGCGCCACGGTGCGACCCGGCAGCGGCGGCGGGATGCGGCCGACGAGCGTCACCCGCATGCCGGCGCGGGCGAAGGCGAGGGCGGCGGCGAGACCCGTGGAGCCAACCCCGGCAACGATTAAGTCCGTTTTCGACGCGCCATTTTGCGCAGAAACCTCGGTCATCACGAAACTCCTGATCTTGACCCTGTTATAGCGGGGGCGGCGGCTCAGGGCGAGGGTCAGTTGTAAGGGGCGGGACTGCGATTCCGACGAATCGCAAAGGCGGCCTCGTCCTTCGAGACGCGAGCTTCGCTCGCTCCTCAGGATGAGGCCGCCTCGACGCGCGCTTCGCTCGCTCCTCAGGATGAGGCCGGAGTCTCTTTAGCCGCGTCGCAAAGCCCCTCATGCTGAGGAGGCCCGAAGGGCCGTCTCGAAGCACGAGGGGCGCCGTCATAGAGGGGACTGGTTCGCCCTGTAGATGAGCTTCCCTGTGGGCGATGCGACGATCATGCGGGCGGGAGGGCCAGAGCCTGCTATTTAGAGTGGCTGACAAGTCTGCTTTGCGTTTTTGGAGGTTTCGATGGTCAAGGCGATACGCGTGCACCGGCCGGGCGGTCCCGATGTTCTTCAGTTCGAGGATGTGGAGCTGGGGGCGCCGGGGCCGGGCGAGGTGCAGATCCGCCATCGCGCCATCGGCGTCAATTACATCGACATTTACCGCCGCACCGGCCTCTATCCGGCGGAACTGCCTTACATCCCGGGTCATGAAGGGTCGGGGCAGATCGTCGCCGTGGGCGAGGGCGTCAAGGATTTCGAGGAAGGCGACCGGGTCGCCTATATCGCCGCCGGGCTCGGGGCCTATTGCGAGGCCCGCAATATTTCCGCCGGGTCGGTGATCCATCTGCCCAAGTCGATCAGCTATGAGCAGGGCGCGGTGATGATGCTCAAGGGCCTGACCGCCCAATATCTCCTGCGCCGCACCTTCCGGGTGAAGAAGGGGACTCGCGTGCTGGTTCACGCCGGCGCCGGCGGCGTCGGCCAATTGCTCTGCGAATGGGCGAAAGCGCTCGGCGCGAAGGTCATCGCCACGGTCGGCTCGCCGGAAAAGGCGGCCGTCGCCGAAAAGGCGGGCGCGCAGGACGTGATTCTCTACCGGGAGGAGAATTTCGTCGAGCGGGTGAAGGAGATCACCCGCGGCAAGCTCTGCGACGTGGTTTACGACGGGGTGGGGCGCGCGACCTTTCCCGCCTCGCTGGACTGCCTCGCCCCCTTCGGCATGTTCGTGAGCTTTGGCTCGGCCTCGGGTCCGATCGACGCTTTCGACATCAATCTGCTCGCGCAGAAGGGCTCCCTCTACGTCACGCGGCCGACGCTCTTCGCCCATATCGCGAAGCGCAAGGACTATGAGGAAATGGTCGAGGACATGCTGCACGCCATCAAGCGCGGCCATCTGACGATCGACCCGCCGCAGAGCTTCCCGCTCGCCGACGCGGCCAAGGTACACGCGGCGCTCGAATCACGTCAGACGGTCGGTTCGACGGTTTTGACGCCCTGACAGGCTGGGGCGCGGGCGTTAGATCGCCTCTGACGCACAATTTTCAGCGGGTGTGTCCTTCGAGGCGCACTCGCACGCCTGCGAATCTATACGGCGTTAGAAAAATTGCCTTTTCCGACGCCATGAAAGCCCGGCTTCGACGTATTTTGACTGTCATCAATCCGTGTTTTCCAGAGAGCGGGAAAAACAGGTGAGGCGTTTTGTCTCAGAGTGAGCTATATTGAACATGTTCCGGCTTTGAGGTTCCTCCCGCCTCTCGATTAGCCTGGACTGCCTAAAGACCCGGCCTCTCGCCGGGTTTTTTTCGTCAGCAAGCGGCGAAGGGTCAGCTTTCTTATTGCAATCCGGGACAAAGGGTCTCATGTTTTGAATGCGGTTGAGTTAATGACCGCGAAGCATGAGGGTTGCAACGCTGTCGACAAGTGTTCATCCGGGAGTGGGTCGCCCCTCCCAGCCGTCCATCGGCGCCAATGCGCCGCTTTCCGGCTCGATCGTGCACAATGTCCTGAAGGCCCTGGACGAATTGAAGGCCGAGGACATCATCTCCATCGATTTGCGCGGCAAGACCGCCCTCGCCGATGAAATGATCATCGCGACGGGGCGATCGACCGTGCATGTCGGGGCTGTCGCCGACAAGGTGATCAGGGCCCTGAAAGACGCGGGCGTCATCGCCCGGGTCGAGGGGCTGCCCCAGTGCGACTGGGTGCTGATCGACGCCGGCGACGTCATCGTCCACATTTTCCGTCCCGAGGTGCGTCAGTTCTACAACCTCGAGAAAATGTGGGGCGGCGACCGGCCCGTGGAGATCAGGCTGGTTTAGCCAGACCAGCCGTGCGACTGGGTCTCATCTGTGTGGGCCGGCTCAAGGCCGGTCCCGAGCGCGAGATTTACGCGCGTTACGCCGAGCGCATCGCCGCGCTCCGGCGCATCGGGCTCGAGGGGCTCGACCTCAAGGAAATCGACGAGAGCAAAGCCAAGAGCCCGGCCGAACGCATGGCGCGCGAGGGCGAGGAGATGCTCGCTCTGTTGCCTGCCGAAGCCGGACTCGTGGTGTTCGACGAGCGTGGCAAGGCGGCCGACAGCGCGGCCTTTGCGGGCTTCGTCGGGCGCGAGCGGGACGCCGGGCGCAAGGCCCTGTGGTTCGCGATCGGCGGTTCGGAGGGTCTCGACGGCGCGGTTCGCGCGCGGGCGACGGCGGTCTTTTCCTTCGGCGCGATGACCCTGCCGCATCAGTTCGTGCGGATATTGGCCGCCGAGCAGATTTACCGGGCGATGACAATTCTGTCGGGGCACCCGTATCATCGGTCGTAAAGAGGCAAAGGTTCGTGAAACCCTTTCTCAAGTTCTGCATGAAGTCGATATAAATGGAGCGTCAAGCGTATTTTATTCAATGCTCTGGCGAACATCCCTCACATTCTACATTAATTCTACGCCGCTCTCCCTTGGCGCCCTTGCCGCCTGCAGCCGCGACATCGCCTCTTCCACCTGACGAAAATCGCCCCGCATCGCCTTCAGCGCATAGCGCTCCTGATCAATCTCGCGCTGGGTCCGGAAGCCCAGTCGCCGCAGAACGGGGAGCGGCGGGCACCAGCCCTGAATCGCGTGCTGGAGCAGGAAGCCAGCGACCAGCGCGGGCAGGGCGAGCCAGCGGCGGCTGGACAAGACTCCGAGCGTCAGCCCGCTGAGGGCGAAGACCGAGGCGTTCGCTTCCAGCGCCCGTTCGACGTCCCATTCCTCGTCGAGCGCATGCAGCCGTTCCTCGATCCGCTCCGGATGGAGCGCGAAGAAGATCAGCCGCTCGAGCATATCCGCATGGATTATGCGATTCACGGTCTCGCTGGTGTTGTTCTGGACGCGGTCGGCGGCGGCAGCCATGTTCCTCACCTCTTCCGGGAACCGGGATCAGAGGCCAACCAGCGAGGGGGCCGTGAAGTTCCGGCGGGTCTTTACCGCCCGGCGGTCCTGCGCTAAACCCCGGTCGTAACGAGCCCTCCGCGTTACCGCGAGGGCTTTTGTCGTTTTGGAGCGCTTTTCGCCGAAGGGACCTTCGGCAAAAAGGAAAAGCGCGACAGATCGAAAAACCAGACAGCGCGAAGAAACATCATGGCGAATGTGGCGGTGGTCGGCGCCCAGTGGGGCGACGAAGGCAAGGGCAAGATCGTCGACTGGCTCTCGCTCGAGGCGGATGTCGTGGTCCGTTTCCAGGGCGGCCACAACGCCGGCCATACGCTCGTCATCGACGGCAAGACCTACAAGCTGGCGCTGCTGCCCTCGGGCATCGTGCGGCCGGGCAAGCTCTCCGTCATCGGCAATGGCGTCGTCGTCGATCCGCATTTCCTCGTCGACGAGATCGAGCGGCTGCGGGCGCAGGGCGTCGAGATCACGCCCGCGAATTTCAAGGTCGCCGAAAATGCGCCGCTGATCCTGTCCCTGCATCGCGAACTGGACGCCCATCGCGAGGAAGCGGCCGGCGGCGGCGCCAAGATCGGCACGACCAAGCGCGGCATCGGCCCCGCCTATGAGGACAAGGTCGGCCGCCGCTCGATCCGCCTGATGGACCTCGCCGAGCCCGATACGCTCGACGACAAGATCGCCCGCGCGCTCGCCCATCACAATCCGCTGCGGCGGGGCCTCGGCCTGCCG
Organism: uncultured Alphaproteobacteria bacterium; assembly: GCA_963717565.1. Classification (GTDB taxonomy): domain Bacteria; phylum Pseudomonadota; class Alphaproteobacteria; order Rhizobiales; family Beijerinckiaceae; genus Methylocystis. The sequence goes on from CAVQWJ010000006.1 coordinate 75,555, forward strand.
GAGGTTTCTCCGGCGACGCTGCGGGAGGAGCTGCTCTCGGTCGCGCCGCGCATCCTGCCCTTCATGGACGCCGTCTGGGAGCTGCTCGACGAGCAGCGGCGCAACGGCCGGCGCATTCTCTTCGAGGGCGCGCAGGGCGTGCTGCTCGACGTCGATCACGGCACTTATCCCTTCGTCACCTCGTCCAACACCGTCGCGGCGTCGGCCGCCAGCGGCTCGGGGCTGGGGCCGGGCGCGATCGGCTATGTGCTCGGCATCGCCAAGGCCTACACGACCCGCGTCGGCGGCGGGCCGTTCCCGACGGAGCTTAACGACGCCATCGGCGAGCTGATCGGCGATCGCGGCCATGAGTTCGGCACCAACACCGGGCGCCGGCGGCGCTGCGGCTGGTTCGACGCCGTGTTGACGCGCCAGGCGGTGAAGACCTCGGGCATTCACGGCATCGCGCTCACCAAGCTCGACATTCTCGACGGCTTCGACGAGATCAAGATCTGCACCCACTACATGCTCGACGGAAAGCGCATCGACCGCCTGCCGGCCTCGCAATCCGCACAGGCGCGGGTGACGCCGGTCTATGAGAGCTACCCGGGCTGGAAAGAGACGACCAGCGGCGCCCGCTCATGGGCGGAGCTTCCCGCGCAGGCGATCAAATATGTCCGCCGCGTCGAGGAGCTGATCGGAGCGCCGGTCGCGCTGCTTTCGACGAGCCCCGAGCGCGACGACACCATCCTCGTCCACAATCCTTTCCAGGATTAAGGTGGCCGAGGACGCGACCCTCCGCTTCGGTCGACTTCGCCGGATTCCGCCGAGCGTTTGGGCGCTGGGGCTGGTGTCGCTGCTGATGGATTTCTCTTCGGAGATGATCCACGCGCTGTTGCCGGTCTATCTCGTCGGCGCCATGGGCGCGACCATGGCCCAGGTCGGCGTGATCGAGGGCGTGGCGGAAGCGACGGCCTCGATCGTCAAGATTTTCTCCGGCGCGGTTTCCGACTGGTTTGCGAGCCGCAAGCTGCTCGCCATTCTCGGCTACGGCCTTGCGGCAGTAACGAAGCCGCTGTTTCCGCTCGCGCCCAACGTCGGCTGGGTGATGTCGGCGCGATTCATCGACCGGATCGGCAAGGGCGTACGCGGCGCGCCGCGAGACGCGCTGGTCGCCGACGTCACGCCGCCGGAATTGCGCGGCGCGGCCTTCGGCCTCCGCCAGTCGCTCGATACGGTCGGCGCCTTTCTTGGCCCGGCGGTCGCCGTGCTCGTCATGTGGCTGACAGTCGACGACATCCGCGCCGTCTTCTGGGTGGCGGTCATTCCGGCCGTGCTGGCGGTGGCGGTGCTCGCCCTTGGCGTGCGCGAGCCGGAGGAAAGCCGCCCCGCGCGGCCGGCGCGCTTCCCGCTGCATTGGGACGAACTCAAAGGTCTGGGCGGCGACTTCTGGCTGGTCGTGACGGCCGCGACGCTGTTCAGCCTCGCGCGGTTTTCCGAAGCCTTCCTCATCCTGAAAGCCACATCGCTCGGCCTTCCGGAGGCGCTCGCGCCGCTCGTGCTGGTGGCGATGAATGTCGTTTACGCCGCCGCCTCCTATCCGGCCGGGGTGTTCTCGGATCGTGGCGACCGCGTCACGCCGCTGGCGGTGGGGACGCTGATGCTTGTTCTGGCCGACGCGGCGCTGGCCTATGCGCCGTCGATGCCGCTCGTCTGGGCTGGCGTGGCGCTCTGGGGCCTGCATATGGGGCTGACGCAGGGGCTGTTTTCGGCGCTGGTCGCCAACTCGGCCCCGGCGGCGCTGCGCGGCACAGCCTTCGGCGTCTTCAATCTCGCGGGCGGTCTGGCGCTGCTCCTGGCGAGCTATGCGGCCGGAGCGCTGTGGGACCTCTACGGCTCCGCCGCCACCTTCGCCGCGGGCGGCGTCATTGCGGCGGTTTCCCTCGCGGCGCTGATACCCCTCGCCAGAAGCAGGCGCTGACCCCTCATTTTTAAGGGGTTGCCGTGGATCAGCCTCGATGACATTCGTTGCCGACTTCGAGGATGAAATTTTGAAACCCTATCGCGATTTTTACATCGCTTGCACAGTTGCTCTCTGCCTGTTGATTGCCGCTCTGGCTCTTATCGCCAGGCGCCGGGAAGCCGCCGGTTGCCGGACGCTGATTTGCGCTCAGGACGATGTCGCGAGCCACGAAACTTCCGACTCGACCCGGAAAAACCTCCCGTCTCACACTGTTTCGTGAACTCGACTGAAAACGCGCCCTGTCGCGGCTCCGCAGGGAAGGTTTACAATCTCCGGGAGGGGACGCCGAAGCTATGCTTCAGCTTTGGAGCCCTACGAAAAACGGCCCAGTTGCGGCGCCGCACCATTTGAATTATCCATCCCTTAGCGCCTTTTTCGGAAACATTCCGGCAAAGCGCGGATGAGGGAGCAGGCATGTCGAACGCCGGAACCGACGAGCGCGCCGAACGGCGCCCGCTGTCGCCGCATCTGACCATCTTCAGGCCCTGGCTGACCATGGCGATGTCCATGGCCCACAGAATCAGCGGGGCCGCGCTTTACATCTTCATGGCGCTGCTCGGGCTTTTCCTGCTGGGCGCGGGCTTCGGCGGCTGGCTTCATGCGCTGACCGGATGGCTCGCCTCGGGCTTCATCGGCGGGCTCGTGGTCTTCCTCACGACCTGGGCGATTTTTCACCATCTGCTTGGCGGAATTCGGCACGCCTTATGGGATCGCGGCCTGTATATGGACCCGCAGGGGCGCGAGCTGCTGGCTCAGGCCTCGCTCTATGGCGGCATCGGCCTGACCGTGCTGCTGTGGATCATCAAGTCTCTCGCCGGCTGAACGAAAGGCGCGTCGATGTCGACGGTTCCGACTCACTTCAATAGCGGCCGGACGGGCCAGGGCGCGGCCTATGTCTCCGACCATGAGGGCTCCGTCCACGCCCGTTTCATGCGCCTGTCGTCCTATGCGCTGGCGCCGCTGGGCGTGCTCTCCGCCTGGTGGATCGCGGGCCTTGCCGGCAAGACGCTGGAGGGGGTCAGGACCGAGATCGGCCGGCCGATTCCGGCGATCGTGCTGATCGCCTTCGCCGTAATCGGCATGATCCACGCCCGGCAGGGCATGACGGAGATCATCGAGGACTATGTCCACGATCCGGTCCTGAAGGAGAAGGCGCTTCACGCCAACAGGATCGCGGCCATCGCGATCACGGCTGCGTGGACGCTGGCGATCATGCTCATCGCCGCGCCGAAGTAGCGTGCGTCTGCGCCGCTGGAACGAACGATAACAAAGGCTCTCGATATGGCTGCGAATGGCGCTGCTGCTTCTGTAACCATCGGTGGGCGGGCCTATCCGATCACCGATCACACCTTCGACGTGGTGGTCGTCGGCGCCGGCGGCGCCGGACTGCGCGCCGTCGTCGGCTGCGCCAAGGCGGGGCTGAATGTCGCCTGCGTGACCAAGGTGTTTCCGACGCGTTCGCATACGGTCGCGGCGCAGGGCGGCGTCGCCGCGGCGCTCGGCAACATGGGCCCGGACGACTGGAAATGGCACATGTACGACACCGTCAAGGGCTCCGACTGGCTCGGAGACCAGGACGCGATCGAATATCTGTGCCGCAACGCGCCGCAGGCCGTCTATGAGCTGGAGCATTGGGGCGTGCCCTTCTCGCGCACGACCGAGGGCAAGATCTATCAGCGTCCCTTCGGCGGCATGACGACGGATTTCGGCAAGGGCCCGCCCGCGCAGCGCACCTGCGCCGCCGCCGACCGCACCGGCCACGCCATGCTGCATACGATGTATGGTCAGGCGCTGGCGCATCAGACCAAATTCTTCGTCGAATATTTCGCCATCGATCTGATCATGGACGGCGAGGGCGCCTGCCGCGGCGTCGTGGCGCTGAAACTCGACGACGGCACGATCCACCGCTTCCGCTCGGCGCTCACCGTGCTCGCGACCGGCGGCTATGGCCGCGCCTATCTCTCCGCGACCTCGGCGCATACCTGCACCGGCGACGGCAACGCCATGGCGCTGCGCGCCGGCCTGCCGTTGCAGGACATGGAGTTCGTGCAGTTCCACCCGACCGGCATCTACGGCGCGGGCTGCCTGATCACCGAGGGCGCGCGCGGCGAGGGCGGTTATCTCACCAACAGCGAGGGCGAGCGCTTCATGGAGCGTTACGCGCCGTCCGTGAAGGACCTCGCGCCGCGCGACATGGTTTCGCGCGCGATTACCGTTGAAATCCGCGAGGGCAGGGGCGTCGGCAAGCGCAAGGACCACGCTTTTCTGCATCTCGAGCATCTCGATCCGCAGATCCTGCACGAGCGCCTGCCGGGCATTTCCGAGAGCGCGAAGATTTTCGCGGGCGTCGACGTCACGCGCCAGCCGATCCCGATCCTGCCGACCGTGCATTACAACATGGGCGGCATCCCCACGAATTATCACGGCGAAGTGCTGCGCAAGGTCAATGGCGATCCCGACTCGGTGGTGCCGGGCCTGATGGCGCTCGGCGAAGCGGCCTGCGTCTCGGTGCATGGCGCGAACCGGCTGGGCTCCAATTCGCTGATCGATCTCGTGGTCTTCGGCCGCGCCGCGGGCCTGCGCGCCGCCGAACTGGTCAAGCCCGGCCAGTCGCAGCCGGAGCTGCCGGCGGATTCGGCCGAACTGCCGCTGTCGCGTCTCGACTTCTTCCGCAACGCCAATGGCTCCGCCTCCACCGCAACGCTGCGCGACAAGATGCAGCGCGTGATGCAGTCGCATTGCGCCGTCTATCGCACGGGCGAGGTGCTGGCCGAGGGCGTCGCCGGCATCAACGAAGTGTGGCGCGAGGCGGCCGATGTGAAGGTTTCCGACCGTTCGCTGGTCTGGAACTCCGATCTGGTCGAGACGCTGGAGTTCGACAATCTGATCGTGCAGGCGGTGGTGACGATGGAATCCGCCGCCAATCGCAAGGAATCGCGCGGCGCCCATGCGCGCGAGGATTTCCCGGATCGCGACGACAGGAACTGGATGAAGCACACGCTGGCGTCGATCGACCGCGAGAAGAAGACGACGGCGATCGATTATCGTCCGGTGCACACGCTACACGATGACGAACGAAGTGGCCTATATCGAGCCGAAGGCGAGGGTCTACTGAGATGGTCGAATTCACCCTTCCCAAGAATTCCGTCATCGGCGAAGGCAAGGTGTGGCCGAAGCCGGAAGGCGCCACGAACCTGCGCGAATACCGCATCTATCGCTACAACCCCGACAGCGACGCCAATCCGCGCATCGACACGTATTTCGTCGATACGGACGATTGCGGGCCGATGGTTCTCGACGGGATCATCTGGATCAAGAACGAGATCGATCCGACGCTGACCTTCCGCCGCTCGTGCCGCGAGGGCATCTGCGGCTCATGCTCGATGAATATCGACGGCGTGAACACGCTCGCCTGCACCAAGGGCATGGAGGAGATCGAGGGGCCGATCAAACTTTACCCGCTGCCGCATATGGGCGTGGTGAAGGACCTCGTGCCGGATCTCACGATCTTCTACGAGCAGCACGCGGCGATCGAGCCCTGGCTGCACGCCGGCGCCAATCCGGAAAAGGAGCGGCTGCAATCGCCGCAGCAGCGGGCCAAGCTCGACGGGCTTTACGAGTGCATTCTCTGCGCCTGCTGTTCGACGGCCTGTCCGAGCTATTGGTGGAACTCGGATCGGTTTCTGGGCCCGGCCGCGCTGCTTCAGGCCTTCCGCTGGGTGCAGGACTCGCGAGACGAAGCGACGGAGGAGCGGCTCGGCTATGTCGATGACGTCTTCCGCCTCTACCGCTGCCACACGATCATGAACTGTACCAAGGTCTGCCCCAAGGGGCTCTCGCCCGCCAAGGCCATCGCCGAGCTGAAGAACATGGCCATCGAGCGGCAGGAAGAGGCGACCGTCTGAATGCCGGGGTGGGGTGGGTTCAGCGCGCCGCCGGCGCGGCGGCCTTGATCCGGCCGCGCCGGGGGGGTAGGACGACAGGGATTTTCTCGGAGACCAAAGCCATGTCGCCGCGCCCGCGTTTTTATGGAGCCCTCCTCGCCGTAGCCTTCCTGACGTCGACCGGCGCGGCCGTCGCGCAGGAGCTGCAGCTCGATCCCAAAGCGCTCGACACGTCCGGCGCCTCGGTCCAGGTCAAGCGCAAGGGCAAGAAGGTCGTGGAGCCCGCCACTCCGCAGGCCGCCGGCAAACCCTCGGGGAATGGGCCGAACAGGCAGTTCGGCGAGCTCGAAGGCTGGTCGCCCGGCAAGGCGCCGCCGAAAACCAAGGAAGAGCTTCAGCGGGAGCAGCAGCCATCCGCGCCCGCGAAGGGCAATGTGAACATGAGTTCCTTCCGGCAATGTGGGCGTCGGTCTTCCCTTCTAGAGCCCTAGTCGCGCTGTCTCGCGCCGAGCCGCATCCCCTCGGCGGGAAGCGCTCCAAACCACGGCCATGGGCCGGACGGAGTTATTGAACATGGCGTATAAGGTCGCCATCGTCGGCGCCACAGGCAATGTGGGCCGCGAGATGCTGGATATTCTGGCCGAGCGCCGCTTCCCGGTTTCGGAAGTCGTGCCGCTCGCCTCGTCGCGCTCGATCGGACAGGAAGTGTCCTTCGGCGAGAAGACGCTCAAATGCCGTCATCTCGACACCTACGACTTCTCCGACACGGACATCTGCCTCATGTCCGCGGGCGGGAGCGTGTCGAAGGAGTGGTCGCCCCGGATCGGCGCGCAGGGCTGCGTGGTGATCGACAATTCCTCCGCCTGGCGCATGGACCCGGACGTGCCGCTGATCGTGCCGGAGGTGAACGCCGACGCGACGGCGGGCTTCCGCAAGAAGAACATCATCGCCAATCCGAACTGCTCGACGGCGCAGCTCGTCGTGGCGCTCAAGCCGCTGCATGACGCCGCGAAGATCAAGCGCGTGGTGGTATCGACCTATCAGTCGGTTTCAGGCGCCGGCAAGGACGCCATGGACGAGCTCTTCGCGCAGACGCGCTCGGTCTTCGTCTCGGACCCGGTGGAAGCGAAGAAATTCCCCAAGCGCATCGCCTTCAACCTCATCCCGCAGATCGACGTCTTCATGGAGGACGGCTTCACCAAGGAAGAGTGGAAGATGGTCGCGGAGACGAAGAAGATCCTCGATCCCAAGATCAAACTCGTCGCGACCTGCGTGCGCGTGCCGGTGTTCATCTCGCACTCGGAAGCCGTGAACATCGAATTCGAAAATCCGATTTCGGCCGACGAGGCGCGCGACATCCTCCGCGAGGCGCCGGGCGTGCTCGTGATCGACAAGCGCGAGCCGGGCGGCTACATCACGCCGCATGAAGCGGCCGGGGAGGATGCGACCTATGTTTCGCGCATCCGCGAAGACCCGACGGTCGACAACGGCCTGGTGCTGTGGTGCGTGAGCGACAATCTGCGCAAGGGCGCCGCGCTCAACGCGGTGCAGATCGCGGAAGTGCTGATGAATCGGAAACTGCTGGCTCCGAAGGCCAAGGCCGCCTGAGTTGTAAAATTCCACAAAAAAACACGAGGCCGGCCCTCCCTGTGGAGAGCCGGCCATTTTTTTTGAAAAATAACTTAGGCGCCTGTCTTGGCCTTAACAATACACACGCATAGCTTGCAAAACAGTAGCTTAGGCTTTCGTCGGGTCACAGTCCTGCTGAAAAATGAAATGAAAAGTCACATCTTGTGAATTGTTTATGTCGTTAGTTATCAACTTTGATGTTGCTATTTGTGGTTGTCTACCTTTAGCTTATCTCCGTCGTGGACATTCGCTTCGGCCTTGGCCCGGGTGAGCGCGACTGGACGCCGCCGCAAGAAGCGGTGGGGCGTTTACCTTCAGTCAAGGTGGAGACGATGGACGCGCCAAAAAAGAGCAAGCGCGGGTTTGCTTCGATGGACCCGGAACGGCAACGCGAGATCGCGCGCAAGGGTGGCAAAAGCGTGCCCCCCGAGCGGAGAAGTTTTTCACAGGACACGGACCTCGCCGCGAAAGCGGGCCAAAAGGGCGGGCGTAACGTCGATCCGGCGAAGCGGTCCTTTTCGCAGGACCGCGAACTGGCCTCAGCCGCCGGCGCAAAGGGCGGCGCGGCTTCGCACAAGACGAGCGTCGCCAAGCCCGCGTGAAGCGCTCGCCGTGAGATAAATCATCGCCCTCTCCCGCGAAACGGGAGAGGGCGACGGAACGCGTCGGGCTTCAGGATCGCCGCTTATTTATTGATTTTGAACAGCGCCGGATCGGGCGTTTTCGTCTGGTCGATATTGAAGAGCGTGATCAGCGTCTCATAGCCCTGCGGGTCCTTCACCTGCCATTGCTTCAGCTTGAAGGTCTTGGGGTCGAAGATCAGCTTCAGATGCGAGGTGCCGCCGAAGGTCGCCTTGTCCTCGATGGCCACGGTTACCCCGCTGTCGTCGATCAGCACGTCCTGAACGGTGACGTCCTTTTCGAGATCGATCTTTTCCTTCATCAGGAATTTCAGCGGCGTCTGATTGATGAAATAGAGGTCCTGCGTATTGAGCTTGCGGTCGCGCACGGCGACCTGCGCGCCGTCCGCGACGACTTCCATCGTGGCCGGCTGCGCATATTCGAAGCGCACGCGACCGGCGCGCTGCACATGCAGCTTGCCCTCCGAGCGCACCCCATCCGCGCCGATCTGCACGAAATCCGCGGTCATGACCGGAGACGCATTGAAAAAGGCGTCCGCCCGCTTGACCGCCTCCTCGCGGGTCAGCGGTTTCGCCGCCTCGGCGGGGGCTGCTGGATTGGCGAGTTGAACCGGCTCGCCGGGCTTGGCGGCCTTCGCGCCCTTCTTGCCCGCTTTCGCGGGCTCCTTCGCGTCCGTCGCCTTGGCGTCCGTGGTCTTGGCGTCCGTGGCCTTGGCGTCCGTCGCCTTCGCATCCGCGGGCTTGCCGGCGCCGTTCTTGTCGGCCGGCTTCGCGTCAGCAGGCGCCGCCGGCTGCGCGGATTCGCCCGGCTTCGCAGCTGCCGGTTTTGCTGCGTCCTCAGCGAGAGCGGGCGCGCCGAGCGCCGATACAAGAGCGATAACCAGGGCTGTGTGCTTCACGGGAGCGATTCCAGTTTTAAACGATCCACCGTTCTCTTCGTAACATAACTTGGCCGAAATGCGGGCGCCGCGGTGTCGAGCAGGACGCAACGCCGGTCCTCCATACCCTCCCGCCCCGCGCCGAGCGCAGCCGCCTGGTCCTGGCCAGCCGAGAGGCGTTCGGACTTTCCCGAAATCCACGAGCCGGGCGGGGGCTCCTTGCCGCCAAGTCGAAGGCGGGAAGGGAGATCGATAAAAGTCTAAATGTTAAGCTTAAGATGCGTTCGCTTCCCCCTATACATTGAAACAAAACGTATTTGCGCGCTAATTCGAACTATAGCTTAGCCTCTAACGGCAATTGGAATGGGGACAGAGGATGACTATTGGTCTCAAATATACTGTCTTTGCTGGCGCTGTTGCGATTTCGCTCGCCGCCGGAGCGCTTTCCGCGCAGGCGGCGGGTTCCGCTACCGCGCAGGACCCGTTGGCGGCCCTCAAGGCGGCGCATGCAGGTCCGCCCGCGAACCTCCCGGCCGCTGCATCGCCGGCAAAGGCGTCCACCCCAAGCAGGCCAATCGTATGGCCAGGGGCCTCGTCGACAGCGGCGGCGAAAACGAGCGCCGCCCCGACAACACCGACGTTCTCGATTGAGTCGTTGTCCCCGGTGCCGGGCCATGGCGAGGCGGCCGTCTTTCTATCGGCCCATCCGGACGACTTCCTGCTCTTCAATAATCCGTCTCAGGACGCCGCCGCGAATGCGCGGATGATCTACATCTTCGTGACCGCGGGCGACGCAGGGCTCGGCGCCGGACCCCCGAACGCGCCCTATTACCTCGCGCGCGAAGCGGCGGCGATCAAAAGCATCCGCTTCATGGCTGACGCCGCGCGGCCCTGGCAGGAGACTGCAACGCCCACGAACGTCACGGTGAATGGGCATTCGATCTTCAAATATTCCTATCGAAGCTCGGTCGCGTATTTTCTGCGCCTCCCCGACGGCAATGGCGCGGGCGAGGGATTTGCGGGCACCGGCAACGTCTCGATCGTCAAGCTCTACAACGGCAGCTTGAACGCGCTCTCCTCTGTCGAAAATTCGACCTCGTACAATGGCTGGCCGGATCTCGTGAGCACGGTCTCCACAATCGTCAAATCGGAAATTAGCGGCCAGGCGGGTGTCTGGATCAACGCCAATGACACCGACGAATCCAAAAACCCCGGGGATCACTACGATCACTATGTGACCGGCGCGCTAGCGGCCGCCGTTCAGAAAGCTTTACCCTGCATGAATGTCGCCTATCACGTCGGCTATGCGCTCGCGGGCGCGACCAATCTTTCGAGAGACTCCGCAGTCGACAAGAGCGGGGCATTCGCAGCCTATGTGAGCGGGCTGAGCGAAAATAACTACTTCGGCGCCTGGGACAAGACTCACAAGGCGTGGCTCAACGGGCTTTCAGTCCGGTTGGCGTCGGGCTTTTCCCAGTGCTCCTACTGATCTTGAAGAATACGCCGGCGCGGCTTCCCCAGCGCCGGCGGCTTTTTTTCAGATAAAGCTTTTCACTCCGCCGCTTCTATATCGAACGCCCCGCGGTCGATCCCGCCGCCAACGAGGATCTCGCGCTTGCCGGCATGGTTCGGGGCCGAGACGACGCCCTCCTTCTCCATGCGCTCCACGAGCGAGGCGGCCTTGTTGTAGCCCACCGACAGGCGGCGCTGGATGTAGCTCGTCGAGCATTTCTTGTCGCGCAGCACGATCGCGACGGCGCGGTCGTAGAGATCGCCGCCTTCCTCCGCATCCATCGAGCCGGGCATCGGCGCCTCGCCGTCCTCGCCGCCTTCGTCATCCTCGGCCGTGATGGCGTCGAGATATTGCGGCGCGCCCTGCGCCTTCAGATGCGCGACGACATGCTCGACTTCCCCGTCCGACACGAAAGGCCCGTGCACGCGCGAGATGCGTCCGCCGCCGGCCATGTAGAGCATGTCGCCCTGGCCCAGCAGCTGCTCGGCGCCCTGTTCGCCGAGTATGGTGCGGCTGTCGATCTTTGAAGTGACCTGGAAGGAAATGCGGGTCGGGAAGTTCGCTTTGATCGTGCCGGTGATGACGTCCACCGACGGACGCTGCGTCGCCATGATGAGATGAATGCCGGCGGCGCGGGCCATCTGCGCCAGGCGCTGGATCGCGCCTTCGATGTCCTTGCCCGCGACGAGCATGAGATCGGCCATCTCGTCGACGATGACGACGATGTAGGGCAGGGCGGAGAGGTCCATCTCCTCATGCTCGAAGATCGCCTCGCCGGTCTCGCGATCGAAGCCGGTCTGCACGGTGCGCGTGAGGGTCTCGCCGCGCTTTTGCGCCTCGGCGAGGCGGGCGTTGTAGCCGTCGATGTTGCGCACGCCGAGCTTGGACATTTTCTTGTAGCGGTCCTCCATCTCGCGCACGGCCCATTTGAGCGCGACCACCGCCTTCTTGGGATCGGTGACGACGGGCGTGAGAAGATGCGGGATGTTGTCGTAGACGGACAGCTCCAGCATCTTGGGATCGACCATGATCAGCCGGCATTCTTCCGGCTTCAGCCGATAGAGCAGCGACAGGATCATGGTGTTGATCGCGACCGACTTGCCCGAGCCGGTCGTGCCGGCGACGAGCAGATGCGGCATGCGCGCCAGATCGACGATCACCGGCTCTCCGCCGATCGTCTTTCCGAGAGCGATGGCGAGCTTGTGATTCGAATGCATGAAGTCTTCGCTGGCGATCAGTTCGCGCAGATAGACCGTCTCGCGGCGCTGGTTCGGCAACTCGATGCCGATGGCGTTGCGGCCCGGCACGACGGCGACGCGCGCCGAGACCGCCGACATGGAGCGGGCGATGTCGTCGGCGAGGCCGATCACGCGCGAGGATTTGATGCCCGGCGCGGGTTCGAGTTCATAGAGCGTGACGACGGGGCCGGGGCGCACATTGATGATGTCGCCGCGAACCGAAAAATCTTCCAGCACGCCTTCGAGCACGCGGGCGTTGGATTCCAGTATGTCCTCCGAAATGGGCGCCGCGCCGCCGGTCTTCTTCGGCTCGGTGAGAAGCTGCGGATCGGGATAGTCGTAGACATTCTGACGGAGAGGCTGACGCGCGGGCTCGCGGGTGACGCGGCGCGAGGGGGCCGACGCGCGGGCGGGCGCTGCGCGCGGAGCGGGCTCCTCCACCTCTTCGTCGAATTCTTCGTCCCCGTAATGCGCCTCTTCCGAGTGACGCGCGCGGCGCGGCGCATAGGGCATGAAGACTTCGAGATCGTCGAAACTCGGCTCGACGCGCTCCTGGGGCGTCTTTGGCTCGTCATGGAGGATGGGCTTCGGCGCCGGGCTGCGCATCTTCTTGACGAGCCGCCATACGGAAGCTTTTGCGGCGAGGCCGAAATGGATCAGGGCGCCCAGCGAGATGAGCGCGAAGCCCGGCTCGCCGGCCTGATCGTCGTCCTCCTCCACGTAATGCGGGACTTCCTCTTCCGGCTCGAAAGCTTCATCGCGAATATCGCTCTCGGCTTCAAAGCCAAGCCCCGAGGCGCCGCTCACGGAAAGGATTGCGACAAAAGCCGCGCCGAGGCCGAAGATGGCCATCATCACGCCGGAGCCCGCGAACATGGTGCGCGGAACGGCGAGGATCGCGTCGCCGGCGACGCCGCCGAGTCCGGTCGGCAGGGGCCAGCGGTCCGTGGCGGGTAAGAGCGACGCGGTGGCGGCGGTGGCGAAGACGCCGGCGATCCACAGCCCCAGACGCAGCGCCGCGCGGTCGACGCGCCGGCGGCGAATGATGCGCAGGCCCTGCGTCGCCAGCGGCAGGATCGCGGCGATGGCGCCGAAGCCCACGAGCTGCATCAGAATATCGGCCGTCATCGCCCCGGGCAGGCCGAGCAGATTGCGGACGTGTCCGCCGGTCGCGTGGTTGAGGGAAGGGTCCTGAGCCGACCAGCTGACCAGCGCCAGCGTCACCGCCGCGGCGCCTCCAAGCATCAGGGCGCCCGTCATTTCGGCCGCCCGCCGCGCCATGAATTCGCGAAGCTGTTCAGAGTAATAGTGAAATCTATAGCTACGCATGTGACGCTGACCCGCATGGCGAGGCGGCCCTGAAAGGGCGCGATGACCAAGGGAGCGTAAAAAACCTCGGTTAAGGCCCGCTTAAACCCCCGTCTTCCGAAGCCCTTCGCCCGTTCAAAAGGGTCTGATTCAGCTCCGCGCCATAGATGAAGATGGTCGCCAGCGTGTAGAGAAACACGATTGCGATCATGATCGAGGCGAGGCCCGCATAGGTCGACACATAATTACCGGCGAATTTTACGAGATAGGCGCCGAAGCCCGCGCCGAAGGCGATCGAGGCGATGAGCGTCAGCGCAAATCCCGGCGCGATCATGACGAGGCTGCGACGGCCGGCGGGCAGAAGCTTGTGGGCGGCGAGCACCGACAGGCCGACGACGGATGTGGTGACGCCGAAGCGCACGGGCGCATAAAGCGGTTCGAGTTCGGCCATCAGTCCAGGCGTGTGTTTCTCGGCCAGAGCGCGGGCGAGCGGCGCGAGCACCATCAGGACGGCCATCGCGAGAAGCGACGCCGCGCCAAGAAAGACGTAGAGGATCGACTCCAGCCTCAGCACCCACCACGACCGCTCGTCGCGCATGTCATAGGCGCGGTTGAGGCCGATCCGCAGCGCCTCGACGCCGCTCGAGGCGAAATAGATCGCCAGCACGGCGCCGAAAGTGAGCAGGCCGCCGCGCGGCTGGGTCAGGACATTGTGAATCTCGGCCGCGATCGGCTTGGCGACATTGGGCGGCCAGGTCTCGAAGATCAGCGTCGTCGCGGCGTCGGCCTCCTCCCTGAGCCCGAAGAAGGCGGCGAGCGCGGTGAGGAAAATCAGGAATGGAAACAGCGATGTGAGGATCGACAGCGCGATATGGCTCGCGATCGCCCAGCCGTCGTCGCGGTTGAATTTGAGCCAGGCGTCGAAAAAGAGTCGGATCAGCCACATCTTTGGCACCCTAGCCGGGGTCGGCGAGGGCGCCTAGGGTCGGTCAGTCTGACGCCAGCAGGATCGCGCTATTGGAAAAACAGGCGACGCTTCAGGCGCCGAAGGCGGCTCGCGACCTCGGATGTAAAGGCGCGGGCCGTTTTTCCTCTCAGGCCTGCGCAATGTATTCGCGCATGCTGCGATGCTCTTCCTCGATTACACGGATTCGATGCTTCACCACGTCGCCGATGGAGACCAGTCCGCACAGGCGACCCTCCCGCATTACCGGCAGATGGCGCCGCCGTTCCAGCGTCATCGTTTGCATGGTGGAATCGACCGTGTCGTTTTCGGTCGCCAGGACCGGGCTCTGCTGCATGTGATCGGACACAGGCTCCTCGAGCGCGCGCGCGCCCGCGGAGGCAATCGCCGAGACAATGTCGCGCTCCGACATGACCCCAAGCACGACGCCCCCGCCATCCACGACGACGACCGCGCCGATGCCATGGCGCATGAGCTCACGGGCGATGTCCGCCAGCGCCATCGTCGGCGGCGCGGTGACGACGTGACGTCCTTTCTCGGAAAGAATCGTTGCAATTGTCATGGGCTCACTCCTCGGCGCGCATCCTCGTCCCCAATGCGCCTTTCGGCGCTTTGCGGTCGCGGCGGCTGACGGAGCAGGGCGCTAAACGCGCCGCGCCCAATGATCGAAGGCGCCGAACGTAAGAAGCCCGAAAAGAAAACCGCCAAGATGGGCTTCCCAGGCGATGGGATCACTCGACCCTGCCGCCTGAGGAAAGGCGCCGAACAAAAAATTCGCGCCCAACCACACGATCAGGAAAAACACCGCCTGCTTATTTCCGCCAAGCTGCGAGAGGGAGGCAGTCCGCGCTTCTCTCCCGTCGATTGCGCCATATTCGCCCAGCCGCGCGCCGGGGGTAAATGCGAAACGCACAATCGCGGCCATTGTTCCAGAAATGGCCGCCGAGGCGCCGACGACTGGCGTCGGGTCGAGCGGATGCAAGGCGAGATGCGTCATTGCGCCGGCAAAGGCGCAGGAAAGGAAAAACAGCAGAAACCGACTGGAGCCGAGCCGTCGCGCGACGGGCGCGCCAAAAGCCGCAAAAGTTAGCGCGTTGATCGCGAGATGGGTCCAGCCGCCATGAAGGAAGGTGTAGGTGAGAGGGGTCAGCCAGACTGTCGGAGCCTCTCCGAACAGGGCTGCGACCTCCTCCCCTGGGGCCCCGCCAGCGCTCCCTCCAAGCGCCTCGAGCACATTCGCGGGCGCGAGCAGATAGCTCAGTCGCAAGGGGATGAAGGCGAAAGTTTCGAAAAGGGGAACGACCAGCGGTTTTGGCCCGATCGACACGAAAAGCTGGATCGCCGCCATCACGCCGAGGAGCGCGGTGACGATCTCCGGCAGATTGAGGAGCTTCTCTCTGTCGCGCACGCTCTCTCCGTCCCGCTTCCAGTTCCGCAAGTCTCATTACGGGAGGGCGGGAGCTATTAGAAGCACTTAAATAGTGATCGCGGCTTTTGAACTGGTTCCAAGCCGAGGGGGAACGTCGGAGCAGCGTTCCCCCTCGCCGGATATATGCAGCCAATCGCGCATGGCTTTGCTGCTGCGACGCCGAGCCGGAACCGGAGCAATCCCCGCTCGTCGTTGCATGTCCCACCGTCTCATAAGGTCTGGCTCACGGCAACAAACGCCTTGAGAAAAGGTTAACGAGCTCCGCTACTGGCACGTGCAGTGCTGCGGTAACGGCCAGACGTCGTCGAGAGCCGGCGTCGGGTTCACATTGGCACAGCAGACGCACTCCGGTGGATGGGATGAGACAACAGATCAGCCGCGAATTATTCAGCTACTGGAACGTGATGCGTGGAGCGCGCGCCGCGCCGGAGCGCACGCGTCTCGATCCCGGCGCAATACGTCCCATTCTGGCCGACACATTCCTCCTCGAAGTCGATGGCGATGGAGAGTTTCCATTCAGGGTTGCAGGCGCGCGCGTTAACGCCCTGTGGCGGACAGAGCTGAAAGGAACGTCCTTCGTCGACCTCTGGCGCAAGGAGGATCGCCACAGTGTCCAGGCCGCGTTGATGGCTGTCGTCAATGGCGTCGCGCCGCTCGTCGGCGGCGCTCGCCTGCGCGCGCCCGGCGACATCAGGGTCGATCTCGAATTCATGCTTCTGCCGTTACGTCATCTGGGAAAAACGCATTCGCGCGTGCTGGGCGCAATGTCGCCTTCACGGCCCGTCGAATGGATCGGTCAGACGAGCGCTGGCCCGCTCGAATTCCTCTCCATGCGGATCGTCGACGCGCCCGAGGCGCTCATTTTCAGACCGCCGCCTCCGCAGCGCTCCCGGCCGCGCCTCGTCGTCTGCAATCAGGTAAAGCGCTAGTGTTTTCAATCGAATCCGCAACAGCGTAATTAATCCTTAAGCGTGACTGCGTATTGCTCGCTTGTTCCCGATGCGCAGACACGCGAAAACATGGCCCTGACCGAACCAGACTATCTTCAAGACGCTCGCGCGTTTCGGCGTTTTCAGCGCGTGCCCGTCACTCTCTTCGGGCGCTACATGCTGGAAAACCGACGGGAGTTCCCCTGCCAGACGGTTGAAATGTCGCCGGGCGACATGGCGCTGTTTGCGCCGGTCAAGGCGCGGGTTGGCGAAAAGGTTGTGGTCTATCTCGATCAACTCGGCCGCTTCGCGGGCATGACCGCGCGGCAGACGGAAACGGGTTTCGCGCTGACCATGAATCTCTCGCCAGGTAAGCGCAACAGGCTCGCTGATCAGCTCACCTGGTTCGCCAACCGACATAGTTGCAGCCTGAATGATGGCCGTCGCCACGAGCGGATCGTCCCGCTGATGCAGCGCACGCTGCTGCGCCTTCCCGACGGCCAGGAGATCATCGCCAAGATTCGCGATGTTTCCCTCTCCGGCGCCGGCGTCGAGACCGATGCCCGTCCGGACGCGGGTGCGCAAATTGTCATCGGTTCGACGCCCGCGATCGTGGTTCGCCACTTCGAGGGCGGGATCGGCGCCGAGTTCGCGCGGCCTTTCGAGCCCGGCGCTCTAGACAAATCGACCAGACTGTAAGGCCGTACAGGCTCTACTTGCCCATGCCTGCCTTCAGTTTCGCGAGGCCCTGGGCGCAGCCGACCGTCATCTCCTGCTTGTGGCTCTTCAGGCATTGCAGAATGCGCCCGCCGCCCGGCTGGACGTCTGGACAGAGGCGCTGGATGTCGGATTTGCAATAGCCGATGACGGCCTGATCAAAGGCGGCGGCGGGCTGTGCGCCGGCAAGCAGCGACAGCGACAGGACGATCGCGGCAAAACGACAGGCAATCATGGAGGCTCCTGCTGAAATGATATTTAGCCGGACGACTTTAGGCTCCTGCTTTGTTCAGTCAATCTGTCCCTGAGCCGCCGCCGACGTCCTCGATGATAAGACACTTGCCGCCGCAGCGGGGGTAGGGCGCATCAAATCGGGGCGCCGGTTTCCTGATCCGCTTTCTTTTCCGCTCAGCGTGGATCGAGAGGCAGCCGCATGAAGCGCGCGCGGCGTTCGAGGTCGATCAGCCGTGGCGCAGGCCGGCGCAGATTGCGCAGGCTGGCCTCGCGATGGGGCCGTCGCCAGGCTGGCGCGTCGAAATCATGCTCTGCGTCCGTGAGCGGCCGAAGATAGGTCGATCCTTCTTCGTCGCCGCGCGGGCGGATCGCACGATCGGACCAAGGATGAGAATCCATGTCTCCCTCCCGAGCAGTCGTGGTTGAAGAAGGCCATAAAGCCTCACGAGCAGATTCTGCCAAGGAAGATCATGTTTTTCAAGATCTTTTAGTAATGCTGCCGTTCAAATCAAGACGGCTCGCCTCCGCATTGCGGAGGCGAGCCGCGCCCCTGAAAAACGCCCCATGAAACGCAATCAGGCTAGCGCCGCCGACGTGGCTCCGCCAAGCTGAGCAGCAGCCGCCGGGACAGAATCAACGATAACTGTCGCCGATTTGCCACATTTATTA
>CAVQWJ010000007.1:0-125000 GCA_963717565.1 uncultured Alphaproteobacteria bacterium
ATTGTAGAGGATTCTGCGCTATCACGGCGCAGAGCACGATTGATTGCCGAATTTGCAGGATCGCTTCCAGGGGCGTTGGCGGTGGATATTCACGCTAGATTGAAATGGGCGCGCGAGAAACGAGGCTACGCGTCCGCGCGCGAAGCCGCCGATGCGATCGGCGTTCGCTATAGCACCTACGCGGGCCACGAGAGCGGCAGCCGCGGAATCAAGCGCGAGGCGCTACGCCGCTATGCGCGATTTTTCAGAGTCTCGCCGGCGTGGCTTGAGTTTGGGACCAGCGAAGAGGCGCCGACAGAGATCGCTGACGAGAACAAGGCCCCGGGAGACAAGTCCAACTCCGAAAGAGTGCCGCAAATACAATTCGTCTCGTCTTCTTTCGTCGAACCGATGCGCCTGGGTGGCTTCATTCAAGCTGGGATTTGGGTGGACCCTAGCATTGTTCTCGAAGAAACAACGACGAGGGAAGGCGTCTCGGCGATTGCCGGGAAGTGGGGAGGACTGCCGCAATTTTCTTACGTCGCCAAGGACAATTCAGCGGATCAGCTCCGTATATCGGCGGGCGACTATGTTCTCTGCGTCCCCTATGAACGCGCCCGCGGCGGCCAGCTCCACGACAAAGACATCGTGGTGATCGAAAGGGTCCGCCGCGGAGGCGCCTTCGAGCGCACGATAAAGCAGATCATTTTGACCGAGTCGAAATGCGCGCTCGTCTCGCGAAGTTCAGAGCCCCGCTATCCATCGATCGAGATAAACGCAAAGACCATGACGGAAAAAGACGGCACGATCGTCCGCATTGTCGGACTGGCCATCGCCGTCTGTATCCCCTTGCGGACGGACACACCAGGTCCACTTCTGTAGATAGGCTCGGGGGCCTCCATCGTCGAAGTTTGCGGGTCTGCCCATCCCTCTGACGGTTTTTGCTTGCGCGAGTGTTATGCATTATGCATACTGCAAAATGCAGATGAGAGCCGTCTGTATACTGGAGGGGTAGGTGAGAGACACAACCAGAACGGACCGGCGAGCCGTTTTTGAGGAGACGCAGCGATGCCTGCGCCGCTCTCAATGAACGCCTGTCAACGAGCACTGCAGAATTTAGCCTCTAAGCTTCGCGGCTTGCGAGACTCGAGGGGCTGCATGGCCGCGGATCTCGACGAGGATGCGGAAAGCGCCGCGGCAGTGGCGGCGCTCTCCAAAGAGATCGTCCGGCTCGTGGACGCCGCCCTCGTCGAGCTCGCGTTCCACGCCGGCATCGACGATTGCGAGCCCGCGCTCCTGACCAGCGACGCTATGGCCGACTTTCTCTCCGTCTGCGATCTGGTCGAGGAACGCCGCACGCCGCGCGACGACAGTCGCGCCGAGCACGGCACGCTTCACCGCGTGTATCAGGGAGTGTGAGCGATGCGTTTCCGAGTGAATTTGCACTTCGACGGGGCGCCGCGTCTCTCCCTCGAGCGTCACCCGAGCGGGGTGACCTGGATGGCGCTCCACGACAGCGCGCATGCGCAGGAGACTGACGCGCAATATGTCGCCATATTCGCGCAGGTCATACCGGGCGAGGGGCTCAATCGCGCCGTTCAAGCCTTCAACAGCGCGATTGACGCGGCTTTTCCAGGGATAACGCGGCGCGAGCCGTCAGAGGCCGCGGAATAATCCCTTGCTATCGAGCCGAGCCGCCACGCGCCGAACGTCAAAACACCAGCAAGAGCCTTCGCTCGGGCGGAGACCAACGGCTTCGCTCACGAGAGGGCCAAACGATCTTGCCGTCACTTGGGGGCGAGATCCCCTGCATCAAAGCCGCGTAGGAGAGTTGAATGACATCGGCTGTTAGAACGCGCGACCTGGAGAGAGAACTCAAAGCCGCAGAGCTGGTCCGCGAGCAGGTTCAAGACTTGGTGGGCGAGGACCTCGCGCTCATCCGTGACTCGGTCGAAGGGCAGACAAGCCTGTTCGAGATCATGTCGGCCATGGCGGAAGCAGACGGCGAAGAAGCGGCGCTCGTCGAGGGCCTCGCCGCCTATATCAAGAAATTGCAGGATCGAAAAATGCGCATCGAAGAAAGGAGGGAGATCCGGCGAGCGCTGATGGCGAACGCGTTGGACGTCGCCGAACTCCCGAACCTTGTGACCGCCGCCGGAACGATCACACGCAAGGCTTTGCCGCCGAAGGTGATCGTCGTCGAAGAGGCGGACATTCCGGCGCGCTTCTACGTGCCGCAAGAGCCGAAACTCGACCGGGCGGCGCTGCTGAAAGCGCTCAAGGAGCGCGCCGCCGCCATCGCTGAGATCACAGCCGAGCCTGGCTCTCTCGACGACAAGGGAGCGCTCGCGATGATCGACCGCAATTACCCGCCAATACCGGGCGCGACGCTATCGAATGGCGGGACGACCATCCAGATCCGGAGGTAGCCAATGGCTGGCGCGATCATCCCGATCAGCAAGGCGGCGACCGTCGCTTACAATGATCGCGACTTGGCGCTCATCCGCCGCACCGTCGCGGCTGACACCAATAATGACGAGTTCAATCTCTTCATTCACATGGCCCGTCATTTGGGCCTCGATCCCCTGCGCAAGCAGATCTACGCCTTTGTGTTCTCTAAGGACGACGCCAAAAAGCGCCGGATGTCGGTGATTGTCGGGATCGACGGGTTACGAACCATTGCGGCCCGCGCCGGCGACTATCGCCCGGACGAGGATGAGCCCGAGTACGAAGTAGACGCCGAGCAAAAAGGCGAGACCAACCCGCTCGGTCTTGTCAAGGCGACCGTCCGCGTCTGGAAACACGCCTACGGAGATTGGCACAGGATCACCGGTAGCGCTTATTGGGAAGAGCTCGCGCCCCTCAAGGAAGAATGGGCGTGGAGCGACGCGACGCGCAAGAAACAGCCAACGGGGAAGAGAGTCCTCGATCCGCGCAGCAACTGGGCAAAAATGCCGCGGGTCATGCTGGCCAAATGCGCCGAGGCGATCGCGCTGCGCAAGGGATGGCCGGACGATCTCTCGAACGTTTACGAGACCTCGGAGATCGACCGGGCGCGATCGATCGATCTGCCCCCGTCGGAAGCCGCAGAGCAGGGCGCCGCCGCGGAGCGCCTCCGAAAGCTGGGTCTCCAGAAGGACACCGTCCCGCTCACCTTTGATCAGTTGGGGACCATCGAGTTCGTCCCCCTCGGTCAGGCGGCGGACCGCTGCATGGCGTTCCTGCTGGAAAAGCGCGATGAGCCGTCACTGATCCGCCAGTGGGCGGCGCGCAATCGACTGGGCCTGCGCGAGTTCTGGGCAAAAGCCCCCAACGACGCGCTGGCTGTCAAGAAAGAGATCGAGAAGGCGACCGCTTAAGATGAGGCGGACCCTGGAAGGGAGTCGCGCCAAGATCGGCAAGGCGCAGGGTCGTTCGGTGACGGAGTGGATTGGGAAGACGCCCGAGGCCACGCCGCCGGCGGGGGTGCGGCTGCGTATCCTGCGGCGCTTCGACCGCAAATGTCAGCTTACGGGGATCATCATCGCCGACGGTCAACCTTTTGATCTGGAGCATCAGAAGCCACTCGAAGAAGGCGGCGAGAACCGGGAACGCAATCTTGTCCCGGTTCTGCGCCTACCCCATGAACTCAAGACAGCGGTAGAGAAAAAACGTCAGGCCAAAGCCGATCGCATCGCCAGGAAGGCGCATCGTCTTGACCTTCCGCCGAAGAAGAAAATTGAGAGCCGCGGCTTCGACAAGGTTGAGAAGCAGCGAAAGATCGACAAGAGCGTATTGGGGCCGCTTTGGTTACCCGCCATTGCGCGCCGATATCGCCCTTGGTCATAGGATCGGCTCACAAGCTGGCGCTGTCTTGTAATTTGGCAGAACAAACCCAAATGTGGCATAAGTAATTGAGTTAGAATATTTTAGAAGCGCGCCGCCAGCCACCTCTGGTGATGCGGCCCCGGTGTTGACCTCGCGCGGCGCCGACTAAACTCAGGCGTAAAACGCCCACGATTGGCTAGCTTTCGGCGCCCCAAAACGGGGGCATGCATTTTGGGACGCTGGTCGCACCATCCACGTACCACCAGATGGTTTTCGATTGCCGGAACAGCGCTATTTTACTGGTAGAAACCCCGATGGCGTTCGCATCATGCCCAAAGAAACGGAAAGCCAGAAGCAAACCATTCACCGCGTCATGCATGAATACAAGCAGGGCGAACTGAAAAGCGGCGGCGCGGCAAAGAAGGTCAAAAGCCCGCGGCAGGCTATCGCCATCGCACTGCATGAGGCCGGGGCGACGAACCGTGAATCGCCTCAGCGAAACGAGGAGAACCTGCGCAAGACAAAGGCCAAGGAGCGCAGGGGAGAGACGGCCGAGGCGGAAGCGGAAGGAAAGGAAGCGCAGGACCGCACGTTGAGCGGTCGCAAATCTGGCCGCAGCTGAAACCGCGCCACGAAGGCGTCACTGATTGAACTGACCGACAACCCTGGCGGCGGCCTGCTTCTCGACGCTGAAGCGGCGCGCCGGGGATCTCATCGCCCGCTCGAGATCTGCGAGGGCGTTGCGCTGCGCTTTCGGGAGACTGGACTGAGCCAGCGGCACGAAATCGGCTGCCGTATGCGGGCAGGCGCTATTGCCCCTGAAAACGACGATGCTCCGGTCGGTGACGATGCTGTCCCCCGCGTGGAGCGTCTCGTCGCGGAGATAATCCGCAGAATGATCGGTCTGCGTCTGCGCTTGTTCGGTTACGCCGCAAAGACGCGGCTTATGCGGCCGGGAGCCGGCGACATATTCGCGATGATCGTTCGGGTCGTCGCCATCGGCTTCGCGCACCGCTTTGCTGTGGGCGGCCTTGCGGACCTCGTTCAGGCGAATGGAAAAACCGGCGCCGCTGCGTCTTGCGGGGCGGGCGGCGGCGCGTGGCGGCGGCGGGGCCGCCTGTCGCGGGGCGTCGTCGTCGCCGAAGAGATCTTCAAGGAAACCTGCCTGCGCCGGCGAGATCGCGCTCGAGACGACCATGAGGGCGGCGTAGGCGCCAATCAATTTGCGGGAGTGAAAAAGCCGGAGACAAGAGGGAACACGCATCACTGGCCCTCGGAGAGTAATGTTAAAGCTCAGTTAACAGACCCTCCCCGACTGATCAACTCTGGCTGGCCCGCAATCATTATGGAATAGGCTGGCAACCTTCATTATTGTTAATTTTAAAAGTCAAGTTGAAGCTTCGCCGGCTCTGTAATCGTGGGAAATTGTCGTGAAAGCCGCAATTTACATGAAGTTTTGCGGATCGACGTCGATCTGCACGCGGATTCCGCCTCGCTCTTTCGGCGCAGCGCTCATCAGATCGCGAAGGAAGCTCTGCACATCCGCGCTGCGTGGCGCCTTCACCAGCAAGCGGTAGCGGAAGCGCCCGCGAATGAGCGCAATTGGCGCCTCGGCGGGGCCGAGGATCATAATCTCATCCGCCTCCGGCAGGCCGCCAAGAGCAGCGACGCGATAGCGCTGCGAGGGCGGCAGATCATGGGCCGCGCGCACAATGGCGCGAGCGTGAGCTTCAGCAGTGGCTGCGTCTTTTGCAGAAACGATCAGAGCCGCGAGACGGCCGAAAGGCGGCAGGCCGGCGCGTTGGCGCAAGGCAATTTCCTGCTCGTAGAATTTCTCCGCGTCGCCGGAGAGCAGGGCGGCGATCACTGGATGCTCCGGCTGAAAGGTCTGGATCAGCGCGCGGCCGGGCCTGTCGCCGCGCCCGGCGCGCCCCGTCACCTGATTGAGCAATTGGAAGGTTCGCTCCGCCGCGCGCGGATCGCCGCTGCCAAGTCCAAGGTCAGCGTCGATCACGCCGACAAGCGTGAGCTGGGGGAAATTGTGCCCCTTGGCGACGAGCTGCGTCCCGATCACAATATCGAAGGCGCCTTTGGCGATTTCTTCCAGCTCGCGCCGGATGCGTTCGGCTCCGCCGGGAAAATCCGACGACAGCACGAGAATGCGCGCGTCCGGGAAAAGCGTCGCCGCTTCCTCCGCGAGACGCTCGACGCCGGGACCGCAGGCCGCAAGCAATTCCGTGGCGCCGCATTCGGGGCATGCATCCGGGCGCCGCTCGACATGGCCGCAATGATGGCACATGAGCGCGCGGCGGAAACGATGCTCGACGAGCCACGCGTCGCATTGTGTGCAGCGGAAGCGATGGCCGCACTCGCGGCAGAGGGTCAGCGGCGCATAGCCGCGCCGGTTGAGAAACAGCAGCGCCTGTTCGCCGCGCGACACTGTCTCTCCCACGGCTTCCGCAAGACGCGGCGCAATCCAGTTCCCGCGTATCGGGCCTTCGCGGCGCATGTCGATCGGCTGAAGGATGGGCATGGGACGCGCGCCCGCGCGGGCGTGCAGGCGCAGATGGCCGTAGCGCCCGGTTTCGGCGTTGACGCGCGTTTCGATGGAGGGCGTCGCAGAGGCGAGGATGATCGCGGCGTTTTCGAAGCGCGCGCGCACCACCGCCATGTCGCGCGCATGATAGGAGGCGCCGTCGTCCTGCTTGTAGGCGCCCTCATGTTCTTCGTCGACCACGATGAGGCGCAGATTGCTGAAAGGCAGAAACAGCGCCGAGCGCGCGCCGGCGACGACGCTCAACTGGCCGGTCGCGGCCGCCCGCCAGATGCGCGCGCGTTTCTTCTGGCTAACGCCCGAGTGCCATTCGGCCGGCTTTTCGCCGAAGCGCGCGGCGAAGCGTTCGAGAAACTGTGCGGTGAGCGCGATCTCCGGCATCATGACCAGCGCCTGTCCGCCGTCCTTCAACGCGGCGGCTATGGCCTCGAAATAGACTTCGGTCTTGCCGGAGCCGGTGACGCCTTCGAGCAGGAAAGGCTTGTAGCTTTTGGCCTGCACGGCCTCGATCAGCGACTCCGCCGCAAGGCTTTGGGCGGGTTCGAGCGCCGGCGCGGCGAAGTCGGGATCGAGCGGTCGCGCGACCGGCTCGGGCGGCGCGGCGACGGCTTCCAGCGCCCCTTCGTCGACGAGAGCGTCGATGACGCCGGCAGAGCAGGCGGCCGCCTCGGCGAGCGCTTTCCTGGAAAAAGCCATGCCGCCCTCCGCCGCCTCGAGAACGCGCTTGCGGGTGGGGGTGAGGCGTTCGGGGCTGGCGCCGGTCACGCGGTAGAGCGTGCGCGGCGTATCGGCCGCGGCGTCTTCCGCTGCGCGGGTGGCGAGGCGCAGAGCCATGCCGCGCGGGGTCAGCGTGTAGCGGGCAAGCCAATCGATGAAGTCGCGCAGCTTCTGCGCCATTGGCGGGCGATCGAGCCGCGCCATGACGGTCTTGAGATTGCTTCGAGGGGCGGGGCTATCCTCCACCGACCAGACCACGCCATAGGCTTCCCGAGTCCCTAGCGGAATCCTGACGCTGTCGCCGGGTTGCAGCCCGAGGGCGGGCGGCGCGAGATAGGAATAGGGCGCGTCGACGGCGACGGGCGCCAGCACATCGACGACCCTCGCGCCTTTCAACTCATCATCCGCCGCGCTCATGAGGCGGGCTTAAAGCATAACGCTCTGCCCCGGAAGCCGCCGGAACCTCCCGCGCCGCGCGTGGTTCATCCGCCGGATGGGCGGCGAGGAGGCGCGGATGAACAGATCGTTGGACAAGGAATGGCCGCAGATCGGCATGTCGGCCGTGGTGACGGGGGTTGTGGCGGCGCTGGTTTCGGCGGCGGCGCTGGCGGCGGTGGCGAAAATGGAGGGCAAGGGCGCGCTTCAGCCGATCAACGCCACGAGCCACTGGCTCAACGGCGACGCGGCGGCAAAAGTCGAACTGCCGACGGCCCGACATACGGGCGTCGGTTTCGTCACCCACTTGCTGTCGGCGATTTTCTGGGCGGCGCCGTTCGAGGCCTGGCTGGCGATCAACCCGCCGCGTTCGTTTAACGAATTGCTGCGCGATTCGGCGGGAATGGCCGGTATCGCCGCCGTGGTCGACTATGGCGCGACCCCGAAGCGCTTCACGCCGGGCTGGGAGCTCGCGGTCTCGAAAGGGGCGATGTTCGTCGCCTATCTCGCCTTCGCGCTTGGCCTCGCGGGCGGGGCCATGGCGTCGGAAAGCCTGGTCAGGCCCGCGCGGGGCCTCTGGAGAGGGACAGCGCCGCTGCGTCTGTCCCGGCTTTGGAATTGAGTAACTGACGCCTGCCGGCGCGCGGCCTGCAAATGGTGCCGCCTTGACCTTCCCGGCCGCGCTCCCTATCCCTCAGGTGAGCCAGTCGGCTGGACGGCCGCTGCGTCATGCAGAGGAAAGTCCGGGCTCCACGGAGACACGGCGCCGGATAACGTCCGGCGGGGGCGACCCCAGGGAAAGCGCCACAGAAAGCAAACCGCCGGGCTTGTCCCGGTAAGGGTGAAAGGGTGCGGTAAGAGCGCACCGCCTCGACGGCAACGCCGAGGGCATGGCAAGCCCCGCCGGGAGCAAAACCGAATAGGGGCGACGGAAGGCTTGCAAGAGCTTTCAGCCCGTCTCCGGGATGTCGCCCGGGTTGGTTGCTCGAGGCGGTCGGCGACGACCGTCCCAGAGGAATGGCCGTCACGCGCGGATTGCGGGAAACCGTGTCCGCGCCATACAGAACCCGGCTTACAGGCCGGCTGGCTCTCGCTTTTTCTGCGCCAACTCCGCCCCGCCGGGGCCGCGGCGTAAACCCTCCCTTAAGACTAACAAAGCTTAATGCCATTTGGCGCCCCGGCAGGCGCCGATGCGCCCATTCCTTGAAACGACGATGCCCCGCCAGACGATTTCGCCGCGCCCCATCTACACCGCGAGCCGGCCTGCCACAGGCCCGCGCGCGGCGTGGCGGCGTATGGGCCGGGCGATGGAAAATGCGAGGGGGTTCGTAATGGGCGGCGACCACGGCGGGGACCCGGCTGCGGCCGGTCCCGTTCGGCATATTCCGGTCTTGCTGAGAGAGGTCGTCGAGGCCCTGCGTCCGCAGGATGGCGGTCGCTATCTCGACGCCACCTTCGGCGCCGGCGGCTACACGCGCGCCATACTGGCCGCCGCCGATACGAAAGTGCTCGCCCTCGACCGCGACCCGACCGCGATCCGCGCCGGCGCCGATCTCGTCGCTGCGGCGACGGGGCGGCTCACGCTCGTCGAGGCGCGCTTTTCTGAACTCGCGGAGGTGGCGCAGGCGCAGGGCTTCGCGCCGCTCGACGGCGTCGTCTTCGATATCGGCGTCTCCTCGATGCAGTTCGACCAGGCCGAACGCGGCTTCTCCTTCCGGGGCGACGGGCCGCTCGACATGCGCATGGAGGGCAGGGGTCAGAGCGCCGCCGACATCGTCAATGGGGCGGATGAGGAAACGCTCGCCGACATATTTTATTTCTACGGCGAGGAGCGCGCCGCGCGCCGCATCGCCCGCGCCATCGTTCACGACCGCGAGCTTGCGCCCTTCACCTCGACGAAGCCGCTCGCCGAAATGATTGCGCGCGTCGTCCCGGGGCGACCGACCGACATTCATCCGGCGACGAAAAGTTTTCAGGCGCTGCGCATCGCCGTGAACGACGAACTGGGCCAGTTGCTCGATGGGCTTGCGGCTGCCGAGCGCGTGCTCGCCGAGGGCGGGCGGCTCGTCGTCGTCACTTTCCATTCGCTCGAGGACCGCATCGTGAAGCAGTTTCTCGCCGAGCGCTGCGGGACGCGGCGAGACCGGCTCGCGCCGCTTGCCGGGCGAAGCAGCGCCGCCGCCGACGAGCTTCATCTGCGAAGGACGCCAGCCGATCGCGCCGACGCGTACGGAAACGGCCGCCAATCCGCGCGCGCGCTCCGCAAAGCTTCGCCATGCGACGCGCACGGCTACGGCGCCGTTGCCGCTCGGCGACAAACTCAAGCGGCTGGCGCAGCTTCCGGCGCGCGACAAGGGAAGAGCCTGATGCTGCGGATTCTCAACATTCTCGCGATCTGCGCGCTCATGGGTTCGGCGGTCTACGCCTATTCGATCAAATATCAGACGAGCTTCCGCGCCGAGCAGATCGCCAAGACCAAGCTTGAAATCAAGGCTGAGCGCGACGCCATTGCCGTATTGCGGGCGGATTGGGCCTATATGACGCGACCTGAACGGCTCCAGCCGCTCGCGGAGAAATATCTGCCCGAATTCGGGCCGCTTCAGGTGACGCAGCTCGTAACGTTGCAATCGCTGCCGCAAAAGACGCGCACGGATTCGATCGGCGCCAAGCTCAGCGAGATCGGGCTGTCGGCGGCGGCGACGCCGCCAGCCGCGCCAGCAGCGCCCACCACCACGCCCAAGGCGGGACCGGCAAAGGCGAAAAGCGCGACGCCGAAAGTCGCCGCCACCGCCAAAGCGCCCACCGCCAGCCAGCAGGGTCCGAGCCAGGAGCCGAAAAAGCCATGACCGATCCTTTCCAAACGCCGGAGCTGGACGAGCCGCCGGCGCCTACGGTGGAACAGCCGTCGAGATGGTCGGATTTCATTCGCCGCGTCTTTTCGACGGACATCAAGTTGAGCGCGCCGCGCATGAAGATCGCGGCCATCGGCTTTCTTGCGCTCTACGCCGTGATCTGCGGCAAACTCGTTTATCTCGGCTTCAAGCCCGAGCCGGCCACGACGCGCCGCGCCGCCGCCGAAGCCGTCGCGGCCTCGCGACCCGACATCATCGACCGCAATGGCGAGGTGCTGGCGAGCGACGTGAAAGTCATGTCGGTCTTCGCCGAACCGCGCCGCCTGGTCGACAAGGATGAGGCGACCGAGCTTCTCACCGCCGTTCTGCCTGATGTGGACTCGAAGGATCTGCGCGACCGTCTCGGCTCGAAGAAGGGCTTCGTCTGGGTGAAGCGCGAAGTCTCCGCGCATCAGCGCGACGAGGTGTTCCATCTCGGCCTGCCGGGCGTCGGCCTCATCGCCGAAAACAAGCGCGTCTATCCCAACGGGCCGATCGGCGCGCATGTGCTCGGCTACGCCAATGTCGATAACCAGGGCATTGCGGGAATCGAAAAATACATCGACGGGCAGGGCCTCGCCGATCTGCATAATCTCGGATTCGGCGGAACGCCGGACGACCTCCAGCCGATTTCGCTGTCGCTGGATATTCGCGCGACGCACGCGCTGCGCGACGAAGTGGTCAAGGGCGTCGAGCACTTCAGGGCGAAGGCGGGCGCCGCGGCGATCCTGGACGTCAATACGGGCGAAGTGGTCGCGCTCGCGTCCTATCCGGATTACGATCCCAACAAGCCGACCGAGGCGCTCGACCCGCTGCACATCAACCGCTTCAGCGTCGGCGTCTATGAAATGGGCTCGACCTTCAAGGCGCTGACCATCGCCATGGCGCTCAACTCGGGCAAGCTGAATCTCAATTCACGTCTCGACGCCCGCGGCGCGCTATCCTTCGGCCGCTTCAAGATTCACGATTATCACGCGCAGAACCGCGCGCTCACCGTGCCGGAGGTTTTCACTTATTCGTCGAACGTCGGCACGGCGCGCATGGCGATGGGGCAGGGCGTCGAGAGGCACAAGGCGTTTCTGCACAAGATGGGCCAGCTCACGCGCATGCGCACGGAACTGCCCGAAAGCGCCGAGCCCATCGTTCCGCGAAACTGGGGCGAGTTGAACACCATGACCATCGCCTTCGGCCATGGTCTCGCGGTCGCGCCGTTGCAGGCGATGATGGCCGTCGGCGCGCTGATGAACGGCGGTTATCTGATCACGCCGACCTTCCTGAAGCGCATCGCCTGAAGAGGCGATGAAAAACGCGGTCGCAGGTGGTCAAGCCCGAGACCAGCGAAGCCATGCGCTATCTCATGCGCCTCAACGCGGAGATCGGCACGGCGAAGAAGGTCGACATCAACGGCTATTTCGTCGGCGGCAAGACCGGCACGGCCGAGAAGGTGATTGGCGGGCACTATTCCAAGAACCGCCTGTTCACGACCTTCATGGCCGTCTCGCCCGCCGACAAGCCGAAATATCTTTTCCTCACCATCATGGACGAGCCGCAGGGCCTGCCGGAGACGGGCGGCTATGCGACGGCCGCCTATAATTCCGGCTTCGTGACCGGCGCAGATCATCGAGCGCGTCGGGCCGATCCTCGGTCTCGCGCCGCGCTTCGAGCCGCCGCATACGCCCTTCCCGCTGCTGGCGAAACTCGGCTATGGCATGGCCAACGTTCCCGCGACCGGAGGCCATGGCCACTGATGCGTCTCGACGCGCTCCTCGCCAGAAACGATCTCGACCCCGCGCTGGCGGGGCTCGACGTTGCCGGACTGTCGGCGGACAGCCGCGCAATTGGCGAGGGCTTCGCGTTTTTCGCCATTCCCGGCCATGCGGGCGACGGGCTTTCCTATGTGAATGACGCGAAAGCGCGCGGCGCCGTCGTGGTCGTCGCGCAGCGCGCCGCCGATTGCGCATTGCCGCTGATCGTCGTTCCCGATGTGCGCGCGGCGATCGCCCAAGCGGCGGCGCGTTTCTATCCCCGCCAGCCGCAGACCATCGTCGCGGTGACGGGCACCAGCGGCAAAACGTCGGTCGTCGCTTTCCTGCGCCAGATCTGGGCGGCGATGGGACATGAGGCGGCGTCGCTCGGCACGGTCGGCGTCGTGGATTCCAAGGGCGCGCATTACGGCGCGCTGACAACGCCGGGCCCGGTGGAATTACACAGAATTCTCGACGAGCTTGCCGGACGCGGCGTGACGCATCTCGCCATGGAGGCGTCGTCGCTCGGCATAGACCAGCGCCGTCTGGACGGCGTGCGCCTGACGGCGGCGGGCTTTACAAATTTTTCGCGCGATCATCTCGATCACCACCGCGACATGGAAGAGTATTTCGCCGCGAAAATGCGGCTGTTCGACACGTTGATGCAGCCGGGCCAGACGGCGGTGATCGACGCCGACAGCGATGTTGCGGACGCGTGTGACGAGCGTTTGCTCGGCGCGCGGACTCGCGATCTTCACCGTCGGCGCAAAAGGAGAAGCGATCGCAATAAAGGAGGCGCGGCCCAACGCGCTGGCGACCAGCCTTCAGCTTGGCTTCAAGGGCGCGGAGTTTTCTGTCGAGCTTCCGCTCGCCGGCGCCTTCCAGACCTCCAACGCGCTGGTCGCGGCGGGTCTCGCCATTGCTTCCGGCGCCGCAGCCCAGGACGTCTTCGCCGCCCTCGAATCATCTCAAGGGCGCGCCCGGACGGCTCGAACTCGTCGGCGCCCGCGACGGCGCGCCGGTTTTCGTCGATTACGCCCACAAGCCCGACGCGCTCGAAAAGATGCTTCGCGACGCTGCGTCCGCTGACGAAAGGCCGTCTGATCGTCGTTTTCGGCTGCGGCGGCGATCGCGACAAGGGCAAGCGGCCGCTGATGGGCGAAATCGCTGCGCGCGGCGCCGATCTCGTCATTATTACAGACGATAATCCGCGCAGCGAGCAGCCGGCCGCGATCCGCGCCGAAATCATGGCGGGGGCCAGAAACGCCGGGGGCGGGGCGGAGATCATCGAAATCGCGCGATCGCGCCGAGGCGATCGGCCGCGCGGTCGCAGAGCTTCGCGCGGGCGATGTGCTCGTCGTCGCCGGAAAGGGGCATGAGACTGGCCAGATCGTCGGCGATCGAATATTGCCCTTCTCGGATCATGAAGTCGTCGCGAATGCGTTGCGGGAGCTGGGGTTATGAGGCAGGAACCGCTTTGGTCGGGACTTGGCGCTCGTCGGCGCCCTTCAGGCCCGCGTCAGCGGCGCGCTGGCGCGCGAGGTCTCGGGCGTCTCGATCGACACCCGCACCCTGCAGGAGGGCGATCTCTTCGTCGCCATCAAGGGCGAAGCGCGCGACGGCCATGAATTCGTGCGCGCCGCTTTCGAGAAGGGCGCCGCGGCTGCGGTCATCGACGAGGCCCATGCGCGTGATCTTGCCGGCGCGGGTTCGCTGCTCGTCGTGAAGGACGTTCAGCGGTCGCTCGAACTTCTCGGCATGCGCGCGCGCGACCGCACCTCCGCCTTCATCGCGGCGATCACCGGCTCCGTCGGCAAGACCTCGACCAAGGACATGACGCGGCTGATGCTGTCGCGCATCGGGCGCCACCCACGCGTCGGTCGCCTCCTACAATAATCAGTGGGGCGTGCCGCTCACGCTCTCGCGCATGCCAGCCTCGACGCGCTACGGCGTCTTCGAACTCGGCATGAATCACGCGGGCGAGATCGCCGGACTTGTTGCCCAGGTGCGCCCGCATGTCGCCGTCGTCACCAAGGTCGCCGCCGTGCATCTCGAACATTTCGAGTCGGTGGAAGGCATTGCCGACGCCAAGGCGGAGATTTTCACGGGCCTCGAAGGCGGCGTCGCCGTCATCAACCGCGACGACGACCATTACGCCCGACTGGCGGAAGCCGCGTCGCCCTATGCCGGCCATGTGTTCGACTTCGGCGAGTCGGCGAGCGCGCAGGCGCGACTGCTGGACTATCAGAAGGTCGGCGACGCCTATGAAATCACCGCCGATGTTCTCGGGCGGCGCGTCGTCTATCGCATCGGCGCGCCGGGCAAGCATATCGCGCTGAATTCGCTGGCCGCGCTGCTCATTGCGCTCGCTTTCGACCTGGATGTCGAGACGGCGGCGCAGGCGTTCGCCGATTTCACGCCGACGCCGGGACGCGGTCAGCGCGAGACATTGTCGATCGGGCGCCGGCGCATTTACGCTGATCGACGAAAGCTACAACGCCAATCCGACTTCCATGCGCGCCGCGCTGGAATTGCTGGCCTCGACCGAGCCAGGCGGCGGGCGGGCGGCGCATCGCGGTGCTCGGCGACATGCTGGAGCTCGGGCCGCAGGGGCGCCGATCTGCACGCCGGCCTTGCGGAGGATCTCGCCCGCGCAAAGGTCGACCTGCTGTTCACCGCCGGCCCGCTGATGTCGCGTCTCTATTACGCCGCGCCCGGAGACCATGCGCGCCGCCCATCGCGCCACGCCGCTCGAGCTGGAGGAAGCCGTGCTCAGCGAAATCCGGCCGGGCGACATCGTCATGGTCAAGGGCTCGAACGGCTCGCGCATGTCGAAGATCTCGCGGCGCCCTGAAAGAAAAATTCGCGGCCGATGACGGCCAGCTAGGGAAAGTCGAATGCTGACGCTGCTTGCGGAACTGTCAACCTATTACAGTCCGCTCAACATCTTCCGCTACATCACCTTCCGCGCCGCCATGGCGGCGGCGACGGCGCTGTTCTTCGTCTTCTTCTTCGCGCCGGAGACGATCGCCGCGCTGCGCGCCCGGCAGGGCAAGGGCCAGCCGATCCGCGACGACGGACCGCAGTCGCATCTGGTGACGAAGAAGGGCACGCCGACAATGGGCGGGCTCATGATCCTGTCGGGCCTGATCGGCGCGACGCTGCTCTGGGCGAAGCTCAGCAGCCCCTATGTCTGGATCGTTCTCTTCGTCACCGCCTCCTTCGGCGCCATCGGCTTCTATGACGACTATCTGAAGGTCACCAAACAGTCGCATGCGGGCTTTTCGGGGAAAGCGCGGCTGACGCTTGAATTTCTCGATCGCCGGCGCTCGCCTGCTACTTCATTATGAAGGTCGGCGGCGAGAACATGTCGAAGCTCGCCATTCCGATGGTCAAGGGCTACATCGGCTCGCTGGGAACGCTTCTTCATCGTCTTCGGCGCCTTCGTCATCGTCGCCGCAGGCAATTGCGTCAATCTGACCGACGGTCTCGACGGCCTCGCCATCGTGCCGTCGATGATCGCGGTCGGCGCCTTTGCGATCTTCGCCTATCTCGTCGGCAATTCGATCTTCTCCAACTATCTCGGCGTGAACTATGTCGCGGGCGTGGGCGAATTGACCATCGTCTGCTCGGCCTTCATCGGCGCGGGGCTCGGCTTCCTGTGGTTCAACGCGCCGCCGGCGCAGATCTTCATGGGCGACACCGGTTCGCTTGCGCTCGGCGGCTTGCTCGGCACGGTGGCGGTGTCGGTGAAGCAGGAGTTCGTGCTCGTCATCGTCGGCGGCCTCTTCGTGTTGGAAGGCGCCTCGGTCATCATTCAGGTCGCCTATTTCAAGGCTACCGGCAAGCGCATCTTCCTGATGGCGCCGATCCATCATCACTTCGAGCAGAAGGGCTGGAAAGAGCCGCAGATCGTCATCCGCTTCTGGATCATCGCCTTCGTGCTGGCGCTCATGGGTCTCGCGACCCTGAAGCTGAGGTGATCATGACGCCGGTCACGACTTTCAGGGACAAGCATGTCGCGCTGTTCGGCCTTGGCGGCTCGGGCCTGTCGACCGCCCGCGCGCTGATCGCCGGCGGCGCCCATGTGCACGCCTGGGACGATGGCGAGGCGGGGCGGCTCAAGGCTGTGGCGCAGGGCGTGCCGCTCGACGATCTTTCCATCGCGGACTGGTCGCAATTCGCCGCGCTGGTGCTGACGCCCGGCGTGCCGCTGACCCATCCCACGCCGCACTGGACCGTGCCGCTCGCGCGCGCGGCCGGCGTCGAGATCATCGGCGACATCGAACTCTTCTGCCGCGAGCGCGTGGCGCACGCCTATGGCTCGCCCTTCGTCGCCATCACCGGCACCAACGGCAAGTCCACGACGACCGCGCTGATCGCGCATATCCTGCGCGAGG
Source organism: uncultured Alphaproteobacteria bacterium (assembly GCA_963717565.1). Taxonomy (GTDB): domain Bacteria; phylum Pseudomonadota; class Alphaproteobacteria; order Rhizobiales; family Beijerinckiaceae; genus Methylocystis. The sequence goes on from CAVQWJ010000007.1 coordinate 16,529, forward strand.
CCGGGCGCGACGTGCAGCTCGGCGGCAATATCGGCGTGCCGATCCTCGATCTCGAGCCGCCCTCCGACGAGCGCATTCACGTCATCGAATGCTCCTCGTTCCAGATCGACCTCACTCCCTCGATAAATCCGACGATCGGCGTCCTGATCAATCTGACGCCCGACCACATCGACCGTCACGGCACGATGGAGAATTACGCGGCCGTGAAGGAGCGTCTGGTCGCGCAGGCCGAAGTCGCGCTTGTCGGCGTCGACGACGCGTACACCCACGCCATCGGCGCGAGGCTCGCCGTCAATGCGACGCCCGAGCAGCGCGTCGTGCCGGTTTCGGGGGCGCGCGCGCTCGACTGGGGCTTTTATGTCGACGGCTCCGAGGTCTATTTCCGCGAGCTTGGACATCCGCCGGAGGAAGCGGAACTGCTCGGCGCGCTGACGGGCGCCCGCGCTTTGCGCGGCGCGCATAATGCGCAGAACGCCGCCTTCGCCGCCGCCGCCGCCTGGGAGTGCGGGCTAGAGGACGAGGAAATCGCGAAGGGCCTTCTGAGCTATCCCGGCCTGCCGCATCGCATGGAGGAAGTCGGACGCATCGAGCGCACGCTCTTCGTCAACGACTCCAAGGCCACCAACGCCGACGCCGCCGAAAAGGCGCTGGCGAGTTTCGATGATATTTACTGGATCATCGGCGGCAAGGCGAAAGAGGGCGGCATCGAGCCGCTGCGGCCTTACTTTTCGCGTATCCGCAAGGCCTATCTGATCGGCGCCGCGAGCGACGACTTCGCGCGCACGCTCGAGGGCGCGCTTCCCTATGAGCGTTGCGAGACGCTCGACGTCGCGACGCAGCGCGCGGCCTTCGACGCGCTGACCGACGGCGCCGACGAGCCCATCGTGCTGCTGTCGCCCGCCTGCGCTTCCTACGATCAGTTTCCAAACTTCGAGGTGCGGGGCGACGCCTTCCGCAAGCTCGTCCAGGGTCTGTCCGCCGTCATCGCCGCCCGTAAAGGAGGTCATCCATGATTTCGCGCGCCGAGCGAACCGCGTTTTCAAAATGGGCGTGGACGGTCGACCGATGGCTGCTCGCCGGCATCGGCCTGCTCATCGTCGCGGGTCTCGTTTTCGCGATGGCGGGCAGCCCGCCGGTCGCGGAGCGCCTGCATCTGCCGACCTTTCACTTCGTGAACAGGCAGGTCGCCTATCTTATGCCGGCGCTGGCGGTGATGATCGGCGCCTCCTTCATGTCGCCGCGCATCGTTCGCCGAACGGCGCTCGTCATCTTCGTGATCTCGCTCGCCCTCGTCGTCGGCACGCTGTTCTTCGGGCAGGAAGTGAAGGGCGCGAAGCGCTGGATATTCGGCATTCAGCCGTCCGAGTTTCTGAAACCCGCTTTCGTCGTCGTCGTCGCCTGGGCCTTTTCCGAAGGGGCGCGCCGCAAGGACGTGCCGGGCAATTGGCTTGCGCTGCTGCTTTTCCCGCTGACGATCGTCCCGCTCGTGTTGCAGCCAGACTTCGGCCAGACGATGCTTGTTTCGATCGTCTGGGGCGCGCTGTTCTTCATGGCCGGCCTTCATCTCATTTGGGTTGTCGGCCTCGGCGGCGTCGCCGTGCTGTCGGCGGGGCTCGCCTATAAATTCGTGCCGCATGTCCATGCGCGCATCGAAGCCTTTCTGGAGCCGCCGCCGCCGGTCGCGGGGGTGCCGTCGAACTTCCAGTCGGAGACCGCGCTGGAAAGCTTCATCGCAGGGTCGTGGTTCGGGAAGGGGCCGGGCGAGGGGACGGTGAAGCGCATCCTGCCGGACTCACATACCGACTTCATTTTCGCGGTGATCGGCGAGGAATTCGGCGTCATCGTCTGCATCGTGCTGGCGATGGTCTTCGCCTTCATCGTGGTGCGCGGCCTGCTGCTCGCGGCGCGCAACGACGATCCCTTCTGCCGTTTCGCGACAGCGGGGCTCGTCATGCTGTTCGGCCTGCAGAGCTGCATCAATATGGCGGTGAATGTGCATCTCATGCCGGCGAAGGGCATGACGCTGCCTTTCGTTTCCTACGGCGGCTCGTCGCTGATTTCGCTGTCGCTCGGCATGGGCTTCCTGCTCGCCGTCACCCGCAAGCGCCCGCGCACGCGCGTCCTCACAGAGGTCGCGGCCAGCAGCGGGCCGGCGACTGTCGCGGCGGCGGCGGCCTGATGGGCGACTCCCCGATCCTTCTCGCCGCCGGCGGCACCGGCGGTCATCTGTTTCCGGCCGAAGCGCTGGCGCATGCGCTCAACGCGCGCGGCGTCCCGGTGGAACTCGTCACGGACGAACGCGCACTCGCCTATGGCGGCAGCTTTCCCGCGCGCGCCATGCATTGCATCCCGTCGGCGACGCCGCGCGGCGGCTCGTTCATCGCCAAGGCGCAGGCGGTGGCGCGACTGGCCTATGGCACGGCGCAGGCGGCGAAGGTTTTCCGCCATTTGAAGCCCCGCGCCGTCATCGGCTTCGGCGGCTATCCCACCGTGCCGCCGCTTCTCGCCGCCGCCTTTCTGAAAATCCCGACCGTGCTGCACGAGTCGAACGCGATCATGGGGAAGGCCAATCGCTTCCTCTCCGGCCATGTCGACAGGATCGCCGCGGGACTGCCCAATCTCAACGTGCCGCCGCCGCTGCAGGCGAAGGTCGTCGTCACCGGCAATCCGGTGCGTCCGGCCGTGCTGGAGGCGGCGAAGCTTCCCTATCCCGATTTCACCGAGGGCGCCTTCCGGCTGCTCGTGACCGGCGGGTCGCAGGGCGCGCGCGTCATGGCCGACATCGTGCCCGAAGCCATCGCCGCCTTGCCGGACGATCTGCGCGCGCGCATCCGCCTCGTGCAGCAGACGCGCGCGGAGGATATCGAGCGGGTCGAAGCGATCTACAAAAGCGCCAATGTGGCTGTCGAGATCGCGCCCTTCTTCAAGGACCTGCCGATGCGCATTGCGCAGGCGCATTTCGTGATCTCGCGCTCCGGCGCCTCGACGGTGTCGGAACTCGCCGTCATCGGCCGCCCGGCGCTGTTCGTGCCGCTGCCGCATTCGCTCGACGGCGATCAGGCGGCGAACGCCGCTTTCATCGAAGAGGCCGGCGCGGCGGAGACGGTGAAGCAGAACGACTTCACGCCCGCCTTTCTGACCGCGCGTCTTGCGACGCTCATCAACGCGCCGCAGGAGCTTGCGGCGCGCGCCGAGGCCGCGAAAAGCGTCGGCGTCGCGGACGCCGCCGAAAGGCTCGCCGATTTGATTTTGAGCGTGGCGCAAGGCCGCGCTTCCTAACGGAGACAGGAATGAAACTGCCGCGCGATCTCGGCCCCATTCACTTCGTCGGCATCGGCGGCATTGGCATGTCCGGCATCGCAGAGGTGCTGCTCAATCTCGGCTACAAGGTGCAGGGTTCCGACGCGTCCGAAAACGCCAATGTGAAACGCCTCGCTGAAAAAGGCGCGAGCGTCTTCGTCGGCCATGACGCCAAAAATCTCGGCGAGGCCGCCGTCGTCGTCGTGTCGACCGCGATCAAGCGCGACAATCCCGAACTCGTCGCCGCGCGCGACAAGCGCCTGCCCGTGGTGCGCCGCGCGGAAATGCTCGCCGAGCTGATGCGTCTCAAGCAATGCGTCGCCATCGCCGGCACGCATGGCAAGACCACGACGACCTCGCTCGTCGCGACGCTGCTCGACGCCGGCGGACTTGATCCGACCGTCATCAATGGCGGCATCATCAACGCCTATGGCACCAATGCGCGCCTCGGCGCCGGCGACTGGATGGTGGTGGAGGCCGACGAGAGCGACGGCACCTTCCTGAAGCTTCCGGCCGATGTCGCCATCGTCACCAATATCGACCCGGAACATCTCGATCATTTCCATACGTTCGACGCGATCAAGGACGCTTTCCGCGCCTTCATCGAGAACATTCCCTTCTACGGTTTTGCGGTGATGTGTCTCGATCATCCGACCGTGCAGGAGCTCGTCGGCAAGATCGAGGATCGCCGCGTCATCACCTATGGCGAAAATCCGCAGGCCGACGTGCGGCTGCTCGACGTCAATCTCGAAGGCGGCGTGTCGCGCTTCAATGTTCTGCTTCGCGACCGCAAGACCGCGCAGGCGACCTATCTCGACAATCTGCTGCTGCCCATGCCCGGCCATCACAATGCGCTGAACGCGACCGCCGCCGTGACGGTCGCCTATCAGCTCGGCCTCTCGCCGGATCAGATTCGCAAGGCGCTCGCCGGCTTCGGCGGCGTCAAGCGCCGCTTCACGCGCACCGGCGAATGGAATGGCGTGCAGATTTTCGACGATTACGGTCATCACCCGGTCGAGATCGCCGCCGTGCTGCGCGCGGCCCGCGCTTCCACCAAGGGCAAGGTCGTGGCGGTGATGCAGCCGCATCGCTACACGCGCCTGCAATCGTTGTTCGACTCTTTCGCCACCTCGTTCAACGACGCCGACGTTGTGATCATCGCCGATGTCTATTCGGCCGGCGAGCAGCCGATCGACGGCGTCGACCGCGACTCGCTGGTGAACGCCATCCGCGCGCATGGCCATCGCCGGGCGATGGGCCTGCCGTCGCCGGAAGTGCTGCCCGCGATGGTGCGGGAGATCGTGACGCCGGGCGATTACGTCGTGTGCCTCGGCGCCGGCAACATCACGCAATGGGCCTATGCGCTGCCCGAGCAGCTTGCGGCGGGCGGGCAGGGATGACGACCTTGCAGAAATTCGTCATGGCGATGAGCGTCGCGACGCAGCAATCCAGAGCCACATCGCGGCTCTCGATTGCTTCGCTACGCTCGCAATTGCGGGGAGGCGTGCTTTGACTTTCCCCGATCTCTCCGCCGACATCGCACAGAGCATGCCCGAACTGCGCGGCAAGCTCTCCGTGAACGAACCGCTCGCGCCCTACACATGGTTCCGCGTCGGCGGTCCGGCGCAATTGCTTTTCATGCCCGCGGATGAAGCGGACCTCGCCTATTTCCTCGCGCGCCTGCCGAAGGACATCCCTGTCACGGTCATTGGTCTCGGCTCCAATCTCATCGTGCGCGACGGCGGCGTTGCGGGCGTCGTGATCCGGCTTTCTGCGAAGGGCTTCGGCGAGATCAAGGTCGAGGAAAACTGCCGCCTGCGCGTCGGCGCGGCAGTCCCCGACGTCAAGGCCGCGCGCGCGGCGGCTGACGCCGGCATCGACGGCCTCGCCTTTTATCGCGGCATTCCCGGCGGCATTGGCGGCGCGCTGCGCATGAACGCCGGCGCCCATGGCGGCGAAACGAAGGATACGCTTATCGAGGCGCGCGGCGTCGACCGCGACGGAAACATCCATGTCTTCGGCAACGCCGATTTGGGCTACAGCTACCGCCACTGCTCGGCGCCGGAGGATGTGATTTTCACCGAGGCGCTGTATCAGGGCCGCCCCGGCGATCCGCAGACGATCCTCGCCGAGATGGACCGCATCACCGCTGCGCGCGAAGCCTCGCAGCCGATCAAGGAAAAGACCGGCGGCTCCACCTTCAAGAATCCCGGACGGCCACAAGGCCTGGCAGTTGATCGACGCCGCCGGCTGTCGCGGACTGATCGTCGGCGACGCGCAGGTGAGCGAGATGCATTGCAACTTCCTCATCAATCGCGGCCACGCCACCGCGGCCGACATCGAGACGCTGGGCGAAACCGTGCGGCGCCGCGTGAAGGAGACGAGCGGCGTAGAGCTGCATTGGGAAATCAAGCGGATCGGAATTTCCTGAGATGAGCCTCCTCACCTGGCGCGGCGCAATTATCGATCGAGAGTCGCCGAGGCTGGCGGCCATTCTCGCCAGCCCCTGGATCACGCTACTCCTCGTCGGCGTCGCGATCGCCCAGCAACTCGCCGGCCACATCGACTGCGACGTGTCCTGGTTCATCACTTTCGCCGAGAAGGTCGTCGACGGCGCCGTTCCTTATGTCGACGTCACCGACCCGAACCCGCCGGCGGCCTTCCTGTCGCTCATTCCGGCGGTGACGCTTGCGCGCGCGCTCGGCGTCGCCGTCGAGCCTGTCGTCGCCTCTCTGGTCTTTATCGCGGCCTTTCTCTCGATCGGAGTTTGCGCCCTGATCTTTCGCGCCGGGGCGCGGCGTTCGCGTGAGGATTGGGGCCTGCTGCTGAATGGCGCCGTCTTCCTGCTGCTCGTCGCGCCCGAGGTCGTTTTCGCCGAGCGCGAACATGTGGCGCTGCTGGCGCTCGCGCCCATGCTGGCGACGCTGGCCGTCCGAGCGGACGGTGGGCGTGTCGCGGCGCCGCTGCGGCTTCTCGCGGGCCTCGGCGCGGGAGTCGCCGTCTGTTTCAAGCCGTTTTTCGTGCTGGCGTTCATCCTGCCGGCTGCGGCGCTGGCCTTTCGGGAGCGTTCGGTACGGCTGTTGTTCTCGACGGAAACGATCGCCGCCGCCACGCTGTCCGTTCTCTATGGCGTCGGGACGCTGCTGTTCTTTCCAGCCTATGCGGAATATGCCCTGCCGGTGATCGCCGACGTCTATCAGCCGGCGCGAGACAGCTGGCTCAGGATCGCCGTGCTTTCGGTCGCGCCCTTCAATTTCGCAGCCTTGCTGTCGCTCGCCATCGCCTCGGCGCGCGGCTTCGCGCATCCGCCGGCGGCGCCGCGCTTCGTGGCTCCGAACGCGGCGCTCGTCTGCGCCGTTGCATCGGTGGGCTGCCTCCTCGGCTTCTTCATTCAGGGAAAGGGATGGACGAACCACGCCTATCCCGGTCTCGTGCTGGCGCTGCTCGCCTGGTGCTTCTTCGCGCTCGACCCCCATCCGCGCGCGCGCGACGCGCGGGAAGGTCGCCTGTTCAAATTCGTCTTTCTCCCCCTCTTCATCGCCGCGCCGGTTTCCTTCGGCGCGATCAACCAACTGGCGAACGCCGAGGAACATCCCGGCCTGCGGGCCGAGATCGCCCGTGTGTCGCCAGCGCATCCGCGCGTCATCGCCCTCGCGCGCCAGCTCGATTTCGGCCATCCCCTGACCCGCCAGCTCGACGGAACATGGGTTGGACGCCCCAATGCGCTATGGACGTCGGCCTTCGCCGGGCATCTTCTCCGCAACGCGCCGGACGAGGCCGCGCGCGCGCGGCTCGAAGACTATCGCCGTCGCGATCTTGCGGGCTTCGCCGCGGATGTGCGGGAAGGGCGGCCCGACGTCATCATCGTAGAAGATCAGGGGACGCGCGAACGGGTCGCGCGGCTGCCGGAAACGGCCGGCGTGCTGGATGGCTATGAAAAAACCGCTCAGGCCGAGGAGATCGAGATCTGGACCCGCAAGGCCCGCTGACGCTCGTTGCGCGCTCATGCCTGGCAACGTAGCCTCGGGCCGAAGAGATTCGTGCGCCCGACAGCGTAGCCGGCGTTTCCAGGCCGGCCCTCTGCGTCCCAATCAAATCAAGAGACAGACATGACCAAACACGTCGCCGTGCTGATGGGCGGGCTTTCCGCCGAACGCGAGATTTCGCTGCGCTCCGGCTCCGCTTGCGCGAAGGCGCTGGCGGAGCAGGGCTTTCGCGTCACGCCTGTCGACGTGGGGCGCGACGTGGCGAATGTCTTGGCTGCGCTCAAGCCGGATGTGGCCTTCAACGCGCTGCACGGGAAATTCGGCGAGGACGGGTGCATTCAGGGCGTGCTCGAATTGCTGTCGCATCCCCTACACCCATTCCGGCGTGCTGGCCTCCTCCGTGGCGATGCAGAAGGACGTCGCCAAAGTGGTCATGGCCGCCGCAGGCGTGCCCGTTCCCAAGGGCCGCGTCGTGCATCGGCTGGAGGCGGCGAAAGCCCATGTGCTGCCGGTTCCCTATGTGCTGAAGCCCATTTCGGAGGGATCTTCCTTCGGCGTCTTCATCGTGAAGGAGGATCAGGAGCATCCGCCTCAGGAGCTGACCCGGCCGGACTGGTCGCATGGCGAACTCATGCTGGCCGAACAATTCATCGCACGGGCGAGAATTGACCTGCGCGGTGATGGGTGACCGGGCGCTCGACGTGATCGAAATCGTCGCGGCGGACGGCGGGTGGTACGACTACAACGCCAAATACGCAAAAGGCGGTTCAAAACACCTTCTTCCGGCAAATCTTAAACAGAAAATTTACCAAACAGTCCAACATTTAGCGATCGAGGCTCATAGAGCTCTCGGTTGCCGCGGCGTCAGCCGCGCGGACTTCCGATACGACGATCGCCCGGACGGTTCGGGTGAGTTGGTGGTGCTGGAAGTGAACACGCAGCCGGGAATGACGGAGACCTCGCTCGTGCCAGAAATGGCGGCTTTTGCGGGTTATTCGTTCGGCGAGCTAGTGAAATGGATGGTGGAGGACGCATCCTGCGATCGTTGAGGGAGTCGTTTACGGCTTCCCTTCCGCTTGCGCATTTTCCGGCTCCCCAGCCAAGCGCCGCGGTGGCGGGCGCGACCGTCGCCGACGCGGCTCCTGTCGGCCCCTCGGCGCCGCCGGCCGCGCTTCGGCCGCCGCCGCGGCGGCAGCCTCCCGGCGCTGGAGCGCTACGCCTTTCTCGGCCGCCCCGGCATGGGCTTCATCGGGCTCGATCCTGCTGTTCGGTCTCGTCGCCTTCGCGGGCTTGAAGCAGAACGGCGGCTATGACGCGCTCGTCGCGCGCGAGGGCGCGCCCTGGGACATCGCCGCCCGCGCCGTCGGTTTCGAAATTTCGGCCGTGACCATCTCCGGTCAGTCGCGCATGACCGAGAAGGAGCTGCTCGCCGCCTCAGGCGTCGACGCGCGCAACTCGCTTCCCTTCCTCGACGCGAGCGCCGTGCGCGATCGTCTGATGGCGATCCCGCTCGTCAAATCCGCGCGCGTGATGAAGCTCTATCCCAATCGTCTCGTCATCGCGGTGGAGGAGCGCACGCCGCACGCGCTTTGGCAGCGCGACGGCAAGGTGCTGGTGGTCGCGGAAGACGGCGTCGCCATCGACGAGCTGCGCGACGAACGCTATCTCGGCCTGCCCTTCGTCGTCGGCGAGGGCGCGCAGAAGCGCCTGCCCGAATTCCTCGAAATGCTGAAGACGACGGGCGATCTCGTCGCGGCGCGTGAAGGCGGGCGTTCTCGTCGCCGGGCGCCGCTGGGATTTCGAAATGACCAATGGCGTGCAGGTGAAGCTGCCCGAGGACGATCCGGGCCGCGCCATTCTGATGCTCCTGCGTCTGCAACACGATGCGCGCATTCTCGACAAGGACATCATGTCCGATCGATCTGCGCGAAACGGACCGCGTCGCAGTCCGCCTCACCGAGGAAGCCGCCGCCGCGCGTGAGGCGGCGCTTCCGCACAAGACCAAGAAAACGGGTGGTTAGTTCGATGAAGTCCCAGCTTGTTCCGCCGCGTTTGAAACCTCTCGGGCCGCGCCGCTCCGCGACGATGGCCACGCTCGACGTCGGCACGTCGAAAATCGCCTGCCTCATCGCGCGCGCTCACGCCCGCGAGCCAAAGCGCGCCGAACGACTGGCGCACGCATCGCATCCGCGTGCTCGGCATCGGCCACCAGCGGTCGCTGGGCGTCAAGCACGGGCTCGTCGTCGACATGGACGAGGCCGAACGCGCCATCCGCCAGACGGTCGACGCGGCCGAACGCATGGCCGGCATTCAGATCGACCGCGTCATCGTCACCTGCTTCCGGCGGGCGTCTCGCCTCCGAGCATTTCACCGCCAAGCGCGCCATCGGCGGCCGCGAGGTCGCGGAGACGGATATTCATTGCGTGCTGGAAGCCTCCGCCGCGCATCATCTGCATCGCGGCCGCGTCGCCATGCATTCGCTGCCGACCGGCTTCTCGCTCGACGGCGTCAGCGGCATTCGCGAGCCCAAGGACATGATCGGCGAGGAGCTCGGCGTCGATCTGCATGTCGCGACATGCGATCAGGCGGCGGCGCGCAACCTCATGCTGGCCGTGGAGCGCGCGCATCTCGGCGTCGAGGGCGTGGCGGCGGCGCCCTACGTCGCGGCGCTGTCCGTGCTCGAACCCGATGAAGCCGAAATGGGCGTCATCGTCGTCGACATGGGCGCCGGCTCGACCTCCATCGCCGTCTTCGCGGGCGGCGAGATGGTTCATCTCGACGCCGTGACGCTCGGCGGCAATCACGTCACCATGGACATCGCCCGCGGTCTCGACGCGCGGCTCGTCGACGCCGAACGTCTCAAGACGTTCCATGGCTCGGCGATCTCCTCTTCCTCGGACGAGCGCGAGACGGTTTCCTTCGTTCACGTCGGCGAGCATGGGCATCACAAGGCGCATGCGCCGAAATCGCATCTCGTCCGCATCATCCGCCCGCGCATCGAGGAAACATTCGAGTTTCTGCGCGATCGTCTCGGACGCGCCGGCTATCCGGCGGGCCTGAACCGCCGCATCGTTCTCACCGGCGGCGCCAGCCAGCTTACCGGCGCCGCGGAGTCCGCGCGCCGCATTCTCGGCGGCCAGGTCCGCGTCGGCGGCCCGATCGGCGTCGAAGGTCTTCCCGATCCCGCGCGCACGCCCGCTTTCGCGGCCGCCGCGGGATTGCTCGTCTATCCGCAGGTCGCGGGGCGCGAATATTTCGAGCCTCACCGCGGCGAGCGGATGGCGACGGGATCGGACGGCTACATGAGGCGAGTAGGTAGATGGTTAAAGGAAAGCTTCTAGAATCCTGCGCGAGTGATTCTCAACATTGAGGCAATCCGGCCTGAAACCGGCGGGCCTCGCCACGAAATACCGAGGACGACGCGTACGGCGACGGCGCGTCCAAGGACTGGAACAACCGACGCCGACGAGTGTAAATTTTCGAGAGGCCTGGCAATGACGATCAATCTCAAAGCGCCCGAATTGAGGGAACTGAAGCCCCGCATCATGGTGTGCGGCGTCGGGCGGCGGCGGCTGCAACGCCGTCAACAACATGATCTCCTCCGGCCTTTCCGGCGTGGATTTCCTCGTCGCCAACACCGACGCGCAGGCGCTGGCGTCGTCGCCGGCGGATCGCGTCATCCAGATGGGCCTGCAGGTGACCGAAGGTCTCGGCGCCGGCGCCCAGCCGGAAGTCGGCCGCGCCGCCGCCGAGGAAGCCCGCGAGGAAATCCGCGAGCAGCTTCAGGGCGCGCATATGTGCTTCGTCACCGCCGGCATGGGCGGCGGCACGGGCACGGGCGCCGCGCCGGTCATCGCGCAGATCGCGCGCGAGATGGGCATTCTCACCGTCGGCGTCGTCACCAAGCCCTTCCATTTCGAGGGCCAGCGCCGTCTGCGCATCGCCGAGGCCGGCATCGGCGAACTGCAGAAATGCGTCGACACGCTGATCGTCATCCCGAACCAGAACCTGTTCCGCATCGCGACGGAGAAGACGACCTTCGCCGACGCCTTCGCCATGGCCGATCAGGTGCTCTATTCGGGCGTCGCCTCCGTCACCGACCTCATGGTGAAGGAAGGTCTCATCAATCTCGACTTCGCCGACGTGCGCTCGATCATGCGCGGCATGGGCAAGGCGATGATGGGCACGGGCGAGGCCACCGGCGAGCGCCGCGCCAATCTCGCGGCGGAGGCGGCGATCGCCAATCCGCTGCTCGACGAAGTGTCGATGAAGGGCGCGCGCGGCCTGCTGATCTCCATCACCGGCGGTCACGACCTCACGCTCTATGAAGTCGACGAAGCCGCGAGCCGCATCCGTCAGGAAGTCGACGAGGACGCCAACATCATCCTCGGCGCCACTTTCAACTCCTCGCTCGAAGGCGTCATCCGCGTGTCCGTCGTCGCGACCGGCATCGACCTCGCGGCGATCACCGCGGACGATCCGACCAGCATGGCCCGCATGGCGGAAGCCGCCGAGCGCATGCGCGCCCAGATGCAGGCGCTGCAGCCGAAGCCCCAGCCGGCCGCGATCCCGGTGATCGAGACCTCCGCGCCGATCTATGCCCAGGCCGCCGAGCGCGCGCCTGCGCAATATCACCCGGAAGCCCGCGAGCCGGCGCCCGCGCCGTCGCATTATTACAGCGAGCCGGCTCCGTCCGCGCCGTCGCAGATGACGACGAATGGCGTCTATCTGGAGCCGGTCGGCGCGCGCCCGACCTATGGCGAGCCGCGCATGCAGGAGCCCGCGCCGCGCATGATGGCCGAGCAGGCGCCCTCCGCCTATGTGCCCCCGGCGCCGGAAATGCCGCGCACGCCGCGCATGCCGTCAGATCGAGGACTTCCCGAAGCCGGTGCAGGATCAGATGCGCCAGCATCGCGGCGAGGCGCCGCAGCATGACCCGCGCCGCAAGTCGATCTTCGAGCGCCTGGCTTCCTTCGGCGCGAGCCGTCAGGAAGACGGGACGCAGCCCGCTCAGGCTCAGCAGCCGCAGACGCCGCCGCGCGCCCCTGCGCAGCAGCCGCCCCAGGGCGTCTCGGAATACGCCAAGCGTCCGGCCCAGGCGCCGCAGGGCCATGCCCAGCTCGACCCGCACGGCCGCCGCGCCCGCGCCGTCGCGTCCGGTGGAGGAGGATCATCTCGAGATCCCCGCCTTCCTGCGCCGCCAGTCGAACCACTAAGTCGAAGGCTCGAGACGGACGAAGGCCCGCCCTGCGCGGGCCTTCGTTTTTTTGCGGGCCAGTCCACCGTCATTGCGAGCGAAGCGAAGCAATCCAGAGCAGTTATGTGGCGCTGGATTGCTTCGTCGCTCCGCTCCACGCGATGACGGGGGCAGCGCATTTAGCCGATAAGTCGCTGTATTCGGTGATCTTACCGGCTTTGTAATAATCTGTAAGAAAGCGTTACTGGAGCCGGGCCGCCCGAATGGGCTAATCTCGACCGTAAACGGTCAGCCGGTTCCGCGCGGGGAGGATTCGCCCATTCGCTCGAAGTCTCGACGTTTTGCGACGACGCGCGTCGCGCAGACCACGCTGGCGCGCGCCGTGAGGCTTTCGGGCCGGGGCGTCCATGGCGACCGGGCGTCGCGCGTGACGCTTGCACCCGGCGCGCCGCACTCCGGCATCGTCTTCAGCGTTGGCGGCGACGAACTGCGCGCAGACTGGCGCGCGGTCGACGCGACGCAGTTACGCACGCGGCTCGCGCTCGGAAAGGCCAGCGTTTCGACGGTCGAGCATCTGCTCGCCGCTTTCTCGGGGCTCTGCGTCGATAATGCGCTGGTTCTGGTCGAGGGCGACGAGATCCCGGCCATGGACGGCTCGGCGCAGGCCTTTGTCGCCGCGGTCGACGAGGTTGGGATCGTCGACCTCCCGGCGCCGCGAGCCGTGCTGGAGGTCGTCAGGCCGGTCAGAGTGTCGCGTGGCGCGGGCTGGGCCGAACTGGCCCCCGCCGTAAGCGGCCTGAGCCTCGACGTTGAAATTGCGTTCGAGGGCCCGATCGGGCGCCAGCGCCGATCGCTGACGCTCACGCCGGAAAGCTTCCGCGCCGATATCGCGCGGGCGCGCAGTTTCGGGTTTCTGCGCGACGCCGAGCGTTTGTGGCGCGAGGGGCTGGCGCTCGGCGCGTCGCTGGAAAACACCGTGGTTCTGGATGGCGAGACCGTTCTGAACCCGCAGGGCCTGCGTTTCGCCGATGAATGCGTGCGCCACAAGATGCTCGACGTCGTCGGCGACCTCGCCCTTGCCGGCGCGCCGCTGATCGGCGCCTTCCGCTCGTTCAGGGGCGGTCACGAGCTCAACATGGCGCTGCTCAAGGCTGCGGCGCAATCCGGGGCTCTGGCCTGGCGGGACGCCGGGATCGCGACCGAAACTCCGGCGCCGCGACCCTCGCCATAATCTCGCCAGAAGAGAAGCCTTTTTTACCGTTCGTTAATCCATCGCCGCGCGCCGCCGCGCCGCGATGACGCGGGCTTGGTTGGCCCCGCGAGTGGCGGGGGCTGGCGGATTAGGTTAAGAGGGCGACCGGGAGCGCGACGCATGTCGCGGCTCGTCGCCGCAAGGGACGCTTCAATGCCGATTTTCGCTGTTTCTTTCCGTCCGTCCGTCATGCTCGCCGCGGTCGCCGCGCTGACCCTGTCAGCCGCGCCCGCCCGCGCCGACTGATGGATTCGATCACCAGCGGCTTCGGCCTCTTCGGCGGCGGCGAGAAATACAAAACCGAGATCACGCCCGACATTCCCGCGGACACGCTCTACAATCAGGGCCTGGCGAAGCTCAAGGCCAGAGACTACGAAGGCGCGGCGAAGAAGTTCACCGACCTCGAAAAGACCTATCCGTCGTCGGAATGGGCGCGCAAGGGCCTGCTCATGACGCTGCACGCCCAATATGAAAAGCCCGCCTATGACGACGCGGCGCAGACGGCGCAACGCTACATCGGGCTTTACCCCAATTCGCCGGACACGCCGTATGTCTACTATGTCGCCGGCATGTCCTTTTACAATCAGGTCCCGGACGTGATGCGCGACCAGTCGCCGGCGGAAAAAGCGCTGGCGATCTTCCAGGAACTGGTCACCAAATATCCGAAGTCCGAGTATGTCGCCGACGCGCGCTACAAGATGACCGTCGCCCGGGATCAGCTCGCCGCCAAGGAAATGCAGGTCGGGCGCTTTTATCTGACGCGCAAGAACTACCCGGCCGCCATCAACCGCTTCCATGACGTGCTCGGCAAATATCAGACGACCCGTCACACGGAGGAGGCGCTCTATCGTCTCACCGAAGCCTATCTTGCGATGGGCGTCACCAATGAGGCGCAGACGGCGGCGGCGATCCTGGGGCACAACTACCCGGACTCGCAGTGGTACAAGGACGCGCGTCGCGCTGCTGAAGGGCGATGGCCTCGCGCCGCATGAATATACGGATTCCTGGCTCTCCAAGATCGGCAAGACGCTGCACGCGATTTAACTTGCCTGCTTGGTTGTCCGCGCCTGAATGAACCGGCCGGCATGCGTCAGCGCGCGCCGGCCCTTTCTCAGCCGCGCATTCCAGAGCGGGAAGGCGTGGATCATCTTCGGCCAGATTTCCAGCGTCACGGCGACGTCCGCCGCGCCCGCGGCGGCGGCAAGGCGCGTCGAATCCGCAAGCAGCGTCTCGTCGGAACCCACCTGAATGAGCATTGGCGGCAGGCCCGCGAGATCGCCATAAAGCGGCGAGACGCGCGGGTCCTTTCGGTCGACGCCGGAGGGCGCATAAGCGCCGGCAAGCTCTTCGAGATAGGACTTGTGAATCAAGGGATCGACGGCGTCCTTCGTGGCGATCGTGTCGCCCGACATCGTCAGGTCCGTCCAGGGCGAGCACAGCCACAGGCAGCCCGGCCCCGCTTCGCCCGCATCCCGCAGCCGCATTGCCAGCCCCAGCGAGAGACCGCCGCCCGCGCTGTCGCCGCCGACGGCGATATGTTCGGCCGCGATCCCTTCCGCGCGCAGAAAGCGCCAGGCGGCGAGGGCGTCGTCGTAAGCCGCCGGGAACGGGTGCTCCGGGGCGAGCCGATAGGCGACGGCGAGCGCCCGCGCGCCGGCGGCGCGCCCTGCCTCGGTGGCCATGCGCCGGTGGCTGACGATCGACCCCGAACAATAGCCGCCGCCGTGAAAAAACAGGACGACGCGGGCGGGATCGACGCCCGGCGCCTGTGACCATTCGGCGGAAAAATCGCCGATCCGGACGGGCGTGAGCGCAATATCCGCCGCGGGCGGCCAGGCGGCGCCGACCTCCTCGATCCGCGCGCGCCGCTCCGCCCAGCCGACCGGACGCGGGCGCGAGGTGAGGAGCGTTCGAATCTCGTTGATTTCGTCATCCGCCATGCCAACCTCCCGCTGCGGCGAATCGTTGCGCCGTCCACAGGATAACGGCGCGGCGGCAAGTCCGTTGCATGCGGCGCGCGTCAAGAAGCGATAGAGTCCCCAGCGTCATGCTCGTCCGTCTGTCCATCCGCGACATCGTGCTCATCGACGCGCTCGATCTCGATTTCGGGCAGGGGCTGACGACTCTTACCGGCGAGACGGGCGCCGGCAAATCCATCCTCCTCGACGCCTTCATGCTGGCGCTCGGCGGGCGCGGCGACGCCTCTCTCGTGCGCGCGGGCTGCGAGCAGGGGCAGGTGACGGCGGTGTTCGATCTGCCGGCCGACCACCCCGCCCATCTCGCCGCGCGCGAATTCGGCCTTGCGAGCGACGACGACCTCGTGCTGCGCCGCGTGCAGGCGGCGGATGGGCGCACGCGCGCCTTCGTCAACGATCAGCCCGCCACCGCGCAGGCGCTGCGCGCCATCGGGGCGGAACTCGTCGAAATCCATTGCCAGCACGACGACCGCGCTTTGGTCGATCCCGGCGTCCATCGGGCGCTGGTCGACGCGCATGGCGGGCTTTCGGGGCAGGCGAATGAGGTGCGGGCGAAATACGGCGCCTGGCAGGCGGCGCGGCGCGCTTTGGCCGATGAGGAAGAGCGCATCGCAAAGGCGCGGGCGGATGCAGATTATCTGCGCCACGCCCATGAGGAGCTGACGAAACTCGCGCCGCAGGCGGGCGAGGAGGAGACGCTGGCCGAGCGCCGCCTGTTCATGCAGCGCGCCGAGAAGGTCGCGACCGACATTCGCGACGCGCTGTCGGCCTTTGCCGACGATCGCGCGCCGGCGGCGGAGATCGCCCATGTGGCGCGGCGCCTCGAACGCCGTCTGCCGCAGGCGCCGCAATATTCTGGAGCCGCCAGCCCGCGCGCTGGCGCAGGCGGTCGACGCGCTCGGCTTCGCCGAGCAGGCGCTGGAGCAGGCGCTCGCGGAGAGCCGCTTCGATCCGGCGGAACTGGAGCGGACCGAAGAGCGGCTCTTCGCCCTGCGCGGCGCGGCGCGCAAATATCAGGTCGCCGTGCCGGAACTGACGAAACTCGCGCAGAAATTTTCCGACGACATCGCCGCGCTCGACGCGTCGGAAGCGCGGCTTGTCCAACTCGGCAAGGGACTGGCGGTCGCCAGAGCCGCCTATGATGAAGCGGCGCGCGCGCTTTCCGCCGCGCGACAGAAGGCGGCGAAGAAGCTCGACGCGCTGGTCGACGCGGAACTGAAGCCGCTGAAGCTCGAAGGCGCGCATTTCTCGACGCAGGTCGAAAGCGATCCCGGGAACGGCGGGCCGGAGGGGATAGATCGCGTCGAATTCTGGGTGCAGACCAATCCCGGCTCGCGGCCCGGCCCGCTGACCAAAGTCGCTTCGGGCGGCGAGCTTGCGCGCTTCATGCTGGCGCTGAAAGTCGTGCTGGCGGATCGCGGTTCGACGTCGACGCTGGTGTTCGACGAGATCGACACGGGCGTCGGCGGCGCGGTGGCGGACGCCATCGGCCAGCGTCTCGCGCGGTTGGCCAGGAATGCGCAGGTGCTCGCGGTCACGCACGCCCCTCAGGTCGCGGCGCGCGCGAGCCGTCATTTGCGCATCAGCAAGGGCGCCTCGTCAAAGGGCAAGGACAAACGCGTCTCGACGCGCGTCGCCGTGCTCGCCGACGCCGAACGGCGCGAGGAAATCGCGCGCATGCTCTCCGGCGCGGCGATCACCGATGAAGCGCGCGCGGCGGCCATGCGATTGCTGGAAGGGGCGGGGTAGGGCGAGTTCACTGTCATTGCGGGCGCAGCAGGATGCAATCCAGAGCCACATCAGGGCGCTGGTTTGCTTCGTGGCTTCGCTCCTCGCAATGACGGCGATTCAGATGGGACAATAAAGAAGGCCGCCAGCGTGGCTGACGGCCTCTTCTCCAAAGCTCCCCGGGCAGAGTGAGCTTCAAGAAATAAGAGGAAGGGCGACCAAAAAGCCCCAGCAGCCGGCGATGAGTCCAAAGGCCATGACGGTTGCAATTTCCGCTTGAATATCAAAGTTCCGCATAGCTCCCTCCTCTGTCGTAAGTTGAACCTACGACAGCCGAGCGTCGGACGATGTGCGGGAGCGCACGCGGCTGCAAGTGACCGGGCTCGCGACCGAAACCGCTGTCAGTGCGAGCGCAGCGAACCAATCCAGAGCTTCATTACGGCACTGGATGGATTCGTCGCTACGATTCTCGCAATAACGGTCGCTACTGCTGCGTCGCGGCTGCGCAGGCGTCGCCCATGTCGCCCATCGCGACGAGATTTTCCTTGATGATCCTGTCCGCCTTCGCGCGCGCCTCGGCGAGATCCTTGTCGAACACGTCGCTGACATATTCGCCGGTCGAGGTTTTCACGATGGAGTCATTCGCCGGCTTCGCTTCGGCGGCGACATTGATGGACGTCACCGTGGAAAGACCCGGACGCAGCGGCGTCTTCTTCAACTCATCCGGATCGATCGCGATACGAATCGGCACGCGCTGCACGATGCGGATGAAGTTGCCGGTGGCGTTGTCCGGCGGCAGAGTCGCGAAGACGCTGCCCGAGCCCGGCACGAGTCCCTCGACCGTCCCATGAAACGTCTCGCTCGATCCATAGAGATCGACCTTGATGATCGCCGGCTGGCCGGGACGAATCCGCTCCATGCGATTCTCCCAGAGATTCGCCTCCACCCACAAATGATCGAGCGGCACGATATTCATGATCTGGTCGCCGGGCCGCACGCGCTGGCCGACCTGCACGCGGCGCTTGGCGACATAGCCCGTCGCCGGCGCGCGGATGCTCTGGCGCAGAAATTCGATATAGGCGTCGTTGAAACGCGCGCGCGCCGCTTCGATGTCGGGATGCGTGGTCGGCGTCACGCCGCCGACGCGCGACTCGATCGCCTGATATTCGGCGCGCGCCTCGCGCAGATCGGCGTCCTGCGCGGCGAGCGTATCCTCGGTGTTTTGCAGCATCTGCCGCGAGGCGGCGCCGCTCGTCGCGGCCTGCTTATAGCGCGAGAGATCGTGACGCGTGCGCTCGCGGACCGCGGCGCGCGCATTGATCTTTTGACAGACCTGCCGGCGATTGGCGAAGAGCGCGCCGACATTGCGCACCGCGCGGCCGAGTTCCGCCTCCGCCTGTCCGAGCGCGGCGCGGGCGCGCTGCGCGTCGAGCTGGACCAGCACGTCGCCCTTGTTCACGAATTGCGTTTCCTCGGCGAACACACGCGCGACGACGCCGGTCGCATCGGCCTGCACCGGAATGATGTTGCCGGTGACGAAGGCGTTGTCGGTCGTCACCCAGTCGCGGTCATAGGTGAGCCAGCGAAAGCCTGTCGCAATCACGCCGACCGCGACGCCCACCGCCAGCGCCTTGAGCAGGAAGGCGCGGCGCGCGCGGATGTTCTTGCGCGACAGCGGCGGGACGGCGATGCGTGGCGTGTCCGTATTGTCCGATGCCAAAGGTCAGCCTCCTCCGAGCGACTGCACGGCGTCGACGACAGGCGTGAGCGGGTCGGTTTCCGGCGCGGGTCTGGGCCCATAGGCCTGCGGACCCGCGTCATAGCCGCCGCCGAGCGCCTGGAATAGATCGACCGAGGCGATCAGCCGGTCGCCTTCGATGCCACGCTGAATGAACACGGCGTCAAGCATGTCCGCATATTCCTGCACATATTCGCGCCTGTCGCGAAGACCGTCGCGCAGGCGGATGCGGGCGAGATTGAGCTCTGCGCGCCGGGCGGCGATGAAGCGCGACTGCGATTCATACTCCGCTTTGGCGCGCTTGAGAGTCGCCAGCGCGTCGGCGACCTGCTGGGCGGCCGTGAGCAGCGTCTCGTTATAGGTGTCGACGGCCTGATCGTAATCGGCGCGCTGGACCTCGAGATTGCCGCTGAGCTTGCCGCCCTGAAAGATCGGCAGATGCAGGCCGGGGGTGACGCTGTAGACCATGGCGCCGGGATTGAAGAGATAGCCGCCGAGCTTGGCGAATTGCGTCGAGGTGACGGAGGCTTCGAGCCCCGCCGAGACAGACAGGTCGATCGAGGGCAGGAACAGCGCCTTGGCGGCGTGGATGCGCTCGGACCAGGCCTCGGCGCGCCGCAGCGCCGCCATGAGGTCGGGGCGATGCGCCAACAGTTCGATCGGCAGATATTTGGGCAGCGCGGGCTGCGCGGGCGCGACCGTCTTTTTGCCGGCGAAGAGTCCGCGCGCGACGTCCGGGCCTTCGCCCATCAGACGCGCCAGCGCGTTTTCCTGAATCTCGATCGCCGCCACCAGCGCCGCCTCGCGGCGCACCGCCGCTTCCTCATTGGCGCGCGCGATCTGCACGACGTCGAGAATCTCGATGCCGGTGTTGTAGCGCGTCTCCGCGAGCTGGCGCAACTCGCGGCGCAGGCCGGTCAACTCCCGCGCGAGCTTGAGCTGATCGGCGAGGATGTAGCCGCGCAGATAGGCCCGCGCGACGCTTGTCGTCAGCAGCAGGCGCGTCTGCTCGAATTCGCCTTCCTGCGCGAGCGCGTCGCCGATGGCGGCGTCGAGCAGCGCGCGGTTCTTGCCCCAGAAATCCAGCTCCCATTTGGCGGAGATCGGATTGAGGAAGGCCGCGGATTTTTCCTTGCCGCCCTGAAGCGGATTGAGCCCCGCCGCGACGCCTTTCTCGGCGTAGCGATACTGCTTGTAGGAAAGGTCCGCCTCGACATAGGGCGTGAGCCGCGAGCTGGCGATGTCGACGGCGCCCTCGGCCTCCCTCAGCGTATCGGCCGCTTTGCGCAGATTCTGGTTGTCCAGCAACGCCTTGTCCATGACGCGGTCGAGATCGGCGCTGCGGAAGACGCGCCACCATTGCTGGCCAGGCCAGCCCTTTTCGCTGCTGACGCTCTTGACGCCGGAGGCCGCGATCGTGCGGCTCATCGCAGGCGGACCCATGAATTCGGCGCGATCGAGCGAACCCGTCGGCGCGCAGCCGGCGAGCGACAGGACCAGCGGCGCCGCCCCGGTCAGGCGCGCCGCGCCGGCCCGGAAACCGGCCGGCAGGTTTTTCACGCGGTGACGCATCAGTGGTCCGCCGTCACCGCTTCACCGATTTTGAGCGTCGCTGTCGCGACATGGGTTGCAGGGTCCTTTCTCAGCCGGGCGAACCAGACGAGGACGCCGAGCAGGAACATGATGCAGGCGCCAAGCAGAAAGGCGTCGTCCAGGGCGAGGATGCCCGCCTGTTGCCGGATCATTCGCGCGATGTGACGCCGCGCCACCGATTCGGACATGCCCAGGCTCTGCAATTGTTGGGTCAGAGTCGCAAGCGTGTCCAGAGAGGCGTAGCGCCGTCCACCGAGATAATCGGCCAGACCGAGCTGATGCCATGGCGTGCGCCGAAAATAAACCACGCTTTGAAAGGCGATGCCAATGGCGCCCCCGACCAGTCGAAAAAGCAGGAATTCCTCAGCCGCGCGCTTGTAGCGCGCGCCGGAAAGCCCGTAGGTCGCCAGCGTCGAGGTCGGCGCCGACAGCGCCGCGACGCAGAAACCCAGGAAAACCACGGGGATCATGATGGCGTCATATGACGCATTTTTGTCGAAGCGCCCGAGCCAGGTGAGCACCACCGCGGCGCACATGGCCATCAGGCTGATGACGAGCCGCACGTCGAGCTTCTTGGAAATCTCATACATGAAGCCCGCGAGCGGCAGGCCCGCGACCATCATCGCGAGATAGACATGGCCCGCGAGCGAGGAGGTGTAACCGAGCAGAAGCTGCATTTGCACGGAGAAAAGCGACATCAGCCCCTGAATGGTGAGGAAGCCGAAGAAGCCGGCCGCGACGCCGATGGCGTAGGACGAGCGGGTAAAGAGCTTCACGTCGATGATCGGATGGCGCTCGCCCCATTCCCAGATGATGAAGGCGGGCACGGCCAGAATCACGACGAGCAGCGCGACGCTGAGCAGCGGCGAGCCGAACCAGTCGAAATCATTGCCCATGCTGAACATCATCTGTACGCCGATCAAGATCACGGCGAGAAGCACGAAACCGATCGCATCGAAACGCACGATCTTTCGCTTGTACGCGCGCCCATAGAGCAGGGCGCCCACGGTCGCCGAAATCAGTAGGCCCAAAGTCGCATTGGCGTAAAAGAGCCAGCGCCAGGAAAAATATTCGGCCCAGAAGCCGCCGAGGAAGACGGCGAGCGTATAGGGCAGAATGCCGAGCGCGGCCCAATAGCCGAGACCGATTTTGTAATATTTCTCCGGCAGCTCGCCGAGCGCCGCCGATTGGCTGACGACAGCGAGCAATCCACCGAAGACGCCGAACACGCAGCGCATCGGCGCATAGATGAAGACCGAGGGACTCGAGACGCAGATCAGTGAGGCGATCGCATAGCCGAGAAAACCCAGCGTCAGCACGCGATACTCGCCATAGCGGCCGGAAAGAACGCGCGCCACCGGCACGCCGAGCGCGACGCCGATCAGATAGAACGTCGTTCCCCAAGCTCCGAAACTCGGCGTGACGCCTTCGAGCGAGCCCGCGAGATAGGGGGTGAGAATGCTGTGGCCGGACACATTCGACAGCACGTCGACATAACCGACGCCAAGCGCGCCGAGCAGCAGCAAAAGCCGTCCGCCAGTCAATCTGTCGAAAGAGGCCATCAACGCAACTTTCTGCCTCGAGTGGGCGGTGATCCGTCGGATAAGCCAAATCTAGGGAGTGGCAATCCAATTGATAATTAGGATATTTCTATTTAGGATATCGATATTTTCGATGGGTTGGCCGATGGATCGTCTTAACTACCAGCATCTGTTCTACTTCTGGAACGTGGCGCGCGAAGGCAGCGTGACGCGGGCCAGCGAAAAACTGCGTCTCGCGCAGCCGACGATCAGCGGCCAGCTTGCCGTCTTCGAGGACGCCATCGGCGCGCAGCTCTTCCGCAAGGAGGGCCGGAAGCTGGCGCTGACGGAGAAGGGGCGGACGGTTTTCAATTACGCGGACGAGATTTTCGCACTGGGGCGCGAACTCACAAATACCCTTAAAGGTCGCGCTGGCGCCTTTGGCGCGCGGCTCAGCGTCGGGATCGCCGATGCGCTGCCGAAGCTTCTCGTCTATCGGCTCATCGAGCCGGCTTTGCTCGGCGAGGAACGGGCGCAGGTGATCTGTCATGAAGACAAGCTGGAACGCCTGCTTGCGGAGCTTTATCTGCATGGCGTCGATCTGGTGCTCGCAGATGCGCCCGCGACTGCGACCGCCGCCGGAAAGGTCTACAACCATTTGTTGGGAGAATGCGGCGTCGCCGTTTTTGGCGCGCCCGCGCTTGCGGCCAAATATGCACAGGATTTCCCGCGCTCGCTCGAAGGCGCGCCGCTGCTTTTCCCCACGCCGGCGACGGCGCTTCGCCGCTCTCTCGATCTCTGGTTCGAGAACCGGCGGATATTCCCGAACATTCGCGCGGAGATCGAGGACAGCGCCCTGATGAAGACCTTCGCGGCGGCGGGCGTGGGGCTGTTCGTGGCGCCTGTCGCGGTGACCGACGAGATCGAAAAGCGCTACGATGTCGTGAAGATCGGCGATTTGCAGGGCGTCACGGAAAGCTTCTACGCGATCACCATTCGCCGCAAGGTCGATCATCCAGCCATCGACGCCATTCTCAAAAGCGCGAAGGATCTGCTCGCCAGCGGGTGACGGCGCCTCAACGGAAGAGAAGTTTAAACGTTTCCAGCCCAATTGTCATGTTCAAGTTCGCGTGGCGAGGCTGGAGGCATTATGAGGCAGTTTGGCAGGCGTAATGTCGGCGCCGTTCCGAACGAAACCGGCGTCGCCACGGGCGGTCCCTGGGGCGCGATCGAGCCCGCGCCCGCGGTTTTCGGGAACCAGCGGCAAAAAGGCGTCGCCGACGACATCGACTTCGAGATCAAGGGCGCCGAGCTGCAATTCGTCGAGATCGAACTCGATCCCGACGAGAGCTGCGTCGCCGAGGCGGGCGCGCTGATGTTCAAACACGCGCTGGTCGAGATGAGGACGATCTTCGGCGACGGGTCCGGCGCCGATCGCGACGGCGTACTCTCGAAACTCACGCGCGGCTTGAAGCGCGCTGTTTCCGGTTCGACTTTGTTCCTGACGAAATTCACGCATTCCGGCTTTCAGGGCAAGGCGCGCGTCGCTTTCGCGGCGCCCTCGCCGGGCAAGATCGTGCCCCTCCGGCTCGACGAATTTAACGGCCAGATCCTCTGTCAGCGCGACGCTTTCCTCGCCGGCGCGCGCGGCGTCGAAATCGACATCGCCTTTCAGCAGCGGATCATGGCGGGCATGTTCGGCGGCGAGGGATTCGTTTTGCAGCGGCTGAGCGGAGACGGGTGGGTGTTCATCCATGCTGGCGGCACGGTCGAGCAATATGAGCTTGCGCCCGGCGAAGTGCTGCATGTCGACGCCGGCTGCTTCGTCGCGCAGACGGCGAGCGTTTCCTTCGACATTGCGCCGGTCGGCGGCGGCGTCAAATCCTGGCTGTTCGGCGGCGAGGGCCTGTTCATGGCGCGCCTGACAGGACCGGGCCATGTCTGGATACAGTCGCTCCCGTTATCCCGTCTCGCGGCGACAATCGCCGCCCGCATGCCGTCCGCCGCGCCAAGTCTGTCGGGGAGCCTGCTCGGCTCCGACTGACGTCGTAAGTTAGCGTTGGCTTTACAAAATTTTGTCTCTGCGCGAGCCTCCCTCCTGAAGAATCACTCACAGCCGGCTGGGGGAGCATGGCCATGGACAAATCTGCATTTTGGCGCAGCGGTTTTTTCGCGCTTTTGTTCGCCATTGCTTCGGCTTCGGAGCCAGCGCGCAGGAGCGGCCGAGCACGCCGCCATCAGGCAGGATCAAGATTCAGCAGATTCAGGTCGCTTTCCTCGCCTCCGGGGCGTTCGGCGGCGGGACGCTGACCTATAAGGGCCGCTCCTATCCGCTCAAGATCGCGGGTTTGGGCGTCGGCGGCATCGGGGCCTCGCGCTTCACTGCTTCCGGGGACGTCTATGGCCTCGACAGTCTCTCGGATTTCGAAGGTCCCTATGGCGAGGTCCGGGCCGGCTGGGCGCTGGGCGAGCGCGGCAAGGGGCGCATGTGGCTGCGCAACGCCAATGGCGTGTCGCTGAATCTGAAAGGAACCCGGCAGGGACTTCAGACCGCGCTCGGAGCCGATGGCGTCGTGATCACCATCGCCAAATAATCACGCCACGATCCGTGTGACGTGACCCATCTTGCGGCCGGGGCGTGACTCCGTCTTGCCATAGAGGTGCAGGCAGTCGCCGTCCTGCGCAAGAATATCGGCCCATTTGTCGGCGTCGGCGCCGATGAGATTGCGCATGATCACCTGACGGCCATGACGGCGCGTCGAGCCGAGCGGCATGCCGGCGACCGCGCGCATATGCTGCTCGAATTGCGAGGTCACCGCGCCGTCGAGCGTCCAGTGACCGGAATTGTGCACGCGCGGCGCGATTTCGTTGACGACGAGACGTTCGCCCTGCGCGTCCGACACGACGAATAATTCGACCGCGATCACGCCGACATAATCCGCCGCTTCCGCAATGGATCGGGCCATGTCGATGGCGGCGCGCGCGGTGGCGTCGCTGATCGCGGCGGGCGCCGTCGTGGTCGCGAGGATGTGATGTTCGTGGACGTTCTCGCAAACGTCCCAGGCCCGGAATTCGCCATCGAGTCCGCGCGCCGCGACGACGGAAACTTCCTTCGTGAAGGGCACGAAGCCTTCCAGAATGCAGGGCGCGCCGCCGAGCGATGCGAAGGCCTGCGCGAGATCGACGCCCTCGCGGATTTGAGTCTGGCCCTTGCCGTCATAGCCGAAGCGGCGGGTCTTCAGGATCGAAGGACGCCCGAGCCGGGCAACGGCGCGCGCGAGACTTTCCACATCCGTCACATCGGCGAAGTCGGCGGTCGCAATGCCCAGTCCCCGCACGAAGTCCTTTTCGACCAGACGGTCCTGCGTCAGCGCCAGAACCTTGGGATTGGGCCGCACCGGGCGATGCGCTTCCAGCACTTCTGCCGTGCGGGCGGGCACGTTCTCGAATTCATAGGTGACGACGTCGACCGATTCCGCGAAGGCGGCGAGCGCGTCTTCATCGAGGAAGTCGGCCTTCGTATGCGCCGCGCAGACGTCGAAAGCCGGATCGTCCGGAACCGGCGAGAAGACATGCGACTTGAGGCCCAGCCGCGCGCCGGCGAGCGCCAGCATGCGCGCGAGCTGGCCGCCGCCGAGAATGCCGATGGTCGAGCCGGGAGGGAGCATCGTCACGCCTCGTCGCGCGGCGTCTCGGCCACGCCGTCAGTCTGCTTCTTGCGGAACGTCGCGAGCCGCGCCGCCAGCGCCTTGTCGGCGCGGGCGAGAATGGAGGCTGCGAGAATGGCGGCGTTGACGGCGCCGGCCTTGCCGATGGCGAGCGTGCCCACCGGGACGCCGCCCGGCATCTGCACGATGGAGAGCAGCGAATCCACGCCCTTGAGCGCGGCGGATTCGATCGGCACGCCGAGCACGGGCAGATTGGTCATGGAGGCCGTCATCCCCGGCAGATGCGCCGCGCCGCCCGCGCCCGCGATGATCACGTCGAAGCCCGCCGCCTCGGCGCCGCGGGCGAAGGCGAAGAGCCGCTCGGGGGTGCGATGGGCGGAGACGATCCGGGTGTCGCAGGCCACCTCGAGCGCGGCAAGGGTCTCGACGGCGTGACGCATGGTCGCCCAGTCGGACTGCGACCCCATAATGACCGCGACAGGGACTTTCGGCTTCGCCACTTGCTATCCATCGGCTCGAGCGTGGGAAGCCACGCCCCATAGACGAAGGGGGGGCGGGATGCAAGGCGGACGAAAACGCGCCCTCCGTCCGGGACCGGAGGGCGCGTCGCTCGACGACGGTTCTGTTACGGGTCTTGCGTCACTCGGTCAGCAGCGCGACGCCCTCCTTGCCGAGCAGCCGATGCACGTTCATCAGCAGCTGAAGCACGACGCCGAAAACGCCCAGCGCCATCCAGCCGAAGAACACGAAGCCCCAGTGCAGCGGCGCGACGAAGAGTTCCTCCATGAACCAGAAGGTATGGCCCCATTCGTTGAGCCCGACATTGGGGATGATCATGAAGGGACCGATCGAGACGATCAGATAGGCGAGGGAATATCCCCTGGAGAAATAGGGAATCCGCGTCTTCGCATGGAAGAAGCAGCCGACCGCCAGAATCGAATAGATCGGGTAGCTCATGTAGAATTCGATGATGTGCGACGGCGTGAAATCGGTGTCGCGGATCACCGTCATGTGCCAGGTGCCGTCCTGCTCCGTGAAGAAGGAGGCGCCCCAGTAGATCGCCGCGGCGTAGCAGACCAGCCATTTCACATTATCGACGATCGAGCGCATCTCCTGGCGCGGCGTGACGGTCGACATGTCGCGCACGCGGGTCTTCCAGAGATAGCCGGCGAGCCCCAGCCCTGAGACGAGTTCGAGAGGGATTTCTGACCACAGGATCGACATCCAGTAGGTCTGGAACTCCGGCGCGAAGGAATCGAGGCCCGCGCGCCAGCCGTAGATCTGCTCGTAGATGCGCACGATCAGATAGAAGCTGTTGAGGAGCGCGAGCCCGATCCACATTCCCTTCAGATCGGCGATCGGCTTTTCGGCGGCGATTACGCCTGCCGCGCCTTGTGTTGAGATGCTCATTCTTATCCTCCAGTTCGACCGCGAAGCTTCCGGCGCTTCCGGCTTTTTGAAGGATATCGAGGGGGGCACCCTTGCCAGCCTGGCGGATTTGCCATTAACATTACAAAGTCAGCCAGCGGACCTGACATAAACAGGACAGTTTCCGCCACCGGGCCATTTGCCATGGATATTGCGATTCTGGGTTATGACGACTGTCTGGGAATGGGCTTCATCGGCGCGGCCGATCTCCTGCTTCTCAGCCGGCGCATGTTGGCGAAGAAGAATGCGCCTGAGCCCTACAATGTCGTGACCGTCAGCTATGACGGCGCGCCCATTCGCGACGGCTTCGGCCGCAGCCATGTGGTCGACGCGTCGTTCGCGAACTCTTGGCCATTGCGCGGCCATCATCGTTCCGCCCTTCTATTGCGACGGCACACACGCCATTCCGCCCACGCCCGCGATCAGCGCCGCCGCCGGCTGGCTGAGGCGCCAGCATGCCCTGGGCGCCATTCTCGCCGCGTCCTGCAATGGTGTGTTCCTGCTGGGGGAGGCCGGCCTTCTCGACGGCCGCCGCTGCACGACGACATGGTGGCGGCACGACGAACTCAAGACGCGCTATCCCCGTGCCGACGCGGCCCGGGGCGCGGCGCTGATCGAGGACGGACGCGTCGTCACCGCTGGCGGGCCCATGTCCTGGATCGATCTGTCGTTCAACGTGCTCCGCAACCTCTGCGGCGCCGAAGCGGCGAAGAAGGCGGCCGATTTTACGGTCGTGGACTCTGTGCCGTCTACGCAGACGATCTACATTCCGCCCGGCTATCTGGTCGCGTCGAATTCCTTCGTGCTCGAGGCGGAGCAGGCCGTGCGTCAAGCGGGGGAGGGCAATCTCACGTCGGCGCAGCTTGCGCATGCTGTCGGCGTTTCGGAACGCACGCTTCATCGCCGGCTGAAGGACTCGACCGGGGAAACCCCAAAACATTTCATCGACCGCGTGCGTTTCGAGGCGGCCCGCATGTTGCTCGAAACGACGAAAAGCTCCGTGAAGCAACTGGCCTCCGCCTCGGGCTATGCCGATGAGACGAGTTTCAGACGCGCCTTCCGGCGCTACGCGGGCATGACTCCCGGCGCCTATCGCTCCTGGTCGCAGGCGCGGCGCGGGGTCAAGGCATAGTTGTTGTTCGGCGTAATTGTAATTTGAAGCCCGCGCGGAGCAGGCTTGGCCGCGTTTGCTTGCCTGATCGCTGAAAAGCAAACCAACGCTTCCCCTTACGAAAGTTTCATCCGGCGGCCATTGGACGGCAAGCGTGGCGCCTCCATCTTCCTGTTGCAGGCGGCGGAGGAGCCCATGTGCTCCGGGCCTCCCAGCCTTCGCCGCGAGAATGGAGAGTTTTTCACATGCAGCATCCGATTACCGAGCGCAGCTCCCGCTCTTCGTCGCCGGCCCGGCGCCGCGCCTCGCGCGTCGCGCTGATGGGCGCCGTCGCGGCGCTGGCCTTCGGCGCCGCGACCGGCGTTCCCGTCGGACAGGCTTTCGCCGAGGCGTCGTCGGTCACGACCGCGCCCGCAACGGGCCCCGCCTCCTTCGCCGACGTCGTCGATCGCGTGAAGGGCGCCGTCGTCGCCATCAAGGTCAAGGGTTACGAGGAATCGCACAATAATCCGTTCGAAGGGCAAGGGCAGGAGCTCTCGCCCGACGATCCGATGTATCGCTTCTTCAAGCGCTTCGGCGGCGAAACCCCGCAAAAGCATATGACCCAGTCGCAGGGCTCGGGCTTCATCATCAGCGCCGACGGCTATGTCGTCACCAACAACCACGTCGTCGAACATGCAAATGACGTCGAGGTGGCGCTGGATGACGGCCGCACGCTGGCCGGCCAAGGTCATCGGCACCGACAAGCGCACCGATCTCGCGCTTCTCAAGATCAGCGACGGAAAACTCCCCTTTGTCGACTGGGCGAGCACGCAGCCGCGCGTCGGCGACTGGGTGATCGCGGTCGGCAATCCCTTCGGCCTCGGCGGCTCGGTTACGGCGGGCATCGTTTCCGCGCGTGGCCGCGACATCGGCGCCGGCCCCTATGACGACTTCCTGCAGATCGACGCGCCGGTGAACCGGGGCAACTCGGGCGGCCCGGCCTTCGACGCGCATGGCAATGTCGTCGGCGTGAACACCGCAATCTATTCGCCGTCGGGCGGCTCGGTCGGCATCGGCTTCGCCATTCCGGCGGAAGTCGCGAAGGACGTGATCGCCTCGCTCAAGGACAAGGGCGTCGTTGCGCGCGGCTGGATCGGCGTGAAGATTCAGCCGGTGACGCAGGATATCGCCGAGAGTCTCGGCCTGAAGTCGACCAAGGGCGCGCTGATCGCACAGCCGCAGAAGGGCGCGCCGGCTGAAGCCGCAGGTTTGAAGGCGGGCGACGTCATCGTTGCGGTCAACGGCGACAAGATCGAGACGCCGCGCGACCTCGCGCGCCGCATCGCCGCGATGGGTCCGAGCAAGACGGTCGATCTGACCTATATCCGCAACGGCTCCGAGAAGAGCGCCAAGCTGACGCTCGGCAAATTGCCGGAGGAAAAGGAAGCCCGCGTCGATGATGAAGACATGGGCGGCGGCGCCGGCGGCGGCGCGCAGGTCGCGGGTCTCGGCATCGAGGTCGCGCCCGCTTCCGAGGTGCGCGGCTCCGGCGGCCAGGGGCTCTATGTCACGGACATCGATCCCGAAGGCGCGGCGGCCCAGAAGGGTCTGCGCCGGGGCGACGTGATCGTGGAGGCCGGCGGCCAGTCGGTGAATTCGCGGTCCGATCTCGTCAACGCCATCGACGGCGCCCGCAAGGAAGGACGGCGTTCGGTGCTGCTGCGGGTGAAATCCGCCGACGGCTCCAAATTCGTCGCCGTGCCGGTGAAACAGAGCGCCGGCTGAGGCGTGAAAGAAAAGCTTCTTGCGGCAGGACCGTGAAGACTGCACCCGCCCGCAGCAGGTCCAACCCGCAATGAAGAGCGACGGCCAGCCCCCTCCTGGTCCGTCGTGAGGCAGGCCGGCGCCCCCGCGTCGGCCTGCCGTTTTTTGTAGGTTTCTGCTATGATCGCGGCGATGCGAATCCTCATTATCGAAGACGACCGCGAAGCGGCCGACTATCTCGTCAAGGCTTTCCGCGAACAGGGCCATGTCGCCGACCATGCGGCAGACGGGCTCGAAGGCTATGCGACCGCCCGGGAGGGCGATTACGACGTGCTTATCGTCGATCGCATGCTGCCGAAGATGGACGGCCTCTCGCTCATCTCCAGCCTGCGCGAGCAGAAGGTGGAGACGCCCGTGCTCATCCTCTCCGCGCTCGGGCAGGTGGACGACCGCGTGAAGGGTTTGCGCGCGGGCGGGGATGATTATCTGCCCAAGCCCTACGCCTTCTCGGAGCTGCTCGCCCGCGTCGAGGCGCTGGTGCGCCGCCGGATC
Source organism: uncultured Alphaproteobacteria bacterium (assembly GCA_963717565.1). GTDB lineage: Bacteria > Pseudomonadota > Alphaproteobacteria > Rhizobiales > Beijerinckiaceae > Methylocystis. The sequence continues at coordinate 47,324 of CAVQWJ010000007.1, forward strand.
GGCCCGCGCGGCGAGGAGACGCATTACCGCGTCGGCGATCTCGAACTCGATCGGCTCTCGCACAAGGTGACGGTCGGCGGGCAGGAGGTCGTGTTGCAGCCGCGCGAGTTCAGGCTGCTCGAATATCTCATGAAACATGCGGGGCAGGTCGTGACCCGCACCATGCTGCTCGAAAATGTGTGGGACTATCACTTCGATCCGCAGACGAATGTGATCGACGTGCACATTTCGCGCCTGCGCTCGAAGATCGACAAGGGGCGTGAGACGCCCCTGCTGCATACGATTCGTGGCGCTGGTTACATGATCAAAGAGGGAATGCGGTAACGCCCTCATTGCGAGGAGCGCAGCGACGATGCAATCCAGAGGTCGCTACGACGGCTCTGGATTGCTTCGCTTCGCTCGCATTGACGGCGCAACTCCCTCTCCCCGCTGGCGGGGAGAGGGTCGGGTGAGGGGCAAGGCCTCCTCCACTCACCACCAGCCGCCGCCCCAGCCGGCATAGCCATAGCCGGGGTAACCCCAGCCGCCCCAGCCGCCGCCCCAACCCAAACCCCAGGCCGGCGCCGTTGCGGCGGCGAGGCCAAGGCCCATCAGGCCGAGGGCGGAGCCGAACACGGCCGCGCCGGGATTGTAGTAGCCGTAGGCCGGGTAATACACACGCCGATAGTAGGGGCGATAATATCCCCAATGATAGTGGGGACGATAATAGCCCCAGTGGCGATAGTGCGGACGCCATCCCCAATGGCGGTAACCCCAATGGCGGTAGCCCCAGTGTGGGCGGCCCCAATGGCGGTAATAATGGACGTCGATCGTTGGCGCATTCAGCGCCACCGTTGCGGGCGGCGCGATGCTCATCGGGCCGGCCATAGCTTCGGGCGGCAGGGCGCTCAGCGCCGTCGTGGCGGAGAGAAGGCCCAGCAGCGAGGATTTCAGCTTGTTACGCATGACTTTGAACCTTGACTGCCCCCCGGGTGAACAACGCGTCCGCGTGTGTTGAGTTCCCAGCCGGGCGCCCCCCTGCGACAAGACGCAACGACGCCCATATCTTGGCAAGAGGACCGGCCGAGCCGCGCCGGCCCCATGAGACAGGACCTTCGCCCTTGTTCCCCGGAAAACTCGGCAAGCTCTTCCGCACGACGGCCTTCAAGCTGTCGCTCGCCTATCTCGTTCTCTTTTCGATCGGCGCCGGTCTCGTGCTGACCCGCGTGGGCGCGCGGGTGAAGGAGGTGCTCGACGAGCAGATCGAGCAGACGGTCGACGCAGAGATCCGCGCGCTTTCCGAGCAATATGGGCAGGGGGGACTGCACCAGCTCACCAACGCGCTCGAGCGCCGCGTGCGCGCGCCGGGAAATTCTCTCTATCTGCTGACGACGCATTCCGGCGAATTCATCGTCGGCAATATCGAGCAACCCACCACGGGGCCGGTCGGCGGCGACAAGCTTACCGAAATGCGCTACCAGCGGCGCGGCGAGACCGGCGAAACCCATCCCGCGCTGATGCGGCTTTTCCTCATCCCCGGCGGATTCCGCCTGCTGATCGGCCACGATATCGAAGACCATCAGGTGCTGCGGGACATTCTGCGTCAGGCGCTCGGCGTCTCGCTGTTCTGGCTGGCGCTGGTCGGCGCGATGGGCGGCCTCTTCGTCGCGCACCGGATGCTGGAACGCGTCGACGTCATGTCGGCCTCGGCGCGGCGCATCATGGCCGGCGATCTGCACGAGCGCCTCGCCGTATCGGGCGCAGGCGACGAACTCGATCGTCTTGCTGAAAACTTCAACGCCATGCTGGAGCGCATCTCGGAGCTGATGCAGGGGTTGCGCGAGGTCTCCGACAATATCGCGCATGATCTCAAAACGCCGCTGACGCGACTGCGCAACCGCGCCGAGGCGGCGCTGCGCGACTCCTCGGAGAATGGCGAGCATCGCGAAGCGCTGAACGCGGTCATCGAGGAATCGGACAGTCTCATCCGCGTCTTCAACGCGCTGCTTGATGATCGCGCGCGCGGAAGCCGGCTATTCGAGCGACAATCTCGTGACCTATGACGCCGACGCGGTCGTCGCCGACATCGTCGAAATGTACGAGCCCGTCGCGGAGGAGCAGGGCGTCGAACTGGCGGTGACCACCGAGCCCGGCCTCGTCGTCACCGGCAGCCGCGAACTGCTCGGGCAGGCGGTCGTCAATCTCGTCGACAATGCGCTGAAATATGGCGTCTCCAGCGAAAAGCCGCGCATCGACGTAAGCGCGAAACGCTTCTGCGATCGTGTCGAGATCACCGTGGCGGATCATGGGCCGGGCATTTCGCCGGCTGATCGCGAACGGGTTGTCGGGCGTTTCGTGCGGCTGGAGAATTCGCGGTCGCGGCCGGGATCAGGTCTTGGCCTGTCGATGGCCGCGGCGGTTGCGCGGCTGCATCACGGCGCCCTGCGCATCGAGGACAATGCGCCGGGCTTGCGCGTCGTGCTGTCGCTGCCCGCGACGCGCGCGGCCGCCATGGCGTCGCGCGAGCGCGCATAGGCCGGGCCTCTGGGCGTTGGCGCCGCCGTCGGCTCGGCGGCGCGCGGCGCCGGCAACAGCGGCGTGACATTGGCGCCGGCGCAATGCGCGCAGGCGATCCGCACCATCGCCACCGTGCCGATGCCGAGGCGCGAGCGAATGCGCAAGGCGCCGCCATGCAGATCGACCAGCGCGCGGGCGATGGCGAGGCCGAGGCCCGAACCCTTCATGCCGTTTTCCATCACCTCGCCGCCCTGCTCGAAGGGGCGGCCGAGTTTCGACATGGCGCGCGGATCGATGCCCTGTCCGGTATCCTCGACATAAAAGGCGATCATCTCGCCCTGATGGCGCACGCGCAGCCGCACGAAACCGCCGGCCTCGGTGAATTTGACGGCGTTGGAAACGAGAATGCCGAGCGCCTTGACGATCGCGGCCTCGTCCCCGACGCAACGCAGCTTCTCTTCGACTTCGACGACAAGCGAGATCTTCTTTTCCTCGGCGCGCGCGCGCCACAGGTCGACGACGCCCCGCACGGCTTGCGCGACATCGACCTCGCGCTCGGCGAGGCGCACGAGACCCGCCTCGAGCCGCGACATGTCGAGAATGTCGGAGAGGATTTCGTTGAGATAGGCGCCGCCCTGGCGCACATTGCTGCAATATTCCACATATTTCGGCGAGCCGAGCGCGCCGAAGGGCTCCGCCAGCATCATTTCCGAAAAGCCGATGATGGCGTTGAGCGGCGTGCGCAGCTCATGGCTCATATTGGCGAGAAATTCGGATTTGGCGACATAGGCCGCTTCGGCTTCCGCCTTCTGGTGATGATATTGCTCGGCGAGCGTCGCGAGCTGTTGCGCCTGCATTTCGAGCGTCTGGCGCGAGCGGGTGAGATCGGTCACGCTCGCCGTCAGGCGTCGCTCGGATTCGAGAAGCTTCTCTTCGTTGCGCTTGAGCGCGGTGATGTCGGCGCCGACCGACACATAGCCGCCATCCTTGGTGCGGCGCTCGTTGATCTGCAGCCAGCGCCCGTCCGCGAGCCGCGCTTCATAGGTGCGGGCGTCCTGTGCGCGCATTTGCGCGGGCGAGGTTTCCGTCTGCACGGCGGGCGCAACCGCGCGCATCATAATCCGTCCGTAGCTTTCGCCGGGCGTCGCGACATCGGGCGCCAACCCGTGCAGATCGAGAAATTTGGAATTGCAGACGACCAGCCGGTTCTGCGCGTCCCACAGGACAAACGCTTCGGAGATCGCGTCGATGGCGTCGCGCAGGCGCATGCTCGCCGTCGCGCTCTGCTGCGCGAGCGACTTCTGTTCCGAGACGTCGACCGCAATGCCGACGAGATGGCGCCCGCCGGCGCCATCCGGGTCCTGCACGATCTGGGCGCGGGCGCGCAGCCAGATCCAGCGGCCGTCCGCGTGACGCGCGCGGAATTCGTGATCGACGCTCTTGCTACGCGAGGACGACACCATTTCAGCGATCACCGACAGATCGCCGTCTTCGGGGTGCAGCAGTTCATTGAGTTCCGCGAAGGAAAGACAGCGTCGCTCGGCGGGCAAGCCGAGCAACTCGTACATTGAATCGGACCAGTAGATGCGGCCGCGCGCAATGTCCCAGTCCCACAGGCCGCAGCGGCCGCGCGAGAGCGCCGCGTCGAGCCGGCGGCGAATGACGACGTTCACCTGTTCGGCGGCCTGCAGGCGGCGCGACTGGCGGACATAGGCGTAGACGACAGCGAGCAGCATCAGCGTCGTGAAGGCGAAAATCACCGCATAGTGAGAGGCGATGGAGCGCCATTCGCCGAGAACATTCTCCAGCGGATAGATCATCGCCACCTGTCCGTAGGGCGCGGGCAGTTTCCGCACTGTGGCGAGCGCGTAGGAGCCGTCGGGAAGGCGGATGCGCATGACGCCCGCCTTTTCGGCGAATTCGGTGAGCACCTGCTCGGGGCCGAGCACATCCGTCAGCGTCGTGTTGCGTGTGGGGAGCGGCGGAAAGGCCGCCGTCACCTGGCCGTGATCGTCGGTGACGACGATGCGCCGCCCGCGCGCCGTGGCGCGGCCGGGCAGGATCTTGTTGAGCGGTTCGCCGAGCGATTTCTGCGTATCCGACTGGATGCGATCATGCAGATCATGCCAGACAGCGCGCGCGAGCACCTCGAAGTCGGCGGTCGCCTCCTCGACGAGCTGATCCTGCATGGCGTTCGTGAAAGAAAAGGCGAAGGCCGTCAGCGAGACGAGGCAGACGGCCGAAACCGCGAAAGCGATCCGCTTGAGCCAGGGGCTTTCGAGCGGCGTCTTGCCGTCGCCGTGCGCGTCGAAGCGATAGGCGCCCCATACCGTTTCCGCGTGACTCATCGCACGAGCTGCGGCGCGCGTCATAAATGATCTCCGAAATCCGTGATCCAAAACTGGGCCTGGGACGCGCCCGAATCACTTTCATTCGAATCTCTCACAGCGAGTTTGTCCAGACCTTAATTCGTCGTTAACGCGACAAACAGCGCGCGATTTACGCCAGCGCGCGCGTCGCAATGTCCCGCGTATCGGCGGACAGGTTCTCGCGTCCCACGATATCCCGCAGTCGGGCCTCGACTAACGCCCGGCGCCGGGGCTCCAGCGTGCGCCATGCCCGCAGCGACGACAGCAGCCGCGCGGCGACCTGGGGATTCTTCGGGTCGACCTCGAGAACAACCTGCGTGAGAAGGTCGTATCCCGAGCCGTCGAGCGCATGGAAGCAGGTGAGATTGGCGTTGGCGAAGGCGCCGAGCAGGGCGCGCAGCCGGTTGGGATTCGTCAGCGAGAAATCCGGATGCGACATGAGCCGGATGACGCGCTGCGTCGTCGCGGGTTCGGGGATCGTGGCCTGCAAGGCAAACCATTTGTCGAGGACGAGCGGATCGCCGGCGAAGTGATTGTAAAAAGACTCGAAAGCGTCTTCGCGCGCGGCGCCGCCGAGAAGCGCCAGCGTCGAGAGCGCGCTGAGGCGGTCGGTCATATTGCCCGCCGCGCGGAAGAGATCCTGTGCGAGCGCGCCGCCCTTCTGCGGATCGCCGGCGGCGACGAGATCGAGCGCGACGCTGCGTAGCGCGCGACGTCCGGCCGCGCCGGCGTCCGGGCGATAGGGGCCGGCGTCCGCGAAGCGCGTATAGACCGCCTCGGCGTCGGTGAGCAGCGCGCGGCCGATCTCGGCGCGCAGACCCATTCGCGCCGCAAGGTGAACGTCGGGGTCGACGTCCTTGCCCGCCTCGCGCGCAAGGTCGATCTCCGATGGCAAAGACAGCGCCTGAGCGGCGAAGGCGGGGTCCGCGTCGGCGCTAGCGAGAATTGTGCGCAGCGCCGCGACATAGCCCGGCGCGTCGGGGGCGGGGGCGGCGCTTTTCGCTGCGTCCACCCGCGCGAAAATCGCGCGGAGAGCGAGGCTCTGCGCCGCCTGCCAGCGGTTGAAGGGATCGTCGTCGAAGGCGAGTTGCCGCTCCAGATCGGCGCTCGCCGGCGCCGGCTCCAGCCGCACCGGCGCGGAGAAGCCGCGCAGCAGCGAGACGATCGGGCGCGACGGCACGTTCTCGAAAGTAATCCGGCGCTCGGCCTCGGAGAGTTCGAAGAGTCCGCGCGTCAGTTCGTCGCCGCGCGCGTCGCGGCTCACGAGGTCCAGCTTCTCGCCATTTTCGCCGAAGAGCGCGAGTGCGACCGGAATGACGACGGGTTTCTTGTCCGGCTGGCCGGGCGTGGGAAGCGTCTCCTGTCGCAAAGTGAGCGCGAAGGTCTTGGCGTCGGCGTCATAGGCGCCCTCGCTCGACAGGATCGGCGTGCCGGACTGGCTATACCACAATGCGAAATGCGAAAGGTCGCGCCCCGACGCTTCCGCGAAGCAGGAAAGAAAGTCTTCCACCGTCGCCGCCGTGCCGTCGAAACGCTCGAAATAAATATCCATGCCGCGACGGAAATTTTCGGCGCCGATGAGCGTGCGCAGCATGCGCACCAGCTCGGCGCCTTTCTCATAGACCGTCGACGTATAGAAGTTGTTGATCTCGTGATAGAGGTTCGGGCGCACCGGATGGGCGAGAGGGCCGGCGTCCTCGGGGAATTGCACGAGCCGCAGGCCGCGCACGTCGCTGATCCGCTCCACGGCGCGCGAGCGCATGTCGGCTGAGAATTCCTGATCGCGAAAAACCGTCAGGCCTTCTTTCAGGCAGAGCTGGAACCAGTCGCGACAGGTGATGCGGTTGCCGGTCCAGTTGTGGAAATATTCATGCGCGACGACGGCCTCGATGCCGGCGTAGTCGGCGTCGGTCGCGGTTTCCGGCGAGGCCAGCACATATTTGTCGTTGAAGATGTTGAGTCCCTTGTTCTCCATCGCGCCCATGTTGAAGTCGGAGACGGCGACGATGTTGAATACGTCGAGATCATATTCGCGGCCGAATTTCTCCTCGTCCCAGCGCATTGAGCGTTTCAGCGCGTCCATGGCGTATTCCGCGCGCGGCTGCTTGCCGTGTTCGACGTAAATGGCGAGCGCGATGTCGCGGCCGGACATTGTTTTGAAACTGTCGCGCAGGACGCCGAGATCGCCACCGACCAGAGCGAAGAGATAGGAGGGCTTGGGGAAGGGGTCATGCCAGATGGCGTAATGACGGCTCGTCCCGGGGATCTTCCCGGCTTCGACCGGATTGCCGTTGGCGAGCAGGACGGGCGCCTCGCTCTCTTCGGCTTCGATTCGGGTCGTAAAGACGCTGAGCACGTCGGGCCGGTCCAGAAAATAAGTGATGCGGCGGAAGCCCTCGGCCTCGCATTGCGTGCAATAGGCCGAGCCGGAGCGGTAGAGGCCGGAGAGCTGGGTGTTGGCGGTCGGGTCGACCCGCGTTTCGATCTCCAGCGTGAAGGGGCCGTCGGGGACGGCGGCGAGCGTCAACCGGTCCGGGGTCGCCTCATAGTCCTGCGGGCCGAGCGCGCGGCCGTCGAGGCTGACGCCGACAAGGGTCAGTTCGTCCCCGTCGAGCGCGAGCGGCGCGCCGGGGCGCCCTTTGGATTGCGCCGCAGGGTCAGTTTCGCGACCACTGTGGTCGCCGTCCGGTCCAGCGAGAAGTCCAGGCTGACAGTGGTGATCAGAAAGTCGGCGGGACGGTAGTCGGCGAGGCGGACGGGAACATTGGCGGGGTGGCGCATGAAATCCTCGGGCGGCTGAATCGGTTTGCTGGAGGCAAATATAGGCGCGTTACAGCAATTTGCGACCGGCGCCGGTCACGCTCGGGGTGGCGTTTGCAGCGTGAGGTGGGCGGTTGGAGCGGCTCCATTGCCGTTACAGTCGCCGATGTGGCTAAATTTTCGTGTGAATTTCTGCTGACGCCAGGCGTGAGCAGGGTGGCCTTGCCGACGATTTCGGTTGGAAAGGCGTCTTAATCCTCTATTAATCCTTGAGCGTCGGCGCCGGTCTCGTCAAAGTCGCCAAAATCGCGCCCGGGCCAATGGCCCACAGCTGGGATTTCCACCTCCTCACATGCGGCGAAGCAAGCTCCTCACGATTTTGGCGACCATGTTTCTTGTCGCACCCGCATTCGGCGCGGAATCCAATGGTCAGGCTGCGCCGCAGGAGATGATGGCTCCGCTGACCGAGGAGCAGATCCGCGCGGCCGGGATCGAGACCCAGCCGGTCGAGACCGAGGCGGGCGTCGGCGAGATCGTCGTGCCCGGCGTCGTCAGCGTGCCGCCGCAGCAATTGCGAATCGTCGCGGCGCCGGCGGCCGGTCTGGTGGAGACCCTGCTCGTCGCTCCGGACGAGGACGTGAAAGAGGGCGATCCCATCGCCACGCTGAAATCCTCCGAACTGGTGGAAGCGCAGCGCGCCTTTTTGCACGCCATGTCCGACGCCGATCTGATGGCGGAGAAGCTGCGGCGCGACGAGCAGCTGTTCAAGGAGAAGATCATCGCCGAGCGGCGGCTGATCGTCACCCGCGCCGAGGCCTCTCAGGCGCGCTCGACGCTCGACGAGCGGGGGCAGATCCTCGCCCTCGCCGGGATGACCGACCGCGAAATCGCGGAGCTGCGGAAGGATCGCAAGCTCGCCAGCTCACTTCTGGTGCGGGCGCCCATCGGCGGGACGATCCTTCAGCGCCATGGCACGACCGGCGAGCGCGTGGCCGCCTCGGCGCCGCTCGTCACCATCGCCCGGCTGGACCCGATCTGGGTGAATCTGCAGGTGCCGCTCAGCCGCGCGGTCGCGCTCGACAGCGTGGAGCGCGTCCATCTCGCTTCCGCGGGCCTCGACGGAAAACTCATCCGCGTCGGCCACACCGTCGATACGGCGACGCAATCGGTGACGGCCGTGGCGGAGTTCCGCCCCGGGCGCAATCTCCTGCGGCCGGGGCAGGCGGTTCAGGCGATCCTGCGCGTCAAGGGCGGCGGCTCCTCGCAGTGGCGCGTCCCGGCGGACGCCGTGGTCAGCCACCGCAACCACAATTGGGTGTTCATGCGGGTCCCGGGAGGGTTTCGCGCCGTTCCCGTGACGCTGGTGTCCGAGACGCCCCAGTTCGCTTCCGTGCAGGGAGCGCTTGCGGCCGGCCAGCGCGTCGCGACGCGCGGGCTGCTGACGCTTCTCGCCGAACTGGCGGAGATCGAGAGCAAGTGACCGCGCTTCATGCTTGAAAGCCTCATCCACTCCTCGCTCCGTCAGCGGCTGCTGACATTCCTGGTGGCGCTCTTTGTCGCCGCCTGGGGGGCCGTGAGCTATCTCAAGCTTCCCATCGACGCTTTCCCGGACGTCGCGCCGGTTCAGGTGCTTGTCGCCATGCGCGCGCCGGGCCTGACGCCGGAGGAGCTGGAAAGCCGCGTGACGGCGCCCATCGAAATCGCCGCCAAGGGCATTCCGTCGCTCGTGCGCATGCGTTCGACCACGCGCTATTCGGTGGCGCTGATCACCTTCGAATTCGCGGAGGGGACTGACATTTATTGGGCGCGGGCCCAGGTCAACGAGCGCCTTTCGCAGGTTCAGGATCAGTTGCCGCAGGGCGTTTCCGGCGGGCTTGCGCCGATCGTCACGCCGCTCGGCGAGATGCTGATGTTTACGATCGTGGGCGGCGGCCTGACGCCGACCGAACAGCGCAGCCTGCTCGATTTCACCATTCGCCCGGCGCTGCGGGGGCTCCCTGGCGTCGCCGACGTCAATGTCCTCGGCGGCTTTGTGCGCACCTTTGAAGTGGCCCCGTCGCCCTCGGCCATGGCGGCGCGCGGCGTCACCGTCTCCATGCTTCAGTCGGCGCTCGCCAACAACAACCGGAACGACGGCGCCGGCCGCGTTCGCGACGGCGAGGAGGCGCTGCTGGTGCGCGCCGAAGGCCGTCTTCGCTCGCTCGACGACATCCGCTCGGTGGTGATCGACTCGCGCAAGACTGGCGTCGTGCGCGTCGGCGACGTCGCGGAAGTGCGCTTCGGCTCGCTGCCGCGTAACGGCGTCGTAACCCGCAACGGGCAGGATGAAGCGGTCTGGGGGCTGGTGCTCGGCCTGCGCGGCGCCGACGCGCGCACGGTGGTGACAGGGGTCAAGGCGCGGCTCGCCGAGCTCGAGCCGATTCTGCCCAAGGGCGCAAGGATCGAGATTTTCTACGACCGCAGCGAACTGATCGGCAAAGCGGTCTGGACCGTGCAGAAGGTGCTCATCGAAGCCATCGTGCTCGTCGTCATCCTGCTGGCGCTGTTTCTGGGCAATCTGCGCGCCGCGCTGGTCGTCTCCGTCATTCTGCCGCTCGCCGCGCTGGCGACTTTCGGGATCATGCGGCTGTGGGGCCTTTCGGCCAATATCATGTCGCTCGGCGGTCTGGCCATCGCCATTGGTCTCCTGGTCGACTGTGCGGTGGTCGTCGTGGAGAATGTCGAGCACCGCCTCGCGCATGCGCATGACGCGACTCTCGCCGACCGCATCTTCATGACGCTGGAGGCGACGCGCGAGGTCTCGACCCCGCTGACGTCAGGCGTCGTCATCATCGTCACCGTATTCCTGCCGCTTCTCTCTCTCGAGGGACTCGAAGGCCGGCTGTTCGCGCCGGTGGCGCTCACGATCGCCTTCGCGCTGGGCTCGGCGCTGGTTCTCTCGCTTACCGTGGTGCCGGCCCTTAGCGCGACCATCCTGCGCCCCGGCGACCCTGACGAGCCCTGGCTGGTGCGCAAGATCGCCGCCATCTACGAGCCATTGCTGGACTATGCGCTGGCTCGCCCGTTTCAGGTCGCCGGGGTGGCGGTGTTCGGTCTGATTCTCGCCGGCGTCGCCTTCACCCGAATCGGCCAGACCTTCATGCCCGTGATGAATGAGGGCACGCCCGTCATCACCATCCGCAAGCATCCGACGATCAGCGTCGCCGTTGCGGCGGAGACCGACAGGCTGATCCATCGCGAGATCATGGACAAGGTGCCGGAGGTGAAGGGGATGATGGCCCGGGCCGGCGCCGACGAACTCGGCATCGATCCCGTCGGCCTGAACGAGACCGATAATTTTCTCACGCTCGCGCCGCAGAGCGAATGGCGTGTCAAAAGCATGGACTGGCTGACCGAGGAGATCCGCAAGGTGCTCGACGGCATCCCGGGCATTTCCTACGCATTCTCGCAGCCCATCGACATGCGCGTGCAGGAGATGATCATCGGCGCGCGCGGCGACGTGGTCGTCAAGATTTTCGGCGACGACATCGGCGAACTCAATCGGATCACGCGCGAGGTCGCAGCGGAAATCAAGAAGATTCCCGGCGCGCGCGACGTCTTCGGCCTGCAAAACGACGGCATGCGTTATCTGACCGCGCGCGTCGACAGGTTGGCGGCGGGCCGCTTCGGCCTCAACGCCGGTGAAATACAGGACGCGCTGCGGGTCTGGGTCGACGGCCAGCAGGTCGGCATCGTGCTGGAAGGACCGATCAGAACGCCGCTCGTCATTCGCGGGTCGGAAACCTCTCGTCGATCGTCCGTGGATTTTGCGCGCCTGCCCATGGTGTCGAATGACGGCAAGGTTGTCGAACTCTCACAGCTTGCGGAGGTGCAGGCAGAGAATGGTCCCATTCAGGTCATCCGCGAGGAGGGGCGGCGCTTCGCCACCGTGCTCGCCAATGTCGAGGGCCGCGATCTCGTCGGCTTCGTGGATGAAGCCAAGGCGGCGGTCGCGCATCATGTGAAGACGCCCAAGGGCTACAGCTATCAATGGGGCGGCCAGTTCGAGAACCAGCAGCGCGCCTCGGCGCGGCTCGCGATCGTCGTGCCGATCGCGCTCGGGCTGATCTTTCTGCTGCTCTATTTCACGTTCGGTTCAGCGCTTCAGGCGACCCTCGTCTTCTGCAACGTGCCATTCGCGGCGATCGGCGGCATTCTCGGCCTGTGGCTCTCGGGCGAATTTCTCTCGGTGCCGGCTTCCGTGGGCTTTATCGCGCTCATCGGCATCGCCGTGCTCAACGGCGTGGTGCTCATCTCCTACATCAACAAGCTCGTCTCGGAGGGAAACCGCACGACCCGCGAGGCCGTTGTGGAGGGCGCGCGCCGGCGAATGCGGCCTGTGATGCTCACAGCGACGATCGCCGCTTTTGGCCTCATTCCCTTTCTTTTTGCGACTGGTCCGGGCGCCGAAATCCAGCGGCCTCTCGCCATCGTGGTGATCGGCGGTCTGATTTCCGCAACGGTCCTGACGCTGGTGCTGCTGCCGGTCCTCTACGACCGGGCGACCGGCTGGAGTCTGCGCGCAAAGCGCAGCCGCCTCGCCAGGAGGGTGCTGCACGCATGACGTTTCGCGCGCCTCTCATCGTCCTCGCGCTTGTGGTTCTTTCGGCGCCCGCTTTCGCGGGACAGAAGGCCGCGGGCGACGTGACGCTGAAAGGCGACAAGCCCGCCGCAAAGCGCGGCGCGAAAACGCCGCTCGGCCATGTCCTCATGCGCCATCTCGACATGGCCGTCGCCATCGACGCGCAGAGCCGGGGGCTCGTGGCGCAAGGCGGCGCGGTCGCCTCCCGTTACGCTACGACGCGGTCCATTTCACCCGGATCGCCCTTCGTCGGCGGCACGCAACGCAACGCCGTCGCAGGCAATCTGCGCCACTACAATGAGACGGAAGTCGAAGCCGGCATGCCGGTCTGGCTACCGGGGCAGAGCGAGGCCATGGAGGCGACGGTCACGACTGGCGTCGCCGAGATCGACGAGCGTCTGGCGCAGCGCCGCCTTGAAGTCGCTGGCCTGCTGCGCGACGCCTGGTGGAACGCACAGCGCGCGGCGCGCGAGACGAGCGTCGCACGCAATCGCGTCGCCACGGCGCGCGAGATCGGCGCCGATATGACCCGCCGCGTCGAACTCGGCGACGCCGCGCAGGCCGACGCGCTTCTCGCCAGGAACGAATTGCTGGCCGCCGAGACGGAACTCGCGCAGGCGGAGGGCGCGGAGAAGGTGGCGCGCGTGAATTACGAGGCGCTGACCGGCGGCGTCCCGCCCGACGGAATTCTCGAAACCGTGAAGCCTGCCGGCGACATCGAAGATCACCCGGCGCTGCGCACGCCGCTCGCCGCATTGCGCCGCGCCGAGGCGCAGGCGCGACTTGTCGAGGCGACGCCCATCGACAATCCTGAAATCGGCGTCTTCGGCCGCAAGGAGCACAATCGGCAATATTCGACTGATCCGGCTCAGGATATGGTCACTGACCAGCTCACCGACGCCACGACCGTGGGCGTGAGATTTCGCATTCCACTCCCGACGCCCGGACGAAACGCGCCACGTCAGGCGGAAGCGCTTGCCGAAATGACCCGCGCGCAGGCTGATTATGAAAAAGCGCGGCGTGTCGTGCTCGCGGAGATCGAGGCCGCGCGCGCGAATTTCGCCGCCGCGAAGCGCGCGGCGGCCATCGCCAGCCAGCGGCTTGCCGTCGCCAACGAGCAATTCGCTCTCACGCGCAAATCCTTTGCGCTGGGCGAAATCGGCGCGCTGGATTTTTACCGCATCCGGCAGCTTCAACTCGAAGCGCAGCGTTCGCAAGCGGCGGCGTCGGTCAACGTCGGCGCAGCCGCCTCGCGGCTCAATCAGGCGCAGGGGTATGCGCCGTGAACCTTCCGCCCCATCTGCCAATTTGATTCAGACGGCAGACGGCCGGTAAGTCCTGGGCCTGGCGGCACAAGCGTGGTCTCGATCGCGTCGCTCATTAATGTTCAGCTTTTCCGACGGACTTTTCGGCTTCGTTTGAGATCGTCAAACCGGCGGCTTGGTATCGGGTATGTGTCGCGTTCGGTCTTTAAAAAGTCGACGAACAGCTAAACTGAGCCATGTCCGCAAGACCGGCCCGGCGATGGACCTCGTGAACATGCGCAGCTTGGGCATTCGTGCCGTTGACTTGTTCCTGCCGTCGACGTGTTAGTGACGATCGTGATTGCACTACAATGCTCCGCCGAGGATATGGAGCAAGGAGAGGGTCATGGCCAAGGTTGGTAACTTCATCATCGGCATTGCGCTCCTCTCGAGTACAGCGTGCTCGGCACTGGCTGCTGAAAGTAAGAGCTATCTCAATGTCAGCCCGAGTGGGACGAAAGTGGATTCCGCTTCACCCTCAGCGTCAGGCCCAGCCCCCAGTCTGTCTAACAGTAACGCGAACAATGGCCGCAATGGCTCTTCTTTCTGCCAGCAGCCAGTTTATGACAGTTGGGGTAACGTGACGGGTTACCGACAGGGCGGCTGTTAACGAGGGATGAGATCGAAGCAAGAACCCGCCGACGGCTAAGGGCGCTTCGGCGGCTTCTCGACCCGGTGTGCGGGACGGCCTTCTTTATGGAGGCTCTATTCCCGGGTCACGTCTAAGATTTTGATTTGACTGGCGCTCCCTAGGGGACTCGAACCCCTGTTTTCGCCGTGAGAGGGCGACGTCCTAGACCGCTAGACGAAGGGAGCGTTGCGGCGTTCTATAGACCGGCGCGCCACGGTCCGCAAGGGTGGAGCGGCGGCTTTCGCGGGCGTGTTGGCCGTGATACCGAAAGGGCCCTTTTTCGGATCAGGACGATGACGCAGCCGCTGAGCAAAGACACGACCGACGTCTCGCACCTCGAGGCCGCGCTTGCCGTGCTGGGACGCGCCGCGCGGAAAGCCGCGCGGGCGGTCGCTTTGGCGCCGGCGGAGGTCAAGAACAGGGCGCTGCGCGTCGCGGCGGGTGAGATCCGCCGCCAGAGCGGGGCGATCCTTGCGGCCAACGCCCTCGACGTCGCCGACGCCAGGGCCAGGGGGACGGCCGGCTCCTTCATCGACCGGCTCACGCTCGACCGCGACCGCGTCGAGGCCGTCGCGCGGGGGATCGAGGAGATCGCCGAACTGCCCGATCCGATCGGGCGCGTGCTGGCGCGTTTCGAGCGGCCGAACGGGCTCGTCATCGAGCGCGTGGCGACGCCGCTCGGCGTCATCGGCGTCATTTACGAGAGTCGCCCCAATGTCACCGCCGATGCGGGCGCGCTCTGCCTCAAGGCGGGCAACGCCGCCATTCTGCGCGGCGGTTCGGAAAGCCTGCGCTCCTCCCGGGCCATCCACGCCTGCCTCGTCGAGGGGCTGAAATCGGCAGGGCTGCCGGAGGCGGCGATTTCGCTGATCGACACGAGCGACCGCGCCGCCGTCGGCGCCATGCTCGCCGGGCTCGACGGCAATATCGACGTGATCGTGCCGCGTGGCGGCAAGAGCCTCGTGGCGCGCGTGCAGCATGAGGCGCGCGTGCCGGTCTTCGCCCATCTCGAAGGGATCGTGCATGTCTTCGTGCACAGGGACGCCGATCTCGAAATGGCGAAGCGCATTCTGCTCAACGCCAAGCTGCGGCGCACCGGCATTTGCGGCGCGGCCGAGACGCTGCTCGTCGACCGCGCCTGCGCCGCGACCCATCTCGCGCCGCTCGTCTCCATGCTCATCGACGCGGGCTGCGAAGTGCGCGGCGACGCGGCGGTGCAGGCCGCCGATTCGCGTGCAAAGCCGGCGACGGAAGACGATTGGCGCGCGGAGTATCTCGACGCCATCATCGCCGCGCGCGTCGTCGACGGCGCCGACGCGGCGGTCGACCATATCGAGACCTTCGGCTCGCATCACACCGACTGCATCATCACGCAGGATGAAGCCGTGGCGCAGCGCTTCATGGATGAGGTGGACTCCGCGATCGTTCTGCACAACGCGTCGACGCAATTCGCCGATGGCGGCGAATTTGGCTTCGGCGCGGAGATCGGCATTGCGACGGGCAGAATGCATGCGCGCGGGCCGGTTGGCGTCGAGCAGCTCACCTCTTTCAAATATCGCGTCTATGGGGCCGGGCAGGTGAGGGGATAAGCGCCTGAAGGGTTATCGGCTCAATATTCCCGCACATGCGCCAGGCATGCGCATCGGGCTCTTCGGCGGGTCCTTCAACCCGCCGCACGAGGGCCATCTGCTCGTTTCACGCACGGCGCTGACCCGGCTCGGGCTCGATCGGCTCTGGTGGCTCGTCACGCCCGGCAATCCGCTGAAGGACACGCGCGCGCTGCCCTCGCTCGCGTCGCGCATCGCGGCGGCGCGTCGTCTGGTGCAGGATCCGCGCATCGTCGTCTCCGGGCTCGAAGCCGACATCGGCGCGCGATACACCGCCGAGACGCTAGAGTTCTTGCGCACGCGCTGTCCGGGCGTTCGCTTCGTATGGATCATGGGAGCGGACAATCTGCTTCAGTTCGATCGCTGGCGGAACTGGGAGGAGATCATGCGCACGATGCCGGTCGCTGTGATCGACAGGCCGGGCGCCAGCATGCGCGCAACGAGCGCCAAAGCCGCGCAGCGATTCCCGCAGGCGCGGCTGAACGAACAGGACGCGCGGCTCCTGCCGGATCTCGCGCCGCCTGCTTATGTCTATCTGCATGGACCGCGCAGCGCCGCTTCGTCTACCGCCCTGCGCCGCGGTGATTGATTATTTGCCGAACACCGTCATGGCGATCGAAGCTATCCAGAGTCGCATCAAGGCTCTGGATTGTTTCGTCGCTACGCGCCTGACGGGAAGAATCACTTCTTGTCGAACAGCGGCAGAATCCAGCGTTTGTAGGCCCAGAAGCTCGCCGGGATTCCGATGAAGATCGCGACCCACATCAGGCTCGAGTTGTCGATGCTGTTCTCATAGAAGCTGCCGCCCTCGTGCACCGACTGTGTATAGGGGTTGCGAACGAAGAGAGTCAGCAGGAACGAGCCGACGACGATCGCGCCGACAATGTAGAAGAAGCTTTTCGGGATCATGACGACCGGCTGGCCCGGCTTCCGGTTCGGCGGCGGCTGTTCGCGGTCGTTCTGCTCGTCGGACATGGGGGGTGCTCCCTTGGCGTTTTCCTCGGCCCCTAATATGGATCAGGCCGTAAGCCGACGCCATAGACAGGCGCCCCCCCATTGGCGCAGCTTCAGCGGCGCTGGTTCTTGGCCCGGCGCTCGAGCATGGGCAGAACCCAGTGCTTGTAGGCGAGGAAGCTGGCCGGAACGCCGATGAAGATCACGATCCAGAGCGCCATATTGGTCTCCATGCCGCGCTCGTAATAGAGGCTGCCCTCGGTGGACGCCTGCGTATAGGGATTGCGCACGAAGAAGGTCACCAGCATCGAGGCGATCACGACCGCCACCGTGCCATAGACCATGTTTTTCGGCACGGGGAAGACCATTTGCGGTTCGTCTCTGCGCTGGGGCGCGGGTTGGCGCCGGTCGGTTTGCTTGTCGCTCATGTTCAGCTCTCCCTTTCGGCGGAACGATAGGGGCGTCGCGGGTCGCGCGAAAGCGCCAGACTTCGCCAAACCGGGATGGATGTCGGCCACGTCGACCGGTCAGGCCGCCGTTCCTGTGACGTCGTAAGCATCCGCGCGCTCGACCTTGATCGACACGATGTCGCCCGGCCGCAGAGGACGGCGACACTGGACGAAGGCCGTGCCGTCGATTTCCGGCGCATCGGCCTTCGTGCGGCCCTTGGCCGGCGCGCCGGAGGGACCGCCGCCGGGCTCGTCGATCATGACCTGAAGCCGCTTGCCGATCTTGCGCTTCATCAGCCGGGCGCTGACCGCCTGCTGCTTCTCCATGAAGCGCTTCCAGCGGCTTTCCTTCACCTCGTCCGGGCACGAGCGGCAGGCCCAGATCATTGGCCGGCGCGCCGGCGACCGGCTCATATTTGAAGGCGCCGGCGCGGTCGATCTCGGCTTCGTCCAGCCAATCCAGCAGCGTCTGGAAATCCTCCTCCGTCTCGCCGGGGAAGCCGACGATGAAAGTCGAGCGCAGGGCGAGGTCCGGGCAGGCGGCGCGCCAGGATTTTATCCGCGCGAGGGTCTTTTCCTCATTGGCCGGGCGCTTCATCGCCTTCAGCACGTTCGGCGCGGCGTGCTGGAAAGGAATATCGAGATAGGGAAGCACCTTGCCTTCCGCCATCAGGCCGATGACCTCGTCGACATGGGGGTAGGGGTAGACGTAATGCAGCCGCACCCAGGCGCCGAGTTCGCCGAGTTCCTTCGCCAGATCGAGGAAGCGCGCGCGCACCATGCGGTCGCCCAGCATGCTTTCCGCATAGCGAATGTCGCGGCCATAGGCGCTCGTGTCCTGCGAAATGACGAGCAGTTCCTTCACGCCCGCGCGCACCAGCTTCTCCGCTTCGCGCAGCACATCGGCCGCCGGGCGCGAGACGAGGGGGCCGCGCAGATGCGGGATGATGCAGAAGGAGCAGCTGTTGTCGCAGCCCTCCGAAATCTTCAGATAGGCGTAATGGCGCGGCGTGAGCTTCACGCCCTGCTCGGGAACGAGATCGACGAAAGGATCATGCGCGGGCGCGGCGGCGCGGTGCACGGCCTCGACGACGCTTTCATATTGCTGCGGGCCGGTGATGGCCAGAACGTCGGGGAACCTGTCGGTGATCTGCTGCGGCTCGGCGCCCATGCAGCCGGTGACGATCACCTTGCCGTTTTCCGCCAGAGCCGCGCCGATGGCGTCGAGCGACTCGGCCTTGGCGCTGTCGAGAAAGCCGCAGGTGTTGACGACGACGACATCCGCGCCGGCGTGGTGGCGCGCGAGCTCATAGCCCTCGGCGCGCAGTCTCGTGACGATGCGCTCGCTGTCGACGAGAGCCTTGGGGCAGCCCAGCGAAACGAAGGAAACGCGCGGGGCGGCGGTGCGCTTCAGGTCTTCCTGCATCGCGCCCGATTGCCACGGCGCGATGCGGAAGGCAATCGAAACCGAAGAATGATCAGGCGGCGATCATGCCAACAAGCGCATAAAGGGCGACGGCGGCGAAGACGAAGGCTTGGATCATTGGACGCGAACTCCTTGCGCCGGCGCGGGAAACGCGCGGACGTGACTGGGGACGATTCTGAAACTTGGCTGTTGGCGGGCGACGGGGCCGCCGTGCCCTGTTAATAAATCGCCACGGTTTAACGAAAGGTTGCGCCGCCGCTCGATCGGCTGCGGAAAAAGCAGGCGCCCGAGCGCAGCCGGAGCAATGCTTTTGAAGAAAATCTTCCTGAAATCATGGAGTTGTAGCATCGCGCAAAAACCGTTTGCGCTTCCCGGCTACGCCTTTATGAATAGCCGCGACGGAGCCCGCCGACAGCTTTCAGGCGGCGGCGCTCGTTAACGCCGCGCTGTCGGCCGCCTTTCAGAAAGACCCTCGCTTTGCCGAATTCCATCGTTCTCGGAACGGGTTCCTATGCGCCTGAGCGCACTCTGACCAATGCCGATCTCGAGAAAATCGTCGCCACGAACAGCGACTGGATCGTCAGCCGGACGGGAATCCGGGAGCGCCACGTCGCGGGCGACCATGAGGCGACCTCCGACCTCGCAGCGGCCGCCGCCCGCAAGGCGCTGGCGTCCGCGGGCGTCGCGCCGGAGGAGGTCGACATGATCGTCGTTGGCACGGTCACCGGCGACACGCCGACTCCCTCCTGCGCCGCCTATGTTCAGCACCTTCTCGGCGCGCGGAACGCCTTCTGCTTCGATGTGGCCGCCGCCTGCGCCGGCTCGATCTACGGGCTGACCATCGCCGACCAGTTCATCCGCACGGGCATGGTCCGAAGCGTGCGCTGGTCATCGGGGCCGAGACGCTCAGCCGCTTCGTGGACTGGACCAACCGGGAGACCTGCGTTCTCTTCGGCGACGCCGCGGGGGCCATTCTGCTCGGCGCGACGGAGGAGGAGGGCCATGGCCTCCTCGCCGCGACGCTGCGCACCGACGGCTCGATGACCGGGCATTCTCGGCATTTTCGGCGGCGGCAGCCGTCGGCCGGTCTCCTCCGAAATGCTGCTCGGACAACGGCAACAAGATCAAGATGCGCGGCCGCGAGGTCTATAAGGTGGCGACGCGGCTTCTGCCCGAGGTCATGGCCGACACGATTGACCAAGGCCGGGCTCGACGGCCGACGACGTCGACCATGTGATCTGCCATCAGGCCAATCAGCGCATCATCGAGTCGGCGCTCGACAATCTCGGCGTGCCGCGGGAGAAATGCTGGATCAATATCGACCGCTACGGCAACACCTCCAGCGCCTCCATGCCGATTTCGCTGGACGAAGCCAACCGCGCGGGGAAACTGAAGAAGAGGCGACGTCATCGCCATGATGGCGATCGGCGCGGGCATGACCTGGGGCGGGGCGGTGCTGCGCTGGTAGCCAAAAAAGTAAGGGCGAGCCGCCGCAGCCGCTCGCCCTTGGGGGATCATACGACGATCACGCCGCCGCAACGCGATCCCTCTGCTGAGTCAAATAGGGCGGCGGGAGAAAAAGGGAGTCGCCGGGGCGCTTATCCCTCGCTCGCCAGTCGCCACCCGTCCGGCTAGCCCTTTATCCTTGAGTGGTGTAGGCATTGCGCCCGACGGGGGATGCATGAGCACGGACGACGGGTCTAAGAAGCGCGGCATGTTTTCGAGGTTGTTCGGCAAGGGCGCCGAGCCGGCGGCCGAAGAGGCGCCGGAAAAGCCCGCCCCGACTGCGGAAGAGGAGGAAAAGCGCTCCTGGTGGCAGCGGCTGTCCGGCGGTCTCGCCCGCACCTCTCAGGCCATCACCCAGGGCGTCTCCGACATCTTCACCAAGCGCAAGCTCGATGCGCTGACGCTCGAAGAACTCGAGGACGTGCTGCTGCGCGCCGACCTTGGCGTCGGCGCCTCGACGCGCATCACTCAGGCGGTGGGCAAGGCCCGCTACGAGAAGGACATCGCGCCCGATGAAGTGCGCGCCATCCTCGCCCGCGAGGTCGAGGCCGTGCTGGACCCCGTGGCCAGACCCTTCGAGCTCGACGAAACGAAAAAGCCCTTCATTATCCTCGTCGTCGGCGTCAACGGCTCCGGCAAGACGACGACCATCGCCAAGCTCGCCTCCAAATGGACCGGCGAGGGCAAAAAGGTCGTGCTCGCCGCCGGCGACACTTTTCGCGCGGCGGCTGTGGAGCAGCTGCAGGTATGGGGCTCCCGGCTCGGCGCCGAGGTGGTCTCCGGCAAGGAGGGCGCGGACGCGGCCGGCCTCGCCTTCGACGCCATCAAGCGGGCGCGGGAGACCGACGCAGACATTCTGCTGATGGACACCGCCGGGCGCCTTCAGAACCGCGCCGAGCTGATGGCCGAGCTGGAAAAGATCGTCCGCGTGATGAAAAAGGCGGAAGCCGAGGCGCCGCATGCGGTGCTG
Organism: uncultured Alphaproteobacteria bacterium; assembly: GCA_963717565.1. Taxonomy (GTDB): domain Bacteria; phylum Pseudomonadota; class Alphaproteobacteria; order Rhizobiales; family Beijerinckiaceae; genus Methylocystis. The sequence continues at coordinate 68,417 of CAVQWJ010000007.1, forward strand.
CTTGTGCTCGACGCGACTGTCGGCCAGAATGCCCTGCAGCAGGTCGAGGTATTCGAGCGGATCGCGGGCGTCACCGGACTTGTGATGACCAAGCTCGACGGCACGGCGCGCGGCGGCATTCTCGTCGCCATCGCGGAAGCGCATGGCCTGCCCATCCACTTCATCGGCGTGGGGGAAGGCGCCGAGGATCTGGAACCCTTCACCGCCCGTGATTTCGCACGCGCGATCGCCGGCCTGAATGAGGAAGATGCGCCCGAGGCGGCGCCGGAAAGTTAAATCCAATGACGCAGGAAACGACTACCCGGACGAAGATCGCCGACGCCGGCGCGCCCAGGAAGAAACTCAATCCGGGGCTGAAGATCGCGCTCGAACTCGGGCCGCTGATCGTCTTTTTCGTCGTCAACAGCAAGTTCGGCATCTTCCCGGCGACCGGCGTGCTGATGGCCGGCGTGCTGATCACGCTGGGCGTTTCCTGGGCGATCACGAAACATCTCCCGGCGATGCCGGTGGTCACGGCGATCCTCGTGCTGGTCTTCGGCGGCCTGACGATCTTTCTGCAGAACGAGGACTTCATCAAACTGAAGGTGACGATCCTCTATTCCATGTTCGGCGCGGCGCTGCTGGGGGCGCTCTATTTCGGCAAGCTGCTGCTGCCGATCGTCTTCGATCTGGCGATTCATATCGACGACCAGGGCTGGCGCAAGCTCACCTGGCGCTGGGGCCTGTTCTTCTTTTTCCTCGCGAGCCTCAACGAGGTCGTCCGGCGCATGGTGTCGACCGACGTCTGGGTGGATTTCAAGGTCTTTGGCATTCTGCCGCTGACGATCCTCTTCGCCATCGCTCAGGCGCCGCTGATCATGCGGCATGAAATCCCGGCCGAGGAGGAAGACGCCGAGTCGCATTTCTAAAGGCGGGAAACGAATTCTTCACGGTTAATTTTGACTCTGGCCTAACTACATTGATCAGTTCGGATTTACGCTAAAGCTTGGCCATTACACAGTGAGACCATCGTCATCGGCGCTCGCTTGCGGCGCTTACCCTGGTCCGCTCAAATGGCTCTCAGAATCCGTCTTCTTTGCCTTGCGCTCCCGGCGGCGATGGCCTCGTCCGCGGCCATCGCCAATCCGGCCTTTACCGGCGCGCCGCCCTATCCCGGGGCCTCGTATCCGTCTCAGACGGCGCTCGGAGGCGGGCTGATCGAGGCGCTGTTCAGCGACAACAGCGCGCCGCGCGTTCGCACGGCCGCGCCCCGCGCCGGACCTCTCGCGGGTCGCCTATGCGCCGCCGCCTGTCGCGATCCAGAGGACGCTCGATCCGGCCTATTCCCGCGCCGAGGTCGATTACGACGGCCCGGAGGCGGCGGGCACGATCGTGGTCGATACGCCCAGCAAATATCTCTATCTCGTGCACGGACGCGGCCGCGCGACGCGCTATGGCGTCGGCGTCGGGCGTCCGGGTTTCGAGTGGTCCGGCGTGAAGACGATCAGTCGCAAGGAGGAGTGGCCGGACTGGACGCCGCCGCCGGAAATGCTGGCGCGCCGCCCCGACCTGCCGCGCCATATGGAGGGCGGCTCCGCCAATCCGCTGGGCGCGCGCGCGCTTTATCTGGGCTCATCGCTCTATCGCATCCATGGCACCAATGAGCCGGGAACGATCGGCCAGAATGTGTCCTCCGGCTGCATCCGCATGATGAATGAGGATGTGGTCGATCTTTATGAGCGCGTTCCCGTCGGAACCCGCGTCATCGTGCGCTAGAATTGACACGGCGCGGCGCGGGGCGAATCGGCTCTGCGCCTGCTCCCGGTTGCATTCCGGCGCGCTTCGCGCGATAGACTGTGAGCGCATCTTGCTTACGGATTCTTTCCTTGCCCAGTCTTCTCCGTTTTCTGGCGATGGTCGCCGTGATTGTCGCGCTGGTCTACGGCGCCATGATAGCCGTGGTGTCTTTCGTGACGCCGCAACCGCGCGAGATGAGCTACACGATCCCGGCCCAGCGCCTCAACAAGTAAGGCGCCGGCGATGAACGCGCGCGCAGCCCGCCAGCTCGACGCGTTTCTCGACATGCTGGCGGCGGAGCGCGGCGCCGCGCGCAACACGCTCGACGCGTATCGCCGCGATCTTTCAGACTACATCGACTTTCTCCACGGCCGGCGGCGCGACCCGGGCGACGCCGCGACGGATGACATGCGCGCCTGGCTTGCCGATCTCGACACGCGCGGCATGTCGACCGCGACTGTGGCGCGCCGACTCTCGGCGCTCAGGCAATTCCACAAGTTTCTCTACGTCGACCGCCATCGGGCGGATGATCCCGCCGCCGCGCTCGAAGGGCCGAGGCTGCGACGCGACGCGCCCGGCGTGATGTCGGTCGCGGAAGTCGACCGCCTGCTCGCGACCGCCCGCGAGGGGCTGGACGATGAGAAGCGCCCGTTGCGCGACCGGCTGCGGGCCGCGCGGCTCCATGCGCTGCTGGAGACGCTTTACGCGACGGGGCTGCGAGTCTCGGAACTCGTATCGCTTCCCAAAAGCGCCGCGCGAACGCGCGACCCTTTCATCACGATCAAGGGCAAGGGCGGTCGCGAGCGCCTGGCGCCGCTGACCGGCGCGGCGAAGCGGGCGCTCGCAGATTATCGCAGGCTTCTGGAGGCGGTCGCGCCGGCTCTCGCGGAGGGGCCGTTTCTGTTTCCCGCCGACAGCGATAGCGGCCATCTCACGCGCCAGGCTTTCGCGCGGGAGCTGAAATCGCTCGGCGTGGCGACGGGGCTCTCGGCGGCGCAGGTTCACCCCCATGCGCTGCGCCACGCCTTCGCCAGCCACCTGTTACAGAATGGGGCCGATCTCCGGGTGGTGCAGGAACTGCTCGGTCACGCCGATATCGCCACGACACAAATCTATACGCATGTGCTCGATGAGCGCATGCGGGCCATGGTTCGCGATCTGCATCCACTTTCAGATACGAATTCAGATCAGGAAAAGTAGAGTGTAAGTATTGTTATGAATTGATCGCCGATTAATTGTGTCCTGTCTTAAAGAAAAGCTAAAGCTATATTCGCGCATTTCGCTCGCGAATACTGGCATTTTTGCTTAGACTTGGCAATATCCTGCGTCTTTTCTGTGGGTCGGCTCATTGTCATCTTCCTAATAAATATTTGGATAAATCTTGATTTTTATTGCGATGGGTCGAGCCCCACCGTATGTTTCGGCCTTCTAAGCGCTGAGCAATGCCTCGGGGGAGGGAATGGCCGTGAATACAGCTTCCGGGTTCAGGCCCGATCAGGAGAACGTCGCCTACATCGGCGCGGGCGTCACGATTAAAGGCGAAATATCCGTTCCGGACTTGATTGTCATCGACGGCACGATCGAGGGCAATGTCACGGCGCGCGTCGTCTGCGTCGGCCAGTCAGGCGTCATCCGCGGCAATATTTCCGCGACCGAGGCCGACATCAGCGGCACGGTGTCCGACCATGTCGAGGCCCGGCAACTGCTGCTGGTGCGCGCGACCGGTCGCGTCGAGGGTCGCGTCATGTATGGCGAGATCGAGCTCGAGAAGGGCGCTGTCGTCACCGGCGATCTTTCCGCGACGGACGATTACCGCGCCGTCCCGAAGACGGGGAGCGGCAAGGGCGCGGCGCAGGAGCGCGGCGAGCTGGAGGCGCTTCCGCCCCCGTCCAGGGTGGCCAGCGGCGCCGGCGATCGGCTCAGCGACGCTGTTCGCGGCGCCAAGAACGGCCCGACGAAGGCGCCGATCTATATCGCGGGCGAAGCCGAGCCGCCGCGCCGCACCCTGCTGCGCCCGCCATTGTCAGGCCGCCGCGTTTCGAACTGATTTCGCTACCGTCATTGCGAGAGTGTCGCGTCGAAGCAAGCCAGAGCTTTGATATGGCTCTTCGCAATGACGGAACTGCGGATGCGCTTTTCGGCGCCGCAGGGCCTGCCGCTGTTTTGGCGCCGCCTTATCTATAACTCGTCCCCCCGCGCGTGCAGGAGCGAGTTATGGCCGAGTCGGCGCGCACCTTCTGGAAGGGCCATTTGCGTCTGGCCCTCGTCTCGATCCCCGTGCGCCTGGTTGCGGCGGAGAAGGCAGAGTCCGAGATCCGCTTCCATCAGGTGGACCGGAACTCCAAGCAACGCATCCGCTATCTCAAGGTCGCGCCCGGCAAGGGCGAGGTGAAGAAAGAGGATATCGTCCTCGGATATGAGGTCGAGCCGGGCAATTACGTCTTCATGGAAGACGAAGAGCTCGACTCTCTGAAACTCTCGTCCCGCCATACGATCGAACTGTCCCAGTTCGTGGAAGCGGATGAAATCGAGCCGCTTTACTTCAACCGGCCCTATTATGTGCTGCCCGACGGCGAAGTCGCCGAGGAGGGCTATCGCGTGCTGCGCGACGCCTTATGGGCGAAGCACAAGGTCGGCATCGGCCAGTTGACGCTGCGCGGCCGCGAGCATCTCGTCGCGCTTTACCCGATCGGCGAAGGTCAGGGGCTCGCGCTCGACACGCTGCGTTACGAGACCGAACTGAAGGACGCCGCCGATATTTTCTCCGGCATCGGCCGTGAGAAGCCGCGGGAAGACATGGTGCAGATGGCGGAGGATCTGATCGCGAGGCGGACCGAGCCTTTCGACGCCGCGAAGTTCCGCAATCATTACGCGGAGGCGCTGCGCGATCTCGTGAAGGCGAAGCTGGGTCGCGGCGAGACCGTGCCGGTCGAGGAACAGGTCGAGTCCGGCGCCAAGGTGCTGGATTTCATGGAGGCGTTGAAGCGGTCGGTCGCCGCGAGCGGCGGCGAACCCGAGCCGCCGAAGAAGGGCAGGGCGCCGGCGAAGAAGACAAGCAAAGCGCCGGCGAAATCCACGAAGACCTCGAAGGCGCCTGCGCGGCGGCGGGCCTAACACATGCCCGCGCGCGCCCGCCGAAAAGAAGAGGACGCGCTCGCCGGCTATCGCGCCAAACGCGACTTCGCGGTAACGCCGGAGCCGCGGGGCGGCGCGTCGCGGGGGGCGGCGCCGCGTCTCGTCGTGCAGCGGCACTTTGCGCGCCGCGAACATTTCGATCTCCGTCTGGAGATGGATGGCGTCCTGAAGAGCTGGGCGGTGACGCGCGGCCCTTCGTCCAATCCAGCCGACAGGCGCCTCGCCGTGCGCACGGAGGATCACCCCCTGGACTACGGCGACTTCGAGGGGCTGATTCCGAAAGGCGAATATGGCGGCGGGACAGTGATGCTGTGGGAGGACACGACCTATGCGCCGGAAAATGGAGACCCCCTCGCAGCGCTCGAGAAGGGCGAGATAAAATTCCTGTCGGAAGGCGAGCGCATGCGCGGCGGCTGGGTGCTGGTGCGCATGAAGACGCGCGACAAGGGCGAGAACTGGCTGCTGATCAAGGAGCGTGACGCTTACGCGGAAGATGACGGCGACCTTGGGGGTCGCTTCGAGACGAGCGTCGCCACCGGACGCACGCGCGCGGAAATCGAACGCGGCGCCAGAGCGAAGCGGCGCAAGGCGCCGGCGGCGCGCGCGAAGAAAGCCTATTGGTCCGACAAGCCGCTCGCGAGCGCGCCAACGCCGAAATTCATTGAGCCCCAACTTTGTGAGACCTCTGAAACGCCGCCCGCCGGCGCCGACTGGATTTTCGAACTGAAATATGACGGCTATCGTCTGGAGCTTGCGACCGGCGCCGATGGCGCGGTCGTTTACACGCGCTCGGGTCTCGACTGGACGAACCGCTTCCCCGGCCTCGCGCGCGCCGCCTTCGCGCTTCCCTGCCGCAATGCGTTGCTCGACGGCGAGGCGGTCGTCTTCGACGAGAAGGGGCTTTCGGATTTCGCCATGCTCGTCTCGGCGCTGGAAGCCGGACGCAGCGAACGCGTGGAATTCGTCGCCTTCGATCTGCTCATGCTCGACGAAGCCGATCTGCGGCGGCTGCCCTTGCGCGAACGCAAGAAGCGGCTGAAGGCGTTTCTTGCGGCGGGCAAGAGCGTCATCCGTTATGGCGATTACATCGAGGGCGACGGCGCCGCCGTGTTTCGGCAGGCCACGCAGGCGGGCGCGGAGGGGATTATCGCCAAGCGCGGCGACGCGCCCTATCGAAGCGGTCGCTTCTCCGACTGGCTGAAGATCAAGGGCGATTTTCGCGAGGATGTGCTGATCGTCGGCTTTCGTCCGTCGGAGAAGGGCGAGAGTTTCGCCTCACTCGTCGCGGCGAAGGAGACGCCCGAGGGCTTGCGCTATGTCGGCCGCATCGGCACGGGCTATGGCGCCGCGACGCGCAGGACCCTCGCGCCCTTGATGGCGAAGCGCGCGCGCGGCAAACCGCCTTACGAGCTTCTCGCGGCGCAGGGCATTCCAAAGGGCTCGGTCTTTCTGGAGAAACCTTTCCCGGCTGAAGTGCGCTTCGGCGGCTGGACCATGGATGGGCAAATGCGACAGGCGCGGTTCATCGGCGCGCGCGAGGATCTGCGCGCGGCGCAAAAGCAGCAAGAGCAGAAAAGCGCCGAGGCGCCGAAACCGGCCCGCGTGACGCACGCGAGCCGCGTCGTCTTTCCTGCCGATGGCGTCACCAAGGGGCAGATCGCCGACTATTACGACGCCGTCGCGCCGCGCATGGCGCCGCATCTTGCAGACAGGCCGATCAGCCTTCTGCGCGCGCCCGATACGATCGACGACCTCTTCTTTCAGCGCCACCCGCTGAAAGGGATGACCAGGGGCATCATCAAGGTGCCCGACGACGAGGAACCCTATATCGCGCTCGACGGCGCGCTCGGTCTGCACACGGCGGCGCAGTTCGGAGCCATCGAAATCCACGGCTGGATGTCGCTCGCGAGCGATCTCGATCGCCCGGACCGGATGGTTTTCGATCTCGACCCGGATGAAGACCTGCCTTTCGCCGAAGTGCGCAAGGCCGCCGCCGATCTGCGCGATTATCTCGGTGAGATCGGGCTGAAAAGCTGGCCGATGGTCACCGGCGGGAAGGGCGTCCATATCGTCCTGCCGCTCGATCGCTCCCTTGCCTACGCCGATACGGAAGTATTCGCGGCTGGCCTGGCGCGTGGGCTGGCGCGGCAGGAGCCGAAGCGCTTCGTCGCCAACATGAGCAAGCGGCAACGCACCGGCCGGATTTTCATCGACTGGCTACGCAACAAGAAAACCGCGACGGCGATCCTGCCCTGGTCGCTGCGCGCACGGCCGGGCGCGACAGTGGCGACGCCGCTGTCGTGGAAGACGCTGGCGAGCGTGGGCAGCGCCAGCGCCTTCGACATTCGCAACGCTCTCGATGTGAAAGACGACTGGCGCGGCTTCTTCGAGACGTCACAGACGATTGCGCCCGCGGCGCTCGCCTTCATGCGGGAGCAGGAGCGCTGAACCTATCCGATGAAGCGCTTCTTGGCGACGTTGTAGAGGAGGGTGACGACGGCGCCGGTCACACCGCCGCCGGCTGCCTGCCCGAGCAGAACGCCCAGGTCGAAACCGCCGCCGCCGCTCGCCGCGCCCGCGAGCGAGGGGATGATCGCGGAGAGGAGCTGGCCGCCAATGCCGCCGCCGAGCGCGCCGCTGATGAGATCGCCCAGCGCATTGTTGCTCTTGGTGGCCGTGCCGGCCGCCTTGCCGCCGAGCGCGCCGGCGACGATCTGGACAAGAATATTGGTAATCGACATGAAACAGGCTCCAGACTAACTAGTTTCCCAGTCTGGATAAATTCCTCAGCCCGAGCTTTGGTTCCATTCAGGCGGCAAGATCTGCGACGACGGCGTCCAGAACCGGAAAGCCTTCCGAACTCACCCGCAGGCGGTTCTCGCGCGTCACCTCCACGAGCCCGTCGCCGACGAGCTCGCTGATCCTCGACGGCGCCAGTTTCCTGCCGGTGAGCAGGAAATATCGCTGCGGGTCGATGCCCTCGCGCAGGCGCAGGCCCATCAGCAGGAACTCGTCGCCTTCCTGCTCGGCGTTCAGCAGTTCGTCCTCGACGAGGCCGTGACCTTCCGTCTCCACGCAGGTCAGCCACATCTCGGGATGCTTCTCGCAGGCCTGCGCGCGGCGGCCGCGCGTGGTGACGAGCCGGCCATGGGCGCCGGGGCCGACGCCGGCATATTCGCCATAGCGCCAGTAGACCAGATTGTGGCGGCACTCGGCGCCGGGGCGGGCGTGGTTCGAGACCTCATAGGCCGGCAGGCCGTGGCGGGCGGTGACTTCCTGGGTCACGTCCCAGAGGGCGCGCTGGGTGTCGGCGTCGGGAATGCTCATCTTGCCGGTGTTGACCATGCGCTCGAACATGGTGTCCGGCTCGATGGTGAGCTGATAGAGCGACACATGTTCCGGCCCGCGGGCGAGGGCGAGATCGAGCTCCTTGCGCCAGGCGGCGGGCGTCTGGCCCGAGCGGCCGTAGATGAGATCGAAAGAGGTGCGGTCGAAAACCTGATTGGCGATATCGACCGCCATCAGCGCTTCGGCGACCGAATGCTGGCGGCCGAGCCCTTTCAGGTCGATGTCGTTCAACGCCTGCACGCCGAGCGACACGCGGTTGATCCCCGCCGCCTTGAAGCCCCGGAAGCGTGAGGCTTCCACGCTGGTCGGATTGGCTTCGAGCGTGATCTCCACGTCCTTGGCCATGGTCCAGTGGCTGGCGATGCGCGACAGGATCGCCTCGACCGTCGAGGGCGACATCAGCGAGGGCGTGCCGCCGCCGAAGAAGATCGAGCGCACTTCCCGACCCGGCGCGAGGCGTGCGCGATGCGCCAGCTCCACCGCGAAGGCCTCGACAAAGCGATCCTCGTCCACGTCGCCGCGGCGGACGTGGCTGTTGAAGTCGCAGTAGGGGCATTTCGACAGGCAGAACGGCCAGTGGACGTAAACGCCGAAGCCCGGGTCAAAAGCATTCCGAATCGTCGCCATGCTCCTATATCGCACGAAATCGCCGAAAACGCAGGGCAGAGACCGCCGCGGGCCTATATCCCACGCGGTGGACCCGAAAGGAGCGTTCCTTGGCCCGGATTCTCATTGTCGGCGGGACCGGCTTCATCGGCCGCCACATTGCCGGGCGGCTGGCGGCGGCGGGGCATTCGATCCTGGCGGCCGGGCGCCCTGACGTCGACATCGCCCACGACGACGAGACGCGGCTTCGCGCCAAGGTCGCGGGCTTCGACGTTGTCGTGAATTGCGCCGGGCTCGTGCGCGACGTGGGCGCGAACACGATGGATGCCGTCCACGCCGAAGGGGCCATGCGACTCTTTTCGGCCTGTATCGCCGCCGGCGTGCCGCGACTCATCCATATCTCTGCGCTGGGCGCGGCGCCTCAGGGCGAGACCGATTACCAGCGCAGCAAGGGCGAGTCCGAGGCCTTTTTCACAGACGCCGACCCACACGGCGAACGCATCGACTGGCGTGTGCTGCGCCCTTCGGTGGTGGTCGGACGGGGCGGGGCGAGCACGCGCTGGCTGCTGGCGGCGGCGGCCCTTCCGGTTCTGCCGCGCATCGGGCGCGACGACTGGCGGTTTCAGCCGGTCCATGTCGACGATCTGGCCGAACTGGTCGTCCGGCTCGCCGAGGGCGCGGCCTCGGCGCGCATGATCGACGTGGTGGGACCGGAGCCCATGACGGCCTATGAGCTGACGCGCATCCTCCGCAACTGGCTGCGCCTGCGGCCCACGGGGTCGGTGCGCATTCCCGAGCGGCTCTTCGAGATCGCGACGAAGATCGGCGGGCGCTTCACCAACGGGCCGCTCAATCCCGATGTGATGAAGATGCTCGCGGGCGGCAATGTGGCTCGGACCCTCGGCGCTGACGGAGGCGCTGGGGCGCCCGCCGCGCAGCCTGCGCACGGCGCTGGCGGAAGAACCCGCCTCCGACGCCGACCGCATGGCCGCGCGCCTCTTTTTCCTAAAGCCCGTGCTGCGCTGGAGTCTGGCGCTGCTCTGGATCGCCACGGGGCTTCTGTCCTTCGGCCTCTATCCGGTCAACAAGAGCTATGAAATGCTCGCCGCGATCGGTCTGACCGGCCCGGTCGCCGGGATGGCGCTCTATGGCGGCGCGGCGCTGGATCTGGTTCTCGGCGTGCTTTTGCTGCGCGGTTACCGGGCGGGTTTGATCGGCTTGCTCCAGCTTGCGAGCATGGCCGCCTTCACGGTGCTGGCGCTCGGCCTTCCCGCCGAGTACCTGGCTCCATCCCTTTGCGCCGATCCTCAAAAATCTGCCGATCGCCGCTGCGATCCTGGTGATGATCGCGCTGGAGGCCGATTGATGGTCGACGTCACTTTGCTGAAGTGGATTCACATCATCAGTTCGACGGTGCTTTTCGGAACTGGTCTGGGCACCGCCTTTCACGGGCTCGCCACCAATCTGCGCGGCGACCTTCGCGCCATTGTCTCGGGCAACAGGAATGTCGTGCTGGCCGACTGGATTTTCACGACGCCGGCCGTGATCGTCCAGCCGGTGACGGGCGTCGCGCTCGCGCTCGAAGAGGGCTGGCCGCTCACGAGCAACTGGATACTGGCGTCGGTCGCGCTTTACATTTTCGTCGGCGCCTGCTGGCTGCCGGTGGTGTGGCTGCAAATGCGCATGGCGCGCATCGCCGAAGCCTGTCTCGAAACCGGCGAGCCGCTGCCGCGGGAGTATCGTCGTTATTTCTGGTGGTGGTTCGCGTTGGGCTGGCCCGCCTTCGTCGCCATGCTCGTCATTTTCTGGCTGATGGTCGCGAAGCCGCAGTTTTAAGGCGTGGATGGCCGCGACAAGCGCGGCCATGACGGGTTGATTTACCTGCTCGCAAAGCCGCCTTCGCGCCGATGCGGCGGCAGTTTTGCGCCCTTGTCGAGGTTGTAGACGTCCCGGCGGAAATGCGCGGGGCCGCCCTCCGTCGCCCAGCCCGTCATATAGACCCATGCGACGGGAGTCGGACGTAACAGTTTGATCTTCTCGGTGCGCCCTTCCGCCACCTCGTCGCGCAGCGCGCCTTCGTTCCATCCGCGTTCGTTTTGATCGAGCAGCCAGGCCGCAAGATCATAGACGCCCTCGACCCGCACGCAGCCATGCGAGAGGAAGCGATAATCCCGGTCGAAAAGATTCTTCTGCGGCGTGTCGTGCATGTAGACCGCGTCCTTGTTCGGCATGTCGAGCCGAAGCGAACCGAGCGAGTTCTTTGGTCCGGGGTCCTGACGGAAAGTGAAACTCGCCGCCCGCCCCGCGGAAAATTTACGCAATTTTGAAGGATCAATCTCGTGACCGCGGCCGTCGAGCACGCGAATGTGCTGCTGCGCGAGAGCATGGGGATTGCGCTTGAGTTTCGGCATCAGCTCCTTGCGGATGATCGAGGCCGGAACGGTCCATGTCGGGTTGACGTCGACGGAAACGATTTTCGCCGTGATCTGCGGCGAATGATGACGCTTGCCGCCGACGATGGCGTCGTAGCGACCCAGGGCCTCGTCGTTCTCGACGGCCTCGACCGAACTTGCGGGAATGTTCACGCTCACATAACGATCGCCGAACCGAAACCGCGTCTTCGCCAGACGCGAAGCGGTCGCGGCGAGGGCCCGCGCGCGCGCAGCCGCCGGAACATTCAATTCGCGCAAGGTCTCGCGCGAAAGTTCGCCAGTCTGCTCCAGCCCCATATTGGCCTGAAAACGCTTCAGCGCGTCGGTGAGGTCGGCATCCCATTGCGGATCGTCGCTCGGGTCTCGCGGCAGATAACCTTCGATCGCCAGCCGGCGCCGCAGTTCGACGACCGGCTTGCCATGCGTCTCGGGGCCTGATTTCGCAACATGCGGCCATCCCCCCGACGCAGCAATATCGGCGTAGCGTTGCGCGGCTTCCTGCGTGGCGCGCAGCGTCTGCGGCCCGTAGCTCGGCGCGATTTTCTTTTCGGCTGGTTGTTCCGTTTCCCGTGGCGGGGGCGGCTGGTCGTCCGCCGTCTGCGCGCGCGCAGGCGTGAGAGTCATTGCGAAGGCGGCGGCGGCCAGCAGCCTGAAGGCAGCGGTCGGGATCCCTGATTGCGGTTTCATGGAGAAGCGGTCCGGTCGGCCGACGACACGCTCACCGGCTCGGAGCCATTAAATTAGTGCGCTTCTTTTCGGAGCAAGCCCGGTCACGATGAAGAACGCGCGACTTCCAGCGCTGCGCCGATCTCTCGGATCAGCGTGTCCATGTCGGGGCCGGCGAAGGCGTCTCCGGAAGGCTCCAGACGAACGACAGGCTCGTTGGTGCAATGGCGGAGACAGTCGCGCGTCGAAACCTTGAGGCGTTCGTCGGCGAGGGCTTCAGGAAAGGCTTCAAGAAGCGCCGCCTCCGCACTGGCGAGAAGCGCGCGCCCGCGCCCTTCCGAGCCGCAGCGCGGTCCAACGCAGACGAGCAGGCGCACTTGCTCAGACGCCATTGCTTATTGCCAGACTGGCGCGACGTCGCAGCCGAAGTGATGACGCAGGGCGATCGCGTAATCCGGGCCTTTCCAGTGATTGGGCGCGCGACGCAGTCCAAGCATGACGCAGGCCGCCTCGACGAGTTTCGCTTCCGGCTCTCCGCGAGAGACTTCGAGCGCGTCGATCAGCGCCGGAACCACGCGTTTGTCCTTGCGCTTTGCAAGGCCGGCAATGGCTTCGAGCCGCACGATTCCAAAATCGTCGCCAAGGCGGCGCGCCAGCGCGTCGCGAACGCGCGTGGAGTCGAGGTCGCCCCATACGCCGAGGCTGAACGTCGCCCAGTCGCGAACGTCCTCATCCGCGTCGCTCATCAGCAGCATCAATCCGGGAAGGCTTGCGGGGTCTTTCACGAAACAGCCGAGCGCGAAGGCGACGGCGTGGCGCAGCACCGCATCCTCATGCGCCACAAATCTGTAAATGGCGGGAAGCGCGCGCGGGTCCTCGATATGTCCGAGCGCGACAAGCGCCGATGCGGCGGCGCGCGGATGCGCCTCTGCGATAAGCAGGTTCAGCAGCAGATCGCAGGCTTCGACCGGATAAGCGTGCTTTCGGCCGGGTCCGACGCCGATCTGTCCCAGAATATCGGCCGCGCGCGCGCGCTCCATCGGGTTTTCAGACTGCAGCCATTCGGCCGACTTGTCGAAGACCCATCGCGATCCCGAAGATCGCAAGGCGTTCACGGCCTCCCAGGCGGCGTCGTCGTCGTAATCACACGCCAGCGTCCGCTGGAACAACTCTGCAAAATCGTCAATCGCCATGACTCACACGCGGAGGGCCTAGCCTCCGTCACACATCGAGGTTTGCTACATTCAGCGCATTCTCATGGATGAATTCGCGGCGCGGCTCGACCACGTCGCCCATCAGCTTCACGAAAATATCGTCGGCCTCCGCGGCCTCTTTCACTCTCACCTGCAGCAGGGAGCGCGCATCGCGATCGAGGGTCGTCTCCCAAAGCTGCTCGGCGTTCATCTCGCCCAGGCCCTTGTAACGCTGGATCGCGAGGCCCTTGCGGCCGATCTGGGACATCGCGTCGTAAAGCGCGATCGGCCCGGAAAGCTGCGCCTCGTCGCCGCGACGGACGAGCATGGCGGGCGCCGAGAACACGTCGCGCAGGCTCTCGGCGCGCTCGTGCAGCTTGCGCGCCTCGGAGGAGTTCAGCATGGCGGCGTCGAGGATGACGGCCTGAGTGACGCCGCGCAGCGTGCGCTTGAAGACATAACCGCCGTCGCGGACCTCGCCGCTCCAGCCGCGCTCTGTCTCTTCCGCGATCGCGTCGAGACGCTGCGCCACTGTCGCCGCCAGACCCGCGGCCTGCGCCTCGTCGATCTGCGGCGCCAGCGCGCCGGCCATGGCCGCCTGTTCCACGACGGCGCGGTCGTAGCGCGAATGCAGCGCAGTCATGATGGAGCGGAAGGCGCGCGCGTCCTCCAGCACCTTCCGCAGATCGGCGCCCGCGCGGTCATCCGTTCCCGTGCGCAGCACGGCGCCGTCGAGCAGGCTGTCGATCAGATAATCCTCGAGCGCGCGCTCGTCCTTGAGATATTGCGTCGACTTGCCCTTGCTCACCTTGTAGAGCGGCGCCTGCGCGATGAAGATATGACCGCGCTCGATCAGCTCCGGCATCTGCCGGTAGAAGAAGGTCAGGATCAGCGTGCGGATATGGGCGCCGTCGACGTCGGCGTCGGTCATGATGATGATCTTGTGATAGCGCAGCTTGTCGGCGTTGAATTCATCGCGTCCGATGCCCGTGCCCAGCGCGGTGATGAGCGTGCCGATCTGTTCCGAGGACAGCATCTTGTCGAAGCGCGCGCGCTCGACATTGAGGATCTTGCCGCGCAACGGAAGAACAGCCTGAAAGCCGCGGTCACGGCCCTGCTTGGCCGTGCCGCCGGCGGAGTCGCCCTCGACGATGAAGAGCTCCGCTCTGGCGGGATCGCGCTCCTGACAATCGGCGAGCTTGCCGGGGAGATTGGCGACGTCGAGCGCGCCCTTGCGGCGGGTGAGCTCGCGCGCCTTGCGCGCCGCCTCGCGCGCGGCGGCGGCCTCGACCACCTTGGAGACGACGTTCTTCGCCTCGGCCGGATGCTCTTCGAGCCACTGGCCCAAAACCTCGTTCATGACATTTTCGACGGCCGGTCGCACTTCGGACGACACCAGCTTGTCTTTCGTCTGAGACGAGAACTTGGGGTCCGGAACCTTCACGGACAAGACGCAGGTCAGGCCCTCGCGGCAATCGTCGCCGGTGAGATCGACCTTTTCGCGCTTGGTGAGGCCGGAGGAATCGGCGTAGCCGGTGATCTGGCGCGTCAGCGCCGCACGGAAGCCGGCGAGATGCGTGCCGCCGTCGCGCTGCGGAATGTTGTTGGTGAAGGCCAGCACGTTCTCGTGATAGCTGTCGTTCCACCACAGCGCGACTTCGACGTTGATGTGTTCGCGCTGGCCCTTGATCATGATCGGGGACGAGACGAGCGGCTGCTTGGCGCGGTCGAGCCAGCGCACGAAAGCCTCCAGCCCGCCTTCGTAGAAAAGCTCGTCGCGCTTCACCTCGGCATGGCGCGCATCGGTGAGGATGATGTGAACGCCCGAATTGAGGAACGCCAGTTCGCGCAGCCTGTGCTCGATCGTGGCGTAGTCGAAATCGACCATGGTGAAGGTCGCGGGCGAGGGCAGGAAGGTCACTTCCGTTCCGCGCTTCGGCGCGCCGTTCTCCACGGGCGCGTCGCCGACGACCTTCAGCCCTGCGACGGCGTCGCCATTGGAGAATTCCATGAAATGCTCTTTGCCCGCGCGCCAGACGCGCAGTTTGAGCCAGACGGAAAGCGCATTGACCACCGAGACGCCGACGCCGTGCAGGCCGCCGGAGACCTTGTAGGAATTCTGGTCGAACTTACCGCCCGCATGCAGCTGGGTCATGATGACCTCGGCCGCGGAAACGCCTTCCTCGTGGTGGATGTCGGTGGGGATGCCTCGGCCGTTGTCGGTGACCGTGCAGGAGCCGTCGGCGTTCAGCGTTACGGTGACGAGCGTGGCGTGGCCGGCCAGCGCCTCGTCGATGGCGTTGTCGACGACCTCATAGACCATGTGATGAAGGCCGGTGCCGTCATCCGTGTCGCCGATATACATTCCCGGGCGCTTGCGCACGGCGTCCAGGCCGCGCAGCACCTTGATCGACTCGGCGCCATATTCATTGGGGTCTTGCTTGTCGTTCTCGTTCATCTCGTTCGCTTTTTCGGAGGCCAAGGCCTCGTTGATTCGTAGAACCCATTTTAGGCGCGAACGCAAGCCAAATACACGGAAAACTGGATGTTTCTGGGTGTTTACAAATATTTGATTGTAGACTTGTTTCGCCGTGAGACAAAAGCGGCGGACTGCACCCTGTCATACCCCGCTTCAGCGGTAGCCTTCCTCAGCGAGCACCTGAGCGACCGCGGGACGATTTTTCATGCGCTGGTAATGGGTAAGGCAATTGGCAGGCAGCGTCATACCCGTCTTGTCGGCCCAGAATTCGACGTAGAAAAGCGCGGCGTCGGCGATCGAGAAGGGGCCGACGGCATAGTCGCGTCCGGCGATGGCGGCGCTGACGGCCTCCAGCCCGGCGGCGGCCATCGCCCGGCCCTCGGCGATCGTCGCCTCCCGGTCGCCGCCGTAGCGTTCCGGCGTGAAGACGCGTCGAAAGCCCTCGCCGTGGATGTGGCGGGTGCAGAAGTCGAGGAGCGCGCGCGCTTCGTCGGCGAGCGCCGGGTCTTCCGGCAGAAGCTTGCGGCGCGGATAGCTTTCCGCCAGCCATGTCGCGATGCTGACGAAATCGGTCAGCGCGGTCCCATCGTCGAGCAGCAGGGTGGGGATCGTCCCGTGCGGATTGATCGCGAGATAGCCGGGCCGAAGATGATCGCCGCGCGGCAGGTTGAGAACATGGGCTTCAAAAACAAGGCCGATTTCTTCGAGAAGAATGTGGATGCCGGTCGAGCAGGAGCCCGGCGTCATGTAGAATTTCATCAATCGCCGCCTTTCGGTTACACGAAAGCGTGCAACCCGGGCGCCAGAGGCGTCATTCATGCCTGCGGCCTTTCCTCTCACCCCAGCGCCTCATTCAGCGCCTCGAGGAAAGCGTCGCCATAGCGCGCGACCTTGCGCTCGCCGACGCCATGCACCTGCAGCATTTCGTCGAGCGTCGCGGGGCGCTTTTCGGCCATGTCGATCAGCGTTCGGTCGGCGAAGATGACGTAGGCCGGCACGCCTTCTTCCTGCGCGAGCGCGCGGCGCTTGCGTTTGAGCGCGGAGAGGATGCGGTCGGTCGCCTCGTCGAGCGTCGGGGCCTCCTTGCGGCGGCGCTCGCGCGGCGTCAGCGGATCGCTGCGCAGCAGGATGGTTTCGCGACCGTAGAGAATTTCAACGCCTTTCGGCGTCAGCGCGAAGCCGCCATGTTCCGCGCTCGCGGTCCGCAAGGCGCCTGCGGCGAAAAGCTGGCGCAGGATCGAGGACCATTCATCTTTCGAATGTTCCTTGCCGACGCCAAAGGTCTTTATAGCGTCGTGGCCATGACGCTGCAGGGCGTCCGTCGCCTCGCCGACGAGCACATGCGCGAGATGGCTGGAGCCGAATCGCTGTCCGGTGCGATACACGGCGGAAAGCGCCTTCTGCGCGGCGATGGCGCCGTCGAAGACCGCGACCTTGCCCTGACACACGTCGCAGCGCCCACAGGGCGCCGCGTCCTCGGCGAAATAGGCGAGCAGCGTCTGTCGGCGGCAGCGCGGGCTTTCGCAGAGATTGGCGAGCGCGGAGAAGCGCTCATGCTCGCTGTGGCGGCGCTCGTCACTGACGTCCTTTTCGTCGATCCAGCGACGACGGAACGCCATGTCGTCGAGACTGTAGAGGGTCAGCGTGTCGGCGGGGAGACCGTCGCGGCCTGCGCGGCCGATCTCCTGATAGTAGGATTCAACCGAGGACGGCATGTCGGCGTGCGCGACAAAACGCACGTCCGGCTTGTTGACGCCCATGCCGAAGGCGATGGTCGCGACGGCGACCACGCCGTCCTCGCGCAGGAAACGGTCGCCGTTGCGATTGCGCGTCTCCTGATCGAGCCCCGCATGATAGGCGAGCGCATCATGGCCCTGATCGAGAAAATAAGCGGCGAGGTCTTCGGCGCGCTTGCGCGACGAACAATAGACGATACCGCTTTCACCCTTGTGCCGCTCGAGAAAACGCGACAACTGCCGACGCGGCTGATCCTTCGCCGCGAAATTCAGCGCGATGTTGGGCCGGTCGAAACTATGCAGGAAGAGCTGCGGCGGCGTCGTGAAGAGTCGCCCGGCGATGTCGTCGCGGGTCCGCGCGTCGGCGGTGGCGGTGAGGCCGATCACCTGCACATTGCCGAGCGCTTCGGCGGCGCGGCCGATCTCGCGATATTCGGGCCGGAAGTCATGGCCCCATTCGGACACGCAATGCGCCTCGTCGATCGCGAGACGGCGCGGACCGGCGCGGCGAAGCTCCGCGAGGAGGCCATCCATCAGCAGGCGTTCCGGCGAGACGAAGAGCAGGCGCAGATCGCCGTCGCGCATGGCGCGGCGCGCCTCGTCGTTTTCCGCCATGCTGTTGGTCGAATTCAGCGAGGCTGCGGCGACGCCCAGCGCCTGCATCTGACTCACCTGATCGCGCATCAGGGCGATCAGGGGCGAAACCACGACCGTCAGCGCGCCCTCGATGATCGCGGGAAGCTGGTAGCACATGGATTTGCCGCTGCCGGTCGGCATGACGGCGAGAACGGGGCCGCCCGCCAGCACGGCCGCGATGATCTCGGGCTGACCGGCGCGGAAGTCGTCGTAGCCAAAGACCGATTTGAGCAGCGCGCGCGCCTGCGGGGGAAGCGAAGACATGGGCGGGGGATAGCACGGACTGGACGCTCGCGCGAATGACGGCGGGGCGCAGGGCGGAACCAACGCTCTCACGGCAAGTTCCCCACCGGGGCGTGCGGCCAAGCGGGAGCAAGGGCACATGAAGGCGCTCACCTATCACGGCAAAGGCGACATTCGTTGCGAAAGCGTTCCAGATCCGATGATCGAGGATCCGCGCGACGCCGTGATCAAGGTCACGGCCTGCGCCATCTGCGGCTCGGATATTCACATCTATGACGGCGTCATTCCGCAGATGCACAGCGGCGATGTGCTGGGCCATGAGACCATGGGCGAAGTCGTCGAGGTTGGATCGTCGGTCAAGAGCCTAAAGGTCGGCGACCGCGTTGTCGTACCCTTCACAATTTCCTGCGGCGAGTGCTGGTTCTGTCAGCGCGGCTTTTTTTCCGCCTGCGAACGGACAAATCCGGATTATCAAAAAGCTGAAACCTTGTGGGGGCATTCGCCCGCAGGGCTTTTCGGCTATTCGCATCTTCTCGGCGGCTATCGCGGCGGGCAGGCCGAATATCTGCGCGTGCCCTATGCGGACAAGGGGCCGATCAAGGTCCCGGACACGCTCGACGACGAACAGGCGCTGTTTCTCTCGGATATTTTTCCGACCGGCTACATGGCCGCGGAATTCTGCGACATCAAACCCGGCGACGTGGTCGCGATATGGGGCTGCGGCCCGGTGGGGCAATTCGCGATTCGCAGCGCTTTCATGCTCGGCGCCGAGCGGGTCATCGCCATCGACACCGTGCCGGAGCGGCTGGAACTCGCGCAAAAGGCCGGCGCCGAGACGCTGGATTTCCACAAGGTCGACGTTTACGAAGCGATCCAGAGCATGACCAAGGGTCGCGGCGCCGACGCCTGCATCGATGCGGTCGGCACCGAGCCCGATCCCACGGCGAGCATCGACTCGATGTTCGACCGCGTGAAGGTCGCGACATTTCTGGCGACCGATCAGCCGCATGTGCTGCGGCAGGCGATTCACTGCTGCCGCAATTTCGGAACGGTCTCGGTCGTCGGCGTTTATGGCGGCTTCATCGACAAGTTTCCGATGGGCTCGGCCGTCAATCGCGGCCTCACCTTCCGCATGGCGCAGACGCCTGTGCAGCGTTACATGCCGAAGCTTCTGGAGCGCATCGAGCGCGGCGACATCGATCCGTCCTTCGTCGTCACGCATCGCGGCACGCTGGACGAGGGGCCGGAGCTCTACAAGACGTTTCGCAATCACAAGGACGGCTGCATCAAGGTGATGCTGCAGCCCTAGACGAATTTGTGGATGATCCAGCCGATCAGCAGCGCCACGAGCGTCGTGAAGACGGACATGCCGCCCCAAACGGAAATCCCCGTGACGACTCCGCCTTCGCGAAACGTGTTGCGAAGGCTTGCGCCGAGGATGAGCCACGGCGCGGCGACGCCGGCAATGATCGCGTACCAGGTCCAGTCCATGCGTCGCTCCAAAGTTGGGGCAGGGTTAGCACGCGATCGGCGGAGGCTCCAAATCGTCGTTGCGCTCCTCGCAACGACGCTCAGCGTTCGATCCGCCCCGGCGTCACCTGGAAAATATCAGCCCGCCCCTGAAGCGACGTAAAGAGCAGGGGATCGGCGCCCGTCATCCACACTTGCCCGCCGAGCGTCTCCAGCTCGGCGAACAGCGCTTCCCGCCGCTTCGGATCGAAATGCGCGGCGACTTCGTCGAGCAGCAGCAGCGGCGCCTTGCCCGACATCTCTCCCACGAGCCGCGCATGGGCGAGGGTCAGCCCCATCAGCAGCGCCTTCTGCTCGCCGGTGGAGCAGTCGCGCGCGGCTTCGTTCTTCGGGCCATGCCGGACGGCGAGGTCGCTGGTCTGGGGTCCGGTGAGCGTGCGGCCGGCGGCGGCGTCGCGGCGTCGCGTCTGCGCGAGCGCCTCGCGAAAACGCTCCTCCACCGCAAGCGCCGGCGCCTCCGCGAGCCAGCTCTCGATCTCGCCCTCGATCGACGCCTCCGCCCAGGGAAAGACGCTCTCGCTCGCCACGATCTGCGCGGAGAGGCGTGAAACCGTCTCCCGCCGCGCGGCCGCCACGGCGACGCCGAGCGAGGCGATTTCCTGCTCGGCGGCGTCGAGCCAGCGTCGGTCGGCGACGCCTTCCTCCAGCAGGCGATTGCGGTTTCGCAAGGCGCGTTCGAGCTTGTTGACGCGCGCGCCGTGATCGGCGTCGACGCCGAGCGCAAGCCGGTCGAGGAAGCGTCGCCGCTCGCCCGCCGGTCCGTTGAAGAGACCATCCATCGCGGGCGTGAGCCACAGCACGCGGAGATGATCGGCGAAGGCGCGGGCGGAGCCGACCGGCGCGCGCTCGATGCGAAACTGCCGCTCGCCCTCCGGCGTCAGCCCGTGGCCGAGCTGCGTCGTCGCGCCATCGAGCGCAATTTCGACGGAGACCGCAAAACCGCCGGGGCCGTCGCGTCGGGCGCATTCGGAGAGTTCGGCGCGGCGCAGGCCGCGTCCGGGCGAAAAGAGCGAGAGCGCCTCCAGCACATTGGTTTTGCCCGCGCCATTCTCGCCGACGAGCGCGACGAGTCGCGCGTCGATGTCGCAACGCGCCAATGCATAGGAGCGAAAGTCGGAAAGCGTGAGGCGCCGCAGCAGCGGCGCGGGCGAGGTCATCGCCGCGTCAGAGGATCATTGCGGGCGCGACACGCGCCGGCCCGGCGAGAGGAAGCTGAAGCCGCGCGTGCCGACAAAGGACGCCATGACCGCCTCGATGAGCGGTTCGTCCGCGCCGGGCGCAGTCGCCCAGTCGACGGTGAAACTGGCCCCGACGCCCGCGCGCACGTCCTCCTGCGCAATGATGACCTGCATGGACGCATAGGGCTTCAGATAGATCGGTTCAGAGAGATAGCTCTCGACGATACCGCCGGTCCCGCTGCGATAGTCGATTTTTTCGACCGCCAGCGGCTGCGTCGGCGATGTGTTGTGAATCGAGAGCGCGCCCGAGAAATTCAGCCGCGTCACGCCGCCCTGTCCGATGAGGGTCGAATGCAGCGCCACAAAGCTGCGACCAAGGTTCGTCGGCCTCTGCTCCGGCGCGGGGGCCTTCGCTTCGGCGCTGACGATAACCGGGCTCTGTTCCCGATCGCGCGATTGCGCGGCGCCCGTGGACGCCAAGGCGACAAGCGCCAGGGCAAGCGTGAGAAGGCGCTGATATGTCTCGATGCTTTTCACGCGGTTCATGGGCCTTGAGCGAGTCGTGGAGGTCGCGCCAGATTAATTGGCTTGGCTGCAAAGGTCGAATCCGGCGTGATTGGGTTCTTCCAAGGGAGCGAAGCGATTCGGGGCCCTGCGCGGAGCTGGACGGCTTCGTCGCCGCGCTCCTCGCAGTGACGCCCGACCTGCGGCCTGTGGCCGCTTTGGTCTCGCGCCCAAAATCTGTATTCTCCGCGCCCGTCGGGGTCGGGGATCAAATGTCCCCTTTTGGGTGCTGAAGTGGCAAAAAGCCTTGAAGGCAAATGCGTTTTGTTGATTGTGGGCGGCGGGATCGCCGTCTACAAGTCGCTCGACCTCGTCCGCCGGCTGCGCGAGCGCGGCGCGCGCGTGCGGGTCGTGATGACCGCCGCCGCCAAAGAATTCGTCACGCCGCTCGCCTTCGTCAGCCTGACCAACGAGAAAGTCTACGACGATCTCTTCTCGGCCACGGACGAGCAGGAGATGGGCCATATCCAGCTCTCGCGCGACGCCGAGCTGATCGTCGTGGCGCCGGCCACGGCGCATCTTCTGGCGCGCGCGGCGCAGGGATTATGTGACGATCTCGCCACGACGCTGCTGCTCGCGACGGACAAGCGCGCGCTTTTCGCGCCAGCCATGAATCTGCGCATGTGGCTCGCGCCCGCGACGCAGCGCAATGTGGCGACGCTGAAGAAGGATGGCGCGCTGTTCGTCGGCCCGAATGACGGCGAGATGGCCTGTGGCGAATATGGCCCCGGCCGCATGAGCGAGCCGTTGGAGATCGTGGCCGCGATCGAGCATGCGCTGCAGAGCGACACGCGTCTGCCTCTGCCGCCGGTTGGCGTCGTCGGCCCGCTGACAGGAAGGCATGTGATCGTCACTTCCGGCCCGACGCATGAAGCCATCGATCCGGTGCGCTACATCGCCAATCGTTCTTCGGGCAAGCAGGGCCACGCCATCGCGGCGGCGGCGGCGGCGGCGGGCGCGCGAGTGACGCTCGTTTCCGGGCCGGTGACCCTGTCCGATCCGCCCGGCTGCGACGTGATCCATGTCGAAAGCGCGCGCGAGATGTTTGCTGCCGTCGAGCGCGCCCTCCCGGCGGATGCGTTCATCGGCGCCGCGGCCGTGGCCGACTGGCGGGTCGAAGCCGCGCCACAGAAGATCAAGAAGGGGCAGGGGGCGGCGACGCCGACGTTCTCGCTCGTCGAGAATCCCGACATACTCGCCAGCGTCGCGCGCGCCGCGAAACGCCCCCGCCTCGTCGTCGGCTTCGCGGCCGAGACGCAGGACGTGATCGCCCACGCGAGGGAAAAACTGCTCCGCAAGGGCTGCGACCTCATCGTCGCCAATGACGTCTCGGAAAGCTCCGGCGTCTTCGGCGGCGACTCCAATGAAGCGCATCTCGTGTCGCGCACGGGCGTCGAAAGCTGGCCGCGCATGGCCAAGGAGGCGGTCGCGTCGCGGCTCGTCGCGCGGCTTGCCGAAATTCTTGCGACAAGCGAGGCCGCCGAATGAAAGTCTGCATCCGCCGTCTGACCAATGGCGAGGGCCTCCCCGCGCCGGCCTATGCGAGCCCCGGCGCCGCCGGGCTCGATCTTTACGCGGCCTTGCCTGCCGGGCAGAAGCTGGTTCTGGAGCCCGGCGCGCGCGATCTCATTCCAACCGGCGTGCAGATCGCGCTGCCGGACGGCTATGAAGCGCAACTGCGCCCGCGCTCGGGCCTCGCCGTCGAACATGGAGTCACGGTGCTGAACGCGCCCGGGACGATCGACAGCGATTATCGCGGCGAGGTAAAGGCGCTGCTCGTCAATCATGGCGGCCAGCCCTTCGAGATCACGCGCGGGATGCGCATCGCGCAGCTCGTCATCGCGCCCGTCATCCGGGCTGCGCTGGTGGAGGTGGAAGAACTCGACGAGACCTCGCGTGGCGCTGGCGGTTTCGGCTCGACCGGACTCCACGGAGACGCCGGCGAATGAACCTTTTGCCGCGGCCCGCGAAATTTGCCGTCATGGCGACGCTCGACGTTGCGATCCATGCGCGCGGGCGCCCCGTCTCGTCGAAGGAACTGGCGGCCCGCCATGATCTGCCGCCCCGGCGCCTCGAAGCGCTGCTTCAGGCGCTGGTGCGCGCGGGCATTCTGAAGAGCATTCGCGGCCCCGCGGGCGGCTATGAACTGGCGCGCGAGCGGCGCCGTCTTTGCGTCGGCGAAATTGTCCGCGTCGCCCTGCGCGCCGAGGAAGAATCGGAGCCCGCGCCGGCTCTGCTCGCCGCCGTTCTGGAGCCGCTGATCGCCGAAACGGAAGAGGCGGCGCTCGCAAGGCTCGACGACATTACGCTCGAGGAGCTTTACGCGCGCGCCGTCGCACAGGGCTTCGGCGAGAAGCAGCCGACGAGCGACTTCGAGATTTAGACGCCTGAAGGAGAACCGGATGAGCTACGAGACAATCGAAACCGAGACACACGGCCGGGTCGCGCTGGTGCGGCTCAATCGCCCTCAGGCGCTCAACGCGCTGAATGCGAAACTGATCTCGGAACTCGATTGCGCGCTTGCCGGCTTCGAGGCCGACCATGACATCGGCTGCGTGGTGATCACCGGCTCCGAAAAGGCCTTCGCCGCCGGCGCCGACATCAAGGAAATGGCCGGCAAGAGCTTCGCTGACGCTTTCCTGAGCGACTTCATCGGCCGCTGGGACACGGTCGCGCGCGCCCGCAAGCCGATCATCGCGGCGGTGGCCGGTTTCGCTCTGGGCGGCGGCTGCGAGATCGCCATGATGTGCGACTTCATCATCGCGGCGGATACGGCGCAATTCGGTCAGCCCGAGATCAAGCTGGGGGTGATTCCGGGGGCGGGAGGCACCCAGCGGCTGACGCGCGCGATCGGCAAGGCGAAGGCCATGGATCTGGTGCTCACGGGCCGCATGATGGGGGCGGAAGAGGCGGAGCGCTCAGGCCTTGTGGCGCGCGTCGTGCCGGCCGCAGATGTCGTCGCCGAGGCCCTGAAGGCCGGGGCGGTGATCGCCGCCATGTCCCTCCCCGCGACGCTGATGGCCAAGGACGCCATAAACGCCGCCTTCGAGACGACGCTGACCGAGGGCGTCCGCTACGAGCGCCGCCTTTTCTATTCCCTGTTCGCGACCGAGGATCAGAAGGAGGGGATGGGGGCCTTCACCGAAAAGCGCAAGGCGGCGTTCCGCCACCGCTGACGCCGGGAAAGGGGCGGGTAGGGCCTTCCGGCATTGACGAGAAGGCGCCCCCCGCTTATAAGGCGCGCGACGTGGCCGCGAATTCGCGGCCGCAACGGTTTCTGGCTGGCCCTCAGCCGCCCCACAAATTCGAGGACAGATAAGAAATGGCCAATACCGCCTCGGCCAAAAAAGCCGTTCGCAAGATCGAGCGCCGCACCGAAGTGAACCGCGCCCGTCGCAGCCGCATGCGCACCTTCGTCCGCAAGGTCGAGGAGGCGATCGCTTCCGGTGACGCCGCCGCCGCCGCCGCCGCGCTGCAGAGCGCCGTTCCGGAGATGATGCGCGCCGCCCAGAAGGGCGTCGTTCACAAGAACACGGCGTCGCGCAAGGTTTCGCGCCTCAGCGCGCGCGTGAAGGCGATTGCCGCAAAGTAAAGCGCTTCGAGACTAGGCGGTCTGCGCGTTTTATGTGCGCTGCGCCTAGCTCTGGATCGCCAACATTAAAAAGAAAGCCCGGCTCTGCCGGGCTTTCTTTTTTTCTGGCCCGTTGATGACGCAGCGAAGACACAAGCCTCAATTATTTTCGCCAATGTGAAGTTGCGAGCAGCCAAACGGGTCTTGATTCAAGCTCTTGTAAACAAGCTGCCGAAAACGCCTTCTCGGCTCCCCCCTTGACATCCATTCTCCGTCTTTTCGCAGAGCTTGAGCGATAGTGCGGGCGCTCGATCGGATATGGATGGTAAACACAATGAATCATAAATTTAGAAAGGGATTACGCGCGGCCGTCGTGGGTGCGGCGCCACACTACCGGCAAAAGAGTGTCATCGTGGTGTTGTCGTCATTGCAGGGGAGCGATTGAGCAGTGTAGGGTTTTTGAGTTGAACGAAGGTGATCAACGGCCACACATCAGCTTCCGGCTGAGCGCACATGGAGAGCGACGACATGTCGGCATCCCGCCTCGAAAAGCCAGGGCTTGGAGCGTCTGATCCCCTTCCTTCCCGTTCGGCGTGAAATTCAGACAGTGAGTATGTGAGGCGAGACAGTCGGTCGCGCCTTGCTTGTGCAAGATACGAAAATCCGGGGTCTTCCTGATCCCGGAACCCGGGGGGGTTTTGACATGACGGGACTGCGGCGAACCAATGTTATTGGCGTGCTGCGTAAGCTGCGCGAGATAAGCGCGCGGCGTTTCTGTGTTTCAGTTCCCGGCCTTAATTTCGGTGACGCCAGGTTAACCGGCGCAGGTTTTGCGGTGGGACCGCCGCTGTAGACGACTTCGTTTTTTCGCGGCGCATTGCCGCACAAGGAAACTATCTGACTTCATAGGCACGACGCGCGCGCAATCTTGTGCGCCCGGCTTCTTGCGCAGTTTTGGAAACTAGATGTCCACTCGAGAAACTATCCCGGACGGAATTACCGCCGAAAATCAGAAGCGCTGGGAACGCGTCCGCGAGCGACTGCGCGCAGAGCTCGGCGACGCTGTGTACAATTCCTGGTTTACGCGCCTCGAACTCGACGCCGTGAGGCCCGACGCCCTGCATCTTTCGGTGCCGACAAAATTCCTCAAGAGCTGGGTGCAATCGCATTATGCGGCGCGCATCAAGGCGCGCGCGGCGATTGAATTCGACAAGATCGACCGCGTCGTGATCGATGTGCGTTCGACCGCGCGCAAGTCGCGGCAGCGAGACGCGCTGTCGGAACGCGATGAGGCGACGCCGTCGCGGAACGGACAGGACAAGTCGCAGCCGCTCGCCTTTTTGTCAGCTGCGGATAGCGTTGAACCGACGACCGCGCCCAAGCGTTCGTCACGCTCGGCCCGAACGGACGCGGATGCGCTCATCGGTTCGCCGCTCGACCGGCGTCTCTCCTTTTCGACTTTCCTTGTCGGCCCCTCCAATCAGCTCGCCTATGCAGCGGCCTGCCGCGTCGCGGAGGCGCGCCCGGGCGACACGCCGCTGTTCAATCCGCTTTACGCGCATGCGTCCGTGGGGCTGGGCAAGACGCATCTTCTGCAAGCGCTCGCGCACGCCACCAATGACAATCGCCGCCGCGCGGTCTATCTGACGGCGGAACGTTTCATGAGCGGCTTCGTGTCATCGCTTACGACGCAGACGTCGATCGCCTTCAAGGAGCGGTTGCGCGACATCGACATGCTCATCATCGATGACGTCCAGTTCCTCCAGGGCAAGTCGATTCAGCAGGAATTCTGTCACACGATCAACGCGCTGATCGACGCCGGCCGGCAGGTCGTCGTCGCCGCGGACCGTCCGCCGTCGGATCTCGAGACGCTCGACGAGCGCGTTTTGTCCCGCTTCAAGGGCGGCCTGTGCGTCGACATCGGCCCGCTCGACGAAGCGCTGCGCGTCAAGATCCTAAATGCGCGGATCACCGCCGCGCAGGATACGCATCCGGGCTTCACTCTGCCCGAGGCGGTGATTTCCTACGTTGCGCGCACCATTGTGACCAATGGCCGAGACCTCGAGGGCGCAGTGAACCGGCTGCTCGCGCATGTGACGCTGAACGGCGCGCCTCTCACGGTCGAAACCGCGGAGTCGGCGATCCGCGATCTGGTGCGCACGCAGGATCCCAGGCGGGTCAAGATCGACGATATCCAGAAGCTCGTCGCCTCGCATTACAACATTTCGCGCGCCGACATCCTGTCCTCCCGCCGCACCGCCAATGTCGTGCGGCCGCGCCAGATCGCCATGTATCTGTCGAAGACGCTGACCCTGCGGTCCTTGCCGGAAATCGGGCGCCGTTTCGGCGGTCGCGACCACACCACCGTGCTACATGCGGTGCGCAAGATCGAGGAACTCGTCTCCAAGGACAAGAGCCTTGCCGAAGTGATCGATCTCCTGAAAAGAATCCTCGCCGAACAGTAGGCGCTCCTCGTGATTGCGAGGAGAAAAAGCGACGAAGCGATCCAGATTGATGAGGCTCTGGATTGCTTCGCTTCGCTCGCAATGACGGCGGCTACTTCCCCGTCTTCACCGTCGTCCAAAGCCGCGTGATGAATTTCTGTTCCGGCTGATTGGGCGTCGTCACGGTGAAGAGACGTCGCATCGTCGCATCGGGCGGATAAACACCCGGGTCGTCGGCGATGGACTTGTCGATCAGCGGGCGCGAGGGCGCCACGCCATTGGCGAAATTCGTGGCCCTGGTGTTGCGCGCGGCGATGTCGGGCCGCAGCATGAAGTCGATGAAGCGATAGGCTTCCTTCACATGCGGCGCGTCGACGGGAATGGCGAAATTATCCATCGACATCAGCGTGCCCTCGCCCGGAATCACATAAGCGATGTCGACGTCGGAGCCGGCTTCCCGCGCGCGATTGCGCGCCTGAAGGCTGTCACCCGCCCAGCCGATCGCAACGCAGATGTCGCCATTGGCGAGCGCGTTGATATATTCGGAGGAGTGGAATTTCTTGATATAGCGCCGCAGGCTCGAGAGATGATCGGCCGCGCGTTTCAGATCGGCCTCGCGTTTCGAATTCGGATCGAGTTTGAGATAATTGAGCGTGATCGCGAAAATGTCCTCGGGACTGTCGAGCACATAGACGCCGCAGTCGGCGAGCTTCTTCAGCGCCTCGGGTTTCAGCACCTGATCCCAACTCGTGATCGGCTTGCCGAGGCGCTCCCTGATCTTCGCGACATTGTAGGCGACGCCCGTGGTGTACCACATGTAATTCACGGCATGGGCGCTGCCGGGGTCGTAGCGCGACAGGCGGCCGTCGATCTCGCTCCAGATGTTGCCGGCGTTGGCGAGCTTGCTGCGGTCGATCGGCTGCAGAACGCCCGCCTTGATCTGGCGCTCCAGAAAGGTCGCCGACGGCACGACGATGTCATAGCCGGTGCGGCCCGCGAGGAGATGCGACTCCAGCATCTCGTTGGAGTCGTAAGTGTCGTAGACGACCTTGATGCCGGTCTCGCGGGTGAAATCCTCGAGAACGCCGGGGTCGATGTAATCGCTCCAATTATAGACATTGACGACGCGCTCGGCGGCGACGGCCGGCGCGCAGGCGAGGGCGAGAAAAACAGCTGCGAGAAATTTCTTCATGGGGCAGGGCGGCTTTGGAGCGCGCGGCTTGCGCCGCTGGACGATTGCCAGGAGATTATCACGCCTGCCAAGGTCTTGGCGACGGGGTGAAGCGTCGAATGAGCGCGAACGCAGCGGAACAAAGGCGGCCGGAGACGACAATGGCGGTGACGCGCGGCGCCCGTCGCTTTCTGCGCGCCTGTGGCTTTGCCGTTCTGGGCGAACTGCCGCTGC
Source organism: uncultured Alphaproteobacteria bacterium (assembly GCA_963717565.1). GTDB lineage: Bacteria > Pseudomonadota > Alphaproteobacteria > Rhizobiales > Beijerinckiaceae > Methylocystis. Next base: position 97,359 of record CAVQWJ010000007.1, read on the forward strand.
CCAATGGGCGGCGCGCCGACCTCGTCGCGCTGGCGCCCGATGGCGCTCTGCGCATCATCGAGGTGAAGTCTTCGCGTGCGGACTTTCAGGCCGACCGGAAATGGACGGATTACCGCGACTATTGCGACCGCTTCTATTTCGCGGCGCCGGCGGAACTGGACGTGGAGCTGTTTCCCGCCGACGCTGGGCTGATCCTTGCGGACTCGCACGGGGGAATGCTGGCGCGGGAAGCGCCGGCGCTGCGCCTCGCCCCCGCGAGCCGGCGCGCCATGCTTGTGCGCTTCGGCGCGCTGGCGGCGGATCGCTATTGCGCCCTCGCCTTCGGGGAAGAATTGCTGGTGTAGCGCGCTGCTTGTCGGCTCGCAGGCGATGCGGCCTCGCTCCTCAGCCAACCTCTCCCCCGCACACGGGGAGAGGAGCAGATTCGGGTCATTTGCCTGAATTCTACCTCGGCGCGCGCTTCGCCAGAATGCGCTGCAGCGTGCGGCGGTGCATGTTGAGACGGCGCGCTGTCTCGGAAACATTGCGGTCGCAGGACTCGAAGACGCGCTGAATGTGTTCCCAGCGCACGCGGTCCGCCGACATGGGATTTTCCTGAGCGTCCGGCTTGTCGATCTGCGTGGCCATCAGCGCATGATAGATTTCATCTGCGTCGGCAGGCTTCGCCAGATAATCGAAGGCGCCGAGCTTCACAGCGGTGACGGCGGTGGCGATGTTGCCGTAGCCGGTGAGGATGATGCCGCGCGCGTCCGGGCGGGCTTCCTTCAGTTTCTGGATGACGTCGAGTCCATTGCCGTCGCCCAGGCGCATGTCGATGATCGCGAAGGCCGGCGGCGTGTTCTCCAATGCGGCGAGGCCCTCGGCCACCGTCTCGCATTGGGTGACGATGAAGCCGCGCGACTCCATGGCGCGCGCGAGGCGGTGCAGGAAGGGCTTGTCGTCGTCGAGGATCAGGAGGGAGCGGTCTTCGGGCAATCCCTCGGAATAGGACTCAGCCGCGTCCTCGGTCTGCACGTTCTCCTCGCCGTTCATACCTTGCGCTCCCTGGTGACCTTTATCAAAATAACCTATGGTTTCCCGCCCGTCGAGGCGTCTATGTTTCGCCTGAGACCAGCTTGGCCGCAGGTATTTCGAGCGCCGGGCGCGGCCAGGTCACCTTCACCACGGCGCCGGTTCTCGGCGGCGATACGTTATAGGTTTCAACCGTAGCGCCCGAACGCTCCAGCAGCGTCTTGGCGATGAAAAGGCCGAGGCCGAGACCCGATTGGCTGTCGTTCTTGGTTCGCCGCTCGGTCGGCCGGCCGCGAAGATAGGGATCGCCCAGCCTGTCCAGAATGGCGGCCGAAAATCCGGGGCCGTCGTCTTCGATCAAAATGGTCACGAGATCGCGTGTCCACCATGCGTCGATCCGGACCCGCGACTCGGCGAAATCGATGGCGTTTTCGACGAGATTGCCGAGGCCGTAGAGGATGCCCGGATTGCGCGCCAGCGCCGGCGGCGCGACATTGTTGACCCCCCGCTTGGCGATTTCCAGCTTCACGCCGAACTCGCGCTGCGGATCGACGACCTCCGCGAGCAGCGTGTCGATCGAGAGAACGTTCATCATCGTTCCCTGATCGGCGCCGAGCGAGGCGAGCTTGCCGAGGATTTCGCGGCATCGGGCCGCTTCCTGCGCAAGCAGGGCGAGATCGTCCTTCAGGCTCTCGGTCGAGCCTTTCTCAATGCCTTTCTGCAGCTCCCGGATGATGAGCGTGATGGTCGCCAGCGGCGTGCCCAGCTCGTGGGCGGCGGCCGCCGCGAGGCCATCGAGCTGCGAGAGATGCTGCTCGCGCTCCAGCACCAGTTCGGTCGCGGCGAGCGCCGTCGCGAGAAGGCGACCCTCATCGGAAACGCGCGCCGCATAGAGCGCGATGAAAGCGGCTGACAGCGCCAGCGACGCCCAGATGCTCGCGCGAAAAAGAGCCGGGAATTTCAGCGCCTCATTCTCGTACCAGGGCAGCGGCTCGAATTCCATGCACAGGAAGGTCGCGGCCACGAGCATGATGATGCCGAGAAACAGCGTCAGATTGCGCGGCAGCGACACGGCCGAAATCGTCACGGGCGCGAGCAGCAGCATGACGAAGGGATTGGTCACGCCGCCCGTGAGATACAGGAGGAAGCTGAGCTGCACGAGGTCGTAGCTGAGCAGCACGACCGCTTCGAGGTCGCTGAGGCGGAAGGTCCCCGAGGTGCCGTAGCGAAGTCCGAGATTGAGCGTCGCCGAGGCGACGATGAAGACGAAGCACAGGCCGACCGGGAAGTCGAAACCCATCACGAAATAGACGAAGAGGCAGGCGATGCTCTGGCCGATGATGGCGATCCAGCGCAGGAAGATCAGCGTGCCGACGCGCAGGCGCCGGCTGTCTTCGTCATAGACGTCGGGTCTCATTACTTTCCTGCCCCTCTGCGCATCAGAGCCCCGCGCCGCGCGCCGCGCGCCATAACCGCCACTGCCGGCGCAATGGCGAGGGCTCCGAGAGACCTTGCAGGGGATCGTATCCCCTTGCCTCCATGCGCGCCAGATAAACGGGAACCGTCGCGGCGGGCAACAGAGCCTCGCGGCCCTTTTCCAGCGTGCGAGCGGCGTCGCGCGCGGTTTGGTAATGGCGCTGCGCCCTGTCGCGCAATTCGGCGAGCGCCGCACGCAGGGCCGGCGTGCCGGCGTGAATGTCCGCGGCGTGACGCAGGAGGAGATCGGCGGGGAGGAAGGCCCCCGCGGGCATGCGCAGAATTCGGGTGAGGCCGAGCGCGAGACCGGCTTCATCAAAGACAGGTGAGGGGCTGGCGCCGAGAATGCGGGCGGCCCAGCGGATCGGCCCGGCGGCGGTCATTCGGCAATAGTCGTCCAGCGTCGCCATGTCGGGCATCTGATCGTCGTAGAGATCGGCGACATGCGCGTCGGCGAGCGCGACAAGCTCGTCTCGGGGAAGATCGAAGCAAGCAATCGTGTCGAGCAGGGCGTCGGCAACTGGATGCGCGCGAGTTCCTTCCGACGCCTCGCCGGTCAGCGCATCGGTCCACCAGCGCAGCCGCATTTCGCCCAGCAGCGGCTGCGAGACTTTGGCGCGCACATCTGCGGCCTCCAGCGCATAGGCGTAAATGGCGTGGATGTGCCGGCGGGCCGGCTGCGGGGCATAGAGGCAGGCGAGCCAGAGGTCGCGGTCGCGTTCGCGGATCACAGACTCGCAGTGCGCGTAATGGGCGGCCGGGACGTCCATCAGACGGCGATCAGCAGGGCCGCAACCCGGCGGCCTTCGTCGACGAGCATATTGTAGGTGCGAACGGCGGCGCCGGTCGACATGACCTCGCAACCAATCCCCGCGTCGCGCAATTTCGCGCGCAAGGGGGCGGCGAGCGGCATCAGATCCTTGCCCGTCCCGACGATGAAGAGGTCCAGCTCGCCCGACTCGGCGAGCGCCTGCTCGATCGTCGCCGCGTCGATGTCGTTCCACGCGGCGAGCGCGATGGCGCGGACGCCCGTCGGCATGGCCATGATCGAGCCGCGATGCGACATGTCGGCGAAGCGGAAGCCGCCACTGCCGTAATCATCGACCTTGTGCCGGCCCGGCACATAACCCTGCTCGGCGGGCACAGGACGCGCCTGCTTCTACTTCGGCCGGCGACGTCCGCCCGATCTCGACCGGGAGGCGGACTTCTGCGGGGGACGCTTCTGCGCCGGCGCGGCGGGAACCGGGGTGTCGCCCATATCGTCATACATGGAGGCGAATGCTTCGGGCTCCGGCAGATATTCCGTGTCCGCCTGCTCCTCGCTCTCGGCTTCCTGCTGCGTCTGGAGCTTGCGGTCCACATCCTCGTTGCGCAGGCCGAGATAGATCAGCATCGGCGAGCAGATGAAGATCGACGAATAGGTGGCGACGAAAATGCCCCAGATCATCGCCAGCGAGAAGGAGCGGATCACCTGACCGCCGAAGGTGACGAGCGCGAAGAGCGCCAGCATCACCGTCGTCGCCGTCATGATCGTGCGCGGCAGCACGGCGTTGATCGACATGTCGATCATCTGTGCGGTGCTCATTTTCTTGTATTTGCGCATATTCTCGCGAATACGGTCGAGCACGACGACCGTTTCGTTGAGCGAATAGCCGACGATCGTGAGAATCGCCGCGATGGACGTCGTGTTGAACTCGAGTTGCGTGATCGAGAAGAAGCCGACGGTGAGCAACAGATCGTGCATCGTCGCAATGACGGCGCCGATGGCGAACTGCCATTCGAAGCGGAACCAGAGATAGGTGAGAACCGCAAGGATCGAGAGCACGACGCCGAGCGTTCCCGACTGCACCAGCTCATTGGACACGCGCGGGCCGACGACCTCGACGCGGCGCAGATCATAGTTCTGGCCGACGGCGCCGCGGACGCGTTCCACCGCGTCCTGCTGCGCCTTGTCGCCGCCGGGCTGGAGACCGAAGCGCAGCGTCGCGTCGGCGGCGTTGCCGAAGGCCTGCACCTCGATGTCGCCGAGCTTGAGGTTTTCGCCGAGCGAACGCAGCGTCCCCACTTCCGCCGCGCCGGATTTGGCGCGCAGCTCGATGACCGTTCCGCCAGCGAAGTCGATGCCGAAATTCATGCCCCTGAAGATGAAGAGCGCGACGGCGATGAGCGACAGCACGGCCGAGAAGGGATAGCTCACGCGCCGGAAGCGCATGAAGGGGAATTTCGTATTCTCCGGAGCGAGGCGCAGGAGTTTCATTGGTCTTTTCGCCTCTTAGATCGGCAGCTTGGTCGGACGCGCATAGTGATACCAGACCGCGATCATCATGCGGGTCATGGTCACGGCGGTGACGATGGTGGTGAGAATGCCGAGCGCCAGAGACACGGCGAAGCCGCGCACCGGGCCGGTGCCCAGAAAGTAGAGGATCGCCGCGGCGACGAACATCGTCACATTGGAGTCGACGATGGTCGCGAAGGCGCGGTTGAAGCCCGCGTCGAGCGACGCGAAAATCGAGCGGCCCGCATGGTTCTCTTCTCTGATGCGCTCATAGATCAGCACGTTGGAGTCGACCGCCATGCCGATGGTGAGCACGATGCCGGCGATCCCGGGCAGCGTCAGCGTCGAGCCGAGCAGCACGAGGCCCGCGAAGATGAAGGCGATGTGGACGAACAGCGCGAGATTCGCGAAGACGCCAAAGACGCCGTAGGTGATGAGCATGTAGAACACCACCAGACCCGCGCCGACGTAAGCGGCGCGCTTGCCGGCGTCGATCGAGTCCTGGCCGAGGCCGGGGCCGACGGTGCGCTCCTCCACGATATTGAGCTTGGCGGGCAGGGCGCCGGCGCGCAGCAGGATGGCGAGATTGTTCGCCTGCTCCACCGTGAAGCGGCCGGAAATCTGACCCGAGCCGCCGGTGATGGGAGTCAGAATGCGCGGCGCGGAAATCACCTTGTTGTCGAGCACGATGGCGAAGAGGCGGCCGACGTTCTTCGAGGTCACGTCGCCGAATTTCTGCGCGCCGCGGATGTTGAAGCGGAAGTTCACGACCGGCTCGCCGCTGCGCTGCTGGTCGAAGCCGGGCTGGGCGTCGGTCAGATCCTCGCCCTGCACCATGATCTGCTTCTCGATCGGCAGCTTGCCCTGTTCGTCGACCTGTTCCAGCTCCTCGACTTCCGTCGGGTTCTGGCCGGGTTCGGCGACGAGGCGGAATTCGAGCTTCGCGGTCTGGCCGAGAATTTCCTTGAGCGTCTGCGGGTCCTGAAGGCCCGGCACCTGCACCAGCACGCGGTCGTCGCCCTGGCGCTGGATCGAGGGTTCGCGCGTGCCGAGCGCGTCGACGCGGCGGCGGATGACCTCGATCGACTGCTCGACAGCCTTGCGCGACTTGTCGCGAATGCCTGCGTCGGTGACGGTCAACCGGATCACGCCTTCCGGCGTCGCCTCTACTTCGAGCGGCGCCTGGCCGCCGATATTGGCGCTGTAGCCGCTGCGAAGCAGGCGCAGCTTGGGCAGGATCTTTTCGCGGTCGGCCGCGTCAGGGACGCGCAGTTGCACGCCGCGCGTCGTCGCGCCGATGCCGCCCGTCATCGCCACCTTCTCCTCGCGAAGGATGCGGCGGACGTCGTCGCGCAGGTTCTTGACCTGCGTCGAGACGAGGTCCGCCTGATCGACTTCGAGCATGACGTGCGAGCCGCCCTGCAGATCGAGGCCCAGCACGATGGTCGGCGGCGTCAGCCAGGACGGCAGCCGCGAGGCGAGCGCCTGATAATTCGAGGGCGACAACATGCTCGGCGCCACCACGAGGACGGCGGCGAGAGTCATCGCCAAAATGGCAAGGAATTTCCAGGTCGAGAATCGCAGCATCGTGTCGCTATTCGGTCAGAGGATCGCGCGGCAGGGCGCTTTATCTCAGGATTTGGCGCCGGAGGTCGGCTTGGGCGCCTTGGCCGGAGCCTTGGTCTCGGTCTTGGCGGGCGCCTTCGACTCATTGGCGGGTTTGACCGGCGCCGCCGGGGTCTCCTTCACGGGTTCGCCTCTGGAGCGCACTTCGGCAATCGCGGTGCGAAGCAGATGGATACGGACGTTGGGAGCGATTTCCAGCTCGACCTCGGCGTCGTTGATCGTCTTTGTGACCTTGCCCACGATGCCGCCAATGGTGGCGACCACGTCGCCGCGGCGAACGGCGCGAAGCGCCTCCTGTTCCGCTTTCTCGCGACGGGCGCGCGGCCGGATCACGAGGATATAGACGATGCCCATGACCACGAAGATCGGGATGAGCTGCGCGAAGAGGTCGGACACGGACGGCATCTGCGCGTTCGGATCCTGCGGCGCGCCGGTCGCGGCGGTTCCGGTCTGCGTCGTGGGCGGCAGGGGCGCGCTCGGCGGCGACGGGATGGAAGGAGCGGCGGGCGCGGGGGCCGTCGGGGCCGGCGCCTGCTCGGCGGTTTGCGCCATTGCGTCCGTGATCAGGTTCATCGCAGCGTCTCTGTTTGGCGGTCGACGCGCACAGGCGTCCCGCGGCTCGGAATGGGCGCGGACTATAGCCGCTCGACTTACGAAAGCAATGGCGGTTGGCGATGTTGGCGCGCCAATCGCCGCAGGAGCCTCGGCGTGGAATTTCTTTCCTTTAAGGAGAATGATGGGAGGATAGTCCCCCCGGGTCCGGGGGCGGCGGGGCGACGAAAGCTTCGTTCGCCATAAAACATCAGGGGCGCGACGTCCGAGCGCATCATTTTCAGGAGGGATTCATGTTCAGACCGCTGTGCCGCCTGGCGATCGCCGTCGCTCTGTTCGGGTCTTCGATCGCCGCCGCGTCCGACCTCGATCGTCGCCCGGACCCGCGACAGGACCGAAATCCGGTCGCTGACGCTCCGCCCGACGTCATTGTCGGCGATGTTCTTTTCTGGCGCGCCTATGGATGGCCGGGCGGTCAGGCTGGCCCGTGCTGGCGGCTCTGGTACGGCCAGTGGATTTGGTCCTGCTAGGGCTCTCGCCGAAAGGCGCGGTTTGGGCTAGAACTTTGCAGGGGAGGGCGCGGCGCGTTTTCGCGACGCAAAGAAGGATCGGAAGATGTCTGTAATTCGTAAATCCATGTTTGCGGCCGCGCTCCTGGTTGCGTCGCTGCCTGGCGTCGCCGCGGCGCAGGGTTGGGGCGGCGGGGGCTATGGTCAGGACAACGACGGCCGCGCAGGCGGCGGCTATGGCGGCTATGGCGGCGATCGCGGGGACGGCTATCGCCGCGGCGGGGATTATGATCGCCGGGGCGGCGATTATGACCGCAGAGGGGGCGATTACGACCGTCGGGGCGGCGACTACGATCGTCGGGGCTGGGATGGAGACCGCCGTCGGCAGGGCTGGGGCGGCGGGCCCCAGGGACAGGGTGGCGCCGGACGCTGGTGGAATGGCCGCTTGTGGAGCTACGGAGCCGGCCCCTGCTGGCGCTGGAGCCAATGGCGGCAGAACTGGAAATGGGTCTGCGACTGATCGGCGTCTGGAGGCCTGATCAGGCCTCCAGCTCCCGCGCCAGCGCGCGCATGAAGTCGACGCAGGCGCCCAGCTGGGAGATTTCGATATATTCGTCCGGCTGGTGCGCCTGATCGATCCGTCCCGGCCCGCAGACGACGGTCGGGACGCCCGCCTGCTGGAAATGACCCGCCTCAGTGGCGAATGGCACGGCGATCGTGCTGTTGCGACGGGCAAGGCGTAGCGCCAGAGTTTCCGCGTTCGACCCCGGTTGCGGGGCGAGGCCGGGAACCTTCACCAGCGTATCGATATCGACGCCGCACTGGGGGAAATCGGCGAAGACGGTCTTGCCCATTTCCGCGACATAGGCCGCCAGCCGATCGCGCGCGAACATGGGATCGGCGCCGGGCAGGCCACGGAACTCCCATTCGAACATGCAGTCTTTCGCGACGATGTTGCGCGCCGTGCCGCCTTTCACGACGCCCACATGCACGGTGGAGTAGGGCGGATCGAAGCGCCCGGAGGGATCGCCCATTTCGCGCGCCTCCGCCGCGATCCGTTCGAGTTCGGTCACGAGCCGGCAGGCGACATGCACCGCGCTCACGCCGCGATGCAGATTGGCCGAGTGGATCTCGAAACCGCGCACCCTTGTGACCAGACAGGTCACGCTCTTGTGCGCGTCGGCGACCTCCATGGAGGTGGGCTCGCCGACGATCACCGCATTCGGGCGGGGCAGGTCGACGCCGAGCCGCGCGATCATGTCGAGCGGACCGAGACAGGTCGTCTCTTCGTCGTAGCTCAGGAGAATATGAATAGGTCGCTGAAGCGCAGCCTTCTTGAATTCCGGGATCATCGCCAGCGCGACGGCCCCGAAGCCCTTCATGTCGACCGCTCCCCGCCCGTAAAGGCGCTCTCCGTCGCGACGAAGCGTGAAAGGGTCGGAACGCCATTCCTGTCCCTCGACCGGCACGACGTCGGTGTGGCCGGAGAGGACGACGCCGCCGGAGGTCATCGGCCCGATCGTCGCAAAGATCGCGGCCTTGTCGCCGGACGCGTTGGGCGCGCGGGCGAAGGCGACGCCCTGCTCGCGCAGAGTACGATTCTACAAAATCGATGAGGGGAAGGTTCGGCCTGGAGCTTTCGGTGTCGAAAGCCACAAGCCGCGCCGTCATGTCGATCGCGCGGTCGAGGGCGTCCATCAGTTCAGCGTCGGGTGGGACATGGGACTGTCTAGCGAAAAGGCCGGGATCTCGACGTCGAAGCTTGCGCCCTCGTCGGTCACCATTCTGTAGCTGCCCTGCATCATGCCCGAGGGCGTCGTCAGGGGACAGCCCGAGGCGTAACGGAAAGTCTCGCCGGGCTCCAGCACCGGCTGTTCGCCGACGACGCCGGGACCGCGCACTTCCTCGCGCCGGCCATTGGCGTCGATAATGATCCAGTGACGCGAAATGAGCTGGACGCGCTCACGGCCGAGATTGGCGATCTCGATCGTATAAGACCAGAAATAGCGGCTCTGGTCGGGGTCCGAGCGATCCGGAAGGAAATCCGGCAGCGCCGTGACCTGTATGTCTTTGGTGATGGCCATGTACATGGGATGAATCTTAGAACGGAGGGCAGGAAAGGGGAATGTCTTTCTCTCCTGTGGGCAGGGAGAAGTTATGGGATCGGACGCCGAAGCGGCGTCGTTCGACTGTGGCAAATAAGGCGCCATTGTCATTTTTGAAGATTTCCGCGGTGTTGCGGCTTGGCAAGCGCCGCGACCTCGGCAATGAATTGTACAGATTGGGCTCTAAAAATGAACGTGTCTTCACTCCGCGCACTGCTGCTTGCGCTTGCAATGGTCCTGCAGACCATCGCCGGCGGCGCTGGCGTCGCGCGCGCTGCGTCGGCCGACGCAGGCGCAGCGCTGCTGCTGCATTGCGAGAGCAAGGCCGTTCAGGACGATAAGGCGGCGGGCGGCGGTCACAGTCGCCATCATCATTGTGACGCCTGCTCACTCTGCGCCGCGCCCTCGAGCGTTTATGTCCCCGATGGCGGCCCGTTTCTGATCTTGCCCGTCGAAGGGCAAAGGGTTGTCAGCCGCGTTCCAGACGATAGTCGGATCGTCGCCACGGCGTTTTCGCCAAACCCGCCAGCACGCGGCCCTCCCTCCAGCGCCTCCGGTTGCTGAAGCCCGTCGCGGCGACGGGTCTTCCTTTCCCATCGATAACTGCTGAATGAAGCTGCGCTTTTGCGCGTTCTTCGGCGCACGCCTCGTGTTTTCGCGGCGCTTCCAGCCGGGCGACTTCGTCGCCACGGCAAGGCGCACGCATGCCAGAAAGAATCTGAACATGGTGTCCCGCAAAGGTCTAATGGGCGCCGCCTCGGTGCAGGCGCTTGCCCTTCTCATCGCCTCTTCGGCGGTCGCGCAGCAATCCTTGCCGACGATCGACGTCGGCGCCGCGCGCGGCTCCGCGCGCCCCGGCCGCTCGACAGCAGCCCGCAACGTCTCCCCGGCGCGCGTGACGACGCCCGCCGGGTCCCTGATCACCTCGCCGAATCCCGACCTCGCGGCCGCGCCGGGCTTCAGCCCGCAGAAACTGGCGATGCCCGTCTATCGCCAGCCCACCGGCCAGACTTTCACCACGGTTCGCGGCAAGGACTTCGAGAACATGCCGCTCGTGACCGTGCGCGAGCTCTTGCAATACAGCCCGGGCGTCTCCTTCAAGCAGGGCAACGGCCCGCGCGACATCGTGATCTCCATCCGCGGTTCGTCCGCGCGCAACGGCTTCGGCGTGCGCAACATCGTCGTGCTGGAGGACGGTTTCTCGGTTACGCAGCCCGACGGCCTGTCGCGCACCGATCTCACCGACCCGCACGCCTACGCCGGCGTCGACGTCTATCGCGGCCCGTCCTCGGCCCTGTTCGGCAATTTCGCCAATGGCGGCGCCATCAATTTCCGCACCCGCACCGGAGAGGAGATCAACGGCGTCGAATATGGCGTGGAGTTCGGCTCCTTCGGCTATCTCAACAATTTCACCTCGATCGGCAAGAAGACGGGCGACATCGACATCGCCATCTTCGCCAGCGACGTGCGCAGTCAGGGCTTTTCGCTCAACAGCTACAGCGACACGCAGACGGTGAACGCCACCGCCAGGTGGAAGGTGACGCCCGACGACCTGCTCACTTTCAAATTCATCCACAATCAGCTCTATGGCATGCTGCCGATCCGCCTGTCGCTGAACCAGTACTATCTGGACCCCTATCAGAAGGGCTGCTTTGCTTCGCCGCAGGCGGGCGATGCGCTCCTCCAGTTTCAGAGCTATTGCGGCACGATCAGAGTCCCCGCCAACGGTCTCAACGGCGTCGGTCAGCGGAATCAGTTCTCGACCGCCTGGCTGGCGGGGCTTCAGCGCAACGACCGGCGCGACGTCATCGGCCTGCGCTGGGAGCATGACTTCGACAACAACACGAAGTGGCGCACCCAGGTCATCTACGACGACAAGAACATCGACCAGCCGACCGGCAATACGGCGGCGCTGCAGGACGAGCCGGCGGTGAACGCCACGACCGACATCACCAAGGTCGGGTCGCTCGGCGCCTATGAGGCCCGCCACTTCGCCGGCCTCTATTTCAACCGCACCCGCTACACGAGCTGGACCCTCAACACGCTGCCGTTCGGCAATGGCGGGACGGGCGCGGTCCAGTCGGTGCAGAACGCCATGATGCAGAACCTCGGCGGCCGCGGACGCGAGGAGGTGGCGCTCAGCAAGGACGTGACCTTGGTCCTCGGTCTCTCGTCGGAGATGACCAAGATCGCGGCGCTTCAGGACGCTTATACCTATTACGCCGCCGATCAGAGGACTGGCCAGAAAACCGGCCAGCTCGCCAGCTGGACGGGCACGCCCGTCAACAAGACCTATTGGAACTTCGGGCCGGAGGCGTCGGTGACATGGCGTGCGATGCCCGACCTGCTGACGCATTTCCGCGCGTCGAGCGGCTATGGGACGCCTAATCCCGGCCAGCTCTTCGTCAATCAGCGGGGGCAGGTCGGCGCCAACACCGATCTCAAGACGCAGCGCAATATCGGTTTCGATATTGGGTTCGACTGGAAGCCGTACGAGACGCTGCTTTTCAGCCTGACGGGCTTCCATGAGTGGTATCAGGACGAGCAGCTCACGCAGTCGCCGGGGGCGGGACTGCTCAGTTACACCTTCAACGCGCCGGGCTCCGTGCATCGCGGCGTCGAGACGCTGCTCGACTGGCGGCCCTATGACGGCGTCCGCGTAATGGCGAATTACACCTATAACAATCAGATGTTTACGGAGTTCGTCGAGCAGATCGGCACGACAACCAAGACCGGCTATTTCGATCGCGCGGGTTACAAGATCCCCGGCGTCGCGCCGCATACGGCGACAGCGCGCCTCGCTTACGATGTCCCCTTCGGCGACTACAAGGGGCTCGGCGCCTTCGTCGAATACAATTATTCGAGCTCCTATTTCATCGACAACGGCAATGTGCTGACCATCCCGAGCTATGGTCTGGTCAACACCAATCTGCACTTCGACCGCGACGTCGACATCGGACTCCTGAAACACTTCACCGCCTATTTCGAAGTGCGCAACATCTTCGACCGAACCTGGGTCGCTTCGGCCAACAACATCAGCAATTCGGTTTCGCTGGTGAATGGCTCCGTGGTGCAGAACGGCTGGTGGGCGCTGGCGCAGAACGCCACAGGCTCAATCTACGCCGGCAATCCGCGCCTCTTCCAGGGCGGCGTGAAGTTCAAGTTCTGAGCGCGAGAGCACATGTTTCCCGCGCCGGCCTCTGGCGGCGCGGGACATTTTCCCGAAAGAATCATGCCAGTCTTTTGACCTTATCGGTTGCGATACGGGCAGACCTTTGCTTTTATAGCGGCGCGCTTTGGCGCGTTTTCAAACGACAGGTTCGTTTCTTCATGTCCCGGCGGTGGCTGACAGCTCTGCTTTTCGTGCTGGCGATGACCATTCAGGTCATTGCGCCGGTCGCGAACGGCGTGGCCGCAGCACACGGACTCGATGGGCCGCTGGGCCACATCTGCTTCGGCGCTTCGCATGCCGACCAGGGTCCGCAACCGCCCGGACATAGTCGTCACAATCATCATCATCACGATTGTGCGCTTTGCCAGGGCTTTTGTGACGACGCTCCGCCGGTAGTCTCCCGAAGCACAGGCGTTGCGACGCCTGCCGCGCAATGGACTTTCCTGCGCTGGTCATTTGCCCATCAGTCGCCAAACGCCAGCTTGCGCCATATCGCGCAACAGGCGCGCGCCCCGCCTCTTTCCGCCTGATCATCTCGTCGATTCCGGCGCTTGGCGGTTTCCTCTTTCGGAAGCGCTTTCGCTGGATCGCAATCGACCAAGGGCTTTCGTGCGCAGCAAGCGCGCGATTTTGTCAGCCCTGACTTTCACGAGACGAGTCGCGCAAGGCGGCGATTGGAGCGAATAATGGGCCCGAAGAGACGGCCGAGCGGTCGTGACTGCGCGTTGGCGCAGGCGGCGCTGGAGAATTTGAAAGCAGCGGAATCGAGTTCCATAGCGGGGGAGACCGCCGCGCCCGCGCGGCAAGGAGAGGCTTCCGCCGGAATGGGCAGGACGGCGCAACGCGGCGCCACGCTTATTGTGAGAGGCCGCGATTTGCTCGCGCCCGGTCTTGCCGAGCGGGCCATTCGGCTCATTGACCTGGAACGTCGGGCGCGTTTCGCCCGCGTCGCTTCCTGAAAGGGGCGCGACGAGCGTGACGCGACGGGTTTCCCAATCGCTGCGAGCCGGAGCGGCGGGCCTTCTGGGCCAGTTGCTGCTGCTGGCGGCCGCGCTGTTTTCAGGGGCGCCCTTCGCGGCGCCGCTGGCGGCGCGCGCGATTGCCGGGAAATCCGACTCTCTCGCGTCAATTTTCACGTGCTTCGCGTCGGGCGTCTCCCTGTCCGACGTGCAGAAGGGGCGGCCGGGCCCCGCAGGCGACCGCGGCATTGACTGCGTCCTCTGTCAGACGCTCTGCAGCGGCAGCGCCCCCATTGCGGCGCGGCCCGGCCTTGTCGACGCATCGCCCATCCAGACGAACCTCCCCTGGATGGTGGCGGACTGCGAGGCGTCGGCGCCCAGGCCCCGGCTGGCCAACCGGGCGCGGGCGCCTCCGCAGGCCTGATAGCAGCGCACGCAAAACTCCGTGACGGCGCCGGTTCCCTCCTTGCGGCGCCGTTGCGGAGCCAACCTACCGAGCGGCCGCGAGGCCCTCCGCCAGATCCTCGATCAAATCCCCCACATCCTCGAGACCGACCGACAGGCGCAGCATGCCGTCGCTGATGCCCAGCGTGGCCCGCGCTTCCGGCGTCAGGCGCTGATGCGTCGTCGTCGCCGGATGGGTGATGAGGCTCTTGGCGTCGCCCAGATTGTTGGAAATCCTGACGATCTGAAGGGCGTTGGCCATCTTGAAAGCGGCCTCCTTGCTGTCCAGAACGAAGCTGACCAGCGTCCCGCCCCCGGTCATCTGCCGGCGCGCCAGTTCCGCCTGCGGATGGTCCTTGCGGAAGGGATAGAGAACCTTCGACACGCCCTTCTGCTCGGCCAGAAAGTCGGCGATCTTCGCCGCGCTCGCCGTCTGCTGGTTGACGCGCAGGGGCAGGGTCTCCAGACCTTTGAGCATCACCCAGGCGTTGAAGGGCGACATGGCGGGGCCGGTCTGGCGCAGGAAATTATGGATGCTCTCTTCGATGATCGCCTGCGAGGAGAGAATGATTCCGCCCAGACATCGGCCCTGGCCGTCGATGTGCTTGGTCGCCGAATAGACGACCACATCGGCGCCAAGCTCCATCGGCTTCTGCAGGAGCGGGGTGGCGAAGACATTGTCCACGACGAGTCTTGCGCCCGCGTTATGCGCAATATCGGCGATGGCTTTCAGATCATAGACCTCGAGTCCCGGATTGGTCGGGCTTTCGAGGAAGAAGAGCCTGGTTTCGGGCCGGATGGCCGCTTTCCACTGCGAAAGGTCGGCGCCGTCGACGAGCGTCGAGGGAATGCCGAGACGGGGCAGGAGGTCTTCCACCACATAGAGACAGGAGCCGAACAGCGCGCGGGCGGCGACGATATGGTCGCCGGCTTTCACCTGCGCGAGCAGAGAGGCCGTGACAGCCGCCATGCCGCTGGCCGTGGCGCGGGCGGCTTCGGCGCCCTCGAGCAGGATCATGCGCTGCTCGAACATGGCCACGGTGGGGTTCGAGAAGCGGGAGTAGATGAAGCCGGGATCGTCGCCCTTGAAGCGGGCTTCCGCCGCCTCCATCGTCGGATAGTCGAAGCTCTGGGTGAGGAAGAGCGCCTCGGACATTTCCCCGAAGGCCGAGCGCATCGTGCCGCCATGGACGAGCTGCGTCGCCGGCTTGAGCTTGCGCGGGGCGTCTTTGGCCATTCGTTCTCTCCCTGGGGGCGCGCGACGCGCGCCGGATATGATGTGCGCGCGACAGGGCGCGCGGCGCCTGAGAAAGCGGGTTTCCGTTGGGAGACCCGGCCTTTTAGCGCTTTGGTTTAACGTGGCGGCAAGCCGGCCGGCTCAAATAACCACGGGGCAGTAATCCGAAAAGCAGGCGCGCCTGTCAATCGCCTGTCGCATGAGGCCCGGCTTTGAGAGGCCGGGGTTACTTGTTAAGAGGTGACGCGCGCCATCCCAGGCGCGGGCATGACGGAGTGGGGTCGAATGGGTGGCGTGCTCTCCAGCCGGCAGATCGAGGCGATGGCCGAGCGCGGCGCGATCCGCGTCGCCGCGCCCCTCGCCGCTGGGCAAATCCAGCCCGCCAGCCTGGATCTGCGGCTTGGCCCCAAGGCCTATCGCGTGCGGGCGAGCTTTCTGCCGGGCAGGGACAGGAGCGTCGGCGACATTCTCGCGGCCTTCACTTACGACGAGATGTCGCTTCAGGGCGACGGCGCCATTCTGGAGCGCGGCTGCGTGTATGTCGTGCCGCTGCTGGAGAGCCTCGCGCTGCCGGGGCAAGTGTCCGGCGCCGCCAATCCGAAGAGTTCGACGGGGCGGCTCGACATCTTCACGCGGCTGATCACCGATCGGGGCGAGCGCTTCGACGAAGTCGAGCCGGGTTATACGGGGCCGCTTTACGCGGAAGTCTCGCCGCGCAGCTTTTCGGTAAGGGCTCGCATGGGCTCGCGGCTGAATCAATTGCGCTTTCGCGAGCGGCTGACCGCAGAGGGGCAGGGCGCGGATGCGCTGTCCGACGCCGCCCTTGCGGAGCTGCATCGCGTCTCGCCGCTTGTCGACGGCGCGCTGAATCTGCGCGACGGCGTGGTGTTGCGGGTGGCGCTCGGCGCGGAGGCTTTCGGCGGCGTCATCGGCTATCGGGCGCAGAAACATACCGATGTCATCGACGTGGACCGCGTCGGCGCCTATCGCGTCGATGATTACTGGGACAGGCTTCCGGCGCGCGATGGACGACTCATTCTCGATCCCGGCGACTTCTATATTCTCGCCTCGCGCGAGCGCCTCGCCATTCCGCCGGACCTTGCCGCCGAAATGGCGCCGATGGACGCCGCCATCGGCGAATTCCGCGTTCATTACGCCGGCTTTTTCGATCCCGGCTTCGGCGGCGGCGCCGACGGGAAACCCGCCGCGCGCGCCGTGCTGGAAGTGCGCTCGCGCGAGGTGCCGTTCGTTCTCGAGGACGGCCAATACATCGGCCGCCTCGTCTACGAGCGCATGGCCGAGACGCCGGCGTCGCTCTATGGCGAGGGCGGCGTTTCCAATTATCAGGGCCAGGGCCTCAAACTCTCGAAACATTTCGAACTGCCAAAATGAGCAGCATCGCCGTCGTCAACGCAGGGTCTTCGAGCATCAAATTCGCGATTTTCGACGCGGCCGAGCACCCGGCTTTGAGACTGAGAGGCCAGGTCGAAGGCATCGGCGCCACGCCGCGCGCGAAACTCACCGACGCTACGGGGGCCATCGTCGCGCAGGAGGAGCCGGCGCCTACCGGCTTCGATCACGTCGCGGCGACGCAGACCATGATGCGCGTCGCGGGGCCCTTTCTCGAGGGACACGACATCGTCGCAATGGGTCATCGCGTGGTGCATGGCGGAAGCGATTTTGCCGAGCCGGCGTTGATCAACGACGACATTCTCGAACGGCTCGCGGCGCTGATTCCGCTGGCGCCTTTGCATCAGCCGCATAATCTCGCGGTCATCCGCGCGATGCGGGCGCTGCGCCCGCGCCTGCCGCAGGTCGCCTGCTTCGACACCGCCTTTCATCGCAGCCAGCCGCCTATCGCCCAAGCTTTCGCGATCCCGCGCAACTATTCCGACGCAGGCGTGAGACGCTACGGCTTTCATGGCGTTTCCTATCAATATGTGATCGGCAGGCTTCGGGAGATTGCGCCGGAACTGGCGCAGGGACGCGTGATCGTCGCGCATCTCGGCAATGGCGCCAGCCTCTGCGCCATCCGTGACGGCCGCAGCGTCGCCAGCACGATGGGCTTCACGACGGTCGATGGTTTGGTGATGGGCACGCGTTGCGGCGCGCTCGATCCCGGCGTGCTCATTCATCTGATGGATCAATATGGCATGGGCCCGCGCGAACTCGAAAACCTGATCTATCGCGAGTCCGGCCTGCTCGGCGTCTCGGGGATTTCATCAGACATGCGCGTCCTGCGCGCCGCGGCGGAGCCCGAGGCCAAAGAGGCGATCGCGCTTTTCGTCTATCGCATTCAGCGCGAGATCGGCTCGCTGGCGGCGGCGCTCGGGGGTTTGGACGCGCTCGTGTTTACCGCCGGCATCGGCGAGAATGATGCAAACACCCGCGCCGAGGTCGTGGCGGGTTGCGGCTGGCTCGGGCTCTCGCTCGACGCTCAGGCGAATGCGCGGGGCGACTCAATCATATCCTCGAGCGACTCTGTCGTCGCCGTTCTGACAATCCCGACAAACGAAGAACTCGAAATCGCAAAAAGCGCCTGGCGCATCGCCTGCGCCTGATCCGGGCCGTCGAGCGGCGGCGGGACCGGGCAGTCGCCGAAAAATTATTCTCGGGTAAGTCATTGCATTAGTGGAAAAGGAAGCGTTCGAGGGCAGGCGGTCGGCTGCCTCTGTGCTTTCTACGCGCCGGAACAACACAAAACAGACAGCGTTGCACGGGGAGTTTTCGGGCGTCGCCCGACCAAACCCGTGGAGACGGAAATGATCAAATCCAAGATGCTTGGCGTCGCGCTCGCCGCAACCGTGGCAGCGGGCGCACTATCGACTGCTACGCCCGCTTCGGCGTGGGGTGGTCATGGCGGCGGCTGGCGTGGCGGTCACTGGGGCAGCGGCGTGGGCTTTAACAACCGTATCGGCATGCGCTCGGCCTGGGGCTACAACCGAATTGGCATGGGTTCGACCTGGGGCAACAATCGCTGGGGCAATACCCGTTGGGGCTATTCGGGGCGGCCGTGGGGCAACCGCTGGGGTTACGGCGGCGGCTGGCGCCGCGGTTGGGGCGGCCGTAGCTGGGGCTATGGCGCCGGACTTCTCGGCGCCGCGGCGCTTGGCGCGACCTATGGCGGCTATGGCTACTACGGCTCCGCCTATCCGGCGACGGGCTACGGCTATTACGGCGCGGCCTATCCGGCGACCGGCTATGGCTATTATGGCGCGGCCTACCCGGCGACGGCGGGTTGCGGCACTTATGGCGCAGCCTATCCGGCGGCCACCTACGGCTATTCCGCTGGCTGCAACTGCTGGTAAATTCAGCCCGTCAGGTTCGGCCCATCATATGCAACCGCGCTCTGCGCGGTTGCATTTTTTTGCAACGATCGCTTGGATTTCACGTTCCCGCCTCGTCCCGGACCGGTCGCGCCTGAAAACAGCCCGGTTGCGCGCCGCGTGGCCTTAGGCTAGAAAATCCGGGCGTTTCGGAGCGACTCGCGGGCGTAGTTCAGTGGTAGAACGACAGCTTCCCAAGCTGTATGTCGTGGGTTCGATTCCCATCGCCCGCTCCAATGCTTTGCCTGGATCACAGGCCGATCCAGCCGCACCCCGCGTTCCCACAGGACGGCCCCAGCATCTAAAGCGGGGCGTTGATTATTTGACCAGCGCGTAGGCGCCGGGGGTCGACGCCCGGATTGGATTTCAAAATATCCTTCCAGCGTCGATGGTCGCCATACAGTCGCGCTGCGACCCGAGACGGAGAATCGCCGGCAACGACCGTGTAATGTCGAAGTTCAGGAGCCGGTGGAACCGGGACGTCCTTTGCGAGTGGCGGGTTCTCATGTTGCGAGATGGGCGTCGAAGGGCTCGCATCGTTTTTCGCCGCTGCCGGCGTCGGCGTAGTGGGGACGGCGGCCCGCTCGGAGGCCTTCAGTTGCATCCCAATGAACATGTAACCCATGGCCGCCGCCATGAGAGTCATGCAGAGAGAGTCGACATTGGGCCTGCGTTGAAGCAGGCGTGTCGATCCATCGGTATCCTGCTCCAGCAAGGCGTGACGCAGCCAGCTCAAGCCCTCACAGGCAAAATAGAAAGCAAATGCGTAGGAGACTAGTGGAATCCACTGGTTCATCGGCAAGCACATATAGAGCATGGCCACCTGCGAAACCAAAGCCAGCGCCCACATTCGGCTCACTGCGCCGCATTGTTTGTACCGGATGAGAATCCAGATGCTGACGGCGAGCGTTATCGCGACATAAACGAGGGACCAGACGCTTCTGGGAAACCATTCTTTGCCGAAAACCATCGCGCAATACATTGCAAGCATGGCGATGAGCATGATGAAATGCGTGCAATGATGCCACCAGTGCTCGCCCCTTGCGTGGCCCAGTTTTCCGGATTGCCGGAGAAGAACGCCGCCCATCGCCACGATCCAGAAAAAAACTGCTGGCGGCGACAACAGGAACTGGCCCAAGGAAGACACCTCATCAATCAGTGCGTCTTACGAGGTTTTTTTTCGGACCGTCCCATCAAGCGATCATCGTCTCGTCGAAGCTCTCGCCTGCATCGGCGACGACTTGTCCAAGCTCGGCTCGCAGCCGGGCGTTGATCTGCGAGCAGGGGATCATGTCGGGTGCGTCTACGCACTGAATGCGGAGCGTCATCGAGCCCTCGTCATAGCGCCATGCAAAACTATAGCCCTGGCTGGACGCCTGTCCGGCGTCGCCGCCGCTGACGCCATAAGACGCGGCGGCGCGCTTGATTGCGTTCCAACCGCTTCGCTTCAGACCCTTGAAAGTGAGCCCGTCACATCCGGCCATGCTCCCCTCCATAATTACGCGTCCCCCGCCAATAGCGCGGACGTTACCGAGAGAACGGTCCAGCCGCAACAGTAGCGCTTTCGCGCGGCGCGGGCGGTCAATGGCGGCTAACTATCGGGCCTGCGAGGTCGAGCGAATTTGCGAAAGCGCTCCGCTTGCATTGCAGCCAATGTCAAACTAAGTGTTTTTACGTATATGAGGCGCCTTCAAAAGTCAGGGGTCGCGTTTTGGCTAGCTTCAAGAAGCATTATGCAGACGCCGCGCGCCGACTTGGTGAAAGCGCCGCGCGCCGGATGGCTCTGCTGAGTTCGACAATTCCCTATGATCAAGTCGTCGAAGAGTGCGACCGCGAGTCTAGGTCTCTCGACGTGGCGGTCACACTTGCCGCTCGCGAACTTGTTCTTCAGCGTGGCTTTGTTCGGAGCCATTTCGAGGCCGCCGTCAGCAAGGCGCTGAACGAGGAGACGGACCGTATCCTGTCGCTGATCGCCCGCGGATCGCCATCTCCGCAATAGCCCCCCTTGGTGACGGGAAGGTCAGATAGCTAAATCAATGCGTTGCGAACGCGCTCCGGGCTACGTGTCTTGAGTTCGACCCCCAACGCCCGCTCAAGCCCCCCTCGGCGGCCCCACACCGAACGGCCACGCTTTTCCAACTTTCCTTCCCTTCCGCCTTTCGCTAAATGGAACGCGACGGAGCCTGATCGGCGAATCCGGGGCCTGGTGTCGGCTCCCGGCGCCTGTTTCGGGTCACGATCCGCGCGCGTCGCGGCGCCGATGCTGCGTCGGCCGCAGGCGGCGCGCCGCTTGCCAAGGGCCCCGATATTGGACGCATCTCATACACCCGCCGCGCCGCTGAGCGCCGCCGCCTCCGGCCCGCTGACGGGTCGAGTCCGGCCGCCCGGCGACAAGTCCGTCTCGCATCGCTGCATGATCTTCGGCCTGCTCGCGGTCGGAGAGACCAGGATCGAAGGGCTGCTCGAAGGCGAGGACGTGCTGCGCACCGCGCAGGCGGCGCGCCAGCTCGGCGCCAAAGTCGTGCGCCATGGGCAGGGAAGCTGGAGCGTCTGGGGCGCCGGGCTCGGCTCGCTGCTCCAGCCCACCGAGACGCTGGATTTCGGCAACGCCGGGACCGGGTCGCGGCTGATGATGGGCGTCATCGCCGGCCATCCGATCGTCGCGCGTTTCGACGGCGACGCCTCTCTGCGCAAGCGCCCGATGAAACGCATTCTCGATCCGCTGGCGCTGCAGGGCGCGCAGGTGCTGGAGCAGGCAGAGGGCGGGCGCCTCCCGCTGGTGCTGCAGGGCTCCGCCGAGCCGCTGCCGGTCGAATACAAGACGCCGGTGGCGTCGGCGCAGATCAAATCCGCCGTGCTGCTGTGCGGGCTCAATTCGCCGGGCCGCACGGTCGTCATCGAGGCCGAGGCCTCGCGCGATCATACCGAGAAAATGCTTGCCCACTTCGGCGCGAAGGTCACGAGCGAGCCCTATGGCGCCCATGGCCGCAAGATCACGCTGGAAGGACGCCCGGAACTCGTCGCGCGCCCGGTGAATGTGCCGGCCGATCCCTCCTCGGCGGCCTTTCCGCTGGTCGCGGCGCTGATCACGCCCGGCTCCGACATTGTGATCGAAGGGGTGATGACAAATCCGCTGCGCAGCGGCCTGCTCACGACGCTTCAGGAAATGGGCGCCGACATCACGCTCGACAACAGGCGCGAGGAGGGGGGCGAGGAAGTCGCCGATGTGCGCGCGCGTTTCTCGACGCTCACGGGCGTCGACGTCCCGGCCGAACGCGCGCCGTCGATGATCGACGAATATCCGATCCTCGCCGTCGCCGCGGCTTTCGCCAAAGGCGAGACGCGCATGCGCGGGCTTTCCGAATTGCGCGTGAAGGAGTCGGATCGTCTCGCGGCCGTCGCGGAGGGGCTGAAGGTCAATGGCGTCGATTGCGAGATCGTCGGCGACGACCTCATCGTGCGGGGCGGGCCGGTCAGCGGGCGGCGGCGCGGTGGAGACGCATCTCGATCACCGCATCGCCATGAGCTTCCTCGTGATGGGGCTGGCCGCGCAAAACAAGGTGACGGTCGACGACGAGACCATGATCGCCACGAGTTTCCCGACCTTCCGCGCCTTGATGGAAGGGCTCGGAGCGACATTCTCGTGAGCTTCGTGATCGCCATCGACGGGCCGGCGGCGTCCGGCAAGGGCACGCTCGCGCGCAGGCTCGCGGCGCATTACGGCCTGCCGCATCTCGATACGGGCCTGCTCTATCGCGCCACCGCCTGCGCGCTGATGGAGGAAGGGCTGCCGCTCGACGACGTCGAAGCGGCGGTGGAGGCGGCGCGCGGCCTGTCGCTCACCGACTTCGACGAGGCGCGGCTGCGCGGCCGCGAAATGGGCGAGGGGGCTTCGCTCGTCGGCGCCATGCCGGCGGTGCGCGCGGCGCTCATCGATCTGCAACGCAATTTCGCCGCGCGTCCGGAGGGCGCCGTGCTCGACGGGCGCGACATCGGCACGGTGATCTGTCCTGACGCATCGGTAAAGATTTTCGTCACCGCGTCGCCGGAAACCCGCGCCCAGCGCCGGGCGCTGGAGCTGGCCGCTCGTGGCGAAGAGGTGGATTTTGCCGGCATTCTCGAAGATGTTCGCAAGCGCGACGCCCGCGACAGCGAACGCAGCGCCGCGCCACTGAAGGCGGCGGCGGACGCGGTGACGCTCGACACGAGCGAACTCGATCGCGAACAGGCCTTCGCCGCCGCGCTGGCGATTGCGGAGCGCGCGCGCCGGCGCTGACGGCGGGCGCAGGGCAGGCAGGCATGAATGAGTCTTTGCCCCGCATCTTCCGCTTCGCGCCCTCGCCGAACGGCTTTCTGCATCTCGGCCACGCTTATTCCGCGCTTCTCAACTTCAACCTCGCGCGCGCCTGTGGCGGGCGATTCCTGCTCCGTATCGAAGACATCGATCAAGGTCGCGCGCGCGCGGAATTCGAGGCCGCGATCTACGAGGATCTCGCTTGGCTGGGGCTCGATTGGGAGAAGCCGGTCCGCCGCCAGTCCGAGCACTTCGACGATTATGCGCGCGCGCTCGATCGGCTGGACGCGATGGGGCTCCTCTACGCCTGCGACTGCAAGCGCTCCGACATTGCCCATTTCGCCGCTTCTCACGACAACTGGCCGCGCGATCCGGATGGCGCGCCGCTCTATCCGGGAACCTGCCGTGACAAGCCGCGCCGCCCGGCGCGCGAGGTTTTGAAGCAGGGCGGCGTCGCCTTGCGGCTCGACATGCAAAAAGCCGTCGCATTGGCAGGGGAGGGGCTGGCCTGGCGGGAGCGTCGACCGCCTGCCGATGAGACCTCTTTGCCTCTGGATTTGTGGGGCGAATCTTCGATTGACGCGCAGCCGGCGCGATGGGGCGACGTGGTTCTCGCCCGCAAGGATACGCCGGCGAGTTATCACATCGCCGTTGTGCTGGACGACGCGCTGCAGGGCGTGACGGATATCGTGCGCGGGCGCGATCTCTTCCACGCCACAAGCCTGCACCGCCTGTTACAGAATCTGCTCGATTTGCCCGAACCTCGATATTTCCATCACGCCTTGGTGCTGGATGACGGCGGCGAGAAACTTGCCAAGAGCCGTGGCTCGCAGACGCTGCGCGTCTTGCGTGAACAGGGCGTGAGCGCGGGAGCGGTGCGGCGTCGCGTGGGATTTGGCTGAAGGCGCCTTCGGCAGGTCAAGACCTCGGGCAGATGAAAATCCGATAGCGGAAGTTTACATAAGGCCGCAATCTGGCCAGGCTGCGATTGGAGTTCACGAGCATTTTATAACGGCCCGGCTTGCAACCGGGATTTTGAAAACGTCTGGGTTCAGCGCTGACGCCCGAGACCCACAATCCGTCCATGATCTCGAAATCGAACGGCCGCGTGAAATCGACCAGACTGCGCCAAGTCTCAAACTCGGCCTCCGTCAAGAGGCTCACGCCGACTTCACAGCGGTAATTGTCGCGGTCCTCGACATAGAAGGCGATCACGTCGTCACATTGAATGAAGCCTCTGGCAAGAGCGTCGTCCGTGATTTCGACCGGCGCCAGAAACTCGGGATTTTGATGCAGATAGAACTGGCCATAATCCAGATGCAGGAAGGCCGTGTCGAAACATTCGGAATGAAATTTCTGATTGAGGACAAAGGTTCGGCCGTGAATTTCCGCCGCGGTCGGCGGCGCGGTCAGGCCTTCTGTTTCGAGAAAGGCGGGGAGCCACGCCGGAACTACGGGCTCTCCGGAATATTCATGAATTTCGATCTCGGGCGCCCGCCACGGGTCGAATGCGTCCAGTTCCCAATATCCGACGCCCAAAAGGCGCAGGAAGTCTTCCAGAGTCGTCGCCAGAACAGCGCACTCGCCTTCTGAACCGAAAATGACCACCGGCTGGCCGGGTTCGCTCGTCCACAGTCCGATCGGGCTGCCGCAGGCCGTTGCGCCAAACAGGAGGAATTGGCGCGACGTCTTTTCGTTACGTTCCGGCGGAAGCTGGTTTGAACCCAAAAAATGCCGAAGCAAAAACGCGCTGTCGTCGAACCGGAAACGAAAGGTTCCAGAGATCGCGCCGCCATGGATTTCATGAGCGCGGTAAAGCTTTTGCAAAAGCTCGGGAAGCTGGGACGGTTCGGCTTTCATTGGGTGTTCCCTGAATGGCGTGCGCAGCATTTGTGCCATCCGCGGAAGGGGGGATCAACCAGCTCAGCTCACGTTGGGGTGTGCGCCGGCGCACGGGCGCGCTGCGGCCAGCCGCCTAATGTTTCCATCAGTTTGAAATGCGGCTTCGGAGACAGGGAAATGTTCGGCGCAATTCGGCAGATCATCGAAAGCGAAGTGCAGCTTGCCGTTCCGGCGGCGCATCTGACGCCCCGCGCCAACCTCTACGATCTGGGGCTGACCTCTTTCGACGCCATTCGCCTGCTGGTCGCCGTCGAGCGCGACATTCAGGGTGGAGTTGCCGCGCGAGGCCCTCAGGCGCGAGACGATGGCGACCATGGAGGCCATCGCCCGGACGGTGGAAGCCCTGCGGCCTCTGGAGTTCCGCGAAGTCGAACGGCGGTTGGCGGCGTAGCAACCTTCGGGATCATCTGCTCGCGGTCGGACCGGTCGCGCCGCGCGCCGCCACCTTGCTGCTGTTCGGCGCCTTCGCCATCAGCGAGTCGATGCGGTCGCGTTCTCTCTTGAATTCCGCCAGCATGCGGCCTTCGATCTCGCGCGTGCGCGCAAGCTTGACGCGCATCGGGTCGACGAAATGCCCGTTGACCATGACCTCGTAGTGGAGATGCGGGCCAGTCGACAGACCTGTCGAGCCGAGGAAGCCGACGACCTGTCCCTGCTTGACCCGCACGCCTTCCGAAATGCCGCGCGCAAATCCCGACATGTGATTATAGGTCGTGATGTAACCGTTGGCGTGCTGGATCTCGACGCGTCGGCCATATCCGGAATCCCATTGCGCCTTGATCACCGTGCCATTGCCGGCCGCCAGAATCGGCGTGCCGATCGGCGCCGCCCAGTCGACGCCCGTATGCATCTTGTAATAGCCGAGGATCGGATGGCGACGCATGCCGAAGCCGGAACGCGTCTCGCCGATGGAGATGGGCTTGCGGACCAGGAATTTGCGGCTCGAACGGCCGTTCTCGTCGTAGTAGTCGACAAGGCCGTCGTCCTGGGTCTGGAAACGGTAATAACGGTAGGTTTCGTCGCGCGTGGAGAGCGACGCATAGAGCAGGGAGTCGCGGCCCGGAGCCGACCCGTCCTCCGGCTCGTCATAAAAGACGTCGAGCGCGTCGCCGCCAGAGACCGCGCGCTGAAGATCGACGTCATTGGCGAAGACGCGCACGAGCTCATTGATGATGGGCTTTGGAATCTGCTGCTTCAGCGCCGTCTCGTAGAGCGAGTCGTAGAGGCGCATCGCGCCCGGATCTTCCTCGATATCGCCGAATTCATCCAGCGAAGGGCGCTTGGAGCCGCCGCGTTTCGCGACCGCAGCCGGCCCCGTCGGGGTTTGCACGAATGTGCCCTTGTCCGTCGCCGCGACGATCGATTCGACTTCATCGTCATTGTAGACCGAGAGGCGGGCGAGCTGCATGTTTTTGCCCGAGCCGTCGAAGTCGGCAAACAACAGCTTCACCCGCTGGCCTTCGCGCACCGGATCACGCTTGCCTCTATAGGCCGCGACGACCGCCGCGATACGCGCCTTCGGCACGCCATTCGCGCCTAGAATGTCCTCGAGCTGTTCATTGTGCCGGACGACCGCGAGCTTTTCCTCCATCTGCGTCGGCTGCGGCGTGTCGCGCGGCGCGATGGTCACATTCTCGGGCACCATGCGCACTTCGATCGACGAGAAGGGCGCGGTGAGCGACGTCCCCGGCGTCGCGTAAGCGAGGGCGCCGGGATCAATGCCTGTGGCGCGGCTCGTTCGCGAGAGCAGGAGCTGGCCAGGCAGCGGCAGCGCGGCCTTGGGGCCGGCGGCGAGAGTGCTCTTCACTTGTTCGAGCACCTGAGCCTGCGCCTCGTCGAAGGAAAGCAGGGCGCTTTGAGATTGAAGCTCGATCGAATTGAGATCCTTCGTCACGAAGGAGACTTCCGCCTCGTCGAGCGCGACGTCGGAATCGCCGCTGCTATCCGGCGCGCGCGCGTCGCTGACGAGCTTGAGGGGGTTGTATGCGGGAACCTCGCTGGCGAAGCTCGTCGGAGAAAGCGTCAGCGTCGCCGCAACATGTGTAAAGGCGCGCGTGCGCACGACTTCCTTCTCGCCGGATTTCGACGTGGTCGCCGCGCGGAAGGTTTGCTTGGCCGCGACCACATCGACCGCGCGCATGATGCGGTCACCCTTTTTCGGGTTGACGACATTGCCTTCTTCTTCGGAGGCGCGAGCGGTCTGCGCACGCGTCGGCGCTTCGGCGAACCGGGTCTGCTGGTCGAGGGCGGTATAGGCCGCGGCGCTGATCAGCAGCGCGCCGGAGAAGCCCGTGAGCACCGTTCCGGAAAGCCAGCGCGCGGAAACCCGCCGACGATCGTCGGCGGTATGGCGGCGCCCGTCCACTTCGATTGCGGGTTCATTGACGTTTTCGAGCCAGTCAGAGCCGCCTGAAGCGGTAGCAGTCAGACGGCTGTTCATCTGCAATGCCATATAGCTGAGCCGTTACCTTCCAAAAAACCGCTGTCGCTAGAGGATCGCGCGGCTGTGAATCCTGCTTCCGCAACATCGCGCGTTACAGGAGCGAAGCAGGTATCTCTTAGGGACGAAGCCTTCGCATTATGGCCCATTTGCGGCGCGTCAGGACCGGGCCGCCATCATTACCCACAGCCGCGCTCTTGAAAAGCGGGGCGTTCACGGCTCGTATGACAAAAGTTCAAATGTTTTGCGAAAGACTTGTTGACGGGCCTTGGGGTCGGGTCTATAACGCGTTCATCGACGGCGGCGCTGCTTGT